>CAJXOF010000003.1 GCA_913057945.1 uncultured Hyphomonadaceae bacterium | reverse complement strand
AACGCTTGCACCCTCCGTATTACCGCGGCTGCTGGCACGGAGTTAGCCGGTGCTTCTTCTGTAGGTAACGTCAGGGCCCAAGGTTATTAACCTTGAACTTTTCCTCCCTACTGAAAGTGCTTTACAACCCTAAGGCCTTCTTCACACACGCGGCATTGCTGCATCAGACTTGCGTCCATTGTGCAATATTCCCCACTGCTGCCTCCCGTAGGAGTCTGGGCCGTGTCTCAGTCCCAGTGTGGCTGATCATCCTCTCAGACCAGCTATAGATCGTCGCCTTGGTAGGCCATTACCCTACCAACTAGCTAATCTAACGCGGGCCGATCTTTCACCGATAAATCTTTCCCCCGAAGGGCGTATACGGTATTACCACTCGTTTCCAAGAGCTATTCCGTAGTGAAAGGTACGTTCCCACGCGTTACTCACCCGTCTGCCACTATATCGTTCGACTTGCATGTGTTAAGCCTGCCGCCAGCGTTCGTTCTGAGCCAGAATCAAACTCTCAAGTTGAGTTGATCTGACGAAACCATCCATTGGAATATGGACGGCTACTTTAGCTGTTAAGCATCAAGTATTGCGTTCTTTGACGAGAAACCCTTAGTCACAAAGACCAGGCCGAAACCTGATCGATGGAAAAAAGAATTTTCTCTTAAGAAACGCATCCGTCGTGATCGTTTGGACCGTGGCCGAAGCCCGTGTCCGCAAGCCATCACGCCGCCTGCGTTTCTCTTCCTAATCTCTTACGATGTCAAACAGCTGGAACCGAAGCTCCGAAGGTCTCCATCAGAAGCCCGTGGGCCCGTCCGGAAGAGGCGGCTTATATGGGCCGCCGCTTAGCCCGTCAACACTCTTTTTCGCGCCTTCTGCAGTTGAGTGTTTGACCACCGTCTCCGCATCAATTTTAGCGCAAAAGAACCACTTGCCGAAAAGATCCGGCTCGCAAATTCGAGCGTTTCGAGGAACCGCATATATAGCCCCTGTTCGACGAAAAGTTCAAGAACTTTTTCACCAACCAGGTGAGCTTTTCAGCGGGCCCGCTTCAGATGCCCGAGGGCGTCGTCTGCGGAAGAGGCGGCTTATATGGACCGCCCTTCTTCCCGTCAACACTCTTTTCCGCCTCTTCTGCAGTTAGGTGCCAGGCACCGTTTCCGCTTCAATTTTGGCGCAAATGAACCAGCCTGCCGAAATCATCCGGCCCGCAAATTCGAGCGTTTCGAGGAACCGACATCGACGCTCTGACTGAGGAAGAATAGAAACTTCCAAGCCATTCAGAGAACCCGGTGCCGGGCCGCCTCAGAGATCCGAAGAACTCGTCAGCGAGTGGCGGCTTATATGGACCGCCGTTCTTCCCGTCAACACCCTTTTCTGCGCCGTGTGCAGTAGAATGTTTAACCACCCATCCTGCTATGTTTACAGCGCAAAAGATCCCGTTGGCCGAACATGTCCGGCTCGCAGATCCGAGCGATTTCAGGGAACCGATATCGAGCTCTGTCTGGGGAAGATTAGAAAACTTCCGAACCAATCAGGTGCGCCGTTACCGGGCCCCGCATCTGAAACCCGAAGGCCTCGTCAGCGGAGGTGGCGATGTACCCCCGCCCCCCGGTTGCGGCAACCCCCTAATGCAGGATTTCATCACAAAACTGCAGGAATAATCCCGAACCCTGTCGCGGCTTCCAGTCGACGAATCGCAAAAGCCCAATGAATACGGGGGCTGCGCTTAATACTGCGCCGACAGGTACGATTTCATCGCTTCTGCCTCGGCTTCCGTCTCGGCGATCTTCCACTTCACCAGATCCCCGATCGAGATGACTCCAACCAGCTTGCCGTTGCTCATCACGGGCAAGTGGCGAATCCGACGATCGGTCATAAGCTGGAGCGCGTCATCGATCTTGGTGGTCGATTCGACCTTGATGACGTCGCGCGTCATCGCATCGCCGACATTCAGGTTCAGGGCCACGGCGCCCTGACGCGCCACATGGCGGACAATATCCCGCTCTGAGAGCACGCCGATGATGCCGCCATCGTCATCCAGGGCCACCACCGCGCCGATTCGCTTGCCATCCAGCGTCTGCGCAGCTGCCGCCAAGGTTTCTCCGGCCTTAACCGAAATGATGGCGAAACCCTTGTCCTTCAGAATTTGGTCTATGGTCATCCAATGCCTCCCTGTTTGTCTGGCCCCTTTGGGTGCCTTGTTTCAGGGAAGCCTAGCATAATTCTGGATTCGAGGCGATCAGATGCGGAATTCCGTCCGGCCAAGGTCGCGGGCGAGAAACCGGAACAGCAAGGCGCCGGCGACATAGCCACCTATATGTGCCTGCCAGGCAATCTCGGATCCGAACAATGAGGGCCCCAGGAACGCAAGAATCAGGTTGCCTACAAAGAAGACGGCGCTGGTCGTCAGGAATTGCCGGTTAAACAGACGCGCCGGCAGGCCATTCTGGACCATCAGCGCACCCGCGATCAGGCCCGACACCCCTCCCGATGCGCCAATCGCCGGCGGCCCGTCCGGATAGTGCGCCAGCAGATGCGCCACGGATCCACCGACCACACTCGCCACGAACAGGCCAAGAAAGGCCAGATTGACGCCGAGACGCGAGCCCATGATTCGCTCCATCACCGCATAGACCGGCTTGCCGACCGCAATCAGCATGATGGTGTTCATCAGGACGTGGGACCAGCTGCCATGAACCAGCGCCGTTCCGGCCATCGGAATCAGGGCCTCCAGTGCGTTCCCGTAGGGTGCATACCCCCCGGTCACGGGTTCCCCGCTGATCCAGCCCCAGAATCGGTCCGGAAACACGGCCCCTATGTCCACAAAGAACAGGTCCAGTGACGATCCAGCAACAAGTCTGAGTCCATGAGCCGCCACAATGGCCAGCGCGACCGCGGTGACAAAGGGGGGCGCGTTGATGATGGGGGGCGATCGCCGTGATTGGCGCATGGGCGGTCTCCTGAAACGTCTCGCTCTTATCAGATGGGAGTTGGGGCACGAATTCCACCCCGGATACGGCATAAAGGTGGCCCGCCGCCCGGCGAATCGCCGGGCTTTACGCCAGAGCCGTTCGCCCTAGTTTCCGCAACATGTTCATTCGCATCTTTCTCAGCATCCTTGCGCTTACATTTATGGTCTTTGGAATCTGGTCCCTACTCAGTCCCGTAGCGATGAGTGCGTCCATGGGGGTGGAGCTGGGCGGCCCGAACGGCATCTACGAGGCTCGGGGCATCTATGGCGGCGTGAGCCTTGGCGCAGGCTTGCTGGCCACGGCAGGCGTCTTTCGCCCCCGCATGGTTCGCCCCGCCCTCTGGTTCATCACGACATATATGGGGGGATACGTGTTCGCGAGAATTGTCGGCCTCATCGCAGGCGATGCGCCGACGACCAGTTTCCTGATGTTCGCCGGCTTCGAGATAGCGTGTCTAGTACTGGCCGTCGTCTCCCTGGCCGCCTACCGACCGGAATAGAAAAAGCCCCGCCGCAAGCGACGGGGCTTTCCATGTGTTTTGAGACCAATCCTCTAGAAGGACTTGCGCACCGTCAGGCCATAGGTCGCCGGCTGGTTCGGATAGCCGGAGATCGATCCGGCCTGCGCCACAGCCGGGAAGGCCACCGTGATATACTCATCATTGAAGATGTTCCGTCCCCAGAGCGTAAAGCTCAGACCGGATTCGGTGGTCAGGCCAGCCGAGGCGTTGACCGTGCTGACTTCCTTCTGTTCGCCGATCAGCGCCTGGTTGGCGGGTTCGTCGAAATAGTCGCTCGGGCCTTCATATTGCCAGTCGGCCCGCAGGAAGGCGTCATACGTCTTCACGTCGAACGTGTAGGTCGCAGACGTTGAGGTCGAAACTTCCGGGACGCCGTAAGGCTTCTGGCCGGAAATGTCGCCGCTCGCCGATTCCTCGAAGCTGTCATAGACCGGGTCCAGGAAGGTTCCGGCAAAGCTGAGCAGGAGGTTGTCGGTCGCATTCCACTGCGCGTCGAGTTCGAGCCCCTGGGTGGATTGCTCACCGGCATTCGCCAGCGCAAAGCCCGTGCCCGTGAACACGTTGGACTGGAAGCCCTCGATGGTCTGGTCGAAAATAGCCACGTTAAAGGCAAAGTCTGCATACGCACCTTTGACCCCCAGCTCGTACACTTTCGATTCCTCAGGCCCGGCAAAGCGTGTGCCCGTGGTCAGGTTCGGCAACAGGAGGCCGCCCTGCGCCAGCAGCGCATAGTCGGACGGGGTCGGGCGGCTGTCGCGGGACAGGTTCCAGGACGAGGCCTTGAAGCCTGTCGCGTAGGAGCCGTACACATTTACCGCATCCGTGACGTCATAGGCCAGGCGGAAGGTGACCGACGTATCTTCGTCATCCGTCGAACCCATTTCCACGGCGTTCGGGAAGTTCAGGAACGGTGGCAGGAACTGCAGCTGTTGCAGGGCGCCCGGCGCGCCAGCAGCCGTTGCCTGGATGGTCGCAAACTCGGTCGGATAGGCCGCGGCGAACGCGCCAACAGCTGCCGGATCCGTCGGATTGACGCCAGCTTGCAGCAGAAGGCCACCGGCAGTCGCCTGCGTGATGAACGGCGCAGCCGCATTCAGGTCAACCGCAGCGAACATATCGGTCGACACGGCATTCGAGTAGGCGTTCTTGTTCACCTGCGTATAGTTCAGGCCGAACGTCGCGGTCAGGCGGTCGGTGACGTCATAGTCAACCGTACCGAACAGTGAAGCGGACGTATCGTCCTGGCCGTAGAATTCGGTGAAGCCCTGCCCCGGCTGGAAGAAGGTGCCAGGCGCCACGCCGAAGATGACCGGTTCCAGCGAGGTCAACAGGCCGGACGACAGGATGTCGATATAGCCGCGGATGTCATCGCCATAGAGAAGCTGGTTCTCGATATCGACGGTTTCATCAAAATAGAAACCACCCACCATCCAGCTCAGCGGACCGGTGCCATTCGAGGTCAGGCGCACTTCCTGGGTGAAGGTTTCAATCTCCACATCATCTGACTTGCGACCGAGAAGGTCGGCGCTGGTGAAGTCGGAGTCCTGATTCGTGCTGAGATCAGACGTGCGGTAGGAAGTGATGCTGGTCAGCGTGAAGGCGCCGAGATCAAAATCGCCCTGCAGCGACAGGCCACCATTCTTGATGAGGTTCTCGGACCCGAAATTGTAGGCCACTTCATAAGAGAATGGATCCTCTGCAACGAGATTTCCGCCCAGAGCCAGGATGGCCGCGCCGGTCGGGCCGTTGATGACGTTCGCGGCTGCACAGCAAATCTCGTCGATCTCGTCATAGTCCGCGATCAGGCGGAAGGACATGTTGTCGGTCGGTTCAAACAGCAGGTCGCCGCGCAGGCCCCAGCGATTGCGCTCATTGGTATCCGCCCCGTCGCCGAGGTCTTCGACATAGCCGTCGCGCTTGTTGAAATTGGCGCTCAGGCTGTAAGCGAGAGTCTCGGAGATAGGCCCCGTCACGATCCCACTGGCACGATAGCCATTATAATTGCTGACAGTGCCTTCGACACTTCCGCCCAATTCGAATTGCGGCTTCTGCGTCACGATCGAGATCACCCCGGCGGATGCGTTCTTGCCGAACAGGGTCGATTGCGGCCCGCGCAGGACTTCTACACGCTGCAGGTTTGGCAGATCGGAAATCTGCGAGGTCGAGCGCGAGCGATAGACGCCGTCCACGAACACGCCGACCGACGGCTCGATGCCGGCATTGTTGGCGCCATTGCCGAAGCCCCGGATGATGAAATTTGTGTTGGACGAGGATTGCTGCTGGCTGACACGCAGCGACGGCACGACGGATTGCAGGTCTCCCAGATCCACTATTCCAGCCTTTTCGATGACGCTCTCATCCACCACGGATACAGCGACTGGAACATCCTGCAGGGTTTGTTCGCGCTTGGTGGCGGTAATGGTCACGGTCTGCAGCGTGCGGCTCTCATCTTCATTGGAGTCCTGCGCATGGGCAGGCATGGAGAGGGTCGCGAATGCGGCAAGTCCAGCGCCAAGATAGAGCGCCGACTTGAAATGAGTCATTTCAAGAACACTGGATTTTCTGAATTTCACGAGAGGGTCCCTTTGAGCAAGTTTTGAGTTTTGTAGGTGGGAGGAATTCAACGGCAACGGGTGCCATGTCCAAAGGCTTAGACAGATGGCGAGTCATGACAAGACATGACCATGAGTAATAGTTAAGAATCCTCATACGCCGTGGTTTCACAGCTGTAGGGCACCGATATTTGCGGGTTCCAGGGCATGGGAATGCCGCCCCCTGCACAGGTCATCGACAATTTGACCGTCGGCCTGATTCGTCGTGCCGGCCAGCATTGTACCGAGATGACACGCGCACTTTGCCTGCCCGGCAAATCCGTCCGTCATTCCCTTCCAAAACCCCTGAATGGGGAAAATCCCGCAGGCGAACCCAGTAAATTTCCCCCCCGGCGGGAAAGCGGAACTGGAACAGATATTGCGGAACTCGTCTCCGGAGCAGGCCCCGGGGGTCTTGATAATTATAATGGAGCCAACGCCCGTCATGCACGACCGGTCTATTCACCCGAACACACGTATCATGCTTGAGGCCTGGAAGCGCATGAATGTCGATCCGGCCTCTCAGGAAGACCATACGCCACGCGCGAACGACCATCCGGACCTGATCACGAACATCTTCATGATCCAGTCAACTGATGACGGCGCATGGATTTTCCGCACCGCCGGTGACGGCGTGTCCCAGCTGCTGGGACGGACCTTGCCCAATCATGACTTCCTCAACCTGTGGACCGGGCCAGACCGCTCCATGGTCTCGGGACTGCTGGATGCGGTCCGGGCCGATGGCGCGCCGGGTGTGATCCGCGGTCGCGGCGAAACGCTGACCGGCCAGCGAGTCGAGGTCGAAGTCACCCTGATGCCCCTTGCCCAGTCCTCCGTTGGCGGATCGAGCACACGCTTCCTGGGTCTCTACCAGACGCTGGGCGGCGTGCCCATGCTGAAAGGCCGGCCGATCTGGCGCCACCGGGTCGCCATGCTGGTTCCCCCGGACACGCGCCGCGTCGAACCGGCCCTCAAACTGGTTGCAAGTAACGCAAACTGATCCTGGCGGATCAGGCCGCCACGGTGTCCGGCTCCTCCGCCGCCAACGGAGACTTGCCGAGAATCATGTCGGCAGCCTTCTCCGCAATCATGATTGTCGGCGCATTCGTGTTGCCCCCGATCAGCGTCGGGATCACTGAAGCGTCCACGACCCGCAGCCCCTCGACCCCGCGCACACGCAGCTCTCCATCGACCGGGCTGTCATCGCCCGCCCCCATCGCGACAGTCCCGACCGGATGATAGATCGTTTCGCCCGTACGCCGGATAAAGGCGTCGATGTCCTCATCCGTTTTCACGCTCTCGCCCGGCATCATCTCGGCACCCGTGAACGGCTTCAGCGCATTCTGCGAGCACAGATCCCGCAGCATCTTCACGGCTTCGCGCATGGCGCGCCGGTCTTCCTCGGCCTCCAGATAGTTCGGATCAATGGCCGGATGCGCGAACGGATCGGCCGAGGCGAGACAGACCGTGCCCCGGCTTTCCGGCCGCAGCTGGCAGGCATGGACGGTGTAGCCATCCTTGTTGGCCTCATGCTTGGCATGGTCCATCATGATCGCATTGACGAAGTGAAGCTGGAGATCCGGCATTTCCAGTCCCTCGCGGGATTTCAGGAAGGCCCCTGCCTGCAGGTGATTGTCCGCTCCGGCGCCGGTCTGGTTCAACAGGTATTGGAGGCCCACGCCCAGCTTCTTGAGTCCCTTCTGCATCGAATAGGCGGAAATCGGCTGGGTCATCTCGTGTATGACGGTCAGGTCCAGATGATCTTGCAGATTCTGGCCGACATTCGGGGACTTTACCTGTGTCTTGATGTCGAAGCGCCCAAGGTGATCCGGATTACCGATACCTGAGAGCTGCAGCAATTGCGGGGACTGGACCGCCCCGGCACAGACAATGACTTCGCTCGACGCATGGATTTCCTGCGCCAGCTGGCCTTTGCCTTCAACCACTTCGACGCCGGTCGCCCGGCCCTTCTCCATCAGGATGCGGGTCACCAGCCCGGTCGAGATCACGGTGAGGTTGTCGCGCACACCTACGATGGGCCGGAGGTAACCATAGGAGGCACTCCAGCGCTCGCCCTTGTGGATGGTGCGCTGGTAACGCCCGAAACCTTCCTGCTCAGCGCCATTGAAATCCTTCGTGCTGGCATAGCCAGCCTGTTCGCCCGCCTGCAAGAAGGCCCGGTAGATCGGCGAGGAGAGCGGGCTTTCGGACACTTTCAGCGGGCCGGTGCCGCCATGATACGCCGTATCGCCGCCTTCATAACCTTCCGAGCGCCGGAAATACGGCAACACATCCGCAAAGCTCCAGCCACGCAGGCCCATCTGGGCCCATTGGTCATAATCGCGTGCGTGGCCGCGTATATAGATCATGCCATTGATCGAGGAGGATCCGCCCCACCCCTTGCCGCGCGGCCACCACAGCTTGCGGCCGTTCATGTGCTTCTGCGGTTCGGTCCAGAATCCCCAATTATAGGCGCCTTCGGCCTTGATTAGGCTTCCCACCCCTGCGGGCATTCTTACCATCAGGGAATTGTCTTTCTTTCCGGCCTCCACCAGGCAGACCTTGATACGCGGATCTTCACTCAACCTGTTAGCCAAGGCACAGCCTGCACTGCCCGCACCCACGATTATATAGTCGTATGTCTCCACCGCCGGAGCTCCTCCCGTTAAACCTTATGGTGAAGGAACAGAACAATTCCTTCCCTTTCCAGCAACAGTTTGTGAACGAAACTAGCGTAAGTAAAGGCTTGATGGAGTTGAACAGACAGGTTGCCCCAAGGGCTTCAGGAGATTTCATATGTCTGCAATAGATTTGTCTGTGCCGCAGTTCCGCCCGGTCATAGAAACCGAGCAGGATCGCCGCAAATACCAGCGAGTCGATCTCGAACTGGAAGGCTGCTTCCTGGATGAAGCCAGCGAAGACCATCAGCTCGTTACCGAGAACCTGTCCTGTTCCGGCGCCTATCTGCGCGCTGCGACCGTGCCGGAAGCCGGCGCGAACGTGATTTGCTATTTCGATGATCTCGGCCGTGTGGCCGGCACCGTCGTGCGCACCTCGAAAGACGGTTTTGCGGTTGAATTCAATGTCGTACCGCACAAGCGCAAGAAACTGGCGGATCGCCTGAGCTGGCTGATCAACAAGGGTCTTATCGAAGTTCCGGAACAGCGCGCTGCAGCCCGCTTCCCGACCGGCGGCCCGGCCTTTATCGGTCGCAAGGACGGCCTCCAGATTCCGTGCACTGTGGTCGACATCTCACTGACCGGCGCCAGCTTCGAGACCAATGGCCAGTTCCAGCCGCCGCCAATCGGCGAAGTGGTGACGGCCGGAAACCTGCGGGGCCGCGTCGTACGCTCCGGCGAGAATGAGTTCGCGGTGAACTTCCTGCGCCCGGACGAGGACGACGTCTAGTCGATCCGTTTCACGCTGTTTCGATGGCGTTTCCAGTTTTCCACATAATGCACGGCTGACATCCTGATTACCTGGGCCTGGTGGTCGGAGATTTCCTTCACCACCTTGCCAGGCGCGCCCATGACAAGGGAATTGTCGGGGATCACCTTGCCTTCGGGAATCAGGGTGTGCGCCCCGATAATACAATTCTTGCCGATCTTCGCATTGTTGAGAATGGTTGAGCCGATCCCGATCAACGTCTCTTCGCCAATCGTACAGCCGTGCAGCATCACCATATGACCGACCGTGACATCCCGGCCAATGGTCAGCGGAGACCCGACATCAGTGTGAAGCACGCTGCCGTCCTGGATATTGGAATTCTCGCCAATCGTGATCGGGTCATTATCGCCGCGCAGCACCGCGCCATACCAGATCGAGGCATTTTCCTTCAGGATCACATTGCCCATGACCTGCGCATTGTCGGCCACCCAGTAATTGCCGCTGTCCGGCAGGGTCGGTCTTGTTCCGTCAATCTCGTAAATGGCCATGGGTTCTGCGTCTCCTCATTTCGCTCGCGGAATTATTGTTCATCGTTTGATAACCTTGGTACACTCTAATCATCAACAGATTCGGAGTTGGAGACGGTCATCACAAGACCCTGTCACACCCCGCCACCCGGAGAGACCTTCCGGGACTTGGCCAGACCGCCCACGGGGCGGACGGCCCTTTCTTCCTCCCAGTTTCCGCCAAGCCATCGCGCGATTCCGCCGGTGGCTTTTTTCTTGCCCGCAACCAAGGAGACCTTCCATGGGTAAACGCAATGCAGCAAAACGGATGAAGCAAGGTTCAGAAGTGAACCTGAACACCTGGTTCGAGGAGGGAGCCCGCGGCAAGGGCCCGAAGCTGCAAGCCATAGAAGGCGGCCGGGGCTGGCACCCGGACGATGCCGACCCCCGGCAAGATCATCAACGCGCGGAGGGGGGCCGCACCCAGCGCTACCAGAAAACCGTCAAGCCCCGCACGGAAAACCAGGCCCAGCTTATGAAGGCGATGGACGATCACGCGCTCGTCGCCGCGCTCGGACCGGCGGGCACCGGCAAGACCTATCTCGCCGTTTGCAAGGCAGTCGAGGCGCTGCAGAAGGGCAAAGTCGCCCGGATCATCCTGTCCCGCCCGGCCGTCGAGGCCGGCGAACAGATCGGCTTCCTGCCCGGCGCCATGGAAGACAAGCTCGCCCCCTACCTGCGACCACTCTATGACGCCCTGTCCGACCGGCTCTCGCCCGGACAGCTCAAACACATGCTGGCCGAAGGGGTCATCGAGATTGCCCCGATCGGCTTCATGCGGGGGCGCACCCTGAACAATGCCTTCATCGTCATCGACGAAGCGCAGAACTGTACCTACACCCAGCTCAAGATGCTGCTCACCCGGCTTGGCTGGCACTCGACCATGGTGATTACAGGCGACCCGGCACAGTCGGATTTGCTGCCGGAATTCTCTGGTCTCTCCACCGCCGCCGAACGGCTCGAAAAACTCGGCGGCGCCTCTATCATCCGCCTAGAAGGCAAGGATGTCGTCCGTCACCCGCTCGTCGCCGAGATGCTGGACGTTCTGTAGTCTGATTTCAAATGAACATTTCGCCCGCCCCGGAGATTATTCGGGGCGGGCTTTTTTTCGCGTCAGGCGTTTCGCGTGATCCAGTCCGGATAGCTGACATTCGGCCAATCCCCGAAACCGAACCGGTCCACTTGCCGGGTAAGTTCAGCGGGGTTCTCATGTTCCAGACACAGCGTCGAATATTGCTGTCCGTCCAGGGACGTCGTCGCGATCTCCGCGCGCAAGCCGCCCGGATCGGTAGCGAGGTGGCGTCGCTTGTCGACCACGACCTCATCTCCTTCCGCGAGCAACGCCTCACGTAGCCCGGAAAGACTGGTCAGCGCTGTGGGAATGGTGGGAAAGAGACGCGCCAACGTCGCCCGGTCTTCATCGTCCAACGGAAAGCGGGAGGCGACGACCGGTCGCCAGTGCTCGAGTCCGCCGTCACGGGTCAGCAATTCCTTGATGCCGAACTGCGCCCCGCCCCGCAATTTGGCTTGGGCTGGCGCGCGGGATGGCACACGGAAATAGATGTCGGTGCGTGGCGGCTCGGCGGTGAAATCCAGCGCGACCTGCAGCCGTTGCGCAATCGCCTCGCCTGCCTCCGGCCAGATCCGGTATTCCCATAGGGCGGGATTAGCTGTCCCCATGCTCGTCTCTCTTTCCAATTGGGGATTTTCCGAACAAATGGGTTTCCAAAATCCGGATCGGCAACAGGATGAGGACCGACAGCAGCACAGCAAGAAAAGCGAGCCGGAGATAGCCCGCCCCGCAGGCAAGGCCAATCGCGCCTGCGAGCCAGATACTCGCGCCGGTCGTCAATCCGCGTACGGACCCACGGCCATGAATGATGGTGCCTGCCGCAAGGAAGGCGACCCCCGCCGTCACGGCTTGTACGACGCGCGTTGGGTCCAGCTGGGTGATATCGTCATCCCCGCCAAAGGAATGAATCATCTCAATGGCAATCGACATGAACACGGACGAGGCGAGCGCGGTCAGCATATGCGTCCGCAAGCCGGCCGGCCGGTCGCGAACCTCGCGTTCGAACCCGACGATCAGGCCTGCCACACACGCGGCCAGCAGCCGCGTAGCCATCACGCCCAAGGGCACATCGCTGTCGAAGGAAAGCGTCAGCAGATCGTCCATTCAGGACGAACGTGCAAGGTGCCGTTTGGTTGCGCTGAAGGTCTAGGCCTCTTCGTCCTCGCCCTTGCCCACAGATGCGGCGAGCGCCGCCGACAGGAAGAGGTCGATATCCCCGTCCAGAACCCCGGACGTGTCCGACGTCTCCACTTCGGTGCGGAGGTCCTTCACCATCTGGTAGGGCTGCAGGACGTAGGAGCGGATCTGATGGCCGAATCCGATGGCGCTCTTTTCGGCATATTGCGCATCGGCGACTGAACGGCGGGTCTGTAGCTCCAGCTCATAGAGCTTGGAACGCAGCATCTGCCAGGCCTGGTCCCGGTTGCGGTGCTGTGAGCGGTCATTCTGGCATTGGACCACAATACCTGTTGGCTCGTGCGTCAGGCGGACCGCCGAATCGGTCCGGTTGACGTGCTGGCCGCCGGCACCGGACGCGCGATACGTATCGGTGCGCACATCCGACGGATTGATCTCGATCTCGATATTGTCGTCGATCACAGGCGTGACGGCGACCGACGCGAAGCTCGTATGGCGACGCGCGGAGCTGTCGAAGGGGGAAATCCGCACAAGCCGGTGAACGCCCGTCTCGGACTTCAGCCAGCCATAGGCATTATCGCCCTTGATCTGGAGCGTGGCGGATTTGATGCCCGCCTCTTCGCCCTCGCGCTCGTCCATCTCCTCGACCTTCATCTCGTGGGCCTCGGCCCAGCGGACATACATGCGGCGCAGGATATTGGCCCAGTCCTGGCTTTCCGTGCCGCCTTCGCCCGCATTGATCTGGATGAAGCAGTCATTGGCGTCGGCCTCACCGGACAGCAGTGCGGCCAGTTCGGCCTTCTCTGCGCGCGCGGCAGCCTTTTTCAGATTGGTCTCGATGTCTGCGATCATGTCGTCATCGCCTTCGGCGAGTTCGAGCAATTCCTCGGCATCATTGGCTTCGCGCTGCAGGGCTTCGACGGTTTCGATTCCGTCGGCAAGGCGCTGGCGCTCGCGCATCATGGCCTGGGCAGCCTGCGGGTCGTCCCAGAAATCCGGGCGTTCGGAGAGCGCCGTCAGCTCATCGAGGCGTTTGGTGGCAGTATCCCAGTCAAAGACGCCTCCGTAGCAAATCGGCGGACTGGCGGATCTGGTCTGTAAGCGATTTGATTTCTGCGGACATGGGATCAGCCTCTATCTTGTATAGGTCGGTAAAATTCAGAGAGGCGGGGCATAGCGCGCCCGCCTCCCTGCGTCAAAATCCGTTTGGTCAGTAAATGTCGCCGAGATTGTCGTCGACCGGCGCTTCCGGGGCCGGTTGCGGCTGACCGGGGAATGGATTGGGATTTTCGTCCACGATTCCCGCATCGCGTTCGGGGTCAAACCCGCCATAGCCCCCGCCATTGCCGCTGCCCGCACCGCAATTGCCCGAAATGGAGAGGCAGTCGCTGGTGTCGCGGAAAGCGCTCATGCCGGGCTCGGTGCCGGGGCGGAAGGCCTCGTCGATGATGACCGCCGTATCCGGTCCGGGCAGTTCGCCATTGCGCGCATCGATTTTCACGAGGCGCACGCCGGGGGGAATCCGAAACGGAATGGCAGGCTCGTCTTCCAGCGCCTTTTCCATGAATTCGGTGAAGATCGGCGCGGCGACCGAGCCGCCTGCCTCGCCTTCGCCGAGCGACCGGTTATCATCGAAGCCGACCCGCACACCCACGACGAGGTCTGGGGAATAGCCCATGAAGACGGCGTCGCGATAATCGTCGGTCGTTCCGGTTTTTCCAGCCAGCGGCTTGCCGACGCGCAATGCCCGGCGGCCGGTGCCGCGCTCCACCACGCCTTCCAGCATATGGGTCACCTGATAGGCAATGATCGGGTCGAGCACCTGCTCGCCGACTTCGTCGAGTTGTGGTGGCTCTTCGCCGTTCCACTCTTCGAGATGGCAATCCTCGCACGGGCGCTCATCATGCCGGAACAGGGTGCGGCCATGACGGTCCTGCACACGGTCCAGCAAGGTCGGGTTGATGATCCGGCCGCCATTGACGAAGCCGGCATAACCGCGCGCCAGGTCAATCAGATACGTATCGCCTGCGCCCAGCGACATGGCCGGATAAGGCGGCAGGTCTTCATAGACGCCCATACGCTCGGCCAGGTCGGATACGGCCTCCATGCCGATGTCCTGCGCCACACGTGCGGTGACGAGGTTCAGGGATTTCTCCAGCGCGATGCGTAGTGTGACCATGCCGTAGGTACGGCCTTCGGTATAGTTGGATGGGCGCCAGTAATCATCCGTAGACACATCAAATGCCACGAAAGGCGCATCCAGCATCCGGCTTGCCGGCGTGTAGCCTTTTTCCAGCGCGGCCGCATAGACAAACGGCTTGAAGCTGGAGCCCGGCTGGCGCTTCGACTGGGTGACGCGATTATAGCTGGACTTGAAGAAGGAATAGCCGCCCTGCATGGCCAGGATCCGGCCCGTATGGGGGTCGAGAGCCACGAGCGAGCCATCCACTTCCGGCACCTGGCGCAGGATGGCATTGCCGACAGGGATCATCATCGGTTCAGGGTCCGGCTGGTCGATCTCGTCGCCATCCGGGTCCAGTTCCATCTCTGCAGGCGCAGCGGTCTCCTCCGCATTCAGAACTTTGCGCTTCAACTCGGCCAAGACCACATCCCCGACATTCAGGCCGCCCTTGCCCTCGGCTGGCTTGTACTTGGCAGCCCATTCGACTTCCTCGGCAGGCAGCGGAATTGTCGCGCCATCGGTCAGCAGGAGTTCAGCCCCCTTCGATCCGATCTTTGTCACGAGCGCCGCTTCCCATGTGCCGTACCCACCGGGCAGTTTCACACCGTCCAGCTGTTCGAGAATGTCGTCTGATTTCGGATCGAGCGTTGTCACCGGCCCGCGCCAGCCGTGCCGGCGATCATAGGTGATGAGACCATTTTGCAGAGCGTCCTGAGCGGCCAGCTGCAGCTTGGTGTCGATGGTCGATCGAATGGACAGGCCGCCCTGCTGCAACGTATCTTCGCCATAGGATTTGATCAGGTCGCGGCGCAACTCCTGCACGAAATAGGTCGCGGCAGCATATTCCGGGCCCTTCAGGCGGCGGGTGGTTGTCAGCGGCTTGGTCATCGCCTCTTCCGCAGCTTCGCGCTCGATATAGCCATCCTCGACCATGCGGCGCAGGACGTAGTTGCGCCGCTGCAGCAGGCGTTTGGGCCGGCTGTACGGGTTCACCGAGGACGGGGCCTTGGCCAGCGATGCCAGGATCGCCGCCTCGGACAGGTCCAGCTCCGGCAGGGATTTGTCAAAATAGTTCAACGCCGCCGACCCGACACCATAGGAACGATAGCCGAGATAGATTTCGTTGAGATAGAGTTCGAGGATTTCCTCTTTCGTGAACTCTTTCTCCATGCGCTGCGCGATGATGGCTTCCTTCGCCTTGCGGGTCAGGTTCTGGTCGCGCGTCAGCAGCATGTTCTTGGCGACCTGCTGGGTGATCGTCGAGCCGCCTTCGAGACCACCGGAGCCGGTAATCTTGTTCTTGGCGGAGTTCACCCCACCCCGCACGATGCCCTTGTAGTCCAGTCCTTCATGCGTGAAGAAATTTTTGTCCTCGGCCGCAACGAAGGCATACACAACATGGTTCGGGATCGACTCATACGGCACGAAGACGCGGTGCTGGTCCGCAAATTCGGCAATCAGCGTTCCATCGCCCGCATGGACGCGCGAGGTGATTGGCGGCTCATACTGTTTCAGCTTCTCGATGGACGGGACCTGACGGCCAAGCGCCGCAAAGTACAACCAGAGCGCGACAAAGCCGAGCGCTGCGAGCACGAAGCCCAGAATGACCAGACGGCGCGCCCAGACCCAGACCCAAGGCGGGCCCGGAAGAAACCGGCGGCTGGGTTCTGGTTCCTGCATGTGAGGATTCATGTTGTTCGACATAGTTTTCCCGTCAGCGTTCGCATCGCGGAATCGCATTGATATCCGGCAATAGTAAGGCGCGTCGGAGGCGGGTAAAAGGTCTCAGCTGCCTGACAATCTGGTCAGATATCCTGCCGGTCCACCTCGCCATCCCCGATGGACACGCTGGGCAATGACCGGCGCTCAGGTTTCGGCGTGGTCAGGCCGTTTGCCAACTTGGCCTCCAGCTCTGCTCTTTCCTTGGCGGGCGGGTGGTTGTCGATCGCATTCTGCCACGCTTCACGCGCATCTTCCTTGTTGCCCTGATGCCAGTAGATGTCGCCCAGATGGGTTTCGATTTCCCAATGCTTGTGGGGCTTCAGGTCGGCGCGCGACTGTTCGATCAGGCGCTGGGCGTCTTTCAGATGGCCCATCCGGTAATAGGCCCAGCCAAGCGAATCGGTGATGTAGGGATCACGCTCCGCCAGCGCGCGGGCCCGGTACAACACCTTGAAACCCTCTTCCTGCTTGTCTGTGTATTCAATCAGGAAATAGCCGAGCGAATTCAGCGTGTACGGGTCATTCGGCCGCCCCAGCAATTCAGTGCGAAGGATGGCCAGAGCCTGGTTCACTTCGCCGATCTTGCCCAGCGAATTGGCCAGCATCATGCGGCGGTCATGCGTATCATCCAACTCGCGCGCCTTGGCGGCATGACGGGCGGCTCCTTCAAGGTCTCCGAACTGGTTCTTGATTTCTGCGGCAAGGCCATGTGCCGACGCCCGCTCTGCCTGGTTTGAGGCCAGCGAGATCACTTCGTCCACCAATTCGGCCGAGCCCTCCTCATCATTCAGCAGGGTGCGCAGCTGCAGCGCGCCATACAATGTCTGCAGGCGATCATCCTCGTCGGTGATTTCCAGCGCCCGCGCCACGGTGGCCCGGGCCTCGTCTTCCTCGCCAGACATGATCAACGCTTGCGCGGCGGCGATCTGCAGCGAAGCCGTCTCGGTCGGCGCGCTGAGGGCAACATGCGCCACGCCGCCATAAAGGGCGCTCTCATACAGCTGGTCGATGACGGCGGCGCGCAGCCCCTCATCATCCGGATTGATCAGCAGGGCCACCTGATCAAAGGCCGAACGCTGGTCGTCAAAGCCTTCAATCCGTCCGCCCATCATGATGGTGCGGATGATGCGTTGCTCCTGCAACGCCCGCGAAACATCCGCCAGCGACTGGGTGAAGGCGGCCCGCACATCCAGCGCCTCATTGTCCAGATTCTTGCCGGTTTCGAGGCTCTCGATGGCGGCGGCATAGCTGATCGCCTCTTCCGGCTCGGCGTCCGCGAGTTTCTGGTAGACGGCCTTGGCCTCCTCGATCCGGTCGAGGCGCTGCAGCAACAATGCGTGGCGCGAAACCACGGTGCGGACATGGCTGTAGAGCAGGCCCTTCGGATCAAACTGGTGCTCCGGCGCTTCGATCTCGGCGGGCGTCATGAACTCATAGACGGCGAGTGCCTGTTCCGGACGGTCCAGGGCTTCCAGCATGGCCGCAAGGGACAGATCGCCCGTCAGGCCCGGCATCGCCCCTGCCGCGCCGCGATGGCGCTCAATGGCTTGGTCCGGCTTGCCATCCATGGCCAGCAGCCACGCATCGAGGAAAGCGTAGAAGCCGGTCTCGCCCTCCTCCTCACTCTGGCTGTTGGAGGTCTTCAATATGTTGCGCGCCGCCATCGTATCGCCGTCCGCGGCCCGGTCGAGCGCAAGGAAAGCATCGAAGAGCGGGCTGACATCGCGGTCTTCCTGCGACAGGCCGGAGGTCATCTGCAGGAAGGCAGCCATGTCGCCGGCCTTCACGGCATCCAGCGGCGCAGGATAGGCAGAAATGCCGACCGGCAGGCCATTGGCACCGATCACAGCCGTCGCGCGCGCCGCCGGAGAGAGCGGCACCGAGCTCTCGACAAGCGGCGCCGCGACCGGGGTGTCTTCCGGTGCGGAGGCTGGCTCGGTCGCGCAGGCGCCGAGCGTGAGGGACAGGGTCAGGACAGAGGCGGCAAGAGACAGTCTGGTGCGCATGAGGACGGCGTACTCCGGGTTCGGTTTGACGCAGAGTGAAGCAGTCCGATGCGGCAAGAGCAAGGCGCGAAATGGAGAAAGCGCGGCAGAGTTAACCCCGCCGCGCTTTCCGGAAACCATACAGGACGAAGCCCTGTTTACATGTTCGGATAGGCCGGGCCGCCGCCGCCTTCCGGCACGGTCCAGTTGATGTTGAGGTTCGGATCCTTGATGTCGCACGTCTTGCAGTGAATGCAGTTCTGCGAGTTGATCTGGAACTTCAGCTCCCCGCCTTCCTCGATCCATTCATAGACGCCAGCCGGGCAATAGCGCGCCGACGGACCGGCATAGACATCATGCTCGGAGGCCTTCTGCAGGGCCATGTCCTTCACGACAAGGTGAACGGGCTGGTCTTCGCCATGATAGGTGTTGGTGAAGGAGACATTGGTCAGCTTGTCGAAGCTGATCTTGCCATCCGGCTTCGGATAATCGATCGGCTTGAACTTCTTCGCCGGCTTCAGCGCCGCCGCATCCGTCTTGCCATGCTTCAGCGTGCCGAAGAAGGAGAAGCCGCCGAACAGGCTGGAAATCCACATTTCCAGGCCGCCGAGCGGGATGCCGATGGCGGTGCCGAGGCGCGACCAGAGCGGCTTCACGTTCCGCACCTGCTTCAGCTCCTTGTAGACCGAAGACTCCTTGTAGGCGTCTTCATAAGCGGTCAGCACGTCGCCCTCGCGGCCGGCCTTGATGGCCTCGAACGCCGCTTCGGCGCCCATCATGCCGGTCAGGATGGCATTGTGGCTGCCCTTGATGCGCGGCACGTTGACGAAGCCGGCGCCACACCCGATCAGCGCGCCGCCCGGAAAGGCCAGCTTCGGCACGGACTGGAAGCCGCCTTCGGTGATGGCCCGCGCGCCATAGGCCACGCGCTTGCCGCCTTCGAGATGCGGCAGCACGCAGGGGTGATGCTTGAAGCGCTGGAATTCCTGGTAGGGCGAAATGTACGGGTTTTCGTAATTGAGGTGCACCACGAACCCAACCGAGATGAATGGTTCGCCATTGTCGCGGAAATGGTAGAGGAAGCTGCCGCCGCCGGTGTTGTTGTCGAGCGGCCAGCCCATCGTGTGCTGGACATAGCCCTCATTGAAATTCTCTTCCGGGACCGACCACAGCTCTTTCAGGCCAAGGCCGAATTTCTGCGGGTCGCGGCCTTCGTCGAGATTGTATTTGGCGATCAGCTGCTTGGTCAGCGAGCCGCGGGCGCCTTCTGCGAACAGGACGTACTTGCCGAGCAGTTCCATGCCCGGCTCATAATCAGGCTTGTGCGAGCCATCGGCGGCAATGCCCATGACGCCGGCCACGATGCCTTTCACTTCGCCATTCTCACCGAGCACCAGATCGGAAGCGGCAAAACCCGGGAAGACTTCAACGCCGAGATTCTCGGCTTCCTGGCCCAGCCAGCGCGCGACATTGGCGAGCGACCCGGTGAAGTTGCCGTGGTTCTTCATGAAGCCCGGCATAGGCAGCCAGGAAATGTCGGCCTCGCCATTCGGCCCCAGGAATTTGAACTTGTCGCCGGTCACTTCGGTTTTCAGCGGGCGGTCATCCCGCTCGCGCCAACCGGGGATCAGCTTGTCGAGGCCGACCGGGTCCATGACGACACCGGACAGGATGTGGGCGCCGATCTCGCCGCCCTTCTCGATCACGACGACCGAGAGATCCTCACCGGCGGCATCCGCCAGTTGCTTGAACCGGATTGCCGCGGACAGACCCGCAGGGCCACCGCCAACGATGACCAGATCATATTCCATCGACTCGCGCTGCACAGCGTCATCAGCCATTGGTTTCTCCTCCTTGCGGGTGATAGGGTGCCCGCTCATAAGCCCATTTGATTAAGCAATTACAGCGTCTATCAGGAAGGTCCAGAGCGTCCAGATGCCCGCCCCTGCGTCAATTGATGCAATTAAGGCCCTCACCGAATGGTGGGGCGACATGGGCGTGGAAGTCGATGACGCCGCCGTGCAGGCCTATTTGAAGGTTTCCGAGAGCGCTGCGCCTGCTGCATCAGCGACACCGGCTGCGCCTGTGCGTCGCCCCCGCCGCAAGAAAATTGACTGGGTCGAGGAAGCCAGGACAGCAGCGGCCGCCTGTGATTCGGTCGAGGCCCTGAAAGCTGCCATTGAAGGGTTCGACGGCAGCCCGTTGAAAGGCGCTTCAGAAAATACAGTCGTCTATGACGGCACGCCCGGCGCCAGCCTGATGGTGATCGGCGAAGGCCCCGGCGCCGAAGAGGACCGCAAGGGCCTGCCCTTCGTCGGCAAGGCCGGGCAGCTGCTCGACAAGATGCTGGCCGCGATCCACCGCGACCGCAAGGAAAACGCTTTCATCACCAATGTGAATTACTGGCGCCCGCCCGGAAACCGCAATCCGGAGCCGGAGGAGCTGGCCATATGCCGTCCCTTCGTGGACCGGATGGTGGAACTGGTTGCGCCGAAAGTGATCGTGGCCGCAGGCGGCGTACCGGCCAAATCCCTGCTCGACAGTTCCGACGGCATCATGCGCCTGCGCGGCACCGAGCATGTGTTCAAGACGGCTGGCGGTTTCAGCGCACCGCTGATCCCGATCTTGCACCCCGCCTATCTATTACGCCGTCCACAAGACAAGTCCCGCGCATGGCGGGACTTGTTGCTGGTGGAACAGCGTCTGGGAGAATTGGGCAGCTAAAGGTCAGCCGGAAAGATTACTCCTCCAAGGCTTCCTCGGCCTTTTCATCGACCAGCTCCATTTCGCGCCCCTTGCGCTCAAGGAAGGCTTCGCCAATCGAGCCGTCTTCATCCGGGCCGATGACATCCTTGGCGACCGGGAAGATTTCTGTCTCTTCCTCATCGATATGGTGCTCGTAATCATGGCGCAGCGTCTTGAAGCGCGTCAGCCAGCCGGGGGAACTCTTGTCCATCTCGTCCAGTTCCTGGATGATGTCGTCCAGCTCCTTGTGCTCGGCGACTGAGTGGCGACCCTTGGGCTGGCCCTCCTCGCCTTCCATCAGCGGGCTGTAAAAGGTCTCTTCCTCGGCGGCGGCATGCCCGCCCACATCATAATAGAACTCCTTCCAGAGTTCTCGGCGCTTGGTGGAGTCGCCTTCCGTCTCTGCCAGCTGGGCCAACAGGTCGCGATGAGTGTCATGATCTTTCTTCAGGGTTTCATAAATCGAGGGCATGTGAGGGATCCTTTGTCTTGTCCCTCTCAAACGCGTTAACCCCTGCCCGGTTCCGCCCCATACGATTGCCTGATAGGGAGTTTTCATGCCCGCGCCGCTTTCCATCATCATCCCCACACTGAATGCCGCCGGGGACCTGCCGGATTGCCTGCAGGCGCTGATGCCGGGGCTGGAGCTGGGCCTGATCCGCGAAGTCATCGTGTCCGATGGTGGCTCGGAGGATGCGACGCCGCGCATGGCCGGTGACACGGGCGCAACCTTCCTGACCGACGCGAAAGGGCGCGGCGCCCAGCTCGCGGCCGGGGCGGATGCCGCGCGGGGCGACTGGCTGCTCTTCCTGCATGCCGACACGATGCTGTCGCCAGACTGGGCCGAACGCGCCGCCCACCACATGGAGCGACGCGCAGAAACCGCTGCGGCCTTCACGCTGAAATACCGCTCCGACGACCGAGCGGCGCGCTGGCTGGAGGCCCGCGCCAATCGCCGCGCGCGGATTCTCGGCCTGCCCTATGGCGATCAGGGCCTGCTGATCTCCCGCAAACTCTACGATGCGGTGGGCGGCTTCGCCGACGTGGCCCTGATGGAAGACGTCATGATCGCACGCGCCCTCGGCAAGAAGCGGCTCGTCCTCCTGAGCGCCGAAGCGCGCACCTCCGCCGAGAAATATGAGCGCGATGGCTGGCGCAAGCGGGCCTGGAGTAATGCGTGGCTGCTGACCCGCTTCCTGATGGGCGCGAGCCCCGAGACCCTCGCCAAGGTGTATCGCTGATGCGGCGTGCCCGGCTTCTGATCTTCGCCAAGCCGCCCCGCATGGGCCTCGCCAAGACACGGCTTGCGGCCGGCATGGGCCAGACCGAAGCCCGCCGCATCGCACATTTCACGCTCGCCCGTACCATGCGCGCCGTACGCGGCAGCGGCCTCGATGCCGCGCTCTATCTCGCGCCTGACCGCGCACTGGATGAAACACTGGGAGGAATCTGGCCCCCGGTCCTGCCCCGGTTCAGTCAGGGCCCCGGCACGCTGACCGAACGGCTCGGCAAGGGGCTTGCCGACTCGCCCAACGGGCCGGTCCTGTTCATCGGCACGGACGCGCCAGACATGTCCATCGCACATCTCCGCCACGCTGTGCGCGCCCTGCGACGCCATGATGCCGTCTTCGGCCCGGCCGAGGATGGCGGGTTCTGGCTGTTCGGTGTGAACAAGCATCCGGGCTTGCCGTCCCTGTTCGACAATGTGCGCTGGTCCGGGCCTCATGCGCTGGCAGATGTGCGGGCAAACCTGCCCTCGTCAGCCCGGCTGTCGCTGCTGCAAACACTGCAGGATATAGACGACAAAAATGACTGGAAGCGATGGAGCCGAAACAAACGCTGTTAACTTGACCCATGTTATGGAAGCAAACTCCAAAGCAGTGTCCAAGATGACTCCCGGCTTCCGGATTCCAGACGACAGGACACCTAATGTACCGACTGATTTATATCAGCACTGCGTCTGACGCGCTCACGGCTGCCGACATAGACGACATCGTCGAGACGGCGGTCCGCAACAATGAACCCCAAAACCTTACAGGTGTACTGGTCTATAATGGCCTGAACTTCCTGCAGGTACTCGAAGGGACGCGGGCGCATGTCGAGAACGTCTACAACCGCATCCTGCTGGATACACGCCACGTCTCGGTCACGACCGTGCTGGCCGAGGCAGCCGAAATCCGTATCTTTTCGGGCTGGCACATGGCCGGACGCAAGACGATGGCCCTGGCAGGCCATCGGGACTACGACAAGATGAACGACGTTCAGGACGTGCTGGACCGCCAGATGCCGGGCCGTGTCCGCCAGATCCTGGAAAACTTCACCTCCCTGAAGGGCATCTGATTTCACAGGTTTCCGGCAAGCCCGCCGATTTATGTTCTTGATTTGTTCTTATGCTTGTGGCCTGTTCAGGTCATGAGGACAGAACAGAAACTCTCTCC
The DNA here is from genome assembly GCA_913057945.1 of uncultured Hyphomonadaceae bacterium. Lineage (GTDB taxonomy): Bacteria > Pseudomonadota > Alphaproteobacteria > Caulobacterales > Hyphomonadaceae > Hyphomonas. The sequence continues at coordinate 313,433 of CAJXOF010000003.1, read as the reverse complement.
CAGCGGCCGGGTCAATCTGATCGACACCCGGCAGGCCGAGGAACGCTTCCAGCAGCGCGGACGTGGCGCCGTCTCGAACCAGACCGGCCGCTTCGAAGCCGAGACACGCTACGCCTTCGATGATGGATGGGGCACGATCGAGGATGATGCCGGACGCCTGGAAACGACCCTGTTGAAGGATACGGCGCGCACGATCATCACCTTCAACAAGTCGCCTGACATATCATTTGACCGCACGGTGAACCCGTATCGGGGCTGTGAACATGGCTGTATCTATTGTTTTGCCCGCCCGACCCATGCCTGGGGCGGCCTGTCGGCTGGGCTCGATTTCGAAAGCAAGCTCTTCTTCAAGGACAATGCCGTCGAGCTGCTGAAGCGGGAGCTTTCGAAGCCCAGCTATCTGCCCCGCGTCATCGCGCTCGGAATGAACACGGACGCCTACCAGCCGGTCGAACGCGAGATGCGCCTGACCCGCAGCCTTCTTGAAGTCCTGTCCGACTATCGCCATCCGGTCAGCCTCCTCACCAAGTCCGCCCTGATCCAGCGCGACATCGACCTGATCGCCCCGATGGCCGAGGCAGGCCTCGCGCGGGTCGGTATCTCGCTGACCACGCTTGACCGCACCCTCGCCCGCAAGATGGAGCCGCGGGCCGCCACACCCCAGCGCCGACTGGACACGATCCGGGCGCTGAGCGAAGCCGGGATCGAAGTCACGGTCATGACCGCGCCGATCATTCCAGGCCTGAACGATCATGAGATCGAAAGCCTGCTGGACGCCGCCGCCGATCATGGCGCGACACGCGCGGGCTATGTGATGTTGCGCCTGCCTTATGAGATCAAGGACCTGTTCCATGAATGGCTGGTCCAGCATGTGCCCGACAGGGCCGCGCGGATCATCAACCACATCCGGGACATGCGCGGCGGCAAGGATTACGATGCCAATTGGCACGAACGGATGCGCGGCGGCGGGCCGGTGGCTGATCTGATCTCGCGGCGTTTCGGCCGGGCCACCGCCCGGCTCGGCATGAACCAGCGAAGAGACCCGCTGCGGACAAACCTCTTCCGCGTCATTGAAGAGCAGAACGGCCAGTTTCGTCTGGACGTCTAGGCTCCGGCGTCCTCACGTTCCCGGCCCCAAGCGGCCTGCTGAACGCGCAAAACACAGCAGCCTTCATAAATTTCCCGGCCATTGCAGCCCGCCTGCTGTGCCCGCCCGTACAGGCAGGGCGTCAGCAAGCGGGACAGACCGAGGGCATCCGCAGGCCTGCTCCGCCGCCAGTCACGCTGAACTCACAGGCTTTCCCCGATTTTATCCACAGGACTATCCACAAGGAAAATCTGTTGATAGTTTCGACTCCGAAATGAACCGGGGCTGATTCGGATGCGCAATAATTAGGGATTCAGAAACCGGCGTCCGGCACTGATTCGCGCTTCGATACGACACATAGCGCAAGCGGGGCTGAACCAATGGAATTACAGAGAAACGTGATCATGCAGGGCGATTGCATCGACATCCTGTCCCGCCTTCCGGACCGGTCGGTTGATCTCGTCTTTGCCGATCCGCCGTACAATCTCCAGCTTGGCGGCGGCCTGACCCGTCCGGACCAGTCCGTGGTCGACGGCGTGGATGATGATTGGGACAAGTTCGACAGCTTCGACGCCTATGACCTCTTCTGCCACCAATGGCTGGAAGAATGCCGCCGCGTCCTGAAGGATGACGGCGCAATCTGGGTAATCGGCTCGTATCACAACATCTTCCGCGTCGGCGCGATCCTGCAGGATCAGGGCTTCTGGATCCAGAATGACGTCATCTGGCTCAAATCGAACCCGATGCCGAACTTCAAGGGCACCCGCTTCCAGAACGCCCACGAGACCCTGATCTGGGCCGGCAAGTCCGAACAGTCCAAATGCACCTTCAATTACGACGCGCTGAAAGTCTTCAATGACGACAAGCAGATGCGCTCCGACTGGATGATCCCGCTCTGCACGGGCGGCGAGCGCCTGAAGGATGAAGACGGCAAGAAAGCGCATCCGACACAGAAACCGGAAAGCCTGCTGCAGCGCGTCCTGCTGGCCACGACCAATCCGGGCGACACGGTGCTCGACCCGTTCTCCGGCACCGGTACGACGGCCGCCGCCGCCAAGCGCCTCGGCCGCAATTACATCGGCATCGAGCGTGACGAAACCTATGCCCGCCTTTCCCGCGCCCGCCTGAAGGCTATCGAGCCCATCGAAGGCGCCGTGCTGGAAACCGAGCGCAGCAAGAAATCCCTGCCGCGCGTCCCGTTCGGCGCCCTGCTGGAAAACGGCTGGCTGAAGCCGGGCGACCGCCTGTTCAGTCCACAGCGTCGCTACCAGGCCCGCATCCGTGTCGACGGCTCGCTGACCACCGGCACGTCCACCGGCTCGATTCACCGGCTCGGCGCCCATGTCCAACAGGCCCCCGCCTGCAATGGCTGGACCTATTGGCACTATGAGGACCCGAAACGGAACCTCGCGCCGATCGACCTGCTTCGCCGCCGGTACCGCGAGGAAATGGGCCTCAACTAGGCTCCTTCAAAACATGCAAATGAAGGCGGCGCGGGATCAGTCCTGCGCCGTTTCTTCCAGGGATGCATGATAGGCGCGCCAACAGGCCTGGCCGACCTTGTTGTACGCCCGCATCTTCTCCGCCATCCGCAGGAACCCGTCCTGGTCGCCCAGCTCCGGCGGCAGCAGCGGGTCGAAATTGATTGCCCGGATCACCGGTTGCCCGATCAGCAATGTCTCGCGGGCGGCGTCATCCATGCTGCGGGTCGCGAGCCGGTCCAGGCTCTGTTCCATCTTCTTGATCGCCTGCGCATAGGACCGTGACAGGGCTTTCGGGGACCAGAGACTCGCCCAGTCCTGTGGCCCGGCCATCGCAATCTCGCCGGCCCGCATCAGGATGATATCCTCATCCGCGCCGATATCTGTCAAATCCGCACGATGCCTGTCGAGATTGCCCGACAGATTTGCCGGCCGCACCCAGAAGCCTTCCTCTGTCTGCTGGTAGCCGAACAGGGCCAGCGCCCGTTCCCTGGCGCGCAATTGCTTGCGGTCGCTGCGGCCGAGATGCTTGGTCAGGGCGACCAGCCAGTCCCCGTTCCAGTCCACCATCCGCTCGGCCACATGTTCCCATTGCTGGACCCGCCGCATCAGCGCCTGCGCCTTTGGCCCCGGACTGTAGACGCCGCGTTCCGGGCTCTCCAGCAGGCCATCCTTCATCAGCCGCGTCACCGCCACGCGCAGGGTCGATGCCTCGATCCCGAACAGCGCCGCCGCATTGATGAGACGGCCAATCGCCTGCGGCGAGGCATCCGTGCTGCTCATCAGCGACAGGACCAGCGCCCGTGCGGACACGTCCTGAGGGTCGAGGGGATTATAATAATACACGAATTGACTCATACTGCTAATTACTGTAATAATCTATTAAAGCACAGGATGGGAGCCCTGCCATGTCCACGACGATGAAGCTATCAGAAGCCGTCACAAAAGAAGAACTTCGCGAATTGCGGAAGAAGTCAGACCTTCGCGCCTTCGCCACGGTGGCCTGGAACTGGGGCCTGATCGTCGCGGCGTTTGCCGTCGCCATCCTCTGGACCAATCCGCTGACCATCGCGGCCGGCATTCTCATTCTGGGCGGCCGCCAGCTCGGCCTCGGCATCATCAATCATGATTGCGCTCACCACGCCCTGTTCAAGAGCCCGAAGGTGGACGAATTTGTCGGTCACTGGATTGCTGGCGCGCCGATGAACATTTCCCTGCCCGCCTATCGTACCTACCATCTCAAGCACCACAAACATGCCGGAACACCGGATGATCCGGATATTATCTTCGTCAAGAATTATCCCGTGGCCAAGGACAGCCTGCGCCGCAAATTCGTGCGGGACCTGACCGGCCAGACCGGCTTCCGGGACACGATGCGCAAGATCCGCAGCTTCAAGCTGTCGCGCAACTGGCCGTGGCTCACCTTCCATGTCGCCTTGCTCGCGACGCTGACAGCGGTCGGCGCGCCTTGGGCCTATCTCATGTGGTGGGCGGCGGAACTCTTCGTCTATCCGGCCATCGTGCGCCTGCGCCAGATTGGCGAGCACGGCACCTCCAAGGATCGCAGCAGCCTCGAACCCCGCCTCAATACCGGCACCACGGTCGCGCCCTTGTGGCAGCGCGTGCTGATCGCCCCGAATGATGTGAACTATCATCTCGAACACCACATGTTCGCCAGCATCCCGCCTTACAATCTGAAGCGGCTCCACACGCTGCTCTCAACGCGCGGCTATTATGACGAGTATGACTGCATCTCGCATGGCTATGGCGACGTGCTGCGCCGCGCCGTGCGTACGGACACGCCGGAAATGGTGCCTGCGGAATAGAGAGCTGCGCTAGTCCACGTCGATCCAGAACGGACCGGCCGGCAGGCGGTTTCCATCGAACAGGTTGCACAGGGGTGAATTGCCCTGGCAGTAGCGGATTTGTGAGACGGGCTCGTCGCCGGTTTCTATGACCACCGCGTCGCCGTCCAGCGCTGCCGAGGCGTAGCGGCACGCGTCCGCATCGCATAGCTCCATGCCGAAGACGGTATCTGAACTGACAGTTACGAGACCGTCCTCCACGCCCTCAAATACGATGCGGATCGTATCGCCTTCCCGTGTGGCGCTTGCAGCCACCGGCCCGGACGCCGCCGCATCTTCTTCGCCATACACCAGCGCCTTCATCACGCGCACGACCCGCTCGGCCACAGCCAGCTTGTTCGGCGGATGGATGTCCACCGGGTCGCCCATATCGATGGTCACGGCGAGGCCGACGCCATCATCCTCGTCCGCAACGCGGCGCATGGATTCCCGGATCACGCCCCAGCCGGGCTTGCCCGCCTCGGTGGGCAGCGCACCATAGCGCGGCAGCTGCACGACGGTAACCGGCAGGCCCTCGCCGAACTTCGCGCGCCAATCCTGCACCAGCATGTCCAGCAGGTCCTTATAGGCCGCGCCCTCTCGGGCATTCCCCTCGCCCTGATACCAGATCGAGCCCTTCAGGCGCAGGCCATCCAGAGGCGCGATCATGGCATTGTGCAGCATGGTATAGCCCTTGATGGTGAACCAGGGCGCGGGTCGGGGTGTGACGACGTCCGACGGCACCTTGCGATACACCCAGCCCTCGGCCAGCGAAACGTCGGTGCCGTTTTCGAACTCCACGCGCAGTTCCGGATCCGGCCCCGTCATGCCGCCTGCACCATAATCATTGTGCACGTTGACGAGGAGCGTGTTCTCGCCCGCCTTCAGCAGGTTCGCCGGCACCTCATAGGCGCGCATCCCGCCCCAATCGAATGTGGTGCCAATGGCCGTCCCATTCAGCCAGGTCATGTCGGTGTCGTCGATCGCGCCGATATGGATGGTTGCCGCTTGCTCCGCCTGCTGAGCGGTCAGTGTGAAGCTCAGCTTGTGCCAGACCATGCCGAGATGATCGGTCAACTCCGGGTCGCCCCATTCGCGCCAGTCGCGCAGCATGCCCGGCACGGGCGTCCAGTCCCCGGCCTCAGGGTTTTCCCACGGCGCGGAGCCACCGGTCGCCGGATCATTAAGCCAGCCCTGCTGCCAGCTTTCGGAATAGGCTTTCGCCGCTGCGCCGCGATCGGTCTTGTACATCTCCAGCAGCGCGACATCCTCGGCATAGTCCGGCACAGCGCCAATGAGCTCGCCTTTGATCCAGGGCTCGATGCGCGAGCCGCCCCAGCTGGAATTGATCAGGCCAACGGGAATGCCATACGCTTCGGAGATGGCACGTCCGCTATAATAGCAGACCGCCGAGAATTCCGCCGCGGTCTCGGGTGTCGTCACGGCCCAGGCGCTCTCCCCCGGCAGGTCCGTATTCGGATCAAGCGACAGCCCTTTCTCCACCTGCAACAGGCGGATGTTCGGATGATCCGCCGCAGCGACTTGCCGCTCGGCATAGGTCACGCGCGACAGCGGGTATTCCATGTTGGACTGGCCGGAGCAGAGGAAGACATCGCCCGCCAGCACATCCTCGACCGCCTGCACGGTCTCGCCTTCGACAGACAGGGCAACCTGATGCGGCCCACCAGCGGGAAGCGCCGGGAACTCGGTCCACCAGCGCCCGTCCCGTCCGGCGCGAACCGGCGTGGCGGCTGTGTCCAGCGACACCATGAATTCCGCGCCGGGGTCCGCCGTGCCGAACAGGCGCACCGGCGCATCGCGCTGGATCACCATATGGTCGGTAAATACGCTTGCGAGCTTCGGCGCCTCGGCCATCGCGCCCGGTCCAAGCAGGGCCAATGCCCCGCACGCCATCATCATCCTGCTGGTAAACATGTGCTACTCCGCCCTTTGATATTTTGGCGGGAGCTTTCCCGAAGGCGCCGAATTTGTCCAGTGTTAGCGATAACGAAATTTACGCGACCGCCAGTCGGAACGCCTTCGCAAACACGCTGGGCAGGCCCTCGACCTCCTCGAGTTTGACCCAAATCCCGCCCTCGATATTCGGCTTGCGGGGCATGGTGGCCCGCATGACCCGGAACCTGAGTGCAAAATGCGTGAAGACATGACGCACTTCCCCGACCGCTTCCCAGGCGGCCCTGGCGGGCGCGTGCGCCTCCGGAAAGTCACCCTCGACCCAGGCCCCGGTCGGTACGGCCAGCATGCCGCCGAGCAGGCCCTTGTCCGGCCGCCGCACCAGCAACGCCTCGCCCTTCACGACCAGCACATAGGCAATGCCATGCCGCACAGGCTTGGCCACTTTCGCCGGCTTGATCGGATAGCGCTCCGGCTCGCCCTCTTCCCGCGCCGCGCACAGGTCAGACAGCGGGCAGATCAGGCAGTTCGGCCTGGTCGGCGTGCACACCGTCGCGCCGAGGTCCATCAGCGCTTCGGCAAACTCGCCCGGCCGGTCGTCCGGCACCAGCGCACGCACCGTCTCGGCAATCACTTTCTTCTCCGCCGCCCATTCGCCCTTCAGCGCCAGCAGCCGCGCGAACACGCGGTCGACATTGCCGTCCACCGCAGCCGCTTTCTGGTCAAACGCAATCGCCGCGATCGCCCCCGCCGTATATGGCCCAATCCCCGGCAGCTTGCGCAGCTCCGCCTCGGTCTCCGGGAACCCGCCTCGGGCGGCCACCTCCCGCGCACATTTCAGCAAATTCCGCGCCCGCGCATAATAGCCCAGCCCGGCCCACGCGCTCATCACCTCTTCATCCTTCGCCGCTGCCAGCGCCTCGACCGTAGGCCAGCGCGTCAGGAAGGTGTGAAAGTATGGCGTGCCGTGCGGTATGGTCGTCTGCTGCATCATGATCTCGCACAGCCAGACGCGGTACGGGTCCGGCCGTTCGCCCACGGCCCGGTCCGCCGGCAGCGTGCGCCAGGGCAGGTCACGTGCATGCCGTTCGAACCAGGGCAGCAATTTACCCGGCAGGCTGTTCAAATCTCTGTGCTTTGCCGGTGCCATGCCTTTTCCTCGCCCGAAAGCCGTGCAATCTCGTATGAATGGTCACGAGATCAACCCTTGATCCCATAGAGGAAGCCCGCGCCAGGGTGCGGCTGCGCTACCAGCGGGCGACGCGCACCTATTCCAACATGCGCCAGATCGGCCTGTCAGCCGAGCGCGTCGGCCGCAAATCCGGCGCGAAGAAGCTTCCCCCGATTCAGGTGCTGCGCCAGCGCTGGCGCGAGATCGCTGGCGAGCAGCTCTACAAATATTGCCGCCCGGAACGCCTCAGCGGCGGCAAGGATGGCCGCGTGCTGACCCTGCTCGTCGTGCCGCAGGCGGCCCCGATGGTCCAGCACCAGTCCGAAACGCTGCGCCAGCGCGTCTCTGTCTCTGCCGGCGGCGACATCACCGCCATCAAGATCAAGCAGGGCTCGCTTGGCACCGAACCGCCCAAGGCACTGCGCCGCAAGACCCGCCCCCTGACGCTGAAAGAGCGCAAGGAGCTGCAAGACTCCGCCGCCACGATCCAGGACGACAAGCTGCGCGCCGCAATTGTTGCGCTCGGAGAGGCCATGCTAACCGCAGAGGACACGCCGCGCCCGGCCCAGCCTGCCAGGGACGGCGACCTGCCATTCTGATCCCCGCGCTACCCGCAAGGAGCCCCGACATGCTGAAATCCCTCCTGAGTGCCACTCTGGCCGCCGCCTTGCTGGCGATGCCCGCCCTCGCCGAAGACCTCTCGGTCGGTCACGCGAAGGGCTCGAAGGATGCACCGCTGACGCTGATCGAATATGGCTCGCTGACCTGTGGCGGGTGCAAATACTTCCACGACAAGATCCTGCCGCGCATCGAGGCCGATTATGTCGAGACCGGCAAGGTCCGCTTCATCTTCCGCGAAGTCCTGCGCAATGACGTCGACACCGCGCTCGTCGCAATGGCGCGCTGCGCCGGTGAGGACAAATTCTTCGAGGCGACCGATGCCATGTTCGAACATCAGCCTGAAATCATCAAATCGGCGCAGGTGGGCACGCTCCTCGACACATTCGTGGAGATCGGCGCCCCCTATGGCATCACCGATGTCGACGCCTTCAATGCCTGCTACGCCGATATGAGCATCCGGCTCGACATGATCGAAGTGCAGGAAAGCGCCAATGAATATGAGCTGCACGGCACGCCGACCCTCGTCATCAATGGCGAGGAAAAATACGTCGACGACGATTTCAACTCGGCCGATGCGTTCGCCGCCTATCTCGACGGCGAGCTTGCCGCCCTGCCCGATTCGCCTGCAGGACAGGCAGAATAGTTAACAGAAGGGGTGGTTGCAGTTAATGAATTGGCAACCAAACCGACTCAATCCTTAACGCGAAGGTTATGACCATGAATTTCTTCTCACGACGCACTGCGCTTGCAGCGATTTCGGCGCTGGCCCTGGCCGCCTGTGGTGACACGGGCGCGGACACGACGCCTGCAGGCGATGGCGCCGTGACTGCGGGCAGCGAGCTCGGCCATGTCAAAGGCGCGGCCGACGCGCCCGTCACGCTGATCGAATACGCATCCCCGACCTGCCCGGCCTGCAAATACTGGCATGACGATATCCAACCGGTTGTCCAGTCGGACTATATCGATACCGGCAAGGTGAAGCTGGTCTTCCGCGAATACCCGCTGCACGCACCCGACGTGCCGGCCTACCTGGTCGCCATGTGCGCCGGGGAAGACAATTATTTCGCCGTGCTGGACGAGTTGTTCGAATACCAGTCCGGCATCGTTGAATCCGCCCAGAATGGCGTCCTGAAAGCCATGCTTCAGACCATCGGCCAGCGTCATGGTATCGAGACCGAAGCCGACTTCGATGCCTGCATGAACAATCGCGACCTGCGCCAGCAAATGGCCGACAATTACCAGACGTCCGAAAAATTCGGTGTCACCGGCACGCCGACTTTCATTATCAATGGCGACGTGCACCAGTTCGCCAACATGAACTCGGCTGACAAGGTGAAAGCCGCGCTGGACGCTGCGCTCGAAGCCGCAGGCGTCTCCACGGACGAGTAGGGAGATGAGGGAGCCAGTATGAAGATAACCGAACTCCGTATTGCTGGCTTCAAATCCTTCGTGGACCCTCAGGATGTGCCGATCGAACCCGGCCTGACCGGGATCGTCGGCCCGAATGGCTGCGGCAAGTCCAATTTGCTCGAAGCCCTGCGCTGGGCGATGGGCGCGAGTTCCGCGCGCGCCATGCGCGGCGGGGAGATGGACGATCTCATCTTCTCCGGCGCGGATGGCCGCCCGGCACGCGAGACCGCTGAAGTCACGCTCGTACTGGACAATTCCAAGCGTACCGCGCCGCCGGAATTCAACGCCTCCGACACGCTGGAAGTCATCCGCCGCCTGAAGCGCGGCGCAGGCTCCACCTACAAGCTGAATGGCCGGACCGTGCGCGGCAAGGACATCCAGCTCCTGTTCGCGGATGCCTCGACCGGCGCAAACTCCCCGGCCCTTGTACGCCAGGGCCAGATCTCCGAACTGATCGGCTCCAAGCCGCAGAACCGACGCCGCATCCTCGAAGAGGCCGCGGGTATTGCGGGCCTGAACTCCCGCCGACACGAGGCCGAGTTGAAGCTGAACGGCGCCGAGACCAATCTCGAACGCCTGTCGGAAGTCTCCGCCGAGGTCGAACGCCAGCTGGCCAGCCTGAAGCGCCAGGCCGCCAAGGCCCGCAAGTACAAGAGCCTGTCGGAAGAGATCCACGCACTCGACGCCCTGATCGCGCATCTGCGCTGGCACGAAGCCAAGCTCGCCTGCGACACGGCCCGCAGCCAGCTCGAAGAGGCCCGCCGCGCGGTCGAGGAAAAGACGCGCGAAGATGCTGTCTGCGAACGCCAGCGCATCGAAGCTGGCGAAGGGCTCAATCCCCTGCGCGAGGCTGAAAGCGTCGCCGCCGCCAAGCTTGGTCAGGCCCGTATCACGCTGGCGCGGCTCGAAACCGAGCGCAAGGTCGCCGCCGAGACGCATGAACGCCTCGACGCTGAAGCGACCCGCCTGATGGAAGACATCGAGCGCGAGCAGGACCAGAAACTCGAAGCCGAAGACGCGCTGGCCCATGCACGATTCGAACTGTCCTCGCTGCCGGTCCTCGACGAGGCCCGGAACGAAGAGATCGAAGCCGAGACCCGCCGCGCGCTGGAAGATGCCCGCACGCGACTCGCGGCTGCCGAGAAATCCGCCGACGAAGCGCAGGAACGCCTGTCACAGGTCCGCGCCCAGCGCCGCGCCTCTGAGGAGAACGCCTCTGCCCAGCGCCGCCGCCAGTCCCAGCTCACCTCCGAGATTGATCGTCTGAAAGGCGAGATGTCCCGCATCGAGGATGCGGTCACGCTGGTTGGCCGGCTGAAGGACGCCAGGACCGCCGAGCAGGAGGCGGAAGCCGCCCTGCAACAGGCCGAGCGCGCGGTCGACGCCGCCGAGGCCACTCTCAACACGACCCGCGAAGCCGAAACCGCTGCACAGACTCCGCGCGACAGCGCGCAGCAGGATGTCCGCGCGCTGGAAGCCGAGATCGCCGGCTTGCACAAATTGCTCCGCAAGGCCGAAGGCCCGAAGGCCCCGCCAGTCGTCGAACGCATCCGCACACAGGATGGCTTCGAGAAGGCCATCGCCGCCGCCCTGGGCGACGATATCGAAGCCCCGACCGACCGGTCCGCCGCGATGTATTGGGGCGGAGCCTCACTTGCCTCGCAATCCCTGCCGCAGGGCGCCCGTCCGCTGACGGACGTCACCGAAGCGCCCGGCGAACTTGCTGCACGGCTTGCCCAATGCGGCGTGGTGGACGTGGCCGATGGCGAACGCCTGATGGGCCAGCTCCAGCCTGGCCAGAGGCTCGTCTCCGTCGAAGGCCATCTCTGGCGCTGGGATGGCTATATCCGCACCCCGGACGCGCCTGCCAGCGCTGCGGCCCGCCTTGAACAACAGGCCCGCCTTGAAGCGGCCGAAGCGGAACTGCCCGCGCTGACCGCCACCTATGAGACGGGCGAAGCTGACCTCGTGACCGCCCGTGAGGCGCGCCAGTCTGCCGAAACAAAACTGCGCGATTTGCGACAGGCCATCGCCCCGGCCCAGCGCGCCCTCAGCGAGGCCCGCAACCGCGTGTCCCAGGAAGCGCAAGCCTCCGAACGCGCCGCCATGAAACGCGACACCAGCGGCGAAGCCCTGACCCGCGCCGAGGCCGACCTTGCCATCGTCAACGAGACGCTTGCCATGATCGCCCCGGACGGCCCGGCCGAGGATGAAGCCGCCCTCGAAACGCGCCTCGCCGAAGCGCGCACCATGGTGGCCGAGGCCCGCACCGCCGAGATCGAAGCGCGTGGCCGCCTGACCGACATCACACGAGGCCGCGAACAGGCTGCTGCCCGCCGCGACGGCCTCGAACGTGACATCAAGACATGGTCCGGCCGCATCACCGCGACCGAGGAACGTGTCGCCCGCCTGATCGAACGCCGCCGGACCACGGCTGCCGATGCGCTCGCCGCCAAGGCCCGCCCGGAACAGCTGGCCGGTGAGATCGAGACTCGCAGCAACGAAGTCGAATCGCTCGAAGCCGAACGCAAGCGCGTGGCCGACCAGCTCGCGGAGAAGGAAGCAGCGATCCGCGAGGCCGAACAGGCTGCCCGCGCCGCTGCCAATGCCGCGTCCGAAGCCCGCGAGAACCTTGCCGGCTGGACGGTGAAGCTCGAAAACGCCGAAGGCCGGCTCGAAGAATCGGTCGAGATCGCCCGCAACAATTTCCAGCGCACACCGGAAGGCCTGCTGGCCATCGCCGAAGCGGGCCTCGAAGAAGAGACGATGGGCGAGTTCACCCCTCGCGATGCCGAGCGCCGCGCGGACGAGCTCCGCCGCTCCCGCGACCAGCTGGGCGGCGTGAACATGAATGCCGAGGAAGAAGCTGAAGAACTCGAAGAGCGGCTCGGCTCGCAGGTCACCGAAAAGGAAGACCTCGTCGCCGCCATCGCCAAGCTGCGCCAGGGCGTCGATGCCCTGAACGCCGAAGGCCGCGAGCGCCTGCTGAAGGCATTCGAGCAGGTCAACGAACACTTCAAGGCGCTGTTCACCGCCCTGTTCCGCGGCGGCCAGGCCGAGCTGCGCCTGGTCGATGCCGATGATCCGCTGCAGGCCGGTCTCGAAATCATGGCCCAGCCGCCCGGCAAGAAGCTCGGCACGCTGAACCTGATGTCCGGCGGGGAGCAGGCCCTGACGGCCGCAGCCCTGATCTTCGCGGTCTTCCTGTCGCGCCCGGCCCCGATCTGCGTTCTGGACGAGGTGGACGCCCCGCTGGATGATGCCAATGTCGACCGGTTCTGCAACATGCTCAACGAAATGCGCCAGCGCACCGACACCCGCTTCGTGGTAATCACCCACAATCCGGTCACGATGAGCCGGATGGACCGTCTTTTCGGCGTCACCATGCGGGAAAAAGGCGTTTCCAAGCTGGTTTCTGTGGACCTGCAGGCAGCCGAAGAGCTTGTTGCGGCGGAGTAGCGCACACCTGCCCAATAGAAATCCAATAGAATCAGGTCTCTAGCTTTCTGCAATCGCGGTTGACTTGCCCGCGCCCAATCCATAGTTTGCGCCGAAATCCGGGGGGCACCCCATCAGAAGGGATTCGCACGCGCGAAGCTTAGCAAATCATGTCCAGTGAAGGCCCGAACGACCTCGGTGAACGTATCGCCCAGGCTCAGGCGGCCAGAGCGGCAAAGGATGCGGCAAAGCGCAAGCTGGATGCTGATGATGGAAGTCTTTCGGCTGGGGCCTACGCCCTGCGATATGGCGCGGAATTCGTCGCCTGCATCTTTGTCGGGGGCCTGATCGGTTTCTGGATCGACGCATTCGCAGGAACAAAGCCCTGGGGCCTGCTGATTGTCGGGACGTTCGGCTTCGCAGCAGGTATACGAGCGATGATGCGCGCCTATCGGGAGCTGAATGCCCGGGCGCTAGGAAATTTATCGGAGCCTGAGGCTCCAACAGACGGGACCGGGAACGAATGAACTTCGCTCTGCAAAACACCGCGATTGATCCGATCCACCAGTTCCAGGTCACGAAGTGGCTGGACCTGCGCCTCGGCAGTATCGACATTTCCTTCACCAACGCATCGGGCTTCATGCTGCTGGGCGTGGTGCTGTGCATTGCCTTCTTCGGCTATGCCGCCTCCAAGAAGGCGCTGGTGCCGGGCCGCACGCAATCGATCGCCGAGATCGGCTATGGCTTCGTCGCCGACATGGTCCGCTCGACCGCCGGTGAAGAGGGTCTTCGCTTCTTCCCGTTCGTCTTCACGCTCTTCTTCTTCGTGTTCTTTGCGAACATGATCGGCATGGTGCCCTACGCCTTCACCACGACCAGCCATCTGGTCGTGACCGGCGCGCTGGCCCTGCTCGTGATCGGCATCGTCATCGGCTTCGGTATCTGGAAGAACGGCCTCAGCTTCTTCAAGCTGTTCGCCCCTTCGGGCGCGCCCTTCCTGATCTACCTGATCCTCGTGCCGATCGAGATCATCTCCTTCCTGGCCCGTCCGGTCACGCTGGCGCTGCGTCTGTTCGCCAACATGCTGGCCGGCCACATCATGCTGAAACTGTTTGCAACCTTTGCAGCCCAACTCATCGGCGCGGCCCTGTCCGGCGCGGTGTTCATGGGCGTGGTTGGCATCCTGGCCTTCGGCATGGGGGTTGCGCTCAACGCGCTCGAGCTTCTTGTGGCAGGTCTTCAGGCCTATGTTTTCGCAATCCTGACCTGCGTTTACCTGAACGACGCCCTGCACCCGTCACACTAAGGACTCTTCGCCAGTGCGGCCTTCGGGAACGCACTAAAAAACTTGACGCAGCCTAACGAACACGCTTCACGGGCCGCAAATTCTTGAAACCCTTGCATTCCAAACAGGAGACGACCATGGAAGGCGATATCGCACTCGGCCTCAAATATGTAGGCGCTGGCCTCGCAACCCTCGGCATGATCGGTGCCGCTATTGGTGTGGGCAACATCTTCAGCTCGTTCCTCGACGCTGCCATGCGCAACCCGTCCGCTGCACCACAGCAGACCGGTAACCTCTTCATCGGTATGGCCCTCGCAGAGGCACTCGGCATCCTGTCGTTCCTCGTGGCCGTCCTGATCCTGTTCGTGGTCTAAGACCCACTTACACGCCAAGAACGGGCCGGGGGACACTAGACCACCGGCCCGATCCAGCCTGATGCTGCACCCGAGGACCTGACATGCTGCTCGCCCTGCTTGCGGAAACCGCCCATCATCTTGCCGATGACGCGCCACCCCCGTTCCCGCCTTTCGAGGCGTGGCACATGCCGGGCCAGTTGTTCTGGCTCGCGATCCTTTTTGGGGCCCTCTACTTCTCCCTCTCGCGCTTCATCCTGCCAAAGATGTCGGACACGATCGAAAAACGGTCTGACCGCATCGCCTCTGACCTCGATCAGGCAGCCAAGCTGAACGAGCAGGCCACCGAAGCCCAGCAGGCGCTCGAACTGCGCATTGCCCAGGCCAAGGGGAAAGCCCGCGAAACAGCTGCCAAGGCAGCCGCAAAGGTGGACGCCGAAATGACGGCTGAAACCGCCCGCGTCGATGCCGAGATCGAAAAGAAGCTGGACGCTGCCGAAGAGCGGATCTCCGCCCTGCGCGCATCGGCCATGCAGAATGTCGAACAGATCGCTGTGGACGCGGCTGACGCCATGACCGCCCGTTTCGGCCTCAAGGCCTCTGCGGCAGACCTCAAGAAAGCCGTTTCGACGGCTCTGAACTAAGAGACATGCAGATGACCCTTCGTCTTGCCCCTGCCCTTGCCTTCGCTGCGCTGGTCGCATCGCCTGCCTTTGCGGCTTCCGAGTCGCATGGCGACGGCGGCTTCATCGGCGGCTTCATGTATTCGCTGACCGACCCGGTCACGCACACGGCCTTCCTGGCCTTCGCAACCTTCCTTCTGATCGCGTGGCGCATGGGCGCCCTGAAGGCGATCACCGGTGGCCTCGACAAGCGCGCGAACGCTATCCGCAACGAGCTGGACGAAGCCCAGAACCTCCGCGAACAGGCCGCTGAAGCCCTCGCCCTGGCTGAGCGCCGCCAGCAGGATGCCGACAAGGAAGCCGAAGCGATGATCGCTCAGGCCAAGGACGACGCAAAGCGCATCATGAAAGAGGCCCGCAAGGATATTGCTGACCGCCTCGCGCGCCGTGAAGCCCTCGCTGAAGCCCGCATCACCCGCGCAGAAGCGGAAGCCACCGAGGAAGTCCGCCGCGCCGCAGCAGACGCTGCCACGGCCGCTGCCAAGCGCCTGCTCGCTGAAGACACGGCCGTCGACCAGTTCGAATCCGCAGCCCGCGAAATCGAAAAAGCCCTCGGCTAGACGGGGACACCTTCCGGCCTCTCCCCGGCCCATATCTTTCAAGACCCCTGACCTGCCGCGCAGTTCAGGGGTTTTTTGTATCCGCTATCCAACCGCATGACGCGCATGGCACGCTTGGGCACATGGACACCCTGCTCGCTCCCCTGGCTTCGCCGCTGCCGCCCGATCTGGAACCCCACCGGTTCTGGATCTGGCTGCAGATGGTGGCGTGGCGTCTTTATGTGCGCGCGGTGAAGGGCCGGGGCATACCGTTCATGACGGTCATTGATCGTCAGGGCACCGTATATCTGAAATGGATCGGGCACCCACCTCACGAAATCCCGCAAGCGCCTGAAGATCCGCTGGCCTTCACGCCATCAAAAGCCTTCCGCATCGCTCTTGGCGATCTCCAATCCGCTCATCCCGGCGAAAGCCGGGACATCATGCAACGCGCTGCGGGCGAATCCCCGCGCGGCATACGTTTCACCAAAAGCGGCCCCCTGCCCCTGCCGGACATCTGACCTCACGCTCTTCCTGAAAACGTAATCGACCCACCAAGCGCCCTCACAGGCGTCGCTGGTGCTGGAGCGCGCCTAGCTCAGCTGGAGTTCGACAAGGCGCTTGTAGGCCCCACTGGAGGCCATCAGCGCGTCATGCGTGCCCTCTTCCACCGCGCGGCCATCTTCCATCACGATGATGCGGTCAGCCGCGCGGACCGTGGACAGGCGGTGTGCAATGATCAGCGTGGTGCGGCCCTTGGAGAATTCCGCCAGCGCGGCCTGTACCTTGGCCTCGCTTTCGGCATCGAGGGCCGACGTGGCTTCGTCCAGCAACAGGACCGGTGCGCCGCGCAGGATCGCCCGGGCCAGGGCCACCCGCTGGCGCTGGCCGCCGGAAAGGTTGCGGCCCATCTCCCCTGCCGGCGACTGGTAGCCGTCTGGCATGGCGGTGATGAAATCATGCGCATTGGCCGCCTTGGCCGCCGCTTCGATCTCCGCATTGGTCGCGCCGAGACGCCCCAGCGCGATATTGTTGTGAACCGTGTCGTCGAACAGGGCTGAATCCTGCGCCACCAGGCCGATATTGGCACGCAGCGTATCCCCGACAACGCCGCGCACATCCTTGCCATCGACGCGCACTTCGCCGGTCTCGGCATCATAGAGGCGCATCAGCAGATTGAAGACGGTCGACTTGCCCGCGCCCGACGGGCCTACGATTGCCACCGTCTCGCCCGGCTGCGCCATGAAGGACAGGCCATTCAGCGCGCGCGTGCCATCCGGATAGGCAAAGGTCACGCCGTCAAACTCGACCTGCCCGCTGATCCGGCTCAGCCGTTCGGCGTCGGGAGCATCAGCAATATGGGTCGTCGCATCGACAATCTCGAACACGCGATCAGCCGCCGCGCCGCCTTCCTGTGCCACGGCGTTCAGTGTGCCGAGCGCCCTGAGTTCCGGCGAGACAATGCCCAGCGCCGCAATGAAGCCGAGCAGGTCGCCAAGCGTCATCGCGCCCTGCGACATGCGCCAGGCCGCAAAGCCGAGAATGCCGGCCAGCGCCGCGCCGCCCGCCACTTCGAGGATCGGGTCCACCGCCGCCCGGTCGGTCAGCACTTTGAGGAACAGTTTGGAGCGCTCGACAAATCCCTGCCGCGCGCGGGATTTCTGGTACGGCTCCAGCCCATAGGCCTTCACGACCCGCGCCGACTGGAAGCCTTCCGACAGGAGCGACGTGACCTGCCCGACCTGTTTCTGGGCCTGTTTGGAGCGTTTGCGGATACGGTTGCCAAGGCCGATGACCGGCCCGAACGCAATCGGATAGGCGACCAGCAACAGCAGGGTCAGCTGCCAGTCGATGACCAGCATCACGCCGAACATGCCGATCACGGTGATCGTGCTCTTGGTGAAATTGTTGGCAAAGCGCAGCGCCGCATCGCGGATCGCGTTCACATCATTGATGAAGCGCGAAACGAAGTCGCCAGACGCATCCGCCGCCACACGGGCATAATCGCCATCGGTCAGGGAATCGAACTGGCTGGACTGGACCGAGACCAGGCCGCGCTGGACGCCGGTATTGTTGAACAGGGTCATCAGGTAGAGCGAGAGCGCCCGCGCGCAGGACAGGGCGACAATCGCGCCGCCGATCCACCAGATCCAGTCAGGCCCGGAAACCGGCGTTGCCGCCGCATCCCCGAAACTTGCCTGCAGCCGGTCCCCAAGCATCTTCAGCACCAGCGAATAGCCCATGGCGCTGAGCGAGGTCAGCAGGGCCATGAGCGTACCGGCGGCGAACCAGCCGATATGCGGGCTGAAATAGGCTGCAAACAGGCGCCTCAGGCTCCCCTTCTGCTTGGGGGCCCTGGGTGTCACCACCTCAGACGTGATGGTGGTCTCCCGTTTCCGGGTCCAGCAGCTTGTGGGCGTGCAGGATGAAATAGCGGACTTCTGCATTGTCCACTGTGCGGTGGGCCGCATTTTTCCAGGCGTCGTAGGCGTCCTTGTAGTTCGGGAAGGCGCCGACAAAGTCGACCTTGGACAGGTCTTCGAATTCCACTTCGGCCACATCTTTCAGCTCGCCGCCGAATACGATGTGGAGAAGCTGTTTGGTCTCGCGGGTAGTATCGCCCATTTTGGCTGGCTCCGTCGTCTCTGCAGGCGCCATTTTCGGCGCCCTTTCCTGTGGGTCAGGTATATCCACAAATTCTGACCTGCGCACTAACAGAGGATGCAGGGCGTTTCCAGAAGCAATGACGCTCCTTTGTGCAGGTACTGCCCGGTTGAATATGAGTTTTTCGCCGCGATGTGTCGTGGCGACACCACCGGCTTCCTCGATCAGCACCGTCCCGGCGGCAAGGTCCCAATCCGCCTTCTGGCCCAGCACCAGCGTGGCATCCCATTTTCCGGCCGCGACAAAGGCCATCCGCAACAGGGTGGAGTTGGGTTTCGGCCGCGCGAGGGTGACCGGCGGCCACGGCTCAGGCCAGCCCGGATGCTCCAGCATCGTCTCCGCCGCGATCAGGCGACACCCTGCCTCGCTCGAACATTCGCTGACCCGGATCGCCTGACCGTTCAGGAACGCGCCCTGCCCGCGATGCGCCTCGTAGAATTCGTCCAGTTCCGGAGCATACAGCACCCCGCCCACCGAGACGCCCTCTTCGACAATGGCAAGGCCAATGCACCAGTGCGGATCGCCGCGAATATAGGCGCGCGTCCCGTCAATCGGGTCCACGACCCAGCACCGATCCTTCTGGCGCGCATCAGGATTGTCGAGCGTCTCTTCCGACAGCCAGCCATATTCGGGGCGAAAGCGCATCAGCCGGTCCGAGCAGAGCTGGTTCACGGCCATATCGGCTTCGGTCACCGGGCTGCCGCCGGTCTTGTGCCAGGTCTCGGCCGTCTGCCCGCCCAGCATGAAGGATTGTGCGAGCTTGCCCGCCTCCTGTGCCAGTTCACGCAGGATTTTCATGTCTTCCGACAGGGTGCGGTCAGCTACCCGCAAGACTCATATCCTCGATGAGAATGCTCGGCGCGTCCCGCGTGCCCCGGAACTCTAGATCCGAAGCCGGGATCAGCCGGGCAAACATGGAGGGCAGATCGCCCGCGATCGTGACTTCCGACACCGGATAGGCAATCTCGCCATCCTCGAACCAGAAGCCGGACACGCCGACCGAATAGTCGCCATTGTTCGGATTGATCGACGGTCCGAACATATCGGTCACCAGGAGGCCCTTGCCCGCGCCCCTGACCAGTTCGGCCGGGGTCTTGTCTCCGGCTTTCAAGTAGAGGTTCGAAGTCGTTACGCCCGGCGGATCGCCAAAGCCGAGGGCGGAAAAGCCGTTCGGCTCCATGCCCAGCTGGCGCGCCGACGGCGAGTTGAGCAACCAACTGGTCAGCTGGCCGTCGTCAATGAGGTGGGTTTCGCGGACCGGCAGGCCCTCGCCATCATGGCTGCGCGAGCCCATGCCCATCGGGCGGAACGGATCGTCGATGATGTGAATGCCCTTGGCGAACACCTGCTCGCCCATCCGGTCCTTCAGGAAGCTGACGCCGCGCGCCACGGACGGGCCGGAGATCGCGCCGAGAAAGGCGCCGATCAGGCCCGCAGAAACGCGCCGGTCATACAGAACCGCCGCCTTCTGGGTGTTCAGCTTGCGCGCGCCAAGACGCGAAATCGTCCGTTCGCCGGCCGTGATGCCGATCTCGGCAGCGGTCGGGCGGTCCTTCTTGAAGCGGACAGACCAGCTGTCATAGTCGCGCTCCATATGACCGTCCCGCTCTGCCACGGCGGCCAGGCCGAGGCTGGTGGACGTGCCGGTCTTGAAGGCGGAAAAGCCATTGCTGGCGGCGACCCAGCGCGAGGACCGGTTCCAGGACGCACCGCAACCGGCCACCGTCTTGATGCCGGCAATGCCGAGCGCAGCGGCTTCGGCGGTGAGCGCTTCGGATTCGAGGGTTTCGGCAGGAATTTCCGGCTCCCCCGTCAGATCCATGTCGAGATCGCCCGTCGCCAGCTTGTCCGCATCCGGCAGGCCGCAATACTTGTCTTCCGGCACCGCGCGGGCCATTGCCACGCAGCGTTCCGCCAGCGCCTTCAGACCGTCCGGGGACAGATCCGCCCCCGAGACGTGCGCCTGACGCTTGCCATACAGGCAGCGCAGGGAGACCGAACGGCCCTCTTCGCGTTCAATGCTTTCCAGCGCTCCGTCACGAACGGAAACGCTCACGCCTTCGCTTTCGCCGATCCGGGCGTCTGCAGCGTCTGCACCTTCCTTTCGGCAATGGTCCAGTAGTCCGGCAAGCAAATCGGCCGGCGGTATCTTGAAATCAGCCATTCCGGCTAGATGGACGCTGCGCTCGCCGTGCGCAACTGCGCAATTCAGACGAGGGCGTGGTACAGGATCGCCAGCGCCGCCAGCACCATCGCAATCCAGCTAAGCAGGATGCCTCCGGCCCGCATCGGCATCACGGTCCCGCCGAGGCCGATCACGTGCATCACCCGTCCGAGGGTGAAGACGCCCCCCGCCACATGAAGGGTCCAGACCGGCAGCCCCATCAGGGCCATGACGACGAGGCCGACCAGCATGGAGGGGATGTATTCGGTGGCATTGCCGTGAACGCGCGTACGCAATTCCAGCATCTCGTTGCCGCCCGTCCCGATGGACACTTTCGCCGACTGGCGCACGGACACGACCCGGAACGCCAGATAGATCAGCAGCAACATGTTGATGGCGACATAGACGCCCGCAGCTTCAAGTGATGTCATTGTTTTTCCTCCCCTTTAAAAAAAGGCCACCGATGCGAATCGATGGCCTTTTTCCATATCATCGTGATTCTCCGCCGACGCTCAGTCGTCGCGGCGCGCGTCTGGCAGGCGGTCATTGATGTCGTCGCGAATGTCGAGCAGCGTGACGATCAGCCCGCAGATCAGGCTGGCCGCGATCCAGCCGCCGACCGTGAACACGACAAAGTCGGCCACTTGGGCAATCGTGCCGGTCAAATTGGCCAGCTCGCCCGTGAATTCCCCCCGATTGTACAGGCCCAGTGCGATACCAGCGACAATGATCGCGATGTACGCGACGTAGACCATCGTGCGGAAGCTGTTGATAATAAAGAACTTCATGAGATCCCCTTCCTTAACTCCAAAACATTTCTATGCAGATTGCTGCCACCCGTCACCCGATTACACGCGAGAAACGAAATTCCCATGACCGGGCGGATTCGGTTTTGCGACATGGCCCGGTCATTCGTCGTCCTGCAAAGTCAGTTCACATGAGATCATGGCGCTCAGCGAGGCGGCGAACTCCAGCTGATCGTTCATGCTGAGGGATTCCACGAAATCCTCGACGTCACGCTTTTCCCGGCCAATCGCCGCAGCCGTGCGCCGGAACAGGTCCGGGCTCAGCTTCTCTTCCATGGCGCCGGTGATGCAGTCGCAGGTTTCAGGGGCCTCGCCATCGGCAATGCACGCCTCGGTCAGGGTCTCCCGGTCAGATTTCTGGCTGCACGCGGCAAGCATGGCCAGGGTGAGGCCGGTCAGGATCAGGACGCGCATTCTGGCAGCTCCGGTAGCTTCAGGTGCCAGCCAAGCACGAAATTAACTAACAGGAAAGCAACTATTCCCGTTGCAGGATCTTGTCGACCTGGATGCCTTTTCCGAAGTCGCGCAGGAAGTTTTGCTTCACTTCCAGCCGGTCATAATCATCCGAAACCCAGTCGAGAAACGGCTTCCAATCCTCCGGGGCGCGCCCGGCATTATAATCGGCATAGGCTTGGAAAAACGCATCCAGCATGCCGGTCTTGCCATGTTTGACGTGCAGGTATTTCAGCGACAATTGTTCGGTCGCCTCCACGAACGGGACCTTTTCCCGCAGCAATTTGTAGAGCACGGACATCAGCCCCGCCCGGTCCGCGCCGGATTTGCAATGCATCAGGGCGGGATATTCGATCGAGTCGAACAGCTCCTTGGCCGCGAAGAGGGCTTCTTTCGTCGGGGTGTCCCGCGAGAAGACCTGAAAATCGACCAAAGCGATTCCGGCGGCCTCACAGGCCTCCTTCTCCAGCAGGTAATAGCCCTTGGTGCTTTCCCCGCGCAGGTTCAGGATGGTGCGAATGCCGAACGTCTCGGCATATTCGACGACCTTCTTCGGCGAAGGCTGGTTGGCCCGCCACATCTCTGGCGAGATCTGGTGCAGATTTGAAAAGGCCGCGCGCAGGAAACCGTGATCGCCCCAGACCAGTTCCCGGCGCGCGCGGGTGCGGCCCTCCGGGGTCGACAGGTCAGGCGCCACATGCGGCTTGCGATTCTTCTTGGATCTCAGCTTTACCATTGCCCCGCGATTAGCCGCCGGGCTCGCCGTCGGCAAGCAAAGGCGGCAGAAAGAAATATCACACTCCCTGCATCCAAAAGCGCCCCTGCCGGCATCTCACCTACAAAGGCGCCGAACACGACGCCCCGGAACAAGCCTGAAGGAGCTTTTGAAATGAGCGAAGATATTGTCGTCCCCGTGGTCTTTTTTGGCGCCATTGCCGGAATTGTCTGGCTGGTCAGCCACTATAATTACAAGAAACGCCTGACCCTCCACGAAACCGTCCGTCATGCGGTCGACAAGGGCCAGGACCTGACCGGCGAGACGATGGAAAAACTCGCCCTGATCACCGATCCGATCCGCGCCGATTTGCGGCGGGGTGTCCTGTTCCTCGCCGTCGGTGTGGCCTTCGGCTTCCTCGGAGTGATGGTCGGCATGGAAGAAGGCGAAGCGGTCAAGCCAATGATCGGCGTCGCATCCTTTCCTGTCTTCATTGGCCTCGCCTATCTTGGTCTCTGGGCAGCGAGTCGCCGTGGGCAACACGGTTAAGCTGAGGCTGGTTGCCAAGGGAGGGCGCGACATGCGCAGCGATCCGGACCTGGCCGCAAGCGCCGCACGAGGTCATGAGGCAGACTTTGCCGAACTCGTGCGACGCCATCAGGCCCGCATCCGCGGCATGGCCAGGCGCCTCACCGGCTCGGCCAGTGACGGGGACGATATTGCCCAGGCGACCTTCCTGAAGGCGTGGCAGAAGATCGGCTCTTATGCCGGCGGAACCTTCTCGGCCTGGATCTGCACGATTTGCTGGCGGGAATATTTGCAAGCCCGCCGCAAGCAGAAGATCGAGATCGAGTTCGACGAGACGGCGGAAATCATTCCGTTCGAGCGTAGCCAGTCGGACGAAGTCGGCGACCAGATGGACCTGACACGCGCGCTCGGCAATTTGTCCGAGGCCCAACGGATCTGTGTGATTCTGTGCGTTGCGTCGGGCCTCTCCCACCGCGAAGCGGCCGAAGCCACCAGCTGGCCGCTTGGCACGATAAAATCCCATGTGACGCGCGGTGTCGCCGCACTTCGCAAACACCTTGAAAGCAGCCATGTGGCGTGATGGAGTATGATGATGCGTGACCAGGAACCCTATTCAGACCTGACCGATCTCTTCACGGCGGAAGACCGCGGACTGGACCCGGCGCCGTTCGTGAATGATGTGATGACCGGCATTCGCCGCAAATCCCTGTCTCGCCGCCTGGTGCTTGGCGCCGTGGGCGTGGTGGGCGCGGGTGTTGCCGCTTTCCAACTGCCTAGCCTGCTGGCCGGCTGGAGCGGGCTCGACACGCTGGTGACCCGGACGGTCAATGATGCCCAGCAGGATGCCAGCCTGCTCGCCTCTGCCGATCCGGTCTGGTTGATGGTGGGCGGCGTCGTCGCGCTCAGCCTGCTGGCCGTGACGGCCTGGGAACGCGCCTAGGCCTTCGATCGCCAGCCCATGCCCTCCAGCAGGGCTTTCGTCTCATACAGCGGCAGGCCGACAATCGCGGTATAGCTGCCGCTGATATGGGTGATGAACCCGCCCGCCATGCCCTGGATGCCATAGCCGCCGGCCTTGCCGTCCCACTCGCCGCTGGCGATGTAGGCGGCGATTTCCTGATCGGTCAGGCGTTTCACCTTCACGCGGGCCAGTACGGTGCGGCTGCTCACCCGGCCATCCGGGGCCTTCACGGCGATGCCGGTAAGGCATTGGTGCGACCGACCGGACAGCAGGCGCAGGAAGGCTCCGGCTTCTGCCGCATCGGCGGCCTTTTCCAGATTGCGCTGGCCGAGGGCCACGACCGTGTCGGCGGCCAGCACAAAGCCCGGCTCCGCACAGGCCTCGGCCTTCTCCCGCGCCAGCCTTTCGGCCAGCGCCCGCGGAGATTCGTCCTTGCGACGGGATTCGTCGATGTCAGTGGGGCAGATCGCGTCCGGCACAATCCCGATCTGGGCGAGCAGGTCTCGCCGCCGGGGACTCGCACTGGCGAGGATCAGGGGAACATGCCCTGAGGACGCCATATCTCTTATTTGAAACGGTAGGTGATACGACCCTTGGTCAGGTCATACGGGGTCATCTCAACCATCACCTTGTCCCCGGTCAGCACGCGGATACGGTTTTTCCGCATCTTGCCAGCCGTGTGGGCAATGATTTCGTGGTCGTTCTCGAGTTTAACGCGGAACGTCGCGTTGGGCAGCAGTTCCACGACTGTGCCTTCGAATTCAATCAGTTCTTCCTTCGACATGCAGTCTCCAATAAAGGGCGGTCCATTGCGCCGCCGAAACGCATATAGGGGGCGCATAAAGCTTTGCACGGATTCCGGCAAGATTTGAAGTTCAGCAAAATGCCCCGTCCTTCGGGCATTTTCGAGGAATTTAGGCCTGACTCTTGCAGGTTTCGCCTATTTCGTCGGTCGATCCAACCTATATTATGGACAATGGCTGGCTCCCCGCAGAAACAGGACCGTCGGCCTGAACCCGTTGAATGTGAGTAACCCGTGATGACAGCCCAGCGCAAACCCCAGACCAAGGATGCCCTCGACCTGATGTCGGAGCGTATTCATGAGGCCTCTGAAGTGCTGAAAGCCATGTCGAGTGATACGCGTCTCAAGATCATGTGCGCCCTCAGCGATGGCGAGCACCCGGTCCACCAGCTGGCTGCCCTGACCGGCCAGTCGCATTCGGCCGTCTCCCAGCACCTTTCGAAACTGCGTGGGGCCGGTCTGGTCGAAAGCCGCCGCGATGCGCAGACGATCTATTATCGCTGCGCCGGCGGAATCGGCCGGGAGCTGGTCGATACGCTCTGCGCCTATTATCGATAGACCTGTTGCAGCCACGCCATAATTGAAAACATCCGTTTGAATCAGGATACGTTTTCGATACCGATATCTGCTATAAGGCCCGCATGGCGCAGTCACTGACCCGGGCAAGCTTCGAGCTTCACCAGATCGAACCGATCCTGTCTTGGGCGGGCACATCCGGCGTGGATGTCGACGGCCTGCTACATCGGCTGGGCATTGATCCGGACCGGCGCACCAGCGAGCCCGGCACGCAGATCGACCTCGTGGACTATTATCGCATCCAGCGCGAGATCGCCCGCTCCTTCGACGATCTGACCGCGCAACTGTCGGAACGAAAGCTGCTCTACCAGACCGGCACATTCGTCGTGACCCAGATCCAGGCGGCCGCAACCCTGCAGGACGCGATCCGCAGCCTCGCCTCGCATTTCAACATGATGCATGGCGGGCGCTACAATTATGTCCGCCAGACCGACTCGATGCTGGCGCTGGTGGTGGATGATTCGACCTTCCCCTATCGCTTCCGCGATGACCGGGCGCTGACGCATTTCGTTGGTGATGCCCTGCTGATCAAGACGCATGCCTTGCTCGACAGCTTGACCGGCGGCGCGGCGGGCCGGGCGCTGAAACGTGTCAGCCTGCTGAGGAACCGTCACGATTCCGGCAATGGCCAGCTGCAATTCTGGCAGGTACCCATCGGCTACGGCCATGCCGCCTATGAGCTGATCTACGACATTGATATTGCCTGCGAGACGATTCCCTCCACCCCGGAGGTCGACCTGACGGCAGACGGCATCTTCGCCCGCGTCATTCGTCACCTTGAGGCCATCGCGCCATCCTTCGATGCGCGGTCCTTTGCAGTGCGGACAGCCGATCTGATCTCGGACGGATTTGAGACCCAACAGAGTGTCGCGCGGAATCTCGGGGTCAGCGTTGCAACCTTGCGCCGCCGTCTGAGCGAGGAAAACACCAGCTTCCGGGACATTCTTCAGGAAAGCCGTGCTGAACGGGCCGGCCTGATGCTGGCCCAGGGCACCAGCGTGACGCAGGTCTCTGAATTTCTTGGCTATTCCGATGTGCGTGCCTTCAATCGCGCGTTCAAGAAAATGCGCGGTGTTTCGCCCGCCGCCTATGCCAGATCGAGCATGGAAACCGCCCAGGCCTGAGAGGCGTGAGCGAAAATGTTCACTTGTGTTGAGCCCACATGTCATCGCCGAGACGTGCGTGATCTGGATAACTCCCGTCAAATAGAGAAAATCCTCGGGAGGAAAAATTGGGAAATCACAAAATGAATACGCTGAGATTCGGTCTCGTGTCGGCGCTTGCGCTGACCGCAGGCCAGTATGCTGCGCAGGCGCAGGACGCGGATGAGGCCCCGGAAGAGGCCCGCACGCTGGGCCGGGTCACCGTCACCGCGCAACGTCGCGAAGAAGACCTGATCGATGTGCCGCTGTCGGTTTCGGCCTTCAGCGCGGAGCAGCTGGAAGCCACCGGCGCCGTCGACATCACCTCCATCCAGCGCTCGACCCCGAACGCCACGATCGAAGTGGCCCGCGGCTCCAACTCCACGCTGATCGCCTTCATTCGCGGCGTCGGCCAGCAGGACCCGCTCTGGGGCTTCGAGCCCGGTGTCGGCCTGTATGTTGACGACGTCTACATCGCGCGTCCGCAAGGCGCGATCCTGGATATTTTCGACATTGAACGGATCGAAGTCCTGCGCGGTCCGCAAGGCACGCTCTATGGCCGCAACACGATTGGCGGCGCGATCAAATACGTCACCGCCGAAATGGATGACGAGCCGGACCTGAAAGCCAAGGTCAATGTCGGCTCCTACAGCCAGCTCGACACAATCGTCTCCGGGTCCGTGCCGCTGAGCGACACGTTCAAGGTCGGCGGCGCGATCGCCAACTACCAGCGCGACGGCTATGGCGAGAATCTGTTCACCGGCGCAGACCATTACAACAAGGACGTGCTGGCCTATCGGGTGAGCGCCGAATGGTCCCCAACCGACTCGCTGTTCTTCCGCTTCGCCTATGACAAGTCCGAAGACGATTCGAACGCCAAGCACGGCCATCGCCTGATCCCGAGCGCCGACGGCACCCTGCCGGTCACGGACAATGTCTATGACACGCGCGCCGGGGTTGGTGACGACAACTCGGTCGAAACCGAAGGCTACTCCCTCACAGGTGAGTGGGACGTCAATAATGAGGTCACGCTGAAATCCATCACGGCCTATCGCGAAGGCGCGACGGTCACGCCGATCGATTTCGACGCCCTGCCAAATCCGGATTTCGACGTTCCGGCCTACTACAATGACGACCAGTTCAGCCAGGAGTTCCAGCTGCTGTATAATGGCGACCGCCTGTCCGGTGTCGCCGGCGTCTACTATCTCGACGGCAGCGCAGATGGCGCCTTCGACCTGCTGCTCAGCGCCCTCGGCGTGACGGTTTACCAGGCCGGCATGCAGGACAAGGAAAATTTCTCCGTCTATGGAGATTTCACCTATGATGTGACGGACCAGTGGAGCGTGTCTCTCGGGGGTCGTTTCACCCAGGATGAGACCACGGCGGATGTGACGCGTGAACTCTGGCTCGGGCTCGGCTCAGGCTCGTTCGATCCGGCAAACAGCAGCTCTGTCTTTCTTGCGACCCAGACCGGCTATGAAGGTCTGAATCGCAAGGATGAGGAATTCACGCCGCGTATTTCGGTCTCCTACAAACCGACAGACGATCTCAACATCTACGCAACCTTCGCGCAGGGCTTCAAGGCGGGCGGCTTCGATCCCCGTGCCCGTGCCGACCTCGATCCGCTCGGTCTGTCCGAAGAAGGCTTTGGCCCGGAAAAGGTCGATAGCTACGAAATCGGTGTGAAAGGCAGCTTCTTTGATGATCGCCTGCAACTGAACACGGCCGTATTCTTTGCAGAGTATACGGATCAACAGATTACGGTTCAGAGCGGCGCAGATTCCGACAATGACGGCGTCAACGACACGTTCGTTTCCTCGGTCTTCAATGCCGGCTCGTCGGAATATACCGGCCTCGAACTTGAGGGCAGCTGGTTTATCAATGACGAGTTCACCCTGATGGGGAACCTTGGCTACATCGACGCCGAGATCCAGGAAATCCTGTCGGCCGGCACCAATATCGCCGACCAGTTCGTTACCCAGAACACGCCGGAACTGCAGGGCCAGCTCTCGCTGAACTATATGCGTGATTTCGGGCCGGAGTTCGGCGCAATCTCGATCACGGGCTCAGCCTCCTATCGTGATGCCTATTATCTCTTCAATGTAGAGAACAATGGCTTCGCACCCGGCACGAACGCCTTGTTCCCGGATGGTGGCCCGGCGCTGGATCCGGACTCCTATACGCTGCTGGACCTCAGCTTCGTCTGGACGTCGCCATCAGAACGTCTGCGCTTCGGCATCCACGGCCGGAATCTGACGGACGAGGAATACCGCGTGGCTGCGTACAACTTCGTGACGCCAAGCCAGCTTGGCTTCGACAGTGCGTACTCGACCTTCTACGGCCCGCCGCGCACGCTGACCGCCTCAATCTCGGTCGACTTCTAGTCAACCGAGCGGGCCGGCGAATCTGACCTCCGTGGTTCGCCGGCCCGTCCCTTCCTTGACCTCGCAGACCCTGGGAGCCCCCTCGGCGCCCCTTGAAGGACAGCCATGACCCAAATTACGGCGGCTCCGCCCTCCCCGACCTCGCAGAACTCTTCCCGCGCCTATGTGCTGGGCCTGCTGACCCTGGTCTACACGTTCAACCATATCGACCGGCAGATCCTCCTGATCCTGATTGAACCGATCAAGGCCGAGTTGAACATTTCCGATGGGCAGATCGGTCTGTTGACCGGCTTTGTCTTTGCCGCCTTCTACGCCACCTTCGGCATACCGATTGCCATGTGGGCCGACCGGGGCAACCGGCGCAATATCCTCGCCATTTCCCTCACGCTCTGGTCGGGCATGACGGCCCTGTCGGGCTTTGCCCTGAACTATTGGCAATTGCTCATCGCCCGCATGGGCGTGGGCGTCGGGGAGGCAGGCGGCACGCCGCCGGCGACCTCGATCATCTCCGATCTCTACGCCCCCAAGGAGCGCGCATTCGCGCTGGGCATCTACACCGCCGGCATTGGCCTTGGGGTGCTCGCAGGCTTCGTGATCGGCGGATATGTCTACAAATATTTCGGCTGGCGCGCTGCCTTCTTCGTGGCCGGCATTCCCGGCCTCATCCTGGCGGGAATTGTCAGGCTGACCATTCGTGAGCCGAAACGCGGCGCCATCGAACAACGCAGTGATGACGGGCAGGCCTCGAGCTTCGGCGAAACTCTGCGCTTCATCGGGGGGCAAACCTCCTTCCTGTGGTTACTGGCCGGCTGCTGCCTGATCTGTATCTCCGCCAATGCCTTTCTGGCCTGGACGCCCAGCCATCTGCAACGCACCTACAATGTCGGGCCGAGCGATATTGCCATCCCCCTTGGCCTGCTTATTGGCGGCATCGGCAGCGCCGGCGCCATTTTGCTCGGGCGGGTCTGTGACCGGCTGTCTGCGCGCAACCTCGCCTGGCGTCCCTGGATGATCGCCGTCTGCGCCGCGATTGCCCTGCCCTTTGCCTGGATGTTCCTGCAGGCCGACACGCTGAACATGGCCTATGCCTGGAATGTGGTGCCTGCCTTCATCGGACTGATCTATGCCAGCATCGCCTATACGGCATCGCAGGAACTTGTCGGCCTGCGGATGCGGGCCTTCGCTTCGGCGTTCATGCTGTTCTGCCTCACACTCATCGGCATTGGGGGCGGTCCCAGCATTGTCGGCTATCTCAGCGAATACTTCGCAGCACAGGGCAATGAGGCGCCGCTCAAATCGGCGCTGGAAATCATGCTGGGCTTCAATGCGTTAAGTGTGGTGTTTCTCGGAATGGCCGGCCTGACCTATGCCCGCGATGCCAAGCGCGCGGCGGAGGTGGTATGACCGAGGCGACCTCCCTGTCCCCTGCTGTGCTCGCGACCAAGCGTGACATAGTCTGGACCTCACATGACGGGCTCAGCCTGTATGCCGCCGACTATGGCCCGCAGGACAGCAAGGTGACGGTGCTGTGCATGCATGGGCTGACGCGGAACCACAAGGATTTCGAGCCCATGATCGAAGGGCTCGGCATGGACATGCGGTTCGTGTCCGTCGATGTACGCGGGCGCGGAAAATCTGATCGTGATCCGAGTGGCGAATCCTATGCCCCGCCGGTCTATGTACAGGACATGGCCGCGCTGATCGCGCACCTGAAGCTGGACGAGCTGATCCTGGTCGGCACGTCGATGGGCGGACTGATGGCCATGCTGATGGCCAGGGCCTTCCCGGACAAGATCAGGGGCATCATCATCAATGATGTCGGGCCGGAAGTGAATCCGGCGGGCCTGAAACGCATCGCTGGCTATGCTGGCGGCAATGAGACATTCGACAGCTGGGGGGACGCCGCAGCGGCGATTGGACGGACACAGGCAGGTGTCTATCCGGACTATGGCGAGGAGGCATGGATGGAATTCGCCCGGCGCACCTGCGTCGAGCGAGAGGATGGCAAGATCGGGTTCGACTATGATCCGGTGATCGTGCAGGGCATGGGCAGCACCTCGCCCGGATGGCGGGTCAATTTCGCCATGTGGCGGGTGTACTCAGCCCTGAAAACCATCCCCCTCCTCATCATTCGCGGGGAGACGTCCGATATCCTCACCGACAAAACGGCGAAACGTATGCTCAGGCGGCACAAGACCAGCCAGTTGCTGACGGTTCCGGGGCGGGGGCATACGCCCTTCCTCGACGAGCCGGTTTCGTTGCACGCCATTGGCAAATTCCTGACCAAGCTGTCCCAGTCTGCAAGCTGAGACGCGGCGCCTAGGTTCCGCTACGCTGACCGCCGCTCGGCGTTATCGTGCGCCCGCTCGCGCGCCAGTCTGTCAGGAGGCGCTCATAGGCGGACACGTCGCTCGCGACCCGTCCGGCCACGGAGAACCTGAAGCTGATGCTTTCCATGTCCTGCGAGGAATTAAGAATGGCCATGAGTTCGGCTCTGGATACCGCCGAAAGATAGTCATCAAGAGTCAGCACACGCGCTGCCCGTGCCCGTGCGAGCGCCAAGGGCGTGTGCACTTCATGTCGCTGCAGGGGCCAATAGGGATCGATCAGATGCCGGCGTGTGCGTTGCTGGGCGCGGTCGCGCAGCAAGGAGATGATGTCGGTTTTCGGAAGTGAGGCGAACGCAGGCACGTCGGCCCATGCCTGACTGACGCTATCCGGCAAGCGAACCTCGACCGGACTGACCAGCAAGCCCGCCCGGCGCGCGGCCTGTCCTGCCGACTCCTTGGACGTCCAATAAGACAGCGGCCCCGCCAGCAACATGCCAATGGTGGCGGGCGCGAGCCAGGCTGCATAGATCGGCGAAATGGCGATGGCAGCCATCATCAGTACGGCGCCCAGCAAGGTAGCCGGCAGATTGTGGCGCACGGTGGCGAGGAAGCTGTAACCACCTTGGGCGCGTTCCTGAGGCGACCAGCCACTGTCCTTACCGCGGAACACATTGATGACGGCGCCGGTCTGCGTCGCCATCAGGATTGGTGCGATCAATACGGACAGCAGCGTCTCCGACAGCGCGCCCAGAATGGTCTTGCCGACACCGACACTCTGGCGCCATTCGCGCGAGACGAGGCCGTAAATGAGACCGTAGAGTTTCGGCGCGAACAAGAGCCCCATCGTGACAAAGAACAGCGTCAGCGCGCGCTCGGAGTCGATCACGGGCCAGGTCGGAAACAGTGACGCCTCATCACCGAAATAGCTGGGCAACATGAAACTGTTCTGCAGCGACAGCAGCATGCCGAGCGTGATGAAAATGAGCCAGAGCGGCGAGGCCAGATAGGAGAAGATGCCCGTGATGAGATGGAAGCGATTGGTCCAGCTCAGCCCGCCGGTCTTCAGCAGGACAGCCATATGCTGCATGTTGCCCTGGCACCAGCGACGGTCACGCTTGACCAGTTCGATGATGGTCGGCGGACCCTGCTCATAGGACCCACCAATCTCAGGGCGGATTTCGACGTTCCAGCCCGCGCGCCGCAGGAAGGCCGCCTCGACGAAATCATGGCTCAGGATCGATCCGCCAAACGGGGCCTTGCCCGGCATTTCCGGCAGGCCAGCCGCCTCAGCGAGGGCGGAAATCCGTATGATGGCATTATGACCCCAGAAATTGCCTTCATTCTGGGCCCACCACGCCATGCCGCCGCCGAGGATAGGGCCGTAGAGCACCGAGGCGAATTGCTGGCAGCGCGCCAGCAGGGTGCGCCCGCCGACGAGTTGCGGAATGGTCTGGATCAGGGCGGTATGCGGCGCACGCTCCATCTCCTGAACGAGATGCACGATCGTGTCGCGCTCCATATAGCTGTCGGCATCGAACACGATCATGTGGTCGTACCGCCCGCCCCAGCGCATGACGAAGTCGCGGATATTGCCGGACTTGCGATGATGATTGATCGTCCGGCGGCGATAGCGGACCAGAACATTATGTCCGACCGCCTTCAACAGCTCCGTATACGCCGCCTCTTCCGCGAGCGCGATTTCCGGGTCTGTCGTGTCACTCAGGATGAAACATTCATAGATACCCGGCGCATCCTCCAGCATCTTTGCCGTCGCTGACACCGTCGCAAAGACATGCTCGACCGCTTCATTGTAAATCGGAAAGGTGAGGACCGTACGGACATTGCGGACGCACACAGGATCCTCGGATGTCTTGCGCGGGCGTCGCATTACCGTCGACAGGAACCCGACTGTCGCATTGACGAAGGCAAAGCAAATCCAGCTGATATTGATCGCAAAGACGACGAGCAGAACCCATTCGAGTAGTGTCATTTCCGACACCGCGAGAACTTCGTACATTTCACGCGTCGTCCAGACGGTCAGCAAGACCGACACCCCCAGCATGAACAGCTTGCGCCAGAGATGGGATGTCCTCGCCGCGCGAGCACGCGTGATCCTCGACTGGAAAGGCTGGTTCGGCATGGTCAGCGGAAATTCTGTCGGGCGGGGGCGAAGGTCTGTCATTTGGCACTCCAGCGATACAGCCATGTTTCGGTCAAGGGACGCCCGCCCCGCACAAGCACCGCCCGCAATTCCGCCATGCTCGCGCCTTCAGGCTGAAGCTCGAAACTGAGGCGATAGGCGTCGCCGGAAGGATGCCGACGCAGCACAGGATTCACGATCTTCCCCGCTGAAGTCGTGATTTCCAATTCCGCATTCTCGAAGACTTTCTCCGGCGCGCCCTCATAATCGAGCACGAACATCTGGGTCTTTTCACCCGGCTTTCGGCCCGCGCGTGTTTCCGAGACGGCGACGACTTCCGGCATCACGCCAGGCTTCAGCCCCCAGCCCATCGTATAGGAAATCGTGTTCGCTCCGCCGGCCCGCCATCCTTCCCGAGGGCGCCAGAAGACGGCGATATTGTCGTTGTATTCGTTGACGGTCGGGATTTCGACGAGCATCAGCTGGCCCTGCCCCCAGTCGCCATGCGGCTCGACCCAGACATCCGGCCTCTGATCGTATCCGGCCTCGACGTCGGAATAATCGGCGAACTGGCGGTGGCGCTGCACAAGGCCAAAGCCTTTCGGCTGCGTGCCGGTGAGCACGGACACTTCCAGGTCTGCCGGGTTCTGGAGGGGACGCCATACCCATTCGCCATTGGCCATGTGGATGGCGAGACCCTCGGAATCATGTACCGCCGGGCGATAGTCATCGCCCTGCTTGGTCACGTCATGCGGCGAGAAATAATACATTGACGTCAGGGGCGAGAGCCCGACGCCCTGAATATCCTTCCTCGGATAGAAGGTCGCTTCGACTTCAATCTGGGTTCTTGGTCCAGGCGATATGTTGAACGCAAAAGACCCTGTGACGCTTGCACTGTCCATCAGCGCATAGATGGTGACCGCCCGCGACGGGGAGCGGGGCCGGACGATCCAGAATTCGCGAAAGGCGGGGAATTCCTCGCCATCGGCCGAGGCGGTGCCAATCCCCAGCCCCCGCGCCGAGGCGCCATAGACATTGCCCGCGCCCAGCGCGCGAAAGAAGCTCGCGCCCTTGAAGCTGAGGACCTCATCGAACTTGCCGGCCTGGTTGATGGGTGCCAGCAGGCGCAGCCCGGCAAAACCGAGCGTCTCCTTCGTCTTGTCCGAGAGTGGCAATTCCTTGAAATCGAAAGCGGCGGCAGAATAGGCGCGCGGCGTGACCGTATCGCCGTCGACGAGGTTTATCCTTACCTCATGATCGAACAAATAGCCGCGGGGATCGAACAGGGCTCGCACGGGCCCGGCATCCTGCGGCCAGCCCATGTCATCAACTGCGGGCAGGATACGCCGATACTGGTCATAATTCAGGCCCCTGGCATCTTCCGGAAGCGCGGGGGACGGCTCATACGGCGCTGCGGCCAGTCGACGGGCGCGCTCCCGCACATCGGGCAGCCCGAACCCTGCTGGGTCAACCCCTGTGTCTTCAGCCGAGGGCGGCACAAGGACCGTCTCAGGCTCAGGCTGGACACGCTCGAGATTGTAGATGGAGGAAGGGGCAGGCTCAGGCGCAATAACTCCGGGCTCACCGGACGTCGTCTCCTCAGCCGCCGTCGCAGGGGCTGGATCGACACGGGAGGATGAAGCGGTGTCCTCAGACGGGGAACAGGCCCCAAGCACCATCACCAGCGTGAGGGCGAGAAAGGATTCCACCCGACAGAAAGCATGCCTGTCCAAAATTCACCTCTTCGCCTGCCAGCTCGATCCATGATCCCCAACATGGATGTTGCAGCGCAACACATTCCGATACGAACGAATGTGTGAGCCTGCGAATGGTTGCAATCTGGTCCGCATGATCGCGGATTGGGCGGATGCTGGGCGGCCCTGTCAGTCTGTCGAGGGTCGCTTGATCCTAATCAAGCTGACGCTTCAAATCCTTCATCACGCCGGAAAAATCGAGGCCGCCATGACCCCTAGTATCCAGATCCTGATAGATTTTTTCCGCCATCTCCCCGAGCGTGACCTCTGCCCCTGCTGCCTTTGCGGCAGCCGCGGCCAGATGAAGATCTTTTAACATCATCGCGACCGCAAAACCGGGTTGGTAGTCCCGGTTCGACGGGGCCGCAGGCACAGGCCCCGGCGCCGGGCAATAACTGGTCATGCTCCAGCACTGGCCAGAGGCTGTAGAGGAAATGTCGAAGAATGTCTGCGCATCGAGGCCCAGCTTTTCCGCGAGATTGAACGCTTCGCATGTGCCGATCATGGAAATGCCGAGCAGCATGTTGTTGGCGATCTTTGCCGCCTGCCCGTTCCCGCTGCCGCCGGCATGGAAGATGTTCTTGCCCATCGCGTCGAGGATCGGCTTGGCCTGGGCATAGGCTTCCTCCGGGCCGCCCACCATGAAGGTCAGCGTGCCGGCATCTGCTGCCGCCGTGCCACCGGACACGGGCGCATCCGCCATCAGGAAGCCCGCCGCGTCGGCCTTGGACGCCGCTTCGCGGGCATCCTCCACCGCGATGGTCGAACAATCGAGGAAGAGCGTGCCCCTGGCCGCATGGGCCGCGACGCCATCATCGCCGAAATAGACCGCCAGGACATGCTTGCCGGCCGGCAGCATGGTGACCACGATCTCAACATCCTTCACCGCATCCGCGACCGTGGCCGCAGCACTCGCCCCGTGGCCTTCGGCCGCCTTCATCGCCTCGGCATTGAGGTCGAAGGCGCGGACCTCATGGCCCGCCTTGCAGAGATTGGCACACATGCCCGAGCCCATGTTTCCGAGCCCGATAAATGCGATCTTTGTCATGCGATACTCCCTTGTCCCCGCGCTCTTGCGGCGCGGTGTTTATGCACTCCGGTGCGAGCCTATTTGTCTTTGAAGTCCGGCGCGCGCTTCTCGGTGAAGGCGGCCATGCCTTCCTTCTGGTCTGCCGTTCCAAACAGGCCCTGGAACAGGCGGCGTTCGAACTTCACGCCTTCTGTGGTGGAAACTTCCAGCGCGCGGCCAACCATTTCCTTCGCCGCCATGATGGACGGGATGGAATAGCCAGCGATTTCCTTCGCCGCCGCCATCGCGGTGTCCATCAGCGTGTCATGCGCGACAACGCGGGAGACGAGCCCGATCCGGTCGGCCTCGGCGGCGTCGATCATGCGGCCGGTCAACACCATGTCCATGGCCTTCGCCTTGCCGACCGCCTTGGTCAGGCGGATCGAGCCACCCATGCCCGGCGTCACGCCCAGCTTGATTTCCGGCTGGCCGAACTTCGCCTTTTCAGACGCGATGATCATGTCGCACATCATGGCCAGTTCGCAGCCGCCGCCAAGGGCAAAGCCGTTCACTGCCGCGATCACCGGCTTGCGGCAGGCCGCGAACCGGTCCCACAGGCCGAAGAAATCCTCGACATACATGTCGGAGAAGCTCTGCGGCTGCATCTCCTTGATATCGGCGCCAGCGGCGAAAGCGCGGCCCTCGCCGGTCAGCACGGTGACGGCAATGTCCTTGTCGCGGTCGATGCGCGCAAACACATCGGCGACTTCTGCCATGACTTCCTGGTTCAGTGCATTGAGGCTGTCGGGCCGGTTGATCGTGACCAGCGCAACGCGGTCAGAGTGTTCAAAAGTGATCGTATCGTAAGTGCTCATCATTCAATCCAGTCAGATGCTTCGGGTTTGAGGTCACATTCGCTTCGGTGCGCTATCTGTTCAGGTGTTGGGGTATCGGCATACTCACCCCGCAGGAAATAGGTGCAAACACATTCCTCGGAAGCTTTCAGCCATAATCCGCCGCCCTTTGCGCAACTGTCCCGCTCCATCCATCCCAGCACCCACACAGCAAAGCCAGCGACTGCAGCGATGATACCTAATCGGAGAACAAGCGATGCGGCTTTCTTCAAATCTCTATCCCATCGTCGGAATGATGAACGCCTGATCGCCAATGTCGCCTTCGGGCCAGCGCTGGGTGACGGTCTTGATCTTGGTCCAGAAGCGCACGCCCTCGGGGCCATGCTGGTTGGTATCGCCAAAAGCCGACCGCTTCCAGCCCCCGAACGTGTGATACGAGACCGGCACCGGGATCGGCACGTTCACGCCCACCATGCCGACATTGACCTGCGCGGCAAACTCGCGCGCGGCGCGGCCGTTCGAAGTGAAGATCGCGACGCCGTTTCCGTACTGGTGATTGCTCGGCAGCGCGGCGGCCTCTTCCAGCGTTTCGGCGCGGACGACCTGCAGCACCGGGCCGAAAATCTCTTCCTTGTAGGACTGCATCGTCGGCTTCACATTGTCGAACAGGTTCGGGCCGATGAAATAGCCATTCTCATTACCCTGCAGCTTCAGGCCGCGACCGTCGAGCACGAGGTCTGCGCCTTCATCGACCCCCATCTGGATGTAGCTTTCGACCTTGGCCTTGTGCGCAGCCGAAACGACCGGGCCGTAATGCGCGTCCGAATCGGTCGAGATGCCCACCTTCAGATTGCGCGCGGCGTCGACCATGCGCTCCACGAACTCGTCGCCCGTCTTCTTGCCGACGGTGACGGCCACGGGCAGCGCCATGCAGCGTTCGCCGGCCGAGCCATAGGCCGCGCCGACAATGTCCTTCACTGCCTGCTCCATGTTGCAGTCAGGCATGATGATGCCGTGGTTCTTGGCTCCGCCCATGGCCTGAACGCGCTTGCCGTGCGCTGTGCCAGTCGAATAGACATATTGTGCGATGTCGGAGGACCCGACGAAGCTGACGGCTTTGACTTCGGGATGGGTCAGGATGGCATCCACGGCCACCTTGTCGCCATTGACCACATTCAGCACGCCTTCAGGCGCTCCGGCCTCGAGCAGCAATTCGCCCAGTCGCATCGGCACCGATGGGTCTTTCTCCGACGGCTTCAGGATGAAGGTGTTGCCGCAGGCAATCGCCACGGCCGCCATCCAGCACGGGATCATGGCCGGGAAATTGAACGGCGTGATACCGGCCACCACGCCCAAAGGCTGACGCATGGAATAGACATCAATGCCGGGGCCTGCGCCTTCGGTGTACTCGCCCTTCTGCAAATGCGGGATGCCGCAGGCAAACTCGACAACATCAATGCCGCGCTGCACGTCACCGCGCGAATCCGCGACCACTTTGCCATGCTCGGCCGACAACAACTCGGCCAGCTCATCAATATTGGCTTCCAGCAGGCGCTTGAATTCGAACATCACCCGCGCGCGGCGCTGGGGGTTCATCATGGACCAGGCCGGGAACGCCTCTGACGCATTCATGATGGCCTGTGAAACTTCATCACGGGTCGCCAGCGCGACGCGGGCCTGAACCTCACCGGTGTTGGGATTGTAGATGTCGCCGAACCGGCCGGATTTGCCGGAGACAGACTTTCCGCCAATGAAGTGGTGCACTTCGCGCATGAGAAACTCCCTTTGATTTTGACGGGACCGTAGCGCGCGTATAAATTCCGGTAAATGGACAATATCGCAGCTACGAGCTGCAAAATCGCAGGCACCAAGTGATGAACTGGGACGATCTCCGCCTCCTGCTCGATGTGAGTCGCCATCCGCGTCTCGCCGATGTGGCCACGCGCACGGGGCTTGACCCGACAACGATCAGTCGTCGCCTGAGACGGCTGGAGACCGAGCTTGGCCTGGAACTGTTCGAGCGGACGCCGAAAGGCCATGTACTGACCCCGGTCGGGCAAACCGTCGCCGACAAGGTAGAGGGGCTGGAGCATACAGCCTCAGAGATCGCCGCCCTGTCAGACAATGACGGCCCGCTCGCAGCTGGACGTGTCCGGCTCGGCGTGACCGAAGGGCTCGGCAGCCTGCTGATCGCGCCGGCCATGGCGGACTTCGCCGCACAGAACCCGCATATCGGGCTCGACATCATTGCCGTCTCCGGCTTTGTCAGCGTGCCAAAGCGCGAGGCGGACATGTCGATCATGCTGACACGGCCGAAGACGGGCCGCGTGAAGGTGCGCAAGCTGTCCGACTATGTGCTGCAGATGTACGCCCATCCGGATTACCTCGCCCGCACACGCCCGGTCGAACAGGTCAGCGACCTCGGCGAGCATGACCTCATCGGCTATGTAGACGACCTCATCTACTCAACCCAGCTGCGCTATCACGAAGATATCGCCCCCGGCCTGACGCCGCGCTTCTGCAGCCCGTCCATCGTGGCGCAATGGCAGATGGCCCGCGAAGGCGCAGGGATTGCCGTGCTGCCCCACTTCATCGCCGCAGGCGATCCGAACCTTGTCCATGTGTTGCCAGAGGAGGTCCGCATTGAGCGCGCCTTCTGGCTCGCCGTCCATGAAGACGTGCACGGAACAGCCCGCGTGCGCGCCGTCAGCCGTTTTCTGGATGATCTGTTCGCCGCCTCAACCGAGCGACTTACCGGCACCAGCTAGCCTATTCGCCCTGCCCCGGCGCGTTCGGGAAAGACAGGCTCTTGTAATAATCGAGATCATGCGCGGGCGGCTCTGCACCCTCAGGCAGAGGCAATTCGCTCACGCTCTGCCAGTAGGCGATGGAGGCATCGCGCCACCAGATGGCTTCCTGATGCTGGATGCCGAGGAAAGCCGAAACCTGTGCAAACCGTTCGGCATCAATCTCTTTCTCCAGCGCTGCCCATTGCGCCTGCATGGTCTCAACCGCGTTGACGCCCTGGTCATAGCGGCTCACGAGTTCATGCCACAGCGTCTGGCCGTTCGAGAGTTGGTAGTCCCACGACACACGATGGAACCAGAGCAGCAATTCATCCGGGACCGTATCGAGGCTCGCCCATTGCTGCGCCAGTGGCCCGGCATATTGATCGACCGCGCCAGAGCCGGTCTCGGTCCGGTCAAAGCCGACCGCATCCTTTGTGGCCTTGTGATAATAGTATGGCGTCCAGTCTGCCCGTCCGAGATCATCAACCCACGGCGCCGGGCCGTAATGATGGCCGGTGCCCATCAGGTGCGTCAGGCCAAGGGGTGTCATATAGTTCACCACCGCTTCGCGCGAACCCATCATCATGCGCGTGATCTCATCCGCGACTTCTGGCGCGCGGCTGAAAGTCTGTTCCACCCAATCGCGGGCGATGGTTTCGGCGGAGGCGTCCGGGTCCCAGGCAAGCCGCCCGAAGGCGTACCAGTTTGCCTGGTCGAAAACTGACCCCGACCAGTTCCGGTCGCTGCCGATATTGGCGACACCCGCCATGCCGGTAAGCTCGTACTCATGCGCCGCGCCGTCGATCACGGAGGCAACGCTGGGCCCTTCGCCCTTGGCGTGCGTGTCGGCCGACAGCACCTCTTCCCAGAGCGTGCCCAGATAAGCGAGATGGGTGGAGAAACCGAGATATTCCTTGGTGATCTGGAGTTCCATCATCAGCGGCGTTTCCGGCATCGCGCCGAACAGCGGATGGAAGGGCTCGCGCGGCTGGAAGTCCAGCGGGCCATTCTTGACCTGCACGAGAACATTGTCTGCAAACTGGCCATCCAGCGGGACGAATTCGGTATAGGCCTGCTTCACGCGGTCTTCGGGCTCTTCGGCCGAATAGACAAAGGCGCGCCACATCACGACGCCCTCATGCGGGGCAAGCGCGGTGGCCAGCATGTTGGCGCCTTCGGCATGGCTACGCTCATAATCCTGCGG
The DNA here is from genome assembly GCA_913057945.1 of uncultured Hyphomonadaceae bacterium. Classification (GTDB taxonomy): domain Bacteria; phylum Pseudomonadota; class Alphaproteobacteria; order Caulobacterales; family Hyphomonadaceae; genus Hyphomonas. The sequence continues at coordinate 272,332 of CAJXOF010000003.1, read as the reverse complement.
GCCGGGCTGGCCTTCTGAGTTCGCTTTCACGAGGAAACCGCCGAAATCCGGCACATAGGTGTATATCTCGTCGACCTTGGCCTGCCACCAAGCCTGCACCTCGGCGTTGCGCGGGTCGGCTGTATCAAGGCCGCCCAGTTCCATCGGCGCAGAGAAGCGCGCGGTCAGGTAGACCTTGATGCCATAGGGCCGGAAAATGTCTGCGAGAGCTGCGACCTTCTCCAGATAGGGCCCAGTCAGCACGGTCGCGTCAGCGTTCACATTGGTCAGCGAAACCCCATTGATCCCGATGGACGCATTGGCGCGGGCATAATCGGTATATTTCGGATCGAGATAGTCTGGCAGCCGGTGCCAGTCCCAGATCGACTGGCCCGCATAGCCACGCTCGACATGGCGGTCGAGATTGTCCCAATGGTTGAGTAGGCGAAGTTTCGTCTTGGGACGTGACGTGATGTCGATATCCGCGAACGCCTCATCGCGCGACATGCGCTGGAGATAATCGAACGTGCCATAGAGGACGCCAATGTCGGATTGCGCCGCGATGAGCGTTACGCGCTTACCGTTCAGTTTCGTTGCCCGGAGGGTGAAGCCCTCGGCGCCAACGGCTTCATTGGTTGGCAGGTCAGCCTCATCGATCGCGTCGGCGCAGTCGGCGCTGGCGAGCACGAGCGTCCGGCTACGCAGATTGTCCGTGGATTTGAGGGCAGTTCCCAACAGGGACTCCGTGGCCCGGTCGATTTCCGCAAGCGCGACCTGAATTGTCTCCGACGGCTCCGCGCAGGCCGCCATCACATGGCGCGGCACGTCAGCGGGTCTGGCCTCAAGCTGTTCATATCGAAGCCAGAGTTCGTAGCCATCCTCTGCGGCCGCCGGCAACACGCCGAAACCAATTGAAACCGAAATGAACAGACTGCCGACGCGCTTCATCAGATTCTTCACAACCCTTGACCCGTTTATGTATCGGAAGGCGGCAGCCATATGACCACCGCCCCCGAATGTTTGCGTTATCATTACCTAACGCGACAGGCCGGATGTGTCACCGCCCCTCTTTTAAAGGGGCGGCATCAGATCAGGGAGCGTCGTTCATCACCTCGCTCATATCATCAAACCCTGCGGCCACTTTCGGCTTCACCGAGCGGCCGATCACGCTGACAAGATAGGCTGCGAGGCCTGACAGCAGGAAGCCGGGGATCATGGCATAGACGAGGGATTCGAGCGGCACCGCGCCGGCTTCGGTTGGCAGGATCGGAAGGTAGAGCCAAACCAGTACCGTCACCGCGCCGACGATCATGCCGGCCAGCGCGCCGTCACGTGTCAGGCCGCGCCAGAACAGGCTGAGCAGGATGATCGGACCAAAGGCGGAGCCAAAGCCCGCCCAGGCATTCGATACGAGATCGAGGATATTGCTGTTCGGATTGAAAGCGAGCCCAATCGCGACAAGGCTGACCACGACCGTCGCGATCCGGCCAATCATGACCAGTTCCGACTGGGAAGCTTCGCGCCGGAAGAAGGTCTTGTAGACATCTTCGGTGATCGAGCTGGAAGACACGAGCAGCTGCGACGAGATCGTGCTCATGATTGCGGCGAGAATGGCCGCCAGCAGGAAGCCGGCAATCAGCGGATGGAAGATGATCTGCGACAGCAGGATGAAAATGGCTTCGGAATCCGTCAACTGGGCACTGAGTTCATGTTGCTGGACATAGGCCACGCCGACCGCGCCGACGAACACCGCGCCGATAACGGTCACCAGCATCCAGCTCATGCCGATGAGGCGGGCCGTCTTGATATCCTTGAGCGACCGGATGGCCATGAAACGCACGATGATATGCGGCTGGCCAAAATAGCCGAGCCCCCAGGCCAGCAGGGAGATGAGGCCGAGCACGGTCATGCCCTCTGGCCACATGTCGAAGAACTGACTGCGCGACGGCCCGGCCGCCCCGGAGTCGGCATTCACATAGGCAGGCGCATCCATGATGGAGCTTTCCATCCCGCTCCAGCCCCCGACCACGAAAAATGCGATCACGGGTACGAGAATAAGCGCAATGAACATGATGCAGCCCTGCACGAAGTCCGTCAGGCTGACAGCAAGGAAGCCACCGATCACGGTATAAGCGAGGACAACACCCGCAGTAACGAACAGGCCAAGCTGGTAGTTCAGGCCAAAAGCCGACTCGAACAGCTTCCCGCCCGCGACGATGCCGGACGAGGTATAGACCGTGAAGAAGACGATGATCACGAGCGCGGAAATCGTGCGCAGGGCATGGCTGGTATCGTGAAAGCGGTTCTCGAAGAAATCCGGAATGGTGATCGAGTCATCCGCCATTTCGGTATAGATGCGCAGGCGCGGCGCAACGAACCGGTAGTTGAGATAGGCGCCGACCGTCAGGCCGACGGCGATCCAGGCGGCTGAAAAGCCGCTGACATAGATGGCGCCCGGCAAGCCCATCAGCATCCAGCCACTCATGTCGGACGCGCCAGCAGACAGAGCGCCGACTGCTGGGTGGAGGTTACGCCCGCCCAGCATGTATTCGGATACGTCGCTCGTGGACTCCTTGTAGGCATATAGTCCGATGGCCATCATCAGGACGAAATACGCCCCGAGAGAAATCATTTCGGGAACGCTGATTGTCATATGTGTCTCGCTGTCCTCGTATATTACGGAAAAGCGCGCCCCCCGTGGCCGCGCATCAGATGTTCGTGTCTAGGGCCGCGTTTGCCCGTTGCCATGTACCAGATATTTGAAACTGGTCAGTTGCTCCAGCCCCACTGGCCCACGCGCATGCATCTTGCCGGTCGCGATGCCGATTTCTGCACCCATGCCGAACTCCCCTCCATCGGAGAATTGGGTGGAGGCATTGTGCATGACAACTGCGCTGTCGATGGAAGTCATGAAGCGGCGGGCCGCGTCCTGGTCTTCTGTCAGGATGGCGTCTGTATGACCCGAAGAGTGCTCGCTGACAAAGCTGATGGCCTCGTCCAGACCCTCCACGACTTTGACTGACGCAATCGTGTCGAGATATTCCGTCGACCAATCTTCTGCGGTCGCTTCGGCCAGTGTGGGCTCAATGGCGCGGGCTTCGGCATCGCCGCGCAACTCGCAGCCTTCCATGATCTTCACCAGCCGAGGAATGACGGCATCAGCAATGGCGCGGTCCACCACGATGCTTTCGGTCGCGCCGCAAACACCGGTGCGGCGCAGCTTGGCGTTGCGGACAACATCGAGTGCCTTGTCGATATCGGCCTCGGCGTGGATGTAGCTGTGGCAATTGCCGTCGAGGTGGAGCAGCGTCGGCACCTTGGCTTCGTCGCGCACCAGCTCGACCAGGCCGCGCCCACCGCGCGGAATGACCAGATCGACATAATCGACGGCATGCAGCAGCGCGGTCACGGCGTTGCGGTCGGTGGTCTCAACGGTCTGAACGGCACCTTTTGGCAAACCAGCGGCTTCGAGCCCGGTCTGCATGCAGGCCACAATCTCGCGCGTCGAATTCTTGCTCTCCGAGCCGCCGCGCAGGATCACGGCATTGCCGGACTTCAGGCACAGCGCACTGGCATCGGCGCCAACATTCGGACGGGATTCATAGATCATCCCGATCACGCCGATCGGTACGGCCACGCGCTCAATGGTCAGGCCATTCGGGCGCTCGGTGGTCGAGAGCAGCCGCCCAACCGGGTCTGGCAGCTCGGCAATCTGTTCCAGGGCGCTCGCCATCGCCTCGATGCGATCATCGGTGAGACGCAGCCGGTCGATAAATGATTCCGGCCGACTGTCGCCGACGCTGTCGACATCTTCCTTATTGGCGGCAAGCAGGTCCGCTTTTGCCTCTCGCAAGGCCTTGGCGGAGGCGCGTAGGGCGTCATTCTTCTGCTCGGTCGTCGCCGTCAGCAAAGCCTTGGCAGCGTCTCGGGCATTCTGGCCGAGACCGGAAATGTATGCGTTCAAACGGGAATCCAATGTGGTCACGTTTCATCCTTTATGGTTCGTGTTTGGGCGCCTAGCGCAGCTCGATTGCGCGCTTGTAGGCCGCCTCAGTGGTGGCTTTCAGGAGATCCGACAGCTTGCCGTCTCCGTTCAGGGCCTTCAGGCCCGCTTCGGTCGTACCATTCTTGCTGGTCACGGAGTTGCGGAGGTTTTCCGGATTGTCGCCGGTTTCGAGAATCATGCGGATGGAGCCATCCAGCGTGCCGAGCACGAGATCGCTGGCCTGTTCGTCACTAAAGCCGAGTTCCTTGGCCGCCTCGATATAGGCGCGAGCAATCTCGAAGACATAGCCTGGCCCGCTCCCCGCGACGGCCGTTACCCGGTCGATCTGGTCTTCATCATCGACCCAGACGGCCGTGCCTGCGGCTTGCATCAGCGTCTCGACTGCGCCCTTATGGTCGGCGCTTGCATCATCACTGGCATAGAGGCCGGCAACACCAGCCCCGATGGCGGATGGCAGATTGGGCATGATCCGGATGATCGGGTAGCCGGGCAAGGTCGCCTGGAGGCGTTTCACCGAACACCCGGCAGCTATGGACGCGATGGCGCCATCCTGATTGAGCGCGTCCTTATAGGCGGGGAGGATCTCGTCCACCATCTGCGGCTTGATCGCGACAATCAGCAGATCGAACTTTTCGTCTCCAAGTGCGTTGATATCCTTGAACAGGCGGGCGCCTTCCATCGGCTGGTCAAGGAAAGGGTCGACAATGGTGAATTCACCCTCCGTCGCACGCATCCACTGCGTCAGCAGGGCGCCGCCCATCTTTCCACATCCAACGAGAAGTACCTTCATACCTTAATGTTCCTTTGTCCGCTTGTTCCGCGAGATAATGATATTTGTTTAGAATTCAAACAATCCATTACAGATACTCAAGGTTCCAGCCGATGCCACAATCTGTCCCAACTTCATTGTTTGAGGTCCCTTTAAACAGGGTATCGGGATGCTAAAGAAAGTCTCAAGGTATTTTGTAAGCTAATTATTTGCATCGTAACCCAAACCTTCTTATGTCCGCCCCTAAGCAACCACCGGAGCCTAATTTGCCTTCCAAGAAACGCATCGTCGTGAAAATCGGATCAAGCCTGCTTGCCAATCCAGACCTTCTCACACCGCGCTGGGCATTCATACAACGGCTGCTTGAAGACATCACCAAATTGCGGAATGATGGATATGAAGTCGTGCTGTGTTCGTCTGGCGCTGTCGCGCTCGGCTTGAACATGCTCAACGAAAAGCCGGAAACCGCCGGACTGCGCGACAAGCAGGCTGCCGCCGCGTGCGGCATGCCGCTGCTGCTGAACGCCTACAAGCAAGTTGCGCACGAGTTCGGATTCGACATCGCCCAAGTGCTTGTGACCCTTCAGGACATGGAGGAGCGCAAGCGCTTCCTGAATACCAAGAATACTGTCCACCGCCTGCTGCAGGGCGACATCCTGCCGATCGTGAACGAGAACGACTCGATCACAACCGAGGAAATCCGCGTGGGCGACAATGACCGCCTCGCCGCGAAAGTCGCCCAGATGATCCAGGCGGATCATCTCATCATCCTCACCTGCATTGACGGCCTGTACGACAAGAACCCTGAAGAGCCTGGTGCGAAACTGGTCGAGGAAGTCCACGATGTCAGCGAGTATATCGCCGTCACCGAAGGTACGAGCAGCCTCGGCAGTGGCGGCATGCTGACCAAGATGCAGGCCGCCAACATGGCCCAGAATGCCGGGTGCACGACACTGATCGCCAATGGCGAACATGAAGCGCCGGTCTCATCCGTGCTCTATGACGAGCGGCCGCACACCAAATGCCTGGCGCATACAAAGCCTGCCTCGGCATGGGCCGCATGGCTGACGGACCGTCTGCAGATTGCCGGCAGCATCGTTATCCGCGATGAACTGGCCAATAGCCTGTCCGATAGCCCGGAACATGTGCTGCATGAGGATATCAAGTCCATTCAGGGCCAGTACGTCAAAGGCGACGTCATTCACGTCTATGATGAAAGTGGCGCGGAAATCGCGCGCGGCATGACCAATTTCTCGTCCGAGGAAACCATGGTGCTGGCGCGCCATCCGGAAATCTCGCCCAAGGAACTGCTCGGCTACCAGACGGGCGGTACCGTCATCAGCCGCGAAAACCTGATTGTGCTCGAAGATCGCCACCTGCTCTGGGACAAGCCCGATCAGGAAACCATGGTCGAAGTCTCCGAAACCTGATCAGTCTTCTTTTTGGAGATCGCCGACTTCCAGGATTGGCGCCGCGTCCAGACTGCCGGCATTCATCATGGCCGCGAGCCGCTGAACCGATGAGATGAGCAGGCTCTGCTCCCACAATTCAAGCGAATCGAAGCGCTTCAGGAACCCTTCCTGAAGCGCTTCGGGCGCTTCGTGGAGGCTCCTGCGCCCGGCTTCCGTGATCACGACGTCGACCGCGCGGCGGTCGGTTTCGTTCTTCTGCCGCTCGACCAGGCCGGCCGCTTCCAGCCGATCAACAATCGACGTGATCGTGGCCTGCGACAGGTGGACCTGCCGGGCAATTTCGGACGGCTTGACCGACCCCGCACTCGACAGGGTCTGGAGCACCATCAATTGTGGCGCCGTCAGGCCGGTCGTTTTCGCCAGCCGCTTCGAGTTCAGATCAATGGCGCGCGTAATTTGGCGGATCGCGGTCAGCAGCTGTGTATGTTTGGCCATGGCCTTACCTAAAGAGACAGCCAAGCTTGCGTCAATTGCAACAACTGCCGAGAAATCAGGGACTTGAAGTGGCAGGGGCGGTTCATCCCCCTCCTTGGCTGTGGCAAAAAGCCAGGCCGGGCTAGCGGATTGAGCCTTGCTCCCTTACAGCGTTGGAAAGCATTGCAGGGTGCAGCAAGCGCCCATCATGACACGTTCCGAGGACACAGCATGACTTCCCAACGCATTCGTATCGCCGTCTCCGACGGGATCGGCGAACTGATCCTCAACAAGCCGGAACGGCGCAATGCCCTGTCGAGCGACATGTGGGAAGCGATCCCCGGCCTCGTGAAACAACTCGAAACGGATTCCGACGTCATGGCGGTCATCCTTCATGGCGGTACGGCCGGGGCCTTTGCGGCGGGCGCGGACATATCCGAATTCGAAACCATCTATGCGACACCGGAAAGCGCCGAACACTCGGCCAACCTGATTTCAGACGCCGTGACGAGCCTGGCCAAATGTTCCAAGCCGGTCATTGCCGCGATTGAAGGCGCCTGCGTCGGCGGCGGGGTCAGCCTGGCTCTGACGACCGACATTCGCATCGCTGGCAAGGGATCGAAATTCGGCGTACCGCCCGCCAAGCTGGGCCTCGTCTATCCCGTCGATGATACACGGCGGCTGATCGAAACTGTCGGCGTGCCTGCGGCGAAGGACATGCTGTTGACCGGCCGGCTCTTCGACTGCGACGAAGCTCACCGGATCGGGCTGGTCACGCATATTGCTGAGCGGGGAACGGCCTTGCAGATGGCGCGCGATACCGCCCGCCAGATCGCCGCCAACTCGCTTTGGTCGCACGGGGCCATGAAGCGAACATTCGAAGCAGTGAAAGCGGGCTGGCGGGACGACAGCCCTGAAGCCAAAGCGCTATTTCTGGAGAGTTTCAAGAATGTCGATTTCCAGGAAGGCTACAGCGCTTTCCTGGAGAAACGTCCGGCCAAGTTCACCTGGCGCTGAACTGCTAGAACCCGCCTCCCATCGCGACATAGAGATCAATAACGGCCGTAAGCCTGTCCCGGCGCGCCTCAAGCGCGCTCTGGGTTGCAGAATAATAGGTCTGTTGTGCTGACAGCAGGCTTGTCAGATCATCCGTTCCCACACGGTAACGCAGCTCTGCCGAGTCCAGCGCCTTGCGACTGGCAGCCAGCGCAATGTCGAGCTGTGCTTCGCGCTGGGCGCTCGTATTGATCGCCGAGAGGGCAACGTCCACTTCGCGCAAGGCGGTGAGTATGGCCTGTTCGTAATTGGCGAGCAGGGCTGTCCGGCGCGCCTTGGCGCTGTCCAGCTGGGCTTCCAGCGCCCCGCCGGAGAAGATCGTCTGCGACAGAGCAGCCGACAGGCTCGCAGTCGGATCCGACATGGAGGTAAGCAAGGTCGTCACGCCCGCGCCGAGATCGACACTTGGCAGCATGGCGACCCGGGCGACATGAACATTCGCCTGTCCCGCCCGCAAATCTGCTTCGGCCTGAAGAATGTCTGGTCGACGGACCAATAGTTCGGACGGCAAGCCCGCCTCGGGCACCGGAAGGTCGGTTTCGTAGAGATCGACCACTGCGACTTCGAATTGCTGGGGCACCTGCCCTACAAGGATCGCAATCGCCGTACGCAGCGACAGAATTTGCTGCTCGATCTGCGGAATCTGCGCCCGGGAATTGGCGAGCGCCGCTTCCTGGCTGGCCCGATCAAAGCCTGAAATTTCGCCCGCGTCGTAGCGCACTTCAACGATCTCGAAAATGCGCTCGGCAATATCCAGATTGTCGCGCGCGACGGCCAGTTGTTCGCGTGCAGCCTGGAGGTTGAAATAGTTCGTGGCCAGATCGGAAGCGACGCTCAGCTCAAGCGCGCGCTGCGCAAACTCCGCTGAGTCCAGGCTGGCGCCGGCGGCCTCCCGAGAGGCGGCAACACTGCCAAACAGATCAAGCTGGTAGCTCGCGGACAAACGGGCGCTTCGGGAGAAATCACTGAAATCGGACTCGCTATCTGTCGAGACATTCGCGCTTGCCGATAGAGATGGCAGCGCATTGGACTCCGCCACGCGCAGCGCGGCACGTGCGGAAATGACATTTGCCAATCCCGCCTCAAGCGATTTGTTCTGCTGAAGGGCTCTATCGACCAGCCCGTCCAGGGAGTCATCTCCGAAACTGGACCACCAGAGCGCTGTGTCAGGCAGGGCAGGATCAGCCTCGACAGACGTCTCATAAGCGCCCGGAAGATTGACCGAGGATTCAGGCATGTCGGAAGACTGCGTATTCGCGCATCCGGCAGCCACAACGAGCAGGCTAAGGGGAAGAAGGGAAATCCTGGTCATGATTACTCCGCCGCAAGGGCCCGGACCGGGTCAAGCCGCGAGGCATTGCGCGCTGGCAGAAAGCCGAACACGAACCCGGTCAGGAAAGCTGTTGAAAAAGCGAGGATCGCCGGCGTCGGGGTGATCGCGATGCTGGTGCCCAGATTTGCCAGGATGGCGCAGATGGCAAAACCGGTGAGAATACCGATCACGCCGCCCAGCGCGCACACAACGACGGCCTCCACAATGAATTGCACGAGAATGTCGGACCGTCGCGCCCCGGTGGCCATGCGGACACCGATTTCGCGCGTGCGCTCAGAGACGCTGACCAGCATGATGTTCATCACGCCAATTCCACCGACCAGCAGTGAGATGGAGGCGACAGCCCCGAGCAGCATGGAGAAGGAGTTTTGCGTCTCCTGAACGGATTCCAGGAGGGAAGCCGTGTTCCGTATCCGGAAGTCCTGTGTCCCGTGGCGTTGGAGCAGGAGGTCATTCGCCTGAGTCTCGGTGTCAGAGATAACATCCGTATCTTCGACCGCAATCGTCACACTCGACAGATAGGAACTGCCGAACACGCGCATCATGCCTGTGGTAATGGGAATAAGCGCCAGATCATCCTGGTCGCGCCCGAACGAACTCGCCCCTTCTTCTTCAAGGATCCCCGCGATTTCAAACGGAGCACCGGCCAGGAAGACATATTCGCCGACCGCGTCCGACACATTGTCGAACAGCTCGCCTGCCGTTGTCGTTCCCAGCACGACCACACCGACCCGCCGGTCCACATCTTCAGCAGTGAAGAATGAGCCATAGGCAAGATTTCGCGTATTGGCGAGCAACCAGTCCTCGGAGACTCCCTCGACGGAACCGCGATGGTCATTACTGCCGCGGCGCAAGGTGGCTGATCCGGATCGTGAGGGCACGGCGGCGAGGACGTTGTCGAGCTCCCTAAGCGCTTCAGCATCTTCCAGCGTAAGGGTCGCAATCGCGTCGCCCCGCATGCGCGCGCCCCGATCACCGCCGGGCGAGACGAAGAGCAAATTTGCACCCATGTCCTCAAACCGTGCCATGACGTCTCGCTGACTGCCCTGTCCGACCGCCAGCATCGCGACCACCGCCGCCACACCGATCACCACGCCCAACAGGGTCAGCGCCGTACGGAAAAGGTTCGCGCGCAAGGACCGGAACGCGGTCTTGATGGACTCCGTGAGCTGAAGGAAAAAGGAAGGAGAGGATTTGACCTCCCCCTGGTCAAACGCTGCCTGCGCACGTTCCACGAACCCGGAATCCGAGACGATCTTGCCGTCCCTCAGCTCAATGGTCCGGTCGGCCCGCTCGGCGACATGCTGATCGTGGGTGATCAGGATCACGGTGCGGCCGGAGCGGTGCAGCTCTTCGAGCAGTTCGAGCAACTCCTCGCTGGTGCCAGTATCGAGCGCGCCGGTCGGCTCATCCGCAAGAATGACTTCGGCGTCATTCATCAGCGCCCGGGCAACGGCGACGCGCTGCTGCTGGCCACCCGACAATTGGCCCGGTCGGCTTTTCTCGCGGCCCCCAAGGCCCAGCCGGCCGAGCAGCTCGTGTGCGCGCGCTTTCCGCTCGGACTGGCGTATCCCGGCATAGATCGCAGGAATTTCGACATTCTCCGACGCGCTCACATTGGCGAGCAGATTGTAGCGCTGGAACACGAATCCGAAGGTCCGGCGTCGCAACGCGGCCAGCGCGTCGGCATCCATATCGGACACATCTTGCCCATGAATGCGATAGGTGCCGGAGGTCGGGCGGTCGAGACAGCCGAGCAAATTCATCAGGGTCGATTTGCCGGAGCCCGATTGTCCGACAATCGCCACGAACTCGCCTTCGCGGATGGTAAGATCAACGCCGTCGAGGGCGCGGACTTCCGCATCGCCCTTTCCATAGACGCGCCGAATGTCCTGCAGGTGCAGCAAGGGATCTGACATGATGCTGCGTCCTATACCGGGGGCGGGCCCATGGGACGCCGCTGATCGTTGTTACGACGCTCTGTCGACTGTCTCGGCTGTATCGTGACCTGACCTGTGACCACGTCATCGCCTTCCGACAGGCCGAATAGAATCTCGGCGCTCGTACGTGTCTGCAAACCAATCAGAACGGGTTGCGGTATGGCTTCCCCATTGGCATCGAGTTTCAGCACCATGCCCATTTCCGCGTCAGGATATTGTTCTCGCGCATCGCGAAGGGCCTGCCTTGGGCCATTCGCGCCGCGATCACCTTGGGGGCTCTCACCTTCGGGGCGCGCAGCGCGCTGGCCTTGTGTGCCTTCCGGTCGCTCTGGGCGCGCCTGAAGCGCCGTGACCGGAATGAGGATAGCATCCTCGGCCTGGCCCTGAATGAAGAAGACCTGGGCCGTCATGTCACTGCGCAGGATTCCGTTCGGGTTCTCCACGTCGAGGAGCGCCTTGTAGAGCACGACATCATTGACGACTTCCGGCGTAGGCAGAACCTGACGCACTTCGGTTTCCCATTTATGGTCTGAATCGCCCAGCGTGGTGAACCAGGCCTGCTGGCCTTTCGAGACGCGCAGCACGTCGGCTTCGGACACGTCAGCTTCAACGGTCATGATGCCGAGGTCTGCAATGGTCATGATGATCGGAGCGGTCTGGTTCGCATTCAGCGTCTGGCCTTCGGAGGCGCTGAGCGATACGACCGTGCCCGTAATGGGCGCGTAGATTTTCGTGAATTCGAGATTGGCCTCGTCGGCCCGGAGGCTGGAGGTCTGCTGCGCAATCTGGGCATTGATTGCGTCCAGCTTCCCTTCGGAAATCTCCAGTTCGGACAGCGTGGCTTCATAGTCGGCCCGCGCAATGGCATCCGCTTCGAACAGCATGTTGGCCCGGTCCGCATCGGCCTTGGCGAGTTTGAGGGATGCTGTCTGCTGGCGCCGGGACGCATATAGCGCATTGAGCTGGGCCTGCTGGGCCTCGACCGTGTTCTGAGCAATCGTGGCATCAATCTGCGCGAGCAATTGACCTTTCTCAACCTCATCGCCGACATCCACAAACAGCTCTTCCAGCTGCCCGGACACCTGGGCGCCAACTTCGACCATCTCCTTGGGCGCGAGTGTGCCCGCAGCCGAAATCGTGACTTCGAGATCGCCTTTCCGCGCGGTGGAGGTTTCATAGGTTGGCGTTGTGGAACTGGCCAAATTCGATTTCACGAACCAGACGGCCCCGCCAATGGCCAAAATGAAGACGATAGCGATCACCCAGCGAGATCGTTTCCCGAAAATACTCATTCTTGTCTCTTTCCAGCATTCTGGCTGTGAACATGTTCCCGGGTTAAACGCGCCACGCTGCAGTTTCCGTCGCAATGTCCTGCATTTTGTTGCACTTTTTGTTCAAACCGGCTCAGGCCCGCTCGTTCACCACAGTATTGTTGCGAGAATGTTGCAGCGGGATCGCCCACTGCGCATTCCGGCAAGCGCGCCACCCCCTTTCACGTCAAATATGTCAGGCTGACAAATTCTCGCTGACAAGCGGCACATTCTGGCAAAGTTCAGACAAGACGCTCCCGTAACGCACTAGGACAGACCGATGCGGAGCGCGCGAACATGGACGATTTTTCATTAAATAACAATACTTTAAGGATACACACCTCGAGCCGCCCGATAAGTCTTTCCAACAGGATGAAACGTGGGCTGATCATTGTGCTGGGTATGTCGACTGCGCTCCCTGTCTGGGCAGTCGAGATAGACGACTCCACCACCACCCCCGTCCAGACCTCGACCGCCAATGCCGGGCAAGCCGATGACGTCACTGTCACGGAGGACGGAGAAATCGACCTGACTGACCTGTCCGGAACAACCGCGATCACGATCGATTCCGACAATACCGTCACCCAGGAAGGGGAGATTCTCGCGGAGGATACCGACGATGTCATCGGGATCGCCATCCGCACGGACACGGTCACCAGCCTCACCCATGCGGGCTCCATCGAATTCCTGGAAGACTATGACCGGGAAGACGAGGATGATGATGATGACCTCGACGGACCGCTGGCCCTAGGCAGCAATCGTATCGGCATTCTTGTCGATGGTAGTGGCACCGTCACCGGTGACATAGTCCTGGACCACGGCTCCACCCTTGTCATCGAAGGCAATGATTCAGCGGGCGTCCTCATCGGATCGGCGCTTGCCGGCGACTACACACAGCAAGGGTCGATCTCAGTCCTTGGCGACAATGCCCGCGGCCTCGCCCTCGCCGACGACGTCGATGGCGACGTACTGGTCAGCGGCGCCATCACGGTTCAGGGCGCGAACGCCTCCGCCCTGAAAATTGATGGCGACATTTCCGGCAATCTGACCCTTGAAAGCTCGATCAGTTCGACCGGCTTCACCAGCACAACAGCCACCAATTACATCGCGCCCATCTATATCGATGATGACACCGAAGCAGTTGCAGATCGCCGTGACGCAGATGACCTGTATGACAACACAAACAGTGTCCGGATCACTGGCAGCCTTGGCCAGGGACTCCTGATCAATGGCGCGGTCGATGATTTCACTTCGGAAGAGGACGAGGACGATGAAACCAAGGACACTATCGACGATTTCGATGATAATCGTTCGACCGGGCGGATCTACAGTTACGGCTCCGCCCCCGCCCTCGATATTCAGGCAAATGCGGGAGAGAACCTGGTCTTCTCGGGCGTCGTCGAGACCGTTCGGGATACGACCGACGATGATGATGACGACGATGTGGACGAAGTGCTTGCCACATTCTCCTATGATCAGGGACTGATCAATCGCGGGACAATCTATGCGAGCGGCCTGAACATCGGGTTCGATGCGACGGCCCTGTCGATTGCCGGGTCAGAGGACGGGACTGGCACCGTGACGCTCAACGGCGGCATCCTGAACTCCGGCTCCATCCAGGCGACCGCGTATGAGGCCTCATCGGTGGCCGTCCTGCTTGGCGACAGCACGTCCATCGGCACGCTTGAAAATTCCGGAACCATCGCGGCTACGACCTATACGTTGACGGATGACACAGCCCAGGCACTGGTCATCTCCAGCGGAAGCACCCTGGAATCGATCCTGAACAGCGGATCAATCACAGCCTCCTCGAATGGGTATGGCGGCGCGGCGACCGCAATCACTGACGAGAGTGACACGCTGCGCTCCATAACGAACACGGGTGCGATCTCGGCCCTGCTCATTTCGGACGGCCGGGAGGATACTGAGACAGGTTCGTCCGTGGCGATTGACCTGTCGGCGCAAAGCGGCGGTGCCACCATTCTCCAGTATCAGGAAACGCCCACCGAAGACGTCAACGATGATGACGAGATCGACGAAGACGATGTGACCGAGCCAACGATCTATGGCCACATCCTTTTCGGCAGCGGCGATGATACTTTGCAAATCCTCGATGGCGGCCTGGCGGGGGACATCCACTTTGGAACTGGCGATGCAACATTCCAACTCTCCGACGCCGAGTTTCTGGGGGACACATACTTTGCGGGCAACACGCTGAGCATGCTGGTGGAAAACAGCGAAATCGAAGGAGATTTCGATTTCGGCTCGGCCACCGGAACGCTCGACCTGCTCTCCTCCACTCTGCTCACAGGCAATTTGACCAGCGATTCCTACGGACTCGATGCGACGATCTCGGAGTCTGAAATCATCCTGCTGGAGGACACGTCGCTACAATTGGCGTCCCTCTCGGTTACAGGGGGCTCGACGCTGGAGTTCGAGATTGATCCGCAAAACCTGCGAACCGCGCCCTTTATCTCGGTCTCCGGGACTGCAGCCCTCGGCAGCGACACGCTGATACGGCCGACACTCAGTTCTTTCATTGATGGCGACTTCGCCGTCACCCTGATCGAGGCCGGGTCATTGACCTATGACGAAGAGGCGACAGAACTTTCGACGGAAAATGTCCCATGGATCTACAATGTCACCTTGCAGACCGAGAGTTCGACTACGGATTACCTCAGTCTCGGCTTCCGTCTGAAGACTGCAGACGAGCTCAAGCTCGATGGCAACCAGTCCAATGCACTCACCGCAATCCTGAATGTTGCAACCAGTGACGATGATATCGGCTCGGCCATTACCCAGCTCTCGACCGAGCATGATTTCCTGGAAGCCTATAATCTGCTCCTGCCGCAGCGTACTGACGCTGCCACGCGCTATCTGGAATCCCAGTCGAATGCCGCCTTCGGCGCACTGAGAAGCCATCTGGAATTTACCCGTGCCTCCAGCGAGTCGGGCAATGGCGCCTGGGTGCAGGAAACCTATTCCCATGTCAGCTATGACGGGTCCGATGAGGGGCCAGGTTATGATGGCCGCGGCCTCGGGCTCGCGCTTGGTTATGACTGGTCCCTGTTCGGCCTCGACGCCGTCGGCCTCATGGGCACAATGACAGATGGCAAGTTCGAGGAGAAAACAGGCGGCGAAAACCCGGTGACCATGAAAAGCCTGGGTCTTGGCGTTTATGCGTCGGAACAAATAGGCTGGATCAACCTCCAGGCGGTCGGCCAGGTCGCGAAAATCGATCATTCGAGCTATCGCGAAATCGAGTTTGAAGACTATGTCTCTGAAGTCAGCGGCACCTGGGACGGACTAACCACCGCCGCCTCGCTTGTCGCCTCGACGGAGTTCGGCTCTGGTGGCTTCAGGATGACGCCTTCTGTTGGCGTCGACTATTTCAAGCTCGATCAGGATGGTTACTCGGAAACCGCCTCGAACGGCCTCAATTTGTGGGTCAGCGATGCGAGCACCGGCCGGGTCACTGCCGATGCAGGGCTCGGCTTTGCGTATGTCTGGCGCGGCGGCATGGACCCATCTCGCTCCGGGCCAGCCTATTCCAGCTATACAAGCTCCAACCGGGACCGGCCCATGGTCCGCGCCGGTCTGGACATCGGCTATCGCTCCACATTGTCCTCAACGCCTTATGAGGTGGATGCCGGGTTCGTCGGCTATGAGGACAGCTTCACGCTGAGCGCGACGGAAGCCTTCGAAGACGCGGCCACGGTGGGGCTCTCGCTCCTGGCAGGCTCCGAACTCCTGAAAATCCGGTTCGGCGTGGACGGCGAATTCTCGACGGATGCAACCGCAATCACAGCCAACGCCGCCGTCAAACTCCGTTTCTGATTTTCCAGACACTTTCCTTTCACTGTTTCAGGACGCCCATTTCATGAGCCATAAAAACAGAACTCTCGCGCTCTCCCTGCTGCTCTCCGCCGTGGCCAGTTCCCTCCAGCCCCCCGCAGTCGCACAGGCAGGCGTGGCGGACACTACGGGGAACATCGAGGCCATCATCATCAACGGAAACCAGCGGATCGAAGACCGGACGGTCCTGTCCTACCTCCTCATCGAGCCGGGCTCGCCCTTCGATGCCAACCGGATCGACCTGTCGCTGAAATCCCTGTTCGCCACAGGCCTGTTCGCCGATGCCAGTTTTGATCGTGTCGGGAACCAACTCATCATCACCCTTGTGGAAAACCCCATCGTCAACCGCGTCATGATCGAAGGCGGCAAGGCGCTGAAGGAAGACAAAATTCGCGAAGAGGTTCAAATTGCCCCGCGCGGCGTGTTCACCGCCGCCCGCATGCAGGCTGATGTTCAGCGCGTAATGGAGCTCTACCGCCAGTCCGGCCGGTTTTCTGCCAAGGTCATCCCGGAATATGTGCCGCTCGACCAGAACCGCGTGGACGTGATTTTCTCCATCACCGAAGGTCCGGTCTCCGGCGTACGCGCCATCAACTTTCTCGGCAATGAAACGTATTCGGACGACCGGCTCCGTTCCGAGATTGTCACGCGGCAGTCGCGCTGGTGGCAGTTCTTTTCGTCGAATGACAATTACGATCCGGGCCGTCTGGAATATGACCGCGAATTGCTCCGCCAGTTCTACCAGAACAAGGGCTATTATGATTTCCGTGTGGAGTCCGCCGTGGCAGAGCTCACGCCCGACCAGAAGGATTTCTACATCACCTACACGATCGACGAGGGCGAGATTTATCGCTTCGGCGAGATCAATGTCGTCACTGAGTTGGAGAAGCTCAACACGACCGCGCTCGAGGCGTCCGTGGCCGCCAAGTCGGGTGATTTGTTCCGGGGCGACACGATCGAGAATTCAATCGATGCGCTCACCTATGTCGCCGGTATTGGCGGCTATGCCTTCATCGATGTCCGTCCGGAAATTTCGGCCGATCTGGCAACGCATACGGTGAATGTGACCTTCCATGTGAATGAAGGCCCGCGCGTGTACATCGACCGCATCAACATCGTTGGGAATACCCAGACCCTGGACCGGGTGATCCGGCGGGAATTGCGCATCAATGAAGGCGACGCCTTCAACCGGATCCTGCTGGACCGGTCCCGCAACCGCGTCCGCGCGCTCGGCTATTTCAAGGATGTCGAAGTGACCGAAATCCCGACGACGGATGCCGACCAGATTGATGTGGAGCTGAAAGTCACCGAACAGCCAACCGGTGAAATGAGCTTCTCGGCTGGCTTCTCCTCGTCGGAATCCTTCCTTGTGGATGTCAGCGTGGCACAGCGCAATGTGCTCGGCCGGGGACAGTCGGCGTCTGCACGCGTTTCGACCTCCGCCCTGCAACAGGTCCTCGACCTGCAATATACCGAGCCGCGCTTCCTCGACCGGAACATGTCAGCTGGATTGGGCGCCTTCGCGACCCGGCTGGACTATTCCGACACCGATCTCGGCGGATATACGACCGAGTCGATGGGGCTCAGCGCCCAGCTTGGCTTTCCCTTGTCGGAACGGCTCCAGCTCGGCCTCAAATACACCCTCCAGAATGACAAGATCGACGTCGTCGACCAGAGCATCGTGATCGATTCCGACAGCGGCGAACGCCTGACCACGGAATACACCGTGGATGATAACGAGACGCCGGGCGACACGAGCGACGATATTGTCGGCGCGGCCTATCTGACCGCCGATGACGTGCCACTGCCCGAGGGGTCGCTGATCGTGGATGTGTGCGATGCGCGTTATCTCAACCGCTATACGCTCTGTTCCAGCGAACGGTCGGAAATTTCGTCCATCATCGGATATAACCTCCTGCTGGACATGAAGAATGACCCCCTCGAACCAACTGGCGGCTTTGACCTCCTGTTCGGGCAGGATGTGTCCGGTATTGGCGGAGACGTGAATTTCATCCGCACCAATGCCTCGATGAATATTTATCAGGGGATCACCAAGGGCGTCGTCGGCAGCCTGCGCCTGTCCGGAGGCTATATCGAACCCTACGGGACGAGCGACGCCAACTCCGAATACGGACAGACCACACCGCAAGGGGTCAGGATCAACAACCGCTTCTTCAAGGGGGGTAACAGCTTCCGCGGCTTTGACACGGCCGGCCTCGGCCCCCGCATTGTCCAGATCATCCAGAATGATGATGGGACTGAAACAGTGAAACGCCTGAACGCTCTTGGTGGCAATGCGTTCTACCAGGCCAGTCTCGACCTGTCGGTGCCCAATTACCTGCCGGAAGAATATGGCATCAAGACCGGACTGTTCCTGGAAGCTGGCGCCGTCGGCCTGCTCAGCGATATCGACAAGAGCGACCCGGTCGAGTTCACGGATACCTATGGCCGCGATGCGGTTCAGCTGGTACAGGATGATCTGTCCCTGCGCGCCTCGACCGGGCTCAGCGTCTACTGGACATCGCCTTTCGGCCCCATACGGTTCGACTTCAGCCACATTCTCAAGAGCGAGGAATACGACCGGACGGAATCCTTCCGGTTCAGCACATCGACCCGGTTCTGACCGGGGTCAGGCGGCGGTCTTCAGGGGCAGGATGATCGTCGCCAGCAGGCCCCCGTCCGGGGCGTTCTCCAACTCTATGCGTCCGTCATGCGCTTCGATCAGATTCTTCGCAATATGAAGACCGAGCCCGTGACCACCCGTCTCGCGGTTGCGCGACTGTTCCAGCCGGACCAGCGGTTCGAACACGCGCTCAAGGGAATCGCCGGGAATACCGGGGCCATCATCCTGGATGGTCACGATGGCCCTGCCCTGCCGCTCGACGAGATGTACGCGCGCCGTGTCGCCGTATCGCACGGCATTTTCGACAAGGTTGCGCAAGGCACGGGTCAATTCGTCAGACCGCCCCATGACAATCGGGCGGGCGTCTGTATCCTCGAAGGTGACGTCCAGACCGAGATCGCAAAGGTCTTCCACAAGGCTGTCGACGAGCGAGTGCATATCAAGGGGCTGGAAGGGTTCATCCGACTGGCCGGCGGTGGCGGCGGCAAGCGCAGCCTCGGTAATACGTTCCAGTTCTTCCAGGGCGCGGCTCATTCGCTTGCGCTCACTCGGATCCGACAACATCTCGACTTTCAGTTTCAGGGACGTAATCGGTGTACGCAAATCGTGCCCGATCGCAGCGAGCAGCTGGCGCTGGCCCGCCACGGTCGTCTCCAGCCGTCGCCCCATCCGGTTGAAGGCGCGCAGCGATTCCCGAACATCGCTCGGCCCCTGCTCGACCAGGGGCTCATGCTTGTAGTCTGCCGCCAGCATATTCGCCGCCTTTGCCATCTGCCGGAGGGGATTGATGGCATTGACGGCTGCCCAGATGCCGATGCCGACCATCAACACGATCAGCACGATCATCGGCAACAGGCTCGGACGCGGCCCGTCCATAGACACCAATTCGGTACGAAGATTAACCCACCTGTCTTCGTCCAACCCGATTGATACCACAGCTCCATGCTGCGAGTTGAAATCGCGTTTTGCCGGAGGCCGATCTCGATCGCCTGCGCCGGGAGGAAAAATTTGTAGAGGGCCATCCCTCGCCGGTCTTCCGCTACCGGGGGGGCGATGGATTTTTCCGTCCGGGTCAAATCCGGGGCCACTCATTGCGACACCAATAGGTGTCTTGTTGTTGAGACCTAACCGGGCACGCAATTGATCGGGATGGTCCCCGGTATTGGGCACAATAACGGGAAAATCAGCGATGAAGTACGTGTCGATCTTTAGCTGCTTCAGCTCTGATTCCGACAATTCCTCCGGCCAATCCCTGGATTGAAGCTCCAGCAAGGCTGTCTCTGCAAAATAGAGTGCACCTCGCGGACCTTCATCCCGGGAGGACATCTGAAACTGAACGATAAAGAATACGAGGATGAAGGTAGACAGCACAGCGGCGACTACGAGGATCACGATCCGTGTCAGGAGAGTATCGAAGCGGGACAACATCAGAGTTTCTTCACATCGGCCGCGAAGACATATCCGCCACCCCAGACAGTCTGGATGATATCCGGATTTCTGGGATCCCGTTCAATCTTTCTCCGGAACCGGCTGACCTGGCTATCGACGCTTCGGTCGAAGACGTCAGCCCCTTCGGCATGGGACAATTCCACGATCCGCTCACGAGACAGGACAATTTGCGGGCGGGCGATGAAGATCATCAGGAGTTGGTATTCCCCCGTGCTCAGCGACACGATCACCCCGTCATCCCGGGTCACGGTGCGCTTCGCCGTGTCCAGCGTCCAGCGATCGAATTCGAAGTATCGCGTCTTTTCGGGAGTCATGTCCCGGTCGCGGCCATTCGACCGGCGCAGGACAGACCGCACCCGGGCGAGCAGCTCCCGCGGATTGAACGGCTTGCAGAGATAATCGTCCGCGCCGACTTCCAGGCCCACTATCCGGTCAATCTCATCCGTTCTTGCACTGATGAACACAATCGGGATGGCGGTGAGCCGAACAATCGAGCGGCACAGGCTGATCCCGTCCTCGCCCGGCATCATCACATCCAGAAGGATCAGGTCGGGCGCTTCCGAATGAATGGCGCGACGCGCCGCCGGTGCATTTTCGGCCGTGGAAACGCGGAAGCCGTTTTCGGTGAGGTAGGATTTCAAGTCTTCCCGGATATCTCGGTCGTCATCAATGACGAGGATGTGTTCGGGGCGCGTGGTCGCCGGATCTGGCATCGCCACTGTCTCCTGAGTGTGTGTCTGCAATCTGATGATTACAAATAGGATAAACTTGTTGCCAAGTTGTGTCGCAGCTGCACCCGGATCGTGCTCGACACTCCCCTTTCGCCAGAGCATCTGGAACGCCAGAAGCATCCTGCGAAAACCCATACCTTTCAAGCCTGTAATGTCATGTTGCAGACTGACATATATTGCCATCACTTTTGCCAGAACCGGCATATCCTCTCAACATGGAGAGGGCATCTTGATCTCATCGACGCACGGAAGTTTCCGGGCAGTTCGATCCCAGAGACTGCAGCAAGAGTGCCCCCTATGACCGCTTCCTCCCCTTATTCCGGCACGATTGCCTGTGACGTCTCCGGCTCAACCTCCAAGAACATCGTATTGGCCAGGACAGTCCCCGTCCGCCCCTTGCTCACCAAGCCTCCCTTAGGGTGCCAAGACCGATACGATGAGAGGGAGGCGTCACTTGCCCCCTACGTCTCACCCTGTGACGCCTCCCTCGCTCCCTTTTCCTCCCTGCATCGCCAGACGGCAGGGCCAGCAAGAACAGGCTTCCTTGTTGTGGTCGGCCTGACCCTGCTGGCCGCTTGCACATCAGCTCCACGCTCTGGACCTCCCGGAGGCGACCGGGATTCAGGCAGCCGCGCCCGACAAGTCCGCTTGCAAGGACTCTCCGCGCCACCCGCCGCACTTCTGCTCGTCAGTATGGACACAGACCGCGATCATTATGTGTCCCGCCAAGAACTGGACGCTGGCATAGACCATGAATGGCAGCTTCTTGCCGGCCCCAATGAAGTGCGCCAATCCGCCGTCAGGATGTCAAATTGGTCTGCTGAAACGCTGGGGGATATCAATGCCCTGCCCAGTCCCATCGCCTTTGACAGCAATCTGGACGGCACGATCACCGATCAGGAGTTCCGGGTCAGGCTGACCGATACGTTCGACCAGATGGACAAGGACCATGATGGCGCGTTGTCCAGGGCCGAGCTATTGGCCGCGCCGCGCGCAACGGAGCGTGACGAAGGCGCCATGCCACAAGACAGCCAGCGCCGCGGGCCGCCTCCGGGGCGGCGGCAATAAGGCCGATGCCGATCCAGAGACCCGCCCTCGCCCGGACACTGGCCCTTCCACTTGCGGCAAATGCCCCTCAGGCCTACCCCCATGATCGCGTGCTCCAGCCGGGCCAGAGCCTTGCAACCCTATGGGTGGGCACCGGCCTCATCCGGACAGGTATCACGACCGGGTTCAACAGCATGCCGGGAACCGCAAACGGCGTCCCGGTTGAGCTGAATTTGACCTTCCAGTCAGCATCTGATTGGCGGAGCCCGCTGACCCGCCATGCCGTTTATGTCTGGCAGGCCGATGCGGCTGGCGAATATTCCGTATTCAACCGGCCTGACACGAATTACCTGCGCGGCATCGGGGTCACGGATGCGCGCGGCCGCGTGCGCTTCCAGACCATCTATCCCGGCACCTATCGAGGCCGCGCCCCGCACATTCATTTTGAAGTCTATCGCAGTCTCGATACATTGAGGCTTGGCGCTCCAAGCCTGATACGATCACGCATCCTGTTTCCGGATATCATCTCCCGGTCCGTCTATACGCGCCATCCGGTCTATGCCGAAAGTATCGAGAAATATGACCAGTTGAGGTTTGAGCTGCCCGTCCGGGACCCGGCTCAAGACACGCGCTCGATCCAGGTGGCCACCGTCAGTGCTGCGGGGCTATCGACTCTCAGAGCCGGCCTGAGTGTTTTCGTTGAGCCGACGGAGTGAGTACGAACGCCTCTCGCCCGCCAGAAATCATTTTACGGAAAGGTTTTCGCCGACCAGGATTTTCGTAATGATGGGCTTCATCATCTCGATGAATTGCGGGCGCTCCTGTTCGGGATGCCGAAGCGTGCGCGCCGGAATTCCTGCAAACAGGGTGAACAGCATTTCCGTCCGCAGGAAGGGCGTTGTGATGCCTGCCTTCTCCAGCACGGCGCAGAATTGATCGCGGATTTCCCCATCATAGCGATGCAGGATCGCCGCTACGGAGGGATTTCGCTGCGCTTCGGCCAGAATTTCAAAGTTCAGAACAGTTCGAAACGGATCCTGATGCTTCATGATAATGTCAATGACGAGCGGGGCGATCTGATCCCGGATTTCGACCGCATTCAGATTGCAGAAGTCTCCGAGCCGCTCCTTTTGTCGCATGAGTTCACGTTCAACCACGGCCTCGATCAAGAGATCCTTGGATGTGAAATAATGGTACAAATGGCCAACACTGATGCCGCATTCTTTGGCAATTCCCGAAATACCGGCGCCGTGGAAGCCTTTTTCCACGAAATTATTTTCCGCACAGTCGAGGATTTCCGACATGCGGGTTTCGCGTTTTGCTGCAGTCTTCGATCCAGTCATAACAGTCATGCAGAAAAGCACCCAAATCTTGCCATTCCCTATCCTTGACATGCTGCACCGCAGCACTAGATAGAGCGTTCATTCTATTTTGTTACATCGATGCCGTCCGGCTCGTCAAGGAATCCACATGGAAGTGATAAGAAAAAGTATGTCGGCTGCGGCCCTGTCAGCCGTCCTCCTTCTGGCTGCCTGTGGAAACGATGCCGCACCAGTGGAAGTTCCACAACAATCTGCGCCGCGCGTCGAGACCCTTACGGCAGAACTGACAAACGTCCCGAACGCGGTCGAGTTGACCGGACGTGCCCGGGCCCATGCAGAAGCCGAAATCCGGCCACAAGTTACCGGCATCATCAAGGAACGCCTGTTCAAGGAAGGCGACCTGGTCGCCCGCGGCCAGGCGCTTTACCAGATTGATGCCGCTGAATATGCGGCGGATGTCCGGAGCGCTGAAGCCGCCCTGACCCGCGCCGAAGCCACAGCCAATGTCGCCAAGGAGACCGCCAAGCGTTTTGCGAACCTTGCGAAGATCAATGCGGTCAGCCAGCAGGAATATGATCAGGCCGCCGCGAGCGCCCAGGAAGCCGAAGCCGACATCGCCCTCCAGAAGGCTGCGCTGGATCGCGCGCGGATCGACTTGGCGCGCACCAGGATTTCCTCCCCTATTGCCGGCCGGATTGGCCGGTCTACAGTGACGCAAGGCGCTCTGGTCACACAGAACCAGACCGACGCGCTCGCCCGCGTGCTCCAGATCGATCCCATCTATGTGGACCTCACCGTGTCCAGCAACCGCGTGCTCGCCATGCGCCAGGAGATGGCGTCCGGTCGCATCGCCTCGAAAGAGCTGGGGACCATTCCGGTCAACATCATCCTCAGCGATGGCACGACCTATCCGTTGCAGGGCGAGCTGGAATTCAGCGAAATCAACGTCGACGAAAGTGCTGGCACGGTCGCGGTTCGCGCCCTTGTGCCGAACCCTGACGGTATCATCCTGCCGGGCATGTTCGTCCGGGCGAATTTCGTGGCTGGCATGTATGAGAACGTGATTACGCTGCCGCAATCGGTCGTCTCCCGCACACCAACCGGCGACGCCTCGGTCATGGTGCTCAAGGACGATAACACCGTTGAACAACGCGCGATCAAGGTCGAGCAGCATGATGGCAGTTCCTGGATCGTGCTCGAAGGCCTGAACGAGGGGGACGAGATCGTTGTCTCCAACCTGCAGACCGTGCGCACCGGCATGATGGTCGATCCGGTCTCAAGGGCTGGAACCATCTCCGCCTCCCGTGCCCGAAGCAGCGACCTGAACTAGCGAGATCTGGACACTCACATGGCTAAATTCTTTATTGACCGCCCGGTTTTCGCCTGGGTGATCGCGATCCTCATCATGCTCGCGGGCGGCATGGCCCTGCGCGCTCTTCCCATCGCTCAGTATCCGGATATTGCCCCGACGACGGTCAGCGTGTCGGCGGTGTATCCGGGGGCTTCGGCCGAGGCGGTGGAAAACGCCGTGACACAGGTCATCGAGCAACAGCTCACCGGCCTCGACGGCCTGGATTACATCACCGCGTCGTCAAACTCTGATGGGTCGGCCTCCATCACGCTGTCCTTCGAGCCCGGCACCGATGCAGACATTGCGCAGGTGCAGACCCAGAACAAGATCTCGCTGGCCAGGCCGCTCCTGCCAGAAGAAGTCCAGCGTCAGGGCGTCACCGTCAGCAAGTCCGCTGGCGGCTTCCTGCTCGTGACCGCGCTCTATTCCCCGAATGGCACCTTCAACCAGACCGACCTCGGCGATTATGTCCGCTCGAACATCTATGACACGGTCAGCCGCGTCGAAGGCGTCGGCCACGTCCAGGTCTTCGGGTCACAATACGCCATGCGCGTGTGGCTGGAGCCGGAGAAGCTCGCCCAATACGGTCTGACCCCGACTGATGTTATTCAGGTCATCCAGGCCCAGAATGCGCAGATCGCATCGGGTGCCCTCGGCGGCGCGCCATCCGTGCCGGGCCAGGAAATCAACGTCACCGTTACGCTGCAATCCCTGCTGACCAGCCCCGAACAATTCAAGAGCCTGCTGATCCGGACCACCTCCGCGGGGGGCTCGGTGCGTCTCGAAGACGTCGCCCGCGTTGAACTCGGCGCGCAGGATTATTCCTTCATTGCCCGCTTCAATGGCAATCCGGCCACAGGTTTCGCGGTCTCTCTCGCCACTGGGGCAAATGCACTGGACACGGCCGAACGGGTCAAGGAATCCATCGCCAAACTGTCCGAAGCCTTCCCCGATGACATGGAATACCAGTTCCCGGTCGATGCGACGCCCTTTATCGAAACCTCCATTCACGAAGTTCAGAAGACTCTTTATGAGGCCATCGCGCTCGTCTTCGTGGTCATCCTGGTTTTCCTTCAGAGCTTCCGGGCATCGCTGATCCCGATCATTGCCGTTCCGGTCGTCCTGCTCGGGACGTTCGCCGTCCTGCTTCTCTTCGGCATGTCGATCAACACGCTGACCATGTTTGCCATGGTGCTCGCAATCGGCCTGTTGGTGGATGACGCCATCGTGGTCGTGGAGAACGTCGAACGCGTGATGCATGAAGACGGGCTCTCGCCTTATGATGCCACCGTGAAATCAATGAAACAGATCACCGGTGCGCTGGTCGGTATTGCCGTTGTCTTGTCGGCCGTGTTCATCCCGATGGCGTTCTTCCCGGGGTCAGCCGGTGTGATCTACCGCCAGTTCTCGATCACCATCGTCTCGGCCATGGCCCTGTCGGTCCTGATTGCCGTGGTCCTGTCTCCAGCCCTGTGCGCGACCCTCCTGAAGCCCTCGACCGGCAACAACAAATCCTTCCTGATGGCCCCGGCCCGCGCGTTCAATACCGGCTTTGACAAGCTGACAGATGCTTATGAAGGCGCTGTCACCCGCATCATCCGTCGCCGGTGGATCATGCTGGTCACGTTCGCGGCGATTGTCGCGGTTACTGGTCTCCTGTTCATTCGTCTCCCGTCCGCCTTCCTTCCAGACGAAGACCAGGGCACCCTGCTCACCATCGTCCAGCTCCCCGAGAGCGCCACGCTGGAACGCACCGCCGCCGTGATGGATGACGTCGCCGATTATTATGGCGCCAACGAGTCGCACAACATCAAGGGCCTGTTCACCATCGCCGGCTTCAGCGTCGTGGCGCAGGGCCAGAACAATGGCATCGCCTTTGCCGCCATGAAGGACTGGGCCGAACGGCCGGGACCTGAGAATACGGTGCAGGCCATTTCTGGCCGCGCCTTTGGCGGTCTCTCCCAGATCGACGAAGCCCGGATATTCCCGATCGTGCCCCCTCCCATTCGGGAGATGGGCAACTCGAACGGCTTTGACCTCTACCTCCAGAACACAGGCAGCCTCACCCATGCCGACTTTGTAGAGGCTCGCAACCAGCTCCTCGGCATGGCCTCCCAGGATACGAGACTGGTGGGCGTCCGTCCGAACGGCAGTGAGGACGGCCCGCAATTCAAGATGAACCTCGACTATCAGAAGGCGCAGGCCCTCGGCGTATCCGTGGCCGACGCCACGAACCTCCTGTCGATCGCGTTCGGTGGCACCTATGTGAACGACTTCCTCGACCGGGGCCGCATCAAGCGCGTCTACGTCCAGGGCGACGCTGAAGACAGGATGCAGCCGGAAGACATTTCGAAATGGTACGTACGCACATCGTCCGGCGACATGACTCCGCTTGACGAAATCGTGTCCAGCGAATGGACCTATGGCTCGCCGCAGCTCCAGCGCTTTGGCGGCATGCCCGCCATCAACATCCAGGGCTCCGCCGCGCCCGGCGAAAGCTCTGGCGTGGCGATGCAGGTCATGGAAGACTTGGTAGAACAGCTTCCGGGCAACCTCTCCTATGAATGGAGCGGGCTCAGCCGTCAGGAACGCCAGACCGGAAACCAGGCGACCATGCTCTATATCCTGTCCCTGCTCTTCGTCTTCCTCTGTCTCGCGGCGCTCTATGAAAGCTGGACGATCCCGATCTCGGTCCTGCTGGTTGCTCCGCTCGGCGTCACTGGCGCGGTTGCGGCGGCAAACCTGTTCGGCCTCGCCAATGACGTCTTCTTCCAGGTGGGCTTGCTGATGACAGTTGGTCTCGCCTCGAAGAACGCCATTCTGATCGTCGAGTTTGCCCGCACGCTGGAAGACAGCGGCAAGGACGTGGTCACGGCAACCATTGAGGCGGTCCGCCAGCGTATCCGGCCCGTCCTGATGACCTCCTTTGCTTTCGGCTTCGGCGTCCTGCCGCTTGCCCTCAGCACGGGCGCAGGCTCGGCAAGCCGTAACGCCATGGGCTTGATCATGGTGGGCGGTGTGATCGCCGCCATGACGTTCAGCCTGCTGTTCGCCCCCCTCTTCTATGTTCTCGTTCGCCAGATTGCGATGCGCATTCGCGGCGAGCGTCCTGCTACTTCCGGAGATTCAGCATGAGCCGTGAAAAATACCTCGTCGCCCCCCTCAGCGCGCTCATCCTGACCGGTTGTGTCAATCTCGCGCCGGACTATGAGCGTCCGGTCGCGCCGGTGCCGATGGAGTTACCGGTCTCCGAACCTGCCAGCGCGGGGGTTTCCACATTGGCATGGCAGGACATTGTCCAGTCGGAAGATCTGCGCTCGCTGATCGCGCTTTCCCTAGAACAGAACCGTGACCTGAGAACGGTCGCTGCCACGGTCGAAGTGGCACGGGCCAATCTGCTCACGGCCCGGTCCGGCTTCTGGCCGAGCTTCACTGCCAGCGGCAGCGCGCAAATGGGCGATACCTTCCAGGATGACGCCACCTATTCCTCCGCCTTCCGGGACAGTTCGTCTGCCCAAATCGGCGTCTCCGCATGGGAACTCGACTTCTTCGGACGCGTCCGGAACTCCAATGACGCGGCCATGCAGACCTATCTTGCCAGCGTCGAAGGTGAACGCGCCACGAAAATCTCCCTTGTCGCATCGGTCGCCGAAGCCTGGCTCCAGCTTGCTGCGGACCAGGAATTGCTGCGCCTTGCCGAACAGACAGCCGGAAGCCAGAAGGAAAGCCTCGACCTGACGCAGGCCCTGTTCGATGCCGGCACAGCCAGTGAAATCGACTTGCGCCGTGCTTCGGCCTCCGTCGCCTCGGCGCGCGCGCAGGCGGCAGAGTTCCGGGCCATTGTCCGCCGGGACCTGAACACGTTGCGCTATCTCGTCGGCACTGACTTGCCGCCAGCCATTGAGGCACGGGTTCAACTCTCTCCCTCAGCCGTGAAACTCGATCTGCCGGTCGGCCAGAGTTCAGACGTGTTGCTGCGCCGGCCCGATGTCATTCAGGCGGAACGCAATCTGTTGGCCGCGAACGCCAATATCGGCGCTGCCCGCGCCGCCTACTTCCCATCCGTGTCGCTCATCGGCGGCGCTGGCGTGGCGGGTGGAGACCTGACGGATCTGTTCGAGGGCGACTATGCCTCTGGATGGACCTTCACACCGAGCATCTCGGTCCCGATCTTCGATTTCGGCACACGGCGCGGTAACCTCGACGCGGCGCGCGCGAATGCCGATGCGGCGCTCGCCTCCTATGAAGGCACGATCCAGCAGGCCTTCCGCGAAGTCGCCAATGCGCTCGCCGTGTCCGAGACGATCTCCAGCCGTCTGGAGGCTTTGGAACAGCTGGCCGATGATACGGGCGTGACGCTCTATCTCTCGCAGGAGCGCTTCAAGTCCGGCCTCGATGACTATCTCACCGTGCTCGATGCCCAGCGTGAGAACTATAACGCGCAGCAGGAGCTCATCCTCGCCAATCTGGATCGCGGCCTGAACAGTCTTGCCCTTTACCGCTCGCTGGCGGTCTGGGATGCGTCTCTCGAAGAGACTCCCGGAGAATAATTTTGCCCTCGCCCCACAGCGACCCGAAATAAAGTTCGACAAAGATTTTGTATGTTGAAACAAAACATACAAAATCTCTGGACATGAAGGCATACTATATACGATATCCGCGAAATTCAGGTAACCTTACCCTTCGGGAGTCATGAGCATGCAGATCGGCGTTCCAAAAGAGATCAAGAACAATGAGTTCCGGGTCGGCCTTACGCCGGAGAGCGTCAGCGAGTTCACTGCGCGCGGACACAAGGTTCTGGTCGAAACGCAAGCCGGCATGGGCATTGGCGCCACGGATGACGCGTATCGTGCCGTCGGTGCGGACATTGCGGAGACAGCCGCAGACGTGTTCAGCGCCTGCGAGATGATCATCAAGGTTAAGGAGCCGCTGGCGCCTGAGCGGGCGCAATTGCGCCCCGGCCAGATCCTCTTCACCTATCTCCACCTGGCTCCGGATCCGGAGCAGACGCAGGATTTGATGAAATCCGGCGCCGTTTGCATCGCTTATGAGACTGTGACCGACCGCACCGGCGGGCTGCCCCTGCTCAAGCCGATGAGCCAGGTTGCCGGACGCCTCGCCGTCCAGGCCGGAGCCTCGGCCCTCGAAAAGGCCAAGGGCGGACGCGGCGTGCTGATTGGCGGCGTGCCGGGCGTGCATGCCAGCCGGGTCGTGATCATCGGCGGCGGCGTGGTCGGCTTCAACGCGGCGCAAATGGCCGTCGGCATGCATGCGGACGTCACCATCCTTGACCGTAACCCGGACGTTCTGGAACGGCTTGCCACACATTTCGAGGCAGGCGCGAACACCGTCTATTCGACCCGCGCCACGCTGATGCAGGAAATCGCGCAGGCCGACCTCGTGATTGGCGCAGTCCTAGTTCCCGGCTCAGCAGCGCCGAAACTCATCACGCGCGAAATGCTCTCCATCATGCAGCCCGGCGCGGTGATGGTGGATGTCGCCATCGACCAGGGCGGCTGTTTCGAGACCTCGCACGCAACCACGCATGATGACCCGACCTATGTGGTCGACGACATTGTCCATTACTGCGTTGCCAACATGCCCGGCGCCGTGGCGCGCACATCCACCTACGCCCTGAACAATGCCACCCTGCCCCATGCCCTGCGCATCGCAGACAAGGGCTGGAAAGATGCCCTCAAATCTGACCCGCATCTCGCCGCCGGGCTCAATGTCTGGAATGGCAAGGTGACGTGTGAAGCCGTCGCCGAAAGCCTGAATCTGGACCTGACTCCGCTGGCCGACGCGCTCGCCTAGAGACTGACCAGGAACAGGCCAAAGCGGGGTCAGCTACCGATCAGTTGGCTCCGTAACTCGGCGCATCCTTCAGGCAGGCCAGCCTCAAAGCGCTTGTCCCCAAACGCGGAGACCGGCTGGAACAGGCGCAAACTGTTGGTCAGGAACACCCTGTCTGCAGCCCTCAGTTCCTCGCGCGAAATCGATCGTTCAGAGACGACACGCCCGGCAATTTCCCCTTGCTCCAATATCCAGTTCCGCATCACGCCCGGCAAGGCCCCATCGCTGACTGGCGGCGTGAAGATTGTTTCCCCCTTCTGCACGAACACATTCGCGACGCTTGCGCAGGCGACATTTCCCGCCACCGTAAAGAAGAACGCCTCCTCAAACCCGGCCGCTATTGCTGCGCGCAAGGCCGCAATATTGTCCGTATAGGACAGGGTCTTGTAGCGCGCTGTAAAGGATGTCGGATTGCGCAAGATCGCGCTCTCCTGGGCCCGCACGGGTGAAGGAAGCGAACTGACATCATAGTCCGAGACATTCGCAATCAGGGTCGGCGCAGCTACCGTCTCGCCCGCGAGGCCACGCGCCCCGGCGCCCCGTGTCACGGTGATCCGCAGCGCGCCCGTGATGACACCTTCAGTCGCGGCGTCCATGACCTGAGCTGCCGCATCTCGTTCCAGCACAATGCCGAGCGCAGTGGCCCCTTCGACCAGCCGGTCCAGATGCGCCTCGCGCAGCACGACCTGTCCGTCCCGCACCAGCGACGTGTCGAACACACCATCCGCCAGCAACAGCCCCCGGTCCCGAAGGTCGAACAATTCGGAATGTTGCGACGACGCAGACGGCTGCGACAGGATCATGGGGCACTCCAATTCTGTGCGAGGCGAACGAAATTCCCGATCAGGTCGAAGCCATGATCGGTGAGAATGGATTCCGGATGGAACTGCACACTGAACAGCGGCAGGGATATATGCGACAGCGCCATGATCTCCCCTTCCGCCGAACGCGCATCCACGCGCAATTGCTCCGGCATGGCATCAAACGTCGCGACGAGGGAATTGTACAGGCCGACGCCGAACTCCCGCGGCAATCCCTCGAACAAGGCGCCGCCCTGTACATCCAGTTTCGTCGTGCGCCCATGCTTCGGGAAGGCCGACCGGACAATCTCTCCGCCATAGACCTGCGCGATCACCTGATGCCCGAGGCAGACGCCGAGGATCGGCAGCTTGCCCGCAAAATGACGGACGGCCTCCAGGCAAATGCCTGCTTCATTTGGCGTGCACGGCCCCGGCGACAGGACCAGCGCTTGCGGCGCCAGCTCAGCAATTTCATCCAGGCTGATGCGGTCACTGTCGACAACCGACACGTCCGCCCCTTCGCAGGTGAGGTATCGCGCAAGATTGAAGACAAAGCTGTCGCGATTGTTGAGTACGAGGATCATGTCTGCTCCCCCGCCCTGAACAAGGAGGGGGCAATCCGCTCGGCCTTCAATTCGGACTCTGCCAACTCGCCCACAGGATCGGACATCAGCGTGATGCCGCCGCCGGCAAGCAGCGTGCTCTCTTCCGGCAGGTGGTCGATCGTGCGGATCAGGATATTGAAATCCATCGCGCCATCGAAGCCGACATAGCCGATGGCGCCGCAATACGCGCCGCGCGGGCGTTGCTCCAAGGCGTCGATGATCTCCATCGCGCGCAGCTTCGGCGCGCCCGTGATCGATCCGCCGGGGAACACCGCCGCGAACAGGTCGAAGCCATCCTTGCCTTCCGCCAGATCGCCTTCAATGGTCGAGACGAGATGGTGGAGATTGGAGAAGGTCTCCAACCGGCACAGCGAGGTCACCGTGACCGAGTGAGGCCAGCAAACGACCGAAAGATCATTACGCAGAAGGTCCGTGATCATGATGTTTTCGGCGCGGTCTTTTTCCGATGCCAGCAGGCCCGCCCGCGCCGCCTCATCCTCTTTCGGATCGGATTTGCGCCGTACGGTGCCCTTGATCGGCTCGGCCACGACCCGGCCTTCAGCCGACGCCGAGATCAACCGCTCCGGCGACGCGCTTGCGAGAATGCGTCCCGCGAAATGGCCGAACGCGGCAAATGGCGCAGGCGTGCGCGCCCGCATCTCCAGATAATTGGAAAAGGCGCCCGCCGCATCAATTGGGGCCGCGATCCAGTTCTGTGCAATATTGGCCTGATAGATGTCGCCGTCGAGAATATAATCCTGTGTGCGCTCCACGGCGGCCACATAGTCGACGGCGTGATCCGGACGCGCCCAGCCCAAGGCGGCGCCACTCGCTGGCTTGCCGCCCCCGCCGTCCAAGCGGGCCAGCACTTCCGCGATCCGGGCATCTGCCAGGACATCATCTTCCTCGGCATCGGCCGAGGCCAGCCCTGCGGACATCACCCATGTTCGCTGCCCTGTCAGGTCAAAGGCCAGCACGGTGTCATAGAGGTGGAACTCGGCAAGGTCAGACCGGGGCGTGTGGCGGGACTGGAACCGCTCAAGGAAAAACGGCGCCGCATCATAGGAAACATAGCCCGCTGCGCCGCCCTGAAAGGGCGGGCCATCGGGAATGCGCTGGCGCGCCTGGCCCCGAATCCAGCGCCGCACTTCGTCTGATTGGTCTGCGAACCCGTCTTCA
Source organism: uncultured Hyphomonadaceae bacterium (assembly GCA_913057945.1). Classification (GTDB taxonomy): domain Bacteria; phylum Pseudomonadota; class Alphaproteobacteria; order Caulobacterales; family Hyphomonadaceae; genus Hyphomonas. The sequence continues at coordinate 239,238 of CAJXOF010000003.1, read as the reverse complement.
TCTGGTGCCAAAGCGTCTGCGCTGACGCGCAAGGTCGCAACCGGCGCAATGCAGAGATACGACCAGCGCGACGAGGGATGGTCCGGATCGGCGCTGTCCAGCCACAGCGTGCCCGGCTCAGCATGGAACACGGTCGCGGCGCCGACGGGATCACATGTATCTAAAAGGGCGTAGCGCATTCAGGGCCTGATCTGGAAACGAATAGGTCTTGGCTAGATCAATAGTGCCGGGCGCGCAAAAGACACGCCCGGATCGCAGTCACTGCCCCTGCCCGCGCCGCCTGCCTGAGCGGGTTTACCTACAATGTCAGCCATGCATTGAGAATGACTTGCAAGAGCGCAAAGGCACATGCTAGGAGGCGAAACCTCCACCAGACCGCGCCGCCCAGATTTGCGCGCGACCCAACTAGCGGGCCCCGACTGCATGAGCCTCTCCCAGACCGCCAGCGCCAAACGCGCGTCCTTCAAGATGTTCGTCAAGCGGCAGGTCCGGACGGTGCACTGGATGTCCGGCGCGCTGAGCCTTGTGGGCATGATGCTGTTTGCGGCGACCGGGATCACGCTCAACCATGCCCGCGACCTGACCGCGACCCCGAAGATTGTCGAAGGCGAGATCACCCTTCCGGCGGACATGACCGCGCTTCTCACCGATCCTGTAGACTCGGGCGCCGAGCCCAGCCTGCCCCAGGCCATTGCGAAACACCTCAAATCCGAAACGGGCTTTGACGCCGCCGGCCAGCCCGCCGAATGGACCGATTTCGATGTCTATGTCAGCCTGCCGCGCCCCGGCGGAGATGCGTGGATCAGCATTGACCGCGAGACGGGCGAAGTCCTGTTCGAAAAGACAAGCCGCGGCACCGTCGCGTATCTAAACGATCTTCACAAGGGCCGGAATACCGGTTTCGCCTGGTCGCTGTTTCTCGACCTGTTCGCCCTCGCCGCCATCCTGTTCTGTGGATCGGGCTTGTGGCTCTTGCAGATGCATTCCGCGCGGCGGCCCAGCACGTGGCCGCTGACAATTGCGGGCTTCGCCCTGCCCATCCTGCTTCTCCTTCTTTTCACCCACGCCTGAGGTATTTCTATGCGCGCCACCATCACGCTTGCCGGCATGGCTCTGCTCTCCAGCCCCGCCATCGCCGAGACCCTGGACATCGAGATCGGCATCCCCCGGCTGGACGTGGCCGAATATCACCGGCCCTATGTTGCCGCCTGGATTGCCCGGCCTGACAATTCCGTCGCAGCCAATCTTGTGGTCTGGTACCAGCAGGAGCGCCGCGGCGAAGACGAGGGCGAAACCTGGCTCAAGGATTTGCGCCAGTGGTGGCGCCGCACCGGTCGTCAGCTGGATTTGCCAATCGATGGCGTCTCCGGCGCGACCCGCGCGCCCGGCACGCACACGATCAGCCTCGACACCGAGACCTCCGGCCTGAAGGATCTTGAGCCTGGCGACTATGTCCTGAACATTGAAACCGTGCGCGAAGTCGGCGGCCGCGAGATGGTCCAGATCCCGTTCTCCTGGCCTGCCGCGACCGATACGCCATTGTCCGTCTCAGGCGAGACCGAACTCGGCGACATTACCCTCAACATCACACAGGACGAATAGGCCAGTTCCGCCTGCCATTTTCCAAGGAGATACGACCATGAAACATCTTGCCGTCAAATTCCTCGCCGCCAGCACCGCCCTGTTCGCAATTGCGGGCACGGCCAGCGCCCACCGCGCCTGGATCCTGCCCTCCACCTTCACCTTCTCCGGTGACGAACAATGGGTCACGGTCGATGCCGCGATCTCGAACGACCTGTTCTTCCCGAACCATCACGCCATCGATCCGGCCTCGATCCTCGTCACCGCGCCGGATGGCAGCGCCGTCGAGATCCAAAACGCCATGCGCGGCGAAATCCGCTCCATGTTCGATTTCAAGATGGACCAGCAGGGTACCTACCGCATCTCCACCGCAGGCGGCGTCTCCTATTTCGCCAACTGGACCGAAAATGGCGAGCGCAAGCGCTGGCGCGGATCGCTGGAGCAATTGCAGGCAGACGGCATCGACCAGAAGCCGGACGTCGAAATTTCCCAGGCCCAGCGCAGCAATGAATCCTTCGTCACGCTCGGCGCTCCGACCACAGACGTCTTTGCCACCACCGGCAGCGGCTTGGAACTGAACCCCGTCACCCACCCCAACGACATCTTTGCCGGTGAGGCTGCCAGCTTCAAGCTGCTGCTCGATGGCGCCCCCGCCCAAGGCGTCGAAGTGACCATTGTTCCCGGCAATGACCGCTACCGCGACGATCCGGCAGAAACCAAGGTCACGACGGACACCGAAGGCCTCATCACCTTCACGCCCGACCGGGCCGGCCCCTATTGGCTGACCGCCTCGTCCGAGGGCACGATCGACGTCGATGGCGCGCCCATGTCCCAGCGCCTGTCCTATACGATGACATTCGAAGCCCTGCCCTTCTAGGCATGATCCATCTGGTCATCCCGCAGGATCCGGAAGACGACCGGTTCCGGCCCTCCCTGTCAGGTCACCAGCTGTTCCGGCTTGGTGGCCAGACCATGGGGACGGACTGGTCCCTGTCGTATTTTGCGCCGGATGACCGAAACATGGACGACATCCGTCACTGCATCGAAGCGGTCTTCTCTGACATCATTTCCCAGATGAGCATATGGGAGACTGGCTCGACCATCAGCCAGTTCAATCGCCTGTGCATCGGCTCCGGCATGGAGCTGCCGGAAGCCTTCTGCGAAACGCTGAAGCTTGCCCTGGATGTTGCCCACGCCACCGATGGTGGCTTCAATCCCTGTCTGGGCACGGACATCATCCGCGCCGGCTTCGGCCCGGATGTGAGCCTCAAAGACGCAATGCCGGACCCCCATAGTGCGTGGCGCGACCTCTCCCTGACCGGCAATCTGCTGATCCGCCACGCGCCGTTCCAGCTCGACCTGTCCGGCATCGCCAAGGGATATGCCGTCGACCTCATGGCTGACGCGGTTCAGGGGCTCGGCATATCCCGCTTCCTCGCGGAGATCGGCGGCGAGTACAAGGCCCACGGCGTGAAGCCGGATGGGTTACCCTGGTGGGTCGATCTCGACCCCACTTATGGCGCCGATGATCGCTGGCGGCTGGCCCTGTCAAACTTCTCTGTGGCGACGTCCGGCAACACCCAGCGGTTCCGCATGGAGCATGGCGCCCGAATCTCCCACATCCTGACCCAAGTCGCCCCGGATGAGGGCGCAGACCTCGCCAGCGTCAGCGTGCTGCACCCGGAGTGCGGGACGGCAGATGCCTGGGCGACCGGCCTCTTCGCCGCCGGCGCCACGCGCGGACTCGCGCTGGCGAATTCCCACAGGATCGCCGCCCTGTTCCAGTTCCATGATGGCCCGGCCATCCCGACCGATCCCCTGCGGCCCATGCTTCATTGATGGCAACAAGGTCACACATGCGCACGAACCCCTGCTGAGCCTGAGAATAAGTCTCAAAATCACTTGCGTCTGCGGGATTTTGCAATTAGGTCGCAATCGCATCCCTCGCTCACCAAAGGAAACAATTTATGGAATTTTCCAGTTCCGAACCACATGGGCGCCCGTTCAGCCTCCTGTTGACAGGTACGGCCCTCGGCCTTGCCATGTTGCCCCTGACCGCGCACGCCCAAACCGAAACGCCAGCGAAGGATTCTGACCCGGTTGAGGTCGGCACAGTCGCCATCGATGCAGACGCGCCCGACTACACCGCCGAACCGAATTCCCCGAAATACACCGCGCCGCTGATTGATACGCCGCGCTCGGTAACCGTCGTGACCCAGGAAGTGCTGGAAGACACCGCTGCCACCTCGCTCGTCGACGCGCTGCGCACCGTGCCCGGCATCACCATGGCAATGGGTGAAGGCGGCCAGCCTTTTGCCGACCGCCCGTTCATTCGCGGCTATGAATCCACCAGCGGCATCATGGTGGACGGCGTCCGCGATGCGTCCTCCCAGTCCCGCGACACATTCAATCTCGAACAGATCGAAGTCTCCCGCGGCGCAAACGGCACGATGGCCGGACGCGGGGCACCGGGCGGCAGCCTCAACCTCGTGACCAAGACCGCCAAGGCGGACGATTTCGTCGCCGGCTCGGCCGCCATCGGCAATGCCGACTACAAGCGCGCCACGGTCGATGTGAACCAAGCCGTCTCCGAGCAGGTCGCCTTCCGCGTCAACGCCATGTGGCAGGACGCCGAAGTGCCGGGCCGTGACGCGGTCTACGATAATCGCTGGGGCATTGCCCCCACCATCACCTTCGGCCTCAACGCGCCAACCCAGGTGACGGCCAGCCTCTCGCACTATGAGAGCGACGGCCTGATGGATTACGGCCACCCACTGGACATCGTCACGGGCGAGCCGGTCACCGGCATCGACCCGGACAATTTCTACGGCCTCGTCAATCGCGACTTCCACGATACGGAAGTCGATTCCGGCCAGCTGGAATTCCGCAACAACCTCAATGACTATGTGACCATCCGCAACCTGACGCGGCTCAGCCGGTCGAAGAACGACTACATTGCGACCAACCCGGACGACAGCCAGGGCAACGTCGCCAACGGCCTCGTCTACCGCAATACCAAGAGCAGCAATTCGGTCACCGACTCCATCGTCAACCAGACCGATATCCAGGCCTTCTTCACCTCCGGCGGCATCCAGCACTCGCTATCCACCGGCCTGGAACTCGGCCATGAAGAGACCGAGCGGGCGACCTATTCCGTCAGCCTCCTGACTCCAACAGGGGACTCCATTCCGCGCGGCGGATGTGACCTGGTCGGCGCAGGCGCCATCAGCGGTTACAATTGTGTTGATCTCTATAATCCGAACCCGAACGATCCATGGACCGGCGATATCTCGCTGAACGATCCGACGGAAACCCAGGTCGATACGGCAGGACTTTACCTGTTCGACACGCTGACCTTCAATGACCAGTGGATCCTGAACCTCGGCGTTCGCGCAGATGATTTCAGCACGAAGACGTCGACGGGCCTGTCCAATCACGACACGATCTTCAGCTATCAGGCGGGCCTCGTTTACAAGCCTGTCTCCAATACCAGCATCTATGCGTCCATCGGCACCTCTGCGAGCCCGTCCGGCGTGACGGCTGGCGACGGCAACGACAATCTCTCAGTAACCGAAGAAGACCTGAAGCCGGAGAAGAACGCGAACTATGAGCTTGGCGTCAAATGGGAACCGGCTGGCCGGAACCTGGCGCTGACTGCGGCCATCTTCCGCAACGAGATCACGGATGGCCATGTGGCCGTTGAAGCCGGTCGCGGCGCTGCGCAACAGGCCGTTGGCGAACAGCGTGTCGACGGGATCGAACTCAGCGCGACCGGTAACATCACCGAAGCGTGGAGCATCTTTGCCGGCTACAGCTACATGGACTCCGAAATCGTCGATGCCGGCCCGGTCAATGCCGATCAGGTGGGCAACCAGTTGCCGAACACGCCGGAGCACAGCGCCAGCCTCTGGACGACGTATGATGTCATGCCAAAGCTGACCATCGGCGGCGGCGCCACATGCATGTCCGAACGCTATGGCAACACGGCAAACAGCAAGAGCGTCGAGGGCTACTGCAAGTATGATGCGATGGCGTCCTATGTCGTCAACGACAGCATCGACGCCCAGCTCAACATCAACAATCTCAGCGATGAGCGTTACTATGAGCGGGTCTATGCTACGCACATGGCAACCATCGCGACGGGCCGCGCCATCATCGGCAGCCTGAAATTCAAATACTGATTCCCACAGAGGGCCGCGGAGACAATCTGCGGCCCTCACTCCCTGCAAACCTCCGAGGCAATCGCCATGCTGGTCCGAATACCCAATGTCCTATCCAAATCTGCTGTCGCCGAGATGCGGCAGTTGATCGATTCCGGGACCTGGCTGGACGGCAATGTCACCTCCGGCGCCCAAGCTGCCAAGGCCAAGCAGAATGCCCAGCTGGATGATACCAGCCCGGAAAGCCGCGAGGCTGGCAACCGCATCCTCGATGCGCTGCAGAGCAATCCCACCTTTATCTCGGCAGCCCTGCCGCAGAAGGTCTATCCGCCGCTGTTCAACCGGTATGAGGGCGGCCAGAATTTCGGCAACCATGTCGACAATGCCATTCGGCCGGTCCGAGGCAGTGATTTCCGCATCCGGACGGATTTGTCCTGCACGCTGTTCCTCGCCGAACCGGACACGTATGATGGCGGTGAACTCGTCATCGACGATACTTATGGCTCCCACACGGTGAAACTTCCCGCAGGCGACATGATCCTGTACCCGTCCAGCAGCCTGCACCGGGTTACGCCCGTGACACGAGGCGCGCGCGTTGCCTCCTTCTTCTGGCTGCAAAGCATGGTCCGCGACGAAGGCCAGCGGACCCTCCTTTTCGAACTCGACAGCTCCATCCAGTCGCTCAATGCCACCCATCCCGATCATGAATCGGTCGTTCGCCTGACCGGCATCTATCACAATCTCATCCGCCGTTGGGCCGACGCCTGATCGCCCTTCACGCCCCTCCACAAGGCACATCCTCATGGACCAGACACTTCCTCCTCCCGCCCCATCGGAAACGCTCGACGGCCCCCTTGGCCTGGTGCTGGCCGGTGGCCCGGTCGTCTGGCTGCTGATCGGCCTGTCGGTGATCGCGGTGACGATCATTATCTACAAGCTGATCCAGTTCGGCCTGATGGGGCTGGGCCGCGCCACGAAAGTGGAAATGGCTGTGAAGCTGTACCGCGAAGACCGCCGCCGTGAGGCGCTGGCCGCCGTCCAGGGCGCAAAGGATCCGGCCTCCGTCACCGTCGCCACCGCCATTCGCGGCAGCCTGCGCAGCGATGTCAGCGAAGCTGCCGTACGCGAGGAAGTGGAGCGCGTCGCCACGGAAGAACTCGGCAATCTGCGATCCCATATCGGCCTGCTCGAACTGATCGGCTCCCTGTCACCCCTGCTTGGCCTGCTCGGCACGGTGCTCGGCATGATCCAGGCTTTCCGCGCCATGGAAGCGGCAGGCCGCAATGTCGATCCCTCAATCCTCTCCGGCGGCATCTGGGCTGCGCTGCTGACCACAGCCGCCGGCCTGATCGTGGCCATCCCGGTCGTGGCAATTGCCAGCTGGTTCGACCGCAGCATTCTCAAGATCGCCCATACCACCGAAGACGCCGTCACCCGCATCTTCACGCCTGACCTGACCCGCTGGACCGAAAGCTCCTCCGATGAACTTCGCGCAGCAAACGCGTAAGCCTTCTGCCGCAAAGATTGGCCTGACACCCCTCATCGATGTGGTGTTCATCCTGCTATTGTTCTTTATGCTGACGTCGACTTTCTCGCAGCGCAAGACTCTGGACCTTGCGGTCCCGGCCACGGCCGCCGACCTCGCGCCCGTGGATGAACCTGTCATTCTGGAACTGAAGACGTCCGGCCTGTTCCATGAGGATGCGCCCCTTGCCCTTCATGAGATCGGCACGCGACTTGAGGCCCGGCTCGCCAAGGGGGACCCCGTCGTCATCAAGGTCGCCCCCGGCGTGCCATTGGAAACCAGTGTCGCGGTCATGGATGCGCTGAAGGCGTCGAATGCGCGCGCAATTGTCCTGCAAGGGCTGGAGACGGCCCCGTGAAACTGAGCTCCCGCCCCCAGCCCTCTGAACTCGCAAACATTGATGACCGGATCATGCCGCTCATCAATATCGTGTTCCTGCTGCTCATCTTCTTTCTCGTCGCGGGCGTCATCAAGGAAGTCGAGCCGCTGGAGGTCGAGCCGCCGGCCTCAACGGCGGATGTGGAGGCCGCGCCCGCCGACCTCACCCTCTATATCTCCCCCGACGGACGCATCGCGCTGGGCGACCAGATCCTGCCGACTGACACAGCGCAGGCCGATCTCGGCGCCGCCGTGTCCGCCGCCCCGGACCAGTCCATCCGCATCATCGCCGACCAAGGCGTCGAGACGGTAAAACTGATCGAAATCCTCGACACGCTGCGCGCCTCTGGCGCCACACGGGTGAAGCTCGTCACTCGCAGCGAGGCGGCGCGATGAACACCAATGCGATCCTCTGGCCCACCGCCTTCGTCTGCGCCTTCGGCCTGCATGCGCTCGGCCTGTCGGCCCTGAATTTCGAGTCCGCCCCTGCGCCTGCCCCGACCGAAACCGAACGCGAAATCATCCTCGCCCCCCTCGGCTCGCTCGACGGCGCGCTGACCCCCACCGAGGCGCCTGCCGAACCCGAACCGCCCGCGCCGCCACCGCCGCGCAAACCGAAGCCGAAGCCGAAGCTCGCGCCCAAGAAGCCTCCGCCTCCGCCGCGCATCGTCAAACCCGATCCGGCGCGCGTCGTGATTGCGGAAGCGCCGGAACCTGTGCCCCCTCCCGCGGCAGATGCGAACGCAGATGAAACGCCGCGAAACACGGTGAAACGCGCTGAAACACAAAGAACAGCCTCGGCAACCGGGGGCGGACACGCGGGCACCAGAAGCGACGCGCCAGCCCCGTTCGGTCTCCCGTCAGGCGTGGAGAAGAGCCAGGCCCAATATGCTGGCCTCATCCAGGCCTGGCTGCTGAAGCACAAACGCTATCCCCATCCGGCCCGCGCCCGCCGCCAGCAGGGCGTCGTGAAGGTCTGGTTCCAGATCGATCCGTCCGGTCACATCCTTGAACAGCGAATTGAGACCAGTTCCGGCCATGCCCTGCTCGACAAGGCAACGCTGCAGCTGCTCCGCGCAGCCTCGCCCCTGCCGCCGCCGCCGTCTGAGCTGCATGCCACGGACCTGACCTTCACCGTTCCGATCGACTATTCCCTGAACTAGAGCTTGGCTTCAGGGGACGGAACCGGCCGGATATCCGCCGGACGCAGGGTCGAGATCGCCTTAGCCACGAACGCTGCGCCTGTCAGCAACAGGCCAATGGAAATGACCAGCGCATAGGCGTTGCTCCAGCTCACGTCGCCTCGAATCAGCTGCACCAGCGGCGCCAGGAGCAAGGCGATCCCGAACACCATCCGGAAGGCCCGGCCCGCCGAAGCCGCGCTCATCCGGACGGTCGCTGCACCTGCAAATGCAACAGATCCCAGCCAGTAGAGCGCGATCAACCAAGCGCCGCTCATACCGAACAGGCTGGCGCTCAGCGTGATCGGGAACATGGCCACACTGCCCCAGATCCATCCGCTCCACATGGCTTCAAGACGCGGGGCCGCACGCCCCTTTTCGCGACGCTTGAGGAAATAGATGTTCAACCCGCTCGCAATGATGATGCAGAGCATGATGCCGAGGATAAAATAGATAGACTTCATCAGCGCGCCGCCGAAATCCCCGAAGTGCAGCCGGTACATCGACATGGCGATCTGCTGGCCGACCGGCCCGTCCGAATTGTGCCCCGTGGCCAGCAATTCGCCCTCGGTCGAATAGGTATAGGTTTCGCCATAGATCAGGCGATCGGTTTCGTCGCCATAGATTTCGATATGCTGGCTCTTCGTGCCGGGCTCATGGACGATCACGATGAACGCGTTTGCATCCGGCACGTCGCGGTCCAGATGGATGAGCGCCGTATCCACCCCGGTGAGCGGCGCCGGCGTGGCATCCGCCTCGATGACTTCGCCGCCAAAGATCGCTTCGCTGAGCTGTTTGGTGTCCCCCCCATAATTGGTCTGCGCGAAGACGAAGGCCACAACCCCGAACAGGCCGATCATCGCGCCTGTCCCGGCCACGGCGATCAGGAAGGGTGCTGTCCAGACGCTGAGGCGATTGTGAAGGTCCACCTGCGCCAGACGGGCCTGCCCCGTACGGCGGAACCGGAATGCATCCCGGAAGATGCGCGGATGGGCGAGCAAGCCCGAAATCGCCATCGACACCAGCATGACACCGAAAATGGCGACGATGATGATCCCGAGACTGTGCGGCAGCGTCAGATAATAATGGAGTTCGATCAGGAAATCATTCCACGGGGCTTCAAGCGTGCTTGCAATCTCCCCGGTTTCGTCCAGCACGAACATGCCATTGTCGCCGCCGGCCACGAAACGAGGCCAGTTGTCCCGCGGCGGGTACAGATAGATGTGGCTCGTCTCAGGATCCCGCTTCAGGATGTTTGCGGCCGTGGCCTGCATCACCGCTGGCGAAACCTCCTGAACCGTCGGTGTGCCCGCCTGTTCCCACCATTCCAGTTCATCCTCGAAAACGGCAATCGTGCCGCTGACACAGATGACGAACAGCAAGGCACTGATCACCAGCCCCATGACGGAATGTGCGGACAGCGCGGAATCCACCCGTTCACTGGAAGATTTTGGCCAGAGGGATTTTGCCATTGGGGAGTGCCTCGATTGGCTAGATGAATGCGGCGCAGAGCACGACCGCCAAGGCGGCCGCCGCATACAGGGTGCGGCGCAGTTTACGTTTTTCCATGAGTAGCAGCGTACTCAGCAATGCCCAGAGAATCAGGCTGATGATGAAAGCTGTCACGGCAGCATTGGTCGGGCTGCCCGTATCCGGGGCGGTGGCGCGCAAAATGGCTCCGCCTGCATAGATCGAAATCGCGCCCGCGATGGGTCCGGCCAGGAGGAAAGTCCAGATGCCGGAGGCGATATCGCCTGTCCGCTGCAAGGCGGACCGGGGCGCCCCAGCTGGCACGTCCCGTTCGCGGAAGGGTGCCTGAAGGCCATTGGTGCCCAAAAGCCCAGGCATGGTGATCGCGCTGGCTACGACCAGCATCAGGAGCGAGGCGACTTGCGCCACGCCCCGATCCAGATTGACCATGAACCAGACGACAAGGCTCGCCCCCACCAGCGCCCATCCGAGCGCCAACAAGAACGGCCGACCGGGCTTGCGCCACACGGTGAAGAGCAGCGCAAGACCGGAAACCCCTCCGAGGGCGGCAAGGATTGCCAATAGATAGTCCGTTGGGGTCATCCAGGCTTGCCTTAGAATTTATAGCGAAGGCTGGCCACGACCGTCCGGCGCTGGCCGGGGAAGCAATCGCCCCGCGTCAGGCAGCCAGTGAGATATTCCTCATCGGTCAAGTTACGGGCATTCACCTGGAAATCCCAGGTGTCCCACTCATAGCCGACCATCAAATCGCCCAGCGTGTAATCCGGCGTCACATAGCGAAGGGTCCCGTTCTCGGAAACTGTCTCGCCGACATAGCGAATACCTGTGCCTGTCTTGAAACCCGACCAGCGGCCCTCCGGCCGCCAGCTGGCCCACAGGGACGCCTGCGTTTCGGGAGCAGCGGCCAGTTGGAATCCGTTCGGGTCTTCAGCATCCAGCGTGGAGATCGCTGCCTGCAGATAGACTTCCTCCAGCTGGACATGGCTCTCGAATTCAAACCCCTTCAGCTTGCCCACGCCTTCCTGTTGAGACGCCGCGCCTGGCAGGGAATTCGGATTGTCCAGATTGGAAATCTCGATGTCGAAATAGTTGATCGTGATGAGCCCCGGGAAGGCGCGCGGCTCATACTTCACCCCCACTTCATACTGTGTGGCTTCCTGCGGTTTGAGCGGGTTGCCTGTGCTCGTATCCGTCCCGACGACCGTCTCGAAGGATTCCGAGTAACTGGCATAGGGCGCGAAGCCATTGTCGAACCGGTAGAGCACGCCCACGCTGGTTGAGATCGCGTCATCTTCCTGAACGACTGTCCCGCTGTCATTTTCGACATTGTCGCTGCGGACGCCAAGCGTGAAGCGCCAGTTTTCGTAGGAAATCTGGTCGGAGACATAGATGCCGAGATCCTGCACGGTAGATGCAGGCGTGTCGCTGTAGATCGCATCGAACGTCGCCTGATCGGGATAGTTGCCATAGACCGGATCGGCGAGATCCAGAACGTAGCGGAAATCGCCCGCCAGAACGCCACCCCCGAAATAATAGGCGGAATCGCTGTCCGTCTCGACATCCTGGTATTGGACGCCGGCAAGGACGTGGTGGTCAAAATCTCCGGTGGAGAATTCCGCGCGCAGACGCAGATCGCCCGCCAGCTGGTCGAACGTGTTGTCCCCCTGATAGAAGGTACGCGGAACAGTCGTATCGGTGAAAGTAAGGCCCTGCAGGTCTGCAGCAGCCTGCAAGGCAGGGGTCGCCTCCAGAATCTGGTTCAGATAGCGCGGGCCATAGAAGACCGGCCAGGCCTGATGATAGTCAGCTTCGCCCGACCGCCAGAGCGCCGTTCCCTCAAGCTTGAACACATCATTGATGCGGTGCTCGCCCAGCAAGGTGACCTGTTGCGACTCCGTGTTGTAGCGATTGAAGCCCGGCTCACCGACATACACATTTGTGTCGAGGTATTCGCCGGTGACGCTGTGCGGGGTCAAGGTGCCGTCCACAGGAATGAATTGCGCGGCCGCATCGCTATCCGTGTCCTGAAGGAGGCCGATGACCGTGAACTTCGTGTCCGGGGTTGGCAGCCAGCTGAGCGAGGGCATCAGGACAGAAGTCGTTTCATCAACCTGGTCAATCTGCGTTCCCGTGTCCCGGTAGAGGCCGACCATCCGATAGAGCAGTTTTCCATCGGAGCCCGCGACCGGTCCGGTCACATCGCCCGCAATCTGGTAGTGCTCATAATTACCGACCTGCGCCGCAATCTCCCCGCCAAATTCCTCAAGCGGCGTCTTGGACACATAGTTGACGATACCGCCCGGCGAGCCCTGACCGTAGAGCACCGAAGCAGGCCCTTTGAGCACTTCGACCTGCTCGATCGTGTACACGTCGGCGCGGGTGGAATTGTAGCTGCCGAAGAGTTCCTGGATGGAGTCGCGATAGCGCGGGATGCTGAGCCCCCGGGAGAACGGGAAGTCGCCGCGCGTGGAGAACCCATAGGGCTCGGCGGTCACGCCCGCCACATAAGTCAGCGTTTCGGCCAGTTTCAACGCGCCCTTGTCGATGAACATGTCGGAGGTTTCGACTGACAGCGACCGCGCCGTCTCGACAATCGGGGTTTCTGTCTTGGTCGCGCCGAACGAGCCCGTCGTGCCCGTGACGATAACGGTTTCCTGACGACTCTCTTCGGGGTCGCCTTCACCGGAAGACTGCGCCCAGGCCGGAGCGGCGCATGCCAAACCCATAACAAGCGCAATCGTACTGACAGCGCTGATCCGCGATACGTCCATTTCTGTAACCCCTGAATTGGCAATTATGAGAATGTGTCTCAATCTTAATTGCCGACTAAGGGAAATGCCATTGCAAGTCAATTGCAATCCGGTGCGCTTTGGGGCACCTCGTGAAAGTGTTGCCTGGCCATCACACGAAAAGAGCGCACACCCGAAGGGATGTGCGCTCTCAATGGGATACACGTCTCGGAATTGGGCGAGACTTACTCGGCCGGAATGGTTGTCTCAAGACGCGTGGAGAGCGCCTTGCGGAAGCCGATCTGGGCATTCAGCACGTCAAAGGTCAGCGCCATCTGGCCTTCGCCGGTCTTGGTACGCACTGTGATCGGTGTCTCCGCATTGCGCTTCACCATCAGGACATCGCCGGTATTCTGGAATGTCTCTTCGCTCTGGTTGAGCAAGGTGAAGTTCACAGGACACGCATTCACGATGGTCGCCGAGATCACCGTGTAGTTGCGCTGGGCTGGCTGCGCCTCAAGCGACAGGCAGGCATCGACGACCGCCTTCACATTCTCTTCGCGGCCAAGCAGATCGTCATAGGACCAGGCCACCGTCCGGCCATCGAACAGAGCCTGCTTGAACGCCGCTTGGCTTGCATCCCTGGCAAGGACCAGCGTCATTGGTCGATGTCCGCCCGTTCCGGCATCATGCGTCCAGTCAACAAGGCCGTGAATGTCGGAGGTTCCGAGCACGGTGAGATTGTTGTCGAGGGCAATCTGGAGCGCGTGTTCGGAATGGCCATCCAGCGTTCCGTTGGCCACTTCGACGCCCTGCAACAGGCCCTCTGCGATCAATTCCTCATGATAGGCGCTCAGGCGCGCAATCCCGTCCGGCATGTGCGGCAACCAGTTGGGATGGTTCAGGAACACAAAGGCCCCTTGTGCTTTCGCGGCTTCCATTGCCTGCTTCGGCTCGTCCACCAGAAGGGCATTCGCATCATCCAGGAAAATCGCATTGATGTGGCCATAGGGCTGGTCATGGGTCACTTCGGCCCCATTGATGACCATCAGGTCGAACTCGGAACTCGCTCGCACTTCCTCGGCCACTTCATAGGAGCGGTTGCGGTCCGGATGGGGCATGTCGGCCTTATGGGGCTGGTGCTCGAGATGCTCGGTCACCGCCAGCACTTGCAGGCCATCCAGATGGGCTTCCTTGACCCGGATCGACGGCCAGACTTCTCCATCGGAAAACACCGAATGGGTGTGCAGGTCAGCGGCCAGCACGACGCGTCCATCATCCGTATCGGGGAATTCAACCGCGCGCTCATGCGCGGTGGCAGTCGTGCCGACGATCATGGCCGTCAGGCCCATGCATAGGAAACTGAATCTCATGTCTCTCTTCCTTGTGTAGGCGTCTGTTTAATCACGGCTGCATCTCACCTCCGTGACACTTGGTAAGGGGTGGCTGCCGACGTGGGGACAAACGCCGGCAGCCTGTAATCATCCAAACGGGGCAGCCTGGTCCCGTCTGCACGGGACCGGGCCATTGGATGACTAGAAGGAGTACTCGTACTGGATCCAGAAGGAGCGCGGTTTCCCGTTCCAGCCATACTGGCGGTAATAGGCGCTGTCGTTCGGACCAATTTCCCCGCGAACCACCGCGCGGTCGCGACTGTAACCTGAGCCGCCGGAAGCGCGCTCGTAATACTCTTCGTCGAGAAGGTTCACACCGCGAATGAGGAAGCGGTGCTGTTTCTCATCGCCGAGGAAGTACTGGACAGAGCCGTTCAGGACAAAATAGTCCCCGAAGTTCAGGTCTTCGACGACACGGTTGCCATCCTCATCCACCATGCGGGCAAGGCTGGTGCCGGCATAGGCCCATTCCGGCCCTTGCCAACGCGGGTTCAGGGCGAACACCCAGCGATCCGTCGGCGTGTAGGTGACGAGTCCGGACAAGGTCCATTCAGGACGCTCTGAGGACTGACGGTATTCCGAACCCCCAGCATGGCCCGGCACGACAAACCCCAGATCGGTAGCCGTGCCGTCAAGGCGGGCCATCGCGCCGAAGACCGGGTTCGGTTCCAGGGATTCCATGTCCGTGAAGCTGAAGTCCGCTTGCCATTTGTCGAAGTCGAACGCGACATCAAGCGTGATCCCTTCGATATCCTGTTGGGCCACCGCGTTCACGGCAACCGACTCGCCCGGATCGTTCAGGCCTGCTGCGGCAGTTGCGCAAAAGTCGTTCGGTGGAACAATGTTCTGGCGATTGCGCTCGATGGCAGCGGTGTCATTGGTCAGATTATTGAACAATGGGTTGGCGATATCGTTTGCGTATTCATAGCAGACCGCGCCGACTGCCCGGCTTGAGAACAAATTCTTGATCTCGGTTTCGAAGTACCCGATTTCGACATTGTAGGTTCCGCCGAAGATGTCGCCATCAATACCGGCACCGACATTGAAAGCGCTGACTTCCTGTGGCTGGAGGCCGGGATTGATGTTTGCACCGGAGCCGAAAGCACCGATCTCATCGATTTTCGGAAGGCTGTAGGATGTGCCGCCCGAGCCGCGTGCATAAAGACCGTAGCCGAAATCCTGGCGCAGACCGACTTTCCAGATCGACTGGTCATCGAAATTATCGTTGAAATCCTGGCGGGCCGCGAACGAGCCGCTGAACCCGTCAAGAACCGGCAGGGAAAGCCGAAGGTCACCATAGATGCCGGTGCTCGACAGCGTCACATCCTTGACCCCGAAGGAGGCGTCGGAATTATCCGTATAGGTTGTATTCTGAAGGCCCGCAACAAGCTCCACATACTCATTGACCGTATAAGTGGCCCGCGCGTTCAAACCATAATCGACATAACCGGACTCTCGCTGGTCGGTCGTGCCAAAGCCCTTGGTCAGGCCGCCATCCCCGAAGCTCGCCGTGGATTGCACGACGTAGCCGATGGGCGCGCCAATCGGGAACGGATTCTGGTGCGTGCCATAAGGCTGGCCGTAGAACGGGCTGTCCGGATCCTGGTTGATGTAGAACGAGCTACCGCCATTCCAGCTATCATCCGATGCGCTGCCGGTGCTACCGACCGGATTGGTCACACACCCTGCGGCGAGACCGGAAATACCTGCTGCGAAGCTTTCGAATTCAGAGGCGGTGGAAAAACCGGAAATCCCCTGCCCTTCGGCAATCGCCTGGATGTCCGCTGGCAAGTCCGACAGGCGCGGGATCTGGCAGATCTGTGCGTCGATCTCATTGTTTTTGAGTTGGGGATCCTGGTAATGCGCCTCGAAATTGAACTTCAGCTTGTCATTGAACCGGTGCTTGAATTCGGCCGTATAGATCGGGAATTCTGTGAAGTTCGGCTGGAAGACCGTGCTCTGCGGGAACGAATCCCGGAAATCGATCGTGGTGTAGGAGGCGCCGAGCAGCAATTCGGTTTCCGGCGCGATATCCCAGAGATACTTCAGGCCCAGACTGTTGAAGCTGTACGGGAATTCGTGCCGTCCGCCGAGCGCCAGCACATTGTCGCCATACGCTTCTTCATCGAACAGCTCATGCGCATCCGTTTCATAGGAGCGCCCATAGACCAGGATGGAATGCTTGCCGTCCTTGTCCAATGGGAAGGACATGTTGCCGTAATATTCGCGGGTCTTGAACGAGCCGGCATAGACGCCGAACTCGCCTTTCAGCGTGCCGTCCGGTCGCTTCGTCTTGACGCTCACGACCCCCAGGCCGCCATTCGATCCAAAATACAGGCTGTTGCCGCCGCGATAGACTTCAACGCCGTCGATCATGCGGGGATCAATGGCTGTCGCCGGCCAGAGGTCTTCCAGAGGGGACGACCGGTCGAAGAAGGGCACGCCATCCACGAGCAGCAAGGTGTCGCGATCAGTGCCGCCATCGATCCGGATCGTGAACTCGCCCTCATCCGGCGAATAGCCGATATTGGCTCCCCGGATCAGGCCGGAGGCAAGTTCGCCAAAATTCGTGAACCCGCCCGTTTCGATCTCGTCCGAGCTGATCAGCTGCACCTGCGTGCCGTATTCGGCAAAGTCCACGGCGATGTCGGATGCGGACGCATCGACCGTCTGGCCTTCAACCCGGATGGTTTCCATACGCCGGGAATCGTTCCGGTCGTCGGCCTGTTGCGCCAGCACGGCCGGAACAGCCACAGTCGCCATCAGGATGCTCAAACCGAATTTCAAACTTCTGTTCTTATCAAGTCTCATCGCTGGTCTCTCCATCTAACCCCAACGCCCGCCAACCATCAGCAGGCTGTGGCGCAGCGCGAACAACGCCGCTTGCCACGAGGGTGCTCTAGAGGCTCAACGCGACACTTCGATGAAGATTAAGAAAACATTGTATGAATGATATTTACTTCGATGCCGATTTGTAATTGAGAAATTCTCAACAGCAGATTGTTTTTCATCGGAGTGAAATATGGCCTACGAGTTCCCAGCCTCGCGTTCGGAAGATATTGCCAACCTGGCCCGGACGGCCTCGGGATTTCTCGTGGACTGGGATGGGTGCTGCGCGCTCGGCAACACGCTCATTCCTGCAGCTGCGGATTTCCTGCGCGCCAACCAAAGGCGAACCGCCATCGTCTCAAACAACTCCACCTGCACACCGGAAGACTTTCTGGAAATCCTGGCATGCAATGAAATTCAACTGGATCGCAACCAGATCGTCCTGGCGGGTATGGAAGCGCTCAAGCGCGCCACGGATTTTACCGGGGCGAAAGTGATGGTTCTCGGCGATCCGCATATGCGAGGCGCCGCCAAGAAGATGGGGCTCGACCTCACCCAGGAAGACGCCGACGTGATCGTGCTCCTCCGGGACCGGCGCTTCACCTATCGCCGCCTGGAGCGGGCGGTAAATTCCCTCACCCAGGGCGCCCACCTCATCGTGGCCAATCCGGACTCCACCCATCCCGGAAAAGATGGCGGCCTGAAGCCCGAAACCGGAGCGCTTCTGGCGGCAATCCGGGCGTGCGTGGAACTGGATGAAACAAAATGGGATATCGTGGGGAAACCTTCACCGCATCTGTTCCGCATGGGATGCCAGGCGCTGGACCTGTCGCCGGACCAGCTGGTGATGCTGGGGGACAATCCCGCCACCGACCTTGCCGGGGCGAAGGCATTGGGAATCAAGGCGATCCTGACCTCCGCGAGATCCCCGGACGTATTCGAAACGCTGGTGCGGGCGCGCTAGGCTAGAACCGCTTCAGCGACAACACATCGAAGGTCTTGCGAAGCGTGTCGGTTGCCCGGTCGTAATCGGCCAGGGCCAGCGCCGCAATCAGCGCATCCAGCACGCAGAGCTGGGCAATCCGGCTGGTCATGGCTTCGGTCCGGAACTTGGTCTCGCGCGCCATCGTGAACAGTTTCACATCCGCATAGGCCTGCAACGGCGAGCTCGAGAAATTGGTCACGATAATGGTCTTCGCACCAGCATCCTTGGCCAATCTCGTTGCAGCAAGCGTCTCATGTGTTGCACCCGAATGCGAAATCGTCAGCACGGCGACGTCAGGGCCTGTCTGAGACGCACTAATGGCCTGAACATGGCTATCCACCACGACCCGCGCATCGAGCCCGATCCGCAACATCCTGTATTGGGCATCCTCGGCAATCGGCGCGGATGAGCCGATGCCATAAATTTCGACCCGCTTGGCCGCACGTATGATGTCCACCGCAGCGGAGACGGCGTCCGCATCCAGAATTGACAATGTGTCCTTCAGCGCCTGGACGCCTGCGTGGAACATCTTCCGGCAAACCGTCGGTGTGTCGTCGGTCGGCTGGAGGTCCTCATGGATGAACTGGACCGGCTGCACCACTTCCTGAGCCAGGCTGAGCTTGAGCTGCTGGAAGCCGGAAAGGTCCAGCTGACGACAGAAATTGATGACGCTGCCATCGCTGGCCCCCGTTGCTTCGGCAAGCTCGGTCACCGACATGCCGACCACTTGCCTCGGATTGGCCAGAACGAAATCGGCGATCGTGCGCGTGCTGGGCCCAAGCGATGGGTGGCGCACCCGGATTCGCGTCATGACATTGTCCACAATGGCCACATCCGCCCGCTTTTTCGCAGTGGATTTACGCTTTGCCTTGTTCTCAGACATCTACATCCCTTTGCACTTCTTTGGATTTGAATTGAATACTACTCAACTTTCATCAAGGATATATGAATTCCGTAATACCAATGTCATAAGCGGATGCTACTTCCTCCGATCATAATGTTGCGGCGCATCAATCCATGACGCCGCCAGGTGAGACTGGGGATTTGAACATGCGCATCCTGTACGCCGCCCTGCTTGTTTTTTTGAGCGCGCTTTCGACATACCCATCTTATGCCCAGGAGATCGGGAGCCAGCAAAAGCCCATACGGGTCATGCTGATCCCTGCGGATGGCGGCACGGAAGATGGCACCAAGGCAGACTTCCAACCCCTGTTCGATGCCATCACACGGTCCAGCGATTTGCACTTCACGGTTAGCACCGGACAAAGCTATGCGGCCGTGATCGAAGCCATGTGCGCCGGCCTGACGGATATCGTCTGGTATGGTCCGGCCTCCTATCTCGAAGCGCGTGACCGCGGCTGCGCAGAGCTGCTGGCGGTCGAGGAGAGAGATGGCACCTCGACCTATTATGCCGGCCTGTTCGTCGCCGCGGACTCCGGTGCCAGTTCGGTTGCCGACCTGTCAGGCGGATCACTGGCGCTCGGGTCCAGCCATTCCGCCAGCAGTTTTGCCTATCCGCTGGTGATGCTGAAGAATGCCGGACTTGATCCGCTAAAGGATCTTTCGGCCCTCCGGGTGACCGGGAGCCACACCAACAGCCTGCTGGCGCTGAAGAACGGCCTTGTGGATGCTGCGGGCGCATCGTTTGTATCCTTCGAGCGCGCCGTGAACCAGGGCAGCCTCGACCCGCGCGCCTTTCGTATACTGGCCAAATCCGACCCGATCCCCAATCCGCCCATCGCGATGAATACGGCGTTGCCAGAGGCGATCAAGGCAGAGTTGAAGAAGGCCATGTCCGGCATTCATGAGGCCGATGGCATCAACCCGGCCTCCATACGCGGCTATGGTGGCAAACAGGTCGACCGGTATAATACCGAGGCCAGTGAAGACCTGTTCGACAGCGTAATATCTGCCACATCCTTCCTCGACGATGATTACCGCGCCGCGATCCTGCGCAAGGCCGACGCTTCGCAGCGCGGCTGATTCCTCCCCAATCCTTACAATACAGTTCCCGACATGACAGATAAGAACCCCCAAGCGCCAGGCGCTCCTGCGCTGGAACTTTCCGGAGTGCTCAAATCCTATAAGAACGGGCCAGTCGTGCTTGAGGATTTCTCGCTAAATATTGCGCCGGGCTGTTTCTGTGTCGTGCTCGGCTCGTCCGGGTCCGGAAAATCCACCCTGCTGAAATGCATTGCCGGACTGACCGAGCCCGACGCGGGAGACATCCGGCTTCATGGCACCTCCCTGACAAGAAAGCGGCTACGCAGCGTCGGCATGGTGCATCAGGATTTCGGCCTCTCTGACAGACTGACAGCCGCCCAGAATGTAATGTCCGGCATGGCTGCCACACTGAGCGCGTGGCGCGTCGCCCTGCAACTCTATCCCGGCCAGATCCAGCGCCAGGCCTGCGCACTTCTTTCGCGGGTCGGTCTGTCGGAAGACCACGCCAACCGGCGAGCGAGCCAACTATCCGGCGGACAGAAGCAGCGGGTCGGCATCGCGCGGGCGCTCATATCCGACCCGAGCCTGATCCTTGCGGACGAACCCGTTGCCAGCCTCGATCCGAAATCGTCTGTTGAAATCATGACGCTGCTGAAGAACGCTGCGCAGGAGCGGGGCGCGGCAGTGCTGTGCTCGCTTCACCAGATCGATCTGGCGCGCAAATATGCCGACAGGATCATCGGCCTCAGCCATGGCGCCATCGTCTTCGATGGCCCGCCCGCTGCCCTGACGCGCGAGGAGATGCAGGCCATTTTCGATATGGATGACAGCTCGACAATCATCCACATGGAGGTCGCCTGACATGTCGGATGTTTCACAGGATCCCGGCGCACGAAACTGGCACCTGAAGCAACCCTTCGGATGGCGGACCTTGCTCGTCCTGTTCATGATTCTGGCGGTTTCGCTCGTCTCTGCCGAGCGTATGCAATTCGACCGCATGGCCAGCCAGATCGGCGACTTCGCGCTTGAGATCGTGGGCCTGCGCGAAAGCTCGCAAATTGGCCGGGGCATGGAAAGCGTGACGCGCGACATGTTCCCGATCGCCATTGCCGAACGGCGGCCGATCGACCTGATGGATGGATTGGACGAAACGGACCTTCCCTTCCTCTCCCATATCGAAACGGTGGACACCGAAACCACCGAGCTTGATCCCGATACGCTGCAAATGACGACAAGTGTGGCCGAGCGACGCTTTCTCGTCGAACCGATTGGGTATCTCGTCTTCGTGCTCGGAAAGATGGTGGAGACCATCGAGATCGCCATCTGGGCAAGCCTGATCGCCATATTGGTGAGCCTGCCGCTGGCATGGCTATGCGCCGGAAATTATTCACCGCATCCTGTTATCTATGCTGGCGCCAGATCTTTCGTCTCGCTGCTCCGCTCGATCCCGGAATTGATCAGCGCCCTGTTCCTTGTTCTCGCCTTCGGGTTCGGGCCCATCGCCGGCATCCTGGCCCTGACCTTTCACAGCATCGGCTTTCTCGCGAAATTCTACGCCGAGGACATAGAGGCGGCGAATACCAGCCCCCAGCATGCGTTGAAAGCGACCGGCGCGGGCACTTTTGCCATTCTCAGACTGGCCGTACTGCCTCAGGTCCTGCCCAGTTATACGGGCCTCTCGCTCTACATCCTCGACCGCAATATCCGCATGGCCACCGTGATCGGCCTCGTCGGCGCTGGTGGGATCGGGCAGGAACTGAAAGGCCGGTTCGACATGTTCCAGTATGACCGCGTCGGCACCATGCTGCTGGTCATCTTCCTGACCGTCATGGCGCTGGACCTTGTGTCAGCCCGATTCCGGAACCGCTTGGTCTGAATTACTCCCGCGTCGAATAACTGGCCGTTCCGCAGCAAACACGACGTGCACTTTCACGGTAGTTTTAAACGATGGTCACATAAGTTTTGCACTTCGTCGCCAATAGCAAACTCCGATTGAGGGGTAGTGGCGGCATGCAGGCGAAATTGAATGAGCGGGATCGGCCGCCACGTACCCCCACGCCCGGCGACCCTGTGTCCGCGCCCCTCACCGACGGGGCACGGCAACGCACCAGTTTCCTGAACAGCCTGTTCCGGTTGCATTATACGGAACTGGTGGGCCGACTCCGCAAAGTGTATGGCGTGGGCCCGCCCGATCCCGAAGATGTCGCGCAGGCCGCGTTTTCAAAGCTTGCCGAACTGGACGATCTGGAACGCATTCATTCACCCCGTGCCTTCCTGTTCCGGACGGCGGTGAACATCTGCCTGAACTCCAATGACAAGCTGAAGCGCAGCCGCGCCTTTGTTCGCAGCCAGTTTGAGAGCAATTTTTCACAACGTCTGGAAGAAAAATCTGCCGAATCTGTCTTCATGGGTAAGCAGGATCTTGAGCGGGTCGCGCATGTCATTCGGCAATTGCCGTCGAAACAGCGCGAAATCCTGCTCAGGAGCCGGTTCAGGGGACAGACTTATGATGAGATCAGGCAGGAGACAGGGTGGAGTCAGGCGGATATCTCGCGCCAGCTCAACAAGGTCATGGCGTTGCTGCAAGCCGAGTTGGATCGGTAGAGGCGCCTGTTGATGCAAACCCTTCGTATTCCTTTCCAGATATCCGTTCGGGAGTCGTGTGCATGACGCCTCCCGGAGAAAATTCGCGCGACAGCGCGCCGCAAGATGACAATAAGCGGGCCGCTCTGGCACGCGCCTGGGTGCTACGCTTCTCGTCCGGCGAACACACAGAAGCCGACCGCCTCGCCTTTGCCGAATGGCTGGCCGCCTCGGACGATAACAAACGCGCCTATGAAAAAGCCTATTCTATCTGGGAGGCCCTCGGAGACGTTGACGGCATCGAGACCCTGCTGGCCCACAGGGACACGGTGACAGAGTTTCGTCCTCGAAACAGCATGACCCGGCGGTTCCTCGTGGGAGGCGCCATGGCCGCGAGCCTCGCTGTCGCAACCGGTATTGGCTTCCTGCTGATGCAGCCGGCACCGACAGAGACACTTCTCTACGCGACCGCGACGGGCCAGATCGAAACCATCACGCTGTCAGATGGCAGCAGGGTGACGCTCGGGGGGGCCAGTGAACTGACCGGCGAATTCAGGCGGGATGTCCGCAGGCTGGAGCTGGTTTCAGGCAACGCCTATTTCGATATCGCGCGTGATGAAGCCCGCCCGCTGACCGTCCATACGGGCGATGTGGATGTGCGGGTGCTCGGAACCCGATTCGATATCAAGACCCGGCCGGACTACGTGGCGGTAGCGGTCGACCATGGCCAAGTCCGCGTGACCTCACCGGCCACTGGAAGCCGGCAGGACCTGATCGCCGGGGAAAAAATCGTGTCTGATGCGACGTACGGTATCAGTGAAGTCATGACCTTCGACGCCAGCCAGGAATTGTCCTGGCGGTCCGGCCGCCTATCCTTCGTGGATGCGCCGCTGCGCTACATCGTTGCGGATATGAACCAGTACAGTGATCGGCCGATCCGGCTGTCGGCCACCGCCCCCGGTGACCTGCGCCTGACCCTGTCTTTCCCGGTCGACCAGATAGAGCAGGTCCTGGCCGGGCTGGACGCCGCCTACCCGATGGCCGTCCAGTCCCGCGAGGACGACATTCTCATCAAACAGGACGACTAGCTACGCGTCCGGTGAAGCTTTTGTGAAGTTTGCCAAATCCCTGAAATAGATCGTTCCCTGATCTGTCTTCCCTCTGACCACGCAAGGGCGTGGCGCGGGCGCACTGCTTGGCGTCCGTAAATTTCTCATGAGGGGAACATCATGACTTCTTCCATCAGCCTGCGCAAAGCGCTCGTCCTGACGGCCTCGGGCGCAGCCCTGTGCCTTGGCCACGCCGCACACGCCCAGATCATCGCCGACCAGGACGACACCAAGATCCAGCAGACCGTGATTGTGACCGGCACACGCGGCGCGCCGCGCACCGCCTTTGACAGCCTTGCCCCGGTCGACGTGATCTCCGACTCTGCCATTGACCTGACAGCCTCCGACGAAGTCATGGATACGTTGTCCCAGCTCGTGCCGTCCTTCAATGTCAAACGCCTTCCGATGGCGGACGGACAGGTCTTCGTGCGCCCAGCCACGCTGCGCTCCCTGTCGCCTGACCACACTCTGGTCCTCGTCAATGGCAAGCGCCGCCATCGCTCTGCCATGCTCGGCGGCAATGGCGCCCAGTCCGCTGACCTCGCCCAGATCCCATCCTATGCCATCAAGCAGATCGAAGTCCTGCGCGACGGCGCATCGGCTCAATATGGCTCCGACGCCATCGCAGGTGTGATCAACATCATCCTTGATGACCAGGCTGGCTTCAATGCTTTTGCCCAGGCTGGCCAGTATTATGAAGGCGATGGTGAGCAGTATCGTCTCGGCGTCCAGCAAGGCTTTGTATTCGACAATGGTTTCCTGAACCTGTCCGGCGAATACACCGACGCTCAGCCAACCTCCCGCTCGCGCCAGCGCGCAGATGCAATTGCGCTGCAAGAGGCCTTCCCGGAATTGAATGTCCCGAACCCGGTCCAGAACTGGGGCCAGCCGGAGCGCCAGGCTTATCGCTTTGCCCTGAACGGCGCTTATGAGCTGGACGGTTCCGAAGCCTATGTCTTCAGTACCTATGGCCTTGGCTCCGGCGTTACCGATTTCAACTGGCGCAATCCGCTGACGACCAGCGCCTTCGGTGAAAGCGCGATCGATCCGGACTATGACCTCTCCGAAACCTTCCCGACCGGCTTCTCGCCGCGCTTTGGACAGGACGACAATGACTTCGCACTGACCGGCGGTTATCGCAGCAACAATGACGGTCGCTTCTCCTACGATCTGAGCGCAGGCTATGGCCGCAACCAGATCGAATACTTCATGTACAATTCGATCAATGCCTCGCTCGGTTCGGCCAGCCCGACCTCTTTCGATATCGGGACGCTGACCCAGTCGGAGTTGACCTTCAATGCAGACTTCGCCTACCGGGCCACGCTCGACTTCCTGGCCGAAGACATGACCTTCGCCTTCGGCGCCGAGCAGCGCACCGAAGAGTATGAGATTGGCGCGGGTGAGTATGCTTCCTTTGCGATTGGCCCGCTGGCCCCGGAAGGCTTCCCGTCGGGCTCGAACGGCTTCCCGGGCTTCTCCCCGGAACAGTCCGGTTCGTCTGACCAGACCAGCTATGCGGCCTATGTTGACGTCGAAGCCCCGATCACGGACCGCTGGACCGTCGGCGCTGCCGTGCGCTTCGAGGATTTCTCGGAGTTCGGCAATGACACGAACGGAAAGCTGTCCACCCGCTATGAAGTGAGCCCGAACCTCGCCCTGCGCGCGACGGCGTCAACCGGCTTCCGGGCGCCAACCCCGGGTCAACTCTTCTCCGAGCGCACCTCGCAAGGCCTCGACACAACCACGCTGAACATTTTCACGCGCGGCCGCTACAGCCCGCAGGGGCCAATCGCCGATGTCATCAGCCTGCGTGACGGTGTCGATATCCTCCCGCTGCAACCCGAAGAGTCCGAAAACCTGACCGCCGGGCTCGCCTGGAATTCGAATACGGGTCTTTCTGCGACACTTGATGTCTACCAGATTGACGTCACCAACCGCCTCAGCACATCCGCCGCCTTTTCCCTGACGGATGAGGAACGTGCCGAACTCGCTGCGCTCGGCGTTGCAGGAGCGGATACGATCACAGCCGTCAACTTCTTCCAGAATGATTTCGACACCCGGACCAAGGGCGTCGATCTGGTTCTGACATACAAATACGAAGTTGGTCCGGGAGAGATGAATCTGACCGGCGCTTACAATTACAACAAGACCGAAGTGACCGGCGGCGATTTCGCTGCGAATGAGACTGCGGCTGACCGGTTCGAGAAGGGCCTCCCGGAGCATACCGGAAACCTTCAGGCCACCTACACGGTCGGAAACTGGGATGTGTTCGGCCGGATGCGTTATTATGGCGAATGGCGCGACTATTCTGGAAACTCTGATGGGGACATCTTCCAGGATTTCGGTGCAATGGTGCTGTTTGACCTCGGCGCGACCTATCAGGTAAACGACAACATGAAAGTTCGTGTTGGCGCAGAGAATGTCTTCGACCAGTATCCGGACGAAGCGACCTACCAGGCCAGCCGTGGACTGATCTATTCGCGGAATGCCCCTTACGACACCGATGGTGGCCAGTACTATGTCCGCCTCGACTTCAGCTTCTGATCCCGAAGGACAGGACATGAAACTTACCAGACGACTGGTCATGAAGGGCGCCGCTGCGACAGCGGCGTCCTTTAATGCTGCCGCGGCGTGTGCCAGCCCCGCTCCGCTTTCTGGGGGCGAACGCCCAGAGGTCAATCTCGCTCAAGATGAGATTTATTGGCAAAAGATCGCCGCGCAATACGATGTGACGCCGAATATCGTGAACTTCGAGAACGGCTATTGGGGCCTGATGGCCCGGCCGGTCATGGAGGCTTTCTTCCGTCATACCGAACGCGTGAACCGGGAAAACTCCTGGTATGCGCGGCAAACGTTCTACAAGGACCTCCAGCCCATCCAGCAGCGGCTCGCCGCCATGCTTGGCGCCGGCGAGGATGAGATCGTACTAACACGGGGCGCCACGGAAGCCCTGCAGGCCCTGATCGGCGGCTACCGGTTGCTGCAGCCGGGCGACGCGGTCATGTATGCTGACCTTGACTATGATTCCATACAGGTCGCGATGGAAACACTGGCCGAGCGGAATGGAGCGAGTGTCGTACGGATCGTCATTCCCGAGCCCGTCACCCATGATGAATTGGTTGAATTCTACCGGACCGCCCTGACCGAAAATCCGCAGGTCCGTTTGCTGTTGCTGACCCATATCAGCCACCGCACCGGCCTGAAGATTCCTGTCCGCGAAATCGTGGAGATGGCACGCGAATACGGGGTAGATTGCGTCGTGGACGCCGCGCATTCCTGGGGACAGACAGATTTCCAGATCGACGATCTCGGCGCAGATTTTGTCGGCTTCAATCTGCACAAATGGATGGGTGCCCCCATCGGGGCCGGGCTTATGTATATTCGCCGCTCAAGACTTGCCGATATTGCCCCGAACATTTCCGAACGTCCGGACGGCATTGGCACCATCCACCACCGCCTCCACACGGGCACCACAAATTTCGCAACCCTTCTGACCATCAATGACGCGCTCGATTTTCATGAAATGGTTGGCCCGGCTCACAAGGAAGCCCGGCTTGCCTATCTGCGCAATCTCTGGGTCAGCGCGATGCGCGGCGCAGATCGTCTGGACATCCTGACACCTGACGACCCCCGACTTCATGCGGGGATCACATCATTCAGGGTCAAAGGCATGACCAGCATGGACGCGAACAAGGACATCGTCCGGCGCCTGTCGCAGCATGGCGTGTTCACGGTCCATCGCACAGGCGTCTCGAACGGAGCATGTGTGCGGGTCACGCCAGCCCTCTACAACACGCCGGACGATTGTGCGAAACTTGTGGGCGCACTGCGACAGCTCCTGATTGAAATCTAACGAAACATTGCTGGAAGACTGTGGCGTAGGCGCGCCATACGCGCGGAATCGCTGCAGTCTTTCACCATTGTCATCAGGCTGTCATCGCTGTCCGCTTGTAACAGGGTGAACTGATCCACTCATTCGTGGTTCCGCCTGAGGGGCTCATGCGATC
Organism: uncultured Hyphomonadaceae bacterium; assembly: GCA_913057945.1. Taxonomy (GTDB): domain Bacteria; phylum Pseudomonadota; class Alphaproteobacteria; order Caulobacterales; family Hyphomonadaceae; genus Hyphomonas. The sequence goes on along the minus strand of CAJXOF010000003.1, from coordinate 211,342 downwards.
CGTCTTATTGTATCTGGCAAGCTGTGCCTTCCTGACAGTCCCGGCGGTCGCGCAGGACCATGCGGTCCGTATCCCAGCGGGCCCGCTCTCAGAGGCTTTGAACCTGCTATCCGAACAGCTCGATACCGTCATCATCGCTGAATCGGCCAATCTGTCAGGTATACGGTCCGGTCAGGTCACGGGCACCATGACGGCTCAGGTGGCCTTAAGCGCGTTGCTGGCGGATACAGGCCTACAATTTTCTTCGAATGTCAGCGGCGTATGGGTGGTCCGGCGGCCAGGGGAGACCCACTCCAGTTCACCCCATTCCACCCGCCCTCTTGGCCGACCCGCACACTTCGTGAGCTTCGAGCCCATCCGGATTTATGACACGGTCATCGTGACGGGCACACGTGCCGGATCACCGGCAATTGAGAGTCTCTCTCCCGTGGACGTGCTGGATCGCAAGGCCCTTGGCGTGCCAGTGTCAGATGATCTCACGGATGTGATCGCAGAAATCCTGCCCGGATTCTTTGCACAACGTCGCCCGCTGAGCGATGGCGCGGTGTTTGTCAGGCCCTACAGCCTGCGAAACCTGTCTGCCGATCACACACTCATCCTGGTCGATGGCAAACGCCGACACCGGTCCGCCATGCTGAATGCCGGAGGATCGCAGTCCCCCGATCTCGCCATGATCCCGACTAACGCCATCGACCGGGTCGAAGTGCTGCGGGACGGCGCATCTGCCCAATATGGATCCGACGCAATCGCCGGGGTGATCAATATCATCACACGCCGCGACGCGATGACCGACGGATTTGCTCAGTACAGCCAGTATTATGAAGGCGACGGTGTCCAGAAACGTCTTGGCCTCGGCGCGGGGCATCGAACAGGCACCAGCGTTGTCCGCATCAATCTCGATTACAGTCATGCCGACGCGACGTCTCGCGCCCGGCAAAGGCTGGACGCGATGTCCTATATGGAGGCGCATCCGGAAGCCAATCTCAGTGATCCCGTCCAGAAATGGGGCCAGCCGGAACGCGAGGATTTCCGCCTGCTGGCCAATGGCGACACAGCCACCGCTTTGGGAGAAATTTATGGCCTCGCCAGCCTGAGTTGGGGACAGGGCGTTTCCGACTTCAATTGGCGAAGCCCGGATGCCCAAAGCGCCTACGCGGAAAGCGACGCTTTCGGGGACTGGACGCTGCGCGATGTGTACCCTCATGGGTTCAAACCCCAGTTCGGCCAGGAAGAGCGCGATAGCGCAGCCACGCTTGGCCTGAAGGGCAAGAGCGAAGCCGGCCTCCACTATGATGTCAGCGCAGGCTTTGGTGAGAACCAGATCGACTATTTTCTTTACAACACGATCAATGCCTCCATGGGCCCCGCCAGCCCGTTCGACTTCGATGCCGGCGGCCTGCGCCAACGCGAATATAATCTGAACGCTGATTTTCAGTCGAAATGGAGCGCGCCCGGTATTGCCGAAGGCCCGGTGGAGTTGGCGTTTGGGCTGGAACGCAGAGTTGAGCAATATACGACCTTGGCAGGCGATCTGGCTTCCTACGAAATCGGCCCCGGTGCGGCGGACGGGCTGACCTCGGGATCGAACGGGTTTCCGGGCTATACGCCGCTACAGGCAAAAGCCCACGACCAGACAAACTGGGCCGCCTATGTCGACGCGACGGCACCTCTGACGGCGAGCACGCGGGCGGGGCTGGCGGTCAGGTTCGAGGACTTCGACTCCTTCGGCAGCCAGTTCATCGGCAAACTGGCATTGCGACAGGATTTGACGGACACGCTTGCCTTTCGCGCGACTGCATCGACGGGTTTCAAGGCTCCCACACCGGCGCAGCTCTACTCGGAACGCACATCCCAGGGCGTGGATGCTGAAACGCTCGACATTTTCACCGCGGGCCGGTTCACGCCGACCGGCGAGGTAGCCACCATTATCAGCCAAAGGTCGGACACCAACATCTCGTCACTTTCGCCAGAAACATCGGAAAGCCTTTCAGCCGGCCTCGTCTGGCAGCCCATCCCGGGTCTCGCGGCGAGCCTCGATGCTTACAGCATAGACCTGCATGACCGGATCTTCACCTCAGACGAGTTCACTCTGACGCCGGAAGAGCGGGCAAGCCTGACCGCATTGGGCGTTCCCGGCGGAGAAAGCATCACCACTGTCTTCTTCTACCAGAATGACTTCGAGACGCGAACCAGCGGCGTGGATATCGCCATTCGGTACGCAACCGAACTGGCTGGCGGGGCCCTGGATCTCGGGCTCACCTACAACACCAATCAAACCGAGGTTCTGAATGCCAGCTTCATTGACAACCCGTCCCGCGTGTCACGGTTCGAGAACCTCCATCCGCGCAATTCCATGCTGGCCAGCCTCCGCTACCAGAAGGATCGGATCTCGGTGAATGGCAAGCTACGCCGCTTTGGCCCGTGGCAGGACTATCTGAACGAGGAGGCAGACCAGATCCAGACATTCGGGTCTGAACTCTTCGTGGATGCAAGCATTGCCTTCGACCTGACTGACCGAACAGCCATCCGGGCAGGCGTGGAAAACCTGTTCAACGCGTACCCCGACGAAGCAGAAAGGCAAGCCAGCAAGGGCCTGATATATTCCCGCAACGCCCCCTACGATACCGATGGCGGCCTCTTCTACATCCGATACGATCTCAAACTCTGAAATCATCTGGCGGGATGAGCAGGACCGGGATAGTCTAAAACGGCCCATCTCATCCCTACACGATCTCGCCCCAACTCGACCGCCAACATGCGCCAGAATGGATGCTACAGTGTATCAAGCCAAATTCTTCCCAAACTCAAAGAACAGGCAGCCTTGTCCTAATCTTGCTCAAATATGCATGAACTGCAGCTTTGAGGCTCATCCGGACTAAAAAAGTCGGAAAAACCGTTCCCTTCTAAATACAATGAGTTGGAAGGAGTGCGTTCAACTCAGAAATACGAGGAGCGAAGTTGCCGAACGGGGGTGTGCCATGCGTTCAAGCAAAATAAGTCAGCACAAAAGCAAGACCTGTGGAAACATGGGTAGAAGGAGTGTGCTTTGAACATGCCGGACCGAGCAAATCTCTCGGCCCTTTCCGTGGTGGTTGTTGCCGCGGCGCAGGAAGATGTCGCCAAAATTCAGGACGGACTGCCGGCTGGCTCAACTTTCAGACAGGTCGATACATTCTCATTTTCTGAGATATCCACCGACATCGTGCGCAGCACGCCCGACCTGCTCATCATCTCCTCTGCCGCTGTCGACCTTGAACATATCGCCACAGCCGAACGATTGGCCGCCGCGAAACAGCTCCCGATCATCTGGTTCGTCGAGCGTGATGATGAAGGTCTGGCACCCCACGCTGTTCGCGCGGGCGTCACCTCATTCGTCGTCGATGGCCTAACCCCGTCGCGCATTGCCCCCCTGATCACTGTCGCCCTGGAGCGGCATAGACTGGTAACAGCCCTTCATGGCGAGTTACAAAAATCAAAGGACAGCCTCGCCGCCCGAAAGATCGTCGAGCGCGCAAAAGGACTGCTCATGCAAACGCGTGGCATGAGTGAAGAGGAAGCATACAAAACGCTGCGCTCGATGGCGATGCGTCAGGGAAAATCCCTGAAAAGTGTTTGCGATGCCCTCATTTCCATGTCCGACCTGTTACCTTGATGTGACAGGGAAGATGTAACGCGTCAGATTTGTTTCCTCTGCACGAAGTTTCACCCAAGCAAGGCGAGTGTGCGCGAAATTTCGGCAAACGCCGCTCATTCCCTATTGCGCATTACGTTCCCCTACCCAGCGTTTTTTTGACCTGAAAAGGTTTTTGCAAGTCCAAAGAGGGACTTCCGTTTCGAAGGCACAAAGGCGTGTCTTCTGCAGCCCTTAGCTGCTCTGGCCCAAAGGCGGGCCTCTCAAAATCAATTCGATCGCGAGCGCTCAAGAGCGCTCGGCGATATCGATTTACCGTCCGCTTACTGATGGACATATTGAATTCGCCTGGGGGCGAATAGAGGGGTCAATACATTATGAGAGTAACGAAATTCAGATCACACTTGCTGTCCTGCGCGATTACTGCAGCCAGCCTTTCCATGATCGTAACCGCCCATGCCCAGGAAGGTGCAGCTGATGCTGTATCGGTCCAGGAAGCAATTACCGTCACCGGGTCTCGCGGGAAGCCCCGGTCCATTCAGGACTCGCCAGTCCCTATCGACATCCTCGGCGAGGATGAACTCAATGCAGTCCCCTTCACGGACACAAACGATATCCTGAAAACGCTGATACCGTCCTATTCGCTATCACGACAGCCAATCTCTGACGGGAGTTCCTTCATACGCCCCGCAGAAATGCGCGGCCTTCCAACCGACAAGACCCTGGTTTTGGTGAACTCGAAACGCCGTCACCGTGCGGCGCTGGTGACCATCGGCGGGTCCGGGACACAAGGGCCGGATGTGGCAACCATCCCTTCGGCTGCCCTGAAGAGTATTGAAGTGCTACGCGACGGCGCCGCCGCCCAGTACGGCTCGGATGCCATCGCGGGGGTCATCAACTTCATTCTCAAGGACAATTCAGAAGGTGGCTCGCTCAGCGTCGATGTCGGCCAGTATTTTGAAGGCGACGGCTTTCAGTACACCGTCTCCGGCAATTACGGTTTTGACCTGGGTGGCAAGGGCTTCCTGAGCGTTTCCGGCGAAGTCAGCAAAGCCGATGCGACCAGCCGCAGCGAGCAGTATTGTGAATCCTGGTTCTGTCTCGATCCCAGCAACCCGGATTTCGATCCAACAGCAGGCTATGTCGACTCCCTTACACCTGAATTTGTGGAAGGGGTTCCATTTGCATCGCTGGGAGACTTTGGAGCTGTCCAGCCATGGGGACAGCCTACCAGCGAAGCCGTACGGTTGTTCTACAATTCTGCCTATACAATCAGCGACAATGCCGAACTCTATTCCTTCGGCAACTATTCCAGCAGCAAGTCGGATGGCGGCTTCTTCTATCGTTATCCTGGGAATGGCACGATTGAGGATTTGCGCCTTGAAGATGGCTCGATCTACTCGCCTCTGGAGATCTTCCCGGGCGGTTTCACCCCGCGCTTCTTTGGGGACGTGATCGACTATTCGTTTCTGGGCGGCCTACGCGGCCTGGTTGCTGGTTTCGACTACGACCTCAGCGCCCGTTACGGGCACAACGAAATCCAGTACACGCTCGCTAATACGATCAACCCGTCAATGGGCCCGGATTCGCCGACGGTTTTCCGCCCTGGCGACCTGATCAACGAAGAGATGCAACTGCAGGCCGATTTCTCCAGGGAAATTGAAGTGGGTCTGGCCAGTCCATTGGTCTTTGCCTTCGGCGCCAGTTACCTGGACGAGGCCTATGAACTTGTCGAAGGTGACAAGGCCTCTTATGAGGATGGCCCGTTCGCGAGTGCAGATCCCTTTGGCTTCTGTGACGCAATGGCTCCGACAGCTGCTGGCCTGACTGTCATGGCCGCCGGCTCAAGCCTCGACTGCTCCGATCCGGACGATCCTGTGTATCAGGTTGTCGGGGTGGGATCGAACGGCTTTCCAGGCTACTCGCCAGCTTTCTCCGAAGACTACACCCGCGATTCCCATGCTATCTACGCCGATTTGAGCGCAGATGTTACGGAGAACCTCTTCCTGCAAGGGGCGCTGCGATACGAAAGCTATTCGGACTTTGATGCCGAGACCGTGTGGAAGATCGCCGGACGCTACGAAATCAACGACGTGTTCGCTCTTCGCAGTTCGATCGGCACAGGGTTCCGGGCGCCGACGCCTGGCCAACAGGGCACGACCAATGTGTCGACCCGGCTGCCAAACGGCTTCCCTGTTGCGACCGGCCTGTTCCCGGCTAGCGGACCAGTTGCCGAAGCTTTGGGGGCGACGCCCCTGCAGCCGGAAACCTCGACCAATTATACGCTGGGTATGACGTCGAATTTCGACAATATGAGCCTGACGGTCGACTTCTACCAGATCGATCTGGCTGATCGCGTCAATGCGATTTCCACTCAGGATGTTTCAAGCGATCCGACAGCCGGTGCGGCGTATGATAACTATCTTGCGCTGGTCAATGCCGGGGTGACTGGAGCGGAATCGATTGGGGGCGTGTTCTACTTCACCAATGCCTTCGACACGACTACCTCCGGTGTGGATATTGTGGCGACCTATGCCAAGGCCTGGAGCAATGGACAAAGCACCAGCTTCACCGGTTCGGTCAACTACAACAAGACCGAATTCGACAGCGATGTGGACGCTCTGTTCAATGAAGAGAGCCAGTTCGACTTCCTGAACGGGACACCGAACTGGCGGGGGGTCTTCACGGTCCTCCACGAGATTGGGCCAGTCACCCTTCTCGGTCGCGCCAACTATTATGGCGGGTATGAAAACGCCGCCGACTCTTCGCTCGCCGATGTTCAGGAATGGGACGGAGAAATCCTGTTCGACTTCGAAGCCTCCTATCAGGTTGACGAGATGCTGACCCTTTCGGCCGGGGCTCGAAACGCCTTCGACAATTATCCCGACGCCGGCGACGTGGCCATCGGCGAGACATGCTGTGGACGGATCTATCGATCCGACTCGGTCGTCGATTGGCAAGGCGGCTATTATTACGTCAAGGCATCGGCCTCGTTCTGATGCGCATCAACTCAGCCCATAGGCGAGTTGCTACAGATGGGGGGCGTTTTCGAACGCCCCCTTTCACCGTCTCCGAATTCAAATTTGACTCTTTTTCAGAACTGGACCGTTAATGTTGGGACTTGAGTATGATCCGACACAATTAGCGCAGCTAATTAGTGTGTTGATGATTGCCGGCTTGATTGCCGGCTTCGTCGCGGGATTATTTGGGATTGGGGGGGGGTTCGTTGTCGTCCCTGCCCTGCTATTGGTTTTCAGCTTCTTCGGCGTGGACGGCGAAGTGCTGACACATGTCGCCATTGGGACATCTCTGGCGACAATTATCGTTACATCATCCAGATCCGTCCACGCACATAACAAACGCGGCGCGGTGGATCTCCAGATCATAAAGGATTGGGCGCCCTGGCTTCTCATCGGCGTTGTCGGCGGAATTATCCTGGCGCAATTCATGGATGGTCGCTCCCTCAAATGGATCTTCTCCATCGGCGTTTTCCTGATGGGGCTGCACTTCATCATGCCCGTATTGAAGGATGTGAAACTGTCCGACGAAATGCCCAAGGGCGTCGCGCTGGCCGGGCTTGCTTCTTTTCTCGGCGGGTTCTCGGCCCTGCTGGGGATTGGCGGGGGCACCATCGCCATTCTGACCATGACCATGTGCGGCCGGCCTATTCACCAGGCCGTGGGAACGGCGTCCGGATTTGGCGTCATCATCGCAGTTCCTGGCGCCATCGGATTTGCACTCCTCGGCCTCGGCGCCAGCCAGTTGCCGGTTGGGTCGTTCGGGTACGTCAATATTCTGGCCGTGGTGGCCATCACGGCCATGTCGTTCATCACCGCGCCGCTTGGCGCCCGAGCGGCACACGCCCTGAACGGTCCTGCCCTGAAAAGGGTATTCGGGGTATACTTGGTCGCGACCTCTGCGATCGTTCTATGGAATTCGTTCACCTGATACCGGGTGAAACAAGATCAAACGTGTTGAGTAACAAATGAATCAGGAAGGAAATGAAAATGGCATTTGACGTATCAAGACGGTTCTTGATGGCAGGTGGTCTCGCCGCCTCCACGATGACAAGCCTTGCCGCATGCGCAACCACCTCGGCTGAAGCGCAAGGAGCTTTTCCCGCGACCACGACTCCCGACCCCTACCTGCTTGGCCCGAAGGAAGGTGTCGCACTGCTGTCGCGCAACGAGAACCCCTACGGCCCCTCCAAGTCGGCGTTGAAGATGGTTGAATATGCGGCGAGCAAGGGCGCGTACTATACTTCCCAGGAGGCCGTGCAGACGCTCATGCAACTGATCGCGGACAAGCATGGCGTAGCGCCTGAGCAGGTCGTCCTGACCACGGGGTCCGGTGAAGTGCTCAGCGCGATCGCAATGATCTACGGCAAGGAAGGCCCCATCGTCGCCCCGCGCCTGTTCTGGGATACGACCGCCCTGTACGCCGTCAACCAGGGCGTTGGCAGCATTGACCGCGTTCCACTCGCGGCAGACATGAGTGTGGACCTCGCAGCCATCGAAGCGAAGGCGTCTTCCGATACCGGCATCGTCCAGCTGTGTAATCCCAACAATCCTACCGGGATGGTTTCGGATGCCGCGGCACTCAAAGCCTCGGTGAAGCGCATGGCCGCGAAGACCACCGTTCTGGTGGATGAGGCCTATATGGAGCTCGCCGATGACCCAGAAGGCAACACCTGTATCGGGCTGATCAATGAAGGCCACGACGTGATTGTGACACGCACCTTCTCGAAGATTTTCGGCATGGCCGGCCTGCGGATGGGGTATTCCATCTCCTCGGTTGAGACGGCTGAGAAAATCCGCGGTGTGGTCATGTCCTGGTCGCCGTGCACATCCTATGCGGCGGCGATTGGTGCGTATCAGGACGAGGCTTTCATCGATTATTCCAAGAACAAGATCGTCGAAGCCCGCGAGATGGTGAACATGACCATTGATACGCTCGGCTTGGAGCGGCTGCCGTCGCAGACAAACTTCGTCTATTTCAAGTCCGGCAAGGAAGCCAATGATGTCCAGAAGGCCATGAGCGCCAAGCTGATCTCGGTTCGCGGCCAGTATATGGACTATAATGAATGGACACGGGTTTCGATGGGCAAGATCGAAGACGTCGAGCGGTTCTGCAAAGCCCTTCCGGAAGTGGTCAGCGCCTGACGAAACAGGCGCACTCCACCAATTACGACGCAACAAGAAACGCGGCATGGGCACATCCCTTGCCGCGTTTGCCACTTTGAAATCAAGACTGCGCCATGGACGCTGAAATCAGCTTCCCAGCGCCAAGAAACCTGCCGCCATGAATTTGGCCATACGTTTCTTCACGGCAGGGAAGTCCTCAGCCTGACAGACCCCCCCGGACAGCCGGTCGATCCGTCCTGTGCATGCGAGTGTGTTCATCAGCGAGCCGGTGACGAAATGATAGCCCCAGAAGATGTCTTCTTCTGTATAATCGGGTAATGCCCGCTTCAGAATCTCGACCAGTTTCAAAACAACAGGGTCGAAATGCTTGTCCATCAGTTCTGCGCCCTCGGGGGTATTGCTGACACGGGCACAAAATGCGGCATAGTTCATCCAGTGCTCGCCGCCCTCATAGTACAGGTCGAGATCGGTATCGAGAAAGGCATGAAGGGCGCCCTCAACGGTGGGATTGTCGCCGGCGGCCTCTTCATACTTGCTGAGAGCCTCCATCCGCCCGCCGCTGGTTACTCCGGCTCGCCTCGCAAACACGGCTTCGAACAGGTGTTGCTTATCCTCGAAATAATAATGGACCAAGGTTGTGTGGATACCGACACGCTTGGCAACGTCGCGCAAGGTAACCCCGTGCAGACCATTCCGGGAGAATAAGTATTCTGCTGCATCCAGAATTTGCTCAATGCTTTCTGCACGCTGCTCTGCCTTGCTGCGGCGGGGTTGCTTGGCTTTTGTATTTGACATCGCGCCGTCCTTTTTTTCAGGGTAGATCGGCCGATTCAGGTCCGTCAACCACTGGCCCACAGGGGGGCGAATATTCACTGTCTCTGATCGACTCTCTACCGATTCGTTCCGGCTTTTACTGTTGCCGTTACGGCACCAAATATCTGGAACCGCGTGCCCCCCCAAAGCGCCAAGCAACTGCCCGGCTGCTATGATGGGCACCCCGAATGGCCCACAGCCCTCCTCACTCCGGCATGAGTGACTCCATGAGGTCGCGCATTCTTCTTATTGATCCTGTACAAGGGAAGACGAAACGATTCAATTGACTTCACTCTCTTATGAGTGAATATCTTTCCAAGACGAGATTTCCAGCAAGCGATCTTTAGGATCGTGGTTGGGCAATCATCAAGAAAACAATACCAAAACTCTGGGGAGAGAAATGTGAAGGAAGAGGCAACAGCACAGGCGGACTCCGTCGAAACGGAACCACTGAGCTCGGAAACGGCGGAAGGTACGCCGTATACGAGCAAAAAATATCGTATTTATGTCCTGTTGGTCCTCACGGTCATCTACGCATTCAATTTCGTAGACCGTCAGCTGCTCGTCATTCTTCAGGAACCGATCAAGGCTGAGCTCGGTCTCTCCGACACTCAACTTGGCCTGCTGACAGGCTTTGCCTTCGCCCTTTTTTACGTGATTTGCGGTATCCCGATCGCGCGCTGGGCTGACAAGGGCGTGCGCAGGAATATTATTGTCTGGGCCCTCACGGTCTGGAGTATCATGACTGCCTTGTCCGGACTTGCCACAAATTTTGTCCACCTGCTCCTGGCGCGCGTGGGTGTAGGCGTGGGGGAAGCTGGCGGCAGCCCCCCTGCCCACTCCATGCTCTCCGACATCTTCAAGCCGAAGAACAGAGCCCTCGCCCTGTCCGTCTATTCCATCGGCATCTATATCGGCATCCTGTTCGGCTTCGCACTCGGCAGCCGGATCGCTGATACATTCGGTTGGCGCCTTGCATTCTTCGTCGTGGGCGCTCCGGGAGTGCTACTGGCCATAATCCTGCGTTTCACTGTCCGGGAGCCCGTCCGCGGATGGTCGGAGGGCGCTCAGAAAAAGGATTTGTCCACACCGCCCGTCAAAGACGTCGTCAAATTGCTTTGGGGTCATGTCTCCTTCCGACACATCGCTCTGGCCGCCAGCCTGCAGGCTTTCCTCATCTATGGCATTGGCAACTGGTTTCCTTCCTACTTCCTGCGCAATTTCGATCTCAGCCTCAGCACCGTCGGAACATGGATGGCATTGACGAGCGGGATTGGAGGCGCCGCAGGCTCATTTTTCGGAGGCTGGATGGCCGACCGTTTCGGGGCTCGTGATATACGCTGGTATCTCTGGATCCCCGCGATCCTCACCTTCATGATCGTACCCGTTCTTGTGATCGCCCTGACATCAGGATCGCCCCGTGTTGCCCTGCTGTTGACCGCCCCCTTCAATTTCCTGACGGCAGCATATCTGGGATCAGTCATTGCCGTGTCCCACAGCCTGGTCAGTGTTCGTATGAGAGCCCTCACATCGGCTGTTCTCTTCTTCATCCTGAACCTGATCGGCCTGGGTCTTGGCCCGCTCATCGTCGGGGCGCTCAGCGATCGCTTCACGCGCGCAGGGTTCGAAACCCCGCTCGCAACGGCCATGCTGATTTGCGGTGTCATCGGAGCGCTCTGGGCCTGTCTCCATTATGTGCTCGCAGCGAATAATATTCGGAGGGACATCGCGAGGCTCGAGCAATGACGCGCCAAAGAGCCCGCTATCGAACCGAACTTCTCGCATCGATCCTTCTTGCCGTGGCCGCGTGTCAGGCACCAAGTACCACTGACTTGGCGACCACGGATGCACCACGTCTCAATGTGGATGAAACGCCAAGCACAGCTCAGGCAGAAGATGGACGCTACATTTCGTGGCGAGAGCACCTGATTGATGATGAACAGACGAATGGCGGAACAGCCATTCGGGGCGGCGATGGATTGGCAATGGCGGATATCGACCAAGACGGATACATCGATATCGTCTCGGTGCACGAGGATTCCAATCACCTTCGCATCGCGTTCGGCACGGATGATCCGGACGTCTGGGAAAATGTGACCGTCGCGGAAGGCGAAACCGTTGCCGCCATCGAAGATGTCGCAATAGGCGACCTCAATGGCGATGGGTGGCTCGATCTCGTCGCGGCGTGTGAGGAAGCGCACCTTCTCTATCTCCAGAGCCCGGGGACAAACGCCCGGACACAAGCCTGGCAAGGATTGATCCCGACGATCACACAGGGCCGCGGGTCATGGCTTCGCGTCTTTACGGCTGACATGGATCAGGATGGACGCCCCGACGTGCTGGCCGCCAACAAGGGAGCAGCGGACATCATCGACCCGTCCCAGCCAACCGCAAGCCGTCCTACATCGCTCTTCCGGGTGGAGGGAGATCCCCTCATGCAATCGAGCTGGCATGAGCAGGTCTTGTCACAGGAAGTCGTCCCGAACACGGCGATGCCGGTAGATATCGACGAAGATGGTGACCTGGATGTCCTGGTCGCCGCTCGGCTACGTCTCGAAATGGCAATCCTTGAAGTGGTGGAGCCCGTCCCAGGGCAGGACGTAACCATTCAGCCGCATCCTATCACGATCACGGCTGGCCAGCCCGTTTCGGAAGATTGGAAAGGCGCGTCCAGCGCGTTCCAATCCGCCTTTGCTGATCTGGATGGCGATGGTCGCAAGGACCTCGTGGTTGCGGTTCACGAAACACCCCAAGCGTACGAAGACAGCCCGCTAACTGCAGGGCTTGGCTGGCTGAAACAGCCGGACCAGCTCGACGCGCCTTGGACCTATTTTCCTATTGGCGACACCTTGCCGGATATCATTGCAGGGATTGCTCTCGCCGACATCGACGGGGACGGCGATCTCGATGCGGTCACCGGAGGGTATTCCGGACTGAATGTTCTGGTCGGCGCCTATTCCGGCGCGCCGCGTGATCAGGACGACCCGCGCGTCACCTCCGCTTCTACTGTTGGCCGGATGACATGGTTCGAAAACCCCGGAGACGCCCGGCTGGCGTGGCAACGGCATGACATGCTGCGTCTGGTGCGCGGCATGTATGATGGCTTCCTTCCCGTGGACATGGACAAGGATGGTGACGTTGACCTCGTTGCGACGCGTGGAAACAGCGGAAGCTATGATGGAGTGTTCTGGCTGGAGCAGGTTCGCTCAGACGAGCCAAGGCCGGCATTCACGAAGGCGCGCGCCGAGGACAGTCGCGCCCTCCCGCTACCTCCCGAGAACTGGATGGACACATATGAGACGGAAATGACCTATACGGCGCCAAACAAGATTGGCCATTAGGTTCAAGTGGCAAACGCCTACTCCAGAGGCTTTGCGCCAACACCGATATTGAGGAACCAGGACTCATCGTTCTGTTTCCTCTGTTGAACGAGCTGTTCGTGCATCTCGAACATGCCCGGGTACGGATCGGTAAGTATCTCAGGGTCGGACGCAATTCTCAGATAGTTCTCTTCAGTTCCGTAGGCAGCCCAAGCAGGGCCATCGCGACTTTCCGGCTGCCCGGTTGCTGCGAACGACGTCCAGTAATCGAGAAGGATGTTTGACACGTCTCGGTCATGCTCACCGTCAGGGACCGGCCAGTTCGGCGGCAGGGAGTCGGCATCCAGTGCGCCGAACACGAATGGCAATTCGCTCGCATGGAACGCGCAGAGATCCGCTTCACGCGCATTCGGGTAACAGTAATCGAACACATACATGAACGCTGGCTGGCCTGCTTCCGTGGCGCTGCGGGCCACCCGCTCGGTCGCCCAGCCGTAAATCGCATCGCGAAGCGTGGCGAGCTTCGCGGCCTTGACATCATCACTCGGATAGAGCGCAAGCATCTCGTCTGAGATATCTCCATACCGCTCTGTGATGGCAGCTTCATACGCTTCCGGCGTGCTAGCCGCACGAGGCAGGAAGATACGCTGGGCGCGGACTTCCCCGCTATTGAAGCCAGCAAGGATGGGAACTTTTGCAAATGCACCCTCGCCGAACGACTCGATTATCTGCATCGGCAGTGTTTTGCCGTCGATCGTGCCCTGTGGGGCGAACCCTATCCGACTTGCCTGGGAGGTGATGTCTTGCGCGTCCATGCCTCGGGCCGCTTCAACACCTTCAATCTTGAGCCCCTCGAACAGACGTGTACCAAGCGCCTCTGCAGATGGCAGCCCAAAGGAGGATGCGCGAAGTTCGGGGAAATTCCGGCTGTTTGTGCTCTCTATGATCGCTTTCTGAAACAGGCCCTCTGCTGCGGGACTTGCCAACAGATAGGTCGTACTCAGGGCGCCGGCCGACTCTCCCATCACCGTGACATTATCCGGATCGCCCCCGAACGCCGAGATATTAGCGCGCACCCATTTCAAAGCGGCGATCTGGTCGAGGAGACCATAATTTCCAGCGACACTATCTTCAGATTCCGCGCTGAGGTCAGGGTGCGCCAACCATCCCAGCACGCCCAACCGGTAATTCATGGAAACGAATACAACGCCCCTGCCCGCAAATTCGGATCCATCATACATCGGCTGATCGCTGCCGCCGATGCGCAGCGACCCGCCGTGAATCCAAACGATCACCGGCGCTTTCGCAACATCTGGGCGTGCCCAGATGTTGAGGGTCAGGCAATCTTCGGACGTTTCGACCGGAGGATCATAATAAAGGCTGCTCGCTGGAACCTCAGGCTGAATGCAGCTTGGCCCGAATTCGGTGGCATCGCGGACCCCTTCCCACGCGACCCGGCGAGACGGCGCCGTCCACCGCCTCTCTCCGATTGGCGCGGCCGCATAGGGAATGCCGTGAAAAACATCGACCTCCCCTTCATGAACGCCGACCAGTTGCCCCTGCTCCACCTCGACTGCCGGGCCTGTCAGGTGGTCGACTGGACGGGCACAGGCCACCAGCCAAGCGGATACGACCATCAAGAGAACAGCCAGAGTTACGTATTGGGTGTCTGTTCTCATTGTCTCATCCCTTTTCATTTCATGCCGTTGTTGCGCATAGCTCCCGCAAGCTCAACTTGTCGATTTTTCCAGTTCCCGCCAAGGGCATCGCGCCAATACGGATAACTTCATCAGGTATCCACCAGTTTGGTACATGCCCTTTCAGCCCCGCGAGAAGCGACTCGTCACTGAGCGTGTATCCCTCACGGATTTCGACAAGCAGGACTGGGCGCTCGCCCCATTTTGGATGGGGCCGGCCAACCACTGCGGCAAGGGCGACTTCGGGCATGCGGGAGATAAGCGTCTCGATTTCCGTCGGATTGATCCACTCTCCCCCGGATTTGATCAGATCCTTGGACCGTCCAGTGATGAAGACCTGGCCAGCCTCGCTCAGGACGGCAAGGTCACCTGTCTCGAACCAACCATCTTTCGTTGCGTCCTCGGTCTGGCCGAAGTAACGCGCGACCACTGACGACCCTCGTACCCAGAGATGACCTTCCCTGCCGCGCTGTTCGGCCAGAGGCTTCCCATTATGGTCGGTCAGCATCAGATCGAGCCCGACAGCAGGCCGACCCGCCGTCTCAGGTGAACGCTCGTCCTCCGGGGGCGCGGCCGTTCCGAGCGGCGACAGCTCCGTCATGCCCCATGTGGTCTGCACACAGATGCCACGATCTTCGATCCGCTTCATCAATGCAGGATGCATGGGAGCGCCACCCACCATGATCCGCTTCAGCGACGGCAAGTCGAGATCGGTTGCTTCAATATATTCCAGAAGGCCCGTCCAGATTGTCGGCACACCTACCGCAATCGTCACACCTTCATCGGCGATGAGATGCGCGAGGCTTTCTCCATCCGAATGACGCCCCGGCAGTACGAGTTTTGCTCCAGTGGCGGGCGCGGAGAAGGGAAGCCCCCATGCACTGGCATGAAACATCGGCACGACGGGCAACACCACATCATGGGATGTAATTCCGGAGACATCCGCCTGAAGCTGACGCATGGTGTGCAGATAATTTCCGCGATGCGTATAGGTCACGCCCTTAGGCGCGCCTGTGGTGCCAGAAGTAAAGCAAAGGCCACACGGGGTTGTTTCCGGGAAATCTCCCCAGGGGATGCCCGCGTATTCGCCCGGGATAACCTCCTCAAGAGCCTGCACCGAAGGCAGTCTGTCAGTGTCCAGCACGTCGCCCTCTGAAAGGTCGATAACGAATACCTTCCTGACACCGGGAGCCTGCTCCGCAATGCTGGCAGCCAAGGGCTGCAGATCGCTGCTCACAATCAGGATCGATGCCTCGGACTGCCCGAGCATCCAGGCCAATTGCTCACTGGTGAGACGCGGATTGAGCGTATGGCACACAGCGCCCAAGCCCATCACCGCATACCAGCACTCCATGTGCGCCTGGGTATTCCAGGCCAGCGTGGCAACGCGGTCGCCTGTCTTGACCCCCAAATCGTTGAGTACGGACGTCACGCGCTTGGCACGCTCACGAAGCCCGGCATACCCGATGCGGGCTGTACTGCCGTCCGCGCGCGCCGTCACGACTTCTGTCGAGGGACGCCATTTCGCTGCGTGGTCAAGAAACTTGTCGAGTGTGAGTGCGTAGTCTTGGATGGCACCATCGATCATTGGCATTTTGGGTCCTTTGGTGGCAAGGGAGGTGACAGGACGCCGACATTCCAATTCCAGGGAATATTGGCGACTGCGCGCCGTCGGCAGACCACCTCTTCATGCAAGGCATAGCGATCCCGGGCGAGCATCGGCCAAGGCTCTGGATGTTCGGCGAAGACCATGCCGGTCGCCTTGTCACCATAGGATGGCCACTCCGCGGCACCCTCGGCCGCAGGACGTCCATCGCGAGCGAAACTGGCCCAATATGCCATCATGGCCTGCGACAGGGCGCGCTCCTCATCCGTATTCGGTATTTCGGGCCAGGGCGTGACAGCCTCGGACATCGTTCCGAAAACATAGGGGATTTCTGCGGCGTGAAAGGCATGCAGACCCCATCGATCAGCAGCCGGATAGCCATGATCAAACAGATATAAGAATGAGGGGATGCCTTGCGATGTTTGCGAGGCCGCAAGGCGCTCTGCCGTCCAGCCATACATCGCGTCGCGAGTTGTTGCGAGCATGCTCGATTCCAAGCTGTCCGACGGGTAGATGCTCAGGAACTCATCTGCGAGCTCGCCGTATCCGGTCCGGATCGCTGTCTCGTAAGCATCCTGTTTCGGGATAGGGGGCAAGAGGAATCGCAGAGAGCGGATTTCACCTTCATTGAAGCCCGCCAGAACAGGGACAGGTGCCTGCTCGCCCTTGTCAAAGGTCGCGACCATCTGATCGGTCAGGTAAACATCATCGATCACCGCAAAGGGAAAGTAGCCTGCCTTTCCTGCCAGTCCGACAATCTTGCCTGCAGGCATCGCCCGGAGCGCGTCAATGTCTTCAACGCCCATGCGGTCCACAAGATCCGATCCCACAGACTCCGCGGACGGCAATCCGTTAGCTTCTTCTTTCAATGCGGACATGGTGACCATGTAGGCGCTTTGAGCGATAGCCTTGTCGAACAGACCCTTGGCCTGGGGGGACGTCATCAGCAGAACAGTGCTGAGCGCGCCGGCAGACTCTCCCGCGACCGTCACATTGTCCGGATTTCCTCCGAAGGTGGCAATGTTCCGCTCAACCCATTTCAGAGCGAGGATTTGATCCATCAGCCCGTAATTTCCTGAAATGCCCTGCTCGGATTCGGCACTCAATCCGGGATGGGCAAGATATCCCAGGACGCCCAGACGATAGTTGATCGTCACGACGACCAGACCCTGCTCCCGCGCCATTCTGGCGCCATCATACATGGCTTGGCTGCCCGCTCCAGTGGTCAGAGATCCGCCATGAATCCAGACGAAAACCGGCGCATCCTCGGCGCCTTCAGGCACCCAGACATTCAGGCTCAGACAGTCTTCGGAGACCGCGCCAAGCTCTGACGCGTAAATGCTTTGAGCTCTCGATTCCGGCTGGGGACACGCCGGACCAAACGCCCGGGCTTCGCGTTGCCCCTCCCAATCCGGGACCGCAGCGGGCGGAGCCCACCGGCGCTCGCCCGTAGGGGCCAGTGCATAAGGAATACCGCGATATACGGCGATACCGTCTTCATTTGTCCCAAGAAGGGAGCCGGCGGGCGTGTCAGCAACAACGCTTTCCACGGACATTGCGTCCACACCCGCACAGCTGGTCACCAGGAGAGGTGATACCGAGAGGACAAGAAGGGCAAGCGCCACACCTACGCGCCTAACCTGCTGACCTTCGGCCAATAATCTGTCTAGTCTCGGCATCAGTCTCTCCCTTCCGCAATCAGTATTCGTAGCTGACGCGAACGCCGACCGTTTGCGGGCGCACACGGGCATAGCGGCTATCGAGGAAGCCTTCCGGGTGGACGTAGGTGATCGAGCTGTCGTCAAGCAGGTTCTCGACATAAGCGACCACTTTCCAGTCGTTCTTCGAGATGCCAGCCTGCGCATTCACAACAGTGTATGCGTCGGTGTAGTCGAAGGTCGCGGCCGGTACGCCTGGCTGGCCCGGCACATTCGGCAACATGCCCGGGAAATCGCCGACATAGGCGGCCGTGGTGGTCACGAAGGCATCCTTGTCGCCGATACCAAAATCGTAACGAGCCGTGATGGCACCCTGGAAGTCGGGCATGGCGAGTTGCAGGCCCTCTTCCGCACCAGAGATCGCGGCCTCTTCATCGGTCAGGTCCGTGATCTCGGTGTCGCTGATCGAGCCGTTCGCGAACAGGCTGAAACCGTTACCGGGAAGGTAACCAATCTCGAATTCGAGACCCTGACTGACGGCCTTGCCGATATTGGTGGCGAATTGCGCCTGATCTGACAGGCGGTTGGCCTGAACCTGGATATCTTCCCAATTGATATAGTAGGCGGCAAGGTTCGCGGTCAGTTTGCGGTCGAAGAAGGCCCCTTTCATACCGACTTCATAGCTTATGAGCGTGTCCGAATCGGCGCCGTTGGGAATGATGATGTCGTTGGGGTCCACCCCGCTGGTGAGACCAGCGCGGGCGTTTGCCACTGGCGAGCGAAAGCCTGTCGAAACCGACGCATAGGTCGTCACATTGTCCACCGGCTTGTAGGATAGGCTACCCTTGTAGGACAGATTGTCCGCTTCTACCTCAAGCCCGTCTGCCGCCGTGACCGGGGTGATCGTGAGGGGCGTATTGGTAAAGCCAAGGAGCGCGGCTGTCAGGTAGTTCGAGTTGTAGCCGCCAGCAAGAGTGTGCGACTGCACCGAGGTTTCGGTATAGCGCAGACCGCCAGTCGCCCACAGCTGGTCGGAGAAGTGATAGGTCAGCTCACCGAAGGCTGCCGATTCGATGGCGTCGAAATAACCCTTGAACCGATAGTAATACTCATCTGGCAGGCCTGTCAGGCCACGCGAGTCGAGGAATTCCTGCGAGGAGCGGTAGTCATAGTCGATGTCGCGGCGCTTATTGAAGTAGAAACCGCCGACGATCCAGTCCCAGTTTCCACCATCTGCGGAAGACAGACGGACTTCCTGCACGAAGTTTTCATCATGCCCGACCGCGTCCAGCGCGAAGG
Source organism: uncultured Hyphomonadaceae bacterium (assembly GCA_913057945.1). Lineage (GTDB taxonomy): Bacteria > Pseudomonadota > Alphaproteobacteria > Caulobacterales > Hyphomonadaceae > Hyphomonas. The sequence continues at coordinate 192,174 of CAJXOF010000003.1, read as the reverse complement.
GAATGCCCCCGCCGAACGTGCCCGCCAGATCGACAATGAACTTGCCGTCAATATTCGAATAGTTCGAGGAACTGGTGAGGGTCGCGAAATCCATATCCCAGTTGGCCGTCAGGTTGTAGCTGGTCATGTCGGACTGGAAGAGGTCAGGACGGTCCGTATAACGAATGAATTCGCCACGGTCAGGGTTGGTGAGACCTGAATCTGCCGGCTCGTTGTCCTCGCGGATAATGAGCAAACCGACGTCGAATTTGCTGGTCGGTTCCCACAGCAGGTGCGCACGGCCACCGACCGCCTTCAGTGAGTTCGCGCCTTCAATGCCGGTGCCGAGGTTATCGACCCAGCCGTCCTCATCGCGGTAGAAGCCAACGACTCGCAGCGCCAATTGATCCGACACGAGCGGAATATTGACCATGCCGTTATAACGCTGACGGAGGGCATCGCCATCTGTCAGGCCGAAATCGACCAGTGTGGCCGCTTCGAACTTGTTCGGATTAGGCTTCTTTGTGAGGATACGCACGGCGCCGGACAGCGAGTTTGCACCGAACAGCGTGCCCTGCGGCCCGCGGAGCACTTCCACCCGCTCTACGTCGAACAAGGTCGGATCGAGAATGGTCGAGTTGCCGTTCGAGGAGATCGGAAGCTCGTTGATGTAGATCGCGGTAGCGGCCTGCAGATTGGCGCCGTAGCCATTGGTGGCGATGCCGCGGGTGGTGATTGTGTTGAAGTTGGCGGTCGGCTGGTTCAGCACGATACCTGGCGTTTCGCGGGCGAGGCCGTCGTAGCTGACAATGCCTTTTTCCGACATCGCTTCCTGCTGGAAGGCCGTGACGGCCAGCGGCACGTCCTGCAGGCTCTGCTCCCGTCGGGTTGAGGTCACGATGATTGTATCCTGACGCGCTTCATCATTGGATGATTCTTGCGAAACTTCGTCAGCAGTAGATGCTTGTTGTGCAAAAGCGGGCGTTCCCAGTACCGCGAACGAAATCGCCGATACGGACGCCATTGACCGTAGAGTCATTGGATTTTCCTCCCTGTATGAAAGCGGGTTTTCCCGCTTTTCATGACGTGTTGGAAAACAAATATTCGCTCCTGTCAATAATATTCACTCTAGTGAGAGTGAAACTTTAAATTTCATGCCTAGTTCGTCCCTCTGAAGGCGTCATTCAGAAAGGTCTTCGGGGACAATTGTTATTGGCCAGCCCAGCAAGCCGCGAAGATGCCTTGCCAAGCCTATGAACTTGCTCCGCCCAGGAGAGGCAATTTTTGATGGGACCATGAGGCGCTGGAAAGGTCTCTTCAGGCCACGGGCCGGAAGCTATCTCTCTGAATTCGTCGCTGGACAATAAGAGTCCAAATAGTCCTTGTGCATCGGCAGGCCCGCAACCGTCTTGTTCACATTTTCCGTAATATAGCTCAGAAAGCGTGTGACCTCCGCTTCTGTCATGACATCTGCGACCGGGTGATGGGATTGAGGCATCAGGCCCTGGCCGAGCATAACTTGGGTCCACGAATTCTCCGCAAACAGCTCATCATTTGCCCGGAACACCCGCCCGGCCTGCTGGAACAGTGCCATCCGGTGACGCAGACTATCCGGAATCTCCATCGTGCGGCAGTGGCGCCAGAAAAGCGTGTCGGTACGGTTGGTCAGATGATAATGTAGAATGATGAAATCACGGATGTGTTCAATTTCGTATGCTGTCTGACGGTTAAACTCATCTATGTCGGGCTGGTGAACACCCTCGCGCGGAAACATCTGCATCAACCGCATGACGGATCTCTGGATCATGTGAATGCTGGTCGACTCCAAAGGCTCAATGAACCCGCTCGAAAGTCCAATTGCGATACAGTTGCGGTGCCAATGCGCGCGGCGCGTACCGGTGCGGAATCGGATCTGGCGCGGCTCACTCAGGCATTCCCCCTCAATGTCGCCCAGTAATTTCCCGCGGGCCTCATCATCACTCATATACCGGCTACAATAGACCGTGCCATTGCCCGTCCGGTGCTGGAGCGGGATCTGCCAGCGCCAACCTGCTTCATGAGCAATGGAGCGTGTGTAAGGCCGCGGGGGACGCACTGAGGCAGTTTGCACCGCAATCGCACGGTCGCACGGCAACCAGTGCGACCAGTCCTCATAACCAACACCAAGCGCGCCATCAATCAGCAGGGCACGAAACCCTGTGCAGTCGACAAACAAATCACCCGCAATCTCGCTCCCGTCTTCCAGGACAAGACTGGCGATATCCCCCTCTTCGGTCCGGCGCACTTCACGTATCTTGCCTTCGCGGCGAACAACCCCATGCCGTTCGGCGATCTCTCTGAGGAAGCCCGCATAGGCGGTTGCGTCGAGATGATAGGCATAGTTCAGGCCGAGGTCAGGCAAGTGCTTGAAGCGCTCCTGCTCTGCCGCGATCAGTTCCAGGCAATAGTCTCCGAATTCACCTGCGACCCCCAGCTCCCGGCCGCGGTGCCAGAAATGCTGGAAACCTGCCGTCCAGTGATCTTTTCCGGTAATTCCGAATGAGTGAATGTAGCGATGCCCGACATCGGTCCAGTTTTCGAACGCGATGCCCAGCTTGAACGTCGCGCGCAATGCGCTCATCAACTGGGCCTCATCGATACCGAGAAGCCGATTGTAGGTTACGAGAGTGGGTATGGTCGCCTCACCGACGCCTACGGTCCCGATTGCATCGGATTCCACAAGCGTGACATCGCATACCTTCTCAAGCACCTTGCACATCGCCGCAGCTGTCATCCAGCCTGCTGTGCCCCCACCGGCAATGACAACCCTCTGCTTTTTAACGGCTTCAGTCATGATTCTCGGCGATCCAGCCGGTCGCGGAGAAAGGCTCGCACACTGGCAGAGACCTCCGGAGTGATCGGGCCGAGTATGCCCTGTATGTGTTCAGGCACCTGATCGACCTCCGTGCCATTATTGTTGAAAACATAGTGATCGAACATGTGTCTCCAGGCCTTCTTTTCTTCGGGTGGAAGGTCCCGCAATGTCATCATCGCATGATTGAGCACATCCTGTGGCGTGCCGAGATGTTTCGGCACGGTGCGCCACCAATAGTTTACCAGCATGTTCACCTGCCCGGTCGCCTCCACATGGTGCCACCACATGGAGGGAATGAAGAGCGCGTCGCCTTCATCCAAATCCGCAATCTGCGCATGCTTTACTGCTTCTTCAAAGCGGGGGAAGCGGACGGTATCTGGCGCAGCAAAATCGACAAGGCTGATAGGCCGCCCGGCCGGCGTGAGTTCAAACGGGCCAACATAGAGATTGGGGGTCTGGTCTGGTGGAAACAACGTGAAGCGGCGCTTACCTGCGACGACACAGGCAAGATTAAGGGGCAGGTCATTGTGCGCGGCAACCCGTGTGCGCGTGCCGATCCATACACTCCGAAGGGGGTCCAGATCACCGAACTCCAGATCATTCTCCACCCGAAAACCGGGCAAGACTTCGTCGACGTCGGTTGACGCCAGATAGATCAGGGGCGGAGGGGTTTGCGGTCCGAATTTGAAAACTCGATCCAGAAACATCGTGAAGGTTGCATTGCCACGATCGACATTCACGCCCGTCATGTCGTCATTGTAAAATAGTCGCCCATCCAATTTCGCCGGACCGGCCGAAATCGGCACGACCGCGCCGCGGTCAAAACGGTGGAGATAGTCGAAGAAATCGGAAAGGGAGGATCGCGCGGCCTTCACGGCGGGCCAGTCCTCGACGAACCCGCGCACGATCACAGGCACTGATGATGCGGAGATTTCAGATAGATCGCATTCCTCATGACGCCAGGCGACCTCACGCACTCGTGGCGTGTCGTTAAAAACGTCGGTCCGGTCTGTCGTGCAGATCATTTTATAATATGTTCCCCTTGCGGGCACCTTTTGCAAGTCTGCCGCACTGCCCCAGAGGCGCAGCGCGGCAGTTCAGTTGCAGGATTAGAAGCCGCCCGCCAACCCAAGTCGGCGGACGCTTATGTTCGGGACGCTAATAATTGAAGCGGAAGCCAAAATTGTACCGTGCACCCGTTTGGGTCGCAAAGTTTACATAGGCTGACGTACGGCCGACAGTGCGGGTGGTCTCGTCGGTGACGTTGATGCCTTCGACAAATAGCGTCCAGCCGTCACGAACTTCATAGCTGACATTGAAGTCCAACTGGCCATAATCCTCAACATATTGCGGATTGTTGGCCGTGCCGCTGACACCCACCGTGGAGGTAAGGAATTTATCACGCCAATTATAGGCGAGACGCGCCTGAAGCCCATTCTTGTCGTAAAAGCCTATCAAATTGTAGCTGTCCGACAGACCAGTGATCGCGAACTGTGGATCGCCACTAGACGGAACCTGTGTGTCGTCGAATGCCACATCGCCGTCGACGATTGTGTAGTTGGCAATCACGCCGAACCCCGTTTCACCGAAGAAGTGCTGGATAGCGAATTCCCATCCATCCACTGTGGCGGTTTCCTGGTTCACAGGCGTCGCAATGTCAAAGGTCAGGAGCGGATCTTCGCCCGCGACGCCGAATATGTTGCCTGTGAAGTTTCCATTCGTATCCGTACCAGTGATTTCGAACGTCGATGGATCGGCATTCTCGAATATCCACTGGCGAATTGCCACGGCATCGTCCCCTACGGCTGCAAGCGCCGCATTGTAACGGGCCCCGCCATAAGGGGTGTAGACCTCGAATGGTGACTGCGTAACAACACCGGACCCGATGAAATTCTCCACATTCTTTCTGAAGTAACCCGCAGAAAGATAGGAACCTCCCTCATCGTAATACCATTCGCCGGACAAATCGAAGTTTTCCGATATGAACGGCTTCAGATTGGTGTTTCCGTTTGTGCCGGTACCGCCGTCCACTCGTGCAATCTGTTGCACCGAGAGCCCACCTGCAATGTCGCCATATCCAGGTCGGGTCATCGTCTTGCTATACGATGCACGCAGAACAACATCATCACGCGGATCGATCCGGAAATCGACTGCAGGCAGCCAATAGTCGTATTCACCGGTGAACTCCTGCACGACCAGATTGTTCGGATCATCCAGACCAATCAGACCGAATTCGTTGGCAGCGACCCATTGCACACCGTTTGGGGTTGTAACTTGTGCTGGCGAGGTGACATCCGTCGTCTCGTATCGCAGACCTGCAATGAATTTTGCGGGCATTACGCCAATATCGAACTCATTGTTGACCTGAAGAAACGCCGAATAACTTTCTTCCTCAATCCGGCGGTCTTCGAGGAAATCGTCAGACCGACAAATACCATCTCCACCGCACGCATTATTGAACGGGTCACCATCGCTATCAATGATGCCGACCATCTGGTCGAAGTCAAAAACGAAGACGTCTTGCTGGGTCATACCCGAGCCACTGAACTGATCGAAATTTTCCGCAATGTTCACACGCCGGAAGATATCGTCCGGTAAGTCGTCAGCCGTACCAACCCCGCCCCAGGTGTCGCGCTGCGCGTTCGCGAAGGCAGAGCGGACCTTGTTCTTCGTCGCCGACACGCCAAAATCGACACTGTCAACGATTGAGGTGTCGAAGTCATAATGTCCGCTGAGTTGGGCCTGATCGATCTCGGTCTTGATATAGCTATTGCTGAAAACCGACCCGGTCGAGATCATACGCGACGGATCGATACCGGTGAACGGATCCTGAAACACCAGTCCCAGAACTGGCATGTCATTCGTGAAATCAATCGCCTGCGAGCGAAGCTGGAAATCAGCGACCGAGATTACCGAACTCGTTCCATACGGGCTGTCCTGTCCTGACTCGGCACTGGAAGAATGCACGTCAAAGACCAGACCGAGCCTATCTGTCGCTTGCCAGTCAAAATTCAGGCCAAGCGACTGGTTCTCACTCTTCGTGGCATACTTCGCCCCACCCATCGAAAGATCGCTACCGGCGTCTCCGAAATCCTCATTATAGAAGAGCGGGCTTGCAATTGGTCCATCCGTCCAGCCGCTCGTCACGTCGCCATGGTTAAACCAGACCGACATGTCGGCCCGCTCGGTGGCAACTTTGTTCTGAGTGTAGAAGTAATCCAGCGTCGCGGTGAAGTTCGAACCAGGGCTGTACTGAAGCGTCGCCTGGCCGTTGAGGCGTTCACGGTCCACGTCCGTAAGACTGTAGTTGACGTTTTGGGGCGTCGAGTAGATGTCGTCTGGCCCGGGCCGGTTGGTAACCTGTGTGTCACCTGGAGGCTGGGGCAAAGTTCCCCAGTCATTTTCAGCCCCCAGATAAGCCCCGCGCCAACCACTCGTCGTACCGACTTGCGCATACCCGGAATTTCGTTCCTGATAGCTGCCAGCCAGCGCGACGCCGAATGTGTCGTTCGCGAAGGTATTGGAATAAATACCGGAAATTTCGGGGGTGACTTCCTTGTCGCCAAGACTTGTAACCGAGTCGTCGTAGACGCCTTTAACGCCGGCAGAATACCGCAGGCCCGGCGCATCCAAGGGGCGCGCCGTCTTGATGTTCAATGTAGACCCGATCCCGCCTGTAGGAATGGAAGCAAGCCCGGTCTTGTAGACTTCAACGCTGGCGATGCCTTCCGAGGCAATGTTGCCGAAATCGAAACTGCGCGACGACGGCGCTCCGCCCTCAAGATAGGCTGTGGGCATTTGGCGACCGTTGAGAAGGACAAGGTTGAAGTCCGGACCGAAGCCACGAACGGTTACCTGGCTACCCTCACCATTGGACCTGTTGATTGAGACCCCAGTGATACGCTGCAGCGATTCAGCAAGGTTCGTATCGGGGAACTTGCCCATGTCCTCATTCGTGATGGCGTCCACAACCCCTTGCGCATTGCGCTTGATGTCGGTCGCTTCTGCAAGGCTTCCCCGAATCCCCTGGACGGTGACTGTTTCCTGCCGGAGCTCTTCCCCGTCAGTCACTTCCTGTGCGTTTGCAGAATGTGACAGAGCAAGCGCTGATGCGCTGCCCAGGAAGATCAGCGAGAGCTTTCGCCAATCATGTTTGCGTTCTTCCTTCATTTCATTTCCTCCCAATGAACTCTTTTTTTTTAATCAGGCTCGAACGGCCCGCTTCAACGCGCCTGTGTCTCCCAAGGCCCCTGTGGCTTGCCATTCCACTTCTGTGTGTCGAGACATGCGCGACCTGACGTCTCATCGCCTTGGCATTGCTCGACGCGAACCCAGTCGACCAGTAGCTCCGCCGGGAACGACTTCAAGTCGAAGCCCATCCCGTTCGATTTCTCCGGTAAATTTCCGCCCACAGCCAAATTCAGCATAAGGAAAAATGGCTGGTCGAACGGGGCACTGGGCCGGTCGGCGGCGTTCGGGGCCGCCGTGTACCAATCCTTACTGGTTAGCCGCATGAAAACCTTGCCATCCACGAGCCACTGCATCTGACCGTCAGCCCACTCCAGCGAGTAGGTGCGCCACTGATCTGCAGGGCTCTCCGGAGTGGTCGGATCCGTTTTCAGGAACAGATAGGTATTGTCAGGTGCAACGTCGCCGAAATGCGCGGCGCCGGAGGTTCGGTTTTCCTTACCGCCAACGCAGTCTTCGCACGGCGTGCCAAGGTTGACCGCTTCCATGATGTCGATCTCACCAGACAGCGGCCACCGGCCGTATGTGCTGCTAGAGGGCATCATCCAGAAGGCAGGCCATGTGCCCTGTCCATCTGGCAATTTGAGACGGGCCGAGAAGCGGCCATACGTCCAGTCCGCCAGCCCGCGTGTACGGACCTTGCCAGATGTATAGGCTTTTGTTGTCTGGTCGCCGCCATGCTGATCGGCCAGGAGCGGCCCTTTGAAGTCTTCCTTCAGGGCAATCAATCGCAGGACACCACCAGAAACCTGGATGTTCTCAGGCCGCCCTGTATAGCACTGCCGCTCGTTGTTACCGCCGCCCCAGCAGGATTCTTCGGGAATCCATTTGGTCCGATCCAAAGCGGCGCCGTCAAAATCGTCGAACCAGACGGTTGACCATTCAGGCGTCGTTTCGGGAGCGTAAGTAGCGACATCAGCATGCGGACCTGCACTTACGCAGGCTGCAAGCAAGAATGCCGCGAAGCTCAGAGGTCCGCCCACTGCCAATAGTCGCATATAACGCCCCATTCGGGTCTGTTTCTTCCCTTTCATCAAAAATGCGCAGGGCGCGTTCACCGCACAATGCGCTTGCGGCGAATTGGACACGCCGTGCGGCAGTTGGGAAAGTAAAACGGTTTCATCGCCTTCTGCAGAAGGCGGCGACTCAAGAAATCGCCGCGAATGGCAGGACCATTCGCGGCAAGTGAAACCGGTTCCAGAGAGGATTTACTGCGCTGTCACACTCAGCGCGGTTCGTAGGAAAACGGGGTGGACAGTTCTGCGGTAGACACGCCGCCGACGAATACATCAAACATGCCCGGCTCCACCAGAAACTCACCGTCTCCATTGTAGAAGCCCAGCTCGTCAGGCCCCAGACGGAAGCGCAAAGCTTTGCGCTCGCCCGGCTGCAGCAGGATCTTCCGAAAGCCTTTCAGTTCGCGGACCGGCCGCACAACACTCGCCGCCCGGTCGCGGATATAGAGTTGCACCACCTCCTCGCCTGCGACCTTGCCGGTATTGGCAACCGTCACCTCGACGCTACAGGTATCACCCTCCGACACCGCCGCAAGGTCGGAATAGGCAAAGCTGGTATAGCTCAGTCCGTGTCCGAATGGGTACAGGGGCGTATTCTTCTCATCAGTAAAATGCGACCAGAAGACATCCGGTATCTCGTCGGGACGACCTGTGTTGAAGTGATTGTAGTAAACCGGCACCTGCCCGACTGATCGCGGAAAGCTCATCGGCAGCTTGCCGCTGGGATTGTACTTTCCGGTCAGGACATTGGTGAGCGCATGGCCGCTCTCGCTACCGAGGTGCCAGGCCTGAACAATGCTTGCCACATTCTCATCCGCCCAGCTAAGCACGAGCGGCCGGCCACTCATGACCACCAGGATCGTGTTGGGGTTTGCCTGAGTCACCGCTTCAAGAAGCTCTTGCTGGACACCGGGAAATCCGAGGCGCGTACGGCTCCGTCCCTCGCCGGACTGGCGGGCATCTTCCCCGAGCACGATGACGACCTTGTCGGCGCCGCGGGCCGCCGCCACGGCTTCGGAAAACCCACTCCGGTCTTCGGTATTCACCACTACCGGATCAGGAAAACCGGCATTGCCAATCTCCAGGACGGCGCCTTCTGCATAGGTGAAACTGATGTCAGCCGCCTCAAAGGCGTCCACTACGGAAACCGCTGAATCCGATTCGCTCATTGCACGCCAGTTGCCGATAGGAGAATCCTTGTCAGCCGCCAGCGCGCCGATCAAGGCGACCTTCTCGCCGTTTTTCAAAGGAAGCAGGTGGTCGTCATTCTTGAGCAGCACAATCGAGCGCTCCGCAATCTTGCGCGCTGTTGCAAGGTTTTCGGGCGAGAGAAGCACAGCCGTCTCACGGCTCTCATCCAAGTAGCGATAGGGGTCGTCGAACAAGCCCAGCTCGTACTTGACCCTAAGGATTCTCCGAACGGCGTCGTCGATCAACGCAGGCGGAACCTCACCGCTCTCAACCAAATCCTGCAGGTGGTCCGGATAGATGGAGCTTTCCATGTCCATGTCAGAGCCTGCCTGTATCGCCAAGCGCGCAGCCTCGCGCTCGTCTGCCGCAAAGCCATGATTGATCATTTCGAGCCCCGAGGCCCAGTCAGACACGACAAAGCCATCGAACCCCCACTCGCCTTTGAGAATCTCTCTCTGCAGGAAGGTGTTGCCGGTGGCAGGTATGCCGTTCACGATATTGAATGCATTCATCACTGTGCGTGCATTGGCGCGCTTTACGGCTGCGCGAAACGGCGGAAGCACGACATTGAAAAGCGTCGTGGAACTGAAGTCGACCGTATTGTAGTCACGGCCCGATTCTGAAAATCCGTAGCCCGCGAAATGCTTGACTGTGGCAGCGATGGTGTCGGGGCGAGACAGATCGTTCCCCTGAAACCCTCGGACCCGGGCCACAGCGATCTCTGCGCCGAGATAGGGGTCTTCTCCTGCCCCCTCCATCACACGGCCCCAGCGAGGGTCGCGGGAGATATCCGCCATGGGCGCAAACGTCCAGTTCAGCCCCTGAGCGGCCGCCTCGGTCGCCGCGATACGTGCGCTTTCTTCAATCAACTCAAGGTCCCAGCTTGCGGCCTCACCCAAGGGGATCGGAAAGCTGGTCTTGTGTCCATGCACGACATCGAACCCGAAGATAAGCGGAATACCGAGTCTCGAATTGTTGACGGCATAGTCCTGGACGATCCGGACTTCCTCGACGCCGACAACGTTCAGCATTGACCCGATGGTGCCCGCCTTCACCAACTCCATGTTGCGGCGTCGCGTTTCATCGTCTGGCAATGGCCCGGTCGTATCACCGACATTCGACAATTGGGTGAGTTGGCCAATTTTCTCTTCGAGCGTCATTTGCCCCAGAAGGCTCTCCACACGCGCCTCTATCGCGGTCGGCTCTTCGGCCATTGCCGCACCTGCATTTGCAATCGACCCGATCAGCGTCGCCGCACACAGTAAGCGTAGAACTGCACTCACCTTAATCCTCCCAATAAACCAGCCGCTAAAAGCTCTTTTGGCTCATTGTCGAGCGAACCTCTGTCCTGGAGCAAGACAGATTGCGCTGGACCGTCCCATCCATGCGACGAACGGGAGGGATACTCATTTCAGGCCGGGGAATTACAGATCGTCTATAAGTTTCTGGATTACGTCACGATAACTGCGGCTCGTGCGTACGACAGTGCCATCTGTGAGGAGTATCTGGGCCTCGCCCTTGTGAAGCATCCGGATTTCTCGGACGTGCTCAATCGAGACGATTGATGAGCGATGTACACGCACGAAACGGTCGGCTGGCAGATCCGTCTCCAGGGATTTGATCGTGCGCCGTATAGCCGCTTCCTTGTCTTGCGTGTGCAAAAGCGAATAGTCGCCGGCGGCTTCAATCCACAATACGTCGTGATGAGGCATGAAGTAGTACCGGCCAGAATCCTTGATTCTCAACATTGCCGGCGGGTCCGCCCGATTATCGTCCCCCTCACCCTGAACTTCCTGCTCACTCTGCTCGATCAATTGACGAAAGCGGATCGCTTTCTCTACCGCTTTGGCGATGCGATGCCTGTCGAATGGCTTCAGAACATAGTCGATGGCGTCGAGACCGAACGCCTCGACCGCATATTCCGGATGGGCAGTTGCAAACACAATGAGCGGCTTTGGATCAACCGTGATCTGCTCCGAAGCTTCCACACCTGTCAGTATCGGCATCTCGACATCCAGAACTGCCAGATCGATCCCCCCGGCATTGATGCGCTCGATTGCATCCATGACCGAGAGATACGCGCCTTCGATGGCGACCTCTCCCGTATCGCGCAACATTCCTTCGATCAATTCCAGCGCGGGGGCTTCGTCATCGCAAACTATGGTTCTGAGCATCTGATTTGAGTTTCCTCTCGCATGAGCGGCCAAATAATTCTCGCCAATAAGCAATCATATGGTTGATCTGGAACCAATTTTCGCTGTCACATGGTTTCATGACTGCAATTGATACTCCATCCTCCATATTCAAGACGCTGGGCAAGGGCATGCAGCCGGACGCGCGGCAGTACTGGCTGTTTCAGACCACAGGCTGGTCAGCGATGGCGCTGCTCAGCTACCTCAGTCTGACCGTCTGGTACAATCCTGGCCAGCTGACTCCCATCCTCCACACAATTCTCCAGTCGGTATTGGGGGTCTTTGTCAGCCACCCGCTCAGATGGGTGGCTTCAGGCACATGGAATATTTCTCTCCTGCCTCGCGTTCTGATCAATGGCGCCGCCGTACTGGTCGCCTCGCTGTCCTGGACGCTTCTCAGGGTATATTCCTTCATGTGGCTGACCGGAGAAATTATTCCGTTGTCAGACTGGGGCGGCTGGATGTTTGCCTCCGTCATCGTCTTCGGAGCCTGGGCCTTCTGTTATCACGCGCTAAAATATTACCGACATTGGATCGTGGAACACCAATTGGCGGTGGACGCACAGAACACGGCCCTGCGAGCAAAGGAAGTTGCCCAGCGGGAAACGCTGAAACGCCTCGAAGCTGAAAAACTTTTCCGCGACACACAACTGCGCATGCTGAAATACCAACTCAATCCGCACTTCTTGTTCAATGCATTGAACTCTGTTTCCTCGCTTGTCCGCAAAGGCGATACGAATGGCGCGACGGATATGCTGGCTCGTATCGGCAACTATCTGCGGGTGACACTGGATCATTCGAATGAAGTCCAGCACACGCTGGACGATGAGCTCGAAACCCTCGAACTCTATCTCGGCATTGAGACGGTACGCTTTGGAGACCGCCTGCATATTTCTTTCGACGTCGATGAGGCAGCGCGCGTCATGGCTATCCCCAGCTTGCTGTTACAGCCGCTCTTCGAAAACAGCGTCAAGTTTGCCGTCAGCCGGAACGTGAAACCCACGAGAATTAGCCTGGAAGCCAGACTGGTCGAGGACCGCCTCCTCCTGAAAGTACAGGATGACGGATCCGGTCAAATGCCGGGGCCGGACGGAGCCGTTGACGAGCCGCAAGGTATTGGACTCTTGAACGTGAAACAGCGCCTCATTTCCACATACGGCAAGGACGTAGAGATGAGCTATGGCGCTGTTGATCCCATTGGCTTCGCCGTCACCATGTCGATCCCTGCCCAGAGGCTGGGCCACCAGTCAGTAAAGCGGAAATAGTCAGCAGGTCTTGAATAGCGACTGGCCATCCCCTGATGTAAAACGACAGGAGCGCCCCCTCATAGTCAATTGCCTAAAGGGCGCCACTGAATGGCTTGTCCCCAGCAATTGTCACTCGGTATCCTGACCGGACTTCTGGAAAATAATCCCACACGGCCAAATGCTGAACCGCACGGTTATCCCAGAACGCCATTGAATGAGGTTTCCACTGAAACCGAACCTGGAAGTTGGGGTTTTTGACATGGTCGAACAGGAATTTCAGGATCGCATCGCTCTCTTCGCCGGAAAGGCCTTCAATTCGCGTCGTATAGGACGAATTCACGAATATGCATTTCTTTCCGCTCACAGGATGCGTCCGAATGACCGGATGGGTCGCCACAGGGTACCTCTTGTCATAATCCTTGAACAGAGCATGGTAAACGGGATTGGCATCATGAACCGCCTCCAACCCCTCAAGGTAGGTCTTCATGCGATCCGACAAGGCATCATAGGCCTTGCACATACTCGAAAACATGGTGTCCCCACCAGTGGGGGGGACTGTATGCAGGTAGAGGATGCTGCCAAGCGGAGGCTCCTCATCGGCACTCAGATCGGAATGCCAACTCTCCCCGGCAACATATTTCGAATCAGCATCTGCGTGAATGGCGACAATCTCCGGGTGACCCTCGATCCCCGCTACGGCGGAGTGGATCGCCAAGGGACCGAATAGCTGGCCAAGATCCTTGTGAGCCTCATGGCCGATAGGTTGATCCCGGAAGAAAAGAACCTGGAACCGCGCCAGCGCATCTCGCAATTCATCGGCCTGGCCGGACGAGAGGGGCTGGGTGACGTCCAGCCCCTCAAGCTCGGCCCCGAGATACGGCGTAACCCGTTTCGCAGTGAAGCTGTTATACTCCTTGTCACTGTCAAAGTCTGGCACTTCGGATACCTTTCATTTTGCTCGTCGCAATTTCGAGATCAGAATTCGAAACCGAATGTGACCAGCAGTTGGCGCGGTGGCACATATTCGTTACTGACCGTTCCGCTGGAATACGGATCTACGAACCGGCCGGAAATGCCTTCTTCGTCACCGATGTTCGTGATGGACGCAGACACAAACCATGGACCATCTGTCGGCTTGTACTGGAAGTATGCATTCCAGAGGCTGTAGGATGGCACGTCGTCTGCCCCGTCCGTATTGAATATACGGGCCTCATAGTCACCCACATACACATTTTCGATCCGTGACGTCAGTTCCCCATGATCGCCGATTGGCTGGAACCAGGCCGCGTACAAATTATAGGTAAGATCGGCCAGGTTAGGAGGTGTATTGCCGTTTACCTGCACCGCAGCGGATTGGCGCGCGAGGAACCAGTCATATGTCCATGGATAGATCGTCCCGGTCGCTTCGGCTGCAGCAGATGCCAGATCTGCCAGACGGCGGTCCAATGCCTCGTAGTCGGCTGTCACTTCCCCGTCCAGCAGGGCCATATTTCCGCCTAGCAGCAACTGGTCATCAAAGGCCAGGTAGCTGCCTTCGAGTTCCAGACCATACGTCTCCGCCTCCGGAATATTTCCAATTCCGCCCGAATACGGAATCGGATCCTCTTCGATGAATTGCATGTTTTCATACTGGTTGAAGAAGACAGAAGCATTCAAGGTTGCCCGGCCGTCGAGAAAGGTATTCTTTGACCCGAATTCGATGGCTTCCACAATTTCTTCGTCATATGTGGTGGACACCGTCAAGGCTCCTGAGGAGCCGCCATTCAGACCCCCAGGCTTGTACCCACGAGACCAGCTCGCATAGAGCATGGAGTCTTCGGATACGTCATAATCCAGCCCGACTTTCCCTGTCCATGTCTGGGTATCAAACGTGCTCTGGGTGGGCGTCGCATAGTAGGAGGCACCTTCGCCCTCATACTTGTCGTCATTATAGCGGGCACCAATCGTAGCATTCAGGTTTGTCGTGACCGGGATGGTGGCTTGGAAGAACGGCGCCACAGATTCCCGGTTCACGGTCGAGATATTTTCATAGGCCAGATTGGCCGGGCTTTCGGATGGCAGCGTATCCTTGGGCAGGATGGGAAGTCCGGGAATGGATGTCACACCCAATTCCCGATATTCGACCACGTACTGGGCAGAGTCCGTATTTGAATAAAACACGCCTGTGATCCAGTCGAAGGGAGCATCCGGAAGAGAGCTGATCGTCAACTCTTCCATGAAGGTTTCCGCGTCGGTCCCCCATGTCGCAACATGATCATATCCGCCATAGGTCTCAAGATCCAGGCGATCGGCATCGAATGACTGCCCGTGCGTCATGTCCTGGTAACTCGTCACGGATTTGAATGTCGCAAACGGCAATTCGTAGGATACATTCAGGGTGGCGAGTTCAGAGCGCAGTTTGAACTTCGCAGGATAATCTTGGGTCAGCTCCCGGATATCCGGATTGGGGTCATTGATGTTCTTCAGGGCCCCACCATTATGCTTGTCATTATAGAGCGTATACGACAACGTGGTTGAAAGCTTGTCCGTGGGCTCCCACAGGCCTGCGATGCGATAGTGCTCATTGTCAGAATCATCGAGCTCATAGCCGCCGTCGATACTCGTCGCGGTCGCGTATCCATCGTGAGACGTCTGCTGAATTGACCCGCGAATAGCCGCGGTTTCACCTATCGGCACGTTGTAGGAAGCGAACCCCTGCACATAATTGTAGTCTCCAAGCGTCGCCTTGAAGGTGCCTTTGTATTCATCAAGGGTCGGCTGGTTGGTGATGATATTGATCGAGCCTCCCGTGGAGCTCTGGCCGAACACCGTCCCTTGCGGGCCCCTCAGGACTTCGATCCGGTCGACGTCAAAGAAGCCCATATTGAGCGCGATCGAGTTCGGCAGAAACGCCCCATCAACATGAAATGAGACGCCCGGAATGGTCGCGAAGTTCTCAGGCGTCTGCTGCCCAACACCCCGTATGGTCACGATGCGCTCCGATCCTCCACTCTTGGTGATCATGAGGCCGGGAACATACCCATTCAGCTGGCTGGGATCTGTAATTCCGGCCTGGTCGAGAATGTCACCTGTGATTGCGCTGAGTGCGATTGGCGCATCCTGGAGTGTAGTCTCTCGCTTTTCTCCGTAGACGGTGATTTGATTCATATTGCGAATATCATCGCCATCGCCGTCGGCGTCATCGGCCAGCGCACTCCCACCGTGGAGCAGAGCAAAACCCATTGCCGCACATGCGACCCTATACTTCAAATCGACCTTTTTATTCCGACCCATGACATTATCCCTCAAGCTGCAGAAATCACAGAATTTGCGATATCCCACGCTAGATTCGAGATTGGGTTCTGACTTGATTTCCAGCGCCAAAATAGTTGAAAACCCTTTAAAATTGGCACCAGACACGTACTCTCTACACCCACCAAAACTGCCAAGACCCTTTCGGGACGGATCGTGCGAAGGCGGCGAATAAGGAATGCTTTTGCCTTACCCTAAACTGTACGCGAGGCCACCGAAGACGGCTTTGCCATTCCAGGATCGCGCAGAACCTGAATGATCAAGGCCAACACACCAAGAGCCAGCGCAAACGCATAAAAGACGGGCGCGAATGAGCCTATCTTGTCAGCCGCTACGCCAGCCGCCAACGGCCCAAACGCCGCGATTGAAGAAATCTGATGGGCGGCGCCTAGCAATTGTGCACCAATCACTCGCCCGAAGCAGTCCACAAGCAGGACCATGGTTGCAACAACCGTAATCCCCCACCCGGATCCGAACATGAGGGACGACACCAGGACCAGAGCCGGATTGGTCGCCATGGCAAACATGACAACGCCAACTGCCTGGAGCCCCATGCTCAAAGCCAGCATGTGGCGAGACGAAAAGCGTTCGCACAGGGGGCCGGCAAGGCCTTTGAATGCCAGTGAAACCAACGCCATGAAGCTGAGGCCCAAAGCACCAATTGCGGGAGACAGACCGAGGAGTTTGAGGTGGCTGACGGCTATGGAGTGAACCGTTGTCACGCAGGCTAGATTGAAGGTTATCGCCGCAGCGATGACCAGGAACAAAGGACGCTGTACGGCCTTGCGCCATGATGGAATTTCACCTCCACCATCCGCAACCCGGTCAGGGTGACTCTCGCCATCAGCCTCCGGATCGTGTTCAGCCGCACCGTGCTTCTCTGTAATGAAAATGGCCCCAAACAGCATCACGACGGCGCAGATGCCGGCAAGGATCATCCAGTTGAAACGCCAGTCAGTCCATTCGATCAGATAGTGGCTGAGGCTGGGGCCCACAATGTCACCCACCCCGCCAAGCATGAGATAGAGTCCGATCATCCGCCCGGTATGTCGTGGGAACCATTCCCCGATTAGCCAAACGGCCGTCACGTTTCCCGACAGGGAGAACCCGGCGCCAACCAGGCACATCGCCGTAAAGAACATGCCAAGCCCATTGCTGCAGCTCGCCAGGCCGAAGCCTGTGGCAACGCATGTGAGTCCCAATACAAAGGTAAGCCGAGCGCCAAGCCGGTGGAGGAGAATGGCCGGAAGAAAACTGGTCAGTCCCACAGCGAGCCCGAGGATAGTGAAGCTCAGACCGGCCGACGTGTAGGACCAGCCAAGGTCGTCTGCCATGACGAAGAGGACAACACCCAGCGAGGCAAATGTGCTCGCATTGAGCACAAAGAAGCCGGCTATGATAATCGCAAAGATTACCCACTTTCGATACATGCCTGCTTCCCTTTTCGGCCAGGCAGGACACCGTTGGAGTAACCCAATGATCTAGACCTGCCATGAGCAGCTATCTCACGAAACAGCCTAGCAATATTGACGGTATGCGAACAGAATATTTGATCTAAGCTTACAGGCGCAGGATCATACTGGCTTCGTCACCATCAGTCCCGGTCAGGCAGGTCACCCCATGTCGCCAGCACGGTTTCCGTATCTGCCAGCAAGGCGCAATTCTTTTCGAGCGCGAGCAAGCCACCGAAATGCAGCAATTCTTCATAAGCAGCGCAGGCGTCTGACACCACGACCACATTGAAGTTCCGGTGAAAGGCAGACCGTGCAGTCTGATCAACACAGCAATCAGTCGTCACGCCCGCAACGAGAAGTGTATCAATCCCGCGCGCGCGGAGCTGCTCCTCCAAATCGGTGCCGTAGAAGCCGTCGAAAAGCGCCTTCTCGACATCAATGTCCCTCTCCTCGGGGAATAGCCGAAAGTAATCCGACCCAGGTTCATCTGCGCGGCAGATTGCATGCTGGCCGGGACGTCCACGCCACGCATATAGATTCTTGAGCGCGTCGGAATCTGTCTCTTCTCGTGTCACCACTCGGAGAAAAGCCACCGTCGCCCCCTGCGCTTTCGCCGCAGCGCGAAGGGTCTCCATCTTGTCGATGGCGGACGTAATCGTAGACATATCGACACCGGCCATACCGATCACGCCCTCCGGCGATACGAAATCGACCTGAACATCAATCAGCAGGAGGGCCGTTCGCGCGGGCTCGATAATGTCTTTCAAGAGGCTTGCAGTCGTGTGCGGCAGAGCCTCGACCGACAGAGACGAAGTCATCTACGCGGCCCCGGCAAGCGCAGGAAACTTCGCACGCAGTTTGGGCATGACCTGCTCGGCAAATAGGGGCATGGCGGAAATGTAGTCCGGGAAGATCAGCATGAGCCCATCAAGCCCTGACACTTCCAGCAATTCGCCAATTCTCTCGATGACCGTATCGGGCGAGCCCGCCACATGGGGCGCCATGAAGGAAGACCTGGCCTTTTTCACGAACGCGTTTTCCTTGCCAATCTCTGCATCCAGGAAGCCATAAGCCCGCATCATACCGTGCAAGGCTTCCTCATCCAGGCCTTCGCGGTAGTGCTGGGCAGTCGCCTCAGCTTCCGCGTCCGTTTCCCCAAGCACAATGGTCTGCATGGCATAGGTGCGAATGTACCGACCCATGTCTGCGGCGATGCCTTTCACCTTGTTGCTCGATAGCGCGAGTTTTTCCGGCACATCGCCAGAGAGGAAAATGGCGTCCATTTCATTGGCACTGAACCGCATGCCTACTTCGGACGTCCCCGCGCAGACAAGGAAGGGTTTTGTCGAGGGCTTTGGATCGGAAACACAATCCTCCAACTGGAAGTAATCCCCCTTCATCGTCACCGACGGCTCGGTCCACAAGGCCTTGATCG
The DNA here is from genome assembly GCA_913057945.1 of uncultured Hyphomonadaceae bacterium. Classification (GTDB taxonomy): domain Bacteria; phylum Pseudomonadota; class Alphaproteobacteria; order Caulobacterales; family Hyphomonadaceae; genus Hyphomonas. The sequence continues at coordinate 173,267 of CAJXOF010000003.1, read as the reverse complement.
CCTGAATCCATTCCAGGGCAAGATCGTACCGGGCGTCATGGTCAACGCCTTCAGGCCACATGCCCATTTGGGAGAACTCGCCCTTGTAGGACCCGGTCACCACATTCAGCCCGGCACGCCCCTTGGACACCTGATCAAGGGTCGCGATCATCTTGGCCACGGTACCGGGGTTCTGGAGAATAGTGTGAACCGTGGTCCAGACCTTCACGCGCTCGGTTACCTCCGCGAGCGCAGACATCGTCACGGTCGCATCCAGCGTCGAATTCCAGTGCTCGGTTTCTCCGCCATAGCCCCGATACTTCGCCATCGACATGATGAAATCATATCCATGCGTCTCGGCAAGGACGGCCACCTGACGGTTGTAGGCGTACGACCCATCGAGCTCCGGCTTGTTCTTCGACAGGATCCAGCCGCCATTTGCAATCGGCATGAAGATTCCAAGATCCTTGCCTCCAACATCGGACGGCAGATCGAATTTTGTTGGCACTAGTGGCTGAGACATGCGTTCACTTCCCTCATTTCGATGCTGGATTATCATCCGACATTTGCTCCGCATTCTTGACTAATCGCGCCTCAACTATTGACCGGCTCGAGTCAACGCGCCATCGCGTTACCCGGTCAGGCCTCCTCAGGAGCAACTTCAACGCACAAACCCGATAGGGCCTCGGTCACAATGATCTGGCAAGACAGCCGCGATCCAGGACGCGCATTCTCTGAAAAGTCCAGCAATTCGCGCTCGGACTCCGATGCTTCTCCAGCAAGTTCACTGAACTCTTCCGCCACATAAACATGGCACGTCGCACACGCACACGCCCCTCCGCAAATCGCAGCAATGTCTTCCACGCCCGAATTCGAAATGGCTTCCATCACACTATGTCCGGCAGTTGCTTCGATGAGCGCCTCCTCTCCAGACCTTTTGGTAACACGCAATTGCGGCATTCAACTTATCCTCTGTCGTTGCGTGGATTGGCGCGGCGGATTGATTGCCTGGGCAGTCAGGAAATCTGTCTCGGCACGGCCGCATCCACGATCCGGAACTTTCCTGCATTGTCATCGTCCACGCCTTCACGCGGCTTTTCCCGCACCTGGACTACGCCGTTTTTCCCAAATCCTTCGACGACAGGCCGACCAGCATCTCGGCTAAGCCAGAGCCTGAGCAGGTGACGCTTCCGTTGTGGCTCGGGATAATCAAAGAACTCAGTCCGGGAATGCAGTGCGGCATAGTTTGACAGCCACTGAATATCTCCGGGACGGAAATCCATATCAATGGCCATACCCGGTTCGTAAGTGATCTCGTCAAACAGCGCGAGCACCTCCTTCTGCGCCTCGCTCAGCTGCGGGACACCAGGATAAGCCTGGGCCGTCAGGATATACAGGGATCCCGCATACATGCTGAACACGCCCTCCTCGATGCTGATAACGGGTGAGGTGTAGGTATTGGCCGGTGCCTTATGATCCTGCCTGCGCCAATCCCAGTGAAAGGGCTCCAGCAGAAGCGGCGCCAAATCTGGCCGGCGCCGCAAAATCTCATTGTAAATTTCAGCACCCGACACAAGACAAGACGCGCCGCCCGCCTTTGCTGGTCGCAAGCACATCAGGGCCACGACATCCGAACTGTCGGAATGAAAGACCAGCTTGTCACGAACCTTCGAAGACAGCGCGGTCGGATCGTCCATCGTCTTGTCCGACGTTGCATAGATGTGATCGAGCAAGTCGCCCATTTCGTTCTGCCGGATCGGGTCGCCCATATGCAGGCCGAGAATGTAGTAGATCGCGGAAGAAAGCGCGTCGGAATAGAGATGGGTTTTCAATCCCCGCACGAGCACGAACCCTCTGCCCGTATCAACATCCCGCCCCCATTCCTTCATCGCGTCCGCGCACGCGTCCAGTGGATAGTCGGATGCCTGCACGAAACGCAGGTCCGGATCGGCATCAACGAATCTCTTACCCAACTCCTCCAGTTCGGCAATCTGAGCGGGAGACAAATGATAGATCCAGTCTTCACCCTCCTTGATCTGATCCCCCCGCCATGCTGCAGCACTGGTTACGGGCTCACATACTTCCATCGTGCTCATGATGATCTCCAAACTCGGTTCACAGGGGTTTCGTCATCGAAATGCTAGGATGACAGAGCGCCGAGGTCTTGCCTCGCCCCACACAAATTCTTTCCGTCACCTCGAATGACATCGAAATCCTCACATGCCGTCTGCAGAAACTGACAGGCTGACATTCTTATACGCTTCAATGCCATCGCTCAGGTCCGCCAAATGGCCTTTGGCGTATTTATAGGCATCCTCCCCCAACAGGAGCAGCTTGGGCGGAACGTCCATATCGACCACTTCGGAAATGGCGCGCGCGATCTTCTGGGGAGAACTTGGTTCTTTTCCTTTTCCCGCGGTCAGAACACCACGGGCCAAATGCGCCGTTCCATCATAGTCGGATATGGTTGGCGGAACGGATTTGAGAGACCCGCCGGCAAAGTCGGTACGCATACCCCCCGGCGCCACATTGGTAACATGGACTCCCAAAGGCTGGACCTCATCGGCCAGTGTCTGCCCGATGCATTCCATGGCATACTTGCTGGCGCCGTAAATACCGGTCCCGGCCCAGGGCGCCAGACCGCTCACCGATGTGATATTGATGATATGACCTCTGCGATGCCGTCGCATGCCGGGAAGCACGGCCTGAATCATCGCGACCGCGCCCAGCACATTGACTGCGAACAAATCCCTGATTGTCTCAAGGGGTGTTTCTTCGATCGCCCCCGTCAGTCCATAACCAGCATTGTTCACGAGCACATCAATACGCCCGAAGCGACCCTCGATCTCGTTGACTGAGGCGACAATGTCGTCGACCCGCGTAACATCCAGAAAGATTGGAACAGCGCGTTCTGGATCAAACGCCGCGAAGGCTTGCTCGTCGCGCTCTGACCGCACAGTCCCGACAACCCGGTCGCCCCTCTGCAACACAATTTCAGCCAGGTCTTTTCCAAGGCCCTTGCTTACGCCCGTGATAAGCCACGTTTTCATCCCGGCATCTCCGCTGCTGTCATTTCAAACATTGCCAATTCAATATCTTCCCTCGTCGGCATCGCCGAGGCCGCGCCATCCCTTTCCACAGAAAGGGATGCAGCAACTGAAGCGAACCGGATTGCCTGGTCCAACTCATCCCCCTCAGCCAGACGCGCACACAGGGCGCCGCAAAAGCAGTCGCCCGACCCTGTCGTGTCTCGCACTTTTGTGAGGCGGGCCGGTGTGAAATCCAGCCCGTTCCAGGTAATCGCCAAGGCACCGGCGGCGCCGCAGGTCAGGACAATCACCTGCTCCCTGTGCGCCAGGAGCGCCCTCGCCAAAGTCGTTATGTCCTCGACATCCTCGGGCAAGGACTCGATCCCGGCATAGAAAGCCATCTCCGACTCATTCAGAATTAGAATGTCCGTTAACGGAAATAGTACGTCCCGTGCCTCAGCAATGGCCGGTGCAGCGTTCAGGACGGTGATAGCCCCGAAATCCCGATATTTTGTAAAGAATTCGACCGTTGAGGGGATGGGCGTTTCCAGCTGCGCCAGCGCAACTTTGCTCGGTTCGAGTGTCCTGACTGTCAGGTCCAGCCGAGCATTGGCGCCCGCATCCACCACAATGAGATTTTCGCCGTGCTGGTCGACGCAGACATAGGCCCGACCGCTGGACGCGCCGGGAACCTGCTCGATATTGGAAACGGGAACAGTATGCGCCTGCAATTGTGACATCAACCACTCGCCGTCTTCGTCGCCCCCTATGCAGGCATGAAATCGCAACTCCGCGCCAGACCGGGCCGCGCTGACCGCCTGATTGGCCCCCTTGCCTCCAAGGAACCGGTCAAACGCGAGGGCATGGACGGTCTCTCCGGCTCGGGGAAGTTCACGCACGCGCAACACTGCGTCCACATTCACGCTTCCAAGTATCTCGAGCGCAGTCATGAAGAAGGTGACTCCTGCGAATGCGATGGTTGCTGCATTCCAAAGGCTGGCAGAAGGAGGATGAGCCCGGCTCCAATCGCCAGAAATACCGAAAGCACCCAGACCGATGTTTCATAGCTGCCGGTCAAGTCGAACCCGATATCCATCAGCACAGGCGCGCCACCCTGAAAAATAATGACTACAGAATAATAGACCCCGATGATCATTCCGAAGTATTTCAGACCGAAATAGCGCGAGACGAAATAGGACAGGCAACCAAACTCTGCGCCCAGGCCAATGCCCATCAAGGCCGCGCCGAAATAGATGACAGCCAAAGACGTACTGAACTGGAAACAGAGAAGCCCCAATATCGCGGCTGCGAACATGGGAACTGCGACGGTGGGCACGTAGAATTTGTCGAGCAGATACCCCGTCATGACCTGCCATCCCGCCGTGACCAGCGCGAAAATACTAATGGCCAGAGCGGCCTGCTGGAGGGGAATACCCCGATCCATAAGCATAGGGACAACGTGTGTGAATATGGCCGTCATGCAGCCGGCTCCGAGCGCGACGGCCGCCATCAGGACCCAGAACGTACGGGTGGCGACAGCCTCCCCCAGGCTGAGCCCCGGCAAGGGCGAGGCCGAAGCCGTTTGCGGCCCTGCTTCCTCTGCGCGGCGCATGACTTCCTCTACCCTGCCCGGCGCATCCCTTAGCAAGGCAAACAGGGTCGGAAATCCAAGACCGAATACAATCAGGCCGATGCCCATATAGGCCCCGCGCCAACCGAACTGAACCAGCATCAAGCCTGCCAGAATGGGCATCAGCGTTGATCCAATTCCATTCCCGAAACCCGCAGCCACCCCCAACATCAATCCGCGCTTTTCATCAAACCATTCGGAAATGACTTTCGAATAGGCAGGTGTGGAAGGTATAGCGCCGGCCGCCCCGACAAGCGCAAACAATAAGTAGAATTGCAGTATCGACCCATCAGCCAAGGCCAGGGCAGCAATCGCCGGGGCAAACATCACATTGCCGAACAGGATAACGCGTCGGGACCCCCAACGATCAGACAGTCGGCCTGCGATAGGATAGATGATTGCCGACATGACCGCCGTCAGAAGCAGTACGCCTGAGACGGTCGCGCGCGGCCATCCGAATTCGGTAGATATAGGCACAAGAAAGAGGCTGAAGACGGCGCTGACGGCTGGCGTCGTGCTGACAATGTTGCCCACGGTGGCAGCGACGACGACGCCCAACCGCTTGGTGTCACGCTTTTGCCCGACCATCTCCGCGCCTGTCGCTTCGGTCATTCGCTTGTATACCCTTCCGGGATCACAGGATCTGCGCCGCCCTTTCTCCAGAGAATGATTTCATTGCCCCAAGGGTCGCGAAACGCATCATTGAAGCCGTTGAACTCCTTCCAGTAGTGATTTCGCCAGAGAGTTTCGGCGCCGCGCTCCACAGCCGCAGACATGATCCGGTCGACGGTGTCGTCTTCGCTTACCAGAACCCAAAGGCGCGAGGACCGGACCTGCGGGGACAAGTTGCGCGGATCGACCCCGAATGGATCTGGATCCGGACGCAGGTTTGCGACATTCCCGATCCCTATATGGAGGTTTCCGATCTCACTTTCAGACCCGTCGGGATTCTTGAAGTTTCCGCCGGGCACCATCCGGCAATACTGACCATTCATGCGAACATCGTCCTCCCACCCCATCACATCAGCATAGAATTTTCCGGCTTTAACCGGGTCATCTGACATGAGGTCGACGAAAATGAGCGTGTTTGGGCTGTTCATATATATTCCTTGTACTTACGTTTTAAGGTTTCGACGGCTACGGTCTCAGAAAACATGCTTACAATCGGTCCTTCGAGGACTCTTGATACTCCCCCCACAATTTGTTGACCTCCATCTCGTCCTTGATCTGGTTCGCCAGCCCGGACCTTCGGTGCTCGCGCGGCGATGCGCCGAAATGATCCCGGAAACTCCGGCTAAAATGCGCTGAACTGCTAAACCCCCAGCGAAATGCCACCTCGGATATAGATTCCTGTGCGTGGAGCGGGCTGATCAGGTCTGCATGGCACCGGTCAAGTCGTCTCTTTTTGAGATATCCACTGAAGCTTCGCCCATCTGCCGCGAAAAGACGCTGCAGATATCGGGGCGACACGCCGACTTCGTCCGCCGCCTTCCCGATCGTCAGGTCAGGATCCCACAGCAGGGTTTCCAATGTTTGCTGAATTCGGTGCAGATGCGCGGCTCGTGCGCCCTTGGCCCCACCCAGTGATCGCTTGCCTGCAATGCCGAGCAACTTACTAGACAGCATTTCGATCAGAGCCAGCTCAACGGGACTCAGATCCGGTGGAGAGATGTCTCCAATCTCATCCGCAAGGATGCGTAGCATGTTGATCAGCATACGCCCTACCCCGGATTCGCCACTAAATGCCCCTGCCTTGTAGTGGGTCGGCGCGATCAGCCGGCCGCCCAATGCCACAGCCGGAATGCGGACAAACAGAATGGCATTGTTCTCGCTCACTTCGAGCCTGGAATCATGTCGGGTCGCGCCATAGACAATCATTTCATTGTCTACATTCACCAGGAGGTCATCAGCACTGAACCGGGCCTCCCCCTTCAGCAGGAGCAACAACCAGAGACCCGCGCCCTGCTCCAACTCGCGGCCATCAATTACCTGACGGCCGGATTCGATGCGGGCAAATTGCAGGCCCATTGTTGAGGTCTGGATAATCATGCGCCCGTCAACCGGCTGCCCCTCCGGATCGGAGACGAATGGCAGGCGCAAGCGACGCATGGCATTCGCCCACGCCGCATTTCGCTCTGACGGCGGAACAGACCGTGTGTGGAACCTCCATGTGGTGGGGTGGTCAGGCGACTGCACTTTGCCGGTCCGCCTTATTCCGCCGCAATGATGGCAGTGTCCGTCGTTGGTGTACGTCGCCCCCACTCCGCGAGGTAGCGGTCAACGAGCCATTCATTGAATTGGGCCTGTGCACCTTCCTGCCAGGAATACCGTCCTCGCTTTGCAAACCGTGACCGCAGTCCGAGCTGGACCATTTCATCTACATGCCAGTCCTGGGCGATGATGTGAGACGTCGAATTCATGATCATCTCCATCTTGTGTTCGTAGGCTTCGTCTTCCATGGCGCCAGGCGCCACGAGCACGCCCGTGTCCATGAAATGTGTTTCGGGACTGTCAGGGCGAATGATCAGGTAAATGACCATGTCGCTGGTCAGGACAAGCGACAGGCTTGGCGGGATATTGGCAAAAGTCATCCGCTGGCGCGCTTCGTCTGAAAGCCCAGGGAAAACCGGCAGAACAGCCTTTTGCGTCGGATTGAAGCTCGCATCGGGGTGAAGTGTCCCATTGAACCTCAGATACCCTGCAGCGCCCTCTGGCGCTTCGGGAAAGCTGGCACGTTCGGACGGCACGAAATCATGCAGCGGACCATGGTGCAGCCGGCTGGCATGGTATCCGTCATTGTTGTTCTCGAACATGACTTTCCAGTTCCACATCAGGCGCGGCGCCGGATCCGGCCGCGGGCCTTCTGCGCTGGCGAGGTCATACCCCTTGATCGCCTCCTGTACGTGAACCAGCCTGGGGGCCAGGGGCGCGGCCTCCTGATCGAAATTGATGAAAATGAAGCCTTCCCAGACTTCGACCTTGAAGTTGGGAAGCCCGTGCGCCTTCCGGTCAAACTCGCAGGTCTTGTTCATGGCCGGCGCGCCAACCAGGTCACCGTCCAGCGAATAACTCCAATGGTGGTAAGGGCACAGGAACCCTCTTGCATTGCCGCTGCCTTCAGCGACCAACATGGCCCGGTGCTGGCAAACGGAAGACATCGCCTTCAGTTCGCCCTTGCGATTTCGCGTTACGATGATCGGCTCGTTTACCGTGGAGGTTGTGAAATAGTCACCGGGCTCTGAAACCCATTCTTCCCGCCCGACGCAAAGCCAGTCATGCGTGAAGAGGGCATCTTTCTCGAACTCATAAAAATTGGCGTCCGTATAGCATTCCGGAGGAAGCGTTTCGGCCTCCAGTACGTCCTGTTTGGACGTTGCCAGAGACCGGATGAATTGCTCAGTGATGGTGATCGGCATTGTCCGGTCCTTCCTGCTTGTGTCAAATTCAACTTGTCATTCGCATGGCGCACATTCTTGTCTCTGCGCGCACAAGATGTTTCTCGGCGCCCCATTTCTCCGAAACATGGAGGGAACATCGTCGCCACATCAGGCCGTGAACAATTCTTTCCGAATGATCGCGTGGACGCCCCAATTCCCGTTGACCACTTGGGTGATGCCGAAATCGACCCCCACAGAGAGCAGCGAAATCGCCTCGTCCTCATCCAGGTCCCGCGCAGTCATCAGGAAGCGCCGCGCCTTGCGGAACGCATCCCTCATGGCGAGGTCGATGGAGGATTTCTTGTAGATGTCGCTCTGCGCCGAAGAGCCGAGTTCCTTCAAATAATTCGGATGGCTGAACCCGAAGATCACCCAGGCGTCGGACGTCTCAAGCAATGGGTAATCAAGGTCGCGGATATGCCCCATCTTTTCGCTCGCGCGGTGAAGGATAGGCTGGATCAGCGCAGTCATGGAACACTCAATGGCCGTCCCGCACAGCTCGGAATCCCCTTGAGAGGCATGCGGGTCTCCCAATGACAGCAGCGCCCCTGGTACACCGACAGGCAGGAACAGGCTGGATCCCGGCGCAATCCGCCAATTGTCCAGATTGCCCCCAAAATTACCGGGCGGGATCGAATCCACCAATTTGGAATGCGGCGGCGCTAGCCCGATTACCCCGAAATGGGGACGAACCGGAATTTCGATATTCCGAAGAACGTCATAATTCTTTTCAATTGTGCTCGTGTCGACCGGCAGGCCCGGATAATCATACAACTCGTGCACCACACCGAAGGGATCGGTCTGAGGGGTCCAGCGGTAGTTGTAGACAGCGCGGGCACAGGACCGGCCCATCTCACTCTCGACCTCATAGATGGTGATCACTTCCCGATGCTTTGGCTCGGTCAGAAGGTCATTGTACTGAAATCCCCAGTAGGCCGCTGCGTTGCTGCCGAAAGCTTGTCCTGCATATTTTGGATTGGCACTCGTTCGCGGTTTCAGTTCCAGGATACGGATTTCGATAATGTCATTCGGCTCTGCCCCTGCGATCTCAATGGGCCCGGTGCAGATGTGAACCCCAAACCCCTCACCGGCCCCGCGGCCCGTTGAGGCAGAGGAATCAAGGGCGCCCGCACCGCGTCGATTGATGGTCTTGCCCTCTGCGGTCCAACGGTAAATGTCCTCAACCGCCTGATCACCCTGCACCATGCGGTCATGATCGTCATTGGCGTGGTGCGTCAGCGTTTCTACCGTCACATAGTCACCCGATTCCACCGTGAGCACGGGCTTCAGCGAGCTGCTGAAATGCCCCCAGTGGATCGTGTCCGGTGTGACGGGCAAATAATGATGACGGGCGCCGCGCCGAACGGGCACAGGCGCAACGCTCTCAACATCACCTGCGTCATCATCCTCATCGACCAAGTCATCCGCCTCTTCAGGCTCGATTACCTGGTCCTTGGCCGTTGGGGGGCGTCCCCGCTGCAGAATTTCGGCGTCCGTTTCATCTTCCGGCGGCATCCGGCGATATTCTCGCGGGCTCATATTATACTGTTCGCGAAATGCCCGGCTGAACGAGGCGCTATCGTTGAAACCCCATTGGAAGAGGATGTCCGAAATCGATCTTTGCGCGTGGAGCGGGCTCCTGAGATCGAGGCGGCATCTCTCCAATCGTCGCAACTTCACGAAATGCCCGAAACTGTCTCCCACGGACTCAAACAGCTTCTGGAGGTAGCGCGGCGAAATATTGTGCTCTTTTGCGACCTGATGGAGGTTGAGTTCCGGATCGCTCAACCGCATTTCGATGGTCTGGAATATACGCTCAAGCAAGGCAGCGCGTACGCCTGCCGCGCCGCCCAATTCCTTAGTCGACGCCTCACTCATCAGCGCTGTCGAAATGAATTCCGGTAACGCGACTTCGATCGGACGCATCTGGTCATCATCTACATCCGTGATCGTATCGGCCACTGATCGCAGCAGGCCTGACAGCATCCTCCCGACGCCGGCTTCCGACACCAGATTCGATATGTCGGCCTGGGGTTTGGATCTCATCCGCAGGGCCGGATGAGACACCGGAACCTGAACCATCAGGAACCGGTTATCCCGCTTGAAATCGAGCGAGACGTCCAGATCCCCGATGCCATAGACCACGTCGCCTTCGGAAACTTCGATCGTATTGGTGTCGGTCCTGGCAACCAGGTCACCTTCCAGCAGCATGATCAACCAGAACTGGGAGGGCCCTTGTGACAGGTCCAACCGGATCAGGTGCTGGGTCGAGGTGATCCGGACAAATGTAAAATCCTGGGCGCTACGGAAACTGACCAGTTCCCCATAGAGCTCTCCTTCATGCTCGAGCAATTCCATCGAAAATCGCTGGAGCGCGAAATGCCAGGCATCCTTTCTCTGTTCTTTTGGATACGCGTTGGTTGTAAACTGCACAGATAGGCTCCGATCGGATTATGGCACCCAGCCATCAACACCATCGATCCTCGGTTTGCCGCACCGTCGGTCAACGCATCCTGCACTCCCCCATACCGATGAGAGGGGCGAGTGCTTAAAAGTCGAGCAGTCTTGGCCCAGCCTCGCCTGCATACTGCCTACAACTGGATAAAATCGTCATAAATCAATGACGTCCAATCTAGTCGATATCTTTGACCACGCCCTTCTCAGGAAATATTCCGCGGTCAATCTTGACGTGAATTCCCTGTGTGCCGTCGACGACTTGGGTTACCCCGAAATCGGTTGCAACACTCATCAGGGAGTAGGCATCATTCCGGCTGAGGCCTTGGTGCTCCGTCAACAGATGAAGCATGTCCAGTGACGCATTCTTCATCGCCTGGTTCAGGTCCTCATCGAACCCATGGACAATCCAGTGATCCGGGGTTTCCAGCAGAGGTGATGGAAATTTGAAGTCCTTCCTGAGAACGATCTGGAACAAGACATCGAGTGAGGCTTCAATTGCCGTCCCGCTGATCTCACCATCCCCCTGGCTGACATGGGGATCGCCAATGGAAAACAGCCCGCCTTTGACCTGCACCGGATAGTACATGGTTGCGCCTGCCCCAATCCGCCAATTGTCGATATTGCCCCCATGCAGGCCAGGCGGGATCGTGCTCACCCGGTCGTCTACAGCTGGTGCCACGCCTGCAGTACCAAGGTGCGGTCTCGCCGGAACGCGCACGCCCACCAGAGCGGGCTCTCGGTCGCACTCCGGGCAATGGGTTATGGTTCCGGGAATGAGATACTTGCCTTCAAAATCATAGGCATAGAGCGCATGGGCCGTGTTGGCATTCGGGTCGAGTTCATAAATCGTCACCCGCTCTTTCTCGTCGAACTCCTGGTAAAGGTGGCCCCAGTTCGCCGCGAGGTTTGACCCGTAATTACACCGGGGCACCATACGGAAATAACGCACTTCCAGCATGTCGCCGGGCTCGGCACCTTCCACGTAGATAGGACCAGTCATGATATGGACGCCCGGCGCACGGTCTTCCGGCTCGATGCCCTCCCAGATCGCCTTGACGGTTTCATCCATCATCAGGTCCGGCGCATCTCCGGCATGATGGGTAATCGCTTCGGCCTGGATGAGATCACCGCTTTTGACGCGCAGCGCCGGCTTGATGTTCGGGTGGAAATACCCCCAATGCACCGTTTCCGGTGTCGCCCTCAAATGATGCAGATTTTCCGGCTGGACGTGAACCTTGCTTGCCCGAGTCTCTTCAACCAGCGCCATACCTTACTCCTTGAACCAAATCGCCTACTGTCGGATCAGAGTTCAAGCGCGCAAAATGGTCTTGTTCAAAAGCGCCCAACTAGTTGCAAGAGCGGTCTGGAGACCAAAGATGACAGCCCCAGCTGTGGACAAGTTTGCGGACGCCAGAAAACAAGACGCCCGTTAGGGCATAGATTAGAAACAGTGCATGTCGATCAGCATCAGGAATAGAAAATGACTGCTTCTTCCGTGAAAATGCCTACCCTTTTCATTCCGCATGGGGGCGGCCCATGCTTTTTCATGGACTGGACACTCATGGGCGGCCCCGCCGATACTTGGGACAAGACAGCCGAATGGCTAAGAAGCATACCTTCCAGTCTTCCCGAGAAGCCGAAAGCCCTCCTGGTCGTGTCAGCGCATTGGGAAGAGCAGGAGTTCACCGTCTCCACGGCGGCGGCGCCAGATATGATTTTCGACTATTCCGGCTTCCCGCCTCACACATACCAACTCAACTATCCGGCCCCCGGGGCCCCGGACCTCGCGGAGCGCGTGCGCGATCTCATGGTCGAACAGGGCTTTGATGCACCTCTGGATAGCCCGAGAGGGTACGACCACGGCGTTTTCATACCCTTGCTGGTCGCATTCCCTGACGCAGACATTCCGATATTGACCCTGTCGCTTACAAGCGACCTCTCACCCGAGAAGCATCAGAAGATCGGAAAAGCGCTGGGCCGTCTGAGAGAAGAAGGTGTTCTCATCATTGGCAGTGGCATGAGCTATCATAACATGCGGGCATTCCGGTCTCCCATGGCTACAGCCCCCTCAGCTGAGTTTGACACGTGGCTGACGGCGGCGATCGAGACGACTGATCTGGACGAGCGCTGGTCGAAGCTCAACACTTGGTCGGAAGCGCCACAGGGCCGGAACTCGCATCCGCGCGAAGAGCACCTGATGCCGCTGATGGTCGCAGCCGGTGCGGGCCACGACGAAGCGGGCCGCAAGGTCTTTTCCGACAATGTCATGAACGCGACCGTCTCGGCATTCCAGTTCGGCTAGCGAGCTGTTTCGCCGAGCATCTCAGCATCTTCAGCAGCCTCTGTACGGTCGCCATAGTTTCGCGCGATGATAGCGCATACGATCAGCTGCATCTGGTGGAATATCATCAGAGGCAGGATGATCACGCCGACCTGTGCCGGGGCAAACAATGCCGCAGCCATGGGCACACCGCTGGCGAGGCTTTTTTTCGACCCGCACATGACCAGCGTGATTTCGTCGGCCTTGTTCAACCGGGCTACTTGCGCGGTCTTGCGCGTCAGGAACAGAACGACCGAGAGAACAAGGGCGCTCAAAAGCAGGATGGTGGCAATGTCCAGTCCGGACACGCGCTGCCATATCCCATCCACAACTGCCGCGCTGAAAGCTGTATATACGACAAGCAGGATCGCGCCCCGGTCGAGCTTGGAGAGGATGGCCTTGTTCCGGTCAATCCAGCGCCCGATGAGTGGCCGGCTAAAGTGACCGATCAGGAAGGGGGCAAGCAAGGTGAGGATGATTGATTGCATCACCCCCAGCAAATCACCTCCGCCAGACTGAAGCTCGGATCGCATCAAGAGGCCCGCCAGCAGCGGCGTTATGAATACTCCCAGCATGTTGGATAGCGACGCGGTGCAAACAGCCGCCGCGACATTCCCTCTCGCCATGGACGTGAAGGCAATCGATGACTGGACCGTAGAGGGTAATATGGTGAGGAACAAGAAGCCCATCTTGACGGTTGGGCTCACCATGGAATTCGGCAGCGTGCTTACCAGTAGGCCGAGCGCCGGAAACAGAACAAAGGTGCTCATCAGCACAAGCGAGTGGAGCCTCCAGGCACCGATCCCTCCGAGGAGGGCCTCACGTGAAAGCTTGGCACCATGCAAGAAAAACAAAAGGAAGATCGCGACTTTTGTGAGCCACTCGAACCCGATGGCGATATTTCCCCGACACGGCAGAATGCTGGCCGTGACAACCACCGATAACAGGATCAGCGCGTAAGGATCCGGCTTCAGCCATTTCGGCCATGAAACCTTTGGATTGGCCATCTTTTGAGACGACAGATCGGGTTCGCGGTCAGACGACATATCAAACTCCATGGGAGAAACGAAACGGCAGTCAGAGTCCCATTGCCGGGATCACTCAGCGAGCTGTCCGTACTCAATATCGGCGTCGCCAACTGGCTCATCGACCGAAGCCGGCAGCTCTTCAGGGTATGGCGGCTTCATGAAGAGGACGAGCATGAAAACGCCTGCTGACAGAACCGAAAGCAACAGGAAGATCAGCGAGAAACTTCCCGAGACGTCCCGGATCACGCCGCCGATCAACGGACCGAGCGCTGAGATTGCGCCGGTGACACACATGGCCGAGAATAGTTCGAGATTGTACTTGCGGCCAAAATAGTTGAGCAGCAACACCGTACACGCCAGCTGGGTCGTGCCGAAACCAATACCCGTTCCCACCGCATAGAACAGCAGCATCACATGGTCTGCCGTCAGGGCGAGCACCGCGCAGCCAATCATGGTCGCACACAGCGCAAAGCTCACGAGATGCTTGGGATCGAAGATATCGCCCAGGACCCCAGAAAACCCGCGGATCAAGACGGCGATCAGTGCCTCAATGCTCAACATACCGCCGGCGACGGTTTCGGGCACCCCACGCTCAATCAAATGGCCGACAGACAGGCTCGTCACGGTCACCAGGCACATCATGTTCAGGCAATAAGCGGCAGCGAGAATCTTGAACTGCGACGTTCGCATCGCGACCTTGGTCGTCCAGTCGACGGACGTCCGGTAGATGTTGGAACCTCTGCGCGGGGGGGCCGTCTCGACCTGATCCGGCATGATGGTGGGAGCCACGGGGTCGGCCTCTTGGGCGATCAACTCGTCGCGGGCAGGTCTCGAAAACCTGCGCTCCAGACCGATGATGATTACGCACAAGACCGTCGCGGCCAAAATTGCGAGGGCCTGGTATTCCCAGTAATTCCGCCATGTCTGCCCCTGCAGGGCCAGAACACCGAGGACCATCAAGGGGCCCACCACAGTCCCCATGCCGCTGATCGTCGCCGCCACACCCAGCGCCGTCGATTGCCGCTGGAACAGGCGACTAACGAGAAAAGTCGTCGGGATGGACGCCATCATCGGATATGCCAGACCGCAGATCGCCGCCGCGATATAATATTGTGGCAGGCTGTTGACCCCATGCAGAAGGTACAACCCCAGACTGGCAAGAAGCCCGCCGATTAAGACGGTATTCCGGACGCCCAAGCGGCGAATGAGCAAGGGTGGCACCGAAGACGCCACCCCGGTGACTGCGCCGAGCACCGTGAACCCGAACCCGGCCTGGGCCCAGTTCCAATCCAGATCCATCACCATGAAGGGGAGTACGACCCCCAGGGAAGAATATGTTGCCGCCGCCAGCAGAAGCTCCAGAGAGCTCATTGCCACCAATTGACTGCCTGCCTTGAAAGGAATTTTGGTACTCATGATTCAGGATACTCCGGCAGACGAAAATGGGTTCTCGCCATAGACATCGGAACCGCTCAGCGGTTTTTTGTTTTCCGTTGCGGGCGCTCTGCCACAAAGGGACAACGCCGTCAGCGCGTAAATCAAGGTGCTCTTGACCATGTCTTCAGGTGTCGGCCTCCAGCGGGGAAAGCCAGTCGTCACAGCAGGGATACGGTTCATGTTGAACACGTTATGGTCTCGCCACATACTGGAATAGACCGGATGCGCCAGTTTCAAGGGTTCCCCAAGCGCGTCTCGGGTCGCCGCATCCACGGCAGAAACAAGCGGCGCGACCCGGTTTTCATCGGCCGCAAATCCGTGTCGGACCACTACCGGCTCCAGGCTGAACTCACCAATGCCCTGCTGCCTCAGATGGCTTTCGAGACTTCTGTGCACCTGTCCGATCTCAACATGCGGCGGCAAGCCAACTTCCAGATACAGGGAGCAAATCTCGGTTCCGGCCCCAAACGCGTACGGCACGCCGCCCCGAACTGATGAAATCTGAGTCTTGGGTTTCGAGACGCCGCCGGATGAGGTGTAGATGTTTTCCTGCTCATACGCGCGTCCCCAGTCGAGAACCGACTGGATTGTGTCTCCGAGACGATAGATCGGGTTCGGGTGGTCCGAAGCGCGTTCGGGACTCTCCAGAAGCGGCGTGAAAACACCCTCCCCAAACAGCTGGATTCGAAACACGGCATAGCCAGAGGCGACCCAGGTCAGACCGAAATCGCACCCTTCGGCCGCGATGGCGTAATCGGGGGACACGCCGCCATGATAGAAGGCGTAATGCGTCCCGATTTCCTTGCCCATATACTGAACGCCTCTCGCTTCCTCGATCGGCTCAGGGCCGATCTCGCCGGGGGACGCCGTAATATAAAGTCGCCCTGACAAATCGATACCACAGGATTTCAGGGCCTTCGCTGCCATGAGGAAACATACCATCGGCCCGCGGTCATTGGAGATCGGGTAACCGTGAAAGGCTCCATCTTCGAGCCAGCACTGGTTCCATTCCGGATTTGCCAGCGTCTCCGGCCGGAATTTATGCGCATCGAGATCCGGCTCCCAGGTCGGGCTCTCCGTATCAAGGTGAGCGGTATAGAGGAGGCTTTTGCCGTCACCCTTGCCGCCATAGGTCGCAATGATGTTCGGCCGTTCCGGCGTCGCGCCGACTTTCCGTGGGGCAAAACCTTCGGTCTCCAGCCAGTCGAACACGAATTGCGCGGCCGAAGCTTCGCTCATCGAGGGGCTGTCTATATTCCCCAATGCGAGCGCAGTCTGTGTCAGCTCCTCGATATCAATCGCGGCTTCAAGCGCAACGCGCTCTTCTTCGCTGACCACGTAGTTAACGGGCGGAAGATTATCGAATGTTTCACTCAAGGCCGGCCCAACTGTTCATGATCTGCTTTCGAATTGCTGCACGCTACTCACTCAAGGGAGCATTTTTGCTTGCAACAAGTCTTGATTGCCGCCGCACGGATTGTTGCAGCAGACCAGCAAGAGAATTGGGCATCGCAACAAGCCTGAGAGGCTGGTTCAGCAGTCTTGTCTACGCAAATAGCTGCTTTCAAAGTGCTGTCAGATGAATTTGAACTGTATTTTGCGGGCGATCCGCATGGCCAGATACTGTTTTTCACCATTCAGAAAAACAGTGAGCGCAATTAGCACTGTCTTGTCCTCAAGATTTCAGCAGGCGTGCGTTTGCGGACAGAGCCTTTCGTTCGGCGCTCTCTCCCGCACACCCTGAAGGTGTTGTCTAACGGATGGATTTAGCGAGTTTCTGACGCTAAACACCCCATCCAGTCGCCTCACTCTCTCTTGACGCTGCTACTACCAGCATCAAGGCTGGTTCAACTGGTATGTTCGTGAGAATGGCGCCATCAGGCGGCGAAGAATGCCTTTCACAAACTCAATTTTTTCCATCAGTCCCTGTTTGCGTTCAATGATGTCCGCCGGATACGGACTTTCATAGGCTTTAATACCAAAGGTCCGGCGGATCTGGTCGACAGGTTGGTCCCAGACGTCTTCCCACGCAATCAAGATAAGGGCGGGCGACTCACGGCCATGCACCCAGGCACTGCTAATTGTATCCATCAGGAAGCGGTAGGACTTGCCAGGCCCCAACGCCCCGATCACAGCGGTGATCGAAAGGAATTGGGCCGAGTAATTGTGCCCGAATTGCGCCATCTGAAAGGCTGAGATAGCAATCTCGTGAAGCGCGGTCGTCTGATATCCTGCTGTGATATGCCAGAGATCGTGCGCCTGCAGCATCCTCGTATTGAGGTAATCAAGTGGCGTCGGCAATTTGCCGATCCCAATCTCGCTCCGATCTAGAACTTCGAGATCAAATTTGTTGTCCACGATAAGATTATGAAACTCAGCGCCTAGCGAGCCCTTCGGACACGCTGCGAGTGTTGAGAGCTTGATAAGGTCTGGCACGTCCCCCGAAGCCGCTTCTGTAACGCCTTCGAACTTGTGGGACATTTCTGCTATGCGGGCGATCGTCGCTTCGTCTGAATGTTGTCCGAGCGCCGCTGTGCGTTGCGTGATGGACAAAGCGTCCAGTTCACCGGCCAGGCCATCCTCGACGATGCCCCAGTATTCGTCCCACAAGCCCTGCGGCGCAAGTTCGGGAGGCCTGTCAAACCCCTCAATGGGGGTCGCTCTGACAACCCGCCCGCACCAGCCTTCTGCAAGTGCATCATAGATTTCGGTCGTACGGTCAGGGGCGAGGAATGCCGTATGGGCCAGTGCGGCGGCAATCTCCATACGGTCTTGCGCAGAAGCCTTTCCGCCTGCGTCAGCGCAGCGTCTCGCCAATGCGACCAATTTGTCCCGTGTTGCAGGTGCTTCGACGGATGCCTGGAACCGTGCCTTCAATGTGTGGGTATCCATGGTCTTCACTCACCTTCCTTCACTTCTTTGAGATTTTAACGCTAAGGCCGTCAGGCATCGACGCAGGCCTGTCTCTGCTCGCCTAATCCGCTGATGCCCAAAGTAACAATGTCGCCTGCCCGCAGGAACCGTTGCGGAGTCTTCGACAGGCCGACACCCGGCGGTGTCCCTGTCGAAATGATATCCCCGGGTTGCAGGCTCATGTATTGGGAAAGATAACTCACGAGGTGGGACACCCCAAATACCATAGTGGACGTCGCTCCGCGTTGCATGGCTTCCCCGTTGACATCCAGCCACATTTGAAGCGCCTGCGGATCATCCACCTCATCTCGCGTGACAAGCCACGGCCCTATGGGCCCAAAGGTGTCAGCGCTCTTTCCCTTCACCCACTGGCCGGTGCCCTCAAGCTGGAACGCCCGCTCCGACACGTCGTGGATGATGCAATAACCCGCCACGTATTCCAGCGCATCTTCCTCAGCAATATATTTCGCTTCCTTGCCAATCACCACGCCCAGTTCGACTTCCCAATCGGTCTTTTCAGATCGCCGCGGAATTTCCAACTTGTCATTTGGCCCACAGATGGCGCTTGTCGCCTTGAAAAAGATAACCGGTTCTGCGGGAACTTCCGCCCCGGTTTCTTCGGCATGGTCGGCATAATTCAACCCGATACAGATGAACTTCCCGACACTTGCAACGCATGGGCCGATCCTGCTCCCCGGATCCATTTTCGGCAAGCTGGAAACATCCACCCGGCGCAACTGCTTCAGGACCTCCTCCGCGAGTGCCGCCCCATCCCAATCGTCAATAAGGTCGCTGACATCGCGAATGTCTCCATTCGCGTCCAGCACTGCTGGTCTTTCACGTCCAAGCGGACCAACTCTCAAGAGCCTCATATTCTCAACTCCTAATTTGTCCAACCGCCATCAATCGTGTGAATAGCCCCGGTAGTGAAAGAGGCCTCGTCGGAAGCGAGATACAACGCGAGGCTGGATATCTCGCGGGCTGTTCCCAACCGCCCCATTGGCTGACGGGAGACAAACATCTCGCGTGCCGCCTCATAATCGCCTTGCGCCCTCATTCGCTCCTGCAGGGATGGCGTATCAACCGTTCCCGGACAAATCGCATT
The DNA here is from genome assembly GCA_913057945.1 of uncultured Hyphomonadaceae bacterium. GTDB lineage: Bacteria > Pseudomonadota > Alphaproteobacteria > Caulobacterales > Hyphomonadaceae > Hyphomonas. The sequence goes on along the minus strand of CAJXOF010000003.1, from coordinate 153,932 downwards.
GCAGCGGATTCTTTTGTCGACATAGTCTTTTGCGATGGCCTTGGTCAGACCAATGACGCCAGCCTTGGTCACCCCATATGCAAAGCGGTTCGAAACGCCGGTGATGCTCGAAGCAACCGAACTGATGTTCAGGATGACACCACCGCCTCTGCTTACCATATTAGGCAGGACCGCACGCGATAACTCATACATCGAGGTGAGGTTTATCAGGATCGACCGGTCCCAGTCTGCGCGTTCACATTCCTGGATTGTGCCGCTGTGAACCCACCCGGCAACATTGAACAGAATGTCGAGGTCCGTGTGTCTCCGACAGATATCTTCAATTGCGGCCTGATCGGTCACATCCAGGACTTCTGTCATGATGCCACTTTCAGACGGGAGGCTCGACAAGGCTCTCGGATCAATATCCGTTGCAACGACCTTCGCGCCTTCCCGTGCAAAAGCCTCTGCGGACTCGCGCCCGATGCCAGCTCCCGCTGCGGTCACAAGTACTGTTTTTCCCTTCAGTCGACCCACATCATTCTCCCCTGCGTCCGAAATAGATCCGCTCAGCATTACCGCTCCAGATTGCCTCCTGATGGTCTGGGAAATAGCGCTCAAACAAGCGCTCACTTTGTGCCATCCAGCTTTCATACGTAGAGGCAAGCGTCAGGACCGGCCAATCACTTCCCCAAAGAAGTCTGTCCGCTCCAAAACAGGCCCCAAGATGGCAGACGACACTGCCAATGGCCTCATCATCCGTATACACCCCCGCCTCTGTCAGCAGGCCCGATATCTTGCAGGCCACATTGTTTCGCCGTGCCAGATGAGCGATGTCTTCGCACCAAGTATCGAGCTGGCGCGATTCGATCGGTGGTTTTCCGCCATGATTCAGAACGATCTGAAGCTGTGGGTGGCGATCTGCCAGCTTGCTCATCACAGGCACAAGGTCCGGATGGGCATGTCCATCCAGAACAAGCCCGCCCGCTTCCATAGCCTCGATGGCCGGCTTTAAGTCCTGCCTCAGAATCCAATCCGGATCAGGCCGGTCCGCAATCATAGGCCGCAGGCCCACTATGTTGGGATTCTCGGCCAGCCGGGCAACATTCTCGCTCGCGGATAGCGCCTCAAAGTCGACCCACCCCACAACCCCCGCCACACGATTGTCATTAGCAGCAATGGACAGCATGTAATCTGTTTCAGCCGCCGTGGCTGCTGCCTGAACAAGGATGACACCTGAAACGCCCGCTTTGGCTGCGTCTCCCCAAGCATCATCAATCCCGAAATCCCGATAGATCCCACTCAGGTCCGGTGTCAGCCAGTCATAATCACCACGGGCCATCTTCCAGACGTGCATATGGGTATCAATCTTGCTGTTCATGATGGCACCACCGCGTCGGGAGAGATCAAGCCTCGCTCCCTCAGCGCATCCCAAAACTGGGGGTCAATCGGCGACTGCGTCCAGCCAACCACCTGGCGAACTTGCGCGGCGTTACGGGCACCGGGTATGACACAAACAACCGCCGGATGGGCGCGGCAGAACTGAAGCGCGGCTGCCGGCAGGGCCGTATCATACGCCGCGCAAAAGTCTCGAAGGTGCTGGACACGCTCTATCGCCCAAAGGGGAGCTTCAGCATAGTCATATCGCAACGGCTCATCATCCGATGCCGCGAGCAGGCCAGAATTGAATGCCCCACCAATGATGACCTTCACATTGCGGCGATGACATTCATCCAGGAATGGCGCAGATGTCGCATGCTCCAACAAGGTGTAACGACCGGCAATCAGCAAGACATCGAGATCCATGCGGTCAAGCACTTGCTGGCACACTTCTATCTCGTTAACGCCGAGCCCGATCCACTTGGTCTTACCTTCCGCTTTCAAGGCAGCCATTTCCGGCAGCGCCTCCGTAATGGCTTGGTCGAAAACCTCCTGATGTGCGGCGCCATGAGTCACTTCACCAATGTCGTGCAGCAGAAGTATATCGACAGATCGGACTCCGAGCCGTTTCTGGCTGTCAGCAAAGGAGGCGCGTATCCCTTCTGCAGAATAGTCAAACTTTGGAATGAAGGGAGCTGGCGAGGCGAAGCCATTATCTGGAATGGGCTGGTTACCCGCCGGCCTTAACTGACGACCGACTTTGGTCGATATCACCGGGCTGGCGCCAGAAGCCTGAAGGAATGCACCGACCCTTTGCTCGCTGAGGCCGTGACCATAAAATGGGGCGGTATCAATATAGCGCAGCCCCGCTTCCAGTGCCGCCTGGAGTGCGCCTTGGGCATCATCGTCCGAAACCTCAGTATAGAGATTTCCAAGCCCGGCAGCACCGAGCCCGTAATCTGGCATGTCTGGGAATGTGGCTCGTGTCATCCCTTGTCCTCTATTTCAAGGATCTGGACGGCGGTGTCGGCCCATTGGGGGACGGTGATGTGGAGGGTGCCTGCCTCGGTTGACCAGTCGGTGACCGCGCCCTGAAGCTGTCTGACCGACCGGACCTGAGCCACGCCCTCTGGCAGCCGGATATCCAGCGACACCGCACCCGGTACCCCGAACAGGTGCAGGTACAGCGTATTGCCATTGCGTGTCGCCCCGATGGGGACACCCGCCACTTCGGTCTCCGGCAGCGCAACCGGCCGGGTATCCTGGATCGCCGGGCCTACAGCCCCAAGCCAGGCGCCGACGGCCTCAAGCCGGGAGGCCTGGCCAGGCGGGATACGCGTATCCCCCCGCGGGCCGACATTCAGCAGCACATTGCCATTGAAGCAGGCAGACCGCGCCAGCATGGCCGCTATGCCATCACGGGTGATATAGTCTTCATCCGTCTCGTTCCGATTATATGCAAACGAGTGCCCCATGCCCCGCGTCGTCTCCCACTGGAAGGGCAGGATACGGTCGAACATGCCGTATTCCGGCGTGCGCGCATCCCACACCTGCGGCATCGGGGGCAACAGGCCGGTCAGGCCTTCAGGCTTGTCGAACGCTCCCTCGGGCAAGATCCCGTCCGGCGTGATCCAGCGATCATTGGTCAGCCCCTCAGGGACCGTGTTGTAATATTTCGCCAGGATATCGAACGAGGCCTGCGCACTCGGATAGGCGATGTCATTCCACAGATAGTCCGGCTGGTAGCGCTCGATCAGTTCATCGTAATGCGCATTGGCATAAGCTGTATAACCTTCCGCCTCGCCCGGCATCGACACCATGAAATCGGCAAAGCTCTCGATCCGCTTGTGCTTGAACGTCCAGTCCACCCCGCCGGAATAATACACCCCGAACTTCAGCCCTTCGGCCCGCACCGCAGCGGCAAGCTCTCCTACCACGTCGCGCGTCGCGTGCCAGCCCGCCTTGTTGGGGTTCTCAACATCGCTTGGCCACAGCACGAAGCCATCATGATGCTTGGTGACCAGAACCACATAGCGCGCCCCGGACCGCTTGAAGAGCTGCGCCCAGGAAACAGGGTCCCACCCCTCCAGCGCCGCATTGAACGCCTCGCCGAACCGCTCATAGGAATAATCTTCCCCATACGTCGCGCGATGATACGCAGCCGTCGCACCATCCTCAAAAAGCATCGTGTTCTGGTACCATTCCGAGTATGGCGTATCTGCAAATGAAACCTCACCTCCAGCATCGCCTAGCTGGTCCATGGCTCTCTTGTGCGGTGCAAAGGCCGGTATGGAATACGGCCCCCAATGAACGAAGATGCCGAACTTCGCATCCCGGAACCAGTTCGGCGCAGCATGTGCGCGCAGGCTCTCGGCTGTTGGAGCATAAGCCGCCGCCTTGTCGCTCATCTGGGGGGCATCATCCATCATGTTGCCATCTCTTCTGCCCAGACCTTCCCAGAGGGAAATTCATGGTCGGCTGCACTTTCAGGCCAGAGGTCGACCGAGTACCCTGGCGCGGATGGCGCGAGATAGCGGCCTTCCCTGATTTCGATCGGGTTCTGGAAATGCTGATGAAGATGGGCGGCGTGCTCAATCACCCTGCCGTCCATCGTGCCTGAGATACAGACATAGTCGATCATTGACAGGTGCTGGACGTATTCACAAAGACCTACCCCGCCCGCATGGGGGCAAACCGGGATCCCGGCCTTGTCCGCCATCAGCATGACCGCGATAACTTCATTCACCCCGGCCAATCGGCAGGAATCGATCTGACAGAAACCTATCGCCTCAGCCTGGAGAAACTGTTTGAACATCACCCTGTTATGCGCGTGCTCACCCGTGGCAAGGAGGATCGGCGCGACTTGCTCGGCGATCGCCTTATGCCCCAGCACGTCATCCGGGCTTGTCGGTTCTTCCACCCAGTAAATATCATATGGCGCCATGGCCTTGATGGCTTGGACCGCACTCTCAACATTCCAGACCTGGTTGGCGTCGACGCTAAGACGGACATCGGGCCCGAGCGTTTCCCGAAACAGCGCGCACCGCCGCAAATCACCCTCAAGGTCGCCGCCAACCTTGATTTTGAAGTGACGCCAGCCTTCCGCATAAGACTCTTTCAGCCTACGCACGATCTCTGCGTTGGAATATCCGATCCAGCCGGCTGACGTTGTATAGGCCGGATAGCCATCTTGAAGCAGTTGTGAAATCCGGCCCGCCCTGCTGTCGGCCTGCTGTGAAAGGCGCTCAAGAGCTTCAGCTTCAGGCAGGTAGTCGCTGATATGGCGGAAATCGATCGCCGAGACGATACGCTCAGAAGACATGTCACTCACGTACCGCCATAAAGGCATGCCAGCACGCTTGGCCAGCGCGTCCCAGACCGCATTGATCAAGGCTGCTGCAGCAAGGTGAACGACGCCTTTTTCAGGCCCGAGCCAGCGATACTGGCTATCATTCAACAGCAGGCGGGAGACAAGGCCAAGATCATCTTCAAACTCATCGAGGGTTCGCCCAACAAGATGCCTGCCTAGCCCCTTGATCGCCGCGACGCAAAGGTCATTGCCTCGCCCGATCGTGAAGGTCAGGCCATTGCCGTCTGGATCACCTCCGCTCATCTCTAGCGTGACATAAGCACAGGAATAGTCGGGGTCCGGATTCATGGCATCCGACCCATGACTGTGCCGGGACGTCGGAAACCGAATATCGCGGGCCTGAATGCCAATAATCATCCCTTGTCCTCTATTTCAAGGATCTGGACGGCGGTGTCGGCCCATTGGGGGACGGTGATGTGGAGGGTGCCTGCCTCGGTTGACCAGTCGGTGACCGCGCCCTGAAGCTGTCTGACCGACCGGACCTGAGCCACGCCCTCTGGCAGCCGGATATCCAGCGACACCGCACCCGGTACCCCGAACAGGTGCAGGTACAGCGTATTGCCATTGCGTGTCGCCCCGATGGGGACACCCGCCACTTCGGTCTCCGGCAGCGCAACCGGCCGGGTATCCTGGATCGCCGGGCCTACAGCCCCAAGCCAGGCGCCGACGGCCTCAAGCCGGGAGGCCTGGCCAGGCGGGATACGCGTATCCCCCCGCGGGCCGACATTCAGCAGCACATTGCCATTGAAGCAGGCAGACCGCGCCAGCATGGCCGCTATGCCATCACGGGTGATATAGTCTTCATCCGTCTCGTTCCGATTATATGCAAACGAGTGCCCCATGCCCCGCGTCGTCTCCCACTGGAAGGGCAGGATACGGTCGAACATGCCGTATTCCGGCGTGCGCGCATCCCACACCTGCGGCATCGGGGGCAACAGGCCGGTCAGGCCTTCAGGCTTGTCGAACGCTCCCTCGGGCAAGATCCCGTCCGGCGTGATCCAGCGATCATTGGTCAGCCCCTCAGGGACCGTGTTGTAATATTTCGCCAGGATATCGAACGAGGCCTGCGCACTCGGATAGGCGATGTCATTCCACAGATAGTCCGGCTGGTAGCGCTCGATCAGTTCATCGTAATGCGCATTGGCATAAGCTGTATAACCTTCCGCCTCGCCCGGCATCGACACCATGAAATCGGCAAAGCTCTCGATCCGCTTGTGCTTGAACGTCCAGTCCACCCCGCCGGAATAATACACCCCGAACTTCAGCCCTTCGGCCCGCACCGCAGCGGCAAGCTCTCCTACCACGTCGCGCGTCGCGTGCCAGCCCGCCTTGTTGGGGTTCTCAACATCGCTTGGCCACAGCACGAAGCCATCATGATGCTTGGTGACCAGAACCACATAGCGCGCCCCGGACCGCTTGAAGAGCTGCGCCCAGGAAACAGGGTCCCACCCCTCCAGCGCCGCATTGAACGCCTCGCCGAACCGCTCATAGGAATAATCTTCCCCATACGTCGCGCGATGATACGCAGCCGTCGCACCATCCTCAAAAAGCATCGTGTTCTGGTACCAGGCTGCATAGGGGGTGTTCGCAAATCCCTGCTTCTCATCAGCCGAATCGAGTTGATCAATAGCAGTCTTGTGTGGCGCGAAAGCTGGGATGGAATACGGGCCCCAGTGAATGAAGATGCCGAACTTCGCATCCTTGAACCAGTCCGGCGCAGTATGGGCGCTCAGGCTTTCCGAGGTCGGATGATATTGAATCCTCTCAGGCATGGGCCCCACCTTGGTGCAGCCGGGTTCGGTTGCCCCCACAGCGATAGCTGTTCATCATGGAACTCCTCCCTTTTTCGACCTCTGAATGGGTCGTTCGACTTTACTTATTACGGAAGTCTGTTTCATATGCAAGCGGGTTGTTTGTATATGAACAAATCTTGACGCGACGGAATTATGCGAAAAGCTGATATGCGCTCTCAACGCCCACAGTATGAGAGAGTATGGAAAAAGGGAGAGGCGCAAAGCGCCAGATCGCCGAAACAACAAGGAGGAACCCAGAATGGAGCGCAAAGCCTTCATGATCGGGCTCAACCCAGAGAAAATGAGTGAGTACAAGGAACTTCACGCTAATGCGTGGCCCGCAATCCTGAAGCAGATAAGCGCCTGTAATATTCGTAATTACAGCATCTTCCTGCGCGAACCCGAACAGCTTCTGGTCGGGATATATGAATATCACGGCACCGACCATGACGCCGATATGGCCAAGATGGGGGAAGATCCTGAAACCAGAAAATGGTGGGCTCTCACAGACCCCTGCCAGACGCCCCTGAAGTCAGCTTCGCCCGGTGAACGGTGGGCGCCAATGGAAGAAGTATTTCATTACGACTAGGATGTGCTGACCGGTGAATATCCCAGCGTGGCGGAGATACGCTGGGCTGCTTCTGCAACGAGCCCCGGTGCTTCCTGAAGGGAAACCTTCGCGCGGCGGGTCACGACAAACGGGACAGTGAGACTCGCAACTGCGCCATGACTCGTGGAATCGAAGATCGGAGCGCCGATATCGGTCACGCCATCAACCATCCGCGATGGCATGCAGGCATACCCTGTTTCCTGTACTTGATGAGCGCTTGCCTGCAGGTATTCCATATCCGAAGGCTGTGCGCCGCTTTCCGCCAGGTCTTCGAGCATCTTCGCGCGATACGCAGGGGTGGCAAACGAGAAAAGCACAAGGCCTGAAGCCGATTTCATGATAGAGCGACGGTGCCCCAGCCTGACACTGAAGCCGACATCGTCGGGACTCTCAGTCCGGGCTATCACCACAATCTGGTCAGAACTCACCACAGCCAGTTGAATGGACTGCATCATACGGGAAGCAAGCGCCGACATTTCCGGCAGTGCCGCCTCGTGCAAATCCATCTTGGGCGGAGAGCGCATCCCGACTTCAAACAACCGGTTTGAGAGTTGAAGCTTCTCCGGATCATCAGTCCGCTCAACATAGCCGCGCATTTCGAGGACAACCACCATCCGATAGATCTCACTGCGGGACCGGCCGAGGGAGCGAGCAATATCAGAAATGGACTGAGGCGTCCTGAGTCCGGCAAGGCACTCCAGAATATCTAGCCCCTTTTCCAGGGCAGGTGCTTTGTATGGGGCTTCCGTCATTACGTGTCGCTTATTCCGGCATTGTAAATTGTTTCAGATATGAATGTGAATGAGGAAGATATTTCATCTGCGACAATTATCCAACGTCCAGTCACACTTGGGTCGGCTCTCGTACTTACAGCGCAGTTGACGGGAGTGGCTCCAGAATATGCCGGGCGGCACTTTCGCCAGTGTCCATCGCAGCTGCAATCTCATGCGTCAGATTCACTTGGCTTGATGTTTCCAGCCACCGGCGATGAGGCAGAAATGCACTCGTAAGGAGCAGAGATGCGACAATATCGGGCCGATAATCCACTTCGCGATCAAACCCATACGTCGTCGCAACATAGTCCGCGACCACCGACTTCTGCTCCTGGTCATACTCAGACCAGGCAAAAGCCAAATCTTTATCCCTGTAAAGAGCACTCCATAAACCCAAGTCAGACTTGGTCCGACTCTTCAATGCCTTGGCGACGGCAAGCGCCTCCTGACGCACAAAGTCAAACACACTTACTGTTTCCCGGGCGTCAAACGCGCGACGCCGGAACGCATCGATACTCAAAGCCGCCAGATTCAGTGCAATATCACCCTTCGCTTTGAAATGCATAAACAGGGTTGTGACATGAACATCTGCTGCATCGGCGATATTCTGCATCGTGGTCGCCCCATAGCCGGTTTCGCTGAACTGCTTCGCGGCAACTTCGAGAATCTTTGCCCTCGTACGCTTGCGGCGTTCTGTTCGTCGCGGATATTTGATCTCCGCAACGCGTTGATCCCCTACGCCCCCGGCAGGTTTTTTTGTTTCAGTTTTGGGGCGTTTTACCATTTCAATTTTCTCCGTCTGGGAACAATGAATCCAGCTTTGTATGACAAGGGAAAATTACGACGTGGGGCAAACTGGATCAAACACACTGGACGAATCCCGCACATATATCCCCGCATTGCCTCGTTTGTCTTGATATCTGACAGTCATGCCGTCTCCTTGCGGTCTTCATATCCATTCGCCTGTTGGCGGGCGAGTTCATCCAAGGCCGATTGATGCCCGTCACGAGAGACAGGGTAGAAGCCCATGCAGACCAATGCCGCGCTTGTGAATCCCAATGTGGCAACTGCAAAAGCAATAGCGAGATTATCGATGGTAGATGCATCGACGGCGCCAGGTATTGCATCTTGCGGAAAGGCGACAAAGGTAAGGATCAGGCCAGACATCAATATGCCCATGCCGGATACGGTCTTGCTCACAAAGGCTGTTGCAGAGAAAATGAGGCCTTCGGACTTTCGCCCCGTTGATAGCAGTATCTGTTCAGTTACATCGGCCACCATCGAAACGGTCAGAATAGCGGCTGCCACGACCGACATGGCGACTATCATGGAAAAGCAAAACAATAGCGGCACGAGCGCTGGATGACCGTTGGCTGGGAACAGCCCGATCAGCCTCAAGGCCACCGGCGTTACAATCGCGACAAGTGTGAGCGCGTAGAGCGACAAGGTCGTCCACTTCTTCCCGAACGATTTTGAGAGCGGAAGAACGATTATGAAAGCTAGCACAACACCAAGCAGGCCACTGGCGGTCAGGAATGCGATCTTGTTGGCCGACAATTCCCAGAAATAGGTTTGCATATATATCGTCAGCGCTGCGTTCAGGCCGCCGGCCATCGACCCAAAAATACTGCCGATCAAAATCGGCGCGTTTACTCTGTGGAACAATGTCCCAGCCATCTCTTTCGCCGTCTGGATAAGGCTTTGTGGCTCGGGCACAGGCAGGGACGGTAGTGAGGCTATACGGTTATGTGTTCCGATACTGGATACGAAAATGGCAATACCCATTAGGGGAGCTGCGATCCAGGCGTACTTAATATAGCCGACTGGGTCGAGTATCCCTCCCGGAGCCGTAGGCTCATTGGCAAAGATCACACTGAAGATGAAAATCGCCATCAGGATGCCGCCGACAACGCCGAAGAAAAAGCGAAAGGCGACGAGTTCCGTGCGCTCGTCATAATCCTGCGTGAACTCCGCCAGCAGGGCAGTCGATGGAATTTCATAGACGCCGATGGCAATGCGCGTAGCACTTGCGATCAACAAGAGGTATCCAAACAGGACAGGGTCGGAGACCCCGGATGGTGGCAACCAGAGCAGCAAATAGAAAATGCTCACGGGGATAATGGATGCATACATGAATGGATGCCGCCGTCCCCATTTGCTCCTGAGGCTGTCCGACCATTGACCCACGATCGGGTCGAGCACGGCATCCGCAACCATGGCAATCATGATCGCAGAGCCAACCCAGGCCGCCGGCAGGCCTATGACCTGATTGTAGTAGATCATCAGGAGGGCATTGAAGCCATTGTCCTTGATACCAAACGCAATCGTCCCGACCCCGTAGACGAACTTTGTCGTCCACGGGACCTTCGCTTTACTAACGGTCACAGCCTGCTCCATGCCGCGTACTAGAAATGCAGCTGCAGCTGCACGCCTATCGTGCGTGGTGCCGTCAGGTAGTAGGTTTGCGTCACACCCGCCGGCAGAAGGCTCACAGCCCCTGTCGAACCATCAAAGCCCTGCTCGTCAGCCAGATTCTTCACATAGCCCACGACGCGGTACTTGTCCTCTGGACTGGTCCACACCGCAATCAGATCGACTTGCTCATAGGAAGGGGTCTGAGTGTAGGACCGGTTGAATATCCCGTGATACGTTTCATCAAGCCATGAGAAGTTGGCTGACACTGTCAGATCGCCATACACGTCCAGCGGAACATCATAACTGGCATTCAGTCCGAATTTGTTGGGCACTGTGCGCGGCAGCATTTGTCCCTCAAGCCTTTGAGGCTGGTTCCCACTCAAATCGGCTGCACCGACTGGCTTGGCACCAGGCTGCAGGGCAAGTGGATCCGCCACATCGACAAAACAACACGCATCACGGACTTCAGAGTCATTATAAGCGTAGCTGAACAGGAAACGCAGGTCATCTGTCGGCGTCCATTGCGCTTCAAGCTCAAGACCCTGAGCGCGCGATTCCTCAATATTGAAGAAGCGCGTAAGCCTGATTCCATTTTCCTGAACGTCGAGTGGCACCTGCAGCCCATCATAGGAATAGAAGTAGGCTGTTGCATTAAGCTGAAGCGTATTGCCGAAGCCCTTCTTCACGCCGACCTCATAGGCATCCAGCAATTCCTCATCGGTCTGTGGATATTGGCTGATCCCACCGGCATTAAATCCACCCGATTTGTAGCCGCGACTGTAACGGAAGAAGTAATTCGTATCGTCCGTTGGTCGCCACTGAACGCCTGCAACGCCGGACAGTGAATTCCACGAATTGTCGAGCTGCCGTCTCGCCAATCCCGTTACGGGGTCAATCGTCACATCGCTGGCAACCCCCTGCGCCGACGCGTACGAAACGCTTGCTGCCGTCAGGTCAAGTGCAGGCGTGAGTGACCCGGAACCTCCCAATGAGAAACCGGGGACCACGCCATAGCCAATGACCCGCAGCATCTCAGAGCCCGACTTGTCATCCATGGAATACCGCAGCCCTCCCGTCAGTGTGACGGTGTCTGTGACATCATAATCCACCTGGCCAAAAAGCGCGTAGGATTCCGTTTTCAGTTCTGAAAGGGCGGTAACATAATCGCCATCCGGATTTGCAACTGCAGCAAGCGGTGCCAGAATTTGCGGCTGGGCATTGTTCCCAAAATGCGACTCCTGATGAAAGTCCTCTTCATACGCATAAGCACCGACAATCCACCAGACATCTCCCTCGCCTGTTGATTGGGCCGTCACTTCGTGGCTCCAGAAAGACCGGTCTTCAATGTAACCGAAAGTACGCGACGGATAGATGGTTGCCGCACTACAGACCGGACCAATATTCTCAATCAGCCACTGGCAGTTCGGTCCACCGGTCAGTACCTCGCCTGCGGCTATGTTCGCAGGATCGAGGGGATACGTGTATGAAGTCATGCTCGTGCCATCATCGTCCCGCATCGAGTCGTAGTTATAGGTTCGATATCCGCCCATGTATTTGATATCGATCGTCGGGAGACTCCAGGTCGCAATGGTCGCCAGACCGTAAGCGTCACCCATCTCGGAACGCGTCGGTGTATCCACGCTGAACTTGCGAATATCAGAGGCGCCGGGATTGCTGGTGGCGTCTCCTTCCTGCGTATAGCCCGGCGTCAGGTAGCCGAAAGCAGCCCCCGGTGTAAGGTATCCTGACGGGAACGGGAACATGTCATAAGGGCTCGCAAGGTTGGTTGTACGGTTGCGAAACGTCGCGTCCGTTGTATCAGCCTTGAACCAGACTGAGAGCGTATCGGTTACATCCGCATCAAGTTGCAATTCCAGATACGAGCTTTCATTCGCTCCTGCCTCGGTCGGTCCACCGGCAACATTATCGAAATAGCCTTCATCCTGATTGCGGTACGATCCGCCCAGCTTTGCTCGTACGCGCTGGCTCAAAGGTCCGGATATGCTGGCCTCAACCGCCTTTGTATCGAAGTTGCCGACCGTAAATCTCGCATCCGCCGAAAACTCATCCGTCGGCCGCTTCGAAATGACATTGATAGCGCCCCCGATCGAGTTGCGACCGTACAGTGTGCCCTGAGGGCCGCGCAGCACCTCCACGCGCTCGACAAAGAAATCACTTCTCGACACGGCCGATGTCGAAGAATCATAGATCCCGTCCGAATAGGTCGCAATGCCCGGATCCGAACCATTGGTGTTTGTCTGGCGGCCTACGCCTCGAATAAAGACGCGGTCGTCGCCCGCTGAGAAGGCAAGGCTAGGCGTGAACCGGGCAAAATCCGACAGGCTTTCAAGCGCGAGTTCCTGGCGGATATCCGCAGTGTAGGCCGTCACCGAGACCGGGACATCATTGAGGTCCTGTTCGCGCTTGACCGCTGTAACTGTCACCTGGTCCAGCTTCTTGACCTGGTCTGGCTCATTCTGCTCCTGGGCACTGGCCTGACCACTCGCCACGATGGCGATGGTGCTGGCAGCAGCCAATATAGCTATCTGTTTCATTGTTATGTTTCCTCCCAGTAGTCCATTTTCACCCCGAGTCTCTGGCCCAGGCATATGGTGAGAGTATATTTGATTAATCTATTTGAATAGAGTTATTATTAGATGCGCCCAATCGTCCTTCGGGACGAAGGTGGACTCGCCCTTTTCCCACCGAGCTATCGCCATCGAATAGCTGAGAGCTATGCCTTCAGGAGAAGCGATGCCGTGACCTGGATATTGCGGGTGAATGCTCCACAATCTCACCCCCTCGGCTAACAACGATGTCTATTCGGCATGTATGGCCGAGCCGTCCGCCTCGCGGCTTTCGGATTCGAGCCTGTTAGCCACATCATTAGGAGAACCAGACCCACGCGCGATTAACGCGTAGGCCGTCGGCACGAACAACACCGTCACCAGAGCGGCCGCTATGACTCCGAACAGGATCAGGATGCCAATCGCAGATCGCGTTTCCGCACCGGCCCCGCTCGACAGGATCAGCGGGAGCGCCCCGGCAGCCGTGGTCAAACTCGTCATCACGATTGGCCTGAAGCGCGCGAGCGATGCTTCCTTGATGGCCTCGTAAAAGGGTCGGCCTTCATCACGCAGCTGGTTCGCGAACTCCACGATCAGGATGCCATTCTTGGCCGCCAAGCCAATCAGCATGATCAGACCAATCTGCGTGTAGATATTCAGGGAGTTTCCCGTCAGCCAGATACCAAGCATCCCTCCGGCCAGTGTGGCGGGTACGCACAACATGATAATGATTGGGTGACGGTAGCTTTCGAATTGCGCGGCAAGCACGAGGAATACGATCACCAGGCCCGTGATGAATACGAATATGAGTGACTGGCCAGACGTCTTGAAATCGAGGGATTGCCCCTTGAAGTCCAATGTGGCCTCCTGCGGCAACACTTCGCGGGCCTTGGCCTGCATGGCGTCGAGCACGGTGCCGAGCGACGCACCCTCTGCAAGCCCCGCCTCAATGGTGATTGCCCGCACCCGGTTGTACCGGTTCAAAGTCGGGCTATCCGCAATCGGACGAATTGTCACCAGATTGGACAATGGGATCAGCTCGCCCGACCGAGCCGAGCGCACATAGATATTCTGGATATCATTCGGTGTGTTCTGCTCCGATCTCATGCCTTCGAGGATGACATCATATTCTTCGCCATCATCAATATACGTGGTCACGCGCCGAGAGCCGAGCATGGTCTGAAGTGTCACCCCGATATCGGTCACCGTCACACCGAGATCAGCCGCGCGATCATAGTCCACCTGAATCCGGTATTGCGGCTGGGTCTCCTTGTAGTCCCAGTCAATGTCGACAAGGCCTGGATTGTCCTCTTCAAGCGCCGTGATGAACTGGTCTCGCCATTCCGTCAGTACTTCGTAGGAAGGCCCGCCGAGGACAAATTGCACTGGCTTGCCAGTGCCCCCGCCCAGCCCTTGCCGCATGATGGCGAATGCCCGAATGCCTGGCAGGTCGGACAGCTTACCATTTACCTCAGCAATGATGTCATTCGCCGGTCGACGCCTGCCCCAGTCATCCAGCACGACAACAACGAAACCCTGATTGAAGGAGGAACTGCCAAAACCGGGCGCCCGCAACAAGAGACGGCTCACCTCACCACTCTCTGTATACGGAATCAATCGGCGCTCGATTTCATCCATATAGCGTTCCATGTATTCATAGGACGCCCCTTCAGGCCCGCGAATGCTTACGAAAAATGCCCCACGATCTTCGACCGGGACATATTCCTGCTCAATGGTCTGCGACAGGCCGTAAGCCCCTGCAAAAAGACCGAGCAGAATGAGGCCCACTACAATTGGCCTCATGATCAGACGGTCCAGCATCCAGCCATATCCGGCGCGGAGACGACCGAATCCCCGATCGATGGCATTGGGCATGGCCGCGAACAGTCCGGTACTCTTCTCCCGCTTCAGGAGCTTGGAGGCAAGCATGGGTGCCAGCGTCAGGGCGAGGATGCTGGAGAATGCGACGGCGGCGGCCATGGTCAGGGCAAATTCCGTGAACAAGCGCCCGACGTCGCCCTGCATGAACGTGATCGGGACAAACACCGCGATCAGCACGAGGGTCGTGGCCACGACCGCAAAGCCAACCTGCCGCGTGCCCCGAAATGCGGCAACGAGCGGCGTCTCACCTTCTTCCTCGATGCGACGAACAATGTTCTCCAGCACGACAATCGCATCATCCACGACAAGTCCGATTGCGAGAACAAGCGCAAGCAGCGTCAGCAAATTGACTGACAGGCCGAGCGCATAGAGCACGATGAATGTCGCGATAATTGAAATAGGCACTGTGATGGCCGGAATGATGGTCGCCCGAACACTGCCCAAGAACATGAATATCACCAAGGTCACCAACGCCACCGCGATGGCCAGCGTCATGTAGACTTCGCGTATGGACGCATCGATGAACACCGAACTGTCGAAACTCCGCGCAATCACCATGCCTTCCGGAAGCGTTTCGTTCAGTCGGTCGGCAAGTTCCCGTGCTCCGGCTGCAACTTCGACCGTATTGGCGGTTGATTGCTTGATGATGCCGAGCCCGACCATTGGAACACCGTTGCCCCGGAACATATTGCGGTCTTCAACCGTGCCACGCTCAACCCGCGCCACGTCTCCCAACCGCACCAAATATCCGTCATCTCCCTCGGCGATCACCAGGGCGGAAAATTCCTCTGGCGTCTTGAAGGTGCGGTCAATACGTACGGTGAATGTGCGTTTCTCGGATTCAAGGCTGCCTGCCGGCGCTTCGATATTCTCGCTACGCAATGCCCGCTCGATCTCGGCCACCGTCAGGTTGCGTGCCGCCAATGCTCGGCGGTCAATCCAGACCCGGAGCGCATAGTCTCGTGAACCGCCCACCCGCACGCGCGCAACACCATCAAGGGCGGAGAACCGGTCGACCAGATATCGTTGAGCGTAATCAGACAGTTCCGGAGTAGTCATTGCCTCACTGGCAAGGTTCAACCAGATGATGACGTCATCATTGGAGTCGGCTTTTTCGACTTCTGGCGGGTCGGTATCTTCCGGAAGATTATCAAGCACGCCCGAAATCCGGTCGCGGATATCGTTCGCGGCCACATCAATGTCCTGATCGATCCCGAACTCCACGCTTATGCGCGAGCGGCCATCGCTCGAATTGGAATCGATGTAGCGAATGCCTTCAACACCCGCGATACGATCTTCAATAATTTGGGTGATACGTGTCTCTACGACACTCGCAGATGCCCCCGGATAACTCGTATTGATGGAGACAATCGGCGCATCGATATCCGGATATTCTCTCAAGGGCAGGCGATCAAAAGCGACCATGCCGAAGATCACGAGAATAAGCGCCAGCACCGATGCAAATACGGGGCGCTTGATCGATGTATCCGACAGCAACATAGCTAGCGGCCCGAAGAGGCAGCAGATCCTGCCGTGCCGCCACTGCCATTCTTGCCACTCACCGCCTTGGGAAGCAGCATTGACTGGTCACGGACCTCTACGGCGGCACCTTCCCGAACGCGAATAATACCCTCGGTAATGACATTCTCGCCCGCCATTAAACCAGACAGCACCTCTACATGACCCTCTTGGCGCAGCCCAAGCGTCACTTCCTTTCGGCGAGCGACCAGTTGGTCTCCCTCCGCTTCAACCACAAACACAAAGGTGCGAGGTCCAACCGGCTGTATGGCCTCTTCCGGAACCGACAAGGCTTGTCGCGGATCTGCCACCAAGGTTACCTGCACAAACATTCCCGATATCAGAACACGATCCGGGTTGGGCAATGTTGCACGCACACGAACCGAACGTGTCACCGGATCGATTGCATTGTCGATGGAGGCAACAGTGCCGGTAAAGATTTCCCTGGGCAGGTCGTCTGTCCTGGCCTCAATCGCCGTCCCCTTTGCCAAGGTTCGCAGGTAGGTCGAGGGTACGGAAAAATCCAGATTCATCTCGCTATCATCAATCAGGCGCGCCACGACATCGCCAGGTTTGACATAAGACCCCACGCTGACCATGCGAAAGCCAAGCACCCCATCGAATGGAGCGACCAGCACACGATCCCGCTGACGTGACTGTACCGCACGCAACTGCGCAGCAGCGCTGTCCAGATTACGATTGGCCTGGTCTAGTTCGGACTGGGAAACAGCTTGTTGGTCGGCCAGACGCGCGAGCCTTTCCTGCTGGCGCCGCGCTTCATCAAGCGTTGCTTCCGCTGCCTCAACAAGAGCGGCCTGTTCACGCTGCGCGAGGGAGAGCAAGGTCTTGCCCTGCTTCACACGGTCTCCGTCATCGAAATAAATCGCCCGCACGCGGTCGGCCGCATTCAAGGTCAGGTCGACTTGCTCATTGGGCTCGAGCGTGCCCAACGCCTCAATCCTCATCGCAAAGCTGCGCTCCTGAACCGGCTCGACAAACACACTCGCCGGGCCACCGCCTTGACTATAGGCGGGCAGCGCGGAAAGAACCAAAGCGACCAATACGAAAGGCAAATTTCTCAATAACATATCTATTCCAACGCGATGGCAGGGGTCACCCCATACTCGTCCGGCATTTCTATTCCACCCAGCGCTCGATACGCTGCGATGGCCCGATTGGATGATTGAAGTCGGCTTTCGGCCAATTGATCTTCCGCCGTCAACAAAGTTCTCTGAGCTTCGAGCACATCCAGATAATCGTCGAGACCTTCTTCGAACCGCAAGCGTGCAAGTTCAATCGCGCGCTGCGCTGATGCCGCCGCCCTTTGCAGATCATCGCGTCGCTTCAACTCATTCGTGTATTCCGAGAGAGCGGATTCGACTTCGCTGAGCGCATTCAACACTGTCTGTTCATATTGCGCAATCACCGCCTCGCTACGGGCATCCGAAGCCTCAATGTTCGCTCGGACCCGCCTGAGGTCGGGCCCAGCCCACCTTATGGATGGGCCAATTCCGAATCCGAAGCTCGTCAGGTCGCCAATATCATTGGTATCATCAAAGAGCGCCAGCACGTTCGCGTTTACGGTTATCGTAGGGAACAAATCCGCACGCGCAGCTTCACCGAGCGCCAATTGGCGCGCTATCGCCGCTTCAGCACCGCGGATGTCCGGACGGCGGCGGACGAGGTCTTCAACCGATCCCGTCATGATCGCACCGCGATGTTCCGGGATATCGTCGGCGCCGGAAACCAACTCACTCACGAGGCCGGAGGGCGCATTCGCCGGCTGTCCGATCAGCGCGGCGAGCGCGCTTCTGGAGGACTGGATTGCGGCCTCATAGCGAGGAAGCGAGGCAAGGGTTGTGCGATACTGCGCCTCTGCCCGCTCCATATCCAGCCGGGTTGCCCGACCATTGTCGAAAAGCATCTGCAACAGATCCAATCCCTCGGATTGGGTATCAGCATTCTTCCGGGCGACCGCAAGACGCCTTTGCGCCCCGCGCAATTGCACATAATTCAGCGCTGTTTCGCTCACAACGATTACCGCGATATCCCGGCGCGCCTGGCGTGCCTCTTCGATATCAAATTCAGCCGCCGCAATTTGAGCTTCAATTCGCCCGAAGGCATCGAATTCCCAACTCGCGCCAAGCTCGCCCTGAACCGAGACATTCACATCCTGGCCTGGTCGCGCGGTTCGCCCAATATCTCCGTCGAGCGCGGTGAAGACAGAATAACTTCGGTCAAGTCGAGCGCCCGCCACAAGCGCTTCGGCAACTCGTATGTTTGCGGCTGCCTGCTCGAGTGACTTGTTTGCGGATAAGGACTGCTCGATCAGGGCATCCAGCGTCGGATCGTCAAACTGTTTCCACCAGTCGACCTTGAGGCTCAGGCTCAGAGTCTCTGACAGATACGCTCCCTCAACCGGCACATCCGGCATTGTCGGAGCAGGAGGCGCAGTCGCGCAGCCCGCCAGAACAATGGCAACAATACCCAAAGAAGCTGGATAATAGACACATCTCATAGGGATCGTTTACCCTAGCGGGCCTTAGTATCCAGTTATAATCGACGGTTAAAGTCCTCACATCTTCGCTAGGCCCGATTATCGGGCAGGGTTGAGAGACCGGTGTTGTCAGACCTGTTTTCTGACCTGCGGGTAGCCCCAGCTGGGTCATCAGACAAATACGAGCATGTCTCCATTTTACACGGGCGAGAAGGTCCCAGAGAGCGTTCAAATCGCGCGCCGCCCCGCGGCACCTCAGCCAGAGCTTCTCATTTCCGCCCGTCCGCCACGCATTGGCCCATAGAGGGCACCTTCCCGTCGAGCACATCCACGACACACTGGGCAGCGATCATATTGGTACGTTGGAGTGCCTCATGAGTCGACGCGCCTGAATGGGGTGCGGCGATCACGTTAGGCAGGTCAATCAAGGCCTCTGTGACCGGCATACTCGTGGGATCAGCCTCGCTCTCGAACACGTCGAGCCCGGCGCCAAGGAGCTGGCCAGCTTGCAGAGCCGCAAGCAGGGCGCGGTCATCCACAAGCCCCCCACGCGCAGTGTTGATAATCGCCGCGCCGGGTTTCATCCTGGCAAGTGCATCAGCATCAATAATGTGCCGGGTTTCCGGCGTGAGCGGCGCATGGACCGAAATATAGTCCGAACGCTCCAGAAGCGTTTCGAAATCCACGTGTTTCAACCCGAACGCATCGATATCCGCGCTGGCCAGACGGGGAGTGCAGACCAGGATCTCTGCGTCAAAGCCTTGCAACCGCTGAGCAAGACTCCGCCCGATACGGCCGAAGCCGATGATGCCAACCGTTTTCCGGAAAAGCTCAGTGCCTACCAGAATATTCCATTTTCCGGCATTCATCGCTCTCTGCGCCTCCCGAAAGCGGCGTCCCAGACTGATCATCATGCCAATCACCTGGTCGGCCACGGAGTCATTATTCCCCCCTGCAGCGATTGTGACGACCTTGCCGAGCGTCTCTGCCGCCACGGTATCGACCTTTTCATATCCGACGCCGCGCCGGGATATGATCGCAAGGTCCGGCAGGGCCTCCAGAACTTCGCGTGTAACGCGGGCGTGACCGACGATCCAGCCGCCTGCCCCGGCAAGCAGCTGGCAAATATCATCCACATCCAGATCCGCCTCCCCCTTGCCTTCGGGCAATGGGGCGATGTCGACCTCACATCCTTTGGACTCCAGAAAAGCAATCGCTTCCTCGTCGAAGAATTTCTGTGTCACAACAACTTTGCGGATCGGGGAGTTCATATTGTCTTTCCAGTCATTGGGGGGACGAGCCACGGGCAGGTGTTCAGATAGGCATCCTGAAACGCGGCAATGTCTTCCCGCCATTGCAACGTCATCCCGATAGCATCGAGTCCATTCATCAGCATGTGTCGGCGGCGTTCATCGATTTGAAAGGTGATATCGCCTTGGGACGCGGAGATATTCTGGTTCTCCAGATCAACGCTGATCCTCTCGCCGGCTTCGGCAAGGGAGGTGAGATGCGCGATTTTATCGGCGCTAAGTTCTACCGCCAACAGTCCGTTACGGGCGCAATTATCGAAGAATATTCCAGCAAAGGATTCGGCGAAGATGGCGCGGACACCCAGTTGGAGCAGCCCCCAGACCGCATGTTCGCGGGAAGATCCACATCCGAAATTCGGCCCTGCCACAAGGAACTCCGCCTTGTCCCAAGGGGCGCGGTTCAGCACGAATTCAGGCAGTGGGCTTCCTTGTTCGTCAAATCGGAGATCATGGAAGACGCCTGCATCCAACCCTTTCCTGTCCACGCCCTTCAGGAAGACCTTCGGCATGATCATATCGGTATCGATATTGGCCGCCGGCAGCGCGGCAATATGTGCGGTGCGGCGGATGAAGGGCTCAATCGGCATCTTCGCCTCCCAGTGTCCGGACATCGCAAAGATGGCCCATCACAGCAGCTGCGGCGACCATGGCCGGGCTCATCAGGTGCGTGCGTGCGCCAGCGCCCTGCCGCCCCTCGAAGTTCCTGTTCGTGCTGGAGGCACACCGTTCCCCTGCTGCGGCAACGTCATCATTCATGGCTAGGCACATCGAGCAACCCGACTGACGCCACTCGAACCCAGCTTCAGTAAAGATACGGGCAATGCCTTCCCGCTCGGCCTGTCGACGCACTTCGCTGGATCCCGGCACCACCAGGGCTTTAACGTGGGGCGCGACCGTGCGCCCGTTCAGGATGGCGGCAGCGGCACGCAAATCTTCAATACGGGCATTGGTGCAAGACCCGATAAAAGCACGGTCGATCCGGATATCG
Source organism: uncultured Hyphomonadaceae bacterium (assembly GCA_913057945.1). Taxonomy (GTDB): domain Bacteria; phylum Pseudomonadota; class Alphaproteobacteria; order Caulobacterales; family Hyphomonadaceae; genus Hyphomonas. The sequence continues at coordinate 132,851 of CAJXOF010000003.1, read as the reverse complement.
GCCAGAGGTAGACCGGGCGCGAGGCCCATATAGTCTATCGCTCTGCGATAGTCGCGCCGACGCACAGGGTCGACCTCCTTCTCTGGGTCCGGAATTGTATCCGTTATGGGGCCGGCCTGGTCCGGGCTTGTGCCCCAAGTGACCATCGGAGCAATCTCGCGGGCTTCCAGATGAACGGTCTTGTCAAAGCTGGCGCCAGGATCCGATGTCAGGCTCATCCAGTGTTTTAGCGCGGCAGACAGTCCAACTCCCTTCGGCGCACGGGGCTTGTCCGAAAGATAAGCAAAAGCGGTCTCATCCGGCGCAATCACAGCGCCGCGCGCGCCACATTCCACGGCCATATTGCAGACGGTCATCCGGCCTTCCATCGACATCGCCTCAATGGTGGAACCCGCGAATTCGATGGCAAACCCATTGGCGCCGGATGCACCAATCTTACTGATCACCGCCATGATGAGATCTTTGGCTGTCACTCCCAACGGTAGGTCCCCTGTCACCTCGATCTTCATGTTCCTCAGACGCCGGTACACCAATGTCTGGGTCGCCAGCATGTGCTCAATATCCGACGTGCCGATGCCAAACCCAAGCGCACCAAAGGCGCCGTAAGTGGTCGTGTGACTGTCCCCTGCAGCAATCACCATGCCTGGTAAGACCAGCCCCAGTTCAGGCATGACCACATGCTCAATGCCCTGTTGGCTGTGGAACAGATCAAACAGCTCAATGCCGTAATCCGCACAATTGCGAGCGAAGTAGGCCATCTGAATGTCACGGCTCGCAGCATTACGATCTTCCGCACGCCCGGGCTCCGTCGAGTTTACGTGATCGACCACGGCAAGAGCCGCTTCAGGGTGGACAACCGGTCGCCCGGCTTCGCGCAGACCGGTGAAAGCCTGCGGACTGGTATATTCGTTCAGCACCGTCCGATCGACATAGAGCAGCACCTCTCGGGCTTCATCGTCCAGTGGGCGCACCGTATGCGCATCCACCAGCTTGTCATAGAGCGTCCTGGGCGCGGATTCGACACGTACGGTCATCGTCTATTCTGAAGCCTGCGCCGCCCGACGTCTGCTCCTGATGGTGTCGACGATCTTTTCATGGAGGACGCGCGTGATCCGGTACTGAGAGAAGAAATAGAGCGTGATCAGGATCATCAGCGATGCGAGCGGCGCATAGACCAGGCCAAGCTGCCAGATTGTTTCAGCCGGCACGGAACCGTATTCCGCCTTCTCCGGGAAATGGATCAGATCAAGCGCGACACCGCCTATCATGATACCAATGGCGCCTGCGGCTTTCCCGGAGAAAGACCGGGCTGCGAAAAGAGAGCCTTCACGACGACGATCAGTAATCTCCTCATATTCATCCGCGATGTCGGCGAACATGGAATTCAGCGTCGAAATGATAATCAGGCCGACCACGCCCACAACGAAATAGTTGAAAGCGACGAAATACGGAATCACGGGCGAGTCATTGTCTGGGAAGACTCCGGGGAAAAAGAGGCGTCCGCAAATGAACATGTTAAAGTTGATAAACGGAATTCCTGTGACGCAGAGAAGCAAATACTTCTTGTCGAAGACCCTTGTGAGCCATCGCATCAGCGGAAACGCCAGAATCGCTCCGGCCAGGCTGGCGAGGGACATCTTGCTGATCAGTTCGGTCGGAAGCCCCCAGAAGTGAACCGCGATATAGGCGTTCAGGCTACGCTCAATGTTTACGTAGAGGAGGTAGAAGAACAGGCCAAGGACAATCGCGCGGAAAGACGGGCTACGAAACAGGCTGGCAAATTCTTTGAAAAATCCGAACAAGCCACTCGCGCCGGGTGCAGAGCTTTTCCGGAGAAATGGAATCTCGCCCCACGTTCCAACCACACAGACAACCATTGCGACAAACATTCCGAGCCCGCAAAACATACCCAGATAGAAGTATCCTTCCGGGTTCAGGATGCCAGGGTTAAATTGCTCCGTAGTCGGGAAGAACAATTCATAGGCGGTGAAGGTGATCAAAGCGCCGGAGGCGATCCGGAAGAGCGTACTGATGGTGAACAGTGTCGTCCGCTGCTCATAATCATGAGCCATTTCCGCACCGAGCGCGAGATGAGGAATATCATAGAACGTAATACTGATCCGCGCAAAAACGGCAAAGCAGACGAGCCAGCTGAAAAGCTGTATCTGTGACAAGTCGGTCGGCGGGTTGAACAGAAGAAAAAACGAGATCGCCAGAGGGATCGCCGATGCTGCAATCAGAGGGTGACGTCGGCCCCATTTGGTCTGGAAGCGGTCTGAAAACTGGCCAACGAGAGGATCCGAGATCGCATCCGAAAGCACGGATATGGCCAGGGCAAGACCTGCAAGCGAACCGGAGAGCCCTAGAACCTGCTGATAGAAGAACAAAAGGAACGCCCCATAGGCCGTGCTCTTGATCCCTTCAGCAATATTTCCAAAGCCGAACGACAGCATGGTCGGCATAGACAGGCGACGGACTTCAGACATTCCAGCCCCTCCGACACATGACAAACCTCTTGCGAGCGATACGCGTCACGCAGGGGTGAGTATGAAGCGACAGGAAAACCCGAGCCGCCGAATTTGGCGCAGACTCGACCGCGCACAGCGCACGACGCTGAACTAATAATGATATCACGAGCGAAACCTTGTTCCTTCCCCAGCGGCTTGGCCGCATTTCTTTTTCTTATGGAGCCGAGCTTAGGCGAGGTGATGAGTCGCCCATTGTCAAAATTCTTACAAAAGATGAGATTTCACGCGATATAGTCCGACTGGAACTCTTGCGACTGGGCCAGTTTGCTCAACTGCAATATATCCCGCACCGCCCATGTACCTTGTGTCTTTGAAATAACTTCCCGGCGTTTCAGAGCCGTAATCTCTTTCTGTACGGTCTGACGGGTCAGACCGAGAAAGCTCGAGACTTCCGATATGGTAATCGGCACATCAATTTCCCGATAGTACCCGAGCTGAGGCGCTTCGCTGATTTCAGCCAGATTGTGCAGGACCAGGGCAACTCGCTGGGCAACTGTGGTCTGGTTCTGGGTCTCCCGGTAGGCAATCATCGAACTCAGCGCCCGAGCAAACTTTCGGCAAAGCGCCTCAGGAATCGAGGTGTACTGACTATAAAGCTCATCGAAGTCCGCCTGCTTCAGGAAGCCGATACGTGTAGGGCTGGCGGCAATGGTCGTGTGGTGATGCGGTCGGCGCGCAATCAGAGTCGATTCCCCAAAACAGTTGCCACGAATATAGATGATGATCAGGGAGTGCTCGCCATCGGTATTGTACGCCAGCATTTTGATATGACCGGATTGAACCTGGTACATTCCCTCGGACGGCTGACCCGACTCGCCAACCAGCTCGCCCGGTTGCAGATCCCGATAGACAAATCTTTCCTTGATCGCCGCTTGCGCGGCAGCCGGCAACTCGTCGATCCAGTTCAAGTGACCGGCAATGCGCATCTCATCCTCCGAAATACAGCCTGTATCCGACTTTGGTGTCTTGGCAACTCCAAACACTGCTTTGAGCGCTCAGGGGATTTTTTCGGTAAATTGTAAAATTCTTACCACCGGAATTTGCAAGGAACCTCCCTAGGATCAGATACCGGCAGATGACTTGCCGAGTATAAAAATTCCGTACTTGGGAGGAGTACAATATGAAATCTCTTACGATCCGTCTAGCGGCGGGCGTCGGTACGCTTGCCGTACTATCGGGCCTGCTGCCAATCGCTCACGCGCAGGAAACTGCGGAAGAAAACAAACTGGTTATCGGTACTGTGACAGTCACCGCCCAAAGACGAGAAGAAACGCTGCAATCGGTCCCTGTGACCGTGACGGCGTTCTCGGGTGCGGAGATCGAACTGAAGGGGATCGACAACGTCCAGTCACTGATTGCGGCGACCCCTGGCATCTCGATGGATGCCTTTCCGAAGACCGCCCCTCGCCCCTTTATCCGTGGCATCGGTAGCGGCAACCAGTCTGGCGGCGCTGACCCGTCATCTGTTGCTTTTGTGGACGGGGTTTATCTTGGCCGCGGGCCCATGTTGTCCGTGGACATATTCGATGTTGAACGCGTGGAAGTTCTAAAAGGACCACAAGGGACGCTCTGGGGCAAGAACGTGGTGGGGGGCGCAGTCCACTACATCACGCAAAAGCCTGTTGATGAATTTCAAGCCAAGGCTCAGATGACCATCGCCGATTATGGCCAGAAGGATGCCCGGCTAGTCCTGAATACACCTCTCAGCGACGCACTCAGTACGCGCCTGTCTCTAAGCTCGATCAAGAATGACGGTTTCCGCACAAATCTTATCGATGGTGGCCCTCTGGACGATGACGAGCGCATCTCTGGCAGGTTCCACGCGCTTTATGATTTGTCCGACCAATCCTCGCTCCTGTTTTCGATTGATGGCACGAAAGACGAGGCGGCTGGCCCTGCGCGGTTCAATCTGGGCCCAAATAACTATGAAGACCTGGATGACCCGGACACAGCCACCCCGGATTCCCCCGGCTTCCTGAGCCGTGAAACCTGGGGCACAAAACTGGAATACACTTCGACGGCACTTAACTGGGCCGAAGTAACGGCCTACGTCTCCTATCGCAGTCTTGATAATTCCACGCAGGAAGATTTTGACGGCACGACACCCGCAGGGAATGCCGCCGCCGGCTTCCCCCTGCCTGGCATCAATGTCGTAATGGCGGAGGGCGCAGAGTCGGTCTCTGCCGAAGCCAGACTCGCGACAACTTTTGACGGACCTTTCAATTTCGTGGCAGGCGGGTTCGCTCTGCAGGACACGATCGATCGCGAGCGAGAATCCATTATTGCCACGCAGGAATCGAGCACGAACCGATATATCGCGCGCAACGTTACCGACAGCATCGGGCTTTTCGTGGATGGCCGGTATCAGGTCTCTGATCAGTGGGGTGTCTTTGGCGGCATCCGCCTGACGGACGAGCAAAAGGAATATTCCATCCGTCACCAGGTAGGAGATCGCGGCACTCCAACAGTCGATTTCACGACCTTTGGCGATCCGGGTATCGCCGACGAACAGCAATGGACGTGGCGCGCCGGAACGGACTACCAGCTCACGCCGGATATCTTCCTGTTCGGAACGGTTTCAACCGGCTTCAAATCCGGTGCGTTCGAGGAACAACCGGGCGAGGACACAGCACGCCTGGCCACCGACCCTGAGACGGTGATCAACTACGAAGTCGGCGCCAAGACGGACTTCTGGGGCGGACGGGGGCGCGCCAATGTCTCTCTGTTCCACACGGAGTATTCGGATCTTCAGACAATCCAGGCCGTGGACGATGCATCTCTGGATGTCGGCTTGACCACCATTGTCACCGATACCGGGGATGCCACCATCGAGGGTATCGAGACCGAGTTCCAATGGCTCGCCACCGACAATCTCCGATTTGGACTGCTCTACACATATCTAGATGCCACATTCGAACACTTCGTTGAAACGGATGAGATTCTTGCCGACGGCACCCGCGTCTTATCCGACCTGTCGGGTAACATGCTGAGCCGGACACCCAAGAATGCTGCCTCCCTTTCCGGCGTATACCGGACCGACGTCTATGATTGGGGCGCCCTCTCAATGGGCGTGGAGGTAAACTACCAAAGTAAAATCTACGACGACAATTCCAATAACGAAATTGAGTCTCGCGAACCACGCACCCTTCTGGATGCCCACATCACCTATGAACCCACGGAAAACGTCAAACTGAAACTGTGGGGCAGAAATCTCACCGATGAAGTCTATCGCGCACATCAGGCCGAAGTGGCAGGCGGGCTGTTTGTTCAATACGGCGCGCCGAGACAGATCGGACTGACTGCAACACTGGAATTTTAAACCTTCCTCCCAGGGGCGCCAACCGACTTGTGCCCCTTCACAACTAAGACGGGGCCGGACGTATCTGACACGACGTGGCGCGATACCCACCCGGCCCCGCTCTTTTTTCCGGAGGAACAGCAATTTGAGGACGCGCTGGAGCTAAAATGGAAATGACCTATCAAAGACTGGACGACGAAGTCGTCATCATCGTGCCGACAGGTATGCTGGGCGCTGGCATATCGCCCGAACACGTGCGCCGGGGTATCGAACAGGGCGCGGCGGCGATTGCAGTCGACTCCGGTTCGACCGACAGTGGACCATCCTATCTGGCGCGCGGTGTCTCCAAGATGAACCGCGAAGCCGTCAAGAGCGACCTTCTGGTCATCATGGCCGAGGCTTATTCCGCCGGCATCCCTGTTCTCGTCGGAACGTGTGCGACCAGCGGCACCGACCAAGGCGTCAACTGGACCCGGGATATCGCGGTCGAGGTGGCCAAGGATCTGAACATCCAGCCGAAAATCGCCTGCCTTTACAGCGAGCAGGATAAGGAGACGCTCAAGCAGAAAAACAAGGACGGAAAAATCACACCTCTTGCTCCAAAGGGTGAGCTCGCAGATGACGTCATCGACTCCTGCGACCATATCGTCGCGTTGATGGGCCCGGAACCGTACATTGAAGCTGTGAAGGCAGGGGCCGATGTCGTACTCGGGGGACGCACGACGGACACGGCCGTTCTGTCTGCCGTTGCCCTCATGAACGGTGCAGGTAGCGGACCATCCTGGCATGCGGCGAAGATTGCCGAATGCGGCGGGCAATGTACCGTCCACATCCGGAAAGGCGGTGTCCTCATGCGCGTTGGCAAAGAGGCATTCGATATCGAACCGCTCGACCTGGGAAACCAGACCTCGCCGGAAACCGTGTCGGCCCACATGCTGTATGAATCCACCGATCCTCTTAGGCTTACCGAACCAGGCGGCATTCTGGATGTAACAGATGCAATCTATGTTCAGGCTGATGACAGGATCACGCGGGTCACTGGATCTGTCTGGAACCCTCAGCCTTATACAATGAAGCTGGAAGGTGCACGCAGCGGTTCGTACCAGACGATCATGATCGTCGGCATCGAAGACCCCCACGTACTGGCCAATCTGGATGCCTTTCACGACCAGATGCAAGACCTGCTAACCCAGCGCATTGCCAGCGTTTTCGCGGAGGAAACAAGTGACTTCGACGTCTCCTTACGCATTTACGGCTGGAATGGCACGTCGGGTCAGCCCGTACCGGCCGGCACGCCCCCGCCGAGGGATGTGGGGGTCATGTTCGTTGTAACCGCACCGACCCAGGACCTCGCCAACCGTATGGCCAAGTCCTGCAACCCTCTCTTCTTCCACATGCCCATGCCCGGACATATCGAGCTGCCAAGCTATGCCTTTCCCTTCACACCAGCAGATATACCGCGCGGCCAAGTCTACGAATTCGTCCTCAACCATGTCGTACACGTACAGGATGGACTTGAACTCGTGCGCACCGGTTGGGTGGACCTGAAAAAAGCAGACGACATGGAGCGTACACATGCCTAAGGTCAAAGACATCTGCCGACATGTGCGGACCAAAAATGCAGGCCCCTTCTGGGTAACCGTTGACTTCTTCTACAAGGATTTCGACACGTACAAAGAATACAAGGATTCTGAAGATCTTGGGCCCGATCTTTTCGCCCGGCTTTTCGGCACTGACCCGACGAGCATCAAGCGCATACCGGTCGACAGCCTGCACATGGTCAAGGTTTCCTATGTGCGCCCGAACGCGCAGGCATGGAAAGGCGAGCGGGATATGCATTCCGGACAATCATTCGCCCGCCTGCTCGATATTGACGTCCGCCCCTCGACTTCAGGGGGTGCAGTCTGATGCAGGCAGTTAGCCAATCACCCGGCACCCGCACCGAAGCCGAGATTCGTACCGATCTGGCCGCCGCTTACCGACTTGTGGCCTTGTTCGGTTGGGACGATTTGGTGTTCACTCACATCTCGGCGCGTATTCCGGGTCCGGATCATCATTTTCTGATCAATCCTTATGGCCATCTCTTCCACGAGATCAGCGCTTCGTCGCTGGTGAAGATCGATCTGGAGGGAAATGTTATCGAACCCACCTCTCATATGGTAAATGCGGCAGGGTTCACCATTCACTCGGCTGTGCATGCTGCCCGGGAGGACGTCGAATGTGTCATCCACCTGCATACCGTTGCCGGAACAGCCGTCTCCTGTCTGGAGACCGGTCTCGCACCGATCCATCAATCCGCCATGTTGCTGAATAGCCAGCTTGCTTATCATGATTATGAGGGAGTCGCGCTGAATCATGATGAGCGCCCGCGTCTGGTGGCTGATCTCGGCGAAAGCAATATCATGATCCTGCGTAATCACGGCACACTTACCACGGGCCGCTCAGTGGCGGAGGCCTTCACCTATATGTACTTCCTGGAGCGTTCCTGCGCCATCCAGGTTGCCGCGCAATCCAGTGGCAAGGTGAGGTATCCTGCCGGTCAGGTTCAGAACGTGGTTGATGAACAGAGCAAGTCGCTGGGTGGCGTTGCGGCCGAACGACTCGTCTGGCCTGCCCTGCTGCGCCTTGCCGACGAACGTAGCCCGGGATTCCGCAACTGATACGAGCTTAAGTAGCTCCGCCCGGCGCGCCGCGGCCAGCCCCAACCGATAGAGTGAGCACAAAGTGCGCAGGGATGCGCGCCCATGATAATTTACATCCGCAGATGGAGTATGATTTGTCCCTCGCCGAAGATCTTGTTGACTACGCCCTCTCCCTGAAATTCGAGGATCTGGGAGAGCCTGTCATCCACGCCGCCCGCCAACGTATAGTCGACTCCATCGGCTGCGCGCTTGGCGCGCTGCATGCTCCCCCGGTCAGCAGCATACGCGCCTACACCCAAACCCTACCTGATGGGCCATCCACGATTCTCTTCAGCCAGAAGAAAGTAACACCGGAAGCGGCAGCTTTTCTCAATGCCACCATGGTGCGCTTCCTCGATTTCAATGATGGTTATTTCGGACTCGAGCCGGGTCATTCGAGTGACAACATCCCCGCGTGCCTCGCCGTGGCCCAGGCCGAAGGCCTCTGCGGTCAGGAGCTCGTCCTGGCTATGATCATAGCCTATGAGGTGCAGATGCAGCTGCAGGACGCAGCCTGCCTGTTCCGACGCGGCTGGGACCATGTGAACTACGTGACAATCTCGGCATCATTGGCTGTCGGACGCCTGCTGCACCTTTCACGAGGCGAAATGGTTCACGCCCTCAGTATGGCGCTGAACGGGCATATAGCGATGCGGCAGGTCCGCTCGGGGGAACTCTCCGGATGGAAGGGCGCCTCTGCTGCAAATGCCACGCGTAACGCCATCTTTTGCGCCTATCTTGCCCGGCACGGCATGACGGGCCCCAGTGAAATCTTTGAAGGCGAGATGGGCTTTTTCAATCAGGTCAGCGGACCGATTGTGCTGGACTTCGACATGTTTGGAAATTCTCAGAACCAGGATTTCCGGATTCAGCATGCACGTACGAAGCTCTACCCCACGAATGGAGAAATGCAGACGGCCGTCATGTGCGCCATTGGGCTGCGCGACGAAATCGGCGACCTTGGTAATATCAAAACCGTCAAGGTGGCGACCACGGATGTCGGCTACAAGTTCCTCGCCAAGGATCCTGCAAAGTGGCGGCCCGAGACCCGGGAAACCGCAGATCACAGCCTGCCCTACACAGTGGCCCGCGCCCTGGTCGATGGCCAGATCACCCGTGCGACTTATGACGCGGCCGACTTCGGGGATCCCCAAATCATAGAAGTTATCGACAAGGTCACGGTCCATGAAGACCCTGTCCTCGCAGCTCAGATGCCGTCGCTCGCCAATCGCGTGACAATCACCCTCAAGGACGGTCGGATACTGGAGAAGGAAGCCGGCACCCGGACATCTCCCCGGATTGGAATTTCCGACGGCGACCTTGAGGTCAAGTTCCGCGATTTCGCGAATATTCACCTGGACACCCAAGACATCCAGACTGCACTTGAACAAATGTGGACAATCGACACGGCAACCAGTTTCGATCCCCTATTCAGGGCTCTCGACCTTACTTAAAAAGTGCTGTCAGACGCCACGCTGAATGATCTTACATAGGATTTGAAATAGCGGAACGATGAATCCCTTATTTTCAGGGGCTAGGCGCCCTGCTCTACAGCCTTAAGCCCGGTTCCTTTGACTCTGCTGGCAGGGTTGCGTGATCCTGCCTCGCAGGAGCCATAGGATTGACTGACGTCAAGCGGGCCCGTTGCGGCTCTGCGCATCATTCCCATCCGGTCACCGAGGACACCAATACATGACGCTTCAAATCAAATTCCTGGGCGGCGTAGGTACGGTCACCGGGTCAAAATATCTGGTGGATACAGGTGAGGCCCGTATCCTCGTCGATTGCGGCCTTTTCCAAGGCTACAAGCAGCTTCGCTTGCGGAACTGGAAACCGCTTCCGGTTGACCCCGCCTCCATTGACGCCGTGGTCCTGACGCACGCGCATATCGACCATTCCGGCCATCTTCCAATGCTGGTGAAGCAGGGATTCAAAGGCCCGATATATAGTACCGAAGCGACATTCGATCTCTGCGAAATCCTGTTGCCCGACAGCGCCTACCTGCAGGAGCGCGAAGCCGAGCGCGCCAATCGGTATGGCTATTCAAAGCACAAGCCTGCCCTGCCGATGTATACCCAACGAGATGCAAGGAACTCCCTCGAACAGTTTCTCACATCGCCTTTTGACAAGAAAGTCGACGTCGCCAAAGGAATATCCGCAACCTTCCGCACGGCGGGTCATATCCTGGGCGCCGCCATCATCGAACTTGAAACGCCAACCGCCAAGATTGTGTTTTCCGGAGACCTTGGCCGTCCCATGGATCCGCTCATGTTCACCCCAGCCACAATATCGCAGGCCGACTACCTTCTCGTTGAGTCAACCTATGGGAACCGGCAGCATGGGGATCGCGACGCAGAGGATGCCCTGGAAGACATCATCAACCGCACGGCCAAGCGCGGCGGAACAGTACTCATTCCGTCATTCGCCGTCGGACGCGCGCAGGCCTTGCTCTATTACATTCATGAGCTGAAGGCAGCCAATCGCATACCGGACCTGCCTGTGTATCTCGACAGCCCGATGGCAATTGATGCGACCGAAATCTTTTGCAAACACCCCGAATGCCACAGGCTGAGCAAGGACCAGGCGAAGCGGGCCTGCCATGTCGCCAAGTATGTCCACGAGGGCGAAGACTCCAAGGCACTCGACTATGATCCGATGCCCAAGATCATCATTGCGGCAAGCGGAATGGCGACAGGGGGCCGGGTGCTTCATCACCTCAAATTCTTTGCGCCCGATGCCCGGAACACGGTCCTGTTCGCAGGCTTTCAGGCAGGTGGCACACGCGGCGCGGCCATGGTCGCCGGCATTGACCAGATCAAGATTCATGGCGAGTACCATGACGTCCGCGCAGAAATTGCGAACCTGCACATGCTCTCTGCTCATGCCGACGCGGATGAAATCATGGACTGGCTGGCCGGGTTTGAAGCGCCGCCGAAGCAGACTTTCATCGTCCACGGCGAGCCCGAAGCCGCCGATGCCCTGCGCCATCGGATCGAGGAAGAACTGGACTGGTCAGTTATCGTACCGGAGCATAATGAAACCCAGGATCTCGGCTGATGACCGCGCAACTTTCCGGGTCGCTCCCCTTGGCGAACGTGCTGTACGCACATCGTCTCGGCCTTGATACCCAGCATGAAGCCATGGCGTTCGTTCGCGCAGACAGTCCGGTCTGCCGGTCCGAAGGCTTTTCCGCGCATTCCCGAGTGCAGCTGACCAATGGTTCCCGGTCCATTATTGCAACATTGTACCAGACGTCGACGGACCTCGTTACGGATCAGCAGATCGGCCTGTCGGAGGCCGCTTGGCGCCTGCTCGGCCTTGCAGAAGGCTGTCATGTTTCCATCAGCCATCCCGCGCCGCTTGAATCGCTCAAAACGGTCCGGGGCAAGGTCTTCGGCCAGCGGCTCGATGAAGCCGGCACTCACGCCATCATCACCGACATCGTCGCGGGGCGCTATTCGGACATCCATCTGTCTTCCTTTGTGACGGCATGCTCTGCATTGCCACTGGATCTCAACGAAACCATCGCCCTCACGCGCGCCATGGTCGATACCGGCAACCAGACGACATGGGATCGCGCACCCATCGCTGACAAGCATTGCGTCGGCGGCCTGCCGGGCAACCGAACCACCCCCATCGTCGTGGCGATCTGCGCCTTCCTAGGCCTGACCATGCCGAAAACATCTTCACGCGCGATCACGTCTCCCGCCGGCACTGCCGACACGATGGAGGTCATAACCGATGTGGACCTCGATCTTGCGAACATGCGGCGGGTCGTCGACCAGCAAGGCGGTTGCTTCGTCTGGGGCGGCGGCGTCCAGTTCAGCCCGGCCGACGATGCTCTGATCCGGATCGAGCGCGCGCTGAACCTCGACAGCGAGGGAGCGCTCGTCGCATCCGTCCTGTCAAAGAAGATCGCCGCTGGAGCCACTCATGTCGTGATCGACATTCCCGTGGGCCCGACCGCGAAGGTCCGCAGTCAGGCGGCAGCTGCCTCCTTGCAGGCCCTTCTCGAGAGGGTTGCGAAAGAGTTCGGACTGAAAGTCCAATCAGTCATTACAGACGGCACCCAACCGGTCGGGCGCGGCATCGGGCCCTCACTTGAGGCCCGCGATGTCCTTGCAGTCCTGCGCAGCGAACCAGATGCCCCTGCGGATCTCGCAGACCGCGCCTGCCTGATCGCCGGGGCGCTCCTCGAACTCGTCGGAAAGGCAGACGCGGGAGCGGGCAAGGCCATGGCCCTGGATGTGCTTCACAGCGGGGTGGCCTATACGAAATTCGAAGCCATCTGCCGGGCCCAGGGCGGGTTTCGCGAACCAGAGCTCGCAGAACATAGTCGTCCCATTCTTGCGCCTGCGCCCGGTCGGGTAACCTCCATCGACAATCGCCGTCTCGCCCAGGCCGCGAAACTCGCGGGTGGACCGGACGACAAGACCGCCGGGCTTGATCTGCATGTCAGGCTCGGAGACTCCGTGCGGGCCGGCCAGCCCCTGTATACACTGTACACGGAAGCACCCGGTGAACTCGCCTATGTGATCGACTATGTCGCGGCGAATCCCGACATCATAGAACTGACAAGACAATGAAACCGCTTCTGGTGCCCTTGCAGGATACAGCGCAGATTTCCGGGCCGCTTGCCCGCGCCCTTGATGCCGAAACCGCTGAAATCGACCTGCGCAGGTTTCCGGATGGCGAGACGTATCTGCGCTTCGATACTCCACCGGAAGGTCGCGACGTCATTCTCCTCGCGGGCCTGTCCTACCCCGATGCGAAACTTGCCGCCCTTGTATTTGCTGCACAGACAGCTCGCGCGCTTGGCGCCACATCGGTCGGGCTGATCGCCCCATACCTGCCCTATATGCGCCAAGACAGGATGTTCCAGCAAGGCGAAGCTGTCACATCCGTGCACTTTGCAAAATTGATTTCAGCCAACGCCGACTGGCTCGTGACGATGGACCCCCACTTGCACCGCTGGCATGCCCTGTCGGACATCTACGACATCCCTGCAAAGGTCAGCCATGCCGCGAGTGTCATGGCTGCCTGGATATCTCGTGAAGTCGACAAGCCCCTTCTGATCGGTCCCGATTCCGAGAGTACGCAATGGGTCTCCGAGATGGCGGCACTGGCGAACGCAGACTATGTCATCCTCAGCAAGACAAGACGCGGAGATCGGGATGTGGAAATCACTCTGCAGGATCTCCGTCAGTGGCATGATCACACACCCGTCCTTGTAGACGACACAATATCGACTGCCTCGACAATGATCGCCGCCACACAGCTTGTCCTGAACCAAGGTCTGCGGTCGCCAGTCTGCTGCGCCGTCCATGCAATCTTTGCGGGGGACGCAGATCAGGCCCTGCGCGAAGCCGGGGCGGCCCACATCGTCACCACGAATACGATTGCCCACGCAAGCAATCGTATCGACATAAGCACTGCTCTGGCCGCAGCGTTTCTCTCAATCCATCCATGAGTTTCTGCACCAACCGGTCGTGAATAGATGCATGAAGCGTATCCATTATCTCGGTCAGCTGGTGCGCAGCTGTCTCCCATATTCTTAGGTCTCACTGTCGGTGGTGTGCGACGAATACGAACCCTTCTCTATTTTTTACGAGGACAGCGAGCAACTCACGGCGCCGCCTAGCTCGCCCTAGAATATCTCACCACCACAAGGATGAAATCCGCTGGGTCAGCTGGTCTGGCTCAAATCGCAGATAGCAATTTTTGGTAGGGTTCACTGATGGGCAGCCCGCCACTTGCGAAGACGGCGTCCTGTAGCGTTTTGAAGTATCGGAACCCGTTCTTGGCCATACATCCAAGCTCAACGCCAGGATATGCCTCCTCAAGCCGGGTTAATCTGGCACTTCCTTTGAGGCGTTATTCCGTTGGCGCCGCAACGTATACGTCTTCATCAATCTCCTTCTCCCATCTTGCGACAACCGTGGCCACGCTCAGATCGCCAGTAATGTTCACGACCGTCCTGGTCATATCCAGGATCCGATCGAAGGGCAGGATGAAGCCGACCACCAGTGCCGTCTGTTCAGGACTCATTCCAATCGTGTCGAGTACAGCGGCCAACAGAAACAGGGACGCTGAAGGCACAGAAGCTGTGCCGACAGACACGAGCGTCGTGGTTAAACCGATCAGGAGGTAGTCGCTCATGTCGAGTGGAATGCCAAAAGCCTGTGCAGCGAAAATCGTGACGACGCACACATAAAGTGCCGTGCCGTCCATATTTATGGTCGCGCCGAGCGGCAGCACGGAAGATGCGACCGCGGGCTGAATGCCGAGATTGTGCTCGGCAGCTGACAAGGAAGCCGGCAACGTTGCAGAACTCGACGAGGTCGAGAAGGCGACGAGCTGAGCTTCCCGAACTCCCCTCAGAAAAGGCATCACGGGAAGGCGCGCCAGGACCTTGACCAGAAAAACTTGCGTAAGAACGATTTGAAGAAAGCAGCCCAGAACCACAACGACCGCCAGGAAGAACAGGTACACAAACGTCTTCGGCCCATTCGTCCCCATGACCACAGCAATCAGCGCGAATACACCAAAAGGCGCTATCTCCATCACCAATCCTGTAATCTTGAGCATGAGGTCCGAGCCAGATTGAAAGGCATCGGAAAGCGGCTTGCCCTGGTCCCCGATCAAAAGCAGCCCTGTGCCGGTCAACAAGGCAAAGAAGATGATCGCCAACAGGTCGGCTTGCGCAAACGCAGCGAAGGGATTCACCGGCACAATTGCCAGCAACCGATCTTTCAGCGCGATGGGTGCCTGCAAATCGATCGGGGTTGCCCCCCTCAAGTCGATGCCTGTTCCCGGCTCCACGATGACGGCAAGGACAAGCCCGATCATGATCGCCGCAACCGTCGTGATCAGATAGAGAAATATGGCACGTCCGCCAATTGACCCAAGTCGGCGGGGGTCGTGCATCGAGACCACGCCGGACACCAGGGTGACGAAGACAAGCGGCACGATCAGCATCTTGATAAGCCGAATGAACAGCTCACCGATCCATGAAATGCTCTCGATAGAATCGCCTACGCTCCCGCCGACGATGGCGCCAATGACCAGGGCAAGCAGAATTCGCTTCCAAAGCACGATGTTGAACCAGAGTGACAAGGCTTTGCCCATAAGGGGGCTCCCAATGAGGATGAAGACCGCTCACGAACACCACTGTGGCCATTCGTCGACTACGGGCACAAGAAGAGCCCCCAGCCTGGTGATCAGCTGGGGGCCAGGTTTCAGAAAATACTTAGTCGCACGTTCCCACCAGCGGGGTGTGCTTCAAACCACGACCGGGGGACAAGCCCGTCGGCTCGCCCTCACGAACAGCGAATTCGCCATTCACGATGACATCCACGACACCCGCTGACAGGATCTCCGGATCAAGGAAGGTGGCACGTGGCGCGTAATCTTCGGGACTGAATACAACAACGTCTGCAAAATACCCTTCCTTCAAATATCCGCGGTCTTGCAACCCCAGGGAATCTGCCGCCAGTCCTGTGCTGGAGTGCACGAATTCCGCTGTTGTAATGGTTTTCTCCTGCTTGACGTATTTGGCGTACTTGGTCGCATAGCTCGCATATTTGCGAGGATGCCCGGCGGATGCATCTGACGAGGTCATCACCCAAGCTTGTTTCATGAAGCGCTTCACATCGTCTTCACTCTGATTGAACGAGGCAACGCCAGCACCTCCCATTTCCAGCACTTTCACAGCGGCTTCAACAGGATCCAGCCCCCATTCTTCGCTCAAATCTTGGAGGGTCTTGCCAATCAGGTCCTGTTTTACGCGATTGGACAGAAGAAGGGAGTCGGGACCGCCGCGACGCCTGAGGTTCTCGGCCATGGCCTTACGAATTTCCCGCCCCTGCTCTGCATCCTGCAGCCTTGCGAGCATTTCTGCTTCACCGCCGACCTGCGCCCATCGCGGCAGCAAGGCGGCAGAAATGCTGGTGCCGGACGCGATCCAGGGATATTGGTCGGCCGTAACCGCCAGACCCGATGCTTGCGCCTTTTCAACGAGGCCTATGACGTCGAGGCTCTCGCCGTGCACATCTACGCCGAGCGCCTTGATGTGAGCAATGTGAACAGGCATGCTTGTCGCATGTCCGATATCGATCAATTCCTGGACGGCGCCTTGTAGCCCAACCGTATAGGACGACTCGTCGCGCAAATGAGAATCATAGATGCCGCCCCGGGAAGCAGCTTCACCGGCAAGGGTGATCACTTCATCTTTCGTCGAGTAGCTCTGAGGGGAATAAAACAGACCTGTCGAAAATCCAAACGCCCCTTCGCACATACCTTTTCCAACGAGCTTCTTCATCGAAATAAGCTCTTCCGCATCAGGCGCTTTGTCCGAATATCCCAGAACCATGCTCCGGACTGCCCCAAAACCTACATAGGCCGCAACATTCGGGCCGATACCTTTTTTGTCTGCATTGGAAAGTGTCTCTGCGATGGCTGGGTGCCCGGAGCCATCGACGCCGACAAACACCGTTGTCACGCCCTGCATGATGGCCGGCAGAATAAGGCTTTGCTCCGGGTCCTGGGACCACGGCACGATATCGCGGTCATAATGTGTGTGCGGATCGATAAAACCGGGTGCCACCACTTTCCCACTGACGTCCAGCGATGTGGCGGCCTTGTAGCCCGCGCCCTCGGCATCGCCGACAAAAACGATCCTGTCATCCTCAATCGCAACATCCGCCATAACCGGCTCGCTGAGACTGCCATCATATACGATCCCGTTCAGAAGCAGGATGTCAGCCTCTTTGACAGGCTGCTCTACAGGCGCCGCGCACCCGGCGAGCAGGGCCGCCGGGATGGCACATGTTACCTGCCATGAGCTGCGCTTCCTTAACTGTGAGAGTGTATGCATTCTGTTTCCTTCCGTGAGTGTGGCCTACATCATCAAGGCGCGCAGCTAGGCGGACTGCACTATAGCGTTCGATCCCCAAAAACCGCGTTGTGGCGGCATCAATTGGCCATTTTTTATGGAAACGCCTCCCACGCGATCATCCTTCAGCCAGACAGGACCATCCAGATCGACGAAGTCGGCATGACGGGCAATTTGAAGCGCCGGAACGATTGAAAGCGAACTGCTGATCATGCAGCCAACCATGACTCCGAAACCTTTTTTTCGCGCATCTTCAAGAAGCCTGAACGCCTCAGTAAGACCGCCTGTCTTGTCCAGTTTGATGTTCACAATATCGTAGAGGCCTGATAGCCGGTCCAGATCGTCGGCCGTGTGGCAGGATTCGTCTGCGCAGACCGGAACACGCCGGATGAGGCCCGCCAGGCCTCCATCATCAGAACTCGGCAAAGGCTGCTCGACGAAGGCAACCTGCAATTCCTCGAGCAAGGGCTGCAGCGCCTGCAGCAACTCAACATCCCAGCTCTCGTTTGGATCGACGATCATGCGGGGCAGTGGCGCAGCGCGCCGGACGGCGCGAAGGCACGCCTCCGCCTGCTGAGCACCGACCTTTACCTTTATCACCGGCACATTCGCGAGCTTGGCAGCCTCGCTTTCCATGGCATCCGGTGTGTCGACTCCAATGGTCAGGGCGGTTGCGACGGGATTTGGGTCGGATAACATCCCCCCTCCTGGATCCAGCTTCGCATCGAGATCCCACAGGGCACAATCCACAGCGTTGCGGGCAGCCCCCGGAGGAAGCACCTGCTGCAATTGTGAGCGGCTCAATCCCTTCCAGAGCACGTCCTGCACGCCCTCGATCTGTTCAACGACACTATCGAGGGTCTCCCCGTACCGGGCATAAGGAACAGATTCACCCCGCCCGGTGGCGCCACCGACTTCCACTTCTACTTCCACAATTTCGGCAACGGTCCGGACTCCCCTGGATATCCGAAACGGCGTCGCCAAGGGGAATTTTTCTATGCGAACTCGCAGGTCTCGAAGCATTCCAGCAACCTATCCGTAATCTTGTCTACACCCATGGCGACCGGGTCCTGACACGGCAGCTCCAGTTCGGCTTCAATCTCTTCGCACACGCGCTGCGCATGCTCCTTATCCACATTGGATGTGTTCAGCGCGACCCCCACGGGCTTCACATCCGGATTGGTCAGACGTGCAGCCTGGAGGTTTGCCTCAAGGCAGGTTTTGAGGTCAGGCAGCGACCTGCCGGGAAGTCCGCGCATATGGGATCGACCGACTTCATGGCACAGGACCAGCGCGTCAGGTTGAGAGCCATGCAGCAACCCCATGGAGACGCCGGCATAGGATGGATGGAAGAGCGAGCCCTGCCCCTCAATCAGATCCCATCCCGCATCTTCCCGCGCGGGGGAAATCCACTCGGCTGCACCGGAAATAAAGTCGGCAATAACAGCGTCAACGGGTACTCCCGATTGGGCGATGAAAATTCCGGTCTGACCCGTGGCACGGAAACTGGCGTTCACCCCCCGCTTCAGGAGCGCGCGTTCGAGGGCCAATGTTGTATACATCTTGCCGACGGAGCAGTCCGTACCCACCGTGAGCAAACGACGCCCTGCCCGCGGGCGGCCGTTTCCGACAGGCAGGTTTGCAGGGGGCTCGCGAACATCGAAAACCTGCTTGCCAGTTTCCGCAAGCGCTTCTCGAACACTTGCATGAGACGACAATCTTTCATGCAGTCCTGAAGCGACATTCAATCCAGCCTTCAGGGCCTCGACAACGTGAGACACTGTTTCGGCTCCGAGTACACCGCCCGCATTGGCGACCCCAATGATCAGAGTTTTCGCCCCCTGCGCGTATGCTTGCGCAAAAGACAGATGATCCAGACCAACCGAAAGCGTACATCTCTCGCCCCGGAACTCGCCAATACAAAGTTCTGGACGCCAGGCTGCCACCCCACGGGACGTTTTGACAGACAACGGTTCCGTCGAATTGCCAAGATAGAGTAAATAGGGAGATGGAATCATGGAACACTCGCTAGACTGAAGTGATTGTGGTCAACTCCCTCCATGATCACGGTTCTATCGTCTCAGGAAAAGGTCAAAGGTAGAGGTCTGATATAACCTTCATCTATGCCTCCACGCGTATGTTTTTTCTGGCAGCCTTGATGGTCGCCTGAAGCACTGAAATGAATTTCTTCGCCGAACTCGAAAGGGGCCGGTCTTCCAGGTGGACACAATGGATATCGAATGTCGGGCGATGTTCCAGCATTCGGAAGTCCATATCCTCTGACAAGCTCGCCCGCGCCGTAAACTCGTCGACCACGGCGACGCCCGCCCCTCTCTTGGCCAGTGAAGCCGCGATGTAATACGTCTGGACAGAGATACTGGCCGA
This sequence comes from uncultured Hyphomonadaceae bacterium, assembly GCA_913057945.1. GTDB lineage: Bacteria > Pseudomonadota > Alphaproteobacteria > Caulobacterales > Hyphomonadaceae > Hyphomonas. The sequence goes on along the minus strand of CAJXOF010000003.1, from coordinate 113,066 downwards.
GGCCCCATGCCCGCCCGCAATATCATTCGTGAACAGCGTTCCAATCGCACCGGTACCGGACAGACGGATGAGATTGTGCCGCTTCAGCATATCGAGCGGCACGAGATCCGGAGGGTCCGGGAGGTCCACCTTTCGGAACAACAATACCAGCTCCCCTGACCCCACTTTCGAGGAAGCAAGCCGGGGATGGTGTGGCGCATCATGCGCAAGCGCCAGATCGCTGTTTCTTTCATACAATGAACGCAGCACATCCCCATTGTGGAGGGTCTGTATCTCGAACGCGACTGTGGGATTGTCTGAATGAAACCTGGCAACCGCACTTGGGGCAATCTCAAGCCCAAGAGATGGCAGGACCGCCAGACGCAGGCTTCCGCCCGCACCAAGTCTTAGATTCTTGGCGGTTTCCTGCAGGGATTCCACCCGCGCGTAGAGTTCCCGGGCCTCCTGGAACAGGACATGGGCCTCGTCAGTTGGCACCAGACGCCCTTTTACTATGCGGAACAGAACAAAGCCTATCCGAGTCTCGGCATGACGGAGTACTTTGCTCACGGATGGCTGCGAAACATTCAGGGCCCGGGCTGCGCCGCTGACCGAGCCTGTCTGATACACGGCATTGAAAACTTCCACATGCCGCAAGCTCATTATTTGTCGGCCATTAGCCACACTGCACCTCCAGGAGAAACTCGACCAAATTCACCTCAGAATCCTTCCCGCAAGGCTCAACCCATGACTTTAGGCTATGGGTGAACAAAACCTCGGAAATGTTACATCCATTGACGGAGATAGCCTTCTGGTTAGCGTATAACCGACTAGCACAAGCATATAACAATATATAGCTGGTCCTGATAAAATACTAAGGGGTCCTCGGGGAGGATTACTAAAATATTCGTCGCCAGATCGCGACCTTTGACTTCATTCTCTGGATGATGAGCGTTCTCATTATTTGTCTTCGAAGTAATTCAAAGGAAGCATCGCGCGCAATCTCATCCAGGGACACCTGTGTCCCGATTCAAAATGGGCGACTCCATGCCCAATTTTGAGGCACCTGCCTCAACCAGATGTAACCAAGGGGGTCACATGTCATCTTTTATACGACCGTATCTGACAGCGCAGCACATCAGTCTGAATGCCCACCGTCTATGCCTGACCGCCGGCGTATCGGCGTCAGCAATTATCTTGTCCCTCGGGCTAGCAGGCACAGCCAATGCACAGACCACGACAGCCGAGCAGGATCCCACTCCTCTCTCGGCTCCCCAACCTTCCGGGGAGACTGAAAGAACCTTTGAGGCTGTCACAGTTACAGGATCGCGCATTGCCCGCAGCGGGTACGAATCCCCTACCCCCCTCACGGTGCTCGGTCAGGATGAAATCGATGCGCGAGCCCCCGCAAACGTGGCCGACTTCGTGAATGAAATTCCCTCCGTAGTCGGAAGTGCAACTCCAGCAACTTCCAACCTCTCAATCAGTTCCGGGACGGCAGGGGTCAACAGCATAAACCTACGGGGACTCGGGGAGAACCGTACTTTGGTGCTCCTTGACGGGCAGAGGTCCGTAGGCTCCATCATAACCGGCGCTGTGGACGTGAATACGTTTCCCCAGGGATTGATCAAGAATGTCGAGATTGTCACAGGCGGTGCGTCTGCCGCTTATGGGTCCGACGCCGTATCCGGGGTCATAAACTTCATTCTGGATAAGGAGTATGAGGGGTTCAAAGGCTCTATTGAAGGCGGAGAAACCACCTATGGAGACGATACAAGCTATCGCGTGAACCTGACCGCAGGCAAATCCTTCGGCAAGGGCCGCGGCCACGCCATTTTCAATGCTGAACTCACGGATCGTGAAGGCATTTATGGCATCCCGCGCGACTGGAACAACCAAGGCAACTACATTGTAAACAATCCTGATTATGTTGCCGGAAACGGACTTCCCGAGCGTCTGCGTGTCAGTGGCGCCGGACTGGCGATTGCCACACCGGGCGGCCTGATCGTGAATACCGATCTGCAGGGAACCTATTTCGGTGTGGGCGGCAGCGTGAACCAACTTGCTTATGGTGAAACCGACGGCTCATGGATGATCGGCGGCGACTGGCAGTACACGCAAACAAATAACAAGCAGTCCCTGCACGCCGACGAGCGCAGAAAGGGCCTGTTTGGAAGAGTAAGCTGGGAACTGACGGACTCGATCGAAGTCTATGCTCAAGCTTCCTATAACAAACACGCCTCGCTTGGCTGGACAGGCGTGCAAGCCAACCAGGGCAATGTCGTGATTCAGGCTGACAATGCCTTCATTCCGGAATCTGTGCGTACGGAACTGGACGCCCTGGGCCTGACCTCGTTCCGGCTGGGCACAACGAATGCCGACCTTCCGCTTCGCAAGACAGACAATGAACGCGAGGTCACCCGCTATGTCGTGGGCGCCGATGGCGATTTTGACCTTTTCGAGCGGAACTGGAACTGGGATGCTTATTTCCAGCGCGGCGAAACCGACACGACCGTGATCGCCCGGGACATCACCAATAATTCCCGGCTGTCCATGGCACAGGATGCTGTCGTTGACCCAGGCACCGGAAATATCGTTTGCCGATCAACCCTTACAGATCCAGGCAATGGCTGTATTCCGTTCAATCGCATGGGGATTGGTGTGAACAGTCAGGCCGCCGTCGATTATATTGTTGGCAATCCCTACCGCGAAGACCATTTCGAGCAGGACGTATTCGCCGCCAATATATCCGGGGATCTCATGGATATCTGGGCAGGTACGGTCTCCGTCGCGACTGGTTTCGAACATCGTCGGGAAGAAGTTTCCGGTTATGTCCCTGAAGAATATCAGTCGGGTTGGTTTGTCGGGAACTACAAGCCCAATTTCGGCAGCTATGACGTGACGGAGGGTTATGTCGAAGCCCTGGTTCCATTGGCCGAAGGACTCAATTTCAATGGCGCCATTCGGGGTACCGACTATAGTACGTCCGGTTTCGTAACCACGTGGAAAGCTGGCCTCACTTACGAGCCCATACCGGACCTGCTCTTCCGGGTCACGCGCTCCCGGGATATTCGCGCGCCAAATCTCGCCGAGCTATTTCAGGCTGGCTCTACCCGCACGAACAATCTGATCGACCCCTTCAATAATAACCAGGTGGTACAGTTCCGCGAGACCGCGACGGGCAATCTCGCCCTTGACCCGGAAGAAGCCGATCAGTGGAATCTGGGCGTTGTCGTTCGCCCGCGCTTTCTCCCCGGCCTCAGCGTCTCCGCCGACTATTACACGATCGATATCAACGGATCGATCGGCTCGGTTGATGCCCAGACCATTGTGGATCGCTGCTATGATGGTGCTCAGGAATACTGCGCAGCCATTATACGAGGCGTCTCTGCGGGTGGCGCTGATGTCATCGAATCCATCAGCGTGAGTCCCTTCAATTTTGCCAATGTACAGGCACGCGGGATTGATCTGGAAGCGACCTATAACCTTCCCCTGAACAATCTGGTGGAAACCTGGGAAGGCGACCTGACCTTCCGTGTCATGGGAACCCATTACCTGGAGAACTATGTCAATAACGGAATTGATACGCCCACAGACACAGTCGGGCAGAATATTGGCGATGGACCTCCAGACTGGCTTTATCGCATGAGCATGACCTATGATGCCGATCCTTGGCGGATCCAGCTGACCGGTCGCGCGATCAGCGAAGGCGTTTATAACAATTCCTACATTGTCTGCTCGACGGCATGCCCGGTCTCGACGTCGGATTATCGCACAATCAATGATAATCAGATTGATGGTGCCTTCTATGTCGACCTGTCGATGAATTACCAGATGCAGTTTGCGGGCGCAGAGTTGAACCCCTTCTTCCAGGTAACCAACCTCCTGAACGAAGATCCCGCATCGGTCGCTTACGGACCGGGGGGAAGCGCATATGGAAATCCATCCACGAACCAGGGACTGTATGACTATCTTGGCAGAACCTTCCGTGTAGGCTTCCGCTTCGCCTTCAACTAATGCATTGAATAAGGGCAGCCCAAATATATTTGGGCTGCCCTTCCTGCTTCAGGCCTGATCAGACCAATTCGAAACAGTATGCGCAATTTCGAGATAACAGGTCTTAGGCCTCAATCGCCCTCACCATGCGTGAAGCGCGGTATTTTGTTTTTTTAAAGCGCATTCTCCAATTGATGTGCCCTTCACGGTCAAAGTGTGAATTCTCGACTCGATCGTTGAGGCGACTGCCAGCTTCCAGAGGTTTGTCATTTCCTATGTTTCCATGGCGAGGTGGCCGGACGGGTATGTGTCTGTAACTCCGAGACTTCGACATCGTGATGAACTGAGCGTCAGAGGTAGTGAGGCTGCCCGCGGTTCTTAGGGGTCCTGGCCATTTCTTGAAGTTCAACGCCAAGCTACGCCGCCTCAAGCTCGGTTTCCCTGACAATACCTACTCTACGACCTCAAAGCCGGTTTTCCTGGCATTGTCCCCTTCAGGTGACATGTCGTATGCTAGACGAAATCCGATATGGGACGCCGAAAATCCGATGTCCTGTATTTGCCGCCCTGAAGGATTGGCATTTCGACAAAAATTTTCCGCGCATAGGAAGGAACCACCCGCGATCAGCCCCTTATCATCCCGGTCCCGTTCAGCATCCCGCTCGACCCATTCCCAAGCATTCCCGCTCATATCTTTCAAACCATAGGCATTGGCGGCAAAACATCCCACCGGAGCGAGGCCCTCATATCCGTCCGCACCCGTATTTTCCATAGGAAAAATTCCTTGCCAGGAATTCGCGTCACGCGCGTTGTGGCGGCCTTGTCCTCGCCCCTCCCATCCATCGCGCCCCCCTCTTGCGGCATATTCCCATTCCGCTTCTGTCGGCAGGCGCCCACCTGCCCAATCGGCAAAGGCTATCGCGTCGGGATAGGAAATGTGCGTCGCAGGCTCTCGGGGCAAAGGCTCATGACTTCCGAGCTCGCCGTCAGGGTCTTTCCAACTGGCCGTGTCGTCGAAGACCCACCAGTTGGCTCCGTGCACATTAAACGGTCTGCGAAACACCGCCGAGCCATTCGGCTCACCGGTAGCCAGCAGCCGCTCGGCCATGGTTACATACCCGGTTTCCGCGATAAAGGTGGCGAAACGGGCATTGGTCACCTCCGTCTCATCCAACTGAAACGGGGCAATCTCACGTTTAACATTTCGAAGGGTAAGAGACCCTGCCGGAATACTCACGACACCAGAGCCAGGGTCAGGATCACATGTCGCCGCTGACTTTTCGGACGCCGGCGAAGCGCTTGCTGGTTGGGCCTCATTCCTGTGGCAGGCTGACAATGAGAGCAGGCTTGCGCAGACTGCTCCGAGCAACCACCGCGCCAAACGAGAACAGCCGCTGGAACTCAGAGTTGCCCGAAAGGTTTCTGCAAGAGTGTTCAATTCAACAATGTCGACCATGGACCCGCGCATTCCGGAACACCCCCTTTGGCTCCTTCCAGGCCGCCGTCTCTGCACGCTACGTTTCAGTTCCGGGAAAGTTGAGGGCCACTCGGCGCGGAAGGGTCGGTCGGATCAAAGGGATTGAATGCTTCCTTCTTCATAGGCTCCACCACTTTACGCATATCGCTCACCTTCGACATCAGATCCTCTACAACCTCAGGCTCTTCACGCACAAAGCTGAACCGCTCTGTCGGATCCGTCACCAAGTCGAACAACAATCGCACACCATATTTCTCGAACGGCACATAAAAATTCCGATAGTACGCGTTCAGCATCAGCTTAAATCGTTTATTGCGAATAGCGACGATGTCATTCCCGTTGAAGAAAAACAGCTCATCATGAATTGTGACAGGCTCTCCACGCAGGAGCTCACTCAGATCTCGCCCATCAATTTCCCGGTCAGTCGGTAACGCGGCTCCGGAAACCGCCGCGATCGTAGGCAGGAAGTCAATACTCATCGCCATTTCATCGCTGACGCTACCAGCAGGAATCGTTCCAGGCCAACGGGCAAGCATCGGGACACGATAGCTGCCTTCATAAGTACCGCCCTTGCGATCCCTGAACCCGCTGGTATCACCCTCGAACCATGGCCCATTGTCACTCGTGAATATCACCAGCGTGTTGTCAGCAATGCCTGCCTCATCGAGTGCATCCAGAATTCTCCCGATCCCCCGGTCCAGTTCCTCGACAACGTCACCATAGAGGCCCGCTGCCGACTGGCCCGCGACATCGTCAGGGACGAACAATGGCGCATGGGGGGCGTTTTCTGCGACATAGAGAAGAAAGGGACGGTCCGCGTTCGCGACAATGAAATCTTCTGCCGATTCGGAATACATGCGCGAAAGTGACTTCTGATCTGCCGGACTTTGGACAACCGTCTTGTCCTTATAAAGATCAAAGGGGCCCATGTCATTCGAGTACGGAACACCATAGAACTCATCAAACCCCTGGTTCGTTGGCCAGAATTCATCGTGATGGCCGAGATGCCATTTGCCGATCATCTTGGTTGCATACCCTCGGGTCTTGACGAGTTCTGCAATGGTAATCTCGCTGGCCGGCAGGCCGTCTGTAGACTGGGGGTAGACGACATGCTGCATTCCCGAGCGGACGGGATATCGGCCCGTCAGCAACGCGGCGCGTGACGGCGTACACACGTTTGCGCCCGCATAGAAGGTCATCAGCTGGACGCCTTCACGGCCGATCCTGTCTATATTGGGTGTCTTGATCAGGTCGCTACCATTCAGGCTGATGTCACCCCAACCAAGATCGTCCGCCAGGATGACAACGATATTCGGTTTGTCCCGTGAAGCAGCGACAATATCGGCCTCGTCGGCCGCAGCGGTAGATGAGCATGCGCCCAGCGCCAGCAGCGAGGCCAGCAGGAGTATTCGAGAATTCATTATGTCGTCGCCCTTTCAGATCTAGAGTGTCACCTGAACTTGCAGCCGTTCAGCCAACAGACTGGAGCCGCCGATCAAGATACCGTGTTCGCCGGTCTCGGTTTTCCATGACGCCGACTTTGGGTCATACCACTTCAACCCGTCGGCAGGAATGGTGAAGTGTAGGGTTTTCGTTTCGCCCGGTGTCAGCTCAACGCGTTGAAAACCTCGGAGTATTTTGCTCGGTCGTTCAATCGCCTGCCCCGGCGGGGCAAGATAAAGTTGGACGACTTCCGTTGCAGTGTGGACTCCATCATTTCGAACGGAAACCTGTGCGGTAATGCTCCCACAGGCCAAACTCCGCGCGCTCAAGGCGCGATAGGAAAAATCGCCATAAGAGAGACCATGACCGAAGGAATACGTGGGCGCGATACCGTCCCGTTCAAGCAGGGCATAACCATGCCAATACCCGTAGTCGATTTCTGCGGCATCCGGGTCGAAGAAAGGATAGTGCGCCGGATCGGCTGCAACCGTGAACGGCAGCTTGCCTGATGGACTGACATCTCCGAACACGATCCGCGCCAACGCCCTGCCGCCTTCCATGCCCGAATAAAAAGTCTGCAGCACTGCCCCGGTTTTCGGAACCCAAGACCCAAACAGAACAGCCGATCCCGCTACGACGACAACAATCGTACGCGGGTTCAAAGCCGCAACGGCTTCAATGAGAGCCTCCTGATGGGCTGGCAAACCGAGATCTTTTCGGTCGCCGCCGCGTGGGGCATTGTTGCGACCACTATTTGCTGCCTCCTTGCCCTCGAAGGCGTCCGCTGGCAGAACATCCTGACCAAGATTAAGATCGCCGGGGATATACTCACCCTCTTCATCAGGCGTAAAGCCAACGACCACGATTGCCACGTCACACTTGGCCGCAGCTTGGGCGGCAGCCTGAGCATCACTTTCGTCTCCTGCAAACGTGATCTTCGCGTCCCCGGCGTATTCCAGAAGGCCGCCCAATGGGGTGATCGTATAGGGAGAACGAACACGCGAAGATCCGTTATCGCCGGTATTAGGCAAATCCGCCAGATGTCCCAAGACCGCTACGGAACCGATCTTATCGAGGTCCAGAGGAAGTAGGGCTTCGTTTCGCAACAGAACCACTGATTTCTCTGCAGATTCGAGCGCCAAGGCCCTGTGGGCAGGGCCGGCTACCAGGTCGACTGGATACTCCTCAAGAGGATCTTCCGCGCAGGCAAACCGGTAATAAGTGCCAAGGATGCGACGGCAAGCAGTATCGACCACCGACTCAGCGATCTGACCGTTTTCAACAGCCGTCATCAGCTTCGCCCCATAATGGACGGGTTCAGGGTTCTCCACATCGAGGCCAGCAGCAGCGCCCCACGGGGTATGAACACCCAGAATCCAGTCAGAATGAACAAACCCTTCGAAGCCCCACTCGTGCCTTAGAATGTCCGTGAGAAGTCGACGGTTTTCTCCACAATATTCACCATTCAGCTTGTTGTACGCACTCATGACGGTTGCGCAGCCAGCATCAAGGATGCGCTTGAAGTGCGGCAGGTAGACCTCCCGAAGCGCTCGTTCGCCGACGCGCACGTCAACCTTGAACCGGGAATTCTCGATACTGTTGACGGCGAAGTGTTTGACGGTGGCGGCCACATTATGAACCTGAAGTCCCTCTGCGAGCGCCGCCCCCATTTCCCCGAGGTGATGAGAGTCTTCGCCATATGTTTCCTGCGCGCGTCCCCAAGCTGGATGACGAAGAAGATTAACGCATACCGCGCCCGAGAGATTGCACCCCTGCGCGCGGATTTCCATTCCCATTGCTTCCCCTACGCGCCGCTCCAGGTCGATATCGAAACTGGCTCCGCGCGCCATGGTGCAGGGGAAAGCTGTGGATTGTCCGCGCGCGACACCGCGCGGACCATCGGTGAAATAGAAGGGCTCAATACCCAGCCGCTCAACACCACCCCCGGCGCGATAAGGATCAGAGCCCCATACCCCGGACGCTTTGTGAAGCGCAAAGAAGCCTCGACCGGACATCATGCCCACTTTTTCCTCGAGCGTTGCTTCTTGAAGTACCGCATCGACAAGCAAGCGGATGCCCTCAGGTGTCAGCCCTTTTCGGGGCGCGTAGTTGGTCACAAAATATCCTGTCGCTTTGGTGTCCTGCTGTCCGGAACACGCTGATTGGTTACGGGCGCGCGGCCAACGGTAGTAAGTCTGTTAAACTGAGCGCCTGCCGGTCCGAAGGATAACGGACCCGCAGGCGCCCATGAAGCAAGCTGGCTTCACTAGTAGTTCAAGGAAAGCTTCACACCGAAGCTTTGCTCAGATTCGAATGATTGAAACTGGGCATAGCCTCCTGTGTCGAATGCCTGTCCAACAATAGCTTCAACGAAGTGCTCATCCGTAAGGTTACGTCCGAACACGCTAAGTGCCCCCCGACCTTCCCAGAAATTCACGCCTATTTGAGCGTCCACAAGCGTGTAGGCATCCAGGGCCGTATTCGGATCATTTGTGTTGCTGGAAATCGCATCTCCACGATACTGCGCACCGACCTGAACGAAGGCCCCAAGCTTTTGCGTCAGATCGAAGTCGTAGCGTGCGAGCCCATTGATGATCCACTCAGGAGATTGTGCGAGTGCCTTGCCATCAAGTTTCTGGTACTCGCCTTTTCCATCTGCATTCGTATCAACACAGTCGCCAGGACCGACGGGCTGCAGACTATAGCAAGGGGCCTCCGAAAAGCTGTCGAATGTTGCATGCGTATAAGCAAACGATGTCGACAAAGTGAGCCCATCCATCGGAAGCAATGTAACATCTCCTTCAAGCCCATATGTCTCTACAGAGCCTGCATTCGTCACGGAAAAGATGGGGATACCCGCAGGTCCCGGGACCAGTGCCTGAGCCTGGAAGTCATCGATTTCAGACCGGAAGGCCGTGAAGTTGGTCACCAGTCGGCCATCCAGGGAAACAGCCCTGATGCCGGCTTCGAGCTGCGTCGGAACCTCAGGGTCCACCGTGGGAAGCTCCGTTCCCCCAACTTCTGTTGCGTTGATCGTCAGACCAGACACGATGCCCGCCGATTTGTAGCCTCGTGAAACGGTAGTGAACACGTTGACATCATCATTGACAAAGTACTGCAGGCCGAGACGCCAGACGAGCGCAGTGTCTTCAGTGCTGCCCGTCAGAGGGGAGGCCGTCACGCTCTGCCCGGCAAAGGGTCCAACCGCTCCCGGCGTCACACTGCGGGACAAATCAGCGGAAATGTCGGAATTCAGGACACGCAATCCGGCAATTGCCGTAAGCTTGTCCGTAAGCTCATACTCCGTCTGACCAAACAGGGCCATATTGGTTTCCTCAACGGTGGACACCAAGTCCGTGCCCAGAAGAAGCCCTGCCGGTAGTGCCCCGAGGATGTCCAGGCCTGCCGTTCCCGACTGGGTATTGGCTTGATCCATTTCTTGATGGAAATAATAGGCGCCGAGCGTGTAGGTCAAAGGTTGGTTGCGCGGTGAAACGAGTCGGAATTCCTGACTGAACTGGTTCTGGCTCAGATCGCCGCTATTCACGGCCAGAAAGGGTCGTGGAATCAAGTCTGCGTCATTATTATCGAGACTCTTCCATTCCCGGTAAGCCGTCAGCGAAACAAGATCGAAACCACCAAATTTCTGGTTTGCCTCAGCATAGCCCCCATAGGACTCCATCTCGGACGTAAAGGCCGCGTCTGATGCAATCTGCTTGTTGTCAGGTCCTGCCACAATGCCCGAGAATGCCGAGACAGGTCCGACGACCTGAACGCCATATCCCAATAGGCCTGTACCCACTCCCGGCGAGGAGGCTGACCGCAATGTCAGCGCGCCAGACGCCTGGTCACGCTTTGAATAGTCTGCGCCAAGCGTCAGGTCGAACGTGTCAGAACCATCAAATCTCAGCTTGCCGCGAAAACCGTGTTCGTTGCGTTCATTGATATCTTTTTGCAGCGTATTCGGATTAATATTGGTGATGTAGCCATCGCGGGTATTGCTGTATCCGCTAATTCGCCCACTCACGCCATCGGCGAGAGGACCGGAAACCGCGGCGGAAAGGGATGTCTCGTTAAAAGAGCCGTAGGACGCATTAAATTCTGCAGCAAATTCATCGGTCGGATCCTTGGTGACAATCGAGATGACACCCGCTGATGCATTCTTCCCGAACAGCGTGCCTTGTGGACCACGAAGGACCTCAACGCGCTCGACGTCTGAAAAGTCAAATATGCCCGCGCCCTCACGGCCCATCACAACACCGTCGACGGCAATAGCGACACTGCCTTCAATACCAATGTTGAACAAGCTGGTACCAATGCCCCGAATGGTCGATGCAGACTGACGTGCGTTAATGCCAGCGTTGAAGCTGAGCCCCGGCGCAACGTATTGAAGTTGGTCGAAGCTGTCGATTTGGCGCGCTTCCAAAGCGGCGCCCGAAATTGCCGTCACAGAGATTGGGACCGCTTGCAGGTTCTGCTCGACACGCTGTGCGGTGATCGTCACGGTCTTGAGCCGGCGATTTTCCTGCACACCATCCTCTTCTTGTGCCGACGCCGCCGGCCCAAATCCTGTAAGTCCCAAAACGGCGACAGCCGCGCCTGCCAGAAGACGTTCTTGCATTGGTTATTCCTCCCGAGTGAATCGACCTGAAGCGACCAATTCATTATCCGATTGGATAGTAACCTGCATCATTGAGCTGTCAACTCATTATCCTATCGGATAACGAGTTTCTGTTATGGTTTATTCTGCGGCGCGGTGGAAATGCCCGATCCGGGTACCGAGTGGTTGAAAAACAGCTCAATTATGGCATCGGCATGCTGGTCAATGACCTTCGGGTCAGACGCATCAATCCCATAGATCAGCTTAACTTCATGGGCCAACATGGACAGGTACTGGGAGACCGCAACGATAATGTAATTTATCGAATGCCGTGGAATATTCGGATACAGACCTTCCCGAACGTGTTTCTCATACAACTTGGCCCTGAGATCATGGTCGGGCTTGATGAAATTGTTCACTGCCCAGCGCAACCGGTCAGAATCACGGATAGATTCCTGCACCATGATCCGGGCATGTTCGGGATGACGGGCGCAATACGCAACATACCGCCGTATCCATGATTTGAGTTGCTCGAGCGACGACATCCCCTCCTCCCCTTCGGGAGTTTTCATTTCTTCCCGCATGCGGTCAAAGAGGAATGCAACAGCGGATTTCCAGAGATTATCCTTGTCGGAAAAGTGGTACTTGATCAGCCCATGATTGACGCCAGCAGCGGCAGCGATGTCCCTCACTGTCGCGCCTTCAAAACCACGTTCAGCAAACGCGTCGAGGGCACACTCAAGAATCCGCGCGCGTGTCCGCGCCTTTTGCTCAGCGCGCGTTTCGGCTTTTGGCGCGCTATCCGACGACTTCTGTTTTACAGCTTTGGTCATGCCAGCGTCTTTCATTATCCATGGCTGCGAGTGAAGTTCTATGATCTGACGCGAAGGTCAAGACGTGTCACAGATTCTGAAATGGTAATGTGAACGCAGACAGCACTTCGTCATCATGCTCCGTCCGGCAGGAATGCGCTGAACTGCGCAGCAAACCTCCCGTCAGAGCCGCGTGGTTCATGACGCCCCCGAGGATGAACTGTCACCGAACAGACAGAACGAAGAACTCGGTTCGCGTAGCCTGACACATTCGCTGCCACAATAAACGCCCCCCACACCATAACGGGAAACAAAATCATGTCCTACAAACAGATCGGAACGGCCTTGGCTCTTGCCATCGTTTCCTCCTCCGCCACAGCAGACCCCGCAGGCAAGATTGGATCCGTAGACCCTGCTGCGTTCGCCACGAATCCTCTCTCCCTCTCTGATAAACTTGTGGCGCAACCTGTTCTGGTCCCGTCGTCGACACCGGCGGATTACGCAAATATTCTTCAAGGGGACGTCGGCGCCCCGGTCTCTCTTACCGCGCAACTTGCCTTGCCCGAAATGGCCGCCGCGCCTTACGCAGCCATAATTATTGTGCCTGGCAGCGGCGGCGTCGGACCGCATCACATTGTGCAAATGAAGATGCTTGTGGAAAACGGCTTCGCCGTTCTCGTGATTGACCCCTTCACCGCTCGGGGCATTTCCGAGACAATTTCAGACCAAGGCCGCCTGCCTTTCTCGGCAAGCGCCTACGATGTCCTGGCGGCCACAAAGTTCCTGCGAACGCGCAACGATATTGACCCCAAACGCATTGGAGTGCTCGGGTCGAGCCGCGGTGGGACCGGCGCCCTGATGGCAGCAGCAAAACCCATATCAAATGCTGTCCTCGGCGAAGGCGCAGGCATTGCCAGCGTAGTTGCCGGGTACCCTTGGTGCGGAGCACAGTTCAAGTCAGGCGCACTGGCAGACGAAAGCCAGCTTCTCATCCTGCAAGGTGATCGGGACAATTGGGTAAGCGTTCAGCAATGCCAAGCGGCAGCTCAAGCCGCCCGACTAACAGGCAGCAACGTCGCGATCCACCTCTTTCACAAAGCCTACCACGCCTTCGACCGCGAAGACGTCTCACCGCGAGAAATTGAAGCGTATACGGCCCTCTCGTTCCCGATCATCTACCTTGATGACGACGGAACATTCATCAACTGGCGAACTGATAAACCAGACCCGACAATTAAAGGGGACTTCTATTCCAAGTACCTCGTCGAAGGCGGATTCGCACAAAAGGGCGTCACCATAGGTTCAACCGGGGATCAGGCCAAAGAATACCGCAAAGAGGCCCTGGACTTTTTCATGGCCACCCTCGGCTCACAACCCACCGACGAAAGCCAGTGATTTCAGCAGGGCACCATTCCGCTTATATATGCATCGCGGAATTGGCTGGGAAACCTAATAGGAGCGGCCGGCTTTCGCAAGAAAGCTGGTCGCTCCCGAGCCATTCACTCTCGTGGTCGGTACAGGCGTCAATCTTCCCGCCGCACGTTCTCCAAAAATGATTGCCTGAAGAATCGGTCGTAGGCACTACGCGGTTCAAGTACATCCAAAAGTGCGTTTTTCTTGAGAAATTCTGCGACCTCGTAAATGGAGCCCGTCAATCGGCCCGGCGATTTGCTGGTTCCCAAATTGCTCTCCAAGATTTGGTCAGCGCAGGTGAGCATACCAGTTCCATCCATAATCCTGACGGCGTCGGCAGCGGACAGGCCGAGTTCATTTGCGATGATCTTCGCAGTGTCCTCGGGCGCGTTCATCCAGACACGGATAGCATCACATTCTGTCTCGACAAACGTCTGCACAATTTCAGGATATTGACGCGCAAATGACTTCGTGACGACAGCCGCATCCCAAGTTGGAAAGCCACGGCGGGCCATTTCCTTGTTGTTGACGGTGACGAAGCCATCCTCCAAGACCATGCTGTTCAGGGTCGGCTCCCAAACGTAAGCGGCATCGATCTCATTCCGATGCCAAGCTTCGACGGCTTCTTCTGGTGTCATGTCCAGCAAAACCATCTGCTGCGGGTCGATGCCTTCCTCCTCAAGCATCGAGAGCAGGACATAGTATGATGTGGACCCCACAGACACCGCAACGCGTTTGCCAATCAAGTCATGAGAAGTAAAATGATCGTCCCCGGAGCGCACGACCAATCCTTCCACCTCATTGAGCATGCTCAACAGCATCACTCCATTGTATTCTATGCCATGCGTCACACCTGAACTCGCAGGGGGGCCACCCAGCGCACCAAAGTCCAGTTCGCCTGCAGCAATCGCCTTATTGACCTGCCCTCCCGTCTCAAATCCGTACCACTCTACCGGCAAACCGAAGGCCGCCTCGTGCATCCTCATCGCCTTCGTAACCAACTGCCCGTTTGCCAGTTTCAGATATCCGATCCGGACCCTCTCGGGCACCTGACCTGCATCCTCTCTGCTCGACAAACTGGACACCCCAATTGGCGATCCCGATAGCTCTGCCAGGTCCACAGACGCGCCACCGGCAAGACTTTCCATCTCGTCCCGTTTGTCGAGCGTGGTCTCATTGGAACACGCAGACAGGAACAATAGGACGAACCAAAATGTGCGTGTCATGAACTTGCTCTCAGCTGCTTTAATGATGTGGGCTTCAGAATGTACGACACCCGCCGAAACATATCTGTCGCGCACAGGACATTTACGTCAGCCAGAACTCGCGAAGGATTCCAACGCCTCAGCGTCCAAAATCACGATGCTTCCATATCCCAGTTTCAGGAATTCCCTTGACTGGAAGTCACGCAAAATCGCGTTGACCCTTTGGCGTGTAGCGCCCACTGAGGCAGCCAGTTCTTCCTGGCTGACTTGCTTCAATGGCCTGATCGGACCCTCATCCTCGGAATATGCCCAGCGCCCCAACTCGGATAAGCGCGACGCGACACGCTGCGCGAGCGACCTCGTGGACAAATCAGTCAAGTGACGGCTCAATTTACGCGATATGACAAGTTCCGGCTCCAGCAATAAACGAAATGTCGCAACGTCTCTTCCGAAGATCCGCAAAACCGACTCGCGTGGAACGGTAAAAACTTTCGTGGCGCGCTGTCCAATGCCTGCATAGGAGTGAGGCAATCCGTCAAGGCAACTCAGAAAGCCCGTCCATTCGCCAGGACGAATGATCCCCATCATGAACTGGCTGCCATTTCGCGCCAAACAGTGAATTCTGATTTCCCCATCGACAACAGCGTGGAGGCCTGATGCTTCCGATTCCTGCTCAAACAGAACTTCCCGGTGAACAAGCTGGCGCTTACGCCCCGACGCCAACATGTCGGCCTGAATGTCCTTTGGGAGTCGTGAAAACCACTTCCCGGAGCGCAGGAGTCCGTCTGTCATCAACTCACTACTTCCCATAACTGAACGCCCCGCCTCCAGAAAGGGCTACCGTCCCTCAGCATACAACGCAACCAAGCGGCCATTTACGACATCAAATGGCCACCCAGATAGAATGCCGGTTGACCCACCTGACATTTCGCTGTCCAATTGGTTAGCAAAAAATCAAGGGAACCATCCAATGGCACGACAGCCTACGTCGACGCATGCGCGTCTTTCAATGCCGAGGCGCGTCGGTTTCGGATTTGGGGACTTCGGATTCAATATTTATTACACAGGTCTCAACCTCTTCCTGCTCTATTACTACACGGATGTGCTTGGCATCCGTCCAGCCTTGGGCGGCTTGATATTCGCCATCCCCCTTGTTTGGGATGCCGTGACTGATCCGGTGATGGGAGTGATCGCAAGCCGTACTCAAACCCGGTTTGGAAGCTATCGCCCGTATATTCTTTTTGGCGCAGTGCCCCTTGCCGTCAGCTTTGTCGCCATGTTCGCGGCGCCATTAATATTTCCCGGCGCAGT
This sequence comes from uncultured Hyphomonadaceae bacterium, assembly GCA_913057945.1. Taxonomy (GTDB): domain Bacteria; phylum Pseudomonadota; class Alphaproteobacteria; order Caulobacterales; family Hyphomonadaceae; genus Hyphomonas. The sequence continues at coordinate 96,830 of CAJXOF010000003.1, read as the reverse complement.
TCTGGCATCAGCCATCATCACGCACCTGCTGTTCAGGACCTGCTATACTATAGTGTCGATCCCCTATTCCGCATTGTCGGCAAAAATGACCCAGGATAGTGGCGAGCGCGGCGCGCTGGCAGGGGTGAGGATGATCTTCGCCACGCTTGGCGGCCTGTTTACCGTCTTCATGACCTTACCCCTCGCTGCACATCTGGGCGGCGGCGACATGAAACTTGGCTTTCTATTCGTAAGTATAGTCTACAGCATACTGGCGACGGGAATCTTTTACACCACTTTTGCGTCGACCGTGGAACAAGTCGGCCTGGGCAAGCCACGGCATGTTTCGTGGTCTGAACTTGTGCATCTTCTATCGCGCAACAGAGCCTTGCTCATCCTGATTTCCGCTGTTGTCATCGGCGCAGTAGGAGGCAATATCTTCAGCAAGGCTCTTGTCTATTATGTGAAATATGCTTCTGGCTTGGACCTCAGTGTGACAACAGCGCTGGTGATACTGACCGCATCCGTTTCCGTCGGAGTGCCCATCTGGATGGCGGTGTCGCGCTACTTGCCCAAGAAAACCGTCTGGATGGCCGGTGCAGGCATTGCCATCTCGTCGCAGTGCATCTTGTTCCTCTTTTCAATACCTTCTGTTTACGGATTTTTGACAGTGCTTGCGATGCTCGGAATAGGTAACGCGGCATTTTATGTTACATTCTGGTCGATGTTACCTGACACGGTCGAATACGGAGAGTTCCGATCGGGCCTGCGTGATGAGGGACTGGTATTCGGCCTGAATCAGCTCGCGCTCAAAGCAGCGACGGGAATCGGCATCGGCATTCTGGGTTTTCTACTGGAACTGATTGGCTATACCGCCAACCAAGATCAATCCCTAACAACGATAGACGGAATTCGTGGGATATCCATTCTGATACCAATTCTGTGCGGTATCTTGTCGGTCACCCTGATCTCCCTCTACCCCATCAGTAAACCTCTCCACGCTCGACTGGTTAACGCCATCAATTGGCGGAATAGCCGACGCGATCAGACTTGAAGGTAAAGCCACATTCGAGCCGCGTCATTCGATAAGAAAAGCGTCTCCTGGAGACTTGAACCCTGCCCTGCTTTTGACAATGCCCGCGATGTGTGGGGCTTTCAGCCCAGATAAGTGACTTTTCTCAGATCTGGCATCTGGCTGGCGGAGCTGTCAGACAAATTCGAACCAGTCTCCGCTTTTCGCAGACGAGCATGTCTCAGGCTGCGACCAAGTCGCGCCATTCGAGAAGAGCGGCGTCACGTAGCTATTTGAACCTGGCCCTACTCTCGATATTCCTTTGATGATTGAGTGGTTGTATACAGATGAATGGATTGTAGCGAATTTCTGAAGACTTCGCATGCGTCGGAAGCGGGACATGGCGCGTTCGTTTCGTCGGAATGGCAAGTGTGAGTTTTCGGCGCGATTGTTGAGATGCCGGCCAGTCTGCTGGCGGTCCTCGCTCCCGATCACTTTCATGGCCGCCCGATATGAAGGGCATTTATCCGTCACGACCACCTTGGGGTTACCATAGCGCCTCATGGCTTTTCTCATAAATTTCAATGCTGAAGCCTTGTCGCGGATCTTCGTCACGAAGGACTCCAGCACCTCACCTTCGTGATCAACCGTACGCCAAAGATAGTGGGTCTGACCACGGATCTTTACAAAGACCTCGTCCAGGTGCCACTACCATTGCGGACTTTGCCGCATCGCTTCTGAACGGCGCTTCCGGATCTTGTGTGCGAAATATATCCCGAACCGATCGACCCAGTGGCGGACCGTTTCATGGCAGATGTCGATCCCTCGCTCGTGCAACAGGTATTCTACATTCCTCAATGACAGCGGAAATCGAACATACATCATCACCGCGAGCTGGATAATCTCTGGTGACGTCTTGAGGTAGCGGAACGGTGATCTCGTCATTTCCCAAGGCTAAGCGCCAAGAAGCGGTGCCTCAAGCTCGGTTCCTTTGACAATGCCGTGCCGCTCATCCGGCTGGCCAAACAAGCCCTTGTCGTCTGCCACGGATCAGACCCTGCAAGCGCCAGGCCGAAAGCCCCCTCAGGCAGGCGCCAAACTGGTGGCAGATCAGCCCAAGTTCCACCCACATGGCGCCAAAATGGCACCACATAAAATATCGTCACTACAAGGCGCTAGCCGCGAGTTCGCGCATGACGCGAAGTTCGCTTTCTCTCGCCGTTGCCGTACACTGATCTCAAGCTTCCGAACTCAATCGATATCCTGCTGTTCAACATAAACAGAAACCGCGGTGGGAAATTGCGGGGAATCGGCCGCAATCTTGATTGTGCAAGCGCCCCGCTTTGAAGAAATAGACGCTATTTCCTCATCCGCCATAAAGCAAATCGATATGCAACCATCTGCAGCCATTAATTTTCCTTCAAATACAAGCCTCTTTTCCTCTAGGGAGAAGCTGGATAGCGGGAGCAAGTCTATCTCAACTTCCCCGTCCTCTTCGGATTGTGTGGCAATCGACAAAGAAGTTGGAGTACTATTTACCACGAATTTTGGCGAGTATTCAGCAATCACTATGTCCTCAGTGTTGCGATCATAAATAAACAGCATCCCTCTAGGTACTGACGTTTGAATTCTCGGCATGCTATCTCTCTTTTCTGCGACGCAGAACTTGTTGTGTTACTTCGCCCGCCTGTCGGCGACTACAACTATCACAATGTGGATATAGGCGTTGAGGATTTCCGGAGTTCAGTGCCGTCGGTGGCTGATGATCACCAATTGCATTTCCGCTTTTGGTTCCTGGGCTTGTGGTACCACAGGTATGGCAGCCATCTTTTGCCATCATATCGTTTAGTTGGCGCTGTTCCGCTGCTGTCGCACGACCCGTGCTGCTTGCTGGTATTGAGCCTTTAGCATAGGGATCAGGCTTCAATGTTGATACGACATCATCGCCGTACTTTACCGCCAACTTTCCACCGGTCGCGCCTTGGCCAATAACAGGCACCATGGCGACCGCAGCGACGGCCGTATTCACTAAATCTCCTTCAGCCGCATAAAGACCTGTATTCGCAACATCAGCAGCAATTCCGACGACAGGCGTCAGCCCACCGACGTCCAATGCTGTATGTACGTTCGCCTTGGTTTCCGCTGAAACATTGTTGCGCCACACATGACCGGCAACCTGCGCCACGATAATGTCCACAAACTGCCCGGTCGGGTCCGTCGCATTGATCGGATCATTTGCGACATAAGCATATAGGTTCATCTGATCCTCATAGCCAATCGGATCGGTCTGCAGGAACCGGCCGAGGGCGGGCTCGTAGATGCGGGCTTTATAGCAGTAGAGGTCCAGACCCGTCAGTTCGATCTGGCCGGTATAAGCAAACCTTCCAAAGGCCGTGTTGGAGGGCACGCCAAACGGGCTGTAGGTGTTCGAATCTATCTGGGCACCGGTTGCATCCGAAATGGCGATAATCGAGCCTTGATGATTGGAATGGAAATAATGCGCATCAGTGGCCGCATTTTCCTCATACCAAATCAGAGGGCTATCAACGCGGGAACCATGCACGTAGCGTCGCAGCAGTGCGCCAGTGCCATCATATTCGGCGATCAGTGCATCATTATACTGAACACGATCACCGATGGGCGGCAGCCGCCGGACCTCACCGCCAAGGCGCTGACACGGATCCGGCTACCCGATGCCTGGCAGGATCAGTCGGCTTCACTGCAAATCGATCCTTGATGTCTGTGCTCTAGCCGGGAGTGTCCGCACGCTCACTTGACGGCCATTCGGACAGGCTGAGGCATGGAAGATATCGCGATTGCGGGAGCCATGCTTTTTGAAGAAATTCCCTGTAAATTCCCTGTTATTCGGCAAAAATCGGCCTGAACGTAACCCCCGAATCGGCGAACGGAGACGGGCGCCGGAATACAGCCAGTCAGAGACGATATTGTATAGATATGTGCTCGCTCGTGTCGCTAGATCGGGCGCAAGTCCCTGAGAACCGGCCACTATTTCGTTGCTGCACGTATTCAGCCAATCGCTGAAGTCTGGCTGGCGGAGAGAGAGGGATTCGAACCCTCGGAACCCTTGCGAGTTCACTAGTTTTCGAGACTAGCCTATTCAACCACTCTAGCACCTCTCCGCGGAGCCTGTGGACGGCTGCCTGCACTATATAATATGCGCGCCACATGCAAGCACCTGAAATCGCCTGAAGATGACATTTGACAGCGCGGCCTGATTGGTGTTTACCCGCCGCTTCGAGCGCGGAACCGGCAACGGCTTCGCGCGCAATTCATTTCGCTTACCATTCCGGAAGGACGAGACCCATGTTCGCGGTCATCAAAACAGGCGGCAAGCAGTATAAAGTCGCGGAAGGTGATACGATCACCGTCGAAAAACTGGATACTGAAGCCGGTAAGGACGTAACCTTTGAAACTGTGCTCATGCTGGGCAATGGCGACGACGTAACTGTTGGCGCCCCCCTGGTTGCCGGTGCTAGCGTTTTCGGTGAAGTCGAGGAGCAGACCCGCGGTGATAAAGTCATCATCCGCAAGAAGCGTCAGCGCCAGACCTATCGCCGTACGCAAGGCCACCGCCAGCACCTGACGGTCGTCAAGATCACTGGCATCAGCGCCGACGGCAAGAAGCCGGCCAAGACAGCTGCCCCGAAGAAGGCGGCTGCTCCGAAAGCCGAAGCCCCTGCCACGGAAGCCGCTGCCCCAGCCGCCAAGCCGGAAGTCGATTCCCGCGGCCGGATCGCCAATCTCGAAGGCAAGCCAGACAATCTGAAAAAGATTTCGGGCGTCGGCCCTGTCCTGGAGAAAAAGCTCCACGAGGCTGGCATCTACTTCTTCTGGCAGGTCGCTGCCCTGAAAGAAGAGCAGATCACCGAGCTGGAAGAAGAAATGAGCTTCCCGGGCCGCATCACTCGCGACGAGTGGGTCAAGCAAGCCGAAGAATTCGCCAAGGACGCATAAAGGCGTTATAAGCCTTTCATAGAGGATCAGGAGCAAACCATGGCTCATAAGAAATCAGGTGGTTCGTCCCGTAACGGCCGCGACTCAAACCCGAAATACCTTGGCGTCAAGAAATTTGGCGGCGAGCATGTCATTCCGGGCAACATCATCGTGCGTCAGCGCGGCACCCAGAAATATCCGGGCCGTGGCGTCGGCATGGGCCGTGACCACACGCTCTTCGCGCTTTCCGAAGGCAAGATCGAATTTTCGCGCAAGGCGGGCGGTCGTCTTTACGTGAATATTGTACCGGTCGCGGAAGCAGCAGAATAAGCGGCTGACAGCACGGCCGCGGGATACGTGGCCGGATCGCTTCAGACGATCAGTTTCCAAGGGGAGGCAGGCCACTGCCTCCCCTTTATTTTGTCCTCCCCTGCCCGCTTGGTCCTCCTGGAAGGGGTTACGGCATGAGTACGGAAATCACGACAGACAGGCTGGCTCTGCGGCCGGTCGCCGCCAGCGACGCAGGGCGCATCACGGATCTCGTCAATGATCCGCGGATCTACCGCATGGTCTCCCGTATTTCTGCAAACCAGACCGTGGCCCAGACCCTGGCCTGGATTTCCAGCCATGAGGCAGGCCGGGTGGACGATACCAAACACCCCTATGCGATTGTCGCGGACGGGGAATTGGTCGGCGTGACCAGCGCGCACCGCGACGGGACATGGTTGCCCTTCGAGATTGGCTACTGGCTCTCGCCCGAGCGCTGGGGCAAGGGACTCATGACCGAAGCCACCGAAGCCCTGATGAACTGGCTGAAACAGCGCGGCGAGCGCAGCTTCATCTCCGGCTACCTGGACGACAATCCAGCCTCCGGCCGGGTGCTGGAAAAGCTGGACTTCATGAAGGCAGGCCGGATGAATATCTTCTGCCTCGGCCGTGGAGAAATGGTCGGCCACGTCAATATGGCGCGCATCGACTGAAACACGTAAGAGTAGACCCATGAAATTCCTCGATCAGGCCAAAGTGTTCATCAAATCCGGCGGCGGCGGCGCAGGCTGCGTCTCGTTTCGCCGTGAGAAATATGTCGAATATGGCGGCCCGAATGGCGGCGATGGCGGGCGTGGCGGCGATGTCTGGGCCGAAGCGGTCGACGGCCTCAATACGCTGATCGACTACCGTTACCAGCAACATTACAAGGCCAAGCGCGGCGGCCACGGCATGGGCAAGGAACGCACCGGCGCAGGCGGTGACGACGCCGTGCTGAAATTGCCTGTGGGCACCCAGATCTTCGAGGAAGACCAGGAAACCCTGATCGCAGACCTGACCGAAGTCGGCCAGCGCGTCCTGCTCGCCGTGGGCGGGAATGGCGGCTGGGGCAATACAAGGTTCAAATCTTCAACCAACCAGGCCCCTCGCCGCGCCAATCCGGGCGAAGAGGGCGAGGAACGCTGGATCTGGCTGCGGCTGAAGCTGATCGCGGATGCGGGCCTGCTCGGCCTGCCGAATGCCGGCAAATCGACCTTCCTGAGCGTGGTAACCGCCGCAACGCCGAAGATCGCTGACTATCCTTTCACCACGCTGAACCCTGGCCTTGGCGTCGTCGATCTCGGCCCCGGCAGCCGGTTCGTGCTGGCAGACATTCCCGGCCTGATCGAAGGCGCTGCAGAGGGCGCAGGGCTTGGCCATCGCTTCCTCGGCCATGTCGAGCGCTGCAAGGTGCTGCTGCACCTGATCGACTGCACGCAGGACGATGTGGCGGGCGCCTACACGACCATTCGCAACGAGCTTGAAGCCTACAGTCCCGAACTGGCCCAGCGCCCGGAAGTGGTCGCGCTGAACAAGATCGATGCGCTCCTGCCCGAACAGGTCGCCGAACAGGTCACCCAGCTCAAGAGCGTCTATGACGGCGAGCCATTGCTGATTTCAGGGGTCACCCGCGTCGGCGTGAAGAAAGCCCTGTCGGAAGTCTCCCGTCATCTCGGCCTGATCGCCGAGGAAGAGAATGCCGGCGAAGACGCCGACTGGACGCCGCTCTAATGGTGGTGGTGATGCGGCTCGGTGTTGAACCGGCCGCACTTGCCGCACTTCACGATCACGCCGTGCGCATCATGGTGCGCCACGTTGACCAGCAGCTTCGTCTTGCACGATCCGCAGCGATAGGTCTCGTCGCCGCCACCTTCGCGGGCGGGCGACCCGGCAGTGTGTTCCACCACATCGGCACCTTCGGCCTGGGCAGGGGTCAGCAGGATCATGTCGAATTGGGGCATTGCAGAAAACCTCGTCTTTTCAACTGTCGTGACGGTCAATCGCCCGGCTTGTCAACGGCTTCATTTTCGCTTCCGGCATTTGCCGCAGCAGTGTATCGCTCCGCCGGATGACTGAAACGCCTTTTGCCTCTGCCAAGCGTATCGTGGTGAAGACCGGCTCTGCCCTTGTCGCGGAGCACGGCCAGCCGCGCCATGCCTGGCTGGAGAAACTGGCATTCGATATTGTTTCACTGCGTTCCAGAGGGTTTCAGATCATTCTCGTTTCGTCCGGCGCGGTTGCATTGGGTCGCAAAAGTGTCGGCAATTCTGTTTCAAACCGTCTCGACCAGAAACAGGCCGCCGCCGCCATCGGCCAGTTGCGCCTGATGTCTGCCATCGGCCGGGCCTTCGAGCCGCACGATGTCACCATCGGCCAGGCCCTGCTCACCCTTGGCGACACCGAGAATCGTCGCCGCTGGCTGAACGCCCGCGCGACGCTTGAGACCCTGCTGGAAATCGGGACGGTGCCTGTCATCAACGAGAACGACACGGTCGCGACCGACGAGATCCGCTATGGCGACAATGACCGGCTGGCCGCGCGCGTGGCCCAGATGATGGGCGCGGACGTGCTGGTGCTCCTGTCGGATATTGACGGCCTCTACACGGCGGACCCGCGCACGCATCCGGAGGCAACGCATATTCCCCGGCTCGACCAGCTGACCGCTGACCATGACGCGATGGCGACCGGCGCGAATGCCGAGGCGGGACTCGGCTCCGGCGGCATGGCGACCAAGCTCGCCGCCGCGCGGATCGCCCATGCGGCGGGCTGTTCCACCCTGATCACGCTCGGCAATCGGGACCATCCGCTGCTCGCCATTGAAGACGGCGCGCGTGCGACGCTGATTTCCGCCGCCACCACGCCCGCCAATGCCCGCGCAGCATGGCTGTCAGGCCATTTGACGCCCGAAGGCTCAATTGAACTGGACGAAGGCGCAGCCAAGGCGCTGCGCGGCGGGGCAAGCCTGCTGGCCGTCGGTATCACGGCCGTCACCGGCACTTTCGAGCGCGGCGCAGCCGTCGCCCTGAACGCGCCCTCCGGCCAGATGGTCGGCAAGGGCGTCACCGCCTACAGTTCGGGGGAGATCGCCCGCGTCATCGGCCGTCACAGCGAAGAGGTCGAGGCGATCCTCGGCTATCGCGGCCGTCCGGCCATCGTCCATCGCGACGATATGGTCCTGCTCCGCTAGGCCCGCCCGATGCAGGATATTCGCGCCGCCACCCTGGATGACATCGCAGCGCTGACAGAATTGGAACGGGCCTTTCCGGAAGAGGACCGTTTCTCGCGGCGGACCTGGGCGCGCCTGATGCGCGGGAATTCCGCCATTCTTGTATCCGACGGAGAGGACAAGCTCACAGGAGCGGCTGTCCTCCTGTTTCGCCGCAACAGCAAGGTCGCGCGACTCTATTCCATATCCGTCGCAGAAGCTGCGCGCGGCACCGGACTTTCCGACCGTTTTCTCGAAAAATGCGAAGACATTTCAAAGCAGCGAAGCTGCTGTACATTAAGGCTCGAAGTGCGCGAAACAAATAGCCGCGCAAAGCGTCTTTACGAACGTCACGGTTATCGCGTAATGGCGCGCGCCGCAGGCTATTATCCCGATGGGGAGGCCGCATTAAAAATGGAGAAGCCGCTCAGCGGTCTCTCAAGAGAGGTTCAATGACCGATTGGGTCGTACTCGTAGAATCTGCCAACGACATCTCCCAGGCTGAGACGCCCCACAAGGTGCTGAAGGTATCAGACTATATCACCAAGCCGGCGCTGTTTTCCGGGCGGCGGCCCTACATCCTCAATCTCTGCCGGTCCTATGGCTACCAGTCGGAAGGCTATTACGCCTCACTGCTGGCAGAGGCGCGCGGCCACCGGGTCAGCCCCAGCGTCCAGACCATGGTGGAGCTGTCGGCCAAGGGGCTCTACAGACACGCCCTACCCGATCTTGGCGAACGCCTGCGCGAAGCCCATGCCAAGGGCGCGCCGAAGATCGAGCGCCTGTTCGTTGCCTTCTCGAAGCCCGAAACGCCGGGCTATGAGCGCCTCGCGCGCGAAGTCTCCGACTGGTTCCGTGTGCCGGCGCTGGAAGTGGAACTGGACCCGAAATCCCCCCACGGCATTGGCCGTGTCCGGATGGTCCCGCCGCACAAGCTGAAAGGCGAACGCCGGGACTTCTTCCTCGAAGCGATGGAAGCCTACACCAGCGGTCGGATCAGCGAGCCAAAGACGAAGGCCCCCGCCAAATGGGCTCTGGCCGTTCTGGTCGACCCGCATGAGAAGACCGCGCCATCGAAACCCTCTTCGATCAAGCGCCTCGCAGACGTTGCGGCCAAGATGGGCGTCGAGGTCGAGACTATCGAGCCGTCCGACCTGACCAGTCTTGCCGAGTTCGATGCCCTCTTCATTCGCGCCACGACCCAGATCGACAATTACACCTATAAATTCGCCCGCCGGGCGGAGCAGGAAGGCATGCCCGTCATCGACGACACGCAATCCATGATCCGGTGCACCAACAAGGTGTTCCTGAAGGAGATTCTCGAAAAGGCCGGCCTGCCCATTCCGCATACGCTCATCCTTGATGAGAAATCGGACCTTGCCTCAGTGTTCGAGACATTGGGCAATCCCGTCGTCCTGAAGACGCCGGACGGCTCCTTCGGCACAAACATGGTCAAGGCGCGCTCCCTCGACGAACTCCGCGCTGGCGCGAAGCATATGTTCAAGGACACGGCCCTGATCATCGCGCAGGAATTCGTGCCGACAAAGTTCGACTGGCGCATCGGTGTGCTGAATGGTGAACCGCTCTATGCCTGCCAGTATCGCATGGCGCGCGGGCATTGGCAGATCGTCAAGCACGGCCCGGACGGAAAGACGAGCGAGGGCGGCTTCACCACCTTCCCGGTCGAGGATGCGCCGCCCGAAGTGGTGGATGCGGCGGTGCGTGGCGCGCGCCTGATCGGCGACGGCCTGTATGGCGTGGATCTGAAAGAAACCGACAAGGGCGTCGTGATCATCGAGATCAATGACAATCCGTCGATCGACCATGATGTGGAAGGCGCCATCCTGAAGGATGAGCTGTGGCGGCGGATCATTTCCTGGTTTTCCACGCGCCTCGAAGAACGCATGGGCCGGGTCGCCTGAGACCTAGAAGCGGAACGCGCCGGAGATCAGCGAGTCATACCGGTCCTGCGTGAACGGCACATATTGGCGCCGGTCGGGATGGTACATCCAGATCGGATCATCCACCCTGTCGGGATTGTAGCCATCCTTCATCAACTCGACCTTGCGGTATTTCATCGTGCCGGTCGTGTCGGCCTCGCGCTGGATCCGGATGAAGATCGGGATGGCATAGGATGGCAGGCTTGAAGACAGCTCATAATGCAGGCTTTCGAAGTCGACGTCCCCGTTGAGCGTGACCGCGGCCATGCCGGCCTTGCCGTCCGTTCCCGGAATTTCGACCCCGTAGACATTCGCCGTGGCAATTCCGCCTGCGCGGATCATCGCGTCGCTCACTTCGCTGGTCGAGACATTCTCTCCCTTCCAGCGGAACGTGTCGCCAACCCGGTCAACGAAGTAGACATAGCCATTCTCGTCCTTGCGCATCAGATCCCCCGTCCGAAACCATTTGTCTCCGGGTTCGAACACGTCCCGGAGGATCTTCTTCTCCGTCGCCTTCGCGTCATGATATCCCGCAAATTCGAATTCGGTGTCCAGGATACGCCCCAGCATTTCGCCGGGTTCATTCGTCTCTGCGCGGATCACGAATCCATCTTCGCCGCGAACGACGTCTTCCGTTTCGAGATCAAACTTCACGAACTCGACATGGTCGAACCGGGCCTTGAGCCATTTCGGGATGCGTCCGACCGCACCCACGGTGCCGTCGATGCTCATCAAATTCACATTGCCATCCGTCGCGGCATAGAATTCCACGAGATGCGGAATGTTGAACCGCTCCCGGAATTCCGCCCAGATTTCCGGGCGCAGGCCGTTTCCGAACCCGGTTTGCAACCGGTGCGCCCGCTCCTTGGGATGCGGCGGGCGATTGAGCAGGTAACGACACAGCTCGCCGATATAGACGATGGAGGTGACGCCCTCGTCGGCGACATCATCCCAGAAAGCGCTGGCCGAGAATTTGCGGCGCAGAACGATGCTGGCCCCGCTCATCATGGCCTGGCCGACGCCGCAAATGCCGCCGGTCCCGTGGTACAGGGGCAGCGTAATGTAGACCCGGTCACGCGGGCCGGTATAGCAAGGCGCGATAAAGGTGCGCAGCATGATCTGAAGGCGGGAATTCGTGATCCGGGTCGCCTTGGGCAGGCCCGTCGTGCCGGACGTATAGATCAGCAGGCACATGTCCTTGCCGCGCAGCTGCGCGCGCAATTCGCGTGATGGCCGGTCCGACGAGAGATTGGGCATCATGGCCGCGATGTCTTCGCCGTGGGCGCCGCCCAGGGTCCAGACCTTCGGGGCATTTTCCATTCCGGCCGCGACGGAACAGACTGCCCGGTCCTGATGCGGGCCGGCAATCACATGGGTGGCCTCGGAAATGGCGAGGCAATGCTTCAGGGAATCGCCTTCCAGATGCGTGTTCACCAGGGCGGTGATGACGCCAACCTTGGCCAGGCCCACCCAGACCGCGACATAGTCCGGGCAATTCTCCATGCAGAGCGCCACCCGGTCACCGGCCTTGAGGCCGTGCGCGAGCGCCCAATGGGCCATCCGGTTCGCCTGTGCATCGAATTCGGCATAGGTGGTCAGCCCGCCCTCAAAGCGGAACGCGACATTGCCAGCATGTTTGTCGACGCTGTCCTCGAAATCATCGGCAACCAATTGCCGGGAGTCCGGCGTGACCTCTCCGATCAGCTTGTTCATCCGGATTGCCATGCGCAGGAAGTCCAGATCACGCTTCATTTGCGAAAAGGAATCATGGAAGGGCACGGCGGCGCGGAGAGAGGCAGCATTAACCATAATACCAGCCCATACCGGAATGTGGTGAACATGTTGTGACCAGAATCGACAAATTTGAAACTACAACGCGCACTTGCACAGTTTGCATCCATTCCTGCCTCTGCTAGCTCGTGCAAACGCAATTTGGAGACCCTTGCATGTCGGACCCCGTCGGAGACCTTCTTTCCCTGCTCGACATCGAGCGTCTGGAGCTGGACCTGTTCCGGGGCCAGAGTCCGGACGAGCGGGCCAGCCAGCGCGTTTTCGGCGGCCAGGTGATCGCCCAGTCCCTGGTCGCGGCTTACCGGACGGTGCCGGAAGCCCGGATGTGCCATTCCCTGCATGCTTATTTCATCCGTCCCGGCGATCCGAAAGTGCCGATCATCTACCAGGTCGACCATTCCCGCGACGGCGGCAGCTTCACCACGCGGCGCGTGGTGGCGGTCCAGCACGGCAAGCAGATTTTCAACATGGCCGCCAGCTTCCAGACCGACGAAGACAGCTGGGAGCACCAGCACAAGATGCCCGACGTGCCCGGCCCCGAGGGCCTGAAGGATCTGCGCGAGCGCCGCATGGAGATCGCGGACCGCCTGCCGGAAGACCTCCGCGAGGATTTCGCCCGCGAACGCGACATCGAAATCCGGGATGTCTCCCCGCTGGACCTGATCCATCCGGAAATTGCAGATGACCACCACAATCTCTGGTTCCGGGTCAGCCGGCCGATCGACGTGCCCCCGGCCCTGCACCATTGCCTGCTGGCCTATGCCTCCGACATGAGCCTGCTCAGCTCCAGCTACCGCCCGCATGGCATTACCTGGCTGAATCACAACGAACTCATGTCCGCCAGCCTCGACCATGCCATGTGGCTGCACGGGCCGATTAAATTCGACGAATGGCACCTCTATTCCATGGACAGCCCGTTTGCCGGCAAAGGCCGGGGATTCAATCGCGGCATGATCTTCAACATGGCTGGAGACCTCGTTGCGAGTGTGGCTCAAGAGGGTCTTGTGCGGCGGTTACGGTCAAAAGACTGAATTCACAGCCGAAAGGGGCTTGCGCCGTAGCGCGACCTCATTATTACGGGAGTCCGGAGCGTAGCGCAGCCTGGTAGCGCATCTGGTTTGGGACCAGAGGGTCGGAGGTTCGAATCCTCTCGCTCCGACCATTCACTTTCTCAGCGGTGAGGTCAGCAATGCAAGCGCGTATCTTCAAGCCTGCCAAGAGCGCCATGACGTCCGGCCGCGGCCAGACGAAAGCCTGGGTTCTCGAGTTTGTTAAGAACGACGCAAAGCGGTCTGCCGACCCTGTCATGGGCTGGACCAGCATCGACGACACGTCCGGCCAGGTCCGCCTGACCTTTGATACGCAGGAACAGGCGATCGAGTACGCCAAGAGCGAAGGCCTGACCTTCACGGTCACGCCCTCCGAAGAGCGGAAACGGCTTGTAAAGTCCTATAGCGCTAATTTCGACGCAAATCGCAAGCAGCCCTGGACGCACTAGGGTGCCCGCCGGTAACGACCCGGCCCCGTAGCTCAGCTGGATAGAGCACCCGACTTCTAATCGGACGGTCGCAGGTTCGAATCCTGCCGGGGTCGCCATTTTGGCGCGCGGCGAAGCCTTCAATCTCCCCTATCCCAACAGGAAGCGCCGGATTTCGGAGACGAATTCCGATGAGGCCGGCTCCCGGCCGAGCAGTAAATGGTTATTGCTGTCGAGGCCGACGAATTCCGCGCCCGCTATTTCCGCCGCAATCGCCCGCCCCGATGGCATCGGGATGCGCAAATCTCCCCGGCAATGAATGACCAACGTCGGACACTGGATGTCCTTGAGACGATGGCGCACGTCGATATTCGAGAATGCATCGAGAAATCGGACCGCATTGTCGGCTGAGGTTGTATTGCGCTGGAATTCGTCAAACCAGGCGAGTTCTTCCAGGGTCGCATCCGGCATGAAGGTCTGGGAGAACATGTGCCGGAAGGAGGGGTTTGTCTGGCCCCATCCGGTTTCGGTTAGCACCATCACGGCCTCGCGTTCGCGGGCTTGCGCCGGCGTCGCCGTGTGGCGCCAGCCTGCGGTGTAGCCGCCGAACAGGATCAGATGGGAAACCCGGTCCGGGTGCCTCGCCGCATACTCAATCGACACGGCCGCACCCTGGCTGATGCCGAGCAAGGGAAACCGGCCCAGTCCGGCGGCGTCCACGACCAGTTCAAGGTCAGACACAAACGTTCCAAAGCTGATTTCCGGCACGTCCCAATCCGACAGGCCACATCCGCGCTCGTCATAGCGAATGAAGTTGAACGTATTGCCAAGGTCGCGGAACAACGGGCTCCAGATCGGGGCTTCCCAGTCGAGTTCCAGATGCGACAGCCAGTTGGCAGCCTTCACCAGCGGAGGCGCGTCAGCAGACCCGACGCTCGCCCATGCCAGTGAGGCATTGTCATCGGCCTGAACGAACCGGACGACCTGTCTCAGGGCCTCCGCCTCGACCGGTTTTTCCACGAGCGTCTTGCGGGATTCCCCTGCCCCGAACGGATCAACCGAAAAGTCCGGAATGGCAAGCTCTGCCGCCTCGAAGGCGTGCGCGAGTTCCTCTCGCCGGGCGTCGGCTTCCTGCTTGCGCCCCGTGCGGCGTCGACTTGCCACAGCGAATTGCGCCGCCAGCGGATCGAAGGGCGCGTCCAGCAGCCATCTGTCCGCCCATCGTTCCGTGTCTTCCGGCGCGAGATCCGGGAGTTCGACAAGCCGACGCGCCAGACGGACCCGGAATCGCGTGGCCTCGTCGCGCTGCTGGGTCAGCCATACCGAAAAATCAGGCTGGTTGGGCAATTCGCAATCTTCAAGCAGCAATCCCCTGGCCGCGTCCCATGCGCGGGCAAGTTCTTCCGTATTCGTATCTTCCCCGCCGGCGGATCGCTTCACCGCCTGGAAATCAACCGCCACGGCACGTTCGTCCAGTTGGACACGTTCCCGGTCCGTCAGCAGGCGGATCTGGCTGCCCGCATTGAGGGTCGGACGCAATTTGCTGAGGGACCACCGCAAGGCCCCGCGCGGATCATCGGGCAGGTCCCAGAACACCTCGCACAGCCTGTCGCGCCGTTGTGGCGCTGCCGACAAGGCCAGATAGCCAAGCAAGGCACGCGTTTTGCGCGATGACGGGAGCGGCAGCTCCTCGCGACCGAAAAACACCCGCAACGGCCCGAAGGTCTGGATCGAAAGCATGGCAAGACAATCGTGGCGAGTAGAAAAGGCCACACGTCAGGGACGCGCGCCACGGGCAATTTACGGCATTGACCGCATTCGCACAACTCGCAACCGGGGTGTTCCGGGTTGCGACTCAATAAAGTCGAGCCCCGTGCCGAAGCACGGGGCTCGCAATCTGAAAGCTTGTTGGGGACTAGCCTTCAGACGGTTCGCGCGACACCTGAACCTGTTGCAGCTGGTCCTGATGGTGAGCCGTCAGGGCGCTGATTGCAGCTTCGGCGATGACCTTGTTGATCAGGTCAGCTTCGCACGCCCGAATGCTCCGGGGATGGGTGCGGAACACGGACAACATGCTCGAAGGCCTGCATGCACGGCGTGCAACACGTTCGAATTCTGCATAATTTTCTTCCACGCTGGCGGACGGATCGACCTGGAACGTCACGTCGAAATTTTCTTCCATCGAGCCGGCAGAGGCCGTGAAAGCGATGCCGGATGCGGCGAGTGCGATAGCGAGGGTCTTGAAAACAGAGTTAATCATTGGAGGGTCCTTTCGGTCAGAGTTGATGACCGCCTTTTGCCCCCCGCAGCGTGGTAGCCAGCGTGGTAAGGCCAGTGGCTTTCATGCCGGAAAACCGTGGACTTTGCGTTTGAATGAGAGACGGGGCCCTCACTTGGTGAAGGCCCCGTCGCACTGTCTGTACAATAATGCCGACTTGCGAGCGCGTTAGCTCGCCTGGGCGGAATCCAGCTCCTTGGTCAGCTGTTCCTTCAGGTCGCGCTTCACGAATTTGCCGCTGGCATTGCGCGGCAACGCGGTGAGGAACCAGACATAACGAGGCACCTTGTGCTTCGCCATGATGCCCGCACAATGCTCGCGCAAAGTCACGGCGGCCAGGTCTTCACCCGGCTTCAGCACAACGGCGACGCCGACCTCCTCGCCCAGCCGGTCGTCCGGTACGCCGAACACGCTGCATTCGGCCACGGAGGGATGGCGATAGATCGCCGCCTCGACTTCCGCGCAATAGACGTTCTCGCCCCCGCGCAGCACCATGTCCTTCTTGCGGTCCACGATGAAGATGAAGCCATGCTCGTCGATGCGCGCAATGTCGCCCGTGTGCAGCCAGCCATCGGTGATCGATTCCGCCGTCGCGTCAGGCCGGTTGATATAGCCCTTGATGACGGAAGACCCGCGTACCCACAGCTCGCCCACTTCACCCTGCGGGACGGTCTCGCCGAGTTCGTTGACGCATTTTGCTTCGAAGTTCGGCATGGCCGGGCCGGCACTGTCCGGCTTGTCGATGAAGAAGTCTGCCGCCACCGAGGTAATGATCCCGCAGGTCTCGGTCATGCCATAGCCGGTGTTCGGCCGGGCGGTTGCGACCGTGGAATCGATCTTGAGAACAAGATCCGGTGGCAATTGCGCGCCGCCGCCGCCCAGCGTGGCAAGGCTGGACGTGTCGGTCTTCTCGAAGTCCGGATGATTGATCAGCTCGCGGGCCATGATCGGCACACCGCTCATCGCGGTCACTTTCTCGGTCTCGACCAGTCTCAGGGCCTCGCCCGCGTCCCAGCGATACATCAGCACGATCTTGCCGCCCGCAGCAGTGATGAGATACGCAGCGCAATTGTTCGCCGTGACATGGAACAGGGGTGTCGTGATCAGGCCGACGGGAACCGGAGCCTCCTCAGGCGGCAATTCCCCTGTAGCACGCGCGGTCGCAAGTTGAGTGGATGCGCCGGCAAATGCCATGTTCAGCAAATTAGACACACAGCCCCGATGGGTCAGCTGCGCGCCCTTCGGAAAGCCGGTGGTGCCGGACGTATAGAAGATGCAGGCATCGGCGTCCGGATCGACGCTCACCGTCGGCAATTCGCCGTCATGAGCCAGCACGTCAGCCCACTGGATCACAGGCGCCTGTGCATCCGGCGCGCGCACACCAACGACTTTCATCCGGTCGGCAGCGCCTTCGATGGACAGGACACGGTCCAGCCGCTCTGAGTCCGCGAACAGGACTTTGGGTTCGGAATCCTTGAGGGCGTATTCCATTTCCTCGGCTGTCCACCAGGCATTCATGCCGACCACGGCAATGCCGGTTGAAACACAGGCCCAATAGAGCAGCATCCATTCAGGATAATTGCGCATGGCGAGGGCCACCCGGTCGCCTGGCTTTACGCCCTGGTCGAACAGCCAGGCCGCCGCTGCGGCCACTTCGCGGTGTGCGTCGGCATAGGTCCAGCGCTCATCCTGGTAAACCAGATAGTCGCGGTCGGCGAATTGGAGGGTCGACAGCCAGACTTCCCGCACACTGGGCGGGGCGTTCTTGTAGACGCGGAGCCGGTTGCCCAGAACTTCGGCCTCGACGATCTCGAATTCGCCGCCGGGGCCTGTCAGTTCTTCCCGTGCTTTCAGGAGTTCGGTGTAGTGCATGTTTCCTCCAGATTGTTTTGTCCGATCATACACGGTGTCGCTACGTCACAAAGACCGGACGCTGGGGCAGGCCCGACCGAAATTTCCTGAACTTCCCTCATCTTATGGCCTGATTTCATTACCTTCCCATCACAAGATGGTGAAGGCGGGGTGGTCAGGCCCTGTTTCTTGCGCAGGCCTGACGCTGACCTGAGATCGGGATTGATCTATACTTTGCGGCAAGCCGACCGCATCGCCGCGCCCCGGCCCGATATGGCAGAGACCAAACGCAGCAGGAGTTTTGTCATTAGACAGATATTCGTCACCTGCCTCGCCTGTGTCATGCTTGCGGCGCCGGCACAGGCAGACGAGGCGGCAGACCGGATATCGCTTGCGCCCGTTGCGACGTCGGACTTCCTGTCAGAGACACCGGAGGAAGAAGTCTGGAATGACGCGAACTCCGCCGCGCTCCTGGCAGAGATCGAGGCATTGTCGGCGCACGGCCTCGATCCTGCGCACTACCATCTGGCCTCGCTGAAGGCCGGCAACCTCACCCAAGCTGAACGAGACCGGATCGCGACGGATGCATGGATGTCGGCCGCCGCGCACATGCTGTACGGAAAGCTCGATCCCGTCTCCGTGAAACCCAATTGGACCGCCGACACACGGGACGCGGATTTTGCGAGTGTGCTCGCCTATGCGCTGGCCACCGGCACCATAACCGGAAGCCTCGAACAATTCGCGCCGGTCCAGCCGGACTACGCCTTGCTGAAGGATGAACTGGCGCGCCTCCGCGAACACTCCGCGCTTCCCATTGCACGCGTCTCCGAAGGCGCCCAGCTCAAGCCCGGCATGGAATCGGCGCGAGCCAGGCAAGTCCAGGTGCGCCTGATCGAAATGGGGCTCCTTGAGGCCGAAACCTCGTCCGGCCAGATGGATGACGCCACAGTGTCGGCCGTAAAGGCCCTACAGGCACAGGAAGGGCTTGAAGAAGACGGCATCGTCGGCGCAGCCACCTTGCGCGCGCTCAACCGGGACGATCCGGCCCGGATCGACCAGATCCGCGCCAATATGGAGCGATGGCGCTGGCTGCCAGCCGATCTCGGCGTGCGGCATGTCCGGGCAAACATCGCCAGCTTCGACGTCACAACCTATCAGGATGGCGTGCCCCAGGCCATCCGCCCCATTATCGTCGGAAAGCCAAAGCGCAAGACGCCCATATTTTCAGACCAGATCGAGTACATCGTCTTCAATCCATGGTGGGAGACGCCCTCCAGCATCGCCAGGGCCGACAAGCTGCCCCTGTTCCAGAAAGACCCCGGCGCGGTGAAACGCCAGGGCTTCGAGATACGGGATTCCGCCGGCCGCGTCGTGCCGCCTTCGTCCGTGGACTGGAAAAGCTATACGGCCAGCAATTTCCCCTACCGCATCCGGCAGGCCCCCGGCCCGCAGAACGCCCTCGGCCTGGTCAAGATCATGTTTCCCAACGCGCACAATGTGTATTTGCACGACACGCCCAATCGCGATCTTTTCTCGCTGAAACAGCGCGCCCTGTCGTCCGGCTGCCTGAGAACGCAGGACCCGATTGGGCTCGCGGAATGGCTTCTATCGGAAACAGAGGGATGGGACCGCGCCACCATCGACCAGACCGTTGCCACCGGCAAGGAAACCCGTGCAGACCTCGCCGAACCGGTCCCGGTTCACATTGTCTATTTCACGGCCGTGCCTAACGGATGTGGCGGTGTCCGGTATCTGGACGACATCTATGAACGAGACGGCGCCGTGCTCAACGGGCTCGACGCGAGGCCGGGTCTCTTGAAGGGCGAGTAACAGTGGGCGAAAAACCTAGCCCGCTGCGCGCGTCTGGCCCGCATGCAGCGCGCAAATCAGCGTGAACAGGCGCCGCGCTGTCGAGAAGTCGACCTCGATCTTGCCTTCCAGGCGTTCGGCGAGGAGTTCGGAACCTTCATTGTGGATGCCGCGCCGTGCCATGTCGATCGCTTCGATCTGATGCGGGGACTGGGTACGGATCGCGTCATAATAGCTGTCGCAGATCATGAAATAGTCGCGGATTACGCCCCGGAACGGCCCGAGCGACAGGATGAAGGTGTGGACGCCCTCACCCTTCTCATTGCGGACGGCAAAGACGAGCCGGCGCTCGGCCTTGGAGAGGTTCAGCTGGTAGGGCCCCTCATCCTTGTCGATGACCTTGAAGGCATTGCTCTCCAGCAGGTCGAAAATAGCCACGCGGCGCTCATGCTCAGCGTCCGGGCCGGATGCGCCCAGGGTCTCATCGTCGATATCGACGCCGATGAGCCGGTCATTACTCACCCGTCAGTATCCTTGTTGGTCCGGATCGAGATGGACCGCGCATGCGCCGGCAAGCGCTCGGCCTCGGCCAGGCGCAAGGCAGCGGGCGCAATGGCGGCGAAACCCTGAGGGCCGACCCGCTGGACGCTCATCCGCTTGAGGAAGTCGTAGAGACCAAGACCCGACGAGAAGCGCGCGGCGCGGCTGGTCGGCAGGACATGGTTCGATCCGGTGACATAATCGCCGAGCGCTTCAGGTGTGTAATGACCGAGGAAGACTGCGCCGGCATGGCGGATCAGCGGCAACAGGGCGTCCGGATCTTCCACGGCAAGCTCAAGATGCTCGGCCGCGATGCGGTTCGCAATGGATGCTGCAGCAGGCAGGTCCGGCGCAACAATGATGGCGCCATTATGGGTCCAGCTTTCGCGGGCCCGCTCGCCCGTGGGCAGGGTTTTCAACTGGCTTTCCACAGCCTTTTCCACAGAATCCCCCACAGCCTGATCCACAACGATGAGGATCGACTGGCTGCTCGGATCATGCTCGGCCTGCGACAGCAGATCGGCGGCGATCCAGTCCGGGTTTGCGGTGTGGTCTGCGATGACCAGAATCTCTGACGGGCCGGCAATCGTGTCGATGCCGACACGGCCGAACACCTGCCGCTTCGCTTCCGCAACGAAGGCATTTCCGGGCCCGACAATCTTGTCGACCGGGGCAAGGTTTGCCGTGCCATAGGCCAGCGCGGCCACGGCCTGCGCGCCGCCAATGGGGTAGAATTCCTCAACGCCCGCCTTCAGCGCGGCATAGGCCACGGCGGGTGACAGCTCGCCCTGCGGCGCAGGCGCAACCATGACGATGCGCTCCACGCCCGCAATCTTGGCCGGCACGACATTCATCAGGACCGATGAGGGATAACTTGCGCGGCCGCCCGGCACATAGACCCCGACACTTTCCAGCGCAGTCCACCGCCAGCCCAGCTCGATGCCGGCAGAATCGGTGAAGCTGTGATCTTCGGGGCTTTGCGCCGCGTGATAGGCGGCGATCCGGTCATGCGCGAAGTCGATGGCTTCACGGAGGTCGGCCGGGCACTGCGCCGCAAGGCTGTGAAGGTTCACATTGTCAGATGTGAGCGTCGACGGGTCGAGCTGCAAGCCATCGAACTTGGCGGTATATTCGGCAACGGCCTCACCGCCGCGCGCCTGCACATCCTTCAGGATGCCCGTCACGATGGCGGCAACATCATCCCCTGTGCCGCGCTCCTGCTCCAGGAACTGCGCGAACTCGCCATGAAATGCGTCATTGGAGGCAAAAAACCTGCGGACCATGTCTATCTCCGGCGCCGCTCGTGGCTCGGAAGACGGCGCGTCGGCCACACATAGTCGCTGTCCAGCAGAGTTGCATCCAGAACTTCGACGTCGAGGACGATTTCCCCGTCGCCGGCGAACAGGAGCGTGATCTTGCCCCCCGGCGGTTCATCGGCCGGCGTGAAGCTGACCTGCAACAGCGACAGGATCATTTCCGGGTCCGTCTTGGTGACCGCACGGGTCTTCACGTTGAGCACGCCGTCAAACGCCAACAGGGCGCGCACACGCTCGCCATCCCCGCGTTTCGCGCCAGCTTCCCAGCGGAACCGGTTGATTTCCAGCGCGAAACGGTTGCGGCGGGCCTCGTATTTGAGATTGCCCGCTTTCACCACACTGTCCTGAATGGCGGCCGAAATGACTTCCAAATCCTCTGCCGTTTCAGCGAGGAGGCGAAGTGGGTTTGTATCAGCCATCAGTGCCCCTTGAGCAATTCCTAGTCTTCGTCCTCGGACCGGCGTTCTATGCTGGCCCCACAGGCGTTAAGCTTCTCTTCCAACCGCTCAAATCCGCGGTCCAGATGATAGATACGGTTCACCACAGTCTCCCCCTCTGCGGCAAGCCCCGCAATCACGAGCGAGACTGATGCGCGCAGGTCAGTCGCCATCACAGGCGCGCCGGTCAGGTGTGGCACGCCCTTCACGACAGCCTCCTGCCCCCGCACCGTGATGTCGGCGCCGAGGCGCGACAATTCCGGCGCGTGCATGAAGCGGTTCTCGAAAATGGTCTCCCGAATGATGCTGGTGCCGTCGGCGAGGCTCATCAGGGCCATGAACTGGGCTTGCAGGTCTGTCGGGAAGCCCGGATGGGGCTGGGTCGAGACGCTGACCGATTTCAGGCGTGAGCCATTGCGGACAATGCGCAGCGTGCCGGCGGCCTCGTCGGCCTCGACGGTGACGCCCGCCTCTTTCAGCTTGCCGATCAGCGCGCCGAGCGCGGCCACAGGTGCGCCCTCCAGCGTCACATCCCCGCCAGCGGCCGCTGCAGCCATGGCATAGGTGCCGGCTTCAATCCGGTCGGGCATCACGGAATGGCTCGTCCCGCCCAATTGCTCGACGCCCTCGATACGAATCTTGGATGTGCCAGCGCCGGTGATCTTCGCGCCCATGGCGTTCAGGCAGACGGCGAGGTCTTCAATCTCCGGTTCGCGCGCGGCATTCTCCAAGACGGTTTCGCCCTTGGCCAGCGTCGCCGTCAGCATCGCATGCTCGGTCGCGCCGACGCTCGGCATCGCGAAATTGATGTGGGCGCCTTTCAGGCCGTGAATGGCGGCGGCCTTCACATAGCCCTGCTCCACGCGGAGATCCGCGCCCATGGCTTCCAGCGCCTGCAGGTGCAGGTCGACTGGCCGGGCACCAATGGCGCACCCGCCGGGCAGCGAGACCGTGGCATGGCCGGACCGCGCAATCAGAGGCCCGAGCACGTTGAAGCTCGCTCGCATCTTCCTCACCTGGTCATACGGCGCGATCGTGCTTTTCAGCTCTGCACCGTTCAAATGACACGTCGACTCGCCCTTCGGCCAATAGACTTCGACGCCCAGCGTTTCCAGCAGCTGCGCAAGGAAGCGCGTGTCCGCCAGATTCGGCATATTGGTGAGCTTGATCGGCTGGTCAGTCAGCAGGCATGCGACCATGAGCTTCAGGGCGGAGTTCTTCGCCCCTGAGACCGGAATGCGGCCGTTCAGGTGAGCGCCGCCCTTGATGTGCAATTTATCCATGGATTGCCCTTATACAGCGCTTCGCGGCTTTGAAAGGGCCGGAATGTGGCCCGGCTGCACAGATCTTATCCAAATCTTACAGGCAGTTGCTTCAGGCTGCGTAGGCCGGCCCGCGGAATCCACGTCAGGCTGGCGGGATCTGTGGCAATGGAACGCCGCGGATAGCGGTCAGTTGGAGGGTCATTCCCGCTCCGGTGCCTGTCCCTTGTCGGCCTCCCGGACCTTGCGGGTCGCGGCTTTCCGGCGCTTCAGATTGGCACGTAGAGCCTCAGCCATACGGGCCGCTTTTTCATTGCTGGACTTCTTGTCTGTCATGAGAGGTGCTTTTCGCGGCAAAACGGTCTTTTCATGTCTGTCTGCATAAGCTAAAGCCCGCTTTCCATTCCTGCAATGCCGCGGTAGCTCAGTGGTAGAGCGCATCATTGGTAATGATGAGGCCGGGAGTTCAATTCTCCCTCGCGGCACCAGGAATCCCCCCTAAACCAGCGACACTGAGCGCGCGCCTGTTGGCGCGGGCGGGCGGTTTTCGAATCGTCTTCAGCCTCACATGCAAAAAGGGCGGACCATCTGGTCCGCCCTTTCGCAATTTTGGAACTGTCTGCAACCTTAGAAGGTCTTGGACACGCTTACGAAGGCACGACGTCCACGGATATCGTAGGCCGTTGCGCTGAGCGGCGTGTTGCCTGCGCTGGTCTGGATGATGTCAGACACTTGCGGTGGCGCTTCGTTGAAGATGTTACGGACACCGCCCGTGATCGTCCACGTGTCACCCGTCCAGCGAACGGACATACCGTGCTCGAACTGCGCTTCGGTGAACGCTTTGTACTTACCCGACAGACCATTGTAGTCCTGTGGCTCGTTCAAATCGTCCGCGAAGTAACGGTTGTCATCCTGACGGCCAACGAAGGTCGTGAACCAGGAATAGGTCCAGTCGCCACGGTCGAGACGCAGGTTCATGTCGCCAACGACGCTCGGATAACCGATCGTGCCGTTGAAGTCATTGTCCTCCACGCCGGATACGAAGTCCGAGCCGAAGACGTTGATGTAACGCTCCAGAGCCCAGTTCAGGGAGCTCTCAACCGTCAGCGTACCGAAGTTGAAGTCTTCTTCGTAACGCACTTCGAGGTCGATGCCGCGCTGCTGCTGGGAGTCAACGTTCAGGGTAAGCGCCTGAATGTTGTCCACCTGGAACGGCGTCAGCGAACCAGCACCATCACGCTCGAACAGGTCACAGAAATCGTTCGGGAAGGTCGTGGTTGCATAACAACCACCAACGATCTGCGCGCCGCTCAGGCTGGTGATCTGGTCCTGAATTTCGACTTCATAATAATCGATGGCGATGTTCAGGTTGGCGAAGGTCGGCGTCAGGATGATACCCGCGGTGAAGGTTTCACCGGATTCGGATTCAAGCTCATCGCCACCACCGGACGTCGTGATCAGAGCAGAACCGCCGAGACCGCCAGCGAAGTCGTCAGGAATACCTGCCGCTGCACAATTGGCACGGATGTTCTGGTTGTTGGAGTCACCCCAGTTGATGCACGGGTCGATGGACGTCTGGGACACGAAGCCCGTCTGGTCCTGAAGGAACAGTTCGAACAGGGCTGGTGCGCGATAGGACGTACCGAAGCTCGAACGGGCCCGGAGGATCGGGTTGACCTGCCAGTTAAGACCGACCTTGTAGATCGAGTCGGAACCGCCAATGTCGTATTCGAAGCCACGAACAGACCCGTTCAGTGTGACGTCTTCAGCAAAAGGCTGACCTTTGAAGATCGGCACTTCGACTTCAGCGAACAGCTCGGTAACGGTGTTCTCACCGCGGGTCGGGCCTGCGGTCGAAGAACCCCAGATATCGCCGCCCTGAGTCAGTTCACCTGGCGTGTCGTCGATGCTGAATTCACGATATTCAGCGCCGATGCCGAGGCCGATTGGACCAGCCGGAAGCTCGAACAGTTCACCAGCCACAACGGCCGTAAGTGTGGTCTGCTCATAGATCGTCTCGCCAGACTGATAACCGCCAATGGCTGCAACCAGCTCGTTGACTTTGGAACCGTCGAGAATGCCCGGATCCAGCAGGTCGAGGGTCGGTGGGCCAACAAGGTCCGGCACGCCGTCATTATTGTAGTCGACGCCGTCATAGTTCCAGTCGCCCGATTTGGACAACATGATCTCGCTGCCTTCATAGGTACCTTCGCCACGCGAATAGGTCCCGTCCACTTTCCAGGACCATGCGTCCAGGATACCCGGCGCGAAGCCACCGGAGAAGGACGTGCTGCCATAGTAGTAGTCGACTTCGACCTTGTCGGTCGTTGGGAACGGCGCGACGACCTGAACAAGCGAGTTCATCGAGTTCGAATAGGTTGGGTCGGCGATGTAGCCATAGGCAGGGTTGCCCGCCGGGTTGTTGGCAGAACCGACAACCGGGAAGAACTGACGCCAGCCTTCTACATCCGTCGTACGACGGCTGAACAGGAGTTCAGTATCCCACTCGACGCCGCCCAGGTTCACATCAGCCGAACCGAAGAGGGAAATGTTCTCATTGCGCGGGATGTAATCCGTATTGGACAGGAAAGGCGCATCGAGAACGTCTTCGTAGTAAGGCTGACCGCTGGCCAGGTAGCCCGTGCCCACGCGCGGACGGTAGCCTGGGATCGAACCGCCGAAGGCCGTTGGAACGGTCACACCATCCGGAGACGGGATAAGGCGCTCACCTGAGAACAGGTCGATGACCGTGTTGTGATACAGGTTGTTACAGGTCTTGCGCGGGTCAGTCGCCGTTGCGGAATAGTTCAGGCGGTCGATCAGACGGCCCGTATCCGGATCGCGAACCAAATCCTGCGGGCAGGACAGGTAATCACGCTGGCTGATATCGAGTTCCTCGGAAAGACGGTACTCGGCAGACAGGGTGAAGTCGGCATTGTCGCCGAGCTCGAAGCCCCACGCGGCACTGGCGGAATACTGCTCGCCACCTTCTTCGAAGGGCTGCGTGACATTGAAGTTCAGTTCGAGGTCATCAACGGCATCACGCGTGATGATGTTGACCACGCCGCAAACTGCGTCGGAACCGTAAATCGTCGATGCGCCGTCCTTCAGGATCTCCACGCGGGAGATGATGGACTGAGGCACAACGTTGAGGTCGAGCGCCGCAACTGCACCGCGCGTACCGGATGGGCCAGGGCGCTTGCCGTCGATCAGAACCAGCGTACGCGTATCACCACAACCGCGAAGGTCGAGCGTCTGCGTGCCGACACCACCATTGGTGACGAAGTTCTGGAACGTGTTGTTCAGCTGGGTCGAGCCGGATGCCAGCGAAGAGCCCTGCAGGAGCGCGGCCGTATCGACCAGGCCTTCCAGCGTTGCAACTTCTGCCGTGATCACCTGGATCGGCGAAGAGGACGAGAACGAGTCACGTGCCAGAAGAGAGCCCGTAACCACGATCTTCTCCTGACGGGCTTCCTCCTGAGGAGCCTCGTCAATGATTTCCAGGACTTCTTCAGATTCAGCATCTGCGTCCTGAGCTTGGGCCACGCCGGAAATGACAAGTGCACTAATTGCGACACTGCCAAATACCGAACGACGGAACAGTCGTTTGTTCATCAGTATTTCCCCTGAAATATGTTTTTGCTCACCTTGCCCGGTGTTTTCCACCCAGCACCCGTTTTCACAACGGACTTGCCGGAACGTTGAACGCCCGTCGCAGAAGTGACAAGAAACACATGACATAATTTTCAGGTTGAAGGGATATTTGCCTCGCAACTGTGTTCTTTCCGCCACATTCTTGCCAAGTGTGGGGAGGTCGGCGCAATGTGCGTGCTGCGGCAATGCATCGAATGCTTGACGCTCTCCCTCCTGACTTAAATAGTAAACAGAACCAATTCGGAGGAAGATATTGATGCGTAATCGCATTTTGGCCGCTGGCTTGATCAGCGTGCTTGCGGGCTCCCTTACCGCCCAAGCTGACCCTGTATCAGCGGAAGACTTCGCGAAATTCCCATCGGTTTCGAGCGTTTCCATGTCGCTTGAAGGCGACATGCTGGTCGGCGTCGTCGCCGACCCGTCAAAAAAGGGCGAGCAACGCGCTGCCGCTTATTGGGACCTGTCGGGCGACATCGACACGACCAAGCCGCTCGTGCCGTCGAATATCACGCCATCCAGCGGCAAGACCAAATTCTACGCTGCGAGCGCGCTGAAGAACAAGAAATCCCTCTGGTTCACGGTCCAGCCCTATATCGGCGCCCTTGAGGGCTGCGGGGAAGGCAAGACGACCGGCTCCACCAAGAAATACCTCCAGAAGGTCTATATGGGGAATGAGCGCATCAAGGAGATTGATGACCTTCCCAATGGCCGGGCCGAAGTTGGCGCGAACAAGATGATGCTGCGCTGCTTCGAACTCGAAGGCGAAACCGGCATTGCATCGACGCTTCCGCTGGATCCGACCAAGATCATCCTTTCCCGCGCCTCCACCAAGAACGGAACAAGCTATTTCGAGCATGACCTCTCGAATGGTCGCGAGAAATTCCTGTTCAAGGCAAGCGACACCCAACAGATCGAGATCAGCAGCCGGACAGGTGAGCCTGTTGCGCGTACGGAACTCGAATATGACAATGGTGCCTGGCGCCAGTATATCAGCCTCCCGGATGCCTCAGGCAATTTCCAGCAGGAGCCGGAGCTGACGACCGAAATTGCCAACCGCTACACGCTTAATGTCATCGGCAAGCAGTCTGGCACTCAGAACTATTTCGTCGCGACCGACAAGTTCGACGACAAGGTCGCGATCTATATCTACGATGCAAGCACGGACTCCTTCAGCGATGATCCTGTGTTTGCGCATCCGGAATTCAATGCTGGCGGTATGATCTTCTCGGATCGTGAGCAGGATTTCGGCGCGGTGCTCGGCTTCACCTATCAGGGCCCCGTCACGGAAACCTACTGGCTCGACCCGGAAATGAAGAGCATTCAGGACGGCCTCGATGCAGCCTTCCCTGGCAAGCACGTTTCGCTGCGTGACTACACGGCAGACCGCAACCGCGTTCTGTTCACGGTCAGCGCCGCAAACATGCCGCCCGCCTACTTCCTGCTCGTGAACAAGTCCAAGGTCGCCGTCATCGGCTCGGAACGCCCGTGGATGAATGAAGCGGATCTCGGCGAGTCGAAATTCGTCTACTATACCGCGCGCGATGGCCTGAAGATTCCGGCCATTATCACGCTGCCAGCCGGCTACACCGAAGGTGACAAGGCCAGAGGCGCCATCCTCGTGCCGCATGGCGGCCCCTGGGCCCGCGACAGCGCCGGCTTCGACAATTCCGGCTGGACGCAATACTTCGCCAGCCGCGGATACATCGTCATGCAACCGCAATATCGCGGCAGCGATGGTTGGGGCCGCGCCCTCTGGCTCGCTGGTGACGGCGAGTGGGGTCAGAAGATGCAGGACGACAAGGATGATGGGGCTGCCTGGCTGGTCGAGAATGGCTATGTCGATGCCGACAAGATCGCCATCCACGGCTATTCCTATGGCGGCTTCGCAGCCTTTGCGGCCTCCGTTCGTCCGAACAGCCCCTACCAGTGCGCCATTGCCGGGGCCGGCGTCTCCAACCTGGCCAAGCTTGGCAATGAATGGGGCGACAATCGCATCCAGCGCATCGTTCAGGGCGACACGGTCAAGGGCATGGACCCGATGAAGAATACGGACAAGATCAACATTCCGATCCTGATCTATCACGGCGATTATGATGTCCGTGTCCCGATCTTCCACAGCCGCGACTTCTACAATGCCATCAAGAACAAGCAGCCTGGCAGCAAGTTCATCGAAATGAAGCAGATGGGCCACCAGAGCAACAAATGGTTGCCAGAGCACAAGGAACAGGTCCTCAAGGAAATCGAGACCTTCCTGAACACGACTTGCGGCATGTAAGCGTTCGCTGATCGAAATTGAAAAGGGCGGCCCCTCGGGTCCGCCCTTTTTATTTGCCCGAAAGGTCGCTTGAGCCTAGGCCAGCGTCTTGCGCAGGGCCGTGGCCCAGCCCTGGCGAAGCCGGGCGGACGCGGTCTTTTCCATCTTGGGCTCGAAGCGTGTGCCCGGCACGGTGCGGCGAGCCCAGTCATCGGCGTCCAGCCAGCCGAGTTGCATCGCCGCCAGCGCGGCTGCGCCGAGCGCCGTCATCTCGCGATAGTCGGGCCGCAGGATCGGGCGTTCGCAAATATCGGCGATGAATTGCATCAGCCAGTCATTCGCCACCATGCCGCCATCGACGCGTAGTTCCTTGATCGCAACGCCATCTGCCTCGAACGCATCGAGCAGGTCGCGCGTCTGGTAGGCCACCGATTCCAGACCCGCGCGCACGAGATGTTCGGCCTTGGTGGCGCGGGTGATGCCGCTGATCGTGCCCCGCGCATCAGCGGCCCAGTGCGGCGCGCCGAGCCCGGTGAAGGCCGGCACGATGTAGACGCCGCCATTGCCCCTGAGGCCAGCCGCGACTTCCGCGCTTTCCGCCGCATCCTCGATCAGGCGGAGGTCATCGCGCAGCCATTGCACGATCGTGCCGGCATTGAAGATCGAGCCTTCGAGCGCCATCGCGCCCCTGCCCGCTGCCTCATACCCGACCGTGCCGAGCAAGCGGTTGGCGGAGTCCGGACGATCCTCGTCGCAATTGGCGACCAGGAACGCGCCCGTGCCATAGGTAATCTTGGCCGTACCGGGCTCCAGGCAGGCCTGCCCCACAAGTGCCGATTGCTGGTCGCCCGCCGCGGACAGGATCGGCAGCGCCTTGCCGAAGAGGCTTTCGTCACTGGTGCCGAAATCATCCGCATTCTGCCGAATCTCTGGCAGCATGCTTTTCGGGACGCCCAGCAGGGCGCACATCTTGTCGCTCCAGCCGCCATCTTCTCCGAGGCCAAGCCGATAGAGCAAGGTGCGCGAGGCATTGGTCACATCGGTGACGTGGGACGCGCCGCCCGTCAGCTTCCAGATCAGGAAGCTTTCGATGGTGCCGAAAGCCAGCTCACCGGCCTCTGCGCGTGCCTTGGCGCCGTCCACATTCTCCAGCACCCAGCCAATCTTCGTGCCGGAAAAATAGGGATCGATCAGCAGGCCGGTCTCGTCCTGAACGGCCGCTTCATGGCCAGCTTTCCTCAGGCGCTCGCAGGTCTCTGCCGTACGGCGATCCTGCCAGATGATGGCGGGCGCAACCGGCTTGCCGGTCGCCCTGTCCCAGACGAGCGTCGTCTCGCGCTGGTTGGTGATACCGATGCCGGCGATCCGGTCCACGCCGCCCGCCTCGGCAATCGCCTCGCGGCAGACCGCGACCGTCTTGTCCCAGATCTCCTCACCATCCTGCTCGACCCAGCCATCATTCGGATAGGCCAGCGGCACTTCTTTCTGCGCCAGCGCCACCTGGTTCAGCTCGCGGTCGAACACGATCGCCCGCGTGGATGTGGTGCCCTCATCAATGACGAGAATATAGTCGCCCATGTCGCCTGCCCTTCAATGTTTCGGGCAGGATGGACCGGCGCGAGGCGGAACGTCAACGCGCCGTGCGCTGCGCCCCGCGATCCCCGAACCACCACAGCGTCGCCGCCGTCGCAGCGAAGGTGGCCGTTTCCACAATCTTCACCTGTTCGGCCTCTGGCGAGGCCACGAACACCAGCCAGGTGATGAGCCAGAGCAACAGGGTCAGCACGGGCCGGGTCAGCGCCCGCACCGCATTGACCCAGGCATAACTGGCCCCAATCGCCGCCTCGGCCTGGATGGATGCGGCAAGCCCCGCCCAGCTGCCGCTTGTCTCGGCAAACCGCTCCGCCGACTCGCTTTCCTCACGCTGCGC
Source organism: uncultured Hyphomonadaceae bacterium (assembly GCA_913057945.1). Taxonomy (GTDB): domain Bacteria; phylum Pseudomonadota; class Alphaproteobacteria; order Caulobacterales; family Hyphomonadaceae; genus Hyphomonas. The sequence goes on along the minus strand of CAJXOF010000003.1, from coordinate 65,835 downwards.
TTGTCTCTGCAAGCCGATCAACTGTGCCTCATGCTGCCAGCGCGCCCGCTCATGCGCCTGGGACTGACGCTGCTCGAAATAGCCTGCGGCCCGGCCGATGACCGTGCCGAGCAGGCCGAAGACGCCGCCTCCGGCTGCACTCGCCGCCAATCCGACTATGTCCGCCATAGCGCGCGGCTCCCTTTATAGTACCACCGGGCCGGGCTGGCCCGCCGGTCGAGATGAAGGAATGTCCGGCCGAGCCCGATGCCGGTGAAGCCCAGTGCTTCCGCCGCTGCCAGCAAGGCGAACCGGTCATGGCCATGCAGCGCGAGATCGACCGCGATCTGCCTGTGCATGGAATGCTCAGCACCGCCGATTTCGGCATTCCAGCGGTCACAGCGATGCCCGGAATTGACAATCAGCGGCCGCCCTACCGCCGCCCTCAGGGATTCCAGCGCATCAAGAAAGTCCGGATCGTGCCAGTACGCGCCATCGCAGAATTTGCCGCCGCACTTGCAGGCGAGCTCTCGCGGCGAGAAATGCGGCCAGCGCCAGCCATTCGTATCGAACAGGGAAACAGATCGTATCAGCATGCCCCAAGGCTGACATGCCTCCGGCCCTGTCGGATTCGGACCAGCCTCCAAAAGAAATGCCCCTGAAATCACTGGGACTTCAGGGGCATTTTCTAATTTTCAGTCGAGGATACGCCCAGCCTACTCCGCCGCCACGGGGGCCACACCGAAGGCCTGGCGCTTGGCGAGCGCCGCGCGGGCCTCATCATATTCACGGGCCAGCTTGTCCACGAATTGCGCAGTCGACATGCGCTTCTCGATGGCACCAATGCCCTGGCCACAGCCCCAGATGTCTTTCCAGGCCTTGGCTTCCTGATTGCCGCCGGAGCCGAAATTCATCGCGCTCGGGTCGCTTTCGGGCAAGCTGTTCGGGTCGAGCCCGGCTCTGGCAATCGACGGCGCGAGATAATTGCCGTGAACGCCGGTGAACAGGTTTGAATAGACAATGTCGCCCGCCTTGGAGTCGACGATCATGTCCTTGTAGCCATCGACCGCATTGGCCTCGTCACAGGAGATGAAGGCCGAACCGATATAGGCGAGGTCGGCGCCGAGCGCTTGCGCCGCCGCAATCGCGCCGCCATTGGCGATGGAACCGGACAGGGCCAGCGGGCCATCAAAGAATTGGCGGATTTCCTGGATCAGCGCGAAGGGCGAGAGCGTACCGGCATGGCCGCCCGCACCTGTGCACACCGCGATCAGACCATCCGCGCCCTTTTCCAGCGCCTTGTGCGCAAAGACGACATTGATGATGTCGTGCAGCACGATGCCGCCATAGGAATGGATCGCGTCATTCACTTCCTGACGCGCGCCGAGCGAAGTAATGACGATCGGCACCTTGTGTTTCACGCACATGTCCACATCATGATCGAGACGGTTGTTCGTCTTGTGGACGATCTGGTTGACGGCAAAAGGCGCGGACTTGCGGTCCGGGTTTTTCTCGTCCCATTCAGCCAGTTCCGTGGTGATCCGGTCCAGCCACTCGTCCAGGACCGGGCCGGGCCGCGCGTTCAGCGCCGGGAAGCTGCCGACGACGCCGGCCTTGCACTGGGCGATCACGAGATCCGGATTGGAGATGATGAAGAGCGGCGATCCGATGACCGGGAGACGCAGATTCTGGAGAATGGGGGGCAGTGCCATGAGAAATTACCTCAAACGGGAAGGGATGCAGTTTACGTAAACGGAAACTAGCGTTTGATCTATGTTGAGCAAGGCGTGACGTTGCGGACACCTCTTGCCCTGAACTGTGGTTCGGGCCAGACTGGCGGACATCCAAGACAGTTTCAAAATAAGATATCCGAGGGAGAAAACGGAATGCGAAAAACCAGCCTGATGAATGGTAGCGCTATCATACTAGCGGCTGCTCTGGCCGCCTGCTCTGGCGAAGCGCCAGCGACGAGCGCCGAGACAGAAGTTGCCGCGCCGCCAGTTGAAACCGTAAAGGCCGAGCCCACGGAATCGAAATACCTTACCCAGCCACTGGTCAGCGAAATCTTCACTGCGGATCCGAGCGTCCATGTCTGGGACGACAGTCGCATCTATGTCTATCCGAGCCATGATTATGATGCCGGCATTCCCGAAGATGATCTCGGCAGCCAGTATGCCATGCGCGACTATATTGTCCTCTCCATGGACGAAGTCGGCGGTGAGGTGACCATTCATGACATCGCGCTGGACGTCGATGATGTGGCCTGGGCCGCCCAGCAGATGTGGGCCCCGGACGCCGCCCACAAGGATGGCAAATACTACCTCTATTTCCCGGCCAAGGATGCTGATGGCGTCTTCCATATCGGCGCAGCCGTCTCCGACAGTCCGACTGGCCCGTTCACGGCAGAACCGGAACCGATTGAAGGCTCCTTCTCCATGGACCCGACCGTCTATGAGGATACTGATGGCGAATATTATATGTACTTCGGCGGCATCTGGGGCGGCCAGCTCCAGCGCTGGGCGACCGGCGAATATGATCCAGATGCGAGCCTCAACACCGATCTCGTCAATGATGACCCGCTGACGGGCGGCGATGAAGCCGGCCAGCCGGACGATGTCGCGCTGATGCCGAAGATCGCCAAGATGGGCGACGACATGGTCTCCTTCGCCGAAGCGCCGAAGGATGTGATGATCCTCGACGAGAATGGCGAGCCCATCAAAGCCAAGGATCATGACCGCCGCTTCTTTGAAGCGGCCTGGGTCAACAAGATCGGCGATACCTATTACCTGTCCTATTCGACGGGCGACACGCACCTGATTGTGTACGCCACTGGCGACAATCCGTACGGCCCGTTCACTTATCAGGGCGTCGTCAACCAGCCGGTCGAAGGCTGGACCAACCACCACTCGATCTTCGAGCATGATGGCAAATACTATCTCGCCTATCATGACGTTCAGCTGTCCGGGAAAAGCCACCTCCGGAACGTGAAAATCACCGAGCTCACACTGAATGACGACGGCACGATTGAGCCCGTCGATCCGATGCCGGGCGAATAACCGCGTCCAATCTCCTCAATGAAAAGCCGGTGCGGATTGCCCTGCACCGGCTTTTTGTTGGCGCGGAAAGAATTTCCGGCTGGCCGAGGATCCCTCATCCCCCAACCAGCCGGTCCTGCATCATTGCCAGCCAGCTTTGCTGGCGATGAAGCATGGATACGATGTCTTCCGAATCGCCGTCCTCAATGAGGCGATCCATCCAGAAGCCCAGAATGCGCGTGTGCGTTTCCATCCAGTCTCTCAGCGCTTCGTGCCGCATTCCTTCAGTCAGTTCGGACTGGGCGGCGGTCTGAAACTTCAAGAGCTTGGCGGACATGACTCACTCCCTATATTGCGAATTACTCTCATTCTCATGCGATATTTGGAGAGAGTCAAGCGACCAAACGTCCCTGACCTTCAGTCAGCAGTTCACAAGGCCCCCCGGTTCGGACTAAATCCCCGCCATGGCAGATGATCTCCTTCCGCTGAGCAGCGGGTTTCCCGACGCGACCGAAGCCGAATGGCTCGCAAGCGTCGACAAGGTCCTGAAGGGCCGCGGCATAGATTCGATCACGCGCAAGACCGTGGACGGGCTGGCGATTCACCCACTCTATCGGGAAAGCGACTTTGCGGCCGCAACCGACCCGCTCGGCACGCCGGGCAGGGCGCCGTATCTTCGTGGGGCTACCGCCGCACCGGACCGGTTCAAACCGTGGGACATACGCCAGGCCTTCGCCCATCCCTCGCTTGGGGCGACGAAGGAAGAGCTGCTGCGCGATCTTGAGCGCGGCGTCATGTCCGTCGAACTCAAACTCGACTGCACGGGCCAGCATGGCATCCAGATCTCGACGCTGGACGATCTGCGCACCGCCCTGACAGGCCTGCGCGCAGACATCGCCACCATCGCGCTCGATCATGGCGCTGGCTCCGGCGTGACGGCAGCGACCCTGCTCGGCCTGTGGGGACAGGAGCAGGACACTCCCGCAAGCCTGAAATTCGATTTCAACATGGACCCGCTCGGCTGCCTTGCCCGCACGGGCATGCTGGAAGGCGGCCTCAATGCTGCCTTTGCGCGCCTGTCTGCGGCGGCCAAGAGCCTGGGAAAAGCCTATCCGGAGGCGGGCCTGATCCGCATCGATGCGCGCATGGTGCATGAAGCCGGCGGCTCGGACGCGCAGGAACTCGCCGCGCTGATCGCCAGCGCCGTGGATACGCTGCGCCGTCTCGACAACCGCACGGAGATATCCACCCTCATCCCGCGCATGAGTTTCGCCCTCGCCCTTGATGGCAATTACGGGCTCGGCGTTGCGAAGCTGCGCGCGGCAAGGCGTCTCTGGGCACGCATTCTGGATGCCATGGATCACAAAGCCGTTCCAATGCGTCTTCAGGCCGTTTCATCGGGTCGCATGCTGTCTCGCTATGACGCGTGGACGAACATGCTGCGCAACACGGCGGCTGCATTCGCCGGCGCGGTCGGCGGCGCAGACATCATGACCATCCGCCCCTTCAACGAAGCGCTCGGCATTCCGGAAGAGCTGGGCCGACGCATCGCGCGCAACACCCAGATCATCGCCATGGAAGAAAGCCAGCTTGGCCGCGTGGCCGACCCGACTGGCGGCGCCTGGTTTACTGAGACCTTCGCCGACGACCTCGCCGAAGCGGCATGGAAAGAGTTCCAGACCATCGAAGCCGAAGGCGGCTATGCCGAGGCGCTAGTCTCCGGCGCATTCCAGAAACGTATCACCGCCGTCCGCGAGGCGCGCGCCAAGGACATTGCGAAACGCAAGGTGCCGATCACGGGGGTCAGCGAATTCCCGCTGCTCGACGAGATCACCGCGCCCGTGGCCGACACGCCTGTGGTCACGCCGAAGGATGGCGTTTCCGCTGAAGGCTTCGCCCATTTCGTGACCACAGACCTGCCTGCCGAGGAAGACGACGCGACGTGCGAAGCCCTGCCACGCATCCGGCTGGCCGAAGATTTCGAAGCCCTGCGCGACGCAGCAGATGCGGCGGGGAAACGGCCGTCCGTCTTCCTCGCCACGCTCGGCCCGATTGCCGAGCACAATGCTCGCGCGGACTTCGCCCGCAACCTCTTCGCCGCGGGCGGCCTTGAGGCGACGCAGCCGCCTGTGCCGCCGCAATCCCCGTCTGAAGCGGTCGCCGCGTTCAAGGCCTCCGGCAGCAAGATCGCCTGCATCTGCGGCGCCGATGCGCGCTATGAGGACGAAGCCGCCGAAACCGCCAAGGCTCTGAAAGCGGCTGGCGCAGACCATGTCTGGCTCGCCGGAAAGTTCGAAGGCGACGGCATCGATTCCAACATCTTCATGGGCTGCGATGTGCTGCACACGCTGAAACTTGCCCACGCAACCCTGGGAGTGGCCCAATGACCAATTTCCCCGATTTCACGAAACTCGATCTCGGCACGCCGGACGCCAAGGCGAAATCGCCTGACCTCGGAAAGGCATGGGAAACGCCCGAAGGCGTCGCCGTCAAATCCGCCTATACGGCGGACGACACCAAGGGCCTCGACTTCCTGGACGATTATCCGGGCCTGGCCCCGTTCGGGCGCGGGCCCTACCCGACCATGTATACCAACCAGCCCTGGACGGTCCGTCAGTATGCGGGCTTCTCCACAGCGGAAGACTCCAACGCCTTCTATCGCCGAAACCTCGCGGCGGGCCAGAAGGGCCTCTCGGTCGCCTTCGACCTCGCCACCCACCGGGGCTATGATTCCGATCATGTTCGCGTCTCCGGCGATGTCGGCATGGCGGGCGTCGCCATCGACTCCATCCTCGACATGCGCACGCTGTTCTCCGGCATTCCGCTGGACAAGATGTCTGTCTCGATGACGATGAATGGCGCGGTTCTGCCGATCCTCGCGCTCTATATTGCCGCCGCCGAGGAACAGGGCGTCACGCCGGACAAATTGGCCGGGACGATCCAGAACGACATCCTCAAAGAATTCATGGTGCGGAACACCTATATCTATCCGCCCAAGCCCTCGATGCGGATCATTTCGGATATCTTCGCCTACACATCGCAGAACATGCCGAAATACAATTCCATCTCGATTTCCGGCTATCACATGCAGGAAGCGGGCGCCTCGGCAGACCTTGAACTGGCCTACACCCTAGCCGACGGCATCGAATATATCCGCGCTGGGGTGGCCGCCGGGCTGGACGTGGACGCGTTTGCGCCGCGCTTGTCCTTCTTCTGGGCCATCGGCATGAACACGTTCATGGAAGTCGCCAAGATGCGGGCCGCGCGCCTGCTCTGGGCAAAGCTCGTGAAGGAAGAGTTCAACCCGAAGAACCCCAAATCCCTCAGCCTGCGGACACACTCGCAGACCTCCGGCTGGTCGCTGACCGCGCAGGACGTCTACAACAATGTCATCCGCACCTGCCTTGAGGCCATCGCGGCCACAGGCGGCCAGACCCAGTCGTTGCACACGAACAGCTTCGATGAGGCGCTCGCGCTACCAACCGACTTCTCCGCCCGGATCAGCCGCAACACGCAGCTCTTCCTGCAACAGGAGGGCGGGGCCTGCCAGACGATCGATATGTGGGGCGGCTCCTACTATGTTGAACGCCTGACGCATGACCTTGCCGAAAAGGCGCTCGCTCATATAGCCGAAGTCGAGAAGATGGGCGGCATGCGCAAGGCCATCGAGGAAGGCCTGCCCAAGCTGCGCATCGAAGAAGCCGCCGCGAACACGCAGGCGCGCATCGACAGCGGCACGCAGACCGTGGTCGGCGTGAACAAGTTCCTGCTGGATGAAGATGAAGACGTGCCGGTGTTGAAGGTGGACAATGCCGCCGTGCGCCGCATGCAGCTGGACAAGCTGGCCCGTCTGAAATCCGAACGCGACGAAACCGAAGTGACCGCCAAGCTGGACGCGATCGCCAAGGCCGCCGCAGGCACCGAGGGCAATTTGCTCGCGCTTGCCGTGGACGCCGCCCGCGCCAAGGCCACAGTTGGCGAAATCTCCGAAGCGGTCGAACGCAGCCAGGGCCGCCACCAGGCCGTGATCCGCTCCATCAAGGGCGTCTATGGCGGCGGTGTGAAAGGCGACGACAAGGCCCAGGCCGCCGCGACGCTCGCCTCCGATTTCGAGAAAAAGAACGGCCGCCGCCCGAAAATCTACATCGCCAAGATGGGACAGGATGGACACGACCGCGGCCAGAAGGTCGTCGCCTCGGCGCTGATGGATCTGGGCTGGGATGTCGAGATCGGTCCGCTCTTCCAGACGCCGGAAGAGGCTGCCGCCGATGCCCGCAAGGCCGGGGTCGACATTGTCGCCGCCTCCTCGCTCGCGGCAGGTCACCTGACGCTGGTGCCGGAACTGAAACGTGCCCTCGGCAATGAAGGCGCGGCGCACACGCAGATCATCGTCGGCGGTGTGATCCCGCCGCAGGATTTCGACGCGCTCTACGCCGCCGGGGCCACCGCCATCTTCCCGCCGGGCACCGTCATCGCCGACAGCGCCATCAAGATGCTGGAAGTGCTGGACGGCGACGACGGCGCGAAGACGGCGGCGGAGTGATGCTTGCTCGAGCTCCTCGCTGGCTTGGGATCATATCTGGCGTTTTTCTAATTTCTGCATGCGTCATAGAGAGCTCCAGACCATCTACGCCGGAAATAGAAGGCACCAACTTCGAGGTCCGTGTATCTTACGAGAACAAATCCGAAGGAGGCAGCTCCAATGGCAGTTCTCGTGGACACTCTACCCTCGTAGAACGGATCCTCAAAGCAGATCGAAGTGGCGTCCTTATTGAATACGACTTCCCTGAAGATACGACAGAAGAAGAAAGACTGCCTGAATGGCGCTACCCTACGCGTCTTCTGGTAGAGTCGAACGGCACAGTTCGACTGATGAATGCAGACGAGCTCGAAACGCGAAATTTCGATTGGCGCAGCCGCGCCAACATTTCAGAGGACGCATGTGGATCATGGTACTTCACATGGAATGCATTCAAAGTGGAATGTGACCCCAATTCGATGATTGCGGACCTGGAGGCATTCAGAGTACCCGTCCTGCACATTCAAGAGGGTACCGAAATATCTGAGCCCGGAGCAGTTAGTGCCGAACCGTTGTTGCTAACACAAAAAAGTCCACGCAGGTTTCGCGCGAACTTTGATCTCGATCCAGAAGTAATTCGACAAGCTCGCGCCGAAGAGGATGTTATTGTTTCTAAGTTTTTGGATGACGATCCCATCACTTTTGATCAAGCGCTTGAGCGAAGAGCAGCGGAGGAGATATCCGGTACGCTTACCACTACACTGGAGCTCGACAATGAAGGCCGCGTTGTGAAACGAACTCGGCTTTCCCTCATTTCAATCACGCTACCAGACGGCCTTTCAGAACGACAGACCAGTTCTCAGACGACCATACGAGAAATACAGCCAGATTGATCGAGTCGCCTTCCACCGCAGGCTATGCCGAGGAAGCCGCCGACCTGTTCGTGCGCTATGAAAAGCGCGACCCGTCTGCGGTGCATGCGCCGTGGGCGGAGTTCATGCCAGCACCACCTGCCCGCATCTTGGACATTGGCGCAGGCACGGGGCGCGACGCAGGCTGGTTCGCCCGGCTGGGTCATTCGGTCCTTGCGGTGGAGCCGGTAGACGAGCTGCGCACCGGCGCGGCCAAGCTCCACCCTGAACCCGGCATCACATGGCTCGACGATACCCTGCCGGACCTCACCGCCACGCGCGCGCGGGGCGAGACGTTCGACATGGTCCTGATGCATGCGGTCTGGATGCATATGACCGAGACCGAGCGCGCCACCGGCATGGCGCATGTTGCCAGCCTGCTGAGCCCCGGCGGGCGCCTGTTCATGAGCCAGCGCCACGGGCCGATCCCTGAAGGCCGGCGCATGTTCGACATTTCCGGTGAGGAGACCATCGCCCTCGCCGCCCCGCTCGGCCTGAAAAACCTGTTCCACGCACGCACAGGCTCGATCCAGGCCGAAAACATGGCGCGGGGCATTGAGTGGACCAAGCTGGTTTTCGAAAAGACCTCTTGAAAGCGCCGATCACTCACCCCAATTATTATTGATAAACAATAATAATTGGAGCAAGACATGATCGTATCGACCACGCCGACCCTGCAGGGCCATGAGATCACCGACTACAAGGGACTCGTCACCGGCGAAGCCATTATCGGCGCGCACATCTTCAAGGATCTGTTTGCCGGCATCCGCGACGTCGTCGGCGGACGGTCCGAAGCCTATGAGAAGACGATCCGCGAAGCCCGTGAGGTCGCAACCCGCGAAATGTGTGAAGAAGCCGCCCGGCGCGGCGGCAATGCGGTCGTCGGGGTCGACATTGATTACGAGGTCGTCGGCCAGGGTGGCTCGATGATGATGGTAACGGTCGCCGGCACAGCGGTCATGATCGGACGCGACTAGTCTTTAGACTTGTGGGCCAGTGTCCCGGCATTGGCCTCCCAGTTCTGGCCGTCGAACTTGTTGATGGTCACGTCCAGCGTCTGCCAGTCGTCCAGGCAACGCCAGGTCACGGCATAGCCATCCTGATTTGAGCGGGGCACATAGAAGCTCTTGATTCCGCAGGTCTTGCAGAAGCGGTGCTTGGCGCCGCCCGTGTTGAATGTGTACTCGGTGAGGCTCTCCGTCCCCTGAAGAAGTCGGAACCGACCCGCCGGAACGATGACGTGAATATTGCCGCTCATCACACAGATGGAGCAATTGCAGTCTTCGACCTCGAAGGTCGGCGGCAGATCGACTTCAAACCGCACGGCGCCGCAATGGCATCCGCCTGCCCGTCGGACGGTGGCACTCACCATCAGTCTTCTTCGGACATGTGGCTTATATACGCCGCAAGGATGTCCCCAAACAGGACCATATCCTCACCATCGAAATTGTGTTCGTTGCTGAGGTCGAGGGTGTAATCTATCCCCACGCCGTAACTGGATCCGTCCGATCCCGGCAGGATGAAAGCGCGTCCAAAGGGATAGTTCTCATTATAGAGGTTGGTCTTTTCATACATGGCCAGATCGGGTGTTCCGACCATATCAAACGTCGCAAACAACATGACGGACGAGCACACTTTCGTCTCGTCACAACGCATCATGCGCACAGAATAATTATACGAATCCAGTTTCGCATCTATCCGGGCGACCTCATCGTCCAGCCAGACAACGTTCACCTCCTCGCTCTCCGCGCGGGTCAGGACCGTCGCGGCGTTTTCCGGAGAAATTGGCCATGCCATGACCGGAAATGCCATTCCGGCCGCCAGAGCCATACTGATCGCAAGTCTCAGCATCATCCATCATCCTTCCTGAGCGTTACGGATATTATTCTGACATGCCCGCGCAGAAATAATCAATATTTTTCAACTCGCAAACAGGATGTCAGCCCACCCATACCGGGGGCACCCGGTCGATCCACGGATCGGCGCGCTCCAGCTGCCCGGCAAGGGAGAACAGCAATTCCTCGCTGCCACACCGTCCGCCGAACATCATGCCCAGCGGCAAGCCTTGTGGCGCGGTTTCGGTCGGATTGGTCCAGTGCAGCGGCATGGACATGGCGGGTGCGCCTATCTGGTTGAACAGGGGGCAGAGCGGCGCAAAGCTTGCCACCGCTGCCCCCATCGCGTCGGGGTCAGCGGTCAGGGCCAGGACTCCCAGTTTCTCCGGCGGCCGGGCGATGGTCGGCGTCAGGATCAAATCGATTCCCTGCTCATCAAGGAAGTGTTCGAACGTGATCGCTGCCGCATTGAAGAGATTGTTCGCCTTGGCGAGTTCCACCATCGGCACGGTCCGGCCGAGATTGGCCATTGAATAGGTGATCGGCTCCAGTTCGTCCTCGCGCACCGGACGGCCCAGCATGGCCGAGCGCGCATCAATCATCGCGGCAATATTGGCGGAAATCGTGAACAGGGCGGCCTTGCCCAAGGCTTCGCCATCGAGTGTCGGCGCAGCTTCCACCACTGTGTGGCCGAGGCTTTCCAGCAGGCGGCCCGTCTTCTCCATGCCCTCGACGGCTTCCGGGCTCAGCTCGGTGCCATTCGGCGCGGTGCGCCAGAGCGCGATCTTCAACGGCACCGGGTCTCGCGACACGGCCTCCAGGAAGGAGCCTTCCGGCGCGGGGGCAACATAGCGGCTGCCGGTCTCGCGCCCATGTGTGGCATCGAGCAGCGCCGCGCTATCGCGCACGGTACGGCTGACGGCGTGGACGGTGGACATGCCATTCCATCCCTCGGTCTGGAAGGGGCCCATCGGCGTGCGCCCGCGCGACGGCTTCATGCCGAACAGGCCCGTACAGGCCGCCGGAATACGGATCGAGCCGCCGCCATCACTCGCCTGCGCAAGCGGGACCACCCCCGCCGCCACAGCCGCAGAAGCGCCGCCGGACGAGCCCCCGGAGGTGCGGGTCACATCCCACGGATTGCGGGTCTGGCCGTAGAGGGTGGATTCGGTCGTCGTGGTCAGGCCGAATTCCGGGCTGGTGGTCTGGCCGAACATCACGAGTCCGGCCTTGCGATAGCGTTCCGTGAGGGTGGAATCCTGCACAGCGACATGGCCCTTCCAGCTGACCGATCCATTGGTCAGCGGCGCGCCTTTTATCATGACGCCCAGATCCTTTGTGATGAAGGGGACACCCGCAAACGGGCCCTCCTTTGGCACGTCCGCCAATTGGGCTTCGGCCAGACCCGGATAGAGGGCGGAGAAACAGTTCAAGTCGCCCTGCGCCGCATTCGCGCGGGAGACCGCCTCGTCCAGCAATTCCTTTGAGGAAACCTCGCCCGTACGGACCAGCTCGGCCAGTCCCATCGCATCAAATGCCGCATATTCCTTCATCCTGCCCTCCTGATTTGAGACCAGTCTGGAACGCGAGGACGGAGAAGAAAACCCCTAGTCTTTCGGCGGGGACGAATTGCGGCGATTGCGCTCGCCCCGTTCGGGACCGCGGGCCAGCAGGTCTGCCATCGCTTCACGCTGCTCGGATGGAAGGGCTTCCAGTCGGGCGATCATGGCCGTGTGGGTGGCCGCATGTACGGATTCATCCGCTGCGCGCAAATTCGCAAATGCCGTGCGGACACGCTCCGGATCGAAAGGCTCGGCCTTCAGCGCATCCGCCAATTCAATGCGCGCCTGGTTGCGGACGTGTCGTTCGGTGCGGGATTCCCGGTAGGACTCCCGCATCAGGCCGAACATGGCCCGGCGCGTTTCGGGCGCGATGTCCTGCGCAAACCGAGGGCGCTCGACCTGTCGGTTGTGATCCGGAATCTGGCGCACCAACATGCCAACAACCAGCCCCAGCAGGAGCAAATTGAACAGCAGCGACATGGTCATCCAGAAGGAGATGCGACGCGGGGATCGCACGGGGGTGTCACTCATTGCAGCGCCTCTTCTTCCAGGTCCAGCGTATACGTATCAAACCCAAGCGACGCATAGACCGCCGCTTCGGCCTGCTCATCCTGCGTGGTGGCTGGCTGCGCCACGCTCATGCCGGCAAACAGGCCGACGGTGAGCGAGGCAAGCGCCCCGGCAGGAATCCACACCGGCAGCTTCCAGCTGAACTTGCGCGCGGGCGCGGCCTGCGGCGCCGAAGCGATCAGCGCACTGCGCAAGGTGTCAGGCGTGACAATCTCGGGCATACCCCCGAGCAGCGCATCCATCTGGCGCGCGGTTTCAAGGGCGGCCGCAAAGCGCTCGGGATGATCCGCCAATCGGGCCCGCGCGGCGGAACGCTCGGCATCCGGGAACATGTCAGGATTGGCCCCATAGGTCTCGATCAGGGCCAGGACCCGCGTATCTGAAATCATCTGTCCGCTCATGATGCGGCCCTCTCCAACAGGCTGGCACGAAGCGTGCGACGTGCACGGGCCAGCAAACTTTCCAGTGCTTCCACGCTGACATCCATGATGTCGGCCGCTTCGGCTTGAGAATGTCCCTGCAGCGCGCACAGCGTCAGAGCTGCGGCCTGGCGTTCCGGCAGGTGGGAGATGGCGTCTTCCACCGCGCGGACCCGCTGGGACTGATCCAGCAATTCTGCCGGGTTCATGGCCGGATCGGTACGCTCCGGCAAAATTTCCATCGTCACTTCGCGGCGCTTGCGCAGCCGGTCGTAACAGAGATTCAGCGCGACCCGGTGCAGCCAGGTCGAGAATTTCGCTCGCGGTTCCCATCCCGGCAGCGCCTTCCAGGCGCGGAGGAAGGTTTCCTGCGTCACGTCCTCGGCCTCCGAGGCATCGCCCAGCATCCGTGTGGCGAGGGCGAGGACACCGCTGCTGTAGCGGTCGACAAGGCTGGAGACGGCAGCGGGATCGCCCGCTGCCGCTCGTGTGATCCGGTCGAGGTCTGAACTGAAAGCCAAGACAGATTGCTTAACCGAAAACGGGCCGGAGGAGTATCGTCATATCGTCGTGAGTCACTCTGATACATCACACGCATCCGGCCCAATCAGCAAGGCCGACCTTACTCGGAGCGGGGGCCATCGCCCCGTTTGTGCCAGCCGCCACGACGATCTTTCATCTTGTCGCGCATGGCGTCCATTTCTTCCTTGGTCACCGTGCCATCACCATCGGCGTCGGCCTTGTCAAAGCCCGGATGCTCCCGGCTGTTGAACTCTTCGGCGCTGATCGTGCCATTGCCGTCGGTGTCCAGCTTGGCGAACATCTTCGCCTTCATTTCGGCCATGCGCTTGGCGCGCTCGGCTTCGTGATGCGCTTCCATTTCTGCCTGCGTCACCGCGCCGTCGCCATTGGCGTCGACTTCAGCAAATTTCGCAGCGCGATGCGCATCGACTTCTTCCTTGGAAAGGTTGCCATCTCCATTGGTGTCGATTTCTGCAATCATGGCGGTCATGTCACCGCGCGGGCCGTGATGCCCCATGCCGCGATGACCGTCACCCGGCTGGGCGATGGCGATCATTGGCAGGGCCAGAGCCGCAATGGCGGCGATCGAGGCAGTTGCGAGAGTAGTGCGTTTCATTTGGAAAAACTCCATTCGTATTGCTCACCCATCATGTATTGAACGGGCGGGCCCACACAATCCGTCGCCTAGAGCTGAAGTTTTTTCACTGTCAGTCCGTGAACCCTTGATTTCACGTCGGAAATTTCTGTTTCCAGTGCGTCGAAACCGTCCACACCCACAGACCGGCAAAGCCGATCCTTGAGGCCTTCGGGAATATGTCCGTCCGGCATTTCACTGCCCAGCGCCAGCCGATGCACCTGTTGTAACGACTGGAGGAAGGTAACGCCGTCTTCCAGAAATGTCCGCTCGTCATCCGAAAGGGAGGAATGCGCGATGGCCTCGCGCGTATTGGACCGGATGGCGTCCGGCTTCCCGACCAGCAGCATGTCGCGCTGGACGATGAATTCCGCATCGACCAGCCCGCCCTCGGCCGTCTTCAGATCCCACAGGCCGGTCCCCGGCTTCTCGCGGTAGAGCCTCTGGCGCATGTCACGGACAGCTTGCGAAATCGCCTCGCCATCCTTCCCGGCGCGGACGACGATGGCTTCGCACGCAATCTCCATGATCCGATAACAGAGCGCCTCGTCTCCCGTGACGGGCCGCAGGCGGGTCAGCGCCATATGCTCCCATGTCCAGGCGTCTTGATGCTGGTAGCGCTCGAAGGCCGGTACGCTGACCGCCACCGGGCCCGCGCCGCCAGAGGGGCGCAGCCTCATGTCGACTTCATATAGGTCGCCCTCTGCCGTCGGCGCCGTCAGCGCCGTGATCAGGCGCTGCGTGAACCGCGTATACCAGGTCTGCGCCACCATCGGGTCTGCGTCATAGATCACGATGATGTCGAGATCGGACCCGGCGGTCAGTTCGCGCCCACCCAGCTTGCCCATGGCAAAGATGGCCCATGTTCCGGGCCGCGGACCATAGCGGTCTTCGGTTTCCCGTTCAGCGGCGGCAGCCATTTCGCGGATCGTTTCGTCGGCAAGATCGGACCAGTGCTCGCCCGCATCGCGCGCCTGAATCAGGCCATGCAGCAGGCGATGACCGATCAGGAAATTCTGTTCCCGGTGATAGCGCCGCCAGGCGTCCAGCGCGCCATCGAAGCTGAGCGTCTCGTCGATGACCGGACGCGGCGGTTCCTGCCGGCTGACGAGCGCTTCCAGCAGGTCCGGGCGGCGCGACAGGATCTGCGCAAGGCGCGGTGCCAATGCCAGCGTTGAGACAAGATCGTCCAGCAAGGTCTGTTCGGCGAGCAGCATGGACAGGGTCTGCACACCCGACGACATGCCTTCAAAGAAGCGGGAGAACCAGCGGAAGGCTTCGTCCGGTTCACCGGTCTTGCCCATTGCGGCAAGCATGCCCGGCAGCAGCGCGGTCAGCAATTCCCGCCCCCGGGCCGTCCGCGTGGCGGGCACGCGTCCGCGGTGCCAGGTCCGGATCGTCTCGATCGCCGCGCTCGGGTCGCTGAAGCCGAGCGAAGCCAGCGTTTCGATCGTTCCCGGATCATCATCCACGCCTGTAAAGACAAGATTGCCCAGGGGGCTCTCGTCCAGCGCGCGATCCTCATGCGCGAACAGGCCGTCATAATGGCCCTGCACACAGCGGCGCGTGGCCTGCAGGTCGCGATCAAAGGCAGCAAGATCCTCATAACCACACAGCATGGCGACGTCCCGGCGGTCTTCCTCACTCGCGGGCACCGTATGGGTCTGCTCATCGCGGCGCATCTGGACACGGTGTTCAAGGTTCCTGAGCGCAAGATAGGCCGTCTCCAGCTCTTCCGCCGTGGACCGCTCCACCACGCCCGCCCCGGTCAGCGCGGCCAGCGCGCCGAGCGTGGAATTATCCCGCAATTCCGGCTGGCGCCCGCCAAGGATCAATTGCTGGGTCTGGGCGAAGAATTCGATTTCGCGGATACCGCCCGGCCCGAGCTTCACATCCGGCGACACGGTTTCGAGATCGGCGCTGCCGACCTTGCTGTTGATCATGCGCTTGATGGCCTGGATGTCCCCGAGCGCCCAATAGTCGAGGTTGCGGCGCCAGACAAAAGGCTGCAGGATTTTCAGGAAGCGCTCTGCACACGCATGGTCTCCGGCGGTGGGGCGCGCCTTGATCCAGACCATGCGCTCCCAATTCTGCCCGACGCTTTCATAATAGAGGTCTGCCATCCTGGTCGAGACGGCCAGCGGCGTTGAGGACGGATCTGGCCTGAGGCGAAGGTCGGTGCGGAAGACATAGCCGTCGCCAGTTGCCTCCTGCATCATGCGGACAAGGTCACGCGCGATACGCTGAGCGGTCTCTCCGGCGGCGAAATCCCCATCCATGAACACGCCCGGCTCATAGAAGACGCAGATATCGATATCGCTGGAATAGTTCAGCTCATAAGCGCCCATCTTGCCGAGCGCGACCGCGAAGATGCCCACCCCCTCCAACTCACGCCTGGCCAGCGACACACGCAGCGCCGCTTCGAGGCTCTCCTCGGCAAACTCGCTGAGCGCTCGCGTCACGCCCATCACCGGCAACACGCCGGACAGGTCTTCTGCGGCGAGCGACAAATGCAGCTGGGCCTTGGCCTTGCGCATCACCGCCATGGCATCGGCGTCCGGCAGGTCAGCGGGAATTTCCCGAACCGCCTGCAACGCATCGCGCCAATGACCTTTAACGCCGGTCTCGTGCAGACGCCTCAGATAGGGCGCCGCCGGCAAGGCCCGCACCAGCGCGACCTCGGGCGTCTCAGCAATCGGCGCAATCGTCAGCATACGTGTGTCATACTCTCGGCAGGCGCAGCGTGGCCTTCAGGCCGGGTATGTCAGGCGGGCCGCCCGCATCGCTCAGGATAAGCGCGCCACCATGCATGTCCGCCACCGAATCGACCAGGGCAAGGCCAAGGCCGGAGCCCGGATGGGTGCGCGCCGAATCCATGCGCTGGAACCGTTGCACCACCCGCTCCCTGGCATCTTCCGGCACACCGGGACCGGAATCCACCACGGTCATGTCGACCGTCCCGTTCGGGCCGCGCGCAATGGAGAAGGTGATCGCGCCGCCTTCGGGTGTGTATTTCACCGCATTGTCGAGCAAATTGGAGAGCGCCTGCCCCACAAGGTCCCGGTCGGCCAGGATGGTCAGGTTCCGGGAGATCTGGCTCTTGAAGGACAAGCCCGCTTCCTCGCAGGCCGGGTCGAAGAGTTCAGCCAGTTCCTCACCAAGCTCCGAGACATCCATGCGCACGCGCTCGCCTTCGGCGCCGGCCTCCAGCCGGGCAAGGCGCAGGATCGCGTTGAATGTGCCCAGCACCCGGTCGACTTCCTCGACGGTCTCTTCCAGCGTCGCCTCCGCACTTTCGCGCGACATCGGCTCGGACAAGGCAATCTCCAGCCGGTTACGCAGGCGGGACAGGGGCGAGCGGAGGTCATGTGCGATGGCGTTGCCAGTATGGCGCGTGGAATCCACCAGCTTCTCGATCTGGTCCAGCATGGCGTTGAGCCGCGACGCGAGCCGGTCGAATTCATCGCCCGATCCGCGCACGGGCGCGCGCCGTCCCAGCTCCCCGCCCATCACGGCCTCGGCCGTGCGGGCCAGTTCATCCGCGCGCCTGGCTGCGCCCCGCGAGATCAGGATGCCGCCCAGCAAGGAGAACAAGAGACCGATCGGCGCCGCAATGAAGATGGCCCGCTGGATACGGCCCACAATCGCAGTCTGTTGTTCGGTGTCGAACGCGACCAGCAAGGCCCCCCCATTGTCGCGCAGGCGCACGATCCGGCCCGCCGCCGGACGCAGGATCTCCGTGCCGTCCGGCTCCTGCTGACGGAATTCGAAATAGACCGTCTGCACGTCGGCTGTCGGCGGCGTGGTGGGCATCCGCCCGAAATGACCGGCAATCTTCCGCCCAGACGAGTCTTCGAGATAATAGAAATAGGTCGAGCCGGTGCGCGTCATCCGCTCCAGCACGGACTGGCTCAGACGCTCCATTCCGCCAGTGAAATAAGCATTGCCCAATTGCTCGAATTCGAGATCCAGGCGGCGCTCACTCTCGGCGCGGATATAATAGACCGTCGAATAATAGAGGTAGACCAGCAACGCAGCCGAAAACGCCGCAAACATGGCGCTGTAGATCAGCGCCAGTTTGAACGTTGTCGTCTTCAGGAAGGTTGGCAGGGCGAGTCTCATGCCGTGCTAGGTGCCAGCCGACTGCCCGGCCGTCTAGCCCTGCAGGCGATAGCCTGCCCCCCGCACTGTATGCAGCAGGGGCTCCTCGAATTCCTTGTCGATCTTGGCGCGCAGGCGGGAGATGTGGACATCGATCACATTGGTCTGGGGGTCGAAATTATAGTCCCACACCTTCTCCAGCAACATGGTGCGCGTCACGACCTGTCCGGCATGGCGCATGAGGTATTCCAGCAGGCGGAATTCGCGCGGCTGCAGGTCGATCTTCTGGTCGGCCCGCGTCACCTTGCGGGTCAGCAAATTCATTTCCAGGTCACCGGCTTTCAGCACCGTGACCTGCTGCTCTACCGGCAAGCGCCGGCCGAGGGCCTCGACGCGCGCCGCCAGTTCGGCCGGGGCAAACGGCTTGGCGAGATAATCATCCGCGCCGACTTTCAGCCCCTGCACCCGGTTTTGGACATCGCCCAGCGCCGACAGGAACAGGGTCGGCGTCTTGCCGCCGGCTTCCCGGTATTCCTTGACCAGGGTCAGGCCATCCTTTTCCGGCAGCATCCGGTCCACGACCAGGGCGTCGAATTCCGACGACCTCGCCATGGCCAGGCCGCTGTCGCCATCGGTGGCCATGTCCACGCGGTGACCCGCTTCGACCAGCACCTTCTCGATGAAGCTGGCCATTTCGATATCGTCTTCAATTACGAGCACATGCATGGTGTCTTCCTGAACCGTATCCAGCATCGGAATCTCCTATTCGGCGTCCGACAGATCAATGGTGCGATAATTCGTGATCTGGCCAATACGGACCGCGACCAGAATTTTCGTGCGCTTGGCTTTCTTCGCGTCGGCAATCGCCTTGCGGAATGACTCAACGGATGTAGCTGGCTTGTTGTTCACTTCCAGGATGACCATGCCTTCCTGAATGCCGGCCTCTTCCATGACGCCATCCTCGGCGACATTCGTCACCAGCAGGCCATTCTCGCCTTCGCGCAGGCCGAGACGGGTGCGCAGGGCGTCATCCATCTTCTCGAAGGTCGCGCCCACTTCCTTCACTTCCAGGCCATTGTCCGGCGCGGTGGAAGACGAGGAAGACACAGCCGGCTCGATAATCGCATTCGGATTGCTTGGGCGCTCGCCAACGGTGACATTCACGGTCTGCTTCTTGCCGCCGCGAATGATCTCGAACTTGTTCTGCGTATTCGCGATCAGCTTGCCGACCAGACGTGTCGTCGAGGTGGCATCGGTGACCTTGTCGCCATTCACCGAGAGGATGATGTCGCCGCGTTCGAGGCCGCCCTTTTCAGCCGGGCTGCCATTGGTGACGTCGGCGATGATCGCGCCCTTGGCATCCTTGATACCCTGCGCTTCAGCCATGTCGTCCGTCAGGTCCTGGATCGCAACGCCCAGCCACCCACGGGAGACCTTGCCGTCCTTGATCAGGGATTTGGTGACTTCATTGGCGAGCTCCGCCGGGATCGCAAAGCCGATCCCGACAGAACCGCCCGTCGGCGAAAAGATCGCCGTGTTCACACCGACCACATTGCCATTGAGGTCAAAGGTCGGACCGCCGGAATTGCCCCGGTTGATCGATGCATCGATCTGAAGGAAATCTGTATACGGGCTGTCCGGGCCGATCTCGCGGCCATCGGCTGACAGGATGCCGGCGGTGGCGGTGCCGCCGAGGCCGAACGGGTTGCCCAGCGCCACGACCCAGTCACCCTTGCGCATGGTGTGGGAGTCGCCAAAGCTGACGAACGGATACTGGCCCGTTTCCTTGACCCGCAGCACAGCGAGATCGGTCTGCACATCCGTGCCGACCAGTTCCGCGTCGAGTTCTCGGCCGTCCTTCAGGACCACCTGAATGGCGGTGGCACCTTCCACGACGTGATTATTGGTGACGATATAGCCGTCCCTGGAAATGAAGAAACCGGAGCCGAGCGAGCGGCCTTCGCGGGTTTCAGGCTCTTCTTCCTCTTCCTTGCGGCGTTCTTCCATGAACTCATCAAGCCCAGGCATGCCGCGGAATTGCTCGAAGAATTGCTGCATGTCGGCCAGGCGGCCGACTTCCCGTTCCGTGGTCACGTTGACACTGACAACCGCCGGCTCAACCTGCTCGATCAAATCTGCAAAACTGAGCGGCGCGCCCTGCGGGGCTTCGATCTGGATCGGCTGGGCACCCGCCTCGGGGCTGAAGACCTGTGGGACGAGGGAGAAAGAGCCCACCATCGCCACGCCCACCAGCGCGGCCACCACGGCCTGTCTCGATATGCCGATTGTCTTCATTCCTGTCTCCAAGTCACTGAAAAAATTACCTGTATTGGGCATGTGGGCCAGCATAAGCCTGCCACAAGCATTGTGGTCATTAAAAGACAGTAAGGCGTTTTTCACCGTCGGGTAAGACAAACGGGCCCGTTTTTCCCCGATTGACGCGCCTGCGGCGAGACATGCCGGCCGGACAGGGTAAAGCTGAAGGTAACGCTACAGATGCCTGATTTTCAAACAAGTTTACGCAACTTGGGGCAAAAGCCTCTTGTAAGCCTCGCATTTTGCGATCATTCTGGAAGTGGAACAAGGCTCTGGGGCTAAAGCGAGGGTCAGGTCACCATTCCAACCGGCGTCAACATGCCGGCGGTGGGATGGCTTGGCCTGCCTTTCAACATGCAGCGGTCCCATACCCCTTGCCGGCGTCGCACAGGCCCTGTTTTCAGGAACTGCGGCATTCGCCTCCGGAGGCAATGTGTCCCTGCCAGGACGTCATCTCCGGACCATTGCAATCGTCAAGCGCGTCCCCACCCAGCTGACGAGTGCTATGGAGCGGCGTCGGCATCTCTTCCCCGACAGTCTCGTTACCTGACAGTCTCAGGCAGGACCGTGGCAAGGCAGGCATTGATTTCTCGCTATGCCGATGGTCTTCAACGAAGTGCCCTTCGGTGGGGCAGAAGGAATAGCCATTGCATAATAAGCTGACATTCTGGCTGACCGCGCTTGGCGCCTGTGTCGTCGCCGCCACCGGCCTGCTGTTCGCGCCGCCGGGCACGCTCATCCTGACGCTCTGCCTCGGCGGCCTGCTGCTCGGGCTCAGCGTCATTGATGCCCGCACACTGACCCTGCCCGACCCGCTGACGGCATCCACCGCCCTGCTCGGTGTCCTGATGGTCTGGCTGACCCGGCCGGAGACGTGGCGCACGCACATGATTGGCGGGCTGGTCGGATATGGCGTTCTGGTGGCCGTCGAGATCGGCTATCGCCATTTGCGCGGCCGCGACGGGCTGGGACGCGGGGATGCGAAACTGCTCGGTGCGCTGGGCATCTGGACCGGCTGGGCGGGGCTTGCGCCGATCATGCTCGTGGCGTCCATGTCAGCCCTGCTCGGCGTGCTGGGCCTGGCCCTTCTGGGCCAGCGCAAGACGGATGCCGACACACCGATCCCGTTCGGGCCGTTCATCGCCTTTGGGGGATGGGTTGTGTGGCTGGGCGGACGATTCTTCCTGCCGGCCGGCCTCTACTGAGCCTATCCTAGACCTCTTCAGGCGTTACAGGCTCAGCCGGTGCCTTGCGGGCGCGGGCAATCCGGATGCCGATGAGCGCGCCCACCAGCAGCAACAGGAACGGTCCGCCCCAGAGCAGCCACCCGGTCACACCGTCCGCTTTCGGACGAAACAGGACGAACTCGCCATACCGGTCCTCGAACCAGCCGCGCACGTCCTCGTCGCTCGCGCCATCCTCGATCATCATGCGCACCCGTGCGCGCATGTCTTCGGCAATCGGTGCGGCGGATTGGGAGATCGGCTCATTCTCACAGGCGACACAGCGCAGCTCGCGCATCAGAGACTGCGCACGGGCCTCCTGTTGCGGGTTCTCCAGCGCGACATCTTCGGCGACGGCGAACCCGGCGAGAACGAGACTGATCAGGATCACGACGAGCTGTTTCATGCTTTCCGCCTCGGCCACAGGCTGAAGGCGCCGCCCAGCGCCATCAGGATCACGCCGAAATATACCATGTCGATCAGCGGATTATAGTAGACGCGGAACACCCAGCGCGGCTCACCGTCGACGATGCGCTGCTCGCCAAGCGCGGCATAGAGATCGCCCGTGCCAGTCTTGTGGATGGCGGTTTCGGTCGTCGGCATCTGCGCCGCCGGATAATAGCGTTTCGTTGGCGCCAGCACCGCTTTTGCGCTCCCGCGTGTTGCCGTCAGCTGCGCCCGGTCAGCATACCAGTTCGGGCCTTCGATCGCGCGCACCTGATCCAGCGTCAGGGTCCAGCCCGCCACCGTGCCCGATCCGCCTTCAGCCAGCGCCACCGTGGTTTCATAACGGCCGGTCGTCTCGACCACCGCGCCGATCACGAACAGGCCGAGCCCGATATGCGCCAGCGTCATGCCCCAGACCCGCGGCGGCAGGCGGAAGATGCGTCCCGGCGTGATCGCCCGGCGTTTCACTTCCCAGAGCGCGCCAAAGACAAGCCATGTCCCCAGCGCAAGGCCAAGCGCCGCGCCGATGGAAATGTCCCAGAGACCGACGCCAAGGGCGAGGAAAACCAGCGCCAGCGCTGCGCCGCCGATGGCCCATTTCGACCAGTTCTTCAGGTCCGCCTTGCCCCAGGCCCAGGCCTGGACCACGGGCAGGATGACCAGCAGCAGCGCCAGCATCGGCGTGAAGGTCAGATTGAAATAGGGCTCGCCGACGGAAATCGTCCGTCCGGCCGCTTCCGCCATCAGTGGGAACAGGGTGCCGAGCAATACGGTCAGCGCCGCGACGATCAGCACGATATTGTTCGCCATCAGCGCGCCTTCGCGGCTGAGCAGCACCCACGGTTTGCCTCCGGCCAGCTTCGGCGCGCGGAGCGCAAACAGCCCAAGCGCAAAACCGCCATAGGTGAGCAGGCCGAGCAGCAGGAGCGTGCCCCGTTCCGGGTCCACCGCGAAGGCGTGCACCGAGGTCAGGATGCCGGAGCGCACGAGAAACGCGCCCATGATCGAGAACAGGAAGGCGAGCACGGCCAGCAGCGCCGACCAGGCCCCGAAGCCCTCGCGTTTTTCCGTCACCACAACCGAGTGCAGCAGCGCCGCCCCGATCAGCCACGGCATCAGCGAGGCGTTCTCCACCGGGTCCCAGAACCACCAGCCCCCCCAGCCAAGCTCGTAATAGGCCCAGTAGGAGCCGAGGGCGATGCCAAGGGAGAGCGGGATGAAGGCCGCGAGCGACCAGCGCCGTGCCTCCTTGGCCCAGACAGAATCGACCCGCGCCTCCATCATGCCAGCCGCCGCCAGCGCGAAGACGAAAGAATAGCCGACATAGCCGAGATAGAGCATGGGCGGGTGAAAGCTGAGCGCCGGGTCCTGCAGCAGCGGGTTCAGCCCTGCGCCCTGGAACGGCGCCGGGTCCAGCCGCAGAAAGGGAGAGGACGCAAACAACAGGTAAGCCAGCGCGCCGACGGCCAGCAGGCCCTGGATGCCCAGCGCGCGCGCCTCGAAAAGGTCCCGCCCCGTCCGCATCCACAGCGCACCAGCGGCGCCAAAGCCCAAGGTCACGAGGCACCAGAGCGCCATCGAGCCTTCATGATTCCCCCACGCACCGGCGATCTTGTAGAGCATCGGCTTCAGCGTATGGGAATTGTTCGCCACCAGCGCGACAGAGAAATCCGACCGGGCAAAGGCGACGATCAGCGTCAGGAAGGAGACCGTCATCACGGTAAAGCCGGCATAGGCCGCAAGGCCCGCAAGCCGTCGTTGGCCGGTCAGTCCGAAAAGGCCCTGCGCCAGCGCTGCCGCCAGCGCCAGAAAGGCCGCGAAATGGCCGAGTTCGATCATCCGGCGACGTCCAGCGGCTTCAGTTCCCGCGGCTGGTAGTTCTCATCATGCTTGGCCAGGATCTGGCGCGCGGTGAACGCGCCCTCCGGCCCGAACTGGCCGGTGGCCACAACGCCTTGTCCTTCGCGGAACAGGTCCGGCGCGATGCCGGTATAGCTGACGCGGATCGTGTGCGGGCTGTTGTCGATGACGGTGAAGATCATGGTCGCGCCATCTTCGGAATAGGCCAGCGAGCCGGGCTCCACCCAGCCGCCGACCTTCACGACCTTGCCGTCTTCGGGCTGGCCTTTTTCGGCGAGGATTTCCGGC
Source organism: uncultured Hyphomonadaceae bacterium (assembly GCA_913057945.1). Lineage (GTDB taxonomy): Bacteria > Pseudomonadota > Alphaproteobacteria > Caulobacterales > Hyphomonadaceae > Hyphomonas. Next base: position 41,614 of record CAJXOF010000003.1, on the reverse strand, counting down.
GTGTAGAACAGATTGGCATTCTCGCGCAGCGCAAAGAATGCCAGCACCGCCGCCGCGAGGAGCAGCAACGCCGCAATGCCGAATGTATAGAGTCGTCGTGTCCGTGCGCGCATGGCCAGACTTATAGGGGGACTTGCACGGAAAAGGGAGTGCGGCAGATGCAGCCGGGCTATTCCGCCTCTGGCACGGGGGCTTCCGGCTGGCTGAGCGCCTCGATCATCGGGGCAAACCGCTGGCGGCGCGGATCATCTTCCGGCAGGCGGGAATAGATGTAGCGCATCGCCTGTTCGGCCTTTTCCTGGTCACCGGCCTGCGCCGCGCCCATCGCGGCCCACATGCCTGCCCGCACCTGGGTCTCGTCCAGTTCATAGGCCTTGGCAAACAGGCGTGTCGCCTCCGGCGAGACCGCACCATTGTTCAGCTCGACCAGGGAATCCGCCAGGGCCAGCAAGGCCGGAACGAATTCATTGTCCCGGCGCAGGGCCGACTGATAGGCCCGCGCTGCATCGGCGGTACGCCCCTGTGAGTGCAGGATTTCCCCGATGAAATAGTGCGGCTGCGGGTCGTCCGGGCGTTCCTTCACCGTCGCTTCGAGGCGCGACAGGGTCTCGGCCGGGGTCAGCGATTGCGGATTGGTCCGAACCTTTTCCATCAGGCCCGCCTGCCGGTCTGACATGGGCTGGTCGCCCATGCCCGGCTTGCCGACCAGCAGATATCCGCCCACCGCCACAGCGAGACAGAGCGCAAGAATGATGCCGTTCCGCAGTGTCATGATTTCGGAAACCTCAGCCGTGCCTGCAGCCCGCCCAAGCCCGCATCGCTCAACTCCAGGCTGCCCCGGTGCAATTCGGCCAGTTCCTTGACGATGGACAGGCCAAGCCCGGTGCCGGGAATTGTTTCATCCAGCCGCACACCGCGCTTCAGGGCGCCTGCGCGCTCTTCCGGCGTCAGGCCCTTGCCGTCATCCTCGACCGCGATGGTCAGGGCCTCGGCATCATCCTGGATGTGCACCAGCACTTCGCTGCCAGCCCATTTGCAGGCGTTTTCCATCAGATTGCCGACCATTTCCTCGAGATCCTGTTTCTCCCCCCGGAACACGGCCCCGGCCCCACCGTCAACGGACACGTTGACGCCCCTTGCATCATAGAGCCGGTTCAACATGCGGGCGATGCCATCGACCACCGGTCGCAATTCGGTGCGCGCCCCCAGCGTCTGGGCCCGCGCCACCATCTGCGCGCGCTTCAGGTAATGCTCCACATTGGTCTGCATGCTTTCCGACTGGCGGCGCACCACATCGTCCAGCAACGTGTCGCCGGTCGCCTCATTGCGCAGCACGGCGAGCGGCGTTTTCAGGGCATGGGCAAGGTTACCGACATGCGTCCGCGCGCGCTCGACGACTTGCCGGTTATGATCGAGCAGCTTGTTGAGTTCGTCCGCCAGTGGGCGCACTTCGGCCGGATAGTCTTCCGACAGTTTCTGGCGCGTGCCTTCGCGGACTTCGGCAATGTCATCCCCGATCCGCCGCAGCGGACGGAGCGAAAACGAGATGCCGGCCACCATGGCCGCAAACACGCCGCCGAACAGGGCAATCATGGTTCCCAGCAACAGGTGGCGAAAACGCGTCGCCGCGGCATCATTTGCCGCCCGGTCCGCGGCCGCCACGAGAACCAGCGGCGTGTCGCGATTGGCGATCAGGATGGCGCGCGAAGCCACGCGCACCCGCTGGCCAGCCGGGCCGACAAAGTGGAAATCCCCGAACTGGGTTTCGCCTCGTTGCTCCAGCGTGCGCTCCAGCTGCGTCTCGTCCAGGGGGACCGGCTCGTCCCACAGGCTGCGGGAGCGAATGTCGCCGCTGATCTCGCCATCGGAACTGACGCCGACAATCGCCCAGTAACGTCCGGAATATTGCGTGCGGTAGCGCACATCTCCCATGAAGAATTCACGCTGCTCCCCCGATACGCGGCCATCTTCGAGAAAGGCCTCTTCCCGCGTCATCTCACGGGTCAGCCCGACAAGCATCTGCTCCAGGTCTTCTTCCAGCAGGTTGAGGGTCTGGGCGCGATAGACCGCCGACAACGCCAGCGCGCCGCCGACCAGCACGACAAGCCCCCAGACAGCGGCAGCCAGCATGATGCGCCGCGCCAGGGACAGGCGTGTCCACCGGTCAAGCAGGCTTGGGCGTGAGGCGGCGCTGTCGCTCATGGTCCGGGCTCCGGCGCGGTGCGGGCCTTATCCGACGACGCGGGTTTCGGCGTCCGGCACGACGAGGCGGTAGCCAAGGCCCCGCTCGGTCTGGATACGGTCCTGGCCGATCTTGCGGCGCAGGCGCCCGATGAAGACCTCGATCGTGTTCGAGTCGCGGTCAAAGTCCTGATCATAGATATGCTCGACCAGTTCCGTGCGCGGCACGACGCGGCCCATATGATGCATCAGGTAAGACAGGACGCGATATTCATGCGCGGTCAGTTTCACCGGTTCGCCGTTCACGCTGGCGCGGGCGGCGCGGGTATCGACCATCAGCTTGCCGGCTTCCAGCGTTGCGGCAGAATGGCCAGCGGCGCGGCGCAGCAGGGCGCGCAGGCGGGCCAGCAATTCTTCGGTGATGAAAGGCTTGGTGAGATAATCGTCAGCGCCGGCATCGAAGCCCGCCACTTTCTCGCTCCACGAATCGCGGGCGGTCAGGATCAGGACCGGGAAGGATTTGCCGTCCGCGCGCCATTTCTTCAGGACGCTGACCCCATCCATCTTCGGCAGGCCCAGATCCAGGATCACCGCATCATAAGGTTCGGTATCGCCAAGGAAGTGGCCGTCCTCGCCATCGGCAGCCAGGTCGACCGCATAGCCCGATTGGGAGAGCACGTCGGCCAGCTGGCGGCGCAGGTCTGAATCATCTTCAACTACCAGGATACGCATGGACGCGTCCCTCCGATCTAAAAAAACAATGTCGGGTCAAGCACCCTGCCGGTCAAGGACCGCGCCGGTCCGGGCGTCCACCGTGAAGCGCATCTTGCGGCCATCGCCGGTGATCCAGTCGATCCTGTATTGCGGCTTCCCGCCATTGTCGTACAGGTCCGCGCCGAGCTGGTAGCCGCCATATTGCCGCTTCAGAGTCTGGAAAATCTGGCTGAGCGGCACCGTCTTGCCCTCGCGCACCGAATCGCGCGCCTGGCCCGGCGACCACTGGTTACGCCAGTCCTGAGCGAGCGCCGGCGGCGTCACCACAAGGCCGAGGGCCAGAAGAAGGGCAGAAATCCGTTTCATCACATCGCTGTATAGGCATCAGGCTCTGAATACCAAGTGAACACTTCCCCCCAGATGTATTCAGGCGGCCATGGTCGCTTTCCGGGCAGCGCAATCATCCCCGGTTCCGCCGCGCGCGGCGGGCCTGTGCGGCCGCTTCGACGTTCGGGTCCGAGGCGATCACGAGCCCGCGCATGACCCCTTTCATCACAGCGGACGTGCGGTCAAACACGTCCAGCTTGGCAAAGATTCGTTTCACATAGGTGCCCACGGTCTCCTGGCTGAGGTCCAGCATGTCCGCGATGCCGGCATTGCTGCGGCCTTGAGCCATCCAGTGCAGCACATCGAGTTCGCGGCTGGAGAGGTTCATTTCGTATTGCAGCTCCGCCGAGATCAACTGGCAGTAGCGCACATAGGAAATCTCCGCGACGATCTGGAACACGGAGAGGTCAACCTCGTCCAGCTCCTCTTCCCCGGATTCCGAACTGGCCCCAAAAAATCCGACCCGTGCCGCCGATCCATAGGTCGCGACACAGATGCCCTTGGCCATGCCCCAGCCGGCCATGTCTTCAAGGTATTGGGTCTCTTCCTGATTGAGCACGACATCGCCCGGAAGGCGATGCCAATGAAACGCCGTGCCGATCCGCACGGAGATATCCGGCAACGGGTCGTCCATGTGGCGGGTCTCGCGATAGGCGGTCTCCCAGTTCATGGGAAAGCCCGCATTGGTCACGGACCGGCCAACCGACCGGTCATGCCCGACAGGCGACAGGCAAAACACACGCGACATCCCCATCTCGCCAAAAGCCGAGAGCGTCGCCTGACGCAGATCGAGCAGGGACCGCGCCTCCATGATGGCCTTCAATTTTTCGAGCATGTCTGCGCCTCTTCCCCAGAGAACCATGATGTGGCCCCTTCGCGCCGGTTTCAAGCGGAATTCCGGCCGGGTCAGTTTCCTGTGAGGCGTTTCTCTCGCATCTGGTCCGGAAACCGGATCGGACTGCAGTCCAGACCATGCTCCAGACATTTCCCGACCGCCAAGGGCCGGTCGAACACTCCGCGACAGGCCTAGCCGCCCAGCAACAGCAATGTGGTCGCATCCGAGGAAATGCCCGCCTGCAGCGCATAGAGATGGTCCAGCAGGTTCAGCGTCTCTTTCGCATCATGGCAGCGATCATCGACATAGAACCAATAGTCCCGGTATTCGACCGCAATCGATGCGGTTTCGGGGCGCTCCTCGGCCGACTGCACGGCGAACAGGCCGCCATTCACATCCTGCCATCCGCCCGGCGCGCGGCAGGGATCGGCGGAGGCCTCCACAGCCATTTGGGACGCGCGGGCGATGTCCTTGTGCGCGTCCGGAATGTGGATGGACTGGGACAGGGCCGACATCACGCCGAGCAGGGAGCGGCCGCGGGCCGCATAGTCGCCGAGCGAATTGCCCCGCGTTGAAATCTCGGTGATGTAGCGGTCGCCCGAAATCACGCTGACATCGGACACCCAGTAGCGGCGGAAGAAGTCAGCCAATTGCTGGCCGAGTTCGGTCGTGCGCTGCCATTTCAGGATCACGCGCGGCTTGCCGTCGCCATTTTCCTCGGTCTCGTCGGGATCGATCACCTGCACCAGCAATTGCCCGCGCTCCTGCAGCGACCGCATCAGGGCGGCCAGCTCCCGAAAGTGCGCATTGTCGGGCATCGTGGGCGGTGTCGGCCCGGCCGCCGCGCGGGCATTTTCCAGGTCGCCGATCCGGGACACACAGCACAGCATCAGCCGTTCCACGCTCCAGCCGGACTGGCTCATCAGGAAGATGGTCGCTGGCGGCAGCGGCTGGAGAATCTGCTGGGCATAATCCGATCCGCGCAGCGCAGAATAGGCGATGGAAGGCTGGCTGCTCATATTGGTGCCGAAATTGCCGTTGAGCACCTGGTCCAAATCCTGCCCACTGAGCGCAAAGGCGGAGGCCAGCGCACCATTCACCATCGTGTTCTCGGTCGTCGTGATCCGCTCGGCATCCACGAAGGTCACCGGGTCGTTGTAGCGCAAGCGGACAATGTTCAGCAGCAATTGCTCCTGGCGGGCATCGGAAATGGCCGAAGAATAGGCCAGCGTATCGGATTCGATCGGCGAAACCGGCCGGGCCGGATGCACGCATCCCGCCAGAAAGACCATGCCGCAGAGCGCAAGTTTCATGTTTTGAAAGCGCCGTGTACCCGTTTGCGTTGCCGTCATCATTGCCCCTGCCATAAATTTCTCATCAACACCTGTCCCATCGCCCGGCGGCTCGGCCCGACCAGCTTGGACTGTAGTGTATTCTACACAATGACGGTTTCCGGGTGATTACTTTTCCCTGAGAATGGAACTGTTTTTCCCCGAGAGTGGGCCGTTTTTGCGCAGCGGGATTCGTTTTTTGGTAACGCAATTCGAAGCATGACTTCCTAAAAAATGGAGCCTTGCTCACATGTATGACGTGTTGAATTGCATAACGACAGAGCATGACTGGCAGCATGTTCTGGCGGCATTGTTTGTTCTCGCATTCAGCAATTGCTGCTCGCTGATCATCTACCACCGCAGTCAGGCCGCTCGGCGGGAACGCAACAAGGTATTGTGGGCGATTGCCGCCGGCATGGTTATCGGTCTCGGCGTATGGGCCACGCACTTCATCGCCCTGCTCGGCTACAAGCCCGGATTCGAAGTCCTGTTCTCGGGCGGACGGACTGTCATCTCTGCCGCGATTTCCGTGTCCGGCTTTATTATCACTGCCCTGCTGCTACGGCTCAATTCCGATGCACCCTTGAGACTGGCCTGTGCGGGCATCGCCACCCTGTCCGTGGCGGGAATGCACTTCTTCGGCATGACCGCGCTGCAGGCTTCTGCCGTGATCGAATATGACAGCCTGTCGGTCACAGCCGCGCTGGTGCTGGGTTTTCTCAGCTTTGCCGGCACCTATATGATGGGAGGCAATCCGAAAATCCGCTGGAGTACGGCCATCGCCACAGCCACCAGCGTCCTGGCGGTCCTCTCCATTCATTTCATCAGCGCCTCCGGCACCACGATGGTCCCGATCAAGGGTCTGGAGACTCCCCTGATTCCGCTCCACACTGGCGGTCTCAGCCTCATCATCGGTATCGCCATGCTGGTGATTATCTTCCTGTCCGCCATGGCCGCAGGCCTGGACTCCCGCTTTCAGCGGCTTCGCAGCACAGAACAGCGCAAACTGTCCCTACTGGCCGATTCCAGCAGCGAAGGCCTGTTCATGGTCTCTCCCGAGGGCACCGTGCTGCATACCAATGTCTCCGCACTGATCATGTTCAGTGACCGGACCAGTGATCTCGATAATTTGCGCGATCTCGGCCATTTGGCGGACCGCAGCCGCCTGCCCGATCTTCGCGGACGCGCCATCCAGACCCTGCTGCAGATCGAGGATGAGGTGGCCACGCTGAAGGACGACCACGACTATGGCGAACGCCGTATCCGGTTCGAGGATGGCCGGGAAATCATCGCCATGATCTCCAGTCGCTGCGTCGAGGAAAAGGACGAGGTCTTCATTGTCTTCGCCGTCCACGACATCACCCAGCGCGTTCGCGCCGAAGCCCGGGTGCGCACACTGGCCTATCGCGACTCGATGACCGGGCTTCCGAACCGCATCTCCTTCAACATGGCGCTGGAATCCTCTGTCGGACGCGAGACGCGGCGTCCCAATGATCTCGCCGTCATGATCATCGACCTGGATGAATTCAAGGAAATCAACGACCAGTATGGACACGGCGCGGGCGATACGCTGCTGAAGGCCATGGGCCGCCGCCTTTCCAACCAGCTGACGGACGCGGACCTGGTTGCCCGTCTGGGCGGCGACGAATTCGCGGTCCTGATTCGCGGCCGCAGCACCGCTGACGAGGTGGCCGAGATGGCCAATCGGATTCTGGACGCCCTTTCGGAGCCCTTGTCCATGGGGCGCCGTGTGGTGAAGTGCGGCGGCAGTATCGGGGTCGTGAACGTTCCGCCCGGCGCGTCCAGCCCTGCGCGGATCCTGACCTTTGCCGACCGGGCGCTCTACTCTGCCAAATCCGATGGACGGGGCTGTATCCGTTTTTACGATGCGGACCTGCACCAGCAACAGATCGAGATCCGCAACCTCGAACGCGCCTTGCACAAGGCCATTGAGAATGACGAATTCGTCCTGCACTTCCAGCCCAAGGTCAGCGCGTCCACGCGGGCCGTGGTCGGCCGCGAAGCCCTGATCCGCTGGAATCGTCCGAACATCGGCCTCGTCAGTCCCGACGAGTTCATCCCGCTGGCGGAACAGAGCATGCTGATCTGCGACATTGGCCGCTGGACCATCTACGCCGCCTGCGACGCCGCCAGCCGCTGGTCCGGCGGGGAATCGGTTGCCGTCAATCTATCGGCGCGCCAGCTGCTGGACCCGGACATTGTCCACCACGTCAAGATGGCGCTGCAACAGTCCCGACTGGACCCGGCCCGTTTCGAACTGGAAATCACCGAAACGGCGATCATCAACAACACCCAGCTGGCGACCAGCATCCTGCTCGACCTCAAGGCGCTCGGCATCAAGATCTCGCTCGATGATTTCGGGACCGGCTATTCCTCCATGAGCTACATTCAGGAATTCCCGTTCGACCGGATCAAGATCGACCGGTCCTTCGTCATGTCGATGAATGCTGATGTGAAATCCCGCGCCATTGTCGAGTCGATCATCCACCTTGCCCATTCGCTGAACATCCCGGTTGTGGCTGAGGGGGTCGAAACCGAAGACCAGGCGGAAGCCCTGGCCCTGCTCTCATGTGAGGAATTGCAAGGCTACCTGATCGCAGCGCCTGCGCCGTTCGAGGACATGATGGCCCGCGTGATAGCCGACGCGCTGATCTTCGAGTCGGAAAGCGCCTAGCGGCCTTCCGCCCAGGTTTTCAATCCTTCGTCCTTCGGATCGTCGAGCACGATTTCCAGCCGCGCATACAGATTGCCCGGCGTGGAAGTTTGAACGCCCTTGCCGCGCAGGCGCAGCTGAGAGCCCGTATTCGAACCAGCCGGCACTTTCAGCGTGACCGGGCCGGAAGGCGTCTTCACCTCGACACTGCCGCCCAGCACCGCGACCTTCAGGTCAATCGGCACGGTCATGCGCAAATCCTTGCCGTCGCGCTCCCATACCTTGCTCGCCGTCACCTCGACCTCCAGCAGGGCATCGCCCGGCGGTCCGCCATTCGGAGATGCCTGGCCCTGGCTTTTCAGGCGCAGGGTCTGGCCGCTCTCGATACCCGCCGGAATGTTCACATCCAGCGCGGTGCCGTCGGCCATGGTCATCCGCCGACGCGCGCCGGTCACGGCATCGGCAAAGTCGATGGTCACGCGATAGCGCACGTCCCGGCCCTTGACCGGTCCGCTGCGCCGGGACCGGCCGCCGCCGAACATGCCGGACAGGATATCCTCGAAGGGGTCGCCCTGTGCGCCGCCGAACGGGTTGCCGGCCCCGCGCGATTCCCAGCGCTGGCCTCCGCCACCGCCCGGATATCCGCCGCCCGGAAAGCCCGTAGGATTGCCATCGCCGTCAATCTCGCCGCGGTCGAATTTGGCTCTCTTTTCCTTGTCACCAAGAATGTCCCACGCCTGGGAGACGTGCTTGAATTCTTCCAGCTTTTTGGCATCGTCCGGATTCTGGTCGGGATGCAGATCCTTCGCTTTCCGGCGGTGCGCCTTCTTGATCTCGGCCTCGCTGGCCGAGCGGTCAACGCCGAGCACTTTATAGGGGTCGAGGGCCAAGGGCGGAAAATCCTTCCAGTCACGAATCTGATATCCGATCACAGTTAGGATGTCCCGACCCGTAATGAAACCCGGATATTACCTTACCGGATCGGCCCGCGCGGCAATGCAGTCCTGTTTGGCAGCCCGCCAATCTTCAAATCACGGTCCACAGACCCGTCCGCCCGTCCTGTCCGACCTCCGCAACCCGCGCCGCTATGGCGTCTTCCACCCAGTCCGCAAAGGGGGTCTCCACCACGCTCTGCGCGCCAAACCCGCTGCCTGTGTCGAACGCGACCGCAAACCGGCCCGCATTCTCCGCCTCCGGCATGGCCCAGCTTTGCGGCACATCCGCCCCGCGCCGGGTCCAGCTGAGCTGGCCCGCCCGCACGCGCAGATGCGCCACAGGCCAGGGCAGGCCCGCGCGGTCCTCGAACATGGCCGTCTGCGGGGTATCATCCGTCGCGGTCCGCCAGACCAGGTCTGCCCCATAGGCCTCCCCGCCAAGGCTCGCCCGCGCCACCGCCGCATCCAGCATCACCAGCCGTGCGCCAATCGCCGCGTCGCCGGACACATTCCCTCGCTGGCCCCGCAACAGCCCTGTCAGGCGCCATGTGTCGGGCGCAATCAGGTCGGCCTGTTCAAACTGAACGCATTCCCAGCCCGCCTGCGTCTCCAGCAGCGCCGCATTGCCGCCGGAAAGGACCAACGCTTCCGGCAGGCTCGCAAATTCCCCACCCGGACAATACACGCTCAGCGCATTCGCCCGGTCCCACCTCCCGACCGGCCCGGCGCTGCACGCTTCCGTCAGCCGACCAATCACCGCCGGGCGGTCGAGTCGAACTGTCTCGCTCAGCGCGTCTTCGGCCAGGCCGGCTGACACGACCACTTCTCCCGGCCACGGATCGGCCCATGCCGCCACCAGAGGCCCGGCGCCCTCGCCGAACTCCGGCAGGCTGGGCGCGTCCATGATAACGAGGTCCACCCCGCCGAACACAGGCACCGGCGGCGGCGCGCTGCCCGCCTCGCCCGCCCGCACGCGCGGCATCGCGGCAACCTCCTCCCGGCAGGTCAGCGCCCGCACACCGCCCCGGTCGACAACATCCGTGACACGCCAGACCGGCCCGCCCTCCACGCGCAGCCCATCCCCCGGCTCCAGCGCCAAAGCCGAGAGCGACACAGCACAAATCGCCGTCTCCCCGTTCGCCGCCGATTCCAGCAGCGCCCCGGCCACCGCCTCCGCCCGGCTCGCCCCGAGCGCCAACGGCAAGGCCACATCCTGCACCAGTCGCGGATCACCGCCTTCCGTCCGCGCCTCCGCCATGCCCGGCTGGTAGTCCGCCTCCAGATCAACATAGGTCAGCCTGAGTCTTGCAGGTGCCTTGTCGAGCAGGGCGCGCGTCTTCTTCAGTCCGCCTTCCACCAGCGCGCCCGGCGCCACATCCAGAACGCCGCCTTCGCCCGCCATGCGGAACACCAGCGCCCCGCCGCGTTCCACGCACTCGAAGCCATACGCCGCCCTGAGCGGCTCCAGCGCCGCCCGCACCGAATGCACCCCGTCGAGCCCATAGCCTTCGACAATCCCGTCCAGCCCCGACACATCGACTGCCGTCACGCCGCCCCGTGCGCAGAAATCCGCCACCACATCGGCCAGCGGCGCAAGGCCCGACCGGCCATTCAGCCAATGTCCGCGCGCCCAGTTGCCGCCATCGCTCCAGACCTCCTCCTTCAGCGGCCAGGCCGGAAAGGGCCGCCCGTCCCATGCCCAGACATAAGCCGCCTCGACCAGCGGGCTCGCCTCCCAATGCGGCAACACCACCGCGAGTGCCCGGCGCTGGAACACTTCGTCCCGCGCCCCGCTCGAATAGGGCGGCAGCGCGCTCTCGCTGCTCTTGGGATCAACGAACACATTCGGCGCATTGCCGCCCTTGTCGACCGCCGCAAAGCCGATCTCGGTCAGGCGAACCGGCTTGGCCCCCGGCACCCAGCCAGTTGGCATCGGATTGCGCACCCCGTCGGGACGTTCGTGATGATACGCGCCTGCCCAGCCCGCAATATCCTTTTGCCGGAACACGAAGTGCTCGCCATGCGCCGTATCATTGATCTGTGCACGCACCTGCGCGTCGCGCGCAGCCTGGTCCGTATAATACCAGTCAAACGCCTCCCCGCCCGCAATCTGCGACGCCAGATAGGCCGGGTCATCGGCTGCGGCATAGCCTGCCAACGCATCAAGGTGATCGTCCCCGTCCCGCCAATCCCCCAGCGGCGGATACCAGTCGACGCCAACGAAATCGACATTGGGGCTCGCCCAGAGCGCGTCCAGCGGGAACAGGACATCCTCCGATCCGTCACCGGGGACATAAGCCCCATATTCGGTCCAGTCCGCGCCATAGGACACTTGCGCGCCCGGCAGGATCGCCTTCACCTCCGCCGCCAGCGCCACCAGCGCTTCAACGAACGGAAACGCCCCGGCCGCATCCCGCACCCGGCTGAGGCCCACCATCTCGCTGCCGATCAGGAACGCCTCGACGCCGCCTGCGTCTACGGCCAGCTGCGCATGATGCAGGATGAAATTCCGGAACCCATTTGATCCGTTCACGAAACTCTCAATCTCGCTCCGCGCCGCCGCGGTGCCATCTGCCGACACGCCGATCCGCCCCCGCCACGGAAAGCCGGACGTGTCCATGAACAGGAAGGGCGACAGCGTGACAGACAGGCCCCGTGTTTTCATCTCCTGAATAGCGCCGATCACGCACCGATCCGCAGGCGTGCCGCCATAATTCGGATGGCCGTCTTCATCCCGCGAAATGACATAGGCATCGCCCCGCGCGACGCCCGCCACTTCCCACGCATAGGGCACGGTCACCCGCTCACGTGTCTCCACGCCGGGATGTATCTCGCACGCGCCCGCCTCGATACTCGTCCCGAACCAGCCGACCGTCAGCGCGGCGCGCGACACGTTCGGCAGGTCGTTTTCCAACTGGTCCAGCGAGACAAGAAAATCCGCCCGCGCCTCGCCGGACCACGCATTCACCGCGCGCTCATGCCCCGGAAAAGCCTGCTCGCGCGCAATTTCCGTCGCATAGACAAACTCGCCCGACGCCGGGATGATGTTCACCCCCGTCACCACATCGCCCAGCCCCGGCTCAGACCCGCCCGGCGGCACGCGCTCGACCTCAAAGGAAAGCTGCGGCAGCCGGTTGCCAAACGTATCCAGCGGCAGATCCTCGAACACGATATAGGCCGTCCCGCGATAGGCCGGTGCCACGCCCTCGATCATCTCGATCAGCGGATCGGGCATTTGCGCCTCGTCGCCATTGTAGACCCGGTGCACCACGCCCGACAGGTCAAACGCCTCACCATTTGCCCAGGCCCGCCGCACGCCCAGGATCGGCCCCTCGCCCAGTGCCACGGCAAAGCTGACCGAGTAGTCATATTCGGTGAGCTTCGGCCCGCCCTTGCTGCTCGCCCGCCGTGTCGTCTTGCTCTCCTTGAACCGCGCCGCCCAGATCACCTGACCGCCGACCCGCATCCGGCCGTAGACAGAGGGCAGGCCCGCCCCCTCGCGCGCTTCCATCACCGGCAGGGATTTGACGCGCGGGCCTTCCTGCGCGGGCGCGAAATACGCCCCGACCGCTTGCCCCGCCAAACTGCCCAGCGACTTGCCAATCCCTGCGCCGGAGAGCTGCCGTCCCAGCAGGTTCAACCCCTGCGGCAAGGCCTGCTGCCCAATCACCTGCCCGACACTCGAAAACACGATCTGCGCCATGTCCTAATCCTCCACACCGGGAAAGGCGAAGGCCGCCACCGCCCGCCTCCGCCACCACGGCACCAGCCGCGTCTCCACCACCGCCCGTCCCCAATAGGCGTGGACCAGCGCGCCTTCGCCGCTCAGCACGCCGCAATGCTTGGCGGGCACACCTGTCGCCATCCGGAAGACCAGCACATCGCCCGCCTGCGCTGTACCCAGCGGCACTTCAACCAAATGCGCCCGCGCCGCTGCCAGCAGCGTCTCCTTGCCCGTCACTTCGGCCCAGTCCGGCGTATAGGGCGGCAAGCGTGCGGGCTCCGGCCCGACCAGCTCCCGCCATACGCCCCGCACGAGGCCAAGACAATCACAGCCCGCGCCCTTGCGGCTCGCCTGATGGCGATAGGGCGTGCCCAGCCAACTGCGCGCCGCCGCCACGATCTCGTCCCGCCTCATCGCCGACCTCCATCATTGCCGCTCGCCGCCGGGCCGAGCAGTACGAAATCCGCGCCCGGCAAATGCGGGAAGCCCCGAAAATTCTCGGCATTGCCGAAAACGTCCGAACACGTCTCGAACCTGTGATCGCAGGCTGTGCCCGGAAACGCGCCCACATCCACGCCGCAGCGCGCATCGCCCAGCACGGCGTCGCACTGGCGTGCATAAACCCGGCCCAGCGGCCGTTCGAATTCGGCCTTCCGGCTCACCAGCTGCGCCTCGAACCCGGTCTCACTGCGCGTTACTTCGCTCAGCCGTCCGCTCCAGACCGGAATGTACAGATCCGGCCGCTGCCAGTCGGCGCGGATCACTTCCACACGCGCGCCATCCCACAGGCCCGCTGCAAGGTCCGTTTCCGTAATCGCCTCATGTCCCAGCGCTCCGCCCGCTGCCGCATGGCCGGGCCTCAAATCGGCCGACTGCGCAAAGCTCGCCCCTTCCAGCGCCGCGCCGGGCTGGTAGAGCGTTCCGTCCACCTCCAGCGCCCGGTCATGCTCGGTCACGGCCAGCCCAAACCCGTCCGCCCGCTCCAGCCGCCAGCAGAGGCACGTCGTCGCCGCCCCGCTCGCCAGTCGTTCTGCTAAGTCCTGTTCAATGATCCGCATGGCGCCTATCCCACCAGTTCGATGAGCGGCACACGCAGCGCCTTGCCTGCGCCAAAGCCTTCCAGCGTGATGTCGAGCCGGTCCGTATCGAACCGCACCGGGCAATCGAACCGGAACCCGGAACTCACCACAGCGCCCGGCTCTGGCGCGCTGTCCAGTGTCACTTCGCCCGTCATTTCATCGACGGTGAACGGAGCCGCCACGCCGTTCACGGCGACCAGTACGCTGCCCGCCACCGGCTTCAGGATGCGTCGTGCATAATCGCCATATGCCTTCACAAGCCCGAACCGCGTCTCCGTGCCATCGCCCGTCCCGATTACCTGGTCCGTTACCGTCGGCATCTCGCCCACCGCGCAGGACCGATCTTCCAGCGCATCCCGGAACCGGAACCCATGCAGCCGCCCGCCCCGCGCCTCGAAGAACTCGACCAGCGCCTGCAGCGCGTCCAGCTTCAGCGCCGCGCTGCCGACATCCCAGCGCCGCCGCGAGCCGGCCCAGACCGCATTGCGCGCCTCGGCCCCGCTCGCCAGCGTCACCACGTCCGTGCGCCGCTCCGGCCCACCCGTCGCTGCCAGCGCCAGCGGCACCGGGAAACTCACCTCATGGAAATTCGCCAAGCTCACAGGAATCGCCCTCCGCCTGCCACGATCCGCGCCAGCAGGGCGCTCATTGTCGCTTCGCTCTCACGTCCGGATGGCTCCGCTCCCGGCGCATAATTCATGTTCAGCGTCACCGCCTGCTGCGCGCCGCTCTGTGCGCCCGCCATCGCCGCAACGCTTTCGGCGGCGACACGTGCCAGATCCTTCAGGATGCTTTCCGCCATGCGCTCGAAATCCAGCTCGCCCGACCGGGCGGCCTGTCCCAGCGCTGCCTCGATGCTCTGCCCCGCCCGCCCGAAGGCGGCCTCCAGCGCTTCGGCCGCCTGGACGCCCGGCCCCTCGGCCAGGCTGCGCAGCGCGTCGCCTGCGGCGTTCAAATCATTGTCGAAATCGTTCATTGCGCTTTCTCCTCATCCGGAAACGCCGCCATCAATTCCTGTAGCCGCTCCGCCTTCAGCCCTGCCCGGCGCGCCGCGAGCCAGCGCCATTCGGTCAGCGACAGCTGCCAGAAATCCTTCGGCCCGATCCCCACCGCCAGCGCCGAGCGCAACATCTCCGCCCATGGCAGCATCACCCCGCCAGCCCCAGCCGGAAGGCTTCGGCCACCGCCCGCGCCGCCGCGCCCGGCGCCACGTCCTGCTCGCTCAGGCGCGTCGCCAATTCGCCATCACCGCCGCCCCGCAACAGGGCTGCCAGCACCACCAGCAAATCCGCCGCTGACAGGGCCCGCATCCGCGCCTCCAGCTCGCTCATCCGCGCGCAGCCGAACGCCGCCTCGATCTCGGCCAGCGCGCCCAGCGTCAGGCAGAGCCGCCGCGCCACGCCGCCGATCACCAATCCGGTCTCGCCCCGCGCCGCGTTCATGGCAGCACCTCAAAGGCGAGCAGGCCCGCGCTTTCCAGCGTGACAGAGAATTCCGCCTCGCCATCATGCGCGCCGCTCCAGCTGAGTTCGCTGATCTGGAACGCGCCCCTCAGCGTGCCGAAATCCGGCAGGACGAGCTGCCAGTCCGGCGCCTCTCCGCCAAAGAACACGGCCCGCATTCGCGCATCCGAAGCCGCGTCCTTGAACACGCCGCGCCCGGTCACGCGGGCGGATTTGATGCCCGCCCCCTCGACCAGTTCGCGCCAGGCTTCGGCGCTGTCGGCGCTGGTGCCGTCCACGGTCCCGGCCGACAGCTGGATGCGGCTCGCCCGCACGCCTGCCAGCGTCGTGAACCCATCCGCGCCGTCTGAAATCTTCAGCAGGATGTCCCTGCCCCTCTGGCCCGCCATCAGCCTGCCTCCTCCGATATGATCCGAATGCGAATGATTCCGCGAAAGGCGCGCTTGTCGGCGGTGCGCATGACATCGCCATAAACGACATGCGCCATCACCACATGCACGCCAGCCCCGCTCCAGTCCGCGCCCTCAACCGCCGCGCGCAAGGCCGCCACCGCTGCCTTCGCGGCTTTCAGCCCGTCCTCGCGGCTGAACACGGCGAGCGTCAGCCGGTGCTCATGGCCGTCCACCAAGGCCGCCCCGGCGGCCGTGACCTCATGGCGCTCCAATTGCGCATAGGGGAAGATCGGCGCATCGCTCTCCGCATCGAACACGCGTGCCGGTGTGCCGAAGATCGCCTGCACGCCGGCATCGGCCCGCAGCAGCGCCATCAGGGCGTCCTGGATGGCGGCCTCGGCGCTCATATCCGACGCTCCCGCCGCGCGGCGAGAATTTCGCGGACCTCGTCCGGCAGCGCCTCGCCCGCCTCACGCCGATAGGCCGCCAGCACCAGCCGCTTCAGCGCCTGCACCAGATCCTCCGGCACATCCGCTGCCGCGCCATAGCCGGTCACGAAGGTCACGTCCGCATGCCCGCCCGGCGGAATGGGCGGCAACGACACGAACGGCTTCAGCCGCAGCCGCCCGCCGCTCAGCGCAAACCGCGCGGTGTAGAGTTGCGCCACGCCGTCTGCATCGATTGTCTCAACCGAGACCAGCGCCGAGGCCGGCCCCGGCACCAGCCGCATGCCGGTCCGCGTCACGCCGGATGGCCAGCGGTCAAACCGCCGCGTCACCGTGCGCTCGATCAGGGCCAGCCCCGTCTCCGCCTCCAGCCGCGCCCGCGCCGCCGCGATCAACTCCGCCACCAGCCCATCCTCGCCCGCATGGCCGATGCGCAAATACTCCTTTGCCGCGTCGAGAGACAAAGCCTCCCCGTCCGGCGGTGAGATCACCGTCAGATTGTTCATCTCTTACCCTTTGTTTTTATGGGGTTATTCGCCGTATACTCTGGATATACAGCCTTCATGGGAGCTTGAACCACATCTAATCAATGGAGTGATGTGATGAAGATTCCCAAGAAACTGCGTGAATGGATGGACTGGCTTCGGATACTACTTGGACTGCTGCTGCTGAGCTTGGAACTCATGCAAAAGCTACCCTAAACCAGCCCCTCCAGCTTTTCGATCAGCGTGCCCCCGATGGGCAGGGCGACGCTGCGGACGAGTTCATTGTCGATCTCGGTCTCGGTCGAATTGATCAGGGTCGAGAGCGCTTCGGCGATCTTCGTAGTGAATTCCTCCTGCTGCGGGCCGGTCAGAAGCGCGGCCTGGCGGATGAGGGTGGTGAGAATGGATTCGAACATGTTTGGTTTCCTTTGGTTGGATTGAACTTGCGAAGCACCCACACAAGCAACGCGCAGGCGCAGGGTGCCCGAGCGCAGCGAGGAACCGCGCCCGAGCAGATTTAAAAACTCAGAACACCATCACTTTCGCGGCGTCGAAATTCTGCACGCCGCCGCCGACGCGCTTGGTCGTGTAGAACAGGACGAAGGGCTTAGCGGAGTACGGGTCACGCAAGACGCGCGCGCCCTGCCGGTCGGCGATCAGGTAGAAGCGGCGGAAGTCGCCGAAGGCGATGGCCGCATTGCCCGTGCCAATGTCCGGCATGTCCTCGGCCTCGGTCACCGGATAGCCCATGATCGTGGCGGGCTCGCCCCCCGTGCCGGGCTGCCAGATATACCGCCCGTCCACATCTTTCAGCTTGCGGACAGCGGCCACCGTGCGCCGGTTCATCACGAAGCGACCATTGGCGCGGAACTGTGCCTTGGGCGTGTAGATCAGGTCGATCAGCTGGTCTGCCGCATCGGCGGCGGCAAAGTCCCCGGCCACCGAGCCCACCTTGCCCCAGACATGGCTTGCCTCGGCGACGATCTCATAGTCGAGAAAGCCCTTCGGCTTGCCATCGCCATCGCCGCTGATGAAGGCCGCCGATTCCTGCGCCGCAAAGGCGGCCTCCACCTCATCGGCCAGCCAGGCATCAATATCGGCATAGGAATCTTCCAGCAGGGTCTGCGTCGCCGCCGGCATGGCGTAAAGCTCGCCCGCCGGGAATTCGAGCAGGGACAGCCCCGACTGCGCCGTTTCGGTCCGCGCCACCTGTTCGCCGACCCAACTGGCCGCCGCGCCCAGCCCGACCGGCTTCTTGTAGACACCGGCAGACGTCTGCCGCACGGTCGCGATCTGGCGCATCGGGCTTGCCGCCAGCAGGCGCGACTCGATCAGCCGGTCCAGCTCCGGCGGCGCAATATAGCCGCCCTGCTCATCCGTGCCAGTGTTCAGCGCCTTCACGTCGAGCCGCGACAGCCCGCTATCATCGCCGCTGCGCAAATAGCGCCCCCAGGCCGCGCTGCGCGCATCCTCGTCGGCGGTCTTCCCCTCGCCTGCCTCCGGCCGGGCCATTTTCAGGCTCAGCGCTTCGAGCCGCCGGTCAATGCGCGACAGCCGTTCATCCGTTAGCGGATCGCTTGCGCCCTTGGCTTCGATCTCCGCCAGGCGGGCATCGTTCGCCTCGGTATAGGCGGCGAAGGCCGCCATCAGCTCGGCATCGCCGCCACCTGCCATCTTGGTTTCCTTGGTCATGCTGTCTCCATTCCTCTCAAATTCACCATCCTTCGACTTCGCTCAGGATGAGTTCTGTACTTTCAAAGCGCTCATGCTGAGCGAAGTCGAAGCACGAGCGCGGGCTTCCGGATCACGCCGCTTTCGCCTCCGCCCCCAGCAGGGAAAACCGGGCCCGTGCCTGCATCGGGCTGGTCACAAGGGAGACCTCGACAAGGTCCACCTCGACCAGTTCCCGCCCGTCCGGGCGCCGTGCATTCCAGAGGCGCGGGCGGAAGCCGATGGAGAGGCCGCTGAGCCCCTGCGCCACCAGGGACCGCGCCGCCACGCCCTCGACGAGACCGCGCACATAGAGCCCGCGTCCATCCTCGATCATCCGCACCCAGCGCCCGGCCATCGTGCCCGGCCTGTGTTGCAACAGCATCGGCAGCTGCGTGCCCCGTTGCAGGCTGCGGGCAAAGGCGCCCGCCCGCACGACATCCCCGCTCGCATCCGGCACGCCGAACAGCGAGGCATAGCCTTCGATGAGGAGGGGCCTGCGCGTTCGAAGACCTCCCCCTAACTCCCCCCTTTCAGGGGGGAGAACAGACCGGACATGCCGTTGGCGTTCCTCCCCCTGGAAGGGGGAGGACAGGTGGGGGTCCACCGGACTCTCCCCACGAAACACACCCCTATTCATCCGCGCCCTCCAGTCGCCGCTCGATCCGGTCCAGCTGGCTTTCCATCCGGTCCACGCCCTCTTCGACGCGCGCCAGCCGCTCGACCACGCTGCGCCGATCCCGGACCGTGTCTTCCAGCGTCGAGATCCGCTCCGCTGCCGCGCCCGCCCAGACCAGCGCCCCGCCGGTCTGCACCAGCACGGCGACGAGGAATCCGATCGTCACTTTCCGGTCGAGCTTCATGGCTGCAGCCCCGCCAGCTTTCGCTTCTCTTCGCCGGTCGCAAAGCTCGCGCCTTCCAGCCGCGCCCAGAGCGCATCGCGCTCGGCCGACAGGGCGGGCACGCGATCAATGTCCGCGCGCACCTCCACCTCCGCCCCGAACGGCACATCCAGCCAGGCCGACAGCGCCGCCGCCATCTTCTGCGCCAGCGGCAAGACGGTCATCCGCCAGAAGGCGAGGTTCGCCTCCTTGTAGTTCGAATACGTATTATCCCCCGGAATCCCGAGCAGCATGGGCGGCACGCCGAGCGCCAGCGCGATCTCACGCGCCGCGCCGTGCCGCGCCTGAAGGAAATCCATCTCGGCCGGCGACAATGACATTGGCCGCCAGTCGAGCCCGCCTTCCAGCAATAGCGGCCGCCCGGCATTCGCCGCGCCGGAATACATGCCTTCCAGCTCGGCCTTCAGCGCGTCGAACTGGTCCGGCGGCATCCGCCCATGCCCGCCATAGACCAGCGCGCCAGACGGCTTGGCCGAATTGTCGATCAGGGCCTTGGCCCAGTCGGCGCTCGCATTGTGCAGATCCAGCGCCCGCCTTGCCGCGCCCAGCGGGGGCAGCCCCAGCGTGTCGCTGACCGGGTTGAACAGTTTCAGGTGCAGCACCGGGCTCCAGCCGGTCTCGGCATCGCGCCGGATCAGCCGTTCCCCGTGGCGCTCGCGCACCGCCCAGGCCTCGACCCAGCCCCGCGCATCCGACACCGGCCGCATCGCCGAGGGGCTGAGCGCGTAAAGCGCCGAAACCCCCTCCGCCGCGTCCAGCCGCACGCCCTCCAGGAAGGCATTCCCCGTCAACTGGAGCTGGGAATAGGCCGTCTCGAACAATTCTGTCGCAATGCCGTCTGGCTGGGGGCGTCGTATCAGGCGCGCCGCCCCGTCATGGCCGGTCACCAGCGGCACCGAGGCCGCCGCCTCCGCCACCATGCGCACCGCGCGATAGGCGATGGCATTGGCGAGGTAGCCGTCCCGGGTCAGCGCCGCGCCGTCCCGGCTGCCCCAACGGGCCGCCCCGACGTCAGAAAGCGCGACCAGGGGCGGCGCAGATTTCGCCTCGCGGGGACGGCGGCTGAAAGGCCAGATCGGGTTCATGAGGGGCGCTGCTCCATTTGCGTTGATGAGCAGAAATTAAATCCTCACCGGCCCCATCGGATTCAGCCAAAAAAACTCGCAGGAAATCAGCCCGCTAAACAGAGAAAGCTGAGGATTGGAGCAAAATTTTCCCTGTATTTTATTCCCCCGCAGCCATAGCCAGACGGGTCCAAATCTGCTTTTTCGCCATTCGATCAGGGGCGAAGGAGCTAACAGAATGTCGGCACGTGTCATTTCCGTCGCCAACTCCAAAGGCGGCGTTGGCAAAACCACCACTTGTGTCAGTCTGGCTGAGGCTTTTGCCGCCAATGGCTTCCGCACACTGGTCGTGGATCTCGACACCCAGGCCAACGCCTCCCTGCTCGTCTATGGCCATGAGGGCGACGAGCATCTGTTCCAGGCGATCAATGACTACGTCACGATTTCCGACTGGCTGCTGGAGAATTTCTTTGCCGGCGAGCACAAGCGCCTGTCAGATTTCATCGTCACCGACGCCTCCGACGTCACCTATAATGGCAAGCCGCTGGAACTGGACCTGATCCCGTCCTCGCCGCGCCTGCGCAAGACCGAGCGCGAGCTGATCTATGAGCTGACCGCCAAGGGCTATTCGATGGAAGCGCTGCAGGGCCAGGTCGGCCGCCGCATGCGCGACGATTTCGAGAAGCTGAAGGCCGAATATGACGTCATCATCTGCGACTGCCCTCCGGGCATCTCGGTGATGACCGAAACCGTGCTGGCCGCCAGCCACCTCATCATTGTACCGACGATTCCGGACTTCATGTCCACGCTCGGCCTCGACCTGTTCACCGGCGACATCATGCGCAATCTGCGCGGCCGGGACATCGAGAATCTGCCCTGCGTCCTTGCCACCCGCTATGATGGCACCCCGCACCAGCAGGTCGTGCTGAACGCCATGCGCGAAGCGGCCAGTGCCAAGGAAACCGAATTCGACATGTTCAAGACGGTCGTCCCGATGAAGCAGGGCTTTGCCACCAACCCGATCGAGCTTGGCCCCGAGCCGACGCTGCAGGCCAAATGGCCCGGCGATGCGCTCGGCATTGTCGAGAGCCTTCTCAAGGAAGTGCGGGAGAAGATTCAATGAGCGACACCGCCACCCCCCCAAGCGCCAAGGCGCTGGAATCCCTGCTCGCCCAGCGCGAGCGCTTTGCCAGGCTCGGCGAGAAGGATTTCGCCGGGGCCACCATGCTGCTGGTCAAGAAGCTGATGATCTCGGCCGGTCAGACGACGGATGACATGAAGGCCCTGCGCGAAACGGTCGGCGGCGACCTGTTTGAGACCACGCTGAAATCCCTCACCGCCCACCAGGCCCGCCAGCTCGCGCGCCGCATGGACCGCGCGGTGCCGGATCTCGAAGTCTCCACTGCCGGGGCCGCCTGCGCCTGGATCCGCGGCCTGATGAACGGCACCAATCCCGCGCCGACGGAACCCGCCAAGACCGCCGAAGAAACCAAGCCCGACGACACGCCGCCCGCCCCCAAGAACGCCTATTTCGGCCGGAAAGCCTTCCGCACGGGCGGCTGATACGTCATGGCGGACAAGTTCTCGCGTACGCCTGAACACACAAGCCGCGCCCGTGCCCTTCGCCAGTCGGCATCGAAGACGGAATACAAGGTGTGGCTCCTTCTGAGCCGCAAGTCGATAGCGACTGGCATGATCCGATCCGGGATGCCCGGCGAGACGCCTTTCTTGGCGAACGGGGGATCTCCATCATGCGCATTCCGGTCTCTCATATCGATGAGTCGCTTGAGGCGGTGGCTCAGCAGATCAAGTCCGAGATCGACTTGATCCGGCAGCGCGAAGGCTAGTCCGGTGGACCCCCACCTGTCCTCCCCCTTGAAAAGGGGGAGTTAGAGGGGGATCTCGCGGACTTTCCTCAAATCACCTGTGATGCGGATCACAATCATACCCCCACCCCAGCCGCAAACAGGCGCCGGTTTGCGGCGAGGATGGCGGCGGTGTCCGCATCATCCGGCTCAAGAGACCAATTGTGGTGCTGGAACGTCCCGCCCAGCACGATCCCGTCGCGCCGGCCGAACATGTAGGCGCTGCCGCCTGTGATGATGTTGTAGTCGATCTCGGCCTGCGGCTCCAGGATGACCAGCTGGCCGCGCACCGGATGAATTTCAGCATCCCCGAACAGCTGCCCCGCGCCGAGCCCGGTACAATTGAACACGACCTGTTCCGGCAGCGCCGCCACGTCCGCAGCGTCCCGGAATTCACGCACGATGATCCGTCCACCCCGTTCCCGTATGTCCTCTTCCAGCCGGCGGAGATAATAGGGCGTATCCACCATCATCGTGTCGAAACTGCGCGCATGGGCGGTCGTGAAGGGCAACTCCCCCGGCGCATAATCGACGACATTGACCGCGAACTCTTCCATCGGATGTCCTGTCCGCGCCGGATGGTGGGCCACCGGCCGGTCCGACAGGACGTAGTTCACCTCCCAGCTGACGCCATATTCCGGCCCGGTCAGCAGCTGGAAGCGCCGGAAGGAATGCCGCGCTGCCGCGACATGCCGGGCCATATAGCCGGGTGAAACGGTCGCCGCATCATAGACCGAGGCCGGCCACCACTGCCCGCCCGCAATATTGGAGGTCGTGTTCGGGCTCAGCGCCTTGGCATAGAGGGTCACATTCGCCCCGCGCTCAAGCAACAGCATGGCGGTCGACATTCCCAGCGCCCCCGCGCCCAGCACCGCATACTCCGTCACGCCCGGATCGAAGCCTTCGTCCACGGCCAGTTGCGCCGAGCCCCAGGACAGGGTGATCCCGCCGCCGCCATGCCCGTAATTGTGGATCACCGCCGTCTCGCCCAGCATCTCCCGCTCGACCCGGAAGCCGGACGCCCGGTAGGGCCGGAGCCCCACATCCACCCGCACGACCCGGTCGGCGGACACAAGCACCGGCGGCACCGGCTTCATCACGACGCCCGGCGCCTGCGGAACGCTTGCGCATCCGGCCACCGCCGCAGTCAGGCCGGTTGCGGTAAAGGCCCGGCGTGTCATCTGGCTCATCTGAAATCCCTCGCTTCCGACCCGCACCTTCGATCACGGGTCAGGCGAGATCAAGGCAGATCACAAGACCCGCACCCAAGGTCCGCTGCCCTGCCGCAAAAGTGCCCAGATGGCCCAGACCAGCGCATCGACGCGGTCGGGCGACCCGCGAAAGCCCTCGGCGCCGAACTGGCACATCTGGTCTTCCAGTGTCGGCAACAGGCCGACATGCGCGACCCGCCCCTGTTCGTACAGCGTCGCCACCGGCGCCGCCCGCGCGCGCTTGCCGAGCTGCGCATGGACCAGCCGCACGGGCACATCCGCCCCGGCGCTTTCCAGCACCTGCCGCACCATCTCCCCGCCCTGGTTCGATTCCGCGATGATCTCGCGCGCGCCGACCTCGCGGCAGACCGCCACCGCCCGCCGCGCCCAGTCGAGCGGCTTCAGTCCCGGCGCCGAGGCATCGGCCAGCACATAGGCGACCCCCGCCCGCACGCCCGCCGCAATGATCCCGCACGCATCCGCCGCAGGCCCGCTGGTCGCCGGCGGGTCCACCGCCACGATCACATCCTCCAGCATCGGCGGCGCGCTCACCCGCGCCGCGTCAATCATCTGCCGACGGAACAGCGCGCCCTCGGCATCTTCCAGCAATTCGCCATGAATTTCCTGCCGGGCGAGCGCGCTGCCCCCATAGGCGGCCTGCATCGCGGCCACGAACCCGTCCGACAAATTCTTCGCATTCTCCGCCATGCTGGCCTGCCGGACGAGTGTGCCGGGCGCGGCCAGCACTCCCTTGAAGAAGACGGTCGGCCGCGGCGTGGTCGTCGCCATCACGCGCGG
This sequence comes from uncultured Hyphomonadaceae bacterium, assembly GCA_913057945.1. Lineage (GTDB taxonomy): Bacteria > Pseudomonadota > Alphaproteobacteria > Caulobacterales > Hyphomonadaceae > Hyphomonas. The sequence continues at coordinate 17,418 of CAJXOF010000003.1, read as the reverse complement.
GTCCACGCCCAGCCTCAGCCCCATCTGCAACGTGTCCCACACGGCCTGCCCGCGCATCCAGGCGGCGATCTCGTCACACCACGCCACATCGAATTGTGGCCCCCGCAAACTGTCCGGGTCTTCGGCGGAGAAGACGTGCGCCTCGGCGCCATTGTCAAAACTCAGGATACGCCGACTCGGTGAGTAGGACGGGCGGCGGCATTTCAGCGGCTCGATCCATTTCAGCCCGCTCGGCCCGTCGATCATGACTTCGCGCACATCGTGCAGGGCTGGCCCCACCAGCGCCGCCCGGCGGCACCCGCCCTGCAACATCGACCAGCGGAGCCATTCGGCCCCCGCCCGCGTCTTCCCAGCGCCGCGTCCGCCCATGAACACGAAGTTCCGCCATCCGTCCGGCGGCGGCACCTGTATATCGCGGGCGTCGAGAATCCACGGATTCTGGCTGACCAGGCTGCGCTCCCATTCCGCCAGCGTGCTCCAGTCGTTGCTCTGCGCCGCCAGACGCGCCCTTTGTCTGAAATCCGGCTGCAAGGGCATCGAGCCGGCATTGTTCAGCAGCGGGAGAGAGTTCGTCTTCGGCGTCTTCGCCCGTTTCGTCTTCGCTGGCACGTCCGGCAATCCGCACATCCTCATCCCCTTCCCAAGTCGCCACCGCCATTTCCATCCGCCGGATTTCCGCCGCCAGCCGCATGATCAGCCCAGTCAGCGCGCGCAGCTCCTCCGGCGTCACATCCGCCGCCAACATGCGGTCCACCGCCTTGTCGTGCGCCTCGCTCAGCGACAGGCGCTGGCGCTCCAGCGGCATCTCCGGGCCGTCGAGCCCATTGTCCCGGATCACACGCCAGACCGTACTGCGGCTTCGGCTGGCCTGCGCCGCGATCTCCGCCATGCTCCGCCCCAGCAGGCGCTGGAGCCGGACCTGCCGGATCAGGCGTTGACGATGGGGCTGTCGGGTCATGCGGGCCTCCTGCGATGAGAGGGGCAGTGTCGCATGGGGGCGGACCCGTCGGATTCGGGCTCCGAAAACCCTCTAGATTTCGGGATGATTCGCCCGCTCAACCTGAGGGCGACGCCAATAAGTGTTGCAGGAAAAGCACGAATTTTTCCCCGCATGGCAGGCACTTGCCCCATTTTCCTCAGAAATCCGGGGACGTCATAAAAACATTACGCATCTGTCATCCCGCCGTAACTCTGGCGTGGGACGGGGCCGCAGTTTTCGAAGCGTAGACTTCTTAACACTGATTTCCAGAGCAAGGACGACCTCCCATGACCTTTACCTCACGCAAGCTCCTCCTGATCGGAGCTGCCACCGCCGTGTTGGCGCAGGCGGCTGCCGCCGACATCCTGACAGGGACCGTGACCGATGCCTCCGGCGAAGCGGCGCTGCAGGGCGCGCTTGTCACGATCGAGGAACTGGGCCGCACCGCCTCGTCCGACCGCTTCGGCAAGTATCGCTTCGCCAGCGTCCCGGCCGGCGATTACACGATCAGCGTCTCCTATGTCGGCGCGGATATGGTCACCGACACGGTGTCGGTCTCTGGCGATACCGATTTCAGCATCCAGCTCGGCGGCGATGTACGCTATCTCGACAACATCCTGGTCGTCGGCTCGGCCGCGGCCCAGGCCGGCGCGATCAACCAGCAGCGCGCCTCCGATGCCATCATCAGCGTCATCGACTCCGACGGCCTCGGCAACTTCCCCGACACGACCGTGGCCGACTCGCTCGCCCGCGTCGCCGGCCTGTCCATCGAGAACGACCAGGGCGAAGGCCGCTATGTCTCGATCCGCGGCATCAATTCCGACCTGATCTCCGCCACCATCAACGGCGTGCGTACGCCGTCCCCGGAAGACCGTCGCGGCGTCCTGCTGGATGGGGTTCCGTCTGACCTTCTGGACGGCATCGAAGTCCAGAAATCCCTGACCCCCGATGTCGACGCCGACACGATTGGCGGCGTCATCAATCTCAAGACCATTTCCGCATTCGACCGCGACGGCCAGTTCATCCGCGCCAAGGTCGAAGGCTCCTATAACGAGCTGACCGAAGACGTCTCCCCGAAAGCCACGCTGACCTATTCCAACGTGTTCGGCGACAAGTTCGGCATTGCCGCCTCCGTGAATTATCAGAGCCTCGGCATTCAGGCCCACAACAATGAAACCGGCGGCTGGGGCTTCAATGACGATCTGGGTGTCTTCGTCCCGGAAGATGATTATGAAATGCGCTGGTACGACCTGACGCGCGAGCGCCTCGGCTTCGTCTTCAATGTCGACTACCGCATGACCGAGAACACCGACCTCTACCTGCGCACGCTGCTCAATGAGTACACGGATGACGAAATCCGCAACAAGTTCGAATTCCGCAGCCTCGACGAGGAAGATCCGTCGCTGACGCCAGAAGGCTATGCGTTCGACTATGCCGAAGCCGACGTCGAAGTGCGCCAGCGCGAAGAGACCCGCAAGATCCAGACCTATGCCCTCGGCGGCAAGACCTTCGCGGGTAACTGGACGGTCGATTACGAAGTCTCCTACGCCTATGCCGAGGAAGACGATTCCAACAATCACGACGTGGCCTTCCGCTCCGATGACATGGAAGGCGATGGCATCATCGTCTGGGACAATTCCGATCCGAAACAGCCCCGCCTGTCCGGTGCCGGCATCGATTTCCTGTATGATCCGGCCAATTATGAAATGGACGCCTACGAGCAGGAATTCACGGTCAACGAAGACACCGAGTGGGCCTACAAGCTCGACCTGACCAATGACACCGTGCTCGGCAACACGCCCGTGACCTGGAAAATGGGGGTGAAAATCCGCGACCGCGAAAAAGTCCGTGACCAGAACCTCTTCATCTGGGAACGCGACGATGTAGCCCTCACCGATTTCATCTCCGCCAACAGCCAGATCTCCGGCTGGCGCATGAACAACCCGATGTACGAATGGCCAAGTGCCGGCCTGACCCGCGCCCTGCGCGGCACGTTCACCGCCGACGAGCTGGACGAGGAAGGCACGAATTTCGACAGCCTCGCCGAAGACTACACGATCGACGAGATGATCATCGCCGGCTACGGCATGGGCACCTTCCAGATCAACGACCTCACCGTCGTTGCCGGGGCGCGTATCGAAGCCACGGACATTTCGACCACGGGCAACGTCTTCTATGAAGGCGGCGACCCGGACCAGGTCGGCACACGCCAGTTCGACGATGAATACGTCCACGTCCTGCCGAGCCTGAACCTGAAATATGCCTTCTCCGACAATGTCGTCGGTCGGGCCGCCTATTATGCCTCGCTCGTCCGTCCGGCCTTCGGCGAGATGCGCCCGACGGCGGCGATGAATGATGACCGGGACGAAGTCGAAATGGGCAACCCCAACCTCGACCCGTACGAGGCCAACAATTTCGACCTGTCGATCGAATACTACCCGACCAAGCTGTCAGTCCTGTCGGCGGGCGTGTTCTACAAGGACATCCGTAACCCGATCTTTGGGGCCACCTATGACATTGACCAGCTGCCAGGCTCAATCGATCTGGGCTTCCTCGGCGATGCCGGGGCGGACATTGAAGAAGTCGCCACCTACATCAATGGCGAGACCGCCACGGTGACCGGCCTCGAACTCAACTATGTCCAGCAGCTCGATTTCCTGGGCGGCTTCTGGGAGGGCTTCCTCGCCTCCGCCAACGTCACCATCGTTGAATCCGAAGCGTCCGTGCCGGATGAAGAGGATGTGACCCTGACCCGCGACGTGCCGCTGCTCAAGCAGAACGATCTCATCTGGAACGCCTCCATCGGCTATGACAAGGGCCCGTGGGACCTGCGCATCTCGGCCAATTTCCGCGATGACTATCTCGACGAATTGTTCGGCGCCGATCTGGACCGTTACACCAGCGACCACCTCAGCGTCGAAGCGTCGGCCAAATATGACGTCAACGACAACCTCCAGATCTATGTCGAAGGCAAGAACCTCACCGACGAGCCGGAATACTATTATCACGGCGCTGAAAGCCGCCTGTCGCAGTATGACGAATACGGGGCTCGCTATGTCTTCGGAGCCCGCCTGACCTACTAGGCTGGGCAACCAGATTTACAGTCCAGAGCCGGGCGGGGAGCGATCCTCGCCCGGCTCTTGCGTAAATGGGCAGCGCTCAGGCAAATCCGTGTGCACCAGCAATCGTTTGGGCACATTTTCCTTGCATTCGGGGATGCACTCGGGCTTTTTCCTGTTAAAAGGATGCAATTAGCGGGAGAAATTTTCATGAAAGCACCAATACTGGCCCTGGCCGCCCTGATCGCGGTGTCGGGTTGCGCCCTCAAGAAGAAAGAAGGCTACTCGATCGCCGACGCATCCGACAATCCGGACATGGTTTGCGAGCGCGTGTCGATCCCCGGCAAGGTCTATCCGGGCAAGATCTGCATGACGGCAGAACAATGGGCGCGCCACGAGGCCGAAGGCGAAAAAATGGCCAGAGACGCCCAGCAGCGTTCACTGTCCACAGCCGCACCCGGCAGCGGCGGCTGAGCTGCGCTCCTCACAGAAACATTTCGGGGAAAGCAGGCCATCGTGCCTGCTTTTTTCATGTCCGGACTCTTCGCTACATGGCAGAAATATGAAAATACGCGTTGAAGCCTTGATCTTGCCGCGCACGCACGGAATACCGGCCCGAACCGAATTGGCTCAAGCCCCCCGAGGAGTGTTCATGAAACGCTATCTTCCCGTCGCCGCCCTGCTTCTGTCTGCCTGCGCCACAGAGCCCGTCCAGCAGATTTACGCCATCGACACCGCCCTGATCCCCGCCGCCGTTGAAACCGCGCCCATGACCGGCACAGGCGACAAGGCGGACGATCCGGCCGTCTGGGTCAATCTCGCAAACCCTGCGGCCAGCCTCGTTCTCGGCACCAACAAGGATGAAGGTCTCCACGTCTACAATCTTGCCGGCGAAGAGCTTCAATTCCTCGATGTCGGCCGCGTCAACAATGTCGATCTGCGCGGCGATGTTGCTGTCGCGTCGAATGACGAGACCAATTCCATCAGCTGGTTCACCATCGACTCAGCCACCTCCACGGTCAGCCATATCGGCGACACACCCACCCTCAAGGACGAGCCCTACGGCATCTGCGCCGGGCGCGTCGGCACCACCTATTACGCCATGCCGACTTACAAGGATGGCATGGCCCAGGTCTGGTCCGTTCAGACCGACATGCTCAGTGAAGGCCCGGAACTCGTCGCCGAGATCCAGGTCGGCCAGTTCGGCCAGCTCCAGCTCGAAGGCTGCGTCTTTGACGAAGCCAATGGCCAGGTCTTCCTCGGCGAGGAAGAACACGGCGTCTGGAAGCTCGACCTGGCCGACTGGACCGCGGCCCCAATCAGCGTCGACACGATTGCCGCGCAGAACGGCCTCGTCGCCGATGTCGAAGGCATGGACATCTGGGCCGGCCAGAATGGCGAAGGCTATCTCGTCGTCTCGTCCCAGGCCGCTGACCGGTTCGTCGTCTACGACCTCAAAGTCCCGCATGCCCCGCGCGGCGTATTCACTGTCACCGCCAATTCCGATGGCAGCATCGACGCGGTGACGCATACGGATGGCCTTGATGTGAACTCCGCGCCGCTGCCGGGCTTCCCGAAAGGCATTCTCGTCGTGCAGGATGATGGCAATCCGGCCTCTGGCGTCGACCAGAACTTCAAGCTGGTCGACTGGTCCTTGATCGAAGCCGCCCTCGGCCTCGACTAGGCCCGCGCCTTCCCTCAGCATGACAAAAGCCCGCCCTCCGGCGCATGGGAGAGCGGGCTTTTTTGTGCCGTGCGCAGAAAGGCGCGTCAGGCAGTGCGTCAGGCAGCCTTGGCGGCGAGAATCGCCTCTTCCACGTCGCGCAGCCGGTCCTTGCCGAACCACATCCTGTTCTTCACGAAGAAGGTGGGCGAGCCGAAATTGCCGCGCTCGACGGAGGCCGTGGTCGTGTCCACCAATTCTTGCTTGATCCCGGAATCCTGCGCTTTCGCCATGAGTGATTCGACGGGCAGGTCGGCCGCAGCCAGAACCCGTCCGATCGTTTCAGGATCATCCATCTTTTGCCCGTCGCGCCACATCGCATCATAGACCGCGTCCACATAGGGCTTGAACACGTCCAGATGCTGCGCCGCCACCGCGCCGCGCATGATCGCCAGCGTGTTGATCGGGAAGTGCGGATTCATCGCGAAGGCGTGCGTCAGGCCATGCCGCTCGATGAACCGCATCATTTCCAGCCGTTCGTATTCAGGTTTGTTGCGGATGCCGGCAAATGCCATCACGGGGGACTGGTTGCCCGTCGCCTTGAACACGCCGCCCAGCAGAACCGGCACATAGGTGAAGGCCACCCCGGTGCGCGCCTCTATATCCGGGATCACCTTGTGGCTGAGATAGGCATTCGGGCTGCCGAAATCGAAATGGAATTCCACGCTCACATCACTCATTACCATGTTTCCCCATACGGACGGATTTCCTGTTCAAAGGTCCAGGCCGTCTCCGGCTGCTGGAACAATTGCCAATAGGCGTCGGCGATGGCCTCGGGCGGCATCAGGCCCTGCGGGTCGTCCGGGCCGCCGCGTTGCCGGATCAGCTCGCGCACCCATTCGGTATCGACGCCCGCATCAATGATCAGATGCGCCACATGGATATGCTGCGGCCACAATTCCCGCGCCATGGATTCCGCCACAGCGCGCAGGCCGAACTTGGCCGAGGCAAATGCCGCGTATCCTTTGCCGCCCCGCCGCCCGGCCGTGGCGCCGGTGAAGAAAATCTTGCCCTGCCCGCGTTCCAGCATCAGCCGCGCGGATTCGCGGCCCGTCACGAAACCGGCAAAGCACGCCATCTCCCAGACCTTGCGGAAGACGCGGTCGGTCGTTTCGAGGATCGGGAAATTCACATTGGCGCCGACATTGAAGACGGTCAGGGCCAACGGCGCCAGCGCGTCCGCTTCGGCCAGGAAGGCCGTTACATCGTCCGGCTCGCGTGCGTCCAGCGAGCGCGCAGAAATCCTGCCGCCCGCCGCCTCGATCTCTTCAACCAGCGGCGCCAGCTTGTCACCATTGCGACGACCGGCCACCACTATATAGCCCTCGGCGGCGAATTTCTTCGCGATTGCCGAGCCGATATAATCCCCCGCGCCGACAATCGCGACACTCTTGTCCTGTTGCACCATGCCGCGCCTCCTCTGTGCCCTCTGGCTTTTACACATATTTGTGTGTATATGCACATCTATGCGCAGAGAGGTAAATCCCCTAATTTAACCGAACGCCGGAAATCAGTGTATGGAAGCGCCATGACGCCGAACACATCAGACACGATCCCCCTGCTGGAGGATCTCCGCCACAGCCCGCATGTCTGCATGGCCGAGGCTGCCCGCGCCGCCAATCGCGCGCTCTCCCGTTACTATGGGGCCTATCTGGACAGCGCTGGCATTGCGCCCGGCCAGGCCTCCCTGCTGATGCAGCTCTATTATCTGAAAGACATCCCTGTTGCCGACTTTGCAGCCCGGATGCGCACGGAGCGCACCACCATGATCCGCAATATCGCCGCGCTGGAGCGCGCCGGCCGGGTCGAGACCTTCACACCCGAGGGCAGCCGTACGCGCCACGTTCGCCTGACGGACAAAGGCCGGTCCCTACTGGTGGACATCGTGACGAGATGGGACGCGGCCCAGAACGCCCTGAAGGCCCGGCTTGGAGCCGAGGAATGGACCACGCTGATCACCGCACTGAACGCACTGGCCGACTTGCCAGGTCATTTGCCGGGGCCTGACGCGACAAGCTGACCGTGACATGCCGATCCGGATCGGCTCACAACCGTCTCGTTTGATCCCAAATCATCCATATTTTGAACTTAGCAAATACTCAGCCCCTTATATTCGGCGCGAATGCTTCCGGCATGAACATTTCGCCGTGCTGAAACACAAAAATCTTGTTGTGCACCGCAAAGACGATTCGCTCGCCTTTCAGGCGTAATCTGTCCTGAATTCTTTGGAAGCCGGCTTGCCTGCCTCCCCAGACCGGCATCAGGTGCTGGCTGTATTGTGCACCGCACGCTCAGAAATATATTTCGGTGCCCTCTGCATATCCAACTATGGATTGCATCAGCAGGCGGGAGGACGTGTTCACATTCCGGACGAGGGATGAACCAGACCCATCGTCGATGAAGAATATATCAGTATACAGATTCGTTAACCGCACCTGATCACGGGGCGCACTCGCCCTCGAGGGGTTTCCCTCGCCGTGTCAGACCCCGTTTGTAATAATTTGGGTGTTGAGAATACCTGAAAGGGGCGTTAATAATCAGTTAACCTCCGATTGTATCGAATGTCGGAGGGGAAATTCGGGGACGCATCTTTCAGTACTTACGCAATACTGGAAGCATGAAACGAATTTTTAGACATAGAACATGGCAAGGGATCGGAGACGAGAATCTTGGGGACAGCAAAGAAGCGATAAAAATTCGAGCGCGATCAGTTCGAAAACATCATGACATCAGAGATCACTTACGAATCTAAAAGGTTCGAGGTGTGGTCACGGGACAGCTATGCCCCGTGACCTGAATTGGCGGATTCCCGCCACTCCTACCCACTCGCGTGGGATGCACTGCCCAGCCAATAGTGGCGCGGCAGAACACCCCGGCTATGGCTTGCACCCATGCCGGGAAAATCGAGGGTACCACAATGAAGCGTACACTTACAGCTATTGCGGCAGCCGCCGCACTCGCAGCGGGTTCGGCATCCGCTCTGGACTCCGAAACGCTCGACATCAACCTCAGCGGCGAAGTCGACAGCAATTGCGAACTGATTCCTGAAGGGACCGCAAGCTACGCCGTCGACATGCTGGAAACGGGCAATCAGGGGTCGTTGACGATCCTGTATTCCTGCAACTCGCCCTACACTGTTTCGCTCGAATCCGCGAATGGCGGCATGTACCACAATGAAAGTACTGGTGGGGTGAACATCGACTATGACGTCGAAGCGAGCTGGCTCGGTCTGGGGATTGGCGCAACAACCACCAATTCGGCCAGCATGGCCGGCACCCCGGTTACGATTGTCACCAACAATGATTGGCAGAACATTCTGTTCAATGGTGGCACACGCACCGGTAACCTCGATCTCTCGTTCGACTCTCCGACCGAGTATGCCGTTGCCGGTACGTATTCCGACGTGCTGACCATCATCCTGGCTGCAGACTACTAGGAGCATCCTGATGGGATCGTCAGGTGGCGCCGCTCCAACGTCTGCGCCACCTGACACCTTTTTTTGAGACACAGGTTTATCCAGCGGAGGACGCAGATGCTGTTTCGAGCATTGTTCATTTTGTTAGCCGGCATGTTGGCCTCGGTATCGTCGGCCGCCTGGGCCTATGAGTTTGCTCCCATCGTCGCGCAGTTCACGCCAAGTGGCGCCGGCGCCTCCAGAACATTCGTTATAAGGAATACGCACGCCGAACCGATTGCCATCCAGATCGAGGTCTTCCGTCGCTCTGCAGACGACAAGGGAAACGAGATCCGCGAGCCGGAATTTGATGATTTCATCGTCACCCCTCCCCAGCTGGTACTTGCGCCCGGACAGAGCCAGTCCATACGCGCCCAATGGATTGGGGATCCAGACCCGGACACTGAACTCGCATACCGCCTGGTCGTCGAGCAATTGCCAATTCCGTATGCGCACGAGGACGCTGGCGACAAGCGCGTCGTGGATGTCAATGTGGGATTTCGCTATGAAGCGGCACTCTACGTGTTGCCGAGAGAGGGGTCTCCGAACGCTGAAATCATTGCCAGCGAACTCGCCCGGACCGATGCGGATGAGCCGCAATTGAGGCTCACCATCAAGAATACGGGCAAGCGCCGCGCCATCCTGCAGAACACCGTCGTGACCGTCCGGGCCGGTAGTCACTCAATTGACCTGTCGGGTGAGGCGGTGTCCCAACTCGACAACCGCAACATCATTGCGGGAACCCAGGCCGTGGTAGATTTGCCTTGGCCTGACGGCATTCCTGTCGGGCCTGTTTCCGTGACGATGGCAGCGGACTATTACAAGAACTGACGGGCGGGCATGGTGCGTCAGCCTTCTGCGAATTCAGGCCGGAAGACGGGGCCACGCCGCGGGGCGAAGGGCTTCCTGCGCCGGCGGCTTCCCACGCTCGCCCTGGGCTTCGGCGCATTCCTGGTATCGCACCTGCCCAGTTTGTTGGCACATGCGGAAGACCCGGGAAACGACGAGGGACAAACGGCTCCCAATCTCGACAAGAAGGCGACGGTCGACGAGATTTTCGGGGCGTTGTTTGGCGCAAAACAGCAACAACAGGTCAGCCTGCCCTACCCGGTCATAATTTCCGGACTGAACCAGGGCGACGTGACGATGACTCCCAGCCTCACACCCGGCGAAACGACGGTCAATCGTCGGGCGATTGTCGATCTGCTGCTGCCTTTCCTGATTGAAGAAAAGCAGGTCGAGCTGCTTGAGATCGGCGCCCAGCAAGAGACGGTGACCACGAATGCACTGAACGCGATGGGATTGGTGGCCACGTTCGATCACACCAATCTTCTGCTGGATATCGATGTGCCGATCGATATGAGATCAATTGTCCCTCTTCATATCCAGCCTCGTCTCAATCCGGCGCTACAACTGAATACGGTGGATCAGGCCAAGACCAGCGCCATCGTCAACTTTGCGGCCGGCACCCAATATGTTCATACCAGCAAGTATATTGATCCGGGATTTTCCGCCACCCAGCTGAACCTGACCGCCGCGGTCAACCTGCGGGATGTCGTCCTGGAAACGGGCGTGCGCTACAGCGATACAAGCGACAATGCGCTGGCCCTCAATGACACGCGCCTCACCAAGGATTTGGTCGACCGGCGTATTCGACTGGAAGCTGGCGATCTCACGGTCCCCACCAGCGGGCTGCAGGGAAACCCCCGGCTGCTCGGGATTGCAGGCTTTCGCAGTTTCGCCCTTCAGCCCTATGAGGAATACCGGACCAATCCCTCCCAGCAATTCGAACTGGAGCGCTCCGCGCGGGTGCTCGTCTATATCAACGGGCAGTACATACGCGAGTTCAGGCTCAGTCCCGGCCGCTACAATCTGACAGATTTGCCGCTCCAGAGCGCGGCAGGAAATGATATCGTCCTGGAAATCGAGTATGATAGCGGCGATGTCGACCGCGTTGTGTTCTCGGCCTTCTATGATTTCAGCCTACTGAAAAAAGGGGTCAGTGACTTCGCGGTCAGTATCGGTCCGACGGCCGAACTCGACGAGGGTGTGCGTGACTACGACATGGACAATCCTGCCATCAGCGCCTTTTACCGGAAAGGATGGACGGATGCCTTGACGGCCGGGGTCAATCTTCAGGCCGACACCTCCCTCGTGAATCTCGGGGCCGACCTCTTCTATACCAACAAATACGGCACATTCGGATTTCTTGGCGGCTTCAGCGATCATGATGAGGGCAGCGGCGGCGCCATGACAGCGCTCTACCGATGGAGTGATACGGACTCGGCCAGACAGACGCGGTTTGATTTGCAGGCGCGATATCAGGAAGAGCAGTACCAGGCGCTGGGAAGCGGATCCGGAAACATCGAATACGACATTGCCGCCAGACTTTCACGCAACTTTTCCACGACACAGCGGATGCAGGTTTCAAGCGGGTTGCGCAAGCGCCATTCGGAGTCCGAGTTTGAAAAGTCTGTCTCCGCGAATTACACTTGGCGCACCGCATACGGAACGCTGGGGACTGTGCTCCGCTACAACCAGGTTCCCGGAAAGGCGGAAGAATGGTCCGGTGGTGTTTCCTTCAGCATCCGCCTGGGTGACGGATACGCCCAGCTCTCTCACGATACCCGCACGCCCTCCTCCCGCGCATCCTACTCATCCCGCATGGACCGGAATGTCGGCAGCTTTGGGTGGGACACCACCTATACGCGGCAATCCGGTATTGATGATGTTCGCCTTGGCGGATCCTATATTGCGAACCGCTTTGAGGGCCGGGCCGAACAGCGTTTCTCTGCTGTGCGAGAAGAGGATGCCTTCGGATCAGAGACAACGACCGAGTTCTCGATTGGCTCGGCCCTTGTCTATGCCGATGGCGCGCTCGCACTCTCCCGCCCGGTCTATGACAGCTTCGTGATTTTTGCGAAGAATGAGGCCGTGAAAGGGTTCGACATCGCGGCCGATCCCAAGGCTTCCATTCTCGACACCAAGCCGGCCTATGCAGCCTTTTCCTCAGGGCTCGGACCTGCGGTCGTGCCTGACCTCAACGCCTATTACGTCCGCACCATCGAGGTTGACGCACCGGACGCGCCGCCCGGCACATCGCTTGGGGGACAGGCGCTGACTTTTCTCCCCAGCTACCGGTCGGGGTATATTGTGAGACTGGGAGATGACCGCAATGTCGCCGTGATCTCCATTCTGGTGGATCAGGACGGCGAGCCGGTCCCGTTTGCCGCCGGCTATGCGATCACCAGCGATGGGGAACGCCACCAGATGTTCACCAATCGCGGCGGACGGTTCTATGTCGATGGATTGCAGCACGGGGAAACGATCACAATGGAATTCGATTCTCCGGAAGGTGCGACGGCTACCTTCCAGGTGCCCGAAGGCGAAATTGGCGTCATGCGACTGCCAGACCCGGTGAAGATCCGGACCAACAAACCCACTGCGCCCTATGATGTAACAGTGCGCGTAATGAACAAGGAGGGAGCTTGAAATGCTGTATGCTAGACTCTGGCTGGCCGGACTGGCCCTCATGCTCGCAAATGCCGCCACGGCCCAGGACGCCTTGCCCCTGTCGCCGACCAGCATGACCGAGGCGGGCTCCCCGTCCGCAACAGATCCCTGCCGTCTCCGACTGGCCCCGGCGCCTCTCATCCAGTATCGCGGCGCGCTGAGCCGCGGTTATGACGGCGACAGTAACCGGGTTCACACCGAACTCGGCACCCTCACGGTGGAGCATAGCGGAGAGGCATGCGCCTATATCGTTCGCATCGAACCTGATGCGGGGCCAGGCAAGGCGACCCTGCACTCGGGCGGCAATTCCCTTGATGTGCGGATTGAGCAGGCGGGGCGCGAGACTTCATCGGGCGACAATGTCGTCGAAATGCATGGATCCCTGCCCAGGGGCCAGCCTCAGAGACGGGTCAAATTCCAGGTCAGCCTGCCCCCCGGACAGCGCGTTCCGGCCGGCCAGTATGTCGGGCGCCTGGCCGTGTCGCTGTTCGAGAGCCGTGACGGCGGACAGGAGCTGGTTACGCGGCAGACGGTCGATGTGGTGACCCAGGTTGCGCCGAGCGTGGTGGCGTCGTTTGGCAGCGATGCGCAGGGCGGGACCAAATCAATGACTGTGGATTTCGGGGCCCTGATGAAAGGACAGGAAAAATCGCTGGATTTTTCCGTCGCCGCCAACACGCCCTATTCCATAGATCTCCTGTCGGAGAATGCCGGGGAGCTGCGCCACGAATTCACCCCGAACGGCATCGCTTATGAGCTGCGCATGGATGGCCAACTCGTCCATCCTGCAGCCGGAACTGAGACCACGATCCTGCAGGGCAGCACAAGCTCACAGCACAGGCTGGACTTCATGATCCGTACCGATACGGCGCTCGCTCTTGCCGGCAAGTATTCCGACCGGCTCACACTGGTCATCGGCGCGGACTAGATCGCCTTGAGACGCCCCAAAGGCGCACTCTGGACACCGCGCCTGCGTCAGGCCACCTTGTCCGTGGACGACGCGACCCACCCCCGTGTGACGCGGTTGCGGCCACTGGTCTTGGATTCGTAGAGGGCCGCATCCGCCGTCGGGACCAGCCGCGTATCCGGGCAGATATCCGGCGATGTCGAAACCCCAAAAGAGGCCGTGACCCCGTCAATCACGATGCCATCATGATGGAAGCGATGCGCGGCGATATCACTGCGAATGGCCTCCGCGCGCAGCAGCGCATCCTCGGTTTCCACACCGGGCAGCAAGATGACGAACTCTTCGCCGCCATAGCGGAAGGCCAGCCCATCCTCGCGCGTGTGCGATTGCAGGATCCTGGCGATCTCCCGGAGCACGTCATCGCCCTTGTCATGGCCATACGTGTCATTGAGCATTTTGAAATGGTCGACATCCATCATGATACAGCTGACACAGCGCTCCGTATGCTGCGAATCGCGAAGCAATGCGCCCAGGCGCTGTTCCAGCTGACGCCGGTTGGCGAGACCCGTGAGGGAATCCGCCATGGCCTGTTCCTGCAATTCTTCCCGCAGGCCCATATTGGCGAGGGACAGCGAAATGTTCTCGGCCAGCATGACGATATAATGCTCATGAGCCCGATAGGCTGGACCATCCGGCATCTCACAGTAAAGCAGTCCAATGACTTCCCTTTGCGCCGTCAGAGGGACACAAACGGAAGAGACCGCACCTCCGCCCTCTGGCCCACTCTCCGGCAATTTACCCTCGCCGGACCGCAGATGCTCACACGGCATGTCGGGTTGATCTGCCCCATGCTGGTGCAGGGTGCCCCGGCGCAGGGCCCAGCAATCCATCGGCCCGAAGCGTGCGGCAGAATCGGCAGGCACCAGCCATTCGCTGGCCTGCCGCATGATATTGTCGGTCTTCTCGAACAGATAGAGCCGGCCGGGGCATCCCGGCAGGATGGCCGGCAGGAAGAGGCGGACCACATCGGCCACTTCATCCTTGCTTTCACAAGCCTGCACACGGTGGGTCATGCGGGACAGGACCGTCTTGAGCTTCAGGTCGCGCTCCAGCTTTTCCTCAAGACGCCGCCGTTCCAGCCCGTTCTCCCGGAATATCCGGACGGCCTTCGCCATGTCGCTGATCTCGTCCCTGTTATGGAAATTTGACAGGTCCACATCATAGTCCTGATCGGCAAGCCGCGTGACAACATCGCTCAGCCGGCTGACCGGCCGCAGGATGCGGCGCTTCAGCACGAAATAGAGCACGCCCAGGAACATCAGCGCCGTCAGCCCCAGTACAAGCTCGGAAATGGTTTTCCAGGTCCGTGACGCCTGCACGGCCTGCTCTATCTCGGTAGCAGTCCGCTGGTCCAGCAAGGCCTGGAAGCGCAGCACGTCACTGTTGATGAGGTCGAGTTCCGCCTCGTAATGGTCGCTGTAGAGAATGTCGCGCGCCGTCTCCGCGTCGCCATTCTGAAAGGCCTCGATCGCCTGTTTCTGCTCATTGGTCAGGCGATTGGCCTGATCGATGGCCTCCGTCAGGGTCGCAAGCTCGATCTCCGTGGCGCCGGCATCCTCCATGTGCTGCAGGCGGTCTTCGGTATCCCGCAAGGCGGCGACCACGACGCCGTAATCCTCCAGATATTCCTCATTGCCGGTAATGACATATTCCCGCGCCTTGTCGGACATGTGGAAAATCTCGACATCGAGTTCGAAGGAGGCCTTGTCGAAGGCATAGCGATTGGCGACGGCGGCCCGCTCCTCATCCAGCGCGGAGGACGCCATCAACATGGTCGCCCCCGTAATCATGGAAAGCACGACGGTCGTCACATAGGCGGTATGGGTAATGGTAGATAAACGCATCCCGGCAGAATGGCCGAACAGGGTTAAAACCCCATCCCCGCCCTGCTGGGCAATTCGAACGTATCCGCAAACCTTCTGTTTACCAGTCCGGCCCGCACAGGCACGACCGGCCACAGACCTTCAAAATTTACCAGACAACAAAAAACCGCCCCGAAGAGCGGCTGAATAAATGGTGCCCAGAAGAGGACTCGAACCTCCACTCCCTTGCGAGAACTACGACCTGAACGTAGCGCGTCTACCAATTCCGCCATCTGGGCACGGGGTAGGAAGGCAGCGATGTATAGGCTGATCTCTGGCCCGTCAACGGTAAAACTGTCGTATTTGAGCCCTGAACTGCGCGTTCTGCCGCCCCTCCCGCCTGCGGGCCGGACACAGGCGCGCCAGCGCGTCACCCGCAAGGAATATGGCCCCGGAGTGGAGGGTGACGCCCAAGCCAAAACGATGGAAACACGCTCCCAAAAAACCGCGAATTCTGCTGGAATTACTGGGATTTCGATTGGAGCGGGTAGACGGAATCGAACCGACATACACAGCTTGGAAGGCTGGTGCATTACCATTATGCTATACCCGCCCAGTCAGGGCTTCCGAAAGCACCTTACACCATCTGGTGCGGGTGGTGGAGGGGACAGGATTCGAACCTGTGTACGCTATGCGGGCAGATTTACAGTCTGCTGCCTTTAACCACTCGGCCACCCCTCCACGGGACCCGCGACCACACGCCGTTTGACGCCGTCGCAGCAGCGCTTCACATAGGCGCCGAAGCACCGCCGATCCACACCGGAAGCGGCCTTATAAGGAAACCCGAAATGGCGCGCAACCATTCTAAACCGCGAAAAGCACACGCTGGCGCAGATAATCCCCGCCGGGGCCCTGCCAGACCGCCGCGCCGCGGAGCCAAGGCGCGGGACGCGGGCGGCGCCGAGGGCGGTCCGCTCTGGATCTGGGGCACGCACGCCGTGATTGCCGCGCTGGCCAATCCCGCGCGCACCTGCCACGAAGTTCTGGCGACCGAGAACGCGGCCCAGCGCCTGCCCGCCACAGGGCCGATCGCGCCGGTTCTGGTGACGGCCAGGGACATTGACGCCCGCCTGCCCGAGGGCGCGGTGCACCAGGGCATCGCCGTGAAAGTGGACCCGCTGGAGCCGGTCGCGCTGGAAGACCTGATTGATGCCGGGATCAGCCATATCGCCGTGCTGGACCAGGTATCCGACCCGCATAATCTGGGCGCCGTCTATCGCTCTGCAGCGGCCTTCGGCTTTGGCGGCTTGGTGCTGCAGACGCGCAATGCGCCGAATGTGACGGGGGTTGCCGCGAAGGCCGCCGTTGGCGCGATCGAGACCGTGCGCGAAGCTCGGGTCGTCAATATCGCCCGCGCGCTGGAACAGCTCGGCGAGGCCGGCTACCACACGGTGGGCCTTGCGGGAGAAGGCAAACGCCTGATCGCGGACGCCGTGGACGGGGCGCAGAAACTCGCCATCGTACTGGGCGCCGAAGGCCCTGGCATCCGCCCCGCCGTGGCCAAGGCCTGCGCCGAGCTCGCGCGGATTCCGATTGCCCCGGAAATGGAGAGTTTGAACGTCTCCAACGCAGCCGCAGTGGCCTTTTACGAAAGCAGCCGGAAACGTTTCCCCCTGTCATAAAGCTCTGCTAGGGATTAACCACGCTGTGGGGAAAACTGACGGAGCGCGTACCGCCATGCTGAGACTGCTGTCTATTGTCCTTCTTCTCTGCGGCCTTGTGGCTGCAGGCTATGCCGGGTCTGTCATGCTCGACACCTATGCGCCTCGCGACGAGGTCGTCGAATCGGCATCCCCGCAGGAAATGGCGACCGGGGAGGCCTTTGAAGCTGTCTCTTATACACATCTCCGAGCCCACGAGA
>CAJXOF010000002.1 GCA_913057945.1 uncultured Hyphomonadaceae bacterium | reverse complement strand
CTGCATATCGTCGGCAGCGTCAGATGTGTATAAGAGACAGGCCCGACCATATTCCGACTCCCGTCTTCGTGCTGGACGCGGCGCGCCTGCGCGCAAATCTGGAAACGGCCCAGCGCGTGCGCGAAGCGGCCGGGTGCAAGATATTGCTGGCGACCAAGGCCTTCTCCCTGCCGGCGGCCTTCCCGCTGATGACCGACTATCTGGACGGCACCACGGCCAGCGGCGAGCAGGAAGCCATCATGGGGCATGAGAGTTTCGGCAAGGAAGTGCATGTCTATTCCCCGGCCTATACCGAGGCCGAAGTGCGCCGCCTGACAGAGGTGGCCGAGCACATCTATTTCAACTCCCTCGAACAGCTGGAACGCTTTGGCGACATTGCGCGCGATGGCGGCGCAAAGATCGGCCTGCGCGTCAATCCCGGCTATTCCAATGCGACGCTTGGCGGCGACCTTTACAATCCGTGCGCGCCGGGCAGCCGGTTTGGCGAAGTGCCGTCAAAACTCGACCAGGTTGACTGGTCCGGCATCGATATCTTCCACGTTCACGCCCTGTGCGAGAGCCTGCATGAAGGCTCGGTCGGCCTGATCGAATTCGTCGCCGACAATTTCGGCCAGTATATCGAGCAGGTGAACACGGTGAATTTCGGCGGCGGCCATTTCCTGAACAAGGAAGGCTATGATGTCGATGCGCTGATCGCGGCCATCAAGGCGTTCAAGACCCGCTTTGGCGTGGAAGTCGTGCTGGAGCCGGGCGCGGGCCTCGTCGTGAATACGGGCGAGCTGTATGCGACCGTGCTGGCCCTGCACTGGAACGAGGTCGATCTCGCCATCCTTGATGCGTCCGCCTCAACCCATATGCCGGACGTGCTGGAAGTGCCCTACCGGCCTGACGTGATCGACGCGGGCCAGCCCGGCGAGAAGGCGCACACCTATCGCTTTGGTGGCAAGACCTGCATGACCGGCGACGTGATCGGGGAATATTCCTTCGACGCCCCGCTGAAGCCCGGTGACACGATCATCTTCACCGACCAGATGCATTATTCCTTCGTCAAGACGAACACGTTCAATGGCACGCCGCTGGCGAATCTGGCGATCCGCTGGGAAGACGGCATCATCGAGAGCCTGTCCGATTTCGGCTATGAGGAATTCCGTCGGCGCCTGGGGCGCTGACCAACATCCTCTTGACGTATCCGGCGTCCCTGCGCACCCTTGTGCCAAGGGGGACGTTGGCCATGTGGGAACAATGGACAATCCAAAACTGGCTACAATTGGGCGGCCTGTTAACGACGCTGTTTGGATTTCTGCTTGTTCTGATTCAGATCAGGAGGCTGGGGCAATCCGTTCGGGCTTCCGCTCATGCGGCAATCTATGCGCAGGCATCCGATTTCAGAAGCCATCTGGTAAAACATCCGGAACTGCGGCGATACCTGTTCGATGGCATAGAGATCAGAGAGACCCACCCGGACTATCAACGCGTTGTCACGCTGGCTGAGCTGTTGCTCAACTATCTCGAACACCTCTCCATCGAGAAGTCGAACTTTGCAAACCATGACGGGAATGCATGGCGCAACTTCATCAAACAGGCGCTTGATGCCTGTCCTGTTGCAAAGGAGCGACTGGCAGAAAACTCTGTCGCTTACTCCCCTCACCTTTTGGCTGCCATTGACTAGTCTGCACCATCGCCAATTGATGAAATAGACTGAGTATTCCCCAGCGAGGGAATGCGGCGGCGCGCTTTCGCCACAGCGTCCAGATCCAGATCGGCAAGGATCACACCGGGCTCAGCATCCGCCTTCTCCGCCAGCACCTCGCCCCAGGGCGAGACGATCAGGGAGTGGCCGAAGGTCTCGCGGCCGTCTGCATGCTTGCCGCCCTGCGCGGGGGCGAGGACGAAGCTGCCGGTCTCGATGGCGCGTGCCCGGACAAGGACATGCCAGTGCGCCTCGCCTGTCACGCGCGTGAACGCCGCAGGAATGGTCAGGATGCCAGCGCCCGCCTGAGCCAGTTTCCTGTAGAGATGCGGGAAGCGGACATCATAGCAGATGGTCATCCCAAGCTTGCCGAACTCGGTCTCAGCCAGCATGGCGCGCTCGCCCGGCCGGTAGGCGCGGCTTTCGCGATAGCTCTGCCCGTCGCCCACTTCGACGTCGAACATGTGGATCTTGTCATAGCGGGCCCGGACGGAGCCATCCGGTGCGATCAGGACAGACCGGTTGGCAAGTCGCTCCTCGCCTTCGACGGTCACGGCGATGGAGCCGATCAGCAACCAGATGCCAAGCTCAGCCGCCAGCGCACGCATCGCGGCGAGCGTCTGGTCATCCGCCTCCGGAACAATCTTTGGTCGCGCCTTGCCGGGACGAATATCCAGCAAGTTCGTCATTTCCGGGGTTGCCACCAACTGCGCGCCCTGCCCCGCCGCGTCGCGGATCAGGTCAGAGGCCGCCGCGATGTTCGGCGCCACCTCGACACCGGAGCGCATCTGGACACAGGCAACACGAAGATGGGTCATGGCCATTGGCCTCGCCGGATCAGGCTGGCTCCCATTCGCTGAGCGCGGCGTCGATAATGCCGGTGGCTTCGCGGACATTCTCGTCCGTGATGACCAGGGGCGGCGCGAGACGCAGCACCATGTTCCCGGCCACACCGACCAGGAGGTTCTTGTCACGGCAGGCGCCTTGCAGGCTTTTCGGATCGGACTTCATCTTGAGGCCGGTGAGCAGGCCCTTGCCAGTGACAGCCTCGACCTTGTCCGGATGGCTGTCAGCGAGGCTTTTCAGGCCCTGCGCCAGCGTACCGGAGACCCGGCGCACTTCAGCCAGGAAGTCTTCGCTGGAGATGATGTCCCAGACGACATTGCCGACCGCCATGGCGAGCGGGTTGCCGCCATAGGTCGAGCCGTGACTGCCGGGCTGCATGTGCTCGCCGACCGCTTCGGTCGTCAGGCAGGCGCCGAACGGGAAGCCGCCGCCAATCCCCTTGGCCGAGCAAAGGATATCCGGCACAGCGCCCTCAACCCATTCGTGAGCGAACAATTTGCCCGTCCGGCCCATGCCGCACTGGACTTCATCATAGATCAGCAATAGGCCCTGCTCGTCGCACAATTCGCGCATCCGCTTGAGCTGGTCATCCGGCAGCGCGCGAACGCCGCCCTCGCCTTGCACCGGCTCGATGAAGATCGCGGCAGCGGTGGGCTCTGCGGCGGCTTTCTCCAGCGCATCCATGTCGCCCCATTCAAGATGGACAAAGCCGGGAAGTTTCGGGCCGAAGCCTTCAAGGTATTTCGGATTACCCCCGGCATTGATCGCGCCGAGCGAGCGTCCGTGGAACGCGCCGGTAAAGGTGATGATGTCGATGCGCGCTTCATTGCCATTCGCCCAGTGGTATTTGCGGGCGGACTTGATGGCGCATTCGACGGCTTCGGTGCCGGAATTGGTGAAGAAGACGCGGTCGGCAAACGTGTCACGGCAGATCTTGTCGGACAGCTCCTCGGCGCCGCGCACGCGGAACATATTGGACGTGTGCCACAGCTTGCCGGCCTGCTCCTGCAGGGCCTCGACCATGGCGGGATGGGCGTGGCCCAGCGCGTTCACGGCGATGCCGGCAATGAAATCGAGATATCGCGTGCCGTCCTCGGTAAAAAGGCAGACGCCTTCCCCTTTCTCGAAAACCTGCTCTGGCGGCCGGTAGACCGGCATGATGTGCTGGCGCGGATCGCTCATGATGACTCCTTGCGTGCGCAAAATCCTGTTGGCCCACGCTTGGCCGCGCCGATGGGCGAAGTCAACTCACGGGCTGGTGCGCAGCCGGATCAAACCATGACAGGGCGCGCGAGGTGGGATAGTGTTTCAGCCACAGGACGTTGAACCTATCGGAGGGTGCCATGAAGAAAGCCGTATTGCTTGTGTCCCTGCTGCCTTGCTTTGCCGTTGGCGCAGCGGCGGAGTCCCTCGATGTCAAAGAGGCCGAATTGGCCGTGCCAGGGGACGCCCGTGTAGTCGTGCTTGTTAAATCCGGCCCCGTCGTCACCGACCTGAAAGCCGACGCGCCAGAGATGGCGCCAAACACGCTGAACCAATCCAGCGCGCTCAAGCCGACCGACCCGGTGATGCGCGAGGGGGATGCCTTGGTGCGGGAGCCTCTGGTGGCCCGGCTGGGCGTCGACAGGGGCGAAATTGTCCGGACAGACCCCATCCCGATCGCTGTGAAACGCGTTGTGCCGGTTGAAGTGATCCCCGCACCGACGGAAGACGCCGAATAGGCCGGGATCTCGTCCGCCAGACCCAGATCAGCAAAATACCCACAGAGTCGGTCACCGGCCTACGAGGAGACGCCAAACCTGCCGTGGATTAGCTGTCCTGATCTCTAGCATGAAAAAATTTAATCGAAAAACGATAATTATGATTGACGTTTATCGATAATCCTTTATTGATAATCAGGAAGCCAAGACGGACCGGGGTGATGTCCAAAACGCCCCCTACCTCACCTGAGCCGTTGCTCCGGATCGTCTTGGTGGACCTAAATTTTCTCGGAAATGAAAAAAGGCGCGGAGAGCTTCCACCAGCTTCCGCGCCTTCCACCGTTTGCAGCGTTTCCTCCCAGAAACTTGCCGTGTCATATGGCCGCGCTTTAATGCATGTGTCAAGATTGTGAATTCAAATTTTTCAATATGAGCAATTCTTCAATATTTGCTGCACCGCCCAATGCTGACAGGGACTTCAGCGCAGCCGGGCTCCAGGAGGAATTTGCAGAGACCGCCAGAACGGCCTCGCTTTTCAAGATTATTCCATCTGAAACAATTTTTAACCCGTTCGCCTTCAGCGTCGCGCCGGTCGAGGTGATGTCGACAATCACGTCCGCTGCGCCCGTGGCGGGGGCCGCCTCAGTTGCGCCCGCACTTTCGACCAGCCGGTATTCGCCGACAGATTTCGCCGCAAAGAAGCGCCGGGTGAGCCGCATATATTTGGTGGCAACCCTCAGGCGCCGGTGATGGGCCTTTCGGAACGCGGCCCCGGCCGCTTCCAGATCGGACATCGTATCCACATCAATCCAGGCCTGCGGCACCGCGACGATGACATCTGCGCCGCCGAAGCCGAGCCGTTCCAGCACATGGAAATCCTCCGGTCCGGTCGGCGCGAGGTCCTGCAACAAATCCTCGCCAGTTACCCCCGCATGGAGGCTGCCCTCGATCAGGCCCTGCGCAATCTCGCGCGCGGACAGGAGGCGCATGTCGACTTCGCCCAATCCCGAGATTTCGGCCTGGTAGCCACGCTCGCCGCCAATCTGGCGCACTTCAAAGCCGCGGGCCTTGAGCCAGTCCTCGGATTTTTCCTTCAGCCGCCCCTTGGACGGAATTGCGAGTGACAGGACGCTCATGTCGTCTCTCCCTTTGCGCGCAGGATGCGGTCAGGCCGCACGACCCCGCCAATGCCGGAGGCCGACGCCCTGGACCGCGATAGCCCCTCGATCAGGCCATCATAGCGCCCGCCGGAAGCGAGCGGCTGGCGCGAGGTCAAATTCTCACCAAACGTCTCGAAGACGAAGCCATCATAATAGGTGAACCGGCGACCGAAGCCGGACCGGAACCGCGCTTCGCTGGCAATTCCTGGCACCGCCGCCAGGATTGCCTCCATCCGACGTGCAACCCGTTCGATTACGGAGGACATGGCGGCGAGCCCATGCTTGTCACTGATGGTGGCCAGCACGTCAGCCGCCTCCCCTGCCGGGCAGTTCACACCGGCAAGGTCAGACAGCGCTAACCGCGCCGCTTCCGGCACACCGCCAGCGGCATGCACCGCAGCCTTGCCGCGGAGACCCGCGACGATTTCGGCAACGCTGCGGGTACCGATCATCGGAATGTCGCGATCACTCAGGACGTTCAGGAACGCGTCTTCCGCCGCCTTTGTGCCGCCCGCGTCCAGAACGGGCTGAAGGTCTGATGCCGGCGGCTGAGGCGCCGCATCGAGCAACTCGCTGACCCCACCCTCCTGCCGGAAGGCGCGTTTCAACAGGTCTGTCGTGATACGTGCAAGGCCGAGCGCATCCACAAAGGCCGGGAAGATCGAGAGGTCGCCCATCTCGGTTGCCGTGGGCGACACATCACAAGCGGCAACGGCTTCGCGTACCAGCGCAAAAGCTTCCGCGTCCGCATCTGCACCGCTGTCCTTGCCGAACCATTCAAAGCCGACCTGTGTAAATTCCATCGGGTCGCCCGCAGAGGCCGGCAGGCGGAAGGCCCGCGCGGCATAAGTGTAGGCCTTGGCACCGTCTCCGCCTGCAGCGCGTCGGTCCGCCTCCTGCCCAGCCACCGGCAGGGTGAGGTCCGGCCGCATGACCATTTCATTGCCGCGATGATCGGAGAACACGCAGAGGCGTGCCCGTACCGCTTCGCCGGAGAGCTCCAGAGGGATATCGGACGGCAGGATGTAGGCCGGGTCTACCGGCTCAGCCCCGGTCGCCTCGAACACGCCGCGCGCCGCCACGACGAGTGCATCATGGGTCATTTCTGGGCCTCGACAATCTTGCGGATCGCCTCGACCATTTCAGCGCGGGGCACTTCAAACTGACCCGGACGGGCTTCGCGGTATTCCTCGTTCGACTTGATGGACTTCGCTTTCAGCGCGCCCATTTCCAGATCCTTGATGGTGACGGTGCCCTTGGCCAGTTCGTCCTCACCCACCATGATGACCGCCGGCGATGAGCGCCGGTCAGCATATTTCATCTGGGGCCGCATGCCGGATGCGCCCATATAGGCCTCGGCCCGAAGGCCGGCCCGGCGCAGCTCGGTAGCGATCTGCAGGGCGATGGTCGGGTCTTCCTTGTCGAAGTTCAGCACCACGACCGGGCCGTCCAGCGTCTCTGTCTCGCCCATGATTTGCATCGCCGCTGCAAGGCGAGAAATGCCGATGGAAAAGCCCGTCGCCGGAACCGTCTCGCCTGTGAAGCGCGCGACGAGGTCATCATAGCGCCCGCCGCCCCCGATGGAGCCGATGCGATAAGTCTTGCCGTCTTCACCTGTCACTTCGCGGAGCAGTTCGGCTTCGTAGACGGGACCGGTATAGTATTCGAGGCCGCGCACGACGGATGGATCAATCACGACATCGCCTTCCGGCGCGCCGAGCGCTTCAAGCGCCCTGGCGATGGCTTCGAGTTCAACGAGGCCAGCTTTGCCCTCTTCGGTGTCACCGGTCGCCTTGGCGAGGTTGGCAAGCGTTTCGGCGCGCGTCTCGGCCCCTGCCTGAGCGAAGGCGAGCACGCGGGCGACTTCCGAGGCGCCGAGCCCGGCCCCTTTGGTATAGTCACCGCTCTCATCCATACGGCCCGCGCCGAGCAGGTCGGCAACGCCCTCGGCGCCGAGGCGGTCCAGCTTGTCGAGGGCGCGCAGGATGGCAAGACGCGTGTCCGAGCTGGAGGCACCCACGCCGTCCAGCACGCCATTGAGCAAGCGGCGCGTGTTCACACGGATCACGAATTCGCCCGGTGCCATGCCGACCGCGCGCAGCGCTTCGGCGCCCATGGCGATCATCTCGGCGTCGGCGTGATAGCCCGGCGCGCCAATCGTGTCGGCATCGCACTGCCAGAATTCGCGGAACCGGCCGGGGCCCGGCTTTTCATTGCGCCAAACCGGCCCGGCGGCATAGCGGCGGAACGGCTTGCCCAGCGACTGGCCAGCTTCCGCCACGAACCGGGCAAGCGGCGCGGTGAGGTCATAGCGCAGCGCCATCCATTGTTCGTCATCATCCTGAATGGCGAAGACACCGGCATTTGGCCGGTCATCGTCCGGCAGGAACTTGCCGAGCGCGTCGGCATATTCAAAGGCGCTGGTTTCCAACGCCTCGAAGCCCCATTGGCGGTAGACGCCGGTGATCGTCTCGACCAACCCGGCCTGGGCATGGATCAGGCTTTCGCGCTTGTCCGGAAAGCCGCGCGGCTTGCGGGCAAGATCCTTGCCGGTGAGGGGCGGTGTGTCCTTGTCGCTCATGATCGTCTCGGGTCCTGGTTGCCGACGCGCTCCGCATAGACGGAGACGCATAGATTGGAAAGGCAACACGTCGGCGCAGCGCGGACCCGGCCGCGGCCTGCCTCATCTGGTCTGGTTCGGGAGAATGAACACTTTCAGGAGGCGCAGCCGGACCGGTTCGCGCCTCGTCGGCGCGTCACGAATGATGGTGATGGTGGTGCAGTGCGATGTTCATTGCGTCGCCGGATACGCAGC
The DNA here is from genome assembly GCA_913057945.1 of uncultured Hyphomonadaceae bacterium. GTDB lineage: Bacteria > Pseudomonadota > Alphaproteobacteria > Caulobacterales > Hyphomonadaceae > Hyphomonas. The sequence goes on along the minus strand of CAJXOF010000002.1, from coordinate 412,019 downwards.
CGCCCGGCCGGAGTCAACCATTGGCAAGGCCGTCAGGCGTCCTGGCTGGCGCGCTTGAAAGGCTTCTGCTGGCCATCGCGGCGCTCGATCACCTTGAAGATGCCCGTGCCGCGCATCAGCAATTTGTCGCCCGTCCAGATGCGGCCTTCAACCGTGAAGATGTCATCCTGACGACCGACCACTTCCGCCTTGCCTTCGACGAAGCTGCCCATCGACGCGCCGGAGAGGAAATCGCACATCAGGCGGACTGTCACCCACCAAGTGTCCTCATCCTTTTCGACCGCAGCGCCCCATGCCATGTCGGCAAAGGTCATCATCATGCCGCCATGCGCATTCATCATGCCATTGGTATGGTATTCCTCGACCCGGAAGGCACGCGTCAGGCCGGTCTCGTCCCGCTTCTCGAAGAGGGGGCCAATCTGACGGCCAAAGCCGCGATGCCACGGCAGGATGGAATAGCCCTCAGGCGTATCGAAAGTCTGGTTTCTGGTAAGATCGTCGCTCATGGAAATCGGATTAGCGCCTCCGGCCTGAGAGTGCCAGAGGCGAGATTGTCTTCCTTCGGGTCAGTCGAGCCCGACAGCGGCCTTCGCCTCAGCCTGCCGCGCAGCGACTTTCTCAATATCGAAGCCTTCGAGGCTCTCATTGAAGAGGCGGTAGAAGTTCAGCTCGGCCCCGAGGCGGAGATACGCGGCGCCCAGTCCGATGGCGGCGCGGTCCATGAAGACAAACTCGCGTGGGATTTTCACCGGCCCCTTCTCCTTCAGCAGCTTGCGGACGGCGAAGGCTTCCTTGCGACCATACTCGCCCGGAGTGACCCCATCGGCGACGGAGCGGACCCGGTCGTCCAGCAGCGGGCCATAGATAAAGCGCGCCCAGATGTTCAGCACTTCGACGAGTTCGCGTGACAGGCCGCTAAAGCCCCATTTCTCATAGGCGGCATAGGCGGCGTCAAAATCGTCCGCCAGGATCGCGCGATAGAGATCGACCACGCCGCTGACGAATTCAGGCGGGAAAATGCGGATACAGCCAAAGTCGAGCAGGTTCAGGCCGGTCCCCTCCCCGGTCACCTGGTAATTGCCGAGGTGCGGATCGCCGTGGATCACGGCGTGGGAGTTGAACGGCCCCCACCATGTCCAGAACAGCATTTCCGCGATCCGGTTGCGCACCTCCTGGGGGGCATCTTCAAAGGCGTCGAGCCGCTTGCCGGATACCCAGCTCATGGTCAGCAACCGGTCGGTAGACAATTCGGGCACAGGATCCGGCACAGTGACGAAGTCGCGATCCGCCAGCATGTTCGCATAAAGCGCCATATGCTTGGCTTCCCGGGCATAATCGAGCTCCTCGCGCAGGCGGTCGGTAATTTCATCCACCATCGCGGTCGGGTCGATGGAGCCATCCATCCGTTTGAACAGGCCCAGCATGGTCTTGAGCTGGCCGACATCGGATTCCACCGCGCTGGCCATATCCGGATATTGCAGCTTGCAGGCGACCCGGCGCCCGTCATGCAGGGTTGCGCTGTGCACCTGTCCGAGCGAGGCGGCGTGCGAGGCCTCCCTTTCGAACGTGCCAAACTTTTCCAGCCAGCCGGCGCCCAGTTCGGCGCGCATGCGCCGCTTCACGAAGGGCCAGCCCATGGCGGGGGCTTCAGCCTGCAGCTGGCTGAGTTCGGCGGCATATTCCGGCGGCAGGAAATCCGGAATGGTCGACACCATCTGGGCAACCTTCATCAGGGGGCCCTTGGACTTGCCCAGCGCCGCCGCCAGCGCACGGGCGATCTTTTCCTCCCCCTGGTCCCCGCCAAACAGGCTCTGGGTGGCAAAAGTCAGACCTGCCCCGGACAGGTTGGCGCCAACTCTCGCGGTACGGGCAATCCGGCCCGACAGGCGGTTGCGCTCGGGGTCTCGGGATGTTTCTGTGTCGTCAGTCATGGGCGGGATATAGGGGGCCGCCTGCCAAACAACCAATCAGGATGTTTCCGGCTCCTGCCCCACATATGACTCGCAATGGATGACAAATGCGTCATGTTTGCGGTATAGGCGCGCCTTCGCGAAACCAACGCGATGAAATACAGGAACGCCCCAGAGATTTTCCGGCCATGGGCACCGGATGTAGAGTGTCCCGAATGTTACAGGCTGCGGCAGACCGACTGCCAGCGCCAAACCGCGACGAGCAGGATTTACAGAATGTCTTACAAAACGCTCCTCACCGAGATTGACCAGGAAGCCGGCTTTGCCGTGATCACGCTCAATCGCGCCGAGAGCCTGAACGCCCTCTGCGAAGAGATGATGAATGAACTGACCCATGCGCTGGACCGGTTCGAAGCCGATCCGGAGATTGGCTGCATCATCCTGACCGGCAGCAAGAAAGCCTTTTCCGGCGGGGCCGATATCAAGGAAATCCAGGAAAAGACCTATCCGGAATCCTATTATGAGGATTTCATCAGCCGGAACTGGGAACGGGCTGCGCGGGCGCGCAAACCGATCATCGCTGCTGTATCGGGCTATGCCATTGGCGGGGGCTGTGAGCTGGCCCTGATGTGCGACATCATCCTGGCCGCCGACAATGCCCGCTTCGGCCAGCCGGAAGTGCGCCTTGGCGTGATGCCCGGCGCCGGCGGCACGCAACGCCTCGCACGCGTGATCGGCAAATCGAAAACGATGGAACTCTGCCTGACCGGCCGCATGATGGAGGCCGACGAGGCCGAACGCTGTGGTCTCGTCAGCCGCGTCGTACCGGCAGATGATCTGATGGACGCTGCCCGCGAACTGGCCCGCACCATCGGCTCGATGCCGCTGGCCGCCGCCATGATGACCAAGGAAGCCATCAAGATTGCCTATGAGACCCCGCTCTCTCAGGGCATCCAGTTTGAACGCCGCATGTTCCAGTCATTGTTCTCGACCGATGACCAGAAAGAAGGCATGGCCGCCTATGTCGAGAAACGCTCGGCTCACTTCAAAGACAAATGATGCTGAAAGCCCCGGCCCACCTGCTATTTCCTGCAACCAGCCTCAATTGCGCGGTTGACGCCTCCGCGCCGTTTATGTATTCCCCCGCCTTCAGCCCGAAGGGAGCCCTTTGGGCCACAGGAGTTTAATATGGCTAATACCCGTTCCGCCAAGAAAATGGTCCGCAAGATTGCGAACCGCACCGAAGTGAACAAAGCCCGCCGCTCGCGCGTGCGTACTTTCGTTCGCAAGGTCGAAGAAGCAATCGAAGCCGGCGACAAGTCTGCTGCCCAGGAAGCGCTGCGCTCTGCCCAGCCCGAACTGATGCGCGCGGTGACCAAAGGCGTCATGCACAAGAACACATCGTCGCGGAAAGTTTCCCGTCTGTCGGCTCGCGTCAAAGCGATGGGCTGATCGGCACCTTTCCCAATTGAAAAACAGAAACCCGCCTGACTGTTCAGGCGGGTTTTTTCATGTCAATATCCTAATACAACAATTTGGACCTTTCCGAATTCAACATCAATACAACTGGATGTTTCCTGGAAGGATTGCGAAATTGGCCTGACTGGCAGGTTCCGTATTGCAGTAATGTTAGGGCTCCTTAACCGCACTGCGAAACATGCCGCTTTTTTTGGGGATATCCACAGGCTTATACCTGCGCCCCCTGTTGACAGAACAGGTGCGAACAAATGTGTGGGGCGACTCACTCACAAAAAAAGATCAGTGCTCAAGCGCCTGATTTGATTGCGGTTTGAAGTACAGGGGAAAGAGTCAACCAACCAAATCCTGTTGTCGTATAAAAGTTGCACTTGTCAGCAAAACCCCCATTGAGTAATTTCAATTTACCAACAGAAAAGTTCTCCCGACACGGAGTATATGTGTGACCGAATTTTCGGTTCGGAAGGGAAGCTGCGTGCCAGTTGGTCAGGGTGAAATTATAACTAGAAAATGGGGCTCGGCATGGACGGGAACAAACTCTTTGATTCAAAAACTGGCGTAGACTTCGAGAAGATGAATAAGGGCAAGAATGCTCCGGGCAAGGAGATTTGGCTGACCGTTAAGGCCCATCTTGCGACAATCCTGAACACGGCCGACTATGACCGCTGGATCGACGGACTCCGTCTCGTGGCCGAGTTCAATGGCGAAATGGTGATTGCCGCGCGCGATCCCCTGTCATTCGACCGTGCCTATGGCGCGCACCGCCATGCCATCCAGCGCATCTGGCGCGAGCATGATCCTGCGCGCCGCGCGATCAAGCTGGTCTGCTGGCGGACCGTGCCTGCGGAGCTGCTCGATATTGTCGAGGATCCGTGGGCAACCGCTGAAATCGTCGAGGACGCACCCGCACAGGCCGAGACCTCAGGCTCCGGCACCGGCGCACCGGTCATGAGCTTCAACACCCTCGTCACGGGTGAGGCAAACGAGCTGGCGGTCGAGATGGCCAAACGTATTGCGGGCGGACTGCCGGTCGGAACGCTGACAACCTTGTTCTATGGCCTTCAGGGCACCGGCAAGACGCACATCCTGCATGCGCTGAAGACCGCTGCCGAACTGCGGGGCGAGGATTGCCACGTCGTCTACCTGACGGCCGAGGAATTCCTGTCCTCCTACACCGACGGCGTGAAGGTGAAGGATACGAGCGCCCTCAAGAAGCGGCTCCGCGCGGCGACGATCCTGATGATCGACGACCTTCACCGGATCAGCGGCAAGCCCGGCACCGAGACCGAACTGTTCCAGAACATTCGCGAAGTCACGGCGAATGGCGGCCATGTCGTGCTGGCGGGTGACAAGGCCCCCGGCGACGTCACCGGCTTCAGCCCGCGCATGATCAGTGAGCTGAAAGGCGCCACGACCGTCGAGGTCGGCGCACCGGATGCCGGCATGCGCGAGCAGATCATGCGCAGCCTGGCCGACCATATCGAGGCGGGCCATCCGAATTTCGTCGTCACCGACGAGATGATCGCCGAGTTCAATGCCGGCATTCGCGGTCAGGCCCGGGAAATGACCGGCGCGATCTGGAACCTGTATACCGAGGCGGCTTTCGGCATCCGCACCCCTACGCTGGACATGGTGCACAAGATCATCCGCCGGACCGAAGGCGATGTGCGCCAGCCCTCCATCGAACTGGTCAAGAAGGCAGCCATGAAGGTGTTCGAAGTCACGAAGGCCGACATGGAAAGCCCGAGCAAGGCTCGCGCCGTGGTGTATCCGCGCCAGATCGCGATGTATCTGTGCCGGGAGCTGACCGGGAAATCCTTCCCGCAGATCGGCTACAGCTTCGGCAAGCGCGATCACACCACGATCCTCTACGCGCATCGCAAGGTGGCCAAGGCCCTGCCGGAAAACACCGAACTCGGTGCGCACATCAAGGCGGTCAACGAGACGATCCTGGAACTGCAGGCGGCAGGCCTTAATTAGGCAAACTCAGCCAACCGCGCTGAAAACACGATCGGCGCTTGGCTTTTGCCCCTGTTTGAGTAAGTGTGCTCGGCCCGCTCTCCCCGCAGAGCGGGCCGATTCCATTCCGGACGGCGGTTCCGGGCGGGACCGGTTGGACTGGCAAGGAATTCCGGGCTTCCGAAAGAGGCCCCCGATGAACGGAACGGACAATGAAACTGACGATTGAACGCGGCGACCTGCTGAACGCACTGTCACATGTGCAGAATGTGGTGGAGCGCCGGAACACGATCCCGATCCTCTCCAACGTCCTGCTTCAGGCAGGCAATGGTGAGCTGAAACTCACGGCGACAGACCTCGACATCGAGGCCGTCGACAGCGCCGATGCGAGCGTAACGCGCGAAGGCGCGGTGACGGCCCCGGCTGGCACGCTGTTCGACGTTGTGCGCAAGCTGCCCGCCGGCTCCGAAGTCGAACTGGAAGTCCAGCCGGAAGGCCAGCGTCTCGCCATCACGGCAGGCCGTTCGCATTTCGAACTGCCGACCCTGCCGGCATCTGACTTCCAGACCATGAGTTCGGACGACACGCCGACCAAATTCTCGCTCGGCGCGAAGGATTTCGCCCGCCTGATCGACAAGACACGGTTCGCGATCTCGACCGAGGAAACCCGCTACTACCTGAACGGCGTGTACCTTCATGCTGCCCAGACTGATGAGGGCCAGGCCGTGCTGCGGACGGTTGCTACGGACGGCCACCGCCTCGCGCTCGCCGAACTGCCGGCTCCGGCCGGCGCGGAAAACCTCGAAGGCATCATCGTGCCCCGCAAGGCTGTCGCAGAGGCGCGCCGCCTCATCGACGGGGTGGATGATGACATCGAGATCGAAGTGTCCGACACGAAGATCGTCGTGCGTGCAGGCCGCGCCGTCCTGACCTCGAAACTGATCGACGGCTCCTTCCCGGATTATGGCCGCGTCATCCCGAAGGGGAATGACCGGAAGCTGACCATCGACAACAAGGCTTTCGAAGCCGCTGTTGATCGCGTCTCAACTGTGTCGGCCGAACGCTCGCGTTCGGTGAAGATGTCCCTGTCCGATGGCAAGCTGGTGCTTGCCGTCAACCATGCAGAGACCGGCGTGGGCAACGAGGAACTCGAAGCGGACTATGGTTCCGAGGCGATGGAGATCGGCTTCAACGCGAAATATTTGCTCGACATTGCTGGCCAGATCGAGGCCGTCGAAGCCGAGTTCATGTTCAGCGATCCGGCTTCCCCTGCCCTCGTCCTCGATCCGTCGGATGACAGCGCCCGCTATGTGCTGATGCCGCTTCGGGTCTAGCAGGCCGATGGCACTGCTGGATCGCCGGACCGTCCTTGCCAGCACGGCCGCGGCGATGGGTTTGGCGGCATGTGGTATCCAGTTTGGCAAGGAGACAAGCAGCATGTACGGCCTGATTGGCAAGTTCACCGCTACGGACGATAACCGGGATGCGCTGATGCGCATTCTGCTGGACGGCGTTTCGGGTATGCCGGGCTGTCTCAGCTATGTCGTGGCGAGTGACCCGGCCGATCCCAACGCGATCTGGATCACGGAAGTGTGGGACAGCCAGGAAAGCCATGCCGCCAGCCTGGCCATGCCCAGCGTGCAGGAAGCCATTGGCACGGGCCGTCCGATGATTGCCGGCATGGAACGGATCGCGGAGACCCGGCCCGAAGGCGGCCACGGGCTCGACACCTGACCTCTGGCCGCGCCATAGAGCCTGAATGACCGCCCTTACCCGCCTTACCCTGACTGACTTTCGCAATTATGCGTCCCTCAGCCTGCCGCTCGATGGCAGGCATGTCTGCCTGTACGGGCCGAACGGGGCGGGCAAGACGAATTTGCTCGAAGCGGTCAGCCAGCTCGGCCCCGGCCGGGGCCTGCGCTCGGCGACTCTGCCGGAAATGACCCGGAAGGATGCCCCCGGTGGCTGGGCCGTCTCCGCCGCGCTGGCGAACGAGCAGCGCATCGGCGTTGGCCTCGACGCTGGCCCGAGCGCCAAACGCACGGTGCGGATCGATGGCGCGCCTGCGACGGCGTCCGATCTCGCAGATCTGGTTCGCATTGTCTGGCTGACGCCCGCCATGGACGGCGTGTTCCGGGGCAGCACCTCTGATCGCCGCCGCTTCTTCGACCGGCAGGTGATGGCGCACATGCCCACCCACGGCACGGCCGCCAGCCGCTATGAAAAGGCCATGCGCGAGCGCAACGCCCTGCTCGAACGCGGGCATGTTGACCCGGCTTGGGCCGATGCCATCGAGGCTCGCATGGCAGAGTCCGGCGCGGAAATGGCTATCAACCGCGCACATGTTCTGGAATCTCTGCAAGCCGCCATTGATGCGCGCCCCGAAGGCTATTTCCCGAAGGCTGACCTGGCCCTCGAAGGCAAGGCCGAACAGGCCGCCATTCGCGGCGATGATTTCAAGACAATCTTCGAAGCCTTGACGGACACGTTCCGCACGACGCGCCGACGTGACATTGCCGCCGGGCGCACCATTGACGGCCCGCACCGCTCCGACCTGACCGTTATCCACCGCCCAACCGGCGCGCCTGCCAAGGATGCCTCCACAGGGCAGCAGAAAGCCTTGCTGATTGGCCTGATCCTCGCCTCTGCAGCTGCCCTGCGCGCGGGCGGCGATGGCCCCTCTCCCCTGCTATTGCTGGACGAGGCCGCCGCGCATCTCGATGCTGACCGCAGGGCTGCCCTGTTCGATGAGCTGACCGCGCTTGGGGGTCAGGCCTGGCTGACCGGCACGGAAGCCTTCCTGTTCGAGGCGTTCGGAGACCGGGCGCAGACCGTGCGCATCGATGACGGCACGGCGGTCGCTGAATCCTAGCTCTTGATGCGCAGGTCGGAAATCGACTGGGCAATTTCGCGATAGACTTCCTTCAGCTCGTCGCCGTTCGACGCGTCGAACGCAAAGGCCGGGCTGGTCGCGCAATATTCCATGATGGTCTGCCCGTCCGATGTCTTCTGGACATAGGAGGGCACCTGGAAGCCGACCGTATATATCTGGACGTTGGATGGCTCCGCTTTCATCGCATCACAGAGATCCATCGCCTGCTTGAAGGAATTCTTGCTGGCCGTCGGATGGTTCGCATTGAAGTCGCCATCCGTCATCAGGATAACGGCCTTGGTGACGTTTACCTCATCATAGGCCCAGGGCTTTGCTGCCTCCGGCCAGATGCCCTGCCAGTTCGGCGACAGGAGATACCAGCCCCAGGCAACGCCGAGATGCCCGGCGGTGCCGCCATTGGCCGTCATGCTGTTCACATGGGTGATGAGGGCATCCTTGTCCTCGGTCAGAGGCACAGGCCCGGTTGCCCGGCATCCGGCATAATAGAAATCCAGCGCGCCGGTCGAACTGTCCGCGCCATTGTTCTCGATCTCGTTCTCACCGCGATATTTGTCACGGTCGCTATCATAGAAATTCCAACGCGGATTGCCGGCGCCGATCCAGGCAAAGCTGCCGGGCGGGGCGTCGCTGTCGGCATGCGTCCCGGTTCGCTCATAGACGCAGGTATCCGCAGCAGACGAGTCGTCCCAGAACCACCGGGCCACATCCCAGTCATAGTCGCCAAACTGGTCACACTCGTCAGGATCGAACTCGGTACAGGTGCCATCCTGATAGTACATGAAGCGCTTGCCCGTAGCCTGATCGTACATCCGGGCGCTGTTGTAGGAATTGTAATTGCTCAGCCCATTGCTGTTGGACGTGTCGGCGGGAATGGTGACACTGCGCGTGACGTCGTTGAAGTAAGCACCTGCATTGACGGCATTGTTGTAGGTCACGATGCCCAGCCGGACCGTACCGTCGCGTACCTGGTCATCCGGCAGCAATTCGTCAAAGGCGATGACGGCGGCCTCCTTGAGCAAGGTCAGCCGGTTTTCACTGTTCATGGAGCCGGAAACGTCAAACACGAAGGACACATCAATCTTGCCGACCGAGAAGGTCGAGGTGGATGAGACGTTGAAGCTCATTTCGTCATTTCCGAAGATATTGGAAATGAAGGTGGGCTGGGTGCACCGCATCTTGCCGAGAATATCTTCGCTGTCCTCGGAGAAGGTCACGGTGACCGGCGTGCAGGACAAGCCGCCTCCGGCCGTATCGATCAGCGGGTTCATGTATTCGCGAATGTCCGCGATCACCGCCTCATCCGTCGCACCAGCCTGTCGCGACAGCGCGCCGGCGAGGACGGCGGAGTCCATTGCGTATTGTACGCGGGCCTGTTGGCGGAAGATGAATTCAAGGTCGACCGCGAGCCCAACCAGCGCCACCATGGATGCCAGAATGAACGCGGTGAGCACGGTCAGGTTGCCGCGTACATCGCGGGCAATCTGCTGCGCTTGCATGTTTGCAGATCGTGTACCCATCCCGCGCGCCCCCCTGATCGCCAGCACCATTTCACAAGCTGGGATTTTCGCTCAGAGTGATTTCCCCTGGCTTCAGATACTCCCTGAAAATTGGCGGATTGGCGAAAGGGGTCGTTTACCCTGATGGAGCCCCGTTTATCTCGGTCAAGACGGCTGCCCGGCCTTGCCTGCGCGGCGTATTTTCGTGGTATCATTCACCGACAAAACCGATTCCCCACCGAGGCCGACATGCAGCAATATCTCAATCTCCTGCAGGACATCCTGGACAATGGGCATGAGCGTGCCGACCGGACCGGCACGGGCACACGCGCCGTGTTCGGCCGCCAGATGCGGTTCGACCTTGCCGATGGCTTCCCGATGGTGACCACGAAGAAGCTGCATTTGCGCTCGATCATCATTGAGCTGCTCTGGTTCCTGAAAGGCGACACGAACATCGCCTATCTCAAGGAAAACGGCGTTTCGATCTGGGATGAATGGGCCGATGAGCATGGCGACCTCGGCCCGGTCTATGGCAAGCAATGGCGCAGCTGGGCCGCGCCAGATGGCCGTGTCATTGACCAGATCCAGTGGGTGCTGGACGAAATCCGCACCAATCCCAATTCCCGCCGCCTAATCGTATCGGCTTGGAACCCGGCCGATGTGAACGAGATGGCCCTGCCGCCCTGTCACTGCCTGTTCCAGTTCAATGTCATGGATGGCAAGCTCAACTGCCAGCTCTACCAGCGTTCGGCCGATGTCTTCCTCGGTGTCCCGTTCAACATCGCCTCCTATGCACTGCTCACCCTGATGATGGCGCGGGCAACGGGGCTGGAGGCTGGCGAGTTCGTCCACACGTTCGGCGATGCGCATCTCTACCTGAACCATATGGATCAGGCGCAGCTGCAGCTGACCCGTGAGCCGCGCGCCCTGCCCCGGATGATCCTGAATCCCGACAAGACCGACCTGTTCGGCTGGGAGTATTCAGACTTCACCGTCGAAGGCTACGAGCCGCACGCTCACATCAAGGCGCCGGTGGCCGTCTAGGCTTCCTTCAGGCCCTGCCACGCCGTCCAGGCGTCGCCCGCATACATCAGGCTCGGGCCACCGCCCATATAGACCGTCATGCCCAGCGCTTCGGCGACTTCCTCATCGGTCGCGCCGAGACGCTTCAGGGCCTTGGTGTGAAACCCGATGCACCCATCACACTGCTTGGCCACGCCAATGGCGAGCGCGATCAGTTCCTTGGTCTTCGTGTCGAGCGCGCCATCCGCCAGAGCGGCCTTGGCCATCGCGTTGAACTGGGTCAGCGTGTCTTTCGCGCCGGTGCCCCGCAGGCCGGAGATCCCCTCGCTGATCGCGCCCGTTATTGCGCCATAGTCTTTCGTACCGTCCGCCATAATCGACTCCTTATCTGCATATTTGCGCAAATATGCAGACTTCTATGACATCAGCAATATGGGTATTACCGGATAGTACAGTCAGGCCGCCGCCGGATCGACCAGGCCCAGATTTTCCCGGCGCCGGATCACCGCAGAGACGATCACCGCTCCGACCATCTTGCCGATCACGAACACGATCCAGTTCCAGACATGCAGCGAATTGCCGGGGTCCATGCCCAGCTCCATCTGCTTGGCGAGGTCTGCGCCATACAGGAACACCGTCGTATCAACCGGCGCGGCCAACGCACTGGAAAGCAGGATCCGGGTCGAGAGCCGGTATTTGGTGAAGGTGAACATCAGCCAGTCCACCCCCTCGGAAATCGCGAAGGCAATGCCGCTGGCGAGCGCGATCACAGGCCATGCATAATAGAACGACCAGGCGATCGCCATCGCCATCACGAGCAGCACCCGATGCCCCATTTCGCGCTGCACAAAATCCCGGATGACGAACACCATTCCGGTCACCATGGTCATCGGGTGGAGGGAGACGCCCTGCGCGGTCAAACCCGTGCCCGTTGGGGCAATAATCTGGAATTCCGGGATAACGCCAAACGACCAGTTCAGGAAAGGAATCAGGGCGACATAAATTAGTGCCCATCCTCGCCCCCGAAGCAGCCAAATTGCCAAGAACGACAACAGAATGGCAGGAAGTGCCAATCCGATATGATCCGGGTTTCCATTGGTGAGAATAGCTACAAACGTTTTCATCCAGATATTCCCCCGCGGAACTGTTTTTCAGCTTGTGAAAACTGAAGAAAGAAGGTTGCATTCACCCTACGAACTCGGCTCTGCATGTATTCCTGCAGATGCGAAAGGTCACAAGGGCCAGCCGCAAAATATGGTGCAAGTAGATTGGAACCGATCAGTATGTCGGCACATGTAAAACTTTGCCTGATTGCCGCTCGGGCCCGCAATAATGTGATCGGCACCGGGGGAGACCTTCCCTGGCGCCTAAAAAGCGACCTCGCCTTCTTCAAGAAGGCGACCTTGGGCTGTCCGATCATTATGGGTCGCAAGACTTGGGAAAGCCTGCCAGTGCGCCCCCTGAAAGGCCGTGAAAATATCGTGATGACGCGGGACTGGGCCTACAATGCCGAAGGCGCGCGCGTCTATTCCAGCTTCGCAGCCGCCACCAATTCCGCGCGCGCCGTGGCCGCTCGGACCGGCGCCGACAAGGTTTTCGTCATTGGCGGGGAAGCTATCTACAATCTGGCCCTGCCTCTGGCGGATCGCATCTACCTGACCGAAGTCGATGCAGAGCCGGAAGGCGATGCCCACTTCCCTGATCTCGACACAAGCCAGTGGGCGGAAACCGGCGCGGAACGGTTCGAGGCCGGCGAGGGCAATGATTTTGCCTTTACAATCCGCCAGCTTGATCGGGTCGGCGCGTTCACTTCCCCCTAGGGCACTTGTTGTCCCGCTCGGGATCGCCGCCTAACCTCCCGCCAAAATGGCGAGGAGGAAACAGCCACATGGAATTCGAGATCATCACAAGCGGACTCCGCTTTCCCGAGGGCCCTGTCGTCATGGCCGACGGCAGCATCATCGTCGTCGAGATCGAGAAGAAATGCATCACGCGCTGCTGGGGCGACGGCAAGACCGAAGTGATCGCGACGCCCGGCGGCGGCCCCAACGGCCTCGCCATCGGGCCGGACGGCGCGCTGTGGGTCTGCAACAATGGTGGTTTCCTCTATACCGACATGGACGGATTGCTGATCCCCGGAAATTGCCCGGATGATTATGATGGGGGCCGCATCGAACGCATTGATCTCTCCACGGGCAAGGTGGAGCGCGTGCTGGATACGGTCGAAGGCCATCCCCTGAAAGGGCCGAACGACCTTGTCTTCGACAAGGCTGGCAATCTCTATTTCACCGATCATGGCAAAACCTATTCCCGCCACCGCGACTTCGGCGGCCTGTTCTTCCTGGCCAAGGGCGCCAGCGAAGCCAAGGAACTGGACTTCCACTATTCCAGCCCGAACGGCGTTGGCCTCTCCCCGGACGAGCAGACGGTCTACATGGCCGACACGATGACCGGCCGGATGTGGGCCTTCGATCTGGAAAGTCCGGGGGTCATCAAGCCCGCCTCCCCCTTCAATGGCGGACGGGTCGTGGCCACGATGCCAGGGCTGCAATATTTTGACAGTCTCGCCATGACGGCCGCGGGCAATGTCTGCGTCGCAACCATCCTGAATGGGGGCATCACGACCATCACGCCGGGCGGCGACTTTCACCATACCGGCTTCCCGGATCTGATTGTCACCAATATCGCCTTTGGAGGCGACGATATGCAGGACGCCTATGTCACGCTGTCGAGCACGGGGCAGCTGGCCAAATGCCGCTGGCCGGAGCCGGGCCTGAAACTGAACTTCAACGCCTGATACGGGCAGTCATTTGGCGGGGGCCTGGCTCTGAACGGACAGGGCTCCCGCAATTTGCTCGCGATGCGTCTCGCCCCATTCGCACAGGGGCACGAAGGTCTGGCTGAGGCTCTCTCCCAGAGGTGTAAGGGAATAGTCCACCCGAGGCGGGACTTCTCCGTAATCAGTCCGCTTCACGATGCCATGCAGCTCAAGCTCCTTGAGTTGCTGAATCAGCATCTTGTCGCTCACGCCCTCAATGGACCGCTTTAACTCCCCATAGCGCAGGGGACCCTTTGCAAGGAAAAAGAGGATCAACGGCTTCCATTTTCCGCCAATCACGCGGAGTGCAGCATCCAGTCCACAAATGAAGGGTTTCATCGTTCGGTCCTCTCAGGCTTTTTTGATACTTACCAAATAGTGCATACTTGTCCAAAAGTAAGCACCCTCCCAGCTAGCCGTCTCCACTTGGAAAGGAGATCGGAAATGAAAAAGCTTGAAGGAAAAATCGCGGTCATCACAGGAGGCGGGTCCGGCATCGGGCTGGCAACTACAAAACGCTTCGTGACCGAAGGCGCCGAGGTCTACATATTCGGGCGTCGACAGGACGTATTGGACGCCGCTGTGGCAGAATTGGGCCCAAATGTACGCGCCGTACAGGGGGACGTCACCAGTCTGGAAGATCTGGATCGGCTCTATGAGCAGGTCAGGTCAGAACAGGGCCACCTCGATATCCTGTTCGCCAATGCGGGTCTTGGAGATGTCGCAGCCTTGGGCGAAATCCTGCCGGAACAGTTCGACCGCACCTTTGGCGTGAATGTCAAAGGCACTCTGTTCACCGTGCAGAAAGCTCTGCCCCTGTTGAAAACGGGCAGCTCCATCATCCTCACTGGGTCGACCACGGGTGTCATGGGCACGCCCGCCTTCAGCGTCTACAGCGCCTCGAAAGCGGCCGTCCGCAATTTCGCCCGCAGCTGGGCGCAGGATTTGCGCGGCACCGGTATCCGCGTGAACATCCTGGTTCCCGGCGGCACCGAGACCGAAACTGTCATGCGGGATATCGGGGCCGACGTCATGACACAGATCGGGGCGGCCAGCCCGCTCGGCCGTTTGGGGCACCCCTCCGAAACAGCGGCCGTCGCCGCGTTCCTCGCCTCCGATGATAGTTCCTACATGACCGGTGGCGAAATCTTCGTCGACGGGGGCCTGGCACAGATTTGATGGGGCAAGTATGCGCCCGCCAGAATGGGCCCGGCTTAGTCCTCGAACACAATTTCGGGCGCAGGCTTCGACTCGAGCGTATCCAGCCCCATCGCAACACGGCGGGCCAGTTCATGAAAGAGCTGGCCCGTTGTTTCATCTGACAACGCCGCCGGCTTGCCGGCATCGCCGCCCTCACGGATCGCCTGCAGCATTGGCAGCTCCGCCAGCAGGGGCAGGCCGAGGGCATTCGCCGTGGCGCTGCCACCGCCCTGCCCCATCAGGTAGTGGCGATTGCCCGCCGGATCCTCGAACCAGCTCATCGTCTCGACAATGCCGAGAACCGGCACTTCCGTTTTCGCAAACATGGCCGCGCCGCGGCGCACATCCGCCAGCGCGACTTCCTGAGGCGTGGTGACGATCAAGGCCGCGGTCACCGGCACGCGCTGGGCGATCGTCAGCTGGGCGTCGCCTGTTCCCGGCGGCGTGTCGATGATCAGCACGTCGAGGGGATCTGCCGGTGTGCCCCATT
Source organism: uncultured Hyphomonadaceae bacterium (assembly GCA_913057945.1). GTDB lineage: Bacteria > Pseudomonadota > Alphaproteobacteria > Caulobacterales > Hyphomonadaceae > Hyphomonas. The sequence goes on along the minus strand of CAJXOF010000002.1, from coordinate 396,754 downwards.
CGGCATCATTCAGCATTTGCGTGATGGCCGACATGACGATTGGGCCGCGCCATATCATCGGTGCGTCCGGGTCCGACAAATATCCGATCGACAGCGTCTTCATGCCGAAGGCTTCGACAGGTTGCAGCTTGCCGGTCTCCGGGGACGTCACCGGCTCGGCAGACACCGTGCCCAGCATGGTCGGAATGGACGGCCCATAGATGTCGGCGTCCATCAGGCCGACCTTCATGCCGGCCTTTGCCATCGCGGCAGCAAGATTGACCGAGACGGTGGACTTGCCGACCCCGCCCTTGGCGCTGGCCACGACCAGAATGCGTGAGATGCCCGGAATCGAGGATTTGGGCGCGCTGGCTGGGACATTCCCCTGCTGCATCGCTTCATCGGACAGGCGCGCGCCCTTGCGCACACGCTTCGACGCCGGCGTATGAGAGAGGTGAACCTCTTTCGCCGGGGCGGTGGCGGCGCGTTCTGCTGTCAGTACGCTGCTCACGGACTTCACCCCGGAGATCAGCTCCACCTTGCCTTCCGCCTCAATCCGGCGCGCTTCAGCGGCTTCCGGGGCAGCCGGATCAGCCTGGATCACGAGCACCGCGCGACCGTCTTCCCCGACCGAAACCGATTCCAGCCAATCGGGCCGTTCGAGCGTTTCCGCGATCTTTTCCTCGAGTTTCCGGCGTGATTTATCCTTCGATCCGAACAAACTGTGCGACTCCACTGCTCTTGATGCCTGCAAACAGGCATGCACATATCACCAAAGCGCCTATATAGAACCCATGCACAGTAATACAGGGAGGGCTCATGCCCTGGGATGACAAGACTAAATCCAGCGGCCCATGGGGCGGCGAGGGCGGAAACGATAATGGGGGCGGCAAGGATGGCGGCTCCCCATGGAATCGCCCCGGCGGCTCGGGCAGCGGTGGAGGCAATGACCTCGAAGACCAGATGCGGCGCATGCAGGAACGTTTCCGGCAGCGCGGTGGCGGCGGTGGCCGGCGTCGCGGCGGCGGTGGAGGCAGTGGCGGGACCAATTTCGGTCCGCTCGGTTTCCTCGTCATTGCAGGGATCGCGCTCCTCGCCTGGCTCTCCACCAGCGTCGTGATGGTGGATCCGGGCCAGCAGGCCTCCGTCTTCCGCTTCGGAAAATGGCAGACCAATTTCGGTCCCGGCCTTCACTTCCACCTGCCTGCCCCGTTCGAGGAGCACGAGCTGGTCGAGGTCGAAGCCCGCCGGAAGACCCAGATCGGCCAGACCATGGATGAGAGCCTGATGCTGACCGAGGACGAAAACATCGTTGATATCCAGTTCTCCGTCTTCTGGCGTGTGAAGCCGGACGCCCCTCAGGACTACATCCTGAACGTCAAGCAGCCCGACATCGCCGTGGAAATGGTGGCGGAATCGGTCATGCGTGAAGTCGTTGGCAAGACGCGGCTCCAGAGCGTGATCACGACCGAACGGGACGTGGTTCAGACGGAAGTCGCCAACCAGGTCCAGACCCTGCTGAACGATTATCGCGCTGGTATCCAGATCGTGAGTATCCAGATCGACAAGGCCGACCCGCCCCAGCAGGTCATCGAGGCGTTCAACGATGTGAACGTCGCCGAACAGGACGCCGAGACCAACATCAACCGCGCCACCCAATATGCCAACCAGATCGTGCCGCAAGCACGGGGTACGGCCCAGCGCCTGCTCCAGGAAGCTGAAGGCTATCGCGACCAGATCGTCGCCGACGCCCAGGGTGAAGCGTCCCGCTTCGAGCAGATCTACGAGGAGTACCGCAAGGCGCCACGCGTCACACGGGAACGCATGTATCTCGAATCCATGGAGCGCGTGCTGCGACGGACCGACAAGACCATTCTCGACAGCAATTCCGGCGCGGTGCCTTATCTGCCGCTTGACCGGGTGCAGTCTTCAAACCGCGAAGGACAGAACTGATGCGTAATCTGAGCTGGTTTGCCCTTGCCATCGTCGCGATCGTATTGGTCGCAATCCTCAATTCCTTCTATGTCGTTCGCCAAGACGAACAGGCCCTGATCCTTCAGGTCGGTGAACCGCGTGCTGTGATCAACGCACCGGGCACGGATGAAGCCGGGCTCTATTTCAAGATCCCGGTCATCCAGACGGTCGAAAAGCTCGACCGCAAGAATCTGGGGCTCGACATCGAGAACATCCAGGTTCTGGCCTCTGACCAACGGCGTCTTGCCGTGGATGCCTTTGTCCGCTGGCGCATCAGCGATCCGCTGCAATTCTATCAGAGCCTTCGCACCATTTCCGGGGCATCCAACCAGCTGAACGACGTGACCAAGGCGTCCATTCGGGAAGTCATGGGTGATGTGCCAGTGCCTGAGATCATTTCAGGCCAGCGGTCCGAACTCATGGAAAACATCCGTGAGAAGGTGGCTGCTGAACTCGCCGATGCCGGGATTTCGATCATCGACGTCCGCATTCGCCAGGCTGACCTGCCACGTGAAGTGGCGGATGGTGTCTACAGCCGGATGCAGACAGCCCGTAAGCAGGAAGCCGAACGCATCCGTGCCGAAGGCGAGGAACGCGCCCGTCTGATCCGCGCCCAGGCCGAACGGGAAAAGACCGTGCTTGAGGCCCAGGCCCGGGAACAGTCCGAAGTGATCCGTGGTGAAGGCGATGCACGCTCCACCGAGATCTACGCAAATGCCTATGGCAAGGATCCGGAATTCTTCCGGTTCCAGCGCGCGCTGATCGCCTGTGAAAATTCCATCCAGGAAGGCACACGCATTGTCGTGGCGCCGGATTCGCTGGGGCTCTGCGATGAGTTCATCAATCGTGCCCGCGCCAATGGCGGCTCTCGCTAGGTCGGGGCTGGCATGTCCATTCAACTGATCCTGATCGGGATCGGCATGTGGCTATTCATTGAGGGGGCGATCTATGCGGTCGCCCCCGAATTCATGCGGCGTATGGCCGAATATCTCGCGCGCATGCCCGGCCGGGAAATCGCGCTGGCGGGGATCGGGTCCGCCGCAATCGGCGCAATCTTCATCGTCATTGCAGTTCGGTTCTGTTGAAGCTGTTGCAAGAGGCCTGCAAAGCGCCATAGTTTACCAATATTGTTGTAGATTGTGCTTCGAAAGGAGGCTCAGAGGCCTATGCGTATTCCGGCCCTTGCTGCCTTGATCCTGATGAGTTCGGCAACCGCCGTTCTGCCCGCTCATGCTCAGCCGAGCCTGTCGAGGGCGGTCGATGGAATCGATCAGAAGGTCCAGCCGCAAAGCTTCCGTGAATTGTCCAAGCGCCTGATGCCGGCCGTGGTTAACATCTCGACCTCGCAAACCATCGCGCCGGACGGCATGCCGACCTTCCCGGAAGGCTCGCCGATGGAGCGTTTCAACGAATTCTTCGGGCGCGACGAAGACGGCTTCCGCCGCGAAGGGTCGCTCGGCTCTGGCTTCGTGATCTCTGCCGACGGCATTATCATCACCAACAATCATGTCATCGAGAATGCCGACGAGATCGACGTCAATTTCTCGAACGGCCGCGTGCTGAAGGCCGAATTGATCGGCCGCGACCGCGATACCGATCTCGCCGTGCTCAAGGTGAAATCCTCGACCGCCCTGCCCTATGTCGATCTCGCCGACAGCGACAAGGCCGAGGTCGGTGACTGGGTCATCGCCATCGGCAACCCGTTCGGCTTTGGCGGATCAGTTTCCGCAGGCATCATCTCTGCCCGCAACCGCGACCTGAATGCTGGCCGCTCGGATGATTTCATCCAGACCGACGCCGCCATCAACCGCGGCAATTCCGGCGGCCCCCTGTTCAATCTCGGCGGCGAAGTGGTTGGCGTGAACACGGCTATCATCTCCCCGACCGGCGGCTCGGTCGGCATCGGCTTCTCCGTGCCGGCCAATCTCGTCAAGCGCATCTCCGACCAGCTCATCAAGGATGGCCGCGTGCGCCGCGCCTGGCTGGGCGTCAATGTACAGGACGCGGATGAAGCCCTCGTGCGGGCCTACAAGGCGACCGGCAAGGGCGGCGTGATCATTACCCGGATCAGCGATGACGGCCCGGCCGCGAAATCCGATATGGAAGTCGGCGACCTCGTGCTTCGCTTCGACGGCCAGACCGTGACCAGCGTGCGCGAACTGACGCGCCTCATCTCGGACACGCCCATTGGCCGGACCGTGCCCCTGGCCCTGGTCCGTGATGGCAAGGGCCGCACCGTCAATGTCACGCTTGGCGAACTGGAAGACGAGGATGATACACCGACCGCCAATGCTGCGCTGGATGCGCCCGCAAGTTCCAATGACCTTGGCGCGGAACTGACCAGTCTCGATGACGACATCCGCCGCCGCTACGGCATCCCCAAGGATGTCGATGGCGTGGTGGTCACCACGGTCTCCGCACGCGGTCGGTCATTCGGAAAGCTGCAACGCGGCGATGTACTCGTAGAAGTGAACTTCGAGCGGGTATCCACGGTCACCGATACGATCAGCAAGGTCGAAACCGCGATGACCACGCCGCGTCAACCGCTCCTGCTGCGCGTCAAACGTCGCGGTGAGGCTGGCTGGTTCGACCAGTTCATCTCCATCGACCTGACCAATTCCTGATCAGTCGGTCCTGCTGAGCATCAGGCTCACGCCCTCCACGTACCCTGCATCATAGGCCGCGTCACGGATCAGGGCGATAGCCCCTACGCGTGTCTTGGGCATGACTTCCACGACAATCATGGCTTTCGGCATTTCCGCCTTCACCCGTTCGATATTGGCTCGTACGGCGCCGATATCGGTATATCGGCCATTGATCGAGACGAGGCCCTCTTCCGTCACACGGATCAGCATCGCCTGCGTGGCGTCGCCGCCATCTGTCGGTGCAGGCGCCTCGATACCGATGGCGTCTTCGACCGCAAATGAAGATGTGACAATAAAGAAGATGAGCAGGATGAAAACGATGTCCAGCTTGGGGGTCATGGCGACTTCTGCTGCACCTGGTTGATGACGTCTGATTGATCTCATTCGAATGCCTCCCTCCAGCACGCTGGAAACGAAGCTACCATATATGTAATTACATTACAATTTATTGGCGAATTTGCTTCCCCGAAAATGGATTCCCATTCAGAAGAAATCAGCCGGTGACGAACTCGTCCGCACGATAGCCTTGGAAGAACAGCGCCGTGTGCAGGTCCGTGTGGTTGATCGCGGCATGCGCTTCAGCGGCGACGATGGGCTTGGCCTTGTAGGCAATGCCGAGGCCCGCCGCCTGGATCATCGCGAGGTCATTTGCGCCGTCGCCCAGCGCAATGGAATCTGCCCGGCTGAGCCCCGCGTCCGCTGAAAACTCATCCAGCGCCGAGAGTTTTGCTTCGCGTCCGAGGATCGGCATGCCCACCTCCCCGGTCAGCGCCGCGCCATCATCGATCAGCGTATTGCCGCGGTGGGCAGCGAACCCGGCCTCGTCCGCGACCCGGCCCGTGAAGAAGGTGAACCCGCCGGAGACCAGCACGGTCATTGCGCCCTGCGCCTTCATCGTCTCGACCAGTGTCTTCGCGCCGGTATTGAGTGAGATGCGGGCGTCAAAGGCGTCCTGCAGGGCTTTCAGGTCGAGCCCCTTCAGCATGGCCACCCGCGTGGTCAACGCGCCTTCGAAATCCAGCTCGCCCCGCATGGCGCGTTCGGTGATCGCCGAAACCTCCGCCTTGAGGCCCGCAAAGTCGGCAAGTTCATCAAGGCATTCCTGCCCGATAATGGTGGAATCCATGTCTGAGATCAGCAGGCGCTTGCGGCGGTTTCCCGCCGGGACCAGCGCCACATCCATCTCTTCCTCCTCCAGGGCCGAGAGGGCTGCGCGCTGGAAATCGGCATCCATCGGAGCAAGGGCGATTTCCACCGCGCTGACATCGCCGATCTGCCCCAAGCGGGTCATTGGCGGCAGGGTCTGCGTGAGGCCGAGATCGCCGAGGATCATGCCAAGGCGGGAGGCAATATTGTCTTCAGGAGCATTGGCGGCGACGACGAGGATCATGGAATTTACTGCTTTCTCAATCATTCCCGCCTCTTCACGGGTTTCCTCGCCGCTGACAAGCCCCTACCTCTATATGGATGATACCGGCAATTCTCATTCACGGACCCACCGCCAGCGGCAAGACTGCCCTGGCCATTGAGGTGGCGCGCCGTCTGGGAGGGGAAGTGATCAATGCCGACTCCATGCAGGTCTACCGCGACCTGCAGGTGATTTCGGCCCGGCCCACCGAAGAGGAAATGGGCGGCGTAAAGCACCATCTCTTCGGTCATGTCGACGCCGCCGAACGCTATTCCACCGGCCAATGGCTGGAGGACGTCCGCGCGACCATTCGCAGCCTCGAACTGCGTGGCAAGCGGGCCGTCCTGGTTGGCGGCACCGGCCTCTACCTGCTCGCCATGATACAGGGCCTGTCCAATATCCCGCCCGTCCCGGAAGACGTTCGCGCCGACGTCCGCGCCATTGCCGATGCCGAAGGGGCCGAGGGCCTGCGCGCCCGGCTCGCGCCGGTCGACCCGGAAACCTCCGACCGCCTCGGCACAGGCGACCGCCAGCGCCTCGCCCGCGCCTATGAAGTCTATCTCGCCACCGGCAAGCCGCTGACCGATTTCCAGAAGGATCGCCAGCCCCCGGTGCTGCAAGAGAATGAATGGATCGGCTTTGCCCTCACCCCGCCGCGCGCCAAACTCTACCAGAAGATCGACCGTCGCTTTGAAGGCATGCTGATGCAAGGCGCCATGGAAGAGGCGCGCCAGCTCATAAAACGCGATCTCGACCCGGAACTTCCTGCAATGAAAGCACATGGAATGCCCTGGCTGGCGGCGTTTGCACGCGGAGAGATCACGGCAGAATTTGCCGCAGAAAACGCAAAACGAGACACAAGACGCTACGCAAAGCGGCAATTCACGTGGATTGGTCGCCAGTTTCCCTTCTGGCCGCGCATTCCCTCACCTGCCCCGGAAGACCGACTCAGGGTTATTCTTGCCTTGTATAGGGAGATTGACAGGCCGGTTGAGGCAGATTATTCCTGATCCTGACGTTGGAGGAAACGCACCGTGCGCAAATACGTAGTACTCGTTATTAAGCATCCGTAGCTGGCTTTGATTTAGCCAGTTGCGGGTGCGCGCACAAAGAGGGGCTCCATTGGAGCCCTTTTTCTTTTCCGATACAGTCCAGACACAGCCCGATCAGAGACCTCCCCATGACAACCCAAGCCAAGACCAAGCCCGCCGCTGCAACCTTGACCATGACCGGCGCCGAAATCGTCATCACGGCGCTCAAGGAACAGGGCGTGGAAGTCATGTTCGGGTATCCGGGCGGAGCGGTCCTGCCGATCTATGACGCGCTCTACAATTCCGATGGCATCCGCCACATCCTGGTGCGCCACGAACAGGGCGCAGGCCATGCCGCTGAGGGTTATGCCCGCACGACCGGCCAGCCCGGCGTCTGTCTCGTGACGTCCGGCCCCGGCGCGACCAATATGGTCACCCCGATCGCCGATGCGATGATGGACTCCATCCCGATGGTGGTCCTGACCGGACAGGTCCCGACACATCTGATCGGCACCGACGCATTCCAGGAATGCGACACGACCGGCATCACGCGCACCTGCGCCAAGCACAATTACCTCGTCACCGATGTGAACCAGCTGGCGCGCACGATCCATGAGGCCTTCCTGATCGCAAGATCCGGCCGCCCCGGCCCGGTCGTGGTTGACATTCCGAAGGACATCCAGTTCGCCACCGGCACCTATGTCGGCAAGGACGGCATCCACAAACCGACCTATCATCCGAACACCAAGCCTCACCCGGACGCGATCAGCGCCACAATCGACCTGATGATGCATGCGCGTCGGCCGGTCTTCTATACCGGCGGCGGCGTCATCAATTCCGGTCCGGAAGCCTCCCGCCTGTTGCGCGAGCTACAGGAAGCCACCGGCTATCCGGTAACGTCCACGCTGATGGGGCTCGGCGCCTTCCCGGCCTCCCATCCCGACTGGCTGGGCATGGTGGGTATGCATGGCAGTTTCGAAGCCAACAATGCGATGCATGATTGCGATCTGATGATCTGCGTCGGCGCCCGCTTTGACGACCGCGTGACGGGTCGCATCGACGCCTTCTCGCCGAATTCCAAGAAGGTCCATATCGATATCGACCCTTCGTCGGTGAACAAGATAGTTCGCGTCGACATTCCGGTGATCGCCGATTGCGCCGAAGCGCTTGCCGCCCTCCTGAAGGGGTTCAAGGCCCGCAAGACGAAGAAGCCCGACCTCAAGCCCTGGCGGCAGGAGATCGATATCTGGCGCGCCCGGAAATGCTTCACCTACACAAATTCGGACGCGATCATCAAACCCCAGCACGCCGTCGAGCGCCTGTATGAGCTGACGCGCGACCGCGAGACCTACATCACGACCGAAGTTGGCCAGCACCAGATGTGGGCCGCGCAATATTACCATTTCGACGAGCCGAACCGGTGGATGACCTCCGGCGGCCTCGGCACGATGGGCTATGGCCTGCCGGCTGCCGTGGGCGTACAGGCCGCTCATCCCGACGCGCTTGTCATCGACATTGCCGGCGAAGCCTCGATCCAGATGATGACGCAGGAGCTTTCGACCGCCGTTCAGCACAAACTGCCCGTCAAGGTTTTCATCCTGAACAATGAATGGATGGGCATGGTCCGCCAGTGGCAGGAATTGCTGCATGGTGAGCGCTATTCGCACTCCTATTCGGAAAGCCTGCCGGACTTCGTGAAACTTGCCGAAGCGATGGGCGGTCATGGCATCCGTTGCGACAATCCGGCGGAGCTGGACGACAAGATCCGCGAAATGATTGACCATCCCGGCCCAGTCCTGTTCGATTGCCGTGTCGAAAAGGCCGAGAATTGCCTGCCGATGATCCCGTCGGGCTCGGCGCACAATGAGATGATCCTCGGCGAGATCAGAGGCGACGAGATCGGCGAGGCCGGCAAGGGCCTGGTCTGATTTCGGGCATGGGTATGGTGGCAATGGGAACAGGACGGGTCATGCGGCAGACGCCAAAACACCTTTCACAGCGCGGCAGTCTGCCTGTAGAAGGCGGCATGGTCAGGGTTAATCCAACGGAGACACAGGCATGAGCGACGGATCATCAGGTACGCCCCCCGCCGGCAATCCGAAATCGGCCTATTTCCTGTCCCATGAGGATGAAGCGGTGGAGCGCCGTACCCTCGCTGTCATGGTCGACAACGAGCCCGGTGTGCTGGCGCGCGTGGTCGGCCTGTTCTCCGGCCGAGGCTACAATATCGACAGTCTGACCGTGGCAGAAGTCGACGTGAATGAGCGCCGCTCGCGCATCACCATCGTCACCCAGGGCACGCCGCATATCCTCGAACAGATCGAGGCCCAGCTGCTACGCATCGTGCCGGTGGAACAGGTGATCGACATCACCAAATCCAAGCGCGGCATTGAGCGCGAACTGGCGCTGGTGAAAGTCGCCGGCAAGGGCGAGTCGCGCGTCGAGGCGCTGCGCATCTCTCAGATTTTCCGCGCGAATGTGATAGACACGACCAATGAGAGCTTCATTTTCGAACTGACCGGCGCGTCCGAAAAGATCACGCAATTTGTCGACCTGATGCGCCCGCTCGGCCTGGTTGAGGTCAGCCGGACCGGCGTCCTGTCGATCAAGAGGGGAAAGGAGAAGGGATGACCCGCACCAGCTTCATTGCGCTCGGCGTCCTTTTCCTCGCCGGCAGCGCCCACGCCATCGAAGAACAACCTGAAAGCTGCCGTCCGAAAGTGGCCGGCTCTGCCTTCGCGCTCGCGGATGAGGCCGAGCAGGCCCGGCTGCAATGCGATATCGACCGGGCCGAGCTGATCACGGACCGGGCAGATGTGACATTCAACACGTCCTCTGATCCCATCCTGCGGATCGTGGATACAGCCGCGCCCAGCGGGTCGGCCTATGTCTATGACATCGTGGACGCGGGCGGAACGATGATACTGGATGCGCGGACAGTTCCCGTCGACGCCGAAGCGGACACGCGCATTCCGCTCTGCCGCTTGCAGACGCAATTGCCAGCCCCGGTCGCCAGCAAGGTCGCCCTGTCCCTGCTGACTGCGAGCGACTCCGATTTGCCGGGCTATGGCGCGCGGGAAAAAATGGTGATCAATGCAGACGGATCGCGCAGTTTTGAATTGCTGCTGTCCTCGCACGACATCATCACTTCAATTGAAACCACCGATGGCCTGAAACAATTCTCGCGCCATTCGGAAGCCAATGACACGATTGCCGAACTGAACCGCAGCGTCATCGGCGTCGCCAATTTTTCAGATGGCTGGGTGTGTAAGCCCAACTGATCTGAAGACCCCTCCCCCACAATCAATCCTCCAGCGGAGCAAGTAGAGGCCCATGAAAATATATTACGAACAGGATGCGGACCTTTCCCTCATCCAGAGCAAGAAAGTCGCCGTGATCGGCTATGGCAGCCAGGGCCACGCGCATGTCCTGAACATGCGCGATAGCGGCGTGAAGCAGCTGAAGGTCGGCCTGTATGAGGGCTCGCCAAGCCGCGCCAAGGCCGAGGCTGAGGGCCTGGAAGTGGTCACACCTGCCGAAGCCGCCCAATGGGCCGACGTGCTGATGATCCTGATCCCGGACGAGAAGCAGGCTGTGCTCTACGCCAACGAGATCGAGCCGCACCTGCGTGCAGGCCAGCACGTCATGTTTGGCCACGGTTTCAACGTGCACTACAATCTCATCCGCCCACGCCCGGATGTGGACGTGTCGCTGTCCGCCCCAAAAGGCCCCGGTCATACGCTGCGCGCCCAGTACCAGATGGGCTTCGGCCTGCCGGGCCTGATCGCGATCCATCAGGACGCGACCGGCACCGCCCAGGATGTCGCCCTGTCCTATTCCAAGGCCATCGGCAACACGCGCGCCGGCGTCATCGAGACCTCGTTCCGGGAAGAGACTGAGACCGACCTCTTCGGCGAACAGGCTGTTCTCTGCGGCGGCATCGTCGAACTGATCAAGGCTGGCTACGAAACGCTGGTCGAGGCCGGCTATGCGCCGGAAATGGCGTATTTCGAATGCCTTCACGAGACCAAGCTGATCGTGGACCTGATCTATGAAGGCGGCATCGCCAACATGAACTACTCGATCTCGAACACGGCCGAATATGGCGAATACGTCTCCGGTCCGCGCGTGATCAATTCCGAAGCCAAGGCCAACATGAAGAAGGTCCTCGAAGACATCCAGAACGGCACCTTTGCCCGGAATTGGGTGCTCGAAAACCAGGCCGGCGCCCCAGGCTTCAATGCCATGCGCCAGCGCATGAACAGCCACGAGATCGAAGAAGTCGGCGAAAAACTGCGCGGCATGATGCACTGGGCCCAGAACGACCGCCTGGTCGACAAGTCCCGCAACTAGCCCTTATCCGGGTGGACGGTCCGGCACGCGGTTCATGTCCACCCGGCCTTCAATTCCCGGCACGCGGCCAGACATGGTGTATTGCCAGATGTCCGGTGCGCGGCCGTTGATCGTACGGGGTACGGTCTCGCCAAGGCCGCGCAGCCAGAGCGGGTACTCGTCATAATTTCCGGCCAGCCAGTCGGTGTGGAACTCCAGCGTCGTGTAGATCACTGGCCGCACGCCATACTCGGCTTCCAGAGCCGCCAGGAATGCGTCCAGCTCGGCCAGGGTCTCAGCCGTGCTGCCGCGCGGCTCGCAATTGTGGGCATATTCCAGGTCCACCGCGGGCGGCAGGCCCCCTGCCCGCACTTCGACCGACTGGATGAAATTCCACGCCTGCTCGCCGCCTGGTCGGCAGAGACGATAGAAATGGTAAGCCCCGACCAGCCAGCCACGGGTCTTCGCTTCGCGCCAATGGTCCAGGAAACGCGGATCCTTCCAATCGCGGCCCTCGGTGGCCTTGAGATAGAGGAAGTCGACCGGCGCTGCCTCGAATTCGTCCCATTGCACGCGGCCATTGTGATGCGAGAGGTCAACGCCCGTGACCCCGGCCTGCAACGGGATGAAACTGCCTGAAACAGGATCAGACGGCGGCGAACACGCTGCGACACCCAGCATCAACGTGAAACAGATCAAACGAAACAGGCTCATGCCCTGTTTCAACACGGGAATATGGCATCATGGCGAGGTAAATTTGCCCGTATCTTGCATAGGAATAACTGCTGGGAACTGTGCGCAAGGCCAATTGCGCGCTATAAGAGCAATAAAATCAATTCTCTGGCTCTGGATCAGAACCTTTCGCCGGCAACAGGCGCACCAGGTCAGGACATGGGAAAGTATGGGCGATGGCTAAAACGGACACCGACAACACCACTGGCAAAGGCCGGTCCGGCCAAGGCAGCTTCATCGGCGCGGAATGCGAGCTGGAAGGTCGTTTTACCTTCACGGGCCCCCTCACCATCGCCGGACACTTGAAAGGTCCTGTGAAATCGGATGGCTTGGTCCTTATCGAGGCGACCGGTCATCTCGAAGGCTCGCTAGAAGCCGCGATCATCATCGTCCATGGCAAGCTGACCGGAAATGTGACCGCTCATGAGAGCCTGGAAATCTGGAACGAAGCAGTAGTCACTGGAAAGGTTCTGACGCGCAGCATTCGCGTCGACGCCGGCTCCCTGCTGACGGCAGACCTGAGAGTTGCCACAGACGGGGCGTTGCCGAGCCATCAGGCCGCCGCGGCGCCTGAGCCCTCGTCCCTCGAAACAACGACGCCAGCCATGCCCGCGATGGATCCCAACCGCCCGGCCAGCCCGCTGCCCGGCTCAAGCCTGGCACGCAAACTGTCGGCGATGAACGAAAATCAGTAGCGCTTCTTTACGTCCTCAAGACGGTCCCAAGTGTGGTCATCCGGCTGGTAGGCCCCCAGTCTCGACAAGCGCTCACAAGCCCATTCATAGTCATTGTCGCAGGATTCCTGTAGCAGGCGCGTGCCCTCGGCGACGTTCTTGCGTCCGCCCTGGCCGGTATAAACCATGTTGCCATAGGCCGCGCAGCCGCTGACATCGCCATAGTCGCACGCCTTGTCATAAAGCTGGCGCGCCTGGACCGGGTCGGCCTCCATGCCACGCCCTTTCATGGTAAGATAAGCCAGTCCGGAACACGCCTCTGCATGGCGCCCGTCACAGGCCTTGCGGTAATTCTCAGCCGCCTTTTCGTAATCCTGAGTGCCGCCCAGTCCGCGGCGGTACATATCGGCCAGTTCGAAACAGGCCTCATACTCCTTAGTGCCACAGGCACGGATTGCCTCGGATTTCGTGGCGCGGTTCTTTTCGAGATTTGCGCTGGCTTCCTCAAGCGCAATTTCCGCTTGGGTCCGCTCGACCTGCCCATACTGCGCGACCGCAGGGAGGGCCGCGATCGACATGGCAGCGGCAGATAGCGCGATAGCTAGAATACGCATGCAGTTTCTCCCTTGGTTCTATTCGGGATATAAGTGGCGGCACGAAGCGCGTCCATGTAAACCGCTGCTTACAGATTGGTAACATCACGCAAGAACGCTTGCCGTCGGAACAGCTTGTTCACAATAAGAGACCAAAGCAAAAAGGGGAAACACATGGCCGCAGCAGACCAGACGCCCATTGGGTCAGGGTTTCACGCCAAGTCTACCGCCAGGGACGTGGTCGACGGAATGGACCTGACTGGCCGCAATGCCATTGTCACCGGCGGCTATTCCGGAATTGGCCTCGAAACCGTCCGCGCCTTGGCAGGCGCCGGCGCGCGCGTCACCGTCCCGGCCCGCCGGATCGATGCGGCCGAAGCTGCGCTCGCCAATATTCCCGGCGAGATCGAGATCGCGGCGATGGACCTGGAAGACCTTTCCAGCGTGCGCAAATTCACCTCCGATTTCGAGGAGACCGGCCGGGCGCTGGATATCCTGATCAACAATGCCGGGATCATGGCCTGTCCGGAAACACGGGTCGGCCCCGGCTGGGAGCGCCAGCTTGGCGTGAACCACCTCGCCCATATGGCCATGAGCCTTGCCTTGGCCCCTGCCCTCGAACGCGCCGACGGGGCACGCCTCGTGGCCCTGTCCTCGACGGCCCATATCCGCTCGGATGTGATCTGGGACGATCCGAACTATGAGAGCCACCCCTATGACAAATGGGAAGCCTACGGCCAGTCCAAGTCTGCTTGCGCCCTGTTTGCGCTCGGCGTCGATCATCGCGGCAAGGACATTGGCGTTCGCGCCTTCTCCGTGCATCCGGGCGGTATTTTCACGCCCTTGCAGCGCCACCTCTCCGATGAGGAAATGGCCGAGCTTGGCTGGAAAAATCCTGACGGCACGATTCCCCCTCAGGTGCAGGCCATGTTCAAGACGCCCGAACAGGGAGCCTCAACCAGTGTCTGGGCGGCCACCGCTCCGGCCCTGAAAGACAAGGGCGGCGTCTATTGCGAGGATTGCGACATCGCGAAACTTGCCACCGAAGAGAGCCAGAGATGGGAGCATGCCCGTCCCTGGATTTGCGATGATGAAAAAGCCGAGCGGCTTTGGGACATCAGCGAGACGATGCTCAGCAAGGCCTGAGCCGACAAAGGACCCTCACCGAAATGAAACACACATTGCTGCTCGCAACTGCCGGCCTCATTCTGGCCGCTTGCGCCAATCCGGTTCCCGACACCATGCCCACGCTTCAGGAACCCGCCCACTCCGCTTTCGACTATGATTCCGTGTTCGTACATGACGGACGGCCTGAAGCAGACTTCGAACAATACGAACTCCGCAACTCACGGGAGATCCTCGAATTCACTGAAGTCATGCCGGGCATGACCGTTCTGGACATGGAAGCCGGCGGCGGCATCTATACCGAACTCTTCTCGCTCGTCGTGGGGGAGGAAGGAAAGGTCTATCTCCAGAACCCGCCAGAGTTCGAGACCTTCCTCGGAGACGCCGTCGAGAAACGCATGGACGGGCGCCTGATCAATGTCACCCATATCCAGACCTCCTTCGACGACTTCGAGCCAATCGGTGACGAGGAAGTGGATCTCGTTACCTGGTTCCTGGGGCCGCACGAGCTCTGGTTTACCCCTGAAGGCTCAAAACCGGGTGCGCTCGGCGATCCGGAGACCGCCTTCTCGGAAATCGCACGCGTCCTGAAGCCGGGCGGACATTTCGTGGTGATTGACCATCGCGCGCCGGACGGCGCCCCTCCGACCACGGGCGGGGACACGCACCGGCTGGCACAGGACGCCCTGATGCAGCTGATGAAAGGCGTCGGCCTGACCCTTGTTGAGGAGAGCGACCTGCTCGCCAATCCCGATGATGATGGCACGCGAAACGTCTTCGATCCGTCTATCCGGAGACAGACGGATCGCTACATTCTCAAATTCGAGAAGTCCTGACCGAAGGCCGGATCAGTTGGAGCTTTCGGGCTCCAGCTTGTCCTGCGTCCTAGTGTCGAAATCGCTGGCGTCATGGCGCTCGCGCAGCTGGGTCTCCGGCTTGCCGAAGGTACGGTTCACCATACGGCCGCGTTTGACCGCCGGGCGATCCGCGATCTGCTGGGTCCAGCGCTGGACGTTTTCATATTCGTGGACCTGCAGGAATTCACCTGCATCATAGACGACGCCGGACGCCAGCGCGCCATACCAGGGCCAGATCGCCATATCGGCGATCGTGTATTCATCGCCCGCCATGAACTCATTGTCGGCGAGCCGCTTGTCCAGCACGTCCAGTTCCCGCTTCACTTCCATCGCAAACCGGTCGATCGCATACTCGATCTTGATCGGCGCATAGGCGTAGAAATGGCCAAAGCCGCCGCCGAGATAGGGCGCCGATCCCATTTGCCAGAATAGCCAGGAGAGCGCTTCGGTCCGCTTACGGGGATCCTTTGGCAGGAAGGCATCGAACTTCTCCGCCAGGTACAACAGGATCGACCCGGACTCGAACACGCGGGTTGGCGGATTGGTTGAATGGTCCATCAGCGCGGGGATCTTGGAATTCGGATTGGCCGAGACGAACCCGCTGGAGAACTGGTCGCCCTCCATGATGTTGACGAGCCAGGCATCATATTCGGCGCCGGAATGGCCTGCCGCGAGAAGCTCTTCGAGCATCACGGTCACCTTCACACCATTTGGCGTGCCCAGCGAATAGAGCTGCAGCGGGTGCTTCCCGACCGGAAGATCCTTTTCATGGGTCGCCCCGGAAATCGGCCGGTTGATGCTGGCGAACCGTCCGCCGCTTTCAGCGTCCCATTTCCAGACTTTCGGTGGGGTATAGGTATCATCAGCCATCTCGCGTGCCCTTCTGCATGGTTTCTTGAAACCACCATGTAGGATGGGCGCGGGGAATGTCAGTAAACTTCTTTGTGAGACATCCTAAACCGGTTCGGGCAGGATTATGCTGGCATGCTCTCGGTCAGCAGCAATTCCTGGTTCTGGACAGCCTTCGTGACCTTTACCGGTAACCAGCAGGTCACTTCCAGGCCTCCGCCCTCAACCGGCTTCATGCCGACTGTGCCGCCATGCAGATCGATGAAATGCTTCACGAGCGCCAGGCCGAGGCCCGCGCCGCGCTGGTCGCCCGAGACGAAACTGTCGAAGCTGGTCGCGCGCTTGTCAGCCGCGAGGCCCCGACCATTGTCGCGCACGGACAGGGTAACCATGTCGCCGACCCGCTGGGACGAGACCACGATCTCCCCGCCGGATTCGGTAAAGCGCAGCGAATTGGAGATCAGATTGAAGAGAACCTGACGGATGCGGCGCTCGTCAGCGCGGATCATGCCGAGCTTGCCCTTGATGTCGGCGCGCACGGCGATTTGCGTATCCTCTGCCTTGGACACGACCATGTCGATGCTTTCCTCGATGACATGGCGGAGGTCCACATCCTTCACGTCGAGGTCCATACGGCCGGCTTCGATCATGGCGAGGTCGAGGATGTTCTCGATGAGCTTCGATAGGTGGTCGGAGGCCGAGAGGATCGCGCTGACATAGTCTGTCTGGCGCTCGGTCAGGTCGCCATTGCGCTTGGTTTCCAACAATTCGGCATAGCCGAAGATCACCGTCAGCGGGGATCGCAGCTGGTAGGATACGTTCCGCACGAATTCCGTCTTGAGGCGGTCGGCGGCCTCGAACGCTTCGGCGCGGTCGCGCAGGGCCGACTCGACCCGGCGTGTCGCCGTCACATCGGCAAAGGCAACCAGCGTGTTTCCGTCCGGCAACGGATGGGTGAGATAGGTCAGGATCGAACCATCGGACCGGCGCATTTCGCCCGTGGTCGACTGGCGCGCGCGCGCGGAGGGGTCGGTGATATGGCCCTTTATCGCGTCCCAGACATCAAGGTCATGGAAGAGCGGAACACAATCCTCGATCACGGCGCTGTAGTCCGGATGATCTTTCAGCGTGTCATGGTCCAGAGACCAGAGGCGCTCAAAGGCCTTGTTGAACAGTTTCAGCCGTCCGTCGCCCCCGAACACGACAACCGCTTCGTGGAGATTGTCGAGCGTGGACGCCTGCGTCTTCACGATAGCGTTGAACTTGGTCTGGAGATCGAGTTCGCCGGTAATGTCCTTGAACAGCAGGAGCAATCCGCCCATCGGGTGGCGCTGGCGCGTAACGGACAAGGTGCGATCATCCGGCAAGGACCAGGTGTCTTCCTTCACCCCGTCAATATCGAGGTAATAGGACAGCTCCTCAGCGCGCCATTCAGCATAATTCGTGCGGGCCGGCAGCTTGCGACGCTCGCGCAGGCGATCCAGCAATTGCCCATGGTTCGGGCGGTCCAGCAGGAAGCTCTCATCGAGATCCCACATGTCGCGGAAGGCCTTGTTGTAGAAGGTCAGCTTCCGGTCCGCGCCAAAGATGGCGACGGCGTCGGCGACATGATTCAACGTCTCGTCATGCGCGCGGACATGGCGGTTCAGTTCCTCGCGGGCATTTTCCTGCGCGGTCACGTCGAACGCCATCGCCCCTGCCCCACCGGACAGCGGGAAGGTCAGCACACGCATGGCACGGCGTTCGCCATTCACCACCATGTGGCGGGTCTCATCTATGTCGGCGCCTTCGGAAATCGTCTTGCGGGCCTGGTCTGCGGAGGCTTGGTCCAGCATCAGCTGGCGGTCCAGCACACGGTCGAGGTTCACGCCGTCGACGGCCTCGATATAGGACGGGTTCACCCATTGCAGCTTGCCCATGCCGGAGACACGCCAGGCTGGGAACGGCGCCTTGCCCAGCATGTCGAGGAAAGCCGTGGGATCGCGCGCGATGACCTGACGGGCCTCTTCCAGCTTGCCGCGGGCAGAGCTTTCTTCCAGACCCTTGATGGTCGTGTCTGTGACCCAGACGACGGCGCGAGCGCCAGCTGTCCGGCCATCGGCTTCGAGGAAGCGGCCGGAGGGCCCAATAATGGTCAGCGAAAACGCCTGCCCCGTATCGCGCAATTCGCGCAGGCGGATGCGCAGCGTCGTGTCCTGTCCAGAACTGTCGCGCGCTTCGAGATCCGCAAGGCCCTCAATGATCCGTACAGCCGGATCGGGCGAAATAGCATCATCGGTAAAGCTGAGCAGACCTGCGAGCGCGACCGGAGAGCCATAAAGCTCCGGCGGCGTCATCTCTTCGCTGTCGGGTTCCAGCGCATCGCCCTGCCAGACCAGGATCACGCCAGGATGGGCCCCGAGAATGGAGCGGTGCTCCGCAAGCAGGGTTTCGAGATCGGAAGACCGGTCCTTGTATTTACGGGCGGCCCCACGGGCGCCATCGGAAACACGCAGCGCCCACAGCAAGGCTGCAAGACCCAGCGCCGTGGCGCCGGCAGACATGATGATAGGGACCTGGTCCGCCGTGATTGCCATAGTGTCTTCAATCCAACTCGCACGAATCGGTCGCCGAACGGCGACCGCAACTGGTTAACGGATTGCTCCCTTTGCGTTAAGGCGGCGTTAACGAGACGCTAATGCCAGACCGGAGCGCAGACAAGATAACTGAAACGTCATGTTGCAAAAACACCACACCGGCATAATCTGGTCTTTGAACCTTCATGGAGACTGTTCATGCGCAATCTGGTCCTCGCCCTGTCCGCTGCGGCCCTGTTCGGTTTCGCTGCGCCTGCTTCAGCCGGGGCAGGCGATGAGAGTGACGATCTGGTCCGGCTGCCGGGACAGAGCTATCCTGGCCCTGGTCAACGCAAGGCGAGAGCAAATGCGCATGCGCCAGACCGCCTTGTGGCGGGCGGCGGACTGATGGTCAGCTTCGATACCGATCTTGACGGAAAGATTACGCCGACCGAATTGGCAAACGGCATCAACGCAGCCTTCCTAGAGGCCGATTCCAATAGCGACGGGTATCTGAGCCCGCTGGAACAGCTGTCCTGGGCGGAAAACCAGCCGACCCGCGACGACACGCTCGGAAATCCGGCCCGGTTCGACCCGAACCTCGACCGGCGCGCCAGTTTCGACGAATTCGACACGGTCCTTACCAGCCTGGCCGCGGACTACGCCTCGGATTCCGGCATCATTCACGTGGCCGATCTGAAAGCACCCAAGCCGGACAAACGGGAAGAGACCCGTTTCGTCCGCAATGACCCGCCGCTTCGTCGCAACTAGGTGAGAATATCGTAGAGGTCGGTCCGCCGGTCCCGGAAAAAGCCCCAGGCCGCCCGTTCGCGTTCAATTT
Organism: uncultured Hyphomonadaceae bacterium; assembly: GCA_913057945.1. Classification (GTDB taxonomy): domain Bacteria; phylum Pseudomonadota; class Alphaproteobacteria; order Caulobacterales; family Hyphomonadaceae; genus Hyphomonas. Next base: position 377,159 of record CAJXOF010000002.1, on the reverse strand, counting down.
CATCCAGATCGAATTCTGCGACAAGCACGCCCTGCTCGGTACGTCCGAAATCGATCACGATCTCGCCGGTTGGGTCCGCGATGAAGCTGGTCCCGTAAAAGACCTGCCCTTCCTCATCGCCTACACGGTTTGCGGCAACGACCGGGATCGTGTTCGACACGGCATGGCCTTGCATGGCGCGACGCCAGCGGGCCGCCGTATCAAGGCCTGCATCCTGCGGCTCTGCCCCAATTGCGGTCGGGTATAGCAAGGCATCCGCCCCCATCAGCGCCATGGCACGCGCGGCTTCCGGGAACCATTGGTCCCAGCAGATGCCCACGCCAATCCGGCCCTTCATCGTGTCCCATACGCGAAACCCGGTGTCGCCGGGGCGGAAATAGTATTTTTCCTGATAGCCCGGCCCGTCTGGAATATGGCTTTTGCGATAGACGCCCAAGGGCGTCCCGTCCGCGTCGATCATGACCAGGGAATTGTAATAGAGCGGGCCATCCTTCTCATAGATCGAGACGGGAATGACGACGCCAAGTTCCTCGGCCAGCACGGACAATTGCTCGACAGCCGGATGCTCGCGCCACGGATAGGCCCGCGCGAAATGCTCTTCTTCCTGCGTCTTGCAGAAATAGTAGCCTGTGAAGAGTTCCGGCGGCAGCACCACGTCCGCCCCCTGCTCTGCCGCCTCGCGCACACGCTCCGCCACGCGGTCGATATTGTCCTGCACATCATCTGATGGCGTGAACTGGATGCAGGCAAGCGTCAGGGTACGGGTCATGTCTCTCTCCTGGCAATCAGGCTGGAATTTCACGGGTCATGCAGTGGAAGCTGCCCCCGCCATTGAGGATGTGGCGCGCCGGCAGGCCGATCACCTTGCGGCCCTCAAACAGGGCGCTCAATTCGGCCAGCGCCACAAGGCTGTAGCGATCCTCATAAACGGGAACGAGCACCACACCATTGGTAATCGTGAAATTCATATGGCTTGCCGGGATCGGATTTCCATCCTCATCCTTCACAAGACCCGGTGACGGAATGGTGGTGACCTCCAGCCCAGCCCGGCGCAGCGCGGTCTCGATTTCCTGCAACGTGTCGGCATTCGGATCGTCCGCACCAGAGGGGTGCTGGCAGATTGCATGCCCCGGTGCGATGAAGCGGGCGATATTATCGACATGGCCGTCTGTATGGTCATTCAGCAGACCGTCGCCCAGCCAGATGAATTCGGTCACGCCCAGCGCGCCCGCAATCTCCGCCTCGATCGCGGCCTGATCCATGTCGGGATTGCGATTGGGATTGAGCAGGCATTGCCCCGTTGTCAGCAGGCGACCCGTGCCGTCCGCATCAATACCGCCGCCTTCCAGAACCATCTCATGTTGCGACAACTCGATGCCTTCATGATCCGCAATGGCAGCGGCCGTTTCGGTGTCGCCCGGCATCAAATATTTGCCGCCCCAGCCATTGAAGCGGAAAGCCTGCGCGCGGCGCGCATCGCCTGTACCGGTGATGATCGGCCCGGTATCGCGCATCCAGATGTCACCGGTCGGAATGCGGCAGATTTCGGCGCACTCTCCTACAGCCGCCCGCGCGGTCGCTTCGGCCTCATCGGAGCCTACCGCCACGCGGATCGGAACGAACTCCGACGCGGCGCGGATAAAACGGGCAATATCCTGGCGCGGGCCATCAAGGCTGCCGCCCCATTCTTCAACGAGACGTGGCCACCCGACCCAGAGGGCAGCATGCGGGGCCCATTCGGGCAGGAGATGAGGTTTCATGTCAGACATTGAGCGCGCCATGCCACAGCTTGTTCCAAAGGAAAAGGGCGGCTCTTCGCAGAGCCGCCCTTCCCGATTTCATTCTGGCGATAAGCCTAGAACTTGTACTTCACACCGAAGTGGACCTGCCACAGCGACGGGCTCGTCACGACGGAGTCACGATCCGGGTTCGAGTTGAAGCCGCTGATGATGTAGCGGTTCTGAGCGTCGATGCCGTCGATGCTGTACAGCTCGGCATTGGCTGGGAAGCCGTGCTCACGCAGGACGCCCCAGTCAGAGTTCAACAGGTTGCCGACGTTCTCGATGGTCATGAATGCTTCAGCGCGGTCCTGCTCACGGAAGCCTGGCAGTTCCTGCGTCAGCTTCAGGTCGAACTTCGTCCACCAGTCATCTGCCGCCATGTTGCGCGGTGCGATGCTGCCGCGATACTCACTGAGATTATCGCTGCTGTCGATGAACGCGTTGAGCGCTGCAACGGCCGTTGGGTCCGAAAGCGGCGAGATGCGAGCATCTGCGATGCCTTCTGGGATGTAGGCCAGCTGGCGACGGTTGCTGAACAGCGGCGAGAAGGCCGTGTTCGAACCCAGGGTGTAGCTGTAAGGCGCGCCCTGGTTGGCCGTACCGAAGACCGACAGACGGGTGAAGTAGTCCGTGATGAACTCTTCTTCCCAGTTGAAGGTCAGGTTGATGCGGTGAGCAACTTCGTAATCGCTCGTACCGAGAGCCGGCTGGACAGCGTCATAGGTCGTGTAGTTCGAGAAGTTCGAGAACGCGACCGAAGACGTCATCGGGTTGGCATCGTCAGCATCTGTGTAGGCGTATGCCAGCGACCAATCGATTCCGTTGTCGTAGTCTTTGGCAACACCCGCAGAGAGGACGAGCGCGTCGCCTTTCTCAGCAGCGTTTGTCAGCACGAAGTCGTTCGTGTTGCCGGAGTAGATCGGACGACCATCAGGGCCAATGCCCGTCTGATCCCAGCTGATCGGCGTCCAGTGGGCTGCTTCATTGGTCTTGGAGTACAGGATGTCCGCCATCAGCGTCCAGTTGTCACCCAGCATCGGGTTACCGGAGTCATAGTTCATGACTGCGCCGAAAGCATACTTCCACTCGGATGGGAGTTCGAAGTCGGGGTCGATCGCGTTGACCGGGCCGCTACCAACACCGGCCGCAACATTTGCGATGCTCGAATCCGGCACATCGATGAACGGCGTACCAGCCCCGCCAGCGTACGTGTAGTCGTTGATATTGCCACCGCGGATACGGTCTTCGAACAGGGTCACGCCATTGTTGGAGTAGTTGTTCGAAATCCAGACGTTCGGGTTACCGCCGGAGTAGAGGCCAACACCGCCGTGGAGGCTGATGTCGTCATTCACTTCATAGGTGAAGCCGAGGCGTGGCTGCAGCAGGTCGCGGCCATCCATGGTTTCGTCATTGCCGAAGCCATAGGCTGCGTCGAAGTCGGCATTGTACATCGGCGCATCATCCGACGTGTAGTAGTCGTAACGAAGGCCCGCGACGAGGTTCAGCTTTTCAGAGACCTGCCAGTCGTCCTGAACGTAGATCGTGTTGATTTCATATCCGAAATCAGCGGCGCCATCATTCTGGTCGTTGGAACCTGCAGCATTCTCGTAACGGAAGTCGGAGAAGTCGCCAGCGGCAAAATCTGCAATCGAGTCGAAAACCCACTCGCCCTGAACTTCCTGGATGAAGAGGTTGAAGACTTCGAATTCTTCGCGCTCTGCACCGAAGGTGACGATGTGATCGCCCAGCGTCCAGTCAGCTTTACCTTTGTAGTTCAGCGTCGTGTAGGCCAGTTTGTTGGCGTGACGGCTGTCATCAGCGCCGAGGTAAACCGTGGAACCGCCATCGGTGTCGATCTGGACTTCACCGAAATTGTCGAGACCGGAAACCGGGATCTGGCGATTGTCGAGGTCAACATAGGTGACGCGGAATTCGGTTGAGAACGTGTCGGTCCAGTCAGAATACAGGGCACCGGAATAGTTCTGCAGTTCAGCGCCACGCTCATAGTAGTGGTTGCCATCAGCCAGGCGGGAAGACCCGCTGTCAGACGGGCTGAAGTTGAAGCCGTCATTGTAATTGTACGTGAAGGCTGCGCGGTGATCGTTGTTGATGTTCCAGTCCAGCTTGACGAAGATTTTTTCGTCTTCGACTGGCATGGAAGTTGGCAGGCCACCGGACACGTACCCATAGCCTTCAGCGATCGAGATGATCTGATCGTATTCGGCCTGTGTAACGCCGGCGCTATCAGGCGTGAAGCCGAAGATGTTGGCACCTTCGAACTTCTCGTAGGAGCCGAAGAGGAACAGCTTGTCCTTGATAAGCGGCACGCCGACATTGAAGCCGTAACGCTTCTCGTCGAAATCGCCGAGATCAACGGAGTCGCCGTCGATTTCGTCGCCAGTCAGCGAGTCACTGGTGTAATCGTAGAAAATGCCGCCGTGGATTTCGTTGCCGCCGGACTTCGTAACAGCGTTGATGTTACAGGCCGTGAACTGGCCGTACTCAACGTCGAACGGGGCAAGCTCAACCGAGACCTGCTCGATGGAGTCGAAGGAGAACGGAATGCGCTCGGTCGGGTAACCGTTCGAGTTCAGGCCGAAATTGTCGGAGAGACGTGCGCCGTCAACCGTCAGGGAGTTGTAGCGCGGGTTGGCGCCAGCACAGTTGATCGAGTCATTGAACGCTTCGTCGACATATACGCGGGGGTCAAGGCGAACGATGTCCTTGATGTCGCGGTTCATTGCCGGAGCGTTTTCCAGCGTGGCGAGATTGTAGACCGAAGACGGGCCGGTCGAGACCTGAGCGACCTGCATGGCCGAACCGGTGATGACAACCGTTTCCATGCGAGCAGCATCGTCATCGCGGGTGATGACCAGGTCCAGGTCTGTATCGGTGCCGAGGTTGGCATAGACATCTTCAGCGCGGGCCGAGATGAAGCCTGCGCCGGAAATCGTCAGGCTGTAAGGACCGCCGACGCGCAGGTTCTGGGCAGAGAACTGTCCAGCCGCATTCGTGGTGGCCATGGAAACCGTGCCGCTTGGCTCGTGCAGGACCGTAACGGTCGCGCCAGCAACAGCCGCTCCGTTCTCGTCCGTCACTGCGCCGCGGATTGCAGAAGTTGTAACCTGCGCCATCGCGACGCCGGCAATGCTCAGCGCAATGGCAGACACTGCTGCCCCACGCCCGAAAGTGGTCCAATTTTTCATGACTATTCCCCTAGTCGGTGATGCGCCAGCAACCGCCCCTTGCGGGTCGCCGGTACTGCGGGTCGGATAACGACTCCGAATGACAGATTAGTGACAAGATCTTGAAGGTTCAGCAGTTAATGCTGCGAACACAGCCAATCGATTTGCTGCGATGCAAAAAAGACACGGTTTGAAGGCGCCCCTGCGCACTTCGCGTGCGCTTGGGGGTATTTTATGCTTCAGGGCAGCGGCATAAGTCTCAAGATGAGAAGGAATCACGCCTCATGATCGTTGATGAGTCCGAATCGTCTGGCCGCTGGGAGGCCATCACATTTTCAGCGTTGCTGATACTGCTTGTGATGAGGGTTGTCTTTACCGGACTCTCGCCCTTAAATCTCTATGCTGACGAAGCGCAATATTGGCGCTGGGGCGATACGCTGGAATGGGGCTATTATTCCAAGCCGCCCATGATTGCCTGGGTCATCCATGCCGTCACATCTGTATTCGGCAACGCAGAATGGGCCGTCCGCCTCCCCGCCGCCTTCCTGCACACGGTCGGGGCCACCTTCATCTATTTCCTTGCCCGCGACATGTACGGGCCCCGCGTCGGCATGTTCGCAAGCCTCGGCTATGCACTCATGCCTGCCGTGATCCTGTCTTCTGTCGTGATCTCTACAGATGGCGTGCTCATCCCCTTCTGGTGCGCTGCGCTCTGGGCACTCTGGCGATTGCGCAGTGGACTAGGCGGGTGGGGAAGCGCGCTCGGCCTCGGCGCAGCAGTCGGTCTCGGCTTCCTGTCGAAATACGCCATGCTCTATTTCGCCATCGGCAGTGTGCTCGTCCTGGTGATCGACGCGCAGAGTCGGCGTGCCCTGTTCACATGGAAAGGCCTCGCAGCCCTGGCGCTCGCGGCCACGATTTTCGCACCACACCTCGCCTGGAACGCGGCCAATGATTTCAAGACGGTCAGTCATACCGTCGACAATGCCAATCTCGGCGGCGACCTGATCAATCCGGAAAACGCCCTCACCTTCCTTGTCGACCAGCTCGGCGTGTTTGGGCCGATCAGCTTCCTGGCGCTCATCTTCGGCATCTTCGTGATACGCAGCGAAGACGAGGGAATCATGGGCCGCGACCGCTGGCTGCTCTGCTTCATCCTGCCGGTCCTGTTGATTATCCTGGCCCAGGCTGTGCTGTCGCGCGCCAATGCAAACTGGGCGGCCACTGCCTACCCTGCGGCCAGCGTTCTGGTCGCCTCATGGCTTGCCCGCGCGCGGCCGAACCGGAATTTGTGGTACATCATCGCTGCGATCAGTTTCCTTGCCTTCCTGCTGGCACCGGATGTGTCCCTCACGACGCGCCTGCTGATCGGTGCCATTGTTGCGGCGGCCATCCTTGGCTTCGGGCATTTCGTACGTCATTCGCCATCCGGCCTGCTCTGGACCAGCCTGACGCTGCATGCCGTCCTGATGCTCGCCCTGATGACCATCGCACTGGTGCCCCCTTCCCTGTCCACCTCGCTCGGCTTCGACAACGCCCTGAAGCGCACGCGCGGCTGGGACAGCGCCGCCGAGCAGCTGTTCACGAGCGCCGAGGAACTGGGCGCAACATCCGTCCTGGTGGATGAACGGGAGGCCTGGCACGGGCTCGATTATTATGCCCGCGACCGGGTAACGCCGATGATCTCGTGGCGCCGCTATGCCGGTCCGAAGAGCTTTTCAGAGGCAGAGCCGCTGGAAGGCGCACTCGCCGAACGCGTGCTGGTCGCCTCGATCCATCCCGGCATGCGGCCAAGGCTGCGCAGCGATTTCCAGACTTTCGAACATGTCGGCGCGATCTCTATCCCGCTCGGCACGCGCAGCAATGGCTGCCCGATCGTGCGGGAGTTCCAGCTCTATGTCGGCTCGGGATACCAGCGTCAGGACCGGACACCGGAATGGGAAACGCGCTTTGACGGGCAGACCGAATTCAAGCCGGCGCCCTGCCCCGCCCCTGAAGCTCAATGATCGGCGGCGTCGCCCCAAAGAGTCTGAACCCGCTTGTCCCGGCCACATGAGGTCCGGTAGTAGCGATATTTCAGCGGATTTTTCTTGTAATAGTTCTGGTGATAGTCCTCGGCAGGCCAGAACGTGCTCGCTTGAACCACGCGCGTGACCACGGGATCCTTCAGAACGCCCGACTCCTCGATCTCTGCGATCTCGGCCTCTGCTACGGCGCGTTCGTCCTCATTGCCGACGAAGATGGCGGTGCGGTAGCTGTCGCCCTTGTCGCAGAACTGGCCATAAGGATCCGTCGGGTCCACATGCCGGAAGAAATAGTCTACCAGCTTGTCATAGCTGACCAGGTCCGGGTCATAAGTCACCTTCACGGCCTCATAATGACCAGTATGCTCATGCGACACCTGCTTGTAGGTCGGATTGGCCAGTTCGCCGCCCGTATAGCCGGACACCGTATCGACCACGCCCTCGACCTTGTCGAAATCGGATTCCACACACCAGAAACAGCCACCCGCGAACACGGCTGAAGACAGGCGCTTCGGGGCGGTTTCGGGGGCTGGCTGGTTCTGGGCACCGGCACTTGAAAAGAAAGCAAGCGCCATGGCAGCCAGGCCAGCAGCGATGGTTAACGTGGGGGCGGATGGTGTACGCATGACAGTTCCCGATACTCAAAACCTGACGCGGCAAACACACGCCGCGCTGTGTCCCTCATATGGCGGTCTCCCCTCCGCCGTGAAGGCCGTAAAGGCAGTGTTGACAGAAATGTGTTGCCGGCGTATTGCCAAACTGCGTCAGCAATGGGGCAGTCCGGCCCGTCAGGATGGCCCCGTCAGCACACGGACCCTGACCCGGCTCGCCCGGCCGCTCTCGTCCACGGCGGTGATCGTGTAGAAGCCCGGCAAGGTCGGCAACCAGGTCGGCGCGCCCGCATCATCGGTTTCGCTCGGACGTCCGTCGATGTACCAGGAGAGGTGTCCCTCCCCGCGTCCAGCAAGCACGAAGGCCCGCGCGGACGCGCCATCAACGCTTCCGGCCCATAGCTCTGCATTGGCGGGCGGAAAGATGATTTCCGGCGGTGCTGCGGGCGAAAAGTCATGCAGGGCACCGCGTGTTTCGATTTTGCGCTGTGTGGTCAGACGCGTGCGGGCTTCGCCTTCATCGCGCAAATGATGGGCTGTGCGGTCGGCAACCTCGAACAGCAAGGGCAGCGCAGTCACCCGTCCGGTCTTGCCGGGGCGCGGCGCGCCATCGGCGCGGCCGACCCAGACGATGATGGCGTGCTCGCCGGACACCGCCGCCGCCCAGCTGTCACGAAAGCCATAGGAGGTGCCCGTCTTGAACGCGACCTGCGGCGCGTCGGCGGTCAAGCGGCCCGGCATGCGCCCTTCCGGCATCGGGGCATTTTGCAGGATACGGATGATATCGGACGCGCTTTCAGCGCTGACCAGTCGACGGCCCATCCGCTCATAACTCGCAGCCTCTTCCTCGGCGCGCCAGACGAGCGGTTTGGCCACGCCACCATCGCCGAGCGCGGCATAAAGCACGGCCAGCTCCCGCGCAGTCAGGCCCGCGCCGCCCAGCGCCAGAGCGAGCCCCGCATCATGGTTTGCCCCGCCGCCGATCCGGGGCCGCGCGCCCGCCAGCGCCAGCTGCGCCGCGAACCGTTCCGGGCCGACCCGGTCCAGCATCAGGACGGCGGGCACGTTGAGCGAATGCTGCAAGGCGTCCGACACGCGCACATCGCCGCGAAACATCCGGTCGAAATTTTCCGGCTGGTAGGAGGCAAAGCGTTTGGGCAAATCGGAAATGCGCGTGTCCGGCGCGGCCTGCCCATCATCGAAGGCCATGGCGTAGATGAAAGGTTTCAGGGTGGAGCCCGGCGACCGCGCCTGCGCGGTCAGGTCCAGCCAGCCCCCTGCCCGGTCGCGCGAGGCGGACCCGACCAGCGCACGTACGCCGCGGGTCGGAATATGAACGACGAGGGCCGACACCTGCACGTCCGGCCCTTCGGCCTCTGCCTTGCGCAGGGCGATGGCTTCAAGTTCAGCCTGGAGGCCTGCATCAAGCGTGGAGCGCACATCTTCGCGCGGACCACTCGCCAACGTCTTCTCCGTGCCGTGCCAGGCGCGCATCGGGAAGTCACGCCGCCGCGTCGGGACCGGAGAGGTCGCCACCTCCTCCACGTCGGCCTCGCTGAACACGCCATACCAGCCGAGCTTGGTCGCCACCCAGTCGCGCGCTTTCTGGGCCTGTTCGGGCCGCCGGTCCGGGCGGCGCACTTCGGGTGATTGCGGCAGCGCGATCAGCAGCGCGATCTCGTCATCAGACAAGCGGTCGGCCTCATGCCCGAAATAGCTCCAGCTCGCCGACCGCACGCCTTCAAGGTTCCCGCCATACGGCGTGAGGGTCAGGTAGAGTTCGAGGATCTCGTCCTTCGACAGGCGCCGCTCGATCTGCCAGGCGCGGGCGATCTCGATCAGCTTCGACCCGACATTCCGGTCCCTCGGCTCCAGCATGCGCGCCGTTTGCATCGTGAGGGTCGATCCCCCTGAGACGACCCGCCCGGCCTTCACAGAGTCGATCACGGCGCGGCCAAGGCCCGCCCAGTCGGTTCCGCGATGCATATAGAAGCGCTTGTCCTCGACCCGGACCAGCGCCTCGATGAATTCGGGATCGATCTTGTCGAGGTCACCCCGGAACCGCCACCGTCCATCCTGTGTCGGGAAAGCCCGCAAGGGCCTGCCCTCCCGGTCCGTCACCAGCGCAGAGATGTCTCCCGCCCGGTCAATCGGCGGCGGCAATGTCCAGTCCGCAAGGATAACCGCCACGAACAGGGCGGTTATCCCGATAACGATACGCCGAGGCGTCAGCATGATCTACTGACCGCCTCCCATCGTTCCTGGCGCCGCGCTGATCGTCACCCGGCCGGGCTTTGATCGTGCGAACACTTCGGGACGATACATGTCTTCGGCCACCACGCCCGGCATCGCGAAATCGCCCGGCGTTACGGCCCGTACGACATAAGCGAGCGTGACGGGCTGCGCGTAGACATCCACGGCCGCGACGAAACGGTCATCCCGGGCCTCGGCGGTCTGCACATTGGCAATCTGGCCAAGATAGGCGAACCCACCGGAGCCGCCATATTCCCGCTTTCCATCAGCGGGGCGCAGCACGGATTCGATCTCGAACCCGGCTGGCAGCAAGTCTGCCACGATGACGGGGTTCAGGCGGCGCTCATGCGGCGAGACCGTCAAGCGCACGACCAGCTGGTCGCCCTGGCTGATGCGGGAGAGATTCACCCGCCCCCCGGTCAGCGTGTAGAACGCCTTGTCGACGCCCATCTTGGAGGTCGCAGCAGGCGGCGCCTTCTCTGGTGATCCGCTGACCATCACAGTACGGAACATTGGTGCCTGCCCCTCCAGGGTGAAGGTCACGCCCTCTTCTGCCTGCCCTTCGGTCACGGTGTATTGGCGATCATTATTGTTGCCGCGGCCAAGCCCTTCGACCTTCAGCCGGAAGCCGTCTGCACCCTTGTTGAGGGAGTCGACGGCGAGCAGCGCGAAAGCTTTCTCCTGGGTGGTCAGGCCGCTGGGGTCCGGCGCATCCTCGCCCAATTTGGCGGCGAGACGTTCGACCATGTCCAGCATGTCCGCTTCGGAGGCAAGCGCCAGGATGGCGGTCTCGTCGCGCAGCGGCGTCTGGTAATAGTCACCGGTATTGTTGTAGCCGAGCGCCTCTTCGGCCGCCTTGAAGGCGGAGGCCGCCCGGGCCCGGTCCCCCAGCATGGCGAGGCCAGCCCCAATGTGGGCACGCGCCAGCGGGCTCTCGATCGATTGCAGCTCGCGGTCATGCAGGTAACGCAGGCGGGAAATATCCGCCTTGCCCGCCTTGGCCAGCACATAGAGCGCATAGGCCGACGAGCGCTGCATCAGCTTCTCTGCCGTATCGTTCGAATAACGGCTCTCATAAACGTCGGTGTCATACCCGTATACGCGCCAGGCATCCCCGGTCGAGATCGCCCGCAAGGCCCCATAGGCCCGCTCCAGCGACTCCTCCGGCACGGCATAGCCGGCCTGCTTCGCGCGATAGACAAAGTCCGTGACATAAGCGCCGAGCCACGGGGAAGCATAGCCGTCCCCTTCCCGCCACAGGCCGAAGGCCCCATCAGAGCCCTGACGGTTCAACAGCGTGTTCACCGACGTCTGGATACGCGTCTTCGGATCGTCGCGGCGCTCCGGAGCGCCCATGGCGATCAGCTGCTCGGAATAGAGCAAGGGCAAGGCCCGGCTGGTCGTCTGTTCGGTGCATCCATACGGATAGCGGTCGAGCGAGGCGTAAAGCGTCGCAGGATCCATTGGCAGGGTCGAATAGCCGACACTGATCGTGGCAGAGCCCGGCACGAGCCCGTCCAGCAAATCTGCGCTGACCGAATAGGTATCGCCCGGCTCCATCAACTGCCGGCTGATCTTGGTCACCGGCAGGTAAGGCGAACGGGTCTGGATCTGGTAGGTCCGGTCCGTCTCGAAATTGCCGGGTCCGCTGACGGCCAGATTGACCGTTGCGATGCCTTCGGACTCGGCGTCTATGCGAACGGGCACATCTGCACGGGCCCCTGTCGCGAGCGACCGCGTCAGCTTGCCATCTGCGACATCCACCGGACCGTCGGCCGAGATTTCGGCCGTGAACTCGCCAGGCCCCAATTCGACATTGTCGATGCTGGCCGTCAGCTGGGCCTCGTCGCCCGGCGCCAGGAAGCGTGGCATGATGAGGTCAGACGGCGCTTTCTCGCGCACGATCATGCTGGATTCCGCTGAGCCAAGTCCTGACCGTGACCAGGCCACCGCCATCAGGCGCAGTTCGCCGTTGAATTCCGGCAGTTCAAGTCGGATCTTTGCCTTGCCGGACCGGCCGACATCCACGAGGCCGGAGAACAGGGCGACCGACTTCACCGGCACCACGGACAGGCCTTCGCCGCCCAACTGGTCACCGCCAGAGCGGACTTCAGCCGGCATACCCATGTTCGGGTCGAGCAGGCGTCCGTAATCGTCGTACATTTCAACGCCGAGCGCCTTCTTGCCATAATAATAGCTGACCGGGTCCGGGCTCTTGAACTTGGTGAGGCTGAGAATGCCTTCATCCACGGCGGCAAGCGTCAGGAAGACCGGCTCGCGCGGGCCATTCTCGAACTCGACCTCAATCACCTGCTCACCCACCGGGCGGGCAATATCCGGCGCGTTCAGCGTCAGATCGAAGGTGCGCGCACCCATGTCCACCGGGATATGGCTTACGCCGACCGCGCGGCGGGGTTTCGCCCGCAGGATCGGGTCACGTTCGGTATAGACTGACACCATGACATAGGCGCCTTCGCCCCATTCATCCGTCACCGGCAGCGTCACATTCGTGCCCTGCGCGCTGACCGAGAAATTCTGGACTGACAGGATGCGATCTGTTGCCACGACGACTTGTGCCTGACCTTGATAGGGCGGAACGATCGTGATGTCGGCGCTCTGTCCGGCAGAGGGCGCCTTCTCCGGCCCGATGATGCGGACCCGGTCCGGGGCCTCGGCGCCATCTTCAGAGACGCCGCCGCCCCAGCCGACATAGAAATCGTCACTGGAGACGGCCGCCGCATTCGCGTCCGTGCCTTCGACGACCAGTTCATGGCTGCCCCAGTCGAGACCGGAGACCCGGATCTCGGTGCTGCCGCCTTCCGGAGTGGTCACGATGCCTTCATTGACCTTGGTGACCGTACGCGACCGGCGCCAGCGCCATTGGTCGCCATCGCGGTACCAGTCGTAATGATAATCGATAGCGAGGAGTTTCCAGGTGAGCCGCTGGGCGATTGCCTGGCCCTTCTCATTCATCGCGACGACTTCATAGGCCGCATCCTGGCCTTCCTCGACAGAATATTCAAAGCCGGGCTTCAGGCCGACATAAAGCCGTTCCGGGCGATACGGAATCCGCACGCTTTCAGTGACGGCGCGGCCGCCGGGCTCCAGAACGCTGATAACGGCATTTAGGCGCAGCGGGCGCCCGGCATTGCTGCCGGCATTGCCGGGGGCGAGCTTGACCGTCGCCACCCCAGCCCCGTCCGTCGTCGTGTCATCCATTTCCAGGATGCGCTCGCGGAAGCTCTCATCATGCTTGCCGAAGGTGAACCCCTTGAATTCGGGGAACGGGTTCGGGGCCGCTTCGATCCGCGCTTCGGACTTGACCGTCAGGCCAGCGCCCGGTGCGCCATAGAGGAAACGGGACGCAACCTCCACGGAGCGCGTCTCGCCCAGCAGGACGGGTGTGTCCTTGTCCGTGCCCAGATCAACGGCAATCCGCTGGGGCACGAAATCCTCGACCGAGAAGCTCACCGATCCGGAGGCGCCGGACACGCCATCGATCTCCACTGTGGCGCGCCATTGGCCTCGGGATGCGCCCTTGGTGAGGTCGTATGCCTCGACCACAGCAGAGGCTTCCGGATCATTGAACCGGATACGCTCGGCAACCAGGCCGTTTGGACGATAGATCACGAGATTGCCGGCCCGGTCCTCGATGGCCTTGCCGGTATGGTCGCGGAGCAGCGCAGTCAGCTGCACGGTCTCGCCGGGACGGTAGATGCCCCGCTCGGTATACATGAAGGCGTCAATGTCACCGGCGGTCCGGCGCCCACCCACGGCATATTCCGACAGATCCACCGGCGCACGGGTCAGGTCCAGTGCCGCCAGTTCGCCCTTGGCGCTGTAAGCCAGGATCAGCTTGGGTTCCATATTGCCCTGGCCGTTGGTGATCGGCGCGTCGAACGCCACACGGCCGACTTCATTGGTGCGGCCTTCGGCAAGGATATCATTGTTGCGGGCCACGAGTTGCACGGTCGTGTCCGGCACGGGACGGCCATCCTGCAGCGAGCGCAGCGTGACATCGAGCCCGTTGCCGCCCTCATAGGCGGTGATGGCCAGATCGGTCATCATGATCCAGCGGCTGGACGAGGCCGGCGGTTGTTCGGCGCTGCTGAGGTCGGCGGCATCCTTGACGGTCACATAATACGCGCCGGGCTCCAGCGGGCCGACAACATCCTGCAAGGGGAAGACGGATACGACCGGGGCGTTCTGCTCCTTGGCCACATCCATGCGCCCTTTGAACAGGACTTCCTGGACATCTTCCGGATTGTCCTCACCCCAAGTGTAGGCATACCGGCCCTGCGCATTGGTTTGGCCTTCGGAGATCGACTTGAACGCCAGCGCGCGATCATTGATGCGCGAGACGGTCACTTCGACCTCATCAACATTCACCGTTTCGATCGGCAGGCCGTCAGCGTCCTCGCGCGGCAGGATCACGCCTGCGCCCTTGAAGCCGACATAGGGCGGCCGGTCAGCGAAATCGATCGGCACCACTTCCTCGTTTTTCAGCGTGCGGCCATCGGCGGCCGGCAGGCCGGACAGCAGCGTTGCCGACCGCTCTGACCCGAAGGTCAGGCCGCCCACACACAGTTCCCGTCCTTCGACGCTGAGCGCCGGGCGGAAGGCCGGCCGAAATTCGAGATAGGGAGAATAATCCGCCTCCGGATCAAGTGGCGCGGAAAAAACGAAACAGGCAAGCGGCTGCTCGGTCGCGGTATCGATCCGGTAGCGGAAATAGGAGAATTCCTGTTCGGCCTCGTTCTGCGCAGCCTGGCGCCGGCGCTCGCGCTGCCGGGCGGCGACATTGTCCGCCGGGGACCGGGTGACAATCGTGCCTTCATCGCTGGCGGTGTCGGATTGCCGGCTTTCCTTGTCGCCTCCACACGCCGCGAGCGCGGCGATCATCATGGCAACGACCAAAGTCCGACCAATTCCCCGCCTGCCCGATACGAAGTGCGACATGAACCCTCTCCTTTGAGCTTTCCTGCAACTCTTACACATCTTCGTGGCGGCGCGAACAGGGCGCGAATGGGTCAAATCAAAGAAATTTCTACAAATTACAGCCGCATTCGGGTGGCCTGTGCTGCTTTGGGGGTTGCCAGCGGCCATTGGGCGGGGAATGGATTTGTCATGTGGATATGGCGCGCAGTCGGGAGTGTGGCCTTCGTGCTGGGCGCGATCGGGCTGGCCGTTCCGATCTGGCCGACCACGATATTCTGGATTGTCGCCGCTCTCGCATTTGCCAAATCCAATCCCAGCTGGGCCGACTGGATCTATCGCCAGCCCGGCGCGGGCCCCGCCATCAAGACGTTTCTCGAAACCGGCGCCATGGCGCGCCAGGCCAAGATCGCCGCTCTATCCGGCATGGGCATTGCCGCGCTCATCGTCATTGCGTTTGCCTACCGCAAGCCCTGGGTGCTGGGGGCAGGCTTGGGCCTGATCGCAATCGGGGCGGTCTTTGTGATGACCCGGAAGCCCCTGCGAGACGAATAGTCCCTTCCCGTTACGACGTGCCATCCCAACAAAATAAGTGATTATTTTCTCACTCGCCACATTCTCGCCTTCTTTTGCAAGCAAACGCTCACACACTAATTTGTGAGAGTGTTCGACAGCAAGAAGGAGATGACCCCATGCCGGTCACGATTGTCGCTACTGCCCTTAAGTCCGCCGCGTCCATTTTCGGGGGCTTGTTCCTGGCCGATTTCATTTCCGGCCTTATCCACTGGTTCGAAGACCGGTACGGAAATCCGAAATGGCCGGTGCTGGGCCATACGATCCGCGCCAACCAGGAACACCATTTCAAGCCGCGGGCGTTTCTCGTCGGCTCATTCCTGTCGCGCAACAAGGAAGTCTTCGTGCTTGGCGCCTTGTTCCTCGCCGGCTTCTGGGCCACGGGCACGCTGAACCTGTTCACCGGCTCAGCCGTCCTGTTCGGTATCTTTGCCAATGAGTTCCACCGCGCCGCACATCGCAGCCCGAAGGAGAATGGCAAACTGATCACCGCCCTGCAGAAGACCGGGGTCGCCCAGTCCTTCCAGCACCATGCCGCCCACCACCGCATGGGCAAGGACACCCATTATTGCGTCATTACCAATTACACAAATCCGGTCCTCGAGCGGGTCCGCTTCTTCCCGGCGCTTGAACGCATGGTGAAAGCTGTCACCGCCCGGACTCCCCGTCTCGATGAAAGCGTGAATGAACGCTATCGCAAGGCTGCCTGATCCCGCCTTTTGCCCGTCATTGTTCCCCGCCTTCCCTGAGGGCGGGGATTTCCTTTGCCGATGAGGCGTCTACGCTGCCTTCACAACACAAGGGGAGACACGCACATGGATCTGGGACTCAAGGGAAAAACCATCTTCGTTGCCGGCGCCAGTCGGGGCATCGGCCTCAGCATCGCCGAAACCTGCCTTGCCGAAGGCGCAAAGGTCGCGCTGGCGGCGCGCGGTGAGGAGACGCTGGAAGCGCAACGCGCCCGCCTCGCGGCAAAGTTCGGAGACGACAATGTCTGGGCCCGCGCGGGCGATCTGCGCAACTCCCGGACCGTCGACACCATGATCGACACGATCGAGAACGAACTCGGCGAGCTTTGGGGCGCGGTCGCCAATGTCGGCCTCCACCCCTGCCCCCCCGGCTATGAAGTGGATGACGCAACCTGGGATGCCGGCATCTCGCAAAATCTCGATTCCGCGTTCTTCCTCGCGCGCTCGGCGCTGCGCCGCATGGACCCGCGTGGCGAAGGGGCAATCCTGATGATCTCGTCCATTGCCGGCCTGACCGGCCTTGGCTCGCCGCTGACCTATGGCACGTCGAAAGCCGCCATGAATCACCTCACCAAGGAACTTGCCCATATTTCGGGCCGCAACAACATTCGCATCAACGCGATTGCCCCCGGCAATATCCTCTTCCCCGGCGGAGATTGGGAAGACCGCATCAACGGCGAGCGCGGGGACGCGTGGAAACGTTGGATCCAGCGCGAAGTGCCCCTTCAGCGGTTCGGCAAACCCGAAGAGATCGGCACGGCCGCCGCCTTCCTGCTCAGTCCGGTCGCGAGCTTCATCACCGGCGCGATTGTGCCCGTGGATGGCGGCCAGACCCGGTAGGTGGACGCGCGGATCAGCTACCGATCAGCGTGGTGCGCCGCGCCGGGGCTTCCATCTCTTCCCGGCTGGCGGCCTCCAATCCCATCTGGCCCATCAGCGCATCATCCTCGTCGATTTCCGGATTGTCTGTGGTCAGCAGGCGGTCGCCGACAAAGATCGAGTTCGCACCAGCCAGCAGGCAAAGCGCCTGTCCCTCTTCCGTCATGCCTTCGCGCCCGGCCGACAGGCGCACCCAGCTTTGCGGAAACACGATGCGGCAGACAGCGATGGCACGCGCCATTTCGATGACGGAAATAGCCGGGCTGTGGCCCAGCGGCGTGCCTTCAATCGGCACCAGCATGTTGACCGGCACGCTTTCCGGGTGAGGCCTCAGCTTGGCCAGTTCATGGATCAGGCCGATCCGGTCATCCCGGCTCTCGCCCATGCCCAGGATGCCACCACAGCAGAGCTTCAGGCCCGCTGTCCGCGCACGACCGAGGGTTTCCAGCCGGTCGTCATAGGTGCGGGTCGAGACGACCTTACCGTAATATTCCGGCGAGGTATCGAGATTGTGATTGTAGTAATCGAGCCCAGCCGATTTCAGCGCTTCGGCCTGTCCCTCATCCAGCATGCCCAGTGTCACACAGGTCTCCAGGCCTTCGGCTTTCACGGCCTCGATCATGGCGGCCACTTTCGGCACGTCGCGATCCTTCAGGCTGCGCCAGGCCGCGCCCATGCAGAACCGGTCCGCCCCATTTTCCTTGGCCCGCCGGGCCGCAGTCACCACCTCGTCCAGCGGCATCAGCTTCGAGGCGTCGAGCCCGGTATCGAAATGCGCCGACTGGCTGCAATAGCCGCAATCTTCGGCGCAGCCGCCTGTCTTGATCGACAGCAATTGCGATTTCTGAACTTTCCCATCCGGCCAGTTTGCCTGTTTCACCGTGAGTGCCTGCGCCATCAGCGTGTCGAGCGGCAAGGCGTAGAGCGTGGCGATTTCGTCCCGGGTCCAGTCATGGCGAGGGGAAAGGTCTGTCATTCGGAGGATCCTTGAGGGTTACAATCGATCGGCAGACTACGTATCTGGCCGGTACGGGTCGATCAACTCCTGCTGAAATTAACTTTGCCGCACGCGGCGGATTGACGTAAATCCCCCTGACCTTGAAAGCGCCTTCATGGATACTCGTCCCGCCCCCAAAAGAATCCTGGATGCCAATGCGCGCACCGGTGCCATCATTGGCGCCACCGCGCTGGCCGTGATCCTCGTCCTGTTCATCATCGGAAAGACGACCAATCTGATGGACGTCGCCGCCTTGCAGGACATCATGCAGGACATTGCGTCCAGCCCGTGGGCCTTGCCGGCCCTGATCCTGCTATTCGTGGTCGGTGCCTTTGTCGGCATTCCGCAATTCGCGCTGCTGGCCATCGCGATTGCCATGTTCGGCCCGTGGCTTGGCGCAATCCTTGGCTGGATTGCCAACATGGTGGCCGGCGCCGCCACTTTCTATGCCGGGCGTCTGGCCGGGGAGAAGACCTTCCGGCGCTATGCCGGGGAAACCGCCAACAAACTGTCGGGCTTTGTGGGCAGGAATGCCATGATGACCAGCGCGATTGTCCGGAATGTGCCCGCGGGCCCTGCCCTGCTCGTCAACATGGCGTTCGGGGTCAGCCATGCGAAATTCCTGCAGTATTGGGCGGGCATGGGCGTCGGCATTATCCCCAAGATCGCCCTGATCGCGTTTGCCGGACAAAGCCTGTTTGCCGCTCTCAAGGGGAATCCAGGTGTCGCGATCGCAGCGGCCGCCGCCGCCATCGGCGTCTATGTGGCCCTGGCCGCCTATGCCCGAGCCAGAATGCGGAAAGCCGGGCAATCTGTTGCCCTGATCCCTCAAAACAAGGTTGACAGCACCGCACCTTAGGCCGATGTAACACCCCATGTGGAATAAATTGCCTCTTCAACTACTGCTTACCGGCCCCTGGCCGGTGATGTCTGCCTAGGGTCAGCCAGGGCAGCCGCGCGGTCAGGGGTCAACATCAGCCTTTTTTCCCATCCCCAGACCCGGTAGCTCCAAAATGTCCACCTCATCCAATCCTCATATCCGTATTTTTGACACGACCTTGCGCGACGGCGAGCAATCGCCTGGCGCCTCCATGACCCATAATGAAAAGCTCGAACTCGCCGAGTTGATGGAGACCATGGGCGTCGATGTCATCGAAGCGGGCTTCCCGGCCGCGTCCGAAGGCGATTTCGCCGCCGTCAGCGCCATCGCCGAACAATCGAAATCCGCCATCATCTGCGGCCTCGCCCGCTCGACGCCGAACGATATCGACCGCTGCGCTGAAGCGGTGAAGAAAGCGGCCCGTCCGCGCATCCACACCTTCATCTCGACCAGCCCGGTCCACATGAAGCACAAGCTGAAAATGGGCCCGAACGCCGTGCTCGAAGCGGTCGGTCGCTCGGTCGCGCAGGCGCGCAACCATACCGACGATGTCGAATGGAGCGCCGAAGACGCTACCCGCACCGATTTCGACTTCCTATGCAAATGTATCGACCTGGCCATTGCCAGCGGCGCGACCACGATCAATCTGCCCGACACAGTCGGCTATTCGCATCCCGACGAGTATGGTGCCCTGTTCCGCCGTGTGATCGAGACAATCCCGAACTCCGACAAGGTCATCTGGTCGGCGCACTGCCACAATGACCTTGGGCTCGCTGTCGCGAACTCCATCAACGCCGTCGCCAATGGGGCGCGTCAGGTGGAATGCGCCATCAACGGTCTCGGCGAACGCGCCGGCAATGCCGCGCTGGAAGAGATCGTCATGGCGATGAAGGTGCGCAGCGACACGCTGCCCTTCGAGACCAATATCAAGCCGGCTTACCTCTCTCGCGCCTCGGCCATGGTCAGCCGCATCACCGGCTTCCCGGTCCAGTACAACAAGGCCATCGTCGGCAAGAACGCCTTCGCGCATGAAAGCGGCATCCACCAGGATGGCATGCTGAAGAATGCCGAGACATATGAAATCATGCGGCCCGAAGATGTCGGCGTCGCCAAGACCTCACTGGTCATGGGCAAGCATTCCGGTCGCCACGCCTTCCGCGACAAGCTGGAAGCGCTCGGCTACACGATGGAAGGCGATCCGCTGAACGATGCGTTCAAGCGCTTCAAGGCCCTCGCAGACCGCAAGAAGCATGTCTTCGATGACGACATCATCGCGCTCGTCGACGACCAGCTGGCCGCAGAAGGCGAGCGGATCGCGTTCAAGCGGTTGCGGGTCGTTGCCGGAACGGATGCGCCCCAGACCGCCGAGATTGACCTGATCGTGGACGGCGAAGACAAATACGCCATCGCCCGCGGCAATGGCCCGGTTGATGCCGTCTTCAATGCCATCCGCGAAATCGTGCCGCATGAAGGCAAGCTGGAACTGTATCAGGTCCATGCGGTCACCGGTGGCACGGATGCGCAGGCCACGGTGTCGGTCCGTCTCAACTGCGAGGGCATCATGTCGACCGGCCGGTCATCCGATCCGGACACGCTGGTGGCGAGCGCGAAAGCGTATCTCCACGCCGTGAACAAGCTGGAAGCGCGCAAGGCGAAGCGGTCACAGGCCGCCTAGACAAGCCCCACCTCCCTCAAAGAGTATTGCTGCATGGATCTCTGGATTCCCATGACGCTGGCGGCTGCATTCTGCCAGAATGTCCGCTCTGCGCTTCAGAAACAGCTGAAAACGTCGCTCAGCACATGGGGCGCGACCGCCTCGCGTTTTGTCTATGCGGCGCCCTTGGCGATCGGCCTGCTGGTGGCCCTGACCTTCGGACGGGGCCAGCCCCTGCC
This sequence comes from uncultured Hyphomonadaceae bacterium, assembly GCA_913057945.1. Classification (GTDB taxonomy): domain Bacteria; phylum Pseudomonadota; class Alphaproteobacteria; order Caulobacterales; family Hyphomonadaceae; genus Hyphomonas. The sequence goes on along the minus strand of CAJXOF010000002.1, from coordinate 356,399 downwards.
CGCGCCGCCGGGCGCTTTCTTTGCCTACGCCCTTGTAGGCGGGATAAGCCAGGTCGCGGCCACGGGCCTGCTGATCCATCTGTTCTCGCGGGCCAATTTCGCGGCGGCGACTGCCTTCACCAAGACCGAACCCATTCAGGCGGCCCTGGTCGGCATCGTTCTCCTGGGTGACGCCCTGACCCTGCCGGCCCTGCTGGCCATTCTCACCAGCATCTTTGGCATTATCCTGATATCCCTGCCCAAGGGCGCCGGGGGCAGATGGACGCCGGACGGATCGCTCTGGATCGGCCTGTTGTCCGGCGCATGTTTCGCGGTGTCGTCCGTGTCGCTTCGGGGGGCATCCCTGTCGCTCGGGGAGGCGAGCCTGTTGCTGAGCACGACCACCACGCTCGCCTTCGTCACGCTGGTTCAGTCGGCCGTGCTGCTGGCGTGGCTGGGCGTGCGCGAACGGGGACAGGTCCGCAAACTCTTCCGCGCCTGGCATAATGCTGGCTGGGTCGGCGTCATTGGCTTTATCGGGTCCATGGCATGGGTCATGGCATTCACCCTGAAGGACGCCGCAAGTGTAAAGGCCGTCGGTCAGGTCGAAATCCTGTTCACGCTGGCCGCCTCTCACCTGGTCTTCCGGGAACGCATCACCCCCCGCGAGCTTGCGGGCATCCTGCTGGTGGCCTCGGGCGTGATCGGGATCGTCCTGCTGGGCGGCTGATCAGAGCGCCGCGTCGAGCAGGAGGTAGGCCGCAAGCCGGGCGCTGGCATTGCGACCGGTCTTCTGGGTCTGCTCCAGCGCGTGCAGCGCATCCTCAGACTCCATGTCGAGGAAGTCCCGTGCAAGGTCCATCAAGTCCCGGTCATTGCGCAAGCGCTGCGTGACCCGGTCCACCTGTCGTCCGGCCTGGGACAGGATCGCGGATTTGCGCTCCTTGTCGCCGCGACGGGCGGCCTCGGCGATCTTGCGCTTCGCTTTCGGGCGGATCGCTTCCGGCAGGACAATGCCGGATGTCTGCAACCGCTCGATCAGTTCCTCGGCCACATCCTCGCGGTCGCGGAGGGGTTTGTCTTCGCGGCTCATGTCCGAAATGATGTCGCGCCAGCCCATTTCCGCGCCCGAGGAAGGTGGGGAAGACGGACGGACAGGCACAAGCGGCATCGGCTCATCCGGCGCTTCCGGGAGTGGGTCCGGCTCAAGGATATCGGATGTGTCCGGGGCAAGATCCGTCGCGCGACGGCGCGGTGTGTCGTCCGGCAGCGGGTCTTCGGTCGGCGTATCATCGTGACGGCGGCGCAATTGCTGCGGTTCAGGCTCTGACACCTTCTGTTCCAGCGCGCGGCTCAGATCCCATGTGTCATCCTCTGACGGCGCATCCGGTTCGTCGGTCAGCGCGGCACTCGCCAGTGCGTCAGCGGCCGCATCGAACAATTCATCTTCCATGCTCGCGCGCGGCTGGGCCTTCGGCTTGGGCGCGGCAGGCGGTTCCGGCGTGTGACCGTTGCGGTCGCTCAGATGATAACCATTGCTATGCCCGTTGCCATTGCGCACGGGGGTCGGCTCGAACGGTTCGTCCTCGTCCAGCTCAGGCTCGGCATGCAGGGTTTCCGCGCGATCCGGCACGGGCTCCGCTGCGGCCGGGATGATGGTTGGCTGAGGCGGGGGGGCAGGTTCCGGCGCAACCGGCTGGGCCGGGGCGTCGTCGGCCTCGGCCAGTGAGCTTGCCTGACGCACCTTGTGCTCCAGCCGTACCGTGTCGGCCTTGGCCGCATATTCGGCGGACCGGATCGCGGCAGCGGCTTCGTCGCCGGCTTCGCGGAGACGTGCCAACGCGCGCGCGGCATTCTCGGCCGCTTCGCGGGTCGATGTGTTGATCTCGTGATTGGCGCGACGCGCCCCATCCAGTGCCGAGGATACGGCCTCGGTCAGCGCGTCGCCGGTTGTCATCGCGGCAGCGGCGGCAATCTCCCCTGCCCTGACAGCGGCGTCCACGGTCCGGCGGGACTGGTCGAGCTTTTCCTCTACCCGAGTGACCGCAAAGGTCAGCGTTTCGGTGCGTGTGGCGGCATCGCGCGCCAGCGCGTCCAGCTCCACCAGTTTCTCGGACAGGGTCCGGCCGGCCAGCTGCATGGACTGCAGACGGTTTTCCAGCGCCTCGTCGGCGCGGGAGACTTCCTCACTCGCATCGCGCGCCGCTTTCACCATCATCTGCGCCTGACGCGGGATGGCTTCGTTCAGGGATTGCATGTGTGTGCGCAGGTCGCGGGCCAGCCCTTCAAGGGCATGACGCTCCTGGCCAAGCCGTTCGGTCAGGTCACGGGCATTGTCCGCGCTGGCATACGCAACCGATTCGAGCCGCAGGCGCTCATCGCCGATCTCGCCAGCCATGGCTTTCATCGCCGACAGGGCGTGCGCCATCGCGCGATCCACTTCGGCGGCGGCCTGTTTCATTTGTTCGGCAAAGGTGATGCCCTCGGTGCCGGCTTCGCGCGCAGGGGCCATCAGGCGCACTGCGGCTTCCATGACGAGGGCGTTGGAGGCGGCGGAGCGGCGGTTCGTGCGGCCCATATAGCCAGCCATGATCATCAACAGGGCTGGCACGACCAGCGCCATGGCCCCCCCGACCAGGACCAGAGGCTGCAATTCCTTCAGCCCGTCCACGCCCCAGATGCCGATCGCCATTGCAGCGGCGCCCAACATCCAGGAAAACGCCACGACAAAACCGGCCACAACCATCCAGCTCCCCCCACTACGGGCAAGCTCGAAGTTTTCAGACGCCTCTTGCCTGACCAGCAGGTCGCGGCCAGACGGGCGAGCGGCGGGCATTTCGTTCATGACGAGAGTATACCGCGACATTTCGCCCGGCGCGAGACCAGAATGTGTGCATTTCTAGGTATCGGCCGTTAGCGACCTCAGCGGCCGAAAAGCGCCGTCACCACAGTATCCTGGCGGGAAGCCTCTGGCGTATCATCCTGCTCCGGCGCGAATTCGAGCCCCAGCCACGCCAAAGTAGCTGCCAAAACCAGATTACGAACCAGAACGATGAAAGCCAACATCGTAAATCCCCAGAGCCAAAATAGTGCATGCCCCGTGAATTCGGGCGCACATGAATAATAATTCAAGTTCGGCTTTCCGACAATCGATAAATTCATCCAAAGGAGGAATTTGCGGCCTCTACACGCCTGTTAACGATTGCGCAGCAGCCTCATGGCACGCTTGTCGCCTATCGGAGCGTTCTGACATGACCCAGACTTTCGCCCTGCTCGATCGCGAACACCTCAAGGCCATGACGGGCGATGACACCGATCTCGCCGTGGAAGTGATCGAAATCTTCCGTCATCAGGCCGAAATCTGGTCCCGCATGCTGGATCCACACGCTGAAGCGACCCAATGGGCCGACGCCGCGCACACGCTGAAAGGCGCGAGCCTCGGCATCGGGGCTATCCTGCTGGCATCGAAATGCGAAAAGGCGGAAAAGGCCGGCCGGGCGGACACACCGCCCAGCGTTACCGCAGCGGCCGTTCTGATCAGCGATATCAAGGATGCCCTGGGCGACACGCTGGAAGAGGTCGCCCTTGTGCTTTACGAATTCACATCGCCGCCGCCGCGCCGGGCGTCATAGCTTCCGAATTCATAGGCAATGCAGCGGTCGATCAGCGTCCGCCAGACGGGTTCCGCTATGGCTGGCGACAGGCCTGCGCCCTCGCACGCCGCCTTCACCTTTGTCACCACATCCTCGATCCGCGCGGCATCGTGCACTTTCGACCGGTCCGGCTTGATGCGGGCCGCCGCGTCCATGAAGGATTGGCGCTCGGCCAGGATTTCGACGAGCAGCCGGTCGATCCGGTCGATTTCGTAGCGCACATCGGCCATGGTTTCAGCCGTCTCGGATGAGTGGCGGCGCTGGTCGGAAGTGTAGGTGGTCATGCGGAAAATGCCCTGTTGACGAGATGCTTGCGCATATATGACCCGGCTTTGCCTCGCAACAAAGCAGCTGCGACGAAGCGCCCCCGGAGGCTGCGCGCATGAAAAAGGGCCGCCCTTGCAAGGCGGCCCCTCTCTACAGGCTTGGCGTTGATTAGCGCGTGCTGCGCCAGGATTCGAGAATCCGTGCCGCCCAGTCGCGGCCACCCCAGCCAAAAGCAATGGCGAAGGCCGCAGCGCCGCCGATGACCATCCACTTGGCCACTTCCAGGATGAAGACGCCGCCCGTCGGGTCGAGACCCATGCGGGAGATGCCGAGGATCACCGACAGGATGATGATGATCCATTTCATCACGCGGGCGGTGACATCGGTTGCCCCTGCCCCTGTGGAATCCATGGCCGAGCTGACCAGCCGGGCCACAAAGACACCGGCAAAGATGATCAGCGCGCCAAAGATGATCTGGACGCCCATATCGAGCACCACATTCATCGCATAGGTCAGCGATTCAATGCCCAGCACGTTCAGCGCGGCAACAAGGCCCAGCAGGACGATCAGGAACAGGGAGACGCGGGCGATCACTTTGCTGGCCGTCAGGCCCATGTCGGCGCCTTTCAGCAGGCCGAGTTCGGCAACCGCTGAATCCACACCCGTTCCCGGCAGGGTCTTCAGGATCAGATTTGCCACGAACCGGCCAATCAACACGAAGATTGCGAGGATCACGCCAGCGGCCAGCACATTCGGGATAATGCCGATAATGTCGGTCAGCAGCTCATTGGCCGGGGCCGAAATTGCCTCGATGGCCAGCACATCAAATGCCATGATGGCCCCAATGATGACCAGGACCGCAAACGCAACGGAGGCCACGATGCCGGAAATGTTGACCCGGCCCGTCGCAAGACCAAAGCGCTCCGGCATGCCGTCGCCAAACACCAGTACGGCTTTCAGCGTCTCACGCACCACATTTGCGATGATGATGAAGATACCGAAGATCAGCGCCGCCCCGATAACATTGGGCAGATAGGCCAGGATCGGATCGATCACGCCGTGCAGCGCGCTGGAGATCTGCGTTGCGCCGGCAATGGCCAGCGCCTGCATCAGGCCGATAAGGATGGTGACCCAGAAGGCGGCCTCCGCGAGGCTGGTGCCGAGCGACTTGCTGTCGCTGGTGGTGGTCGAGGCATTGGCCTTCTTGGCCAGGCCCGTCCGGTCAATCGCCGCGGCAATCAGCCAGCGCACGATGAAGGCGCCGATGATGAAGGCAATCATGACCAGGGCGGCCTTGATCAGCTGCGGGCCATAGGCCTGCGCCTGGTCGACCGTATTTCGCCAGAATTCTTCCATGTGAGTTAGTCCCCTTAATTTGTGTTGTGCCCATTACGGCTCAATCAGATACGCTTTGGGGAGCCCCTGGTTGCGCGCGCTAACAAAATTCGCTCGGAAAATGCCAGCCCAGCACGACCCATCGCCTCCGTTTGTGTGCGCTCACACACAGGCGAAGGTGAAGTCAAATTCGCCTGTTGAGTGCACCAAAGCGTACTCCTTTTGCTACCTTGGAGCAAATGAACCTGAAATAACAAGGCATTGGGGAAGGGTTCAATCAGCCCCCTCTATCACCCTGACATGTGTTGTATCGCGTAATACATGCAACACATCGCGGTGGGTGGGGACATGCCCCCCGGCAACCCGCGACAAGGGGACGACGCGAAAGGGCGGGTGCTCAGAAAGAGCACCCGCCCTCTTTTCATGCGCACCAGAGAATTGCCCCGCCCCCGCTTTTCCCATTGCAGCGTCAGGGCTCCTCCTTTAACGTTATATAATAACATTTAGAGGATCAGCGCTCATGTCCAACAAGTTTGATGTGTCCGAGGCCTTCGGCCCGGACCATGCGGTCAATTATGACGCGCAGTTCGAGGAGCTGCACCCCATCAAGGATATGATGCATCTGGTCCTGCAAGCCCATCTGGGCGAACTGCCGGACACCGCTCGCATTCTCGTCGCCGGCGCCGGCACGGGGGCGGAAGTGCGCCATCTAGCAGCGATCTATCCGAACTGGCAGTTCACCCTTGTTGACCCCTCCGAGGCGATGCTGGCCGTCGCTCGTCAGCACGCCCAGGCCGAAGGGTTCGAAGCGCGCTGCACGTTCCGCGCCGCCTATGTCTCCGCCATCCCGGATGAGGCGTTCGACGCCGCAGCCAGCATGCTGGTCTCACATTTCCTGACAGGCGCAGAGGAGCGGACGGCCTATTTCCGTTCCATTGCGGAGCGGCTGAAGCCAGGCGCGCCGGTCTTCAATGCTGATCTCTGTTACGATACCGATGCACCAGACTTTCCGGCCGTGAGGGATCTCTGGCTACGCCTCATGTCCCGCGCGGGCATGAACGCCGAGGGGCGCGAACGCTACAAGGAGATGTTCGGAACCCTCTTCGCCTGCCACGGCCCGGCGGAGGTTGAAGCGATGATGGAATCCGCCGGGTTCGTCCCACCTGCACAATGTATGCAGGCAGGACTGATCCGGGGATGGGTGACCGCGAAAGCCTAGACTTCGAGGAGCATACGCTCCGGGTCTTCCAGGGCTTCCTTGACGCGGACGAGGAAGGTCACGGCTTCCTTGCCGTCAACGATCCGGTGGTCATAGGACAGGGCCAGATACATCATCGGGCGGATTTTGACCTCGCCATTGATGGCCACCGGGCGCTGTTCGATCCGGTGCATGCCGAGCACGCCGGACTGCGGGGGGTTCAGGATCGGGGTCGACATCAGTGAGCCATAGATGCCGCCATTCGAGATGGTGAACGTGCCGCCCTGCATGTCGCCAATGGTCAGCGAGCCATCGCGGGCGCGCTTGCCGAGGTCGGCAATGGATTTCTCGATACCGGCCAGTGACAGGTCATCGGAGTCGCGCACGACCGGCACGACGAGGCCCTTGTCGGTGCCGACCGCGACGCCGATGTCATAATAATTCTTGTAGATGATGTCGGTGCCATCAATCTCGGCGTTCACCGCAGGCACTTCCTTCAGCGCGTTGACGCACGCTTTCACGAAGAAACTCATGAAGCCCAGCTTGATGCCGTGCTTGGCCACGAAGGCTTCCTGATGCTTTTTGCGGAGGTCCATGATCGCGCCCATGTCGACATCATTGAATGTCGTCAGCATGGCCGCATTGTCCTGGGCCTCTTTCAGACGGCGGGCGATGGTCTGGCGCAGGCGCGTCATGCGGACACGTTCTTCGCGTGGGCCAATATCGCGCGGCGCTTTCGCTTCTGCCGGGGCAGACGCCGCTTTCGGGGCGCTGTTCACATAATTCATCGCGTCAGCCTTCGTCGCGCGGCCATCACGGCCAGACCCTGGAATGTCGGCCGGGTTGACGCCGGCTTCGGTGGAGATGCGGCGCACGGACGGTGCGACCGGACGGTCTCCCGTCGCGGCGGGCGCAGATGTGGTAGCGGCCGGCTTCGACGCAGCCGGAGCAGCGGCCGGGGCCGAGCCGCCAGCGCTGATACGGGCAATCACTGAGCCCGGCGTAACCGAGTCGCCTTCGCCGACCAGCAATTCGGCGAGAACGCCGTCCGCTGGGGATGGCACTTCAAGCGCCACCTTGTCGGTTTCGATCTCGGCGATCGTCTCGTCCTTTTTCACCGGGTCGCCCGGTGCCTTGAGGAAGGTGGACAGCGTGCCTTCGGCGACGCTCTCGCCCATCGTCGGCACTTCAACATCCACCAGTTCGCCCTTGTCGGCCTTGCCGGGAACGCCGCCCGGATCCTTCGGGCCGCCATGTGCCGGCAGCGCCGCCGCAGCCGTTTCAGGCTTCGCCGCAGCGCCATTGCCGCCGGACAGCTTGCCGAGCAGCGCGCCGATCTCGACCGTATCGCCCTCATTGGCGACAATGTCCGACAGGACGCCGTCTTCGGTGGCGGAAACCTCGACAGACACCTTGTCTGTTTCGAGTTCGACAAGCACGTCGTCTTTCTTCACGGAATCGCCCTTGGCTTTCAGCCATTGGCCAACCGTGGCTTCGGTGATGCTCTCGCCGAGTGTAGGCACTGTGATATCGGTCATGAAATCAGTCCGTTTGTAATAATCAGAATCAGGTGGCGACGATGTTGTCAGCTACAGGGTCTTTGCCAAGGGCCGTCGAGATCAGGGCATCCTGCTCGGCCTTGTGCTTGGACAGCAAGCCTGTTGCCGTGGCGGCCGACGGCGGACGCCCTGCATAGGAAGGGCGCGTGCGTTCCAGGCCAGCCTGGTTGGCACACCATTCCAGCTCGTCCCGGATGAAGGTCCAGCCGCCCATGTTGCGCGGCTCTTCCTGGCACCAGACAATCTCGGCCTGCGGGAAGCGCTTCAGCTCATGGATCAGCGACTTGCGCGGCACCGGATAGAACTGCTCGACGCGTAGCAGGTAGACATCGTCCACACCGCTTTCCTCGCGGGCTTCGAACAGGTCGTAATAGACCTTGCCCGAACACAGGACGACGCGGCGCACCTTGTTGTCCTTCACCAGTTTCACCTTGCCTTCACGGCCCGGCGTCTCGGCATCATCCCACAGGATACGGTGGAACGAGGATTTCGTGCTCATGTCATCCAGGCTGGACGTCGCCAGCTTGTGACGCAGCAGGGATTTCGGCGTCATGATGATCAGCGGCTTGCGGAAGTCGCGATGGATCTGGCGGCGCAGGGCGTGGAAATAGTTCGCCGGCGTCGTCAGATTGCAGACTTGCCAATTGTCTTCCGCGCACATTTGCAGGAAGCGCTCGAGGCGGGCCGAGGAATGCTCCGGGCCCTGACCTTCATAGCCATGCGGCAGGAGAAGCACGAGGCCCGACATGCGCAGCCATTTGCGCTCTGCCGACGAGATGAACTGGTCGAAGAAGACCTGCGCGCCATTGGAGAAGTCACCGAACTGGGCTTCCCACATGGTCAGCGTGTTCGGGTCGGCCAGCGAATATCCGTACTCGTACCCAACCACGGCTTCTTCCGACAGAAGCGAGTCGATCACTTCGTAATGGGCCTGCTTGTCACTGATATTGTTCAGCGGCGTGTAGCGGTCGCCATTGGTCTGGTCGATGATGTGGCTGTGGCGCTGGGAGAATGTCCCGCGGCCGCTATCCTGTCCGGACAGGCGCACCGGGAAGCCCTCGTCGAGCAAGGTCGCAAACGCCAGATGCTCCGCCGTCGCCCAATCGAGCCCCTTCCCTTTCGAGATGGCGGTCGAGCGTGCGTCGATGACGCGCGCAAGCGTGCGGTGAATGTCGACCCCTTCCGGCACCGTGGTGATGGTCTGGCCAATGCCCTGCAGGCGCTTCTTGGCCACGCCGGTCTTGCCGCGACGCTCATCATCATCCGGCAGGCCGAGGCCTTTCCACTCGCCGTCCAGCCAGTCGGCTTTCTTGGCTTCGAATGTCTTGCCGGCTTCGAACTCGCGGTCGAGATAGGCTTCGAAATCGACCACTTGCTGTTCGACCTGCTCGGCCGTCAGGATACCTTCCTTGACCAGGCGCTCGGCATAGATCTCGCGGGTCGAGGCATGGCCCTTGATCTTGGTGTACATCACCGGCTGGGTGAACATGGGCTCGTCGCCCTCATTGTGCCCGAAGCGGCGATAGCAGAACATGTCGATGACCACGTCCTTGCCGAATTTCTGGCGGTACTCGGTCGCGATCTTGGCCGCATAGGTCACCGCTTCCGGATCGTCGCCATTGACGTGGAAGATCGGCGCCTGGACCATCAGGGCAACATCCGACGGGTACGGAGAAGACCGGGAATAGATCGGGCTCGTGGTGAAGCCGATCTGGTTGTTCACGATGAAGTGGATCGTCCCGCCCGTGCGATAGCCCGACAGGCCCGACAGCGCAAAACATTCGGACACGACGCCCTGCCCGGCAAAGGCGGCATCGCCATGCAGCAGCAGCGGCAGGACCGTCGAGCGATCCAGCGTCCCGCTTTCCCGATGCAGCATTTCCTGCTTCGAGCGCGACTTGCCCAGCACAACCGGGTCCACCGCTTCGAGGTGGGACGGGTTGGCGTTCATGGACAAATGGACTTCATTGCCGTCGAACTCGCGGTCAGACGACGCCCCGAGATGGTATTTCACATCGCCCGAGCCGAACTCGCCGGCGCCTTGCGTGTTACCGCCCTGGAATTCGTGGAAGATCTGCTCGTAGGGCTTGCCCATCACGGCGGCCAGCATGTTGAGGCGGCCCCGGTGCGGCATGCCGACAACAATCTCGCGCACGCCAAGCGCGCCGCCGCGCTTGATGATCTGTTCCAGCGCCGGCACAGCGGCTTCCCCGCCGTCGAGGCCGAACCGCTTCGTACCCGGATAGCGCTTGTGCAGGAAACGTTCGAATGTTTCCGCTTCGATCAGCTTGGCGAGGATCGCCTTCTTGCCCTGCTCGGTGAACGCAACGCCCTTGTCCGGGCCTTCGATACGTTCCTGCAGCCAGGCTTTCTCTTCCGGATCGGAAATGTGCATGAACTCGATACCGAGCGTCGAGCAATAGGTCCGCTGGAGGATGTCCAGCATCTCGCTGACAGTGGCATGGTCGAGCCCGAGATAGCCGTCGATGAAGATCTTGCGGCCCATGTCTTCCGGCCCGAAGCCATAACTGGCCGGATCGAGTTCCGGCTGGCTTTCCGGCGAATCGAGCGTCAGCGGGTCCAATTGCGCAGCAAAGTGACCACGCATGCGATAGGCGCGGATCATCATGATCGCGCGGATCGAATCCTTGACGTTCTGGGCGATTTCCTCGGCAGAGGCGCCCGGCCTGGCAGATTTCAGCTTCTTTTCGAGCTTCGGCTCGACCAGCGCCCAGTTGCCGTCGAAGGCGGCGACCTGTTCATCGCTGACCGGACGGGGCCAGTCGCCCCGTTTCCAGCTGGCGCCCCCGGCATTGCGCGCGGCGTCGCCCGAATCATCGCCCAGTTCGGCAAAGAACTCGCGCCAGCTCTCGGGAACTGACGCGGGATTCTTCGCATATGCGGCCTGCATCTGCTCCAGCCATTGGGCTGAGCCGCCATACAGGAACGCTGTTTCCAGCATGGCGCTGTTACCTGCGCCGCGCGAGCCGTCTACCGGGCTGCCATCATCTGCCATTTTTCAATCCGTCCTTTGGGACCTGCTCCCTGACATTAAGGAACAAAATACTTGCCCGGTTCCTACCGGGACTGAAGTTCTCTAGGACGGCCTGTGCGGGGACAGATGCTGGCCTCGCCAGACTGGCCCGGACGGGCCGTCCTGGCTTAGATGTATATCCGGGCGCTAGCCCTTCAATACGTCGACCATGGTCGTACCGAGACGAGCGGGCGACGGGGAGACGCGAATACCCGCCTCTTCCATCGCCGCGATCTTGCTCTCGGCATCGCCCTGGCCGCCTGAAACGATAGCACCGGCATGGCCCATCGTACGCCCTTTCGGCGCAGTCCGGCCCGCAATAAAGCCGACCATCGGTTTTTTCCGACCCTTTTTGGCTTCGTCGATCAGGAATTGCGCAGCTTCCTCTTCGGCGCTGCCGCCAATTTCACCGATCATGATGATCGATTGGGTCTCGTCGTCGGACAGGAACATGTCCAGCACGTCGATGAACTCGGTGCCCTTGACCGGATCGCCGCCAATGCCTACCGCAGAGGTCTGGCCGAGGCCCGCCTGCGAGGTCTGGTAGACGGCTTCATAGGTCAGCGTACCGGAGCGCGATACGACGCCGACGGTGCCCTTCTGGAAGATCTTGCCGGGCATGATGCCGATCTTGCACTGTTCCGGCGTCAGCAGGCCGGGGCAGTTCGGACCGATCAGGCGCGAGCTGGATTTTTCCAGTTTCGCCTTCACGCGCACCATGTCGAGCACAGGAACGCCCTCGGTGATGCAGACGATCAGCGGGATTTCCGCGTCGATGGCTTCTTCGATGGCGGCCGCTGCGCCGGCTGGCGGCACATAGATCACGGACGCATTGGCGCCGGTTGCCTTGGCGGCTTCACCGGCATTGGCGAAGATCGGCAGTTCGGTGCCATTGTCGGCAGCCCATTTCTGGCCAGCTTTTTTCGGGTGCGTCCCGGCAACCATCTGGGTGCCGTAATATTCCAGCGCCTGATTGGTGTGGAACGAACCGGTATTGCCGGTCAGGCCTTGGACGATGATCTTGGTAGATTTGTCGATGAGAATGGACATGTTTGCTTAGGCCTCTTTCACAGCGGCAACAATTTTCTGGGCGGCGTCGTCGAGGTCATCGGCGGGGATGACGTTCAGGCCGGAATTCTTGATGATTTCCTTGCCCATTTCGACGTTCGTACCTTCGAGGCGAACAACCAGCGGCACAGCGAGGTTGGTTTCCTTCACCGCGGCGATCACGCCTTCGGCGATGACGTCACATTTCATGATGCCGCCGAAGATGTTCACGAGGATGCCCTTCACGTTCGGGTCCTTCATGATGATCTTGAAGGCTGCCGCAACTTTCTCGGCATTGGCGCCGCCGCCAACGTCACAGAAGTTTGCCGGCTCTTCGCCGTACAGCTTGATGATGTCCATCGTCGCCATGGCCAGGCCTGCGCCGTTGACCATGCAGCCGATCGTGCCGTCGAGGGCGATATAGGCGAGGTCCCATTCGGAGGCCTCGATCTCTTTTTCGTCTTCCTCGGTCGTGTCACGCAGCTCGACAATGTCGGGGTGGCGGAACAAGGCGTTGCCGTCGAAGCTGACCTTGGCGTCGAGGACGCGCAGACGGCCATTTTCCATGACGATCAGCGGGTTGATCTCGAGCATCGCCATGTCCTTCTCGATGAAGGCCTTGTAGAGGATCGGGAACAGTTTCATGCCGTCTTCGCGGGCGGCGCCGTCGAGCTTCAGTGCGTCGCAGAGCTGCGCCGCATCGGCATCGGTCACGCCAGCGGTCGGGTCGATTGGCAGGGTGAGGATTTTCTCGGGCGTCTCGTGCGCGACTTCCTCGATGTCCATGCCGCCTTCGGTGGAGGCGACGAAGGCCGGACGGCCCGTGGCGCGGTCGACCAGCAGGGAGAGATAGAGTTCGCGGTCAATATCGGCGCCGTCTTCGATGTAGAGGCGGTTGACCTGCTTGCCAGCGTCGCTGGTTTGCGCGGTGACGAGGTGATGGCCCAGCATCGCCTTGGCGTGCTCAAGAACGTCTTCCTTGGAGAAGGCGAGGCGAACGCCGCCCTTCTCGCCAGCTTCCGCTTCGAGGAACTTGCCCTTGCCGCGTCCACCAGCATGAATTTGGGACTTCACGACCCAGAGCGGCCCCGGCAGCGTATCGACCGCCTTTTGCACATCATCGAGAGAAAGAACGGGTACGCCTTCTGCCACTGGAGCGCCGAAAGATTTCAGCACGGCCTTGGCCTGGTATTCGTGTATGTTCATGGAAACTTGCCTTGTCTGCCCTGGCTTGCGGAAAGAGCCGGCACAGGGCCGGCCCGTTTGATCGTCCGCGCTATATAACAGGCTTGGCAGGCCCGTAAACCAGCTGAGTACTCAACTTTGTACTCAGGTTTCGGCTTCCCGCTCCGGATTGCGGGGATCAAGCTCTACACTGGCCATGGGCGTGGGCAGGATCGGGCTCCAATCCTCCTGCTGGTGCTCTTCCGGCGCTGCCCGTGCGGAAACCCGCCAGACCATGATGAAAGCCAACAGGATAAGCAGCAGGCCCGCCAATCCGAACAGGCCCGTCGCACCTGCAGCCCGCATGGCGATACCGGACAGGAGCGGCCCGACAATCGACCCGCCGGCCCAGATGAACAGCAGGCCGGACATGACTTGCGGAATCTTTCCCTTGGGCGTCCGGTCGATCGCATGCGCCACGCACAGGCCGTAGAAGGTCAGCGCGCCGCCGCCCCACACGATCAGCACCAGCATCACGCCGATTTCGCCGAAGCTGCGGCCGAATATCGCGATCACCATCGCCGCCAGACCTGACACGGCACTCAGGACAGCAATGACAAGCCGCCGTTCGATTCGGTCAGACAACCGGCCCGCCGGCCACTGGATGATGAGCCCGCCAAGCCAGGCAGCGGCCAGGGCCGTGGCGGCCGCAGCCGTCCCTCCCCCGCCAATCGCAAACCCCTCGAAATAGATCGGCAACAGCGCGAGCGTGCCGGTATTGATGACACCTGCCAGTGCCACGCCGATCACCGCCGCCGGCGCCAACCGGTAGAGCTTGCCCAGCGGCATCGTGGTGCGGTCGCGCGTTTCGGGCTGTTCCTGCTGGGTCAGGCAGATCGGCACCAGCGCCAGCGTCAGGAACAGCGCCGCCCAGCTATAGGCGCGGCTGTCGAGGGGCGACAGGCCCGCCACGAAGAACGGCCCGATCATCAGCGAGAGCTTGGCACCCGTATGGTAGATGCCCATGACATTGCCGCGCGACTTGTCCGGCACGGCCTGGCCGAGCCAGCTTTCGACGCTGGTGAACATATAGGCAAAACTGACGCCCTGTACGATCCGTACGACCGCCCAGAAGCCCGGCTCGTACCAGAGCGACAAGGCAATCGACCCCGCAGACGTGACGGCGGCCGCCGCGGCAAACAGGCGGATATTGCCGAACGAGGCCAAAGCCGCCGGCGCGGACCATGCGCCCAGCATGAAGCCGGTCGCATACAGCGCCGCGATGCCGCCAATGAATTGCGGCGCCGTGCCCAGGGCCTCAAGGCCCAGGGGGGTCAGCATGCTGAGCAGGCCGCCAGCAATCTGGAGGATCATCACCGCCAGGATGATGGCAAAGACGTTACGTGTTTCAGTCATAATCTACAGGCGGCCTTTCTGTTGCCGCGTGCCATAGCTACCGGAATTGGGCGGTTGTTTGGCGAACTGTCTCGCCAGCAGCATTTTTTATTTCAAGCTCGACCGACCCGGCCGCCCAGTCGATGCCGATGGCGCCATAATTGTCCGGCGGGAAGCCTTCCCCGATCTGGGCCGTATCGGTCTCGTCGGTGGACTCGGCCCAGGAAACATTCAGCGACGACGCGGTCAGCTCATAGGCCGGATAGGGCAACGCCGCCTCACTGCGGTACAGGAACGCCGTATGCCGGTCGCCGGATACGAAGACGACGCCATTGGCCTCTGTCTCGCCGATGAGATTGTAGAGACGCTGCTGTTCGGCCGGCAGGCGCGACCAGCTTTCCCAGCCATGCCCATCGGTCGGCAAGACCTGGATCGACGAGACGATCAGGCGCAAATCCGCCGGCTTCTGCAGCTGGTTTTCCAGCCAGGTCCACTGGTCATTGCCCAGCATGTCCTGATTGGGATCGGAGGACGGGATGTAGCGCTCCTTGCCGGTCACGCCGTATTCGTCCGTCGCGGTCAGCGGCGAGCGGAAAAAGCGTGTGTCCAGCATGATGATCTGTGTGCGCTGGCCTTCGGGGCCGAAGCTGCGGGCGTAATAGGTGCCCGGCCATGCGCCGACATCCTTGTTCTCCAGCCCCCAGAACCGCTCATGCACCCGCTCGGCCAGCCGGCGGAACGGGAATTCCCGGCCGGCATCATTGGCGCCGTAATCATGATCGTCCCACGCCACCATCATGGGATGGGCCGCGCGCACGGCCTTGAAATCCTCCCGCGCGGCGAGGTCGGCAAAGCTTTCGCGCAATTCGTCGAGGTCGGCCTGATTGTTGGCATAGGCCATACCGTCCTTGTCGCCATAGACATTGTCGCCAATCATCAGGAACAGGTCGGCCTCCTCCGAGGCAACCCGCTGCAATGTGGCGCTCGCGCCTGCGACCTCTTCATCATGGCAGGAGCCGACGAGCACCCGTGACAGGGGCGCATCTCCATCCGGCAGCGACAGGCCCGCAGGCGCGCGCGGATAGAACTCATCCGGCAAGGATCGGTAATAGGCTTCCAGCGCGTCCTCGGCGCTTTGCGGCGCGCGCGTAATGCCCGGAATGGTGATCGGTCCCGGCGCCTGGCATGCGGCAAGACCTGCAACGAGAACTGCACTGACAACACGTTTCATATTACCCCTCCAAAAGACCTCACCTGCCAAGGTGTAGCGGTCTTTGGAGGGGGCGGTAAGGGCCTATTCCGGTCAGGCGCCGAAGAATATCGACCACATCATCCGGCCCGGCAGGAAGGTAAACAGGCCAGCAACCAGCATGCCCCCCGTAAACATGCCGGTCATCTGCTTGCGATGGGCGGCAATGTCCTTCCGGCGCGCCGCCGCGAGACCCATCGGCAGGCCAATGATCGTCCAGGCCGACAGGCCGTGAATCCAGCTGAACTGGTTGCCATTGAGCCCTGTCAGGAAGAAGGAGCTGATCGCCGTGACGGCCATCGCCACTACCCAGGCATAGCCCAGCCGCTTGTGCAGCCCCCTGCCCTTCACACCCATCATCAGCGCCGCACCGATGCCGAACGCGCTGAGCGCGCCGACAACATGCAGCTTCACGACCGCAGAGGCCTCGACAAGGCGAACCGGATCAATCCGGAACCGTACGGGCGGCGTGTCTGGACTGTTCAGGATCATCCAGCTGATAATCGCATAGGCGGCCAGGCCGACCAGGAGGACGGCGCGATTGCCGGGCCGTCCGAATGAAACACGCGGCCATTTCCGCGGCAGGGTCAGGGCGGGATTCTTCATGGCCTGTCTCCTCCTCGCCTGGCTCAGCGCAGCGTGAGGGTCTGGGTCGCACCCTCGGCCGGCAGGTCGAACCCGGCCCGGCCAAAGCTCGGTGGGCCGAACCGGACGGGTGCGTCATTCGAGAAGCCATAAGGTTCGTTCGGTATGCCAATAGGGCCGCGCCCCAGCTTGCCGTCGCCATCAAGGTCCTGGAACAGTTTCACGCCATAGGTGCCGGGCGCGAGCCCCTCGAAGACAATTTCGGGCGCCCCGTCACCGAGTTCGACAATCGCGCTGTCGATGGCCGCATTATCTGACCAGCCCGCCTCATCGAAGACGGCCACATGAAGCGTGCCGGACGGCTCGCCGAGGCCCTGAACCTGCAAGGTCAGGTCTGCGGCCCATGCCGCAGGTGACATCCAAAGGATTGTAGCAAAAATCGGTCCCAGAGTGCGGTTGATGTTCATCTCATGTCTCCATATGCTTGGGCGCTGTCGCCCCGGTGGGGGTGATGGAAACAGGGTGGAGAGTGCTCAGCGGGCGCGCCACGGTGATTACGCGGAGGGGCTGGAATCCTTCGCCAAATACCGCCACACCCATTCACGAAGCGCGAAACACAACGGATGACTCAGATGGCATCAGCCCTCAAAGACACCGCAAAGACGCTTGGTATTGTAACCCTGCTGGCCGTCGGCTTCACCTGGTTCGGCGTCTATGGCACCGGCGGCCCGGTCTGGCTCCGGTTTGTGATGTGGTTCATCACCATACTGGTCGGATCGGTCGCCTCCTATTGGGTTGTGCCTTTCGTTTTTCACACGAATCTGAAAACCGCCCATCCCGCCCTGAGAATTCTCACAGCCTCTCTCCTGCTGGCCATTCCGGTTACCCTGACGCTGTGCATCTTCCTCGCCGTACTGGGCGCGCCGCTCTCCTTGCGAAACCTGCCGATCCAGTTTGGCTATGTGCTGGCCGTCTGCCTCGTCATCACGACGGGGGGCTTTCTGTTTGATCGGGCCGGGCGGCTCGCGGAACTGGAAGATGCCGAACCGGAAGACCGGATGGCCGGCTTCCTGCAGCGCCTGCCCGTAAAGTATCGCGGCGCAGACCTCTGGGCCATCTCGGCCGAAGACCATTATCTGCGCGTACACACCGACCGCGGAGAGGGGCTGATCCTGATGCGGCTGGCAGATGCGGTCCGGGAACTGGGCGAGGACAATGGCCTGCAGACGCACCGCTCCTGGTGGGTCTCGCACCGGGGCGTCGCCGACACGCGGCGCACCAATGGCAAACTGTTCCTGATCCTGAAATCCGGCCGCGAAGCGCCGGTCTCGCGCACCTATCAGTCGAACGTGCGGGCCGCTGGCCTCGCCTAGCCCTTTCCGGTGCCCCGGCGCTTGTTGCAGATCGCATGGGCAAGACGGAGATTGCTGATCTCGTCACTCCCCTCATGCGCCCGCGGAATGATGTGGTCGAAGGTGGGCCGCCATTTTTTCCAGAGGGTGGAATGCGCCACATCTGCCCGGTTCAACGGCATCGGCTTGCTGCAGATGGCACATAACCCTTCCTGATTCTGCCAAAGTTGCCGGAATTTCGGCGTATCCGGCGGAGAAAAGGACTGGCTCACAAACTGTCCGGAACGGGCCAGCCGCGTCGCGCGCAGGCCGCCAGCACCGTGTTGCGCAGCAGGCAGGCAATGGTCATCGGCCCGACCCCGCCCGGCACCGGCGTGATATGCCCGGCGACTTCCGCGCTCGCGGCATAGTCGGCATCGCCCACCAGACGGGTCTTGCCCTCGCCCTTTTCCGGCGCATCGATCCGGTTGATGCCGACGTCGATAATGGTTGCGCCCGGTTTCACCCAGTCGGCCGTGACCATTTGCGGCCGTCCAACGGCGGGCACCAGAATGTCGGCCTGACGGCACATCGCGGGCAAATCCCTGGTGCGGCTATGCGCAATGGTGACGGTGCAATTCTCGGCAAGGAACAGCAGCGCAGCCGGTTTGCCGACAAGGATCGACCGGCCGATCACAACCACATGCTTGCCGGAGAGATCCTCGCCCAGCGCGCGCTTGGCCAGGATCACGCAGCCGGTCGGCGTGCATGGGCGCAGGCCCGGCTTGCCGAGCGTCAGACGCCCGGCGGACACTTCGGTCAGTCCGTCGACATCCTTGTCCGGGTTGATCTTCTCGATCGCCGCATCGGCATCGAGGCCCTTGGGCAAAGGCAGCTGGAGCAGGATGCCATCAACGCTGTCATCGGCGTTCAGGCTGGCAATCAGGGTCTCGACATCCGACTGGCTCGCCGTGTCCGGCAGGCGGTGGTGGATAGAGATCATGCCGACCTCTTCGGTCTGGCGTACCTTGCTGCGCACATAGACCTGGCTCGCAGGGTCCTCGCCAACCAGCACGACCGCCAGGGTCGGCTGGCCCGGCAACTGGCTGACCGCCTTTGCCACGTCTGCGCGGACATCTGCCGCAATCGATTTTCCGTCAATTACCTGCGCGCTCATTGCCCTGATCCCCGGCCAGTTTCGCCGCCAGATCGGGCGGCCCGTCAATGTCGAGGCCTTTTAACCGGTTCTTGCCGCCCGTCACCACCCTGACCGCAGACTTTGGCACGCCGAGCCATTTCGCAATCAGCTTCTCGACCGCCGCATTCGCCTTGCCGCCTTCCGGAACGGCGCGGACACGCACCTTCAGATAGGTCCGCCCGGCATCATCGGTCTCCCAGGTCTCGACCCGGTCGGCCGAGGCATTCGGCTGCACGCGGACGGTCAGCCGGTGCATGCAATCAGAACGGGACGACGCCGTAGCCGTAGCGCGCGATCACCCGCTCCAGGAAGAAGATGATCAGCAGCACCACCATCGGGGTCAGGTCCAGCCCGCCCATGGGCGGCAGGATGTTGCGGATCGGGCGGTAAACCGGCTCGGTGATTCTCTGCAATCCACCCCAGATGCTGCGCACGGTCGGGTTCTGGATGCTCAGCACATTGAAGCCGACCAGCCAGGACAGGACAGCCTGGATGATGATGATAAACGTGGCGATCCGCAGAACGACCATGATGAGATCAAGAATGGCGGCCATGGGGCAACGCTCCGATTTTTTTCTGTTGTTGCCTTCACTTAGGGTGATGCCCCTAGCTTGCGCAAGACGTTCTCTCCGGCTTTGCCAGTTGGGGGCGGTTTCCGTTTGGCAAGGCGGGCGAACAAAAATAGACAAGACAATTGCCGAGGGAGCCCGCCGACATGACAGATCCGGACACGCCACTGCTGCCTCTCAGCGGATTGCAAAAGGCGATGATCGGCATCGCCATGGTGGCGATGGGCGCCGGCATGAGCATCAATTTCGTGGTTGTGGCCCCCCTCGCCCGCAAGGCCGGGCTGACCGAGATCGAAGTTGCCGGCATCCTGACCCTGTCGGCCGCCGTCTATGCCCTGCTGATCCCGGCCTGGGGCCGGCTGGCGGACAAGTTCGGCCGCAAGCGGGTGATGATCTTCTCCCTCACGGCAATGGGCCTGACCAATATGGCCTTCGTCTTCGCCCTGAACGCAGCCCTTGCGGGCCTGGTCACCGGCCTCACCGCCTTCTTCACCCTGGTCTTCGTGCGCATCTGGTTCGGCCTCTTGTCCCCCGGCCTGCAGCCGGCCGCCATGGCTGCGATGACGGATGCGACCACGCCGATGACCCGGGCCGGCGGCCTCGGCATGCTGGGCGCCTGTGTCAGCATCGGCTCGATCCTCGGCCCGGCGGGCGCGACCGTGCTCGCCCCCTTCGGGGCCCTGATGCCGATCTGGGGCACGATCGTGCTCAATCTCACCGTGGCGGTCATCCTCGCCCTCGTGCTGCCGGCGACGCGCAAACGGCCGAAAACCGCGAAGCGACCCACACCGCTTGCTGTGCGTGACCCGCGCGTCTTCCCGCACCTTGTCTTCCTGTTCAGCTATTTCATCGGCATCGGCATCGTGCAGCAGACGCTCAGCTGGTTCATTGAAGACCGTTACCAGTTTGCCGACACGGCGGGCCGCTCGGCCGGGGAAGCCGTGGTCCTGCACACCGGGATTGCCTTTGCCTGTTTCGCCGCCGGCATGATCGTCGTGCAGTTCGGCTATGTGCAGCCGCGCCGTCCGGACCCGCGCAAGATCCTGCCTCTGGGCCTCGCCATCGTGGCGATAGGCTATGTGGCGGCAGATTTGTTCTTTCCGTTCTGGGCCGTCGCGCTCAGCTTTCTGACCGTGGGCGGCGGGGCAGCGCTGGCCGTGCCGGCCGCCAATGCGCTCGGCAGCCTGTCGGTGACCCGCGAGGAACAGGGCGCGGCCGCAGCGTTGCTGGCAGCGGCGCCCCCGTCCGGCTTCATTTTCGGGCCGTTGATCGGCGCGACGCTGTATTCATTCATGCCGCAACTCCCGCTCTACGTGTCGGCCGGCCTGATTGGCAGCTTGGCTATCTATGCGCTGCTCGTGACGTCGAAACGCCCGCTTACACCATCGTGAAGGCGTTCAGCTTGTTGCCGTCCGGATCGCGGAAATAGGCCGCATAGAAACCGCCCTCCCCGCGCGGGCCGGGCGCGCCCTCATCCCTGCCGCCATTGGCCAGAGCAATCTCGTAGAGCTTGTGGACCTGGTCCTTGTCCCTGGCCTGTAGCGCGACCATCGTGCCATTGCCGACCGTGGCGGGCTGGCCGTCAAAGGGCAGCGTTGCCGCCACCCCGGCTGCGCCGCCGGGCGTGCCCCAGGCGATGAAGGTCTCTTCCTCCATCATCCGGCCCGTGCCCATTTCCGCCGCAAGGGCGTCGTAGAATTTCGCGGCGCGCTGAAGGTCTGCCGCCCCGAGTGTTACATATCCGATCATGATGTCCCTCCCATCCATTGGACAGGAAAGAACATACAGTGAACACATCAGCCCTGCAAGAAAATTCTGTTCGCCTTTGCGTGGAACATGCCGGGCTTCTCACGAATTGGTCTGGATATAGCAATTCAAGAGGTAACCCGACATGTCGAACAGACTGGCAATTACGTTGCTCCTGTACGGAATGGTTCAGGGCGTGCTTTTCGGCGCAATCCTGCTGGCCGTGATGTACACACCCGCCCTCAGGACCAACGCCGCCGTATTCATTCCGCTCGCCGTGCTGCTCAGCGCCGTGATCGCGATCCCGGCCTCCTGGAAAATCGCGCCCCGCCTGAGAGCCCGGCACGTTCGCCGAATGGCCCATGAGCGGCGCATGGCCGAAGCCTGATCCTACATCGCGGAAATTCCGCCATCCACTTTCAGCTCGATCCCGGTAACCAGTTTCGACTCGTCCGAGGCGAGATAGAGCACGGCATAGGCGATGTCGTCCGGCTCGCCGACCTTGCCGAGCGGGATCTGGCGACCGAGCTTGGCGAGGGCTTCTTCTTCGCCGAACATTTCCTTGGTCCGGTCCAGGATCGGCGTGTTGATGAAGACCGGGTGCACCGAATTGCACCGGATCTGGCCGCCCTTGGCGCAATGCAGCGCAATCGATTTCGAGATATGCCGCACGGCCGCCTTGGCCGTGTTGTAGGACACGTAATTGGCGCTCGCGATGATGCCAGCGATCGACGAGATGTTGATGATCGAGCCGAGGCCATGCGCGCGCATCAGCGGGATGGCGTATTTGCAGCCGAGGAAGATGGAGTCGACATCGACCGTCTGCACCTTCTTGAACATGTCGTAATTCTCGTCCTCGACCGAGCCGAGCGAGCCGATGCCAGCATTGTTGACCAGCACATTCAGGCCGCCCATCGCATCATGCGCCGCTTGCAGCACGTCCTGCCATTGGTCGGCATCGGTCACGTCATGCTGCCAGGCAAAGGCCGTGCCCGCGCCGTGTTCCGCATTGATCGAGGCGGCAACCGCTTCGGCCCCTGCCCCGTTCACATCCGTGACGGTGACCTTGGCGCCTTCGCGGGCCATCATGCGGGCCGTGGCCTCGCCGAGCCCCTGCGCGCCGCCTGTGATGAATGCTTTCTTTCCGTCTACCCGGCCCATGCCTGTATCCTCCGCTCTGTGTGGTTTTGCCTACCCGTACCAGCGCGGTCGGGGGCGAGCCAGCTTGACCTTGGGAGAAGCGGCAAAGGCGCCGTGAAATTCAGGAGAACTTGGTCGCCAACTCGTCCATGAACCGGGCCAGCTCGACATCCTTTTCGGACACCCCATCCACATCATGCGTCGTCAGCGTGACCTCGACCTTGTTGTAGACATTGAACCATTCGGGATGGTGGTCCATCTGCTCGGCCTTCAGCGCCACGGCGGACATGAAGCCCCAGGCCGTCTTGAAGTCGGCAAGCTGGAACGCTTTCTCGATCGTGTCGCGCTCGCCGGGGCCTTTCGTCCAGCCGCTCAGCGTTTCAAGGGCGGCGTCTGCACCGATTTTTCCTGACATGTCCTAGTCCTCTCCATCCTGGCCGAGCACGTAATAGACCCAGCGGCCATTGCCGGCGATGGCCGTGCGCATACCGGGATAGCCCTCGCCCTGGCGTATCCGTTCAATCCCGTCTTCGCCGATCAGTTCCATCAGGCGCCGCCGGTCCTGGAAAGACAGCTTTTCCGGGATCAGATCCTGCGCGTCGCGCGCCGCCAGGTCCGGCCAGACATACCAGACCTCGCCATCGATCTCGCGCATGCCGGGCGGCAGCTCGAACAATTCGCGCAGGCTGCGATTGGGGTCAGCCCCGATGCGGCGCATCAGATCCCAATATTGCCGGTGCGGCGTGCCGCCGAGATTGGAGACAAAGCCATCATTCGCATTGGCCACCCGCGAGAGCCGGCTCAGCGACCCGGCCTTCGCATGCAACAGCAATTCGTCGCGCGTCGCCTCAGCCTCGGGCGTCAGCACGACCGGGGTTGGCACATGCGGCGGCTGCATCAGGGATTCGTCCGGCACCGGCCGCCCGGCAGGCTCCGCCGCAGGCGAACAGGCCGCCAGGAGCGCGGCCGCCAACCCACCGATGAGGGCGGCGCTAGACCAGCGCATATCCGGTCGCAGCCTGGAGGTCTGACAGCAATTGGTCTTCATTGAGCACCTTGATCGTCGTCATGCCCATGTCGCGGGCCGGTTTCAGATTGTGCCCGAGATCATCGAGATAGACACACTCCGCCGGGTCGACATCAAGCGTCTCGCACATCAGAGCATAGATGCGCGGGTCCGGCTTGCGGATGCCGAGCTTCGAGCTTTCGATCACATGGTCGAACATGTCGAAGACCTTGGCCACTTCGCGCGCCTTTGCCTCATCATTGGTCATCGAGGCGCCCTTGCCGACCGGCGCATTATTGGTGATGCAGCCAACCCTGCCCTGGGTCTTGCAGACACTCAGCGCGTTGACCACGCGGGGCCGCAGCGAGCCGGACAGCAACGCCAGCACTTCGCCGCCGGGCACGTCATGGCCCATCGCCCTGGCTTCTTCGCGGAACATGCCGTCGAACTCGGCCGCCGAGACGAGGCTCTGCTCCAGCTTGGCCCAGGCATTGTCCAGCGGGTTGGTCGCGTTGACGGTCCGGATGAAATCCTTCGGCAGGCCGCGCTCGGCCTCGTAACGGGTGAAGGCGTCGAAGGGAGAGGTCGTGAACACGCCCCCAAAATCCCAGATTACGGCTTGGAATGTCTTTGTCATGCCAGCACCTCTACCTGCACCAGCGACGATTTCAAACCTTGAACATTGCGGGCCGGGTTCTACGGTGGCGGCGACTGCAACATATAAAGGGAGTTTCGTCTGATGGGCGTTCTGGAAGGCAAAGTGGTCCTCGTGACCGGCGGTGGTAATGGCATCGGCAAGGAGACCGCCCTGCTGGCGGCGCGCGAAGGCGCAAAAGTGGTCGTCAACGATCTGGGCGGCAGCCTGACCGGCGCCGATGAAGGCAGCGCCGGCCCGGCCGAGACCGTGGCCCAGGAAATCCGCAAGGCGGGCGGCGAAGCTGTCTCGAACTCGGAAAGCGTGACCGACATGAAAGCGGTCCAGGGCATGATCGAACAGGCGAAGGACGAGTTCGGCGCCCTGCACTCGATCATCAACCCGGCCGGCATCCTGCGTGACGGCATGTTCCACAAGATGAGCGAAGACGATTGGGACAGCGTCATCGACGTCCACCTGCGCGGCACCTTCAACGTCACCCGCGCCGCCATCGAACTCTTCCGCGAGAAGGAAGACGGCAATTTCGTCCTCTTCACCTCCACGTCCGGCCTGATCGGGAATATCGGACAGGCGAACTATGCCGCCGCCAAGATGGGTATTGTCGGCCTGTCGCGCATCGTCGCCATGGAAGGCGCGCGCAAGAATGTCCGCTCCAACGTCATCGCGCCGTTCGCGTGGACGCGCATGATTGCCTCCATTCCGGTCAAGGACGAAGCCGGCGCCGAGCGCGTCGAGCGGATGCGCCAGGGCATGCGGGCCGACCAGGTTGCCCAGCTTGCCGTCGCCCTCTGCGCCGACAAGGCCAATGACGTCTCCGGACAAATCTTCGCCGTGCGCGGCAATGAGGTCGTGCTGTTCGACCAGCCCCGTCCGGTCAAGTCGCTGGCCCGCATGGAAGGCTGGACGCCGGAAACCCTGCTGGAACAGGCCATGCCGGCCATGAAAGCCAATTTCTTCGACATGGGCGCCTCGGCCAGCGTCTTCCCCTACGACCCGGTCTAGGCGGATAGCGCTTGGCGGAAGACAACGTCACCTACCAGAAATGCATCACCGGCGGTGATGGGGAAACCTATTGCCGCGCGGTCGATGCGACGGAAGCTACCGGACAGGCCAATCAGCCTGCTGAGGAACTGCTTCCGCCGGTGGAAGACATCGTCAATCCGCTGCTCAAATGGCTGGAGCCAGCCAGGCCGTTCCTCGACGATCCGGCGGGCTGGCTCCACGCCAAGGCGCAACAGCCTGAATTTCTCTACCCCATCCTGATCCAGCTGGGCTGCATCATCCTGGCGCTCGCGCTGGGCGCCCTGCTCACCCCGCCCTTCAAGCGCCTGATCACGGTTACGCTGCGCCGCTTTGTGGAGCCGCCCCGCCGCGAAGGGCTGGACGTCCTGCAAAAAGCGGTGCGACCGGCACTCTGGTCCATCCTGCTCGCAGTGGCCGTCTCGTTGCTCAGTACGATCGACCATCCGCTGATCCTTGTCCGGACGGCCTTGTCGCTGGCCATCGCCTGGCTGGCCATCCGGGTGACGATGACCTTCCTGCCGGAGGAGCTGCGCGGCCTGGCCTCCTTCCTGACATGGACGTTTGCCATCTTCTTCGCGCTCGGCGTGCTGCCCGACGTTATCGGTTGGCTGTCGAGCATTGGTCCGTCCTTCGGCACAAGGCGGATCAGTCCGGTCTTCATCTTCCAGGCCATCCTGACCGCCGCTGTCCTGCTGTTCATCGCCAACCGAGCAGCCAAGTCGATGAAGCGGCGGGTCAACCATATCCCCAAAGTCGAGCCCTCGATCCGCATCCTGATCGGCAATGCCATCCAGATCGTTTTCATCGTTGCGGCTGCCCTGCTCACCCTCGCAGGGCTCGGCATTCCGCTCGGCGCGCTGACGGTGATCTCCGGTGCCATCGGCCTCGGTTTTGCCTTTGGTATGCAGAAGGTCGTCTCGAACTTCGTCTCCGGCATCGTCCTGCTCTCGGAACGCTCGATCAAGCCGCAAGACGTGATCGAGGTTGGCGAGACGTTCGGCGTCGTGGAATCCCTCGGCCTGCGCTACACGTCGATCACGACGCAGGAAGGCAAGGAATTCCTGATCCCGAACGAAAAGCTGATGACCGATACGGTGATCAATTGGAGCTTTTCCAACAAGCGCGTGCGCATCCACAAGGAATTGCGCATCGACTATACGTCCGACCTCGAAGAGGCGATTGCCATCGTCATCGCCGCCGCCAAGGCGACCGAGCGCGTGATCAGCTGGCCCCAGCCGGTCTGTCTCGTGAAGGATTTCACCGATGAGTGCATCGTGCTGGAAATGCGCTTCTGGATCATCGACCCGGAAAACGGCACGGCGAATGTCGGCTCCAACATCCTGCGCGAAGTCTGGAAACGCTTCACCGAGAATGGCATGTCCGTGCCGCTGCGCCGCAAGGAGCTGTTCATCGAACCGGACTCGGCGCTCAAGGTCGAGATTTCCCGGCCGAAGCGCACGCCCGATCCGGCCCCCGCACCGGAACCGGAGGAAAGCGAGCCGGAACCGGACAGTGTGAAACAGGATGAAACAAAAGCGCGGCCGCCGGAAGCCGATTAGAACGGCGCGCTACTCGGGGGAGTCCTCACGGGCCGGGTCTTCAACCGGCTCCAGTGACCGCGGGCGCAGATCGGTCGGCCCGCCATCCTGCGCTTCCGACTGGCTCGCTGCAGCTTCAGGCTCCAGCGGCTCAGGCTCTTCCTCAATGGTTTCAGGCGATTGCCCGGCCTCGCCAAACCGTTCCTGCGCGCCTTCCAGGAAGGCATCAAACTCGTCATCTTCTGGCGCGGCCTGCACCTCTTCAGGCGTGATCGCTTCCGGCCCCGTTTCCGGTTCAGGCGGCAGGTCCGGCAATGGCTCCGGTTGCGGGGCAGGCTGGCCCTGCTGCGGCTGCGGCCGGGCCGGAGGCGGCGTATCGCCCAGCACACAGGCCGCGAGGCCCTGGCTATGCACAACCCGCATCCGCGCCTGCAGCGTCCCGGCGCGTTTGTTGACATACGGTCCCGGCGGATCGACGCGCCATTTGTTCGGGCTCGGCAATACGGCGGCCAGCAAGGCCGCCTCGCGCTCGGTCAGGTCTGATGCGGACTTGCCGAACCGCGCCTGCGCGGCGGCCTCGGCCCCGAACAGGCCATCGCCCCATTCGGCAACATTCAGATAGGCTTCCATGACACGGGCCTTGCCCCAGAACTTGTCGATGAAGACCCCCATCCACATATCGCCCAGCTTGCGCGGGACGCCGCCGCCATTCCAGAGGAAGACGTTCTTGGCGGTCTGCTGTGTGATCGTGGAGGCGCCGCGCGTGCGCTTGCCCTGGCGGCGTTCATCCAGCGCCTTTTCGATGGCGGCCGTGTCGATGCCATTATGTTCGCAGAAGCGGGAATCCTCTGCTGCGATCACCGCGCGCACGAGGTGAGGCGAAATCTTGGACAAGGGCACCGCGTCGCGCCGTACCGTCTCGCCGCCCATTGCCCGCTGCACCATCAGCACCGTGCCCGGAATGGGCAGCCAGATCAGCGCCAGCGCATAGAGGTGGAACGCCACGAACAGGCCCGCCAGAATGCGCACCGTCCAGCTCAGGAAGGTCAGGAACCCGCTCATCACTCTGTCATCCATTCCGCCAGAACGCCCGGATCCGTTTCCGGCTCCATCCGGAGGGCCTTTTCCGTCGCAAATCGGGCACGATCAAGGCGGGCGAGCGCCCAGATGGCAGACCCGCGTACCACCGGCGCCGGATCGTCCAGCAGCGGCAGCAGGCTGGCGACCAGCGCCCCCTCCCCCGAATTGCCGATGGCTATGCAGACATTGCGCACGAACCGGTCCCGCCCGATCCGTTTGATGGGCGAGCCGGAGAAGACTTCGCGGAACGTCGCATCCTCCAGCGCGGCAAGTTCATCGAGGCCCGGCGCCTTCAACTCAGCGCGCGCATGAAAGGCGCTCTCGCTCGCGGCTTCGGCAAACTTGTTCCACGGACAGATGGCGAGACAATCATCGCAACCATAGATGCGGTTGCCCATCGCCGCGCGAAACTCTGCCGGGATCGGCCCCGAATGCTCGATGGTGAGATAGGAGATGCAGCGCCGCGCATCGAGCTGGTAGGGCGCGGGAAATGCATTGGTCGGGCAGATGTCCTGACAGGCGCGGCACGAGCCGCAATGATCCGCCTCCGGGTCATCGGGCTCCAGCTCCGCTGCGGTCAGCATCACGCCCAGAAAGAACCATGACCCCAGCTCGCGGCTGACCAGATTCGTATGCTTGCCCTGCCAGCCGAGCCCGGCCTTTTCCGCCAGCGGTTTTTCCATCAGCGGCGCGGTATCGACAAAGACTTTCACCTCCGCGCCGGACTCCGCCACGAACTCGCGGGCGAGCTGTTTCAGCCGCTTCTTCAGCGTGTCGTGATAGTCCCGTCCCCGTGCGTAGACGGAGATATTGCCGAGCGCCTTCTGCTCCAGCGTCTGGAGCGGATCATGGTCCGGGCCGTAATTCAGCGCGACGACGACGGCAGACTTCGCACCCGGCCACATCGCCGTGGGCGCCTTGCGCCGGTCAAGCGTCGTCTCCATCCACTCCATGCTGCCATGATAGCCTGCCTCTACAAAGGCTTCGAGCCGGTCGCCTGCCGCCCACGCCTCGTCCGCGCGCGCAATCGCCACGCCGTCAAAGCCAAGCGACCGGGCGAGGTGCTTGACGCGGATGTGGAGGGGATCGGGCAAGGTCTAGAAATCCAAATCGGTATAATGGGCCACGGGCCGTACCGCCTGCAACCGGTCGGCCAGCAAGGGCCGGAAGCTCGGACGCGACTTGATCCGGGCATACCAGTCTTTCAGCTCGGGCACGGCATTCCATTCGACATCGCCGAAATAGTCATAGGCCGACAAGTGCGCCGCTGCAGCGAGGTCTGCCAGCGTCAGGTCGCGGCAGGCGAGATAGCCGTTCAGTTCCAGCATGCCATTCAGGAAGGTCAGCCGGCCGCGCAGCGCATGAGCGCCCCGGCGCAGGCGCGCGGAATCCGGAAGCCGGTCACGTCGCACCCATTGCATCACCCGTTCTGTCAGCAGCGTGTCGGTCACCTCTTCGCAGGCCGCCTCGACCCAGGCCCACAGGCGGCGGACTTCGGCGCGCGCCGCCGGATCTTCCGGCAACAGGGCGCGGCCATTGGAGGTCTCTTCGAGATATTCGCAGATGGCGCGCGTGCCGCAGGCAAACATGCGCGGCTCGCTGTCCAGCTCCACCAAAGCGGGCGCCACAGCCCCGTGCGCGAGGCGCGGCACATCCGGATGCGCTGACCAGGGGGGCGATTCCAATGTCTCAAACCCCTCGCCCTTCTCACCGAGAACGAGACGCACCAGCCGTCCGGCCGGATCAAGAGGCCAATGGTAAAGCCGTTTCATGTCTTCAACTTCTCATGGCATCACTGAAAAGGTTGTTAAATTCAGCTGCATTAGGACGCTTTTGCCGGGGCGTGTCCTATGTTTTTTTACGGTCAGACTGTTGCCACCGTTACAGGATCAAATTCATGCACCCTTCCCGGTTTCGCGCTGCCCTTGCAAGCGCGGTTTCCCTCCTTGCGCTTCACGCCTGCGGAAATGCGGCCTCCCCGTCCGGCGCAGACCTCGTCTCTGAACCCCAACCAGTTGAACTACAGGTGCCCCCGGCAGGCCAGTTGCCGACCGATGTGACCCCGCTTGCCTACCGGCTGGACCTGAAGACCGATCCGGATGCCGAAGGCTTTTCCGGCACGGTGGCGATCGACGTGTCGCTGGCCGCGCCGCATGCGCGCATCTGGCTGCATTCGGTGGAGCAGGAGATTCTCGGCGCCAAGGCCGTGCTGGACAATGGCACGGAAATCCCGGCCACCTTCACCGGCAACCAGGCACCGGGCGGCGTCTCCCGGCTCGACTTCGACTCGCCAGTCCCGGCCGGCACGGCCACGCTCGAAATCAGCTACACCGCGCCTTACAATCTGGGCCTCGCCGGTCTCTACAAGGCGGTCCAGTCCGACACCGATTATCTTGTGACACAGATGGAACCGATTGATGCGCGCCGCATGGTGCCCTCTTTCGACGAGCCGCGCTTCAAGACGCCGTGGAGCGTGACCGTCACCGCCCCGGACGGCATGCAGGTCACGGCCAATGCGGCAGAGATCAGCGCCGAGCCAGCCGAAGACGGATGGACCCGGCATGTCTTTGCCGAAACCCGCCCGATCCAGTCCTATCTGGTGGCCCTCGCGGTCGGCCCCTATGAGATGCGGCCTGCCCCGGCCATTCCGGCCAATGCCCTGCGCGAGGCGCCCGTGCCCCTGCGCGGTTTTTCGGCGCGCGGCAAGAAAGAACAACTCAGCGAGTCGCTCGACATCACCGACGAGATGCTGCTCTGGCAGGAAGCCTATTTCGACTATCCGTACCCTTATGGAAAACTCGACCTGATCGCCGCGCCGGAATATGCCTATGGCGCGATGGAGAATGCGGGCGCGATCATCTATCGCGAAGCCGCCCTCCTGATGAATGAGCAGACCAGCCTGTCGCGCCGTCGCGGCATCCTGACCACACACGCCCACGAACTGGGCCATCAATGGTTCGGCAACCTCGTCACGCCGAAATGGTGGAACGATATCTGGCTGAACGAGGCCTTCGCGACCTGGATCAGCTACAAGACGATGGACGGCGTTGACCCGGACGGCGAATGGACCCTCAGCCCGATCCTGGCCGGTCTCAGCGCGATGGGGGCTGACAGTCTTCAATCGGCCCGCCAGATCCGCAATCCGATCAAGGCCAATGGCGACATTCTCGACGCGTTCGACTCCATCACCTATCGCAAGGGCGGCAGTGTGCTGAACATGTTCGAGACCTATCTCGGCGAAGAGGCGTTCCGCGAAGGCATTCGCCTGCACATGCGCCGCTTCGAGGACAGCGTTGCCGATGCGGACGATTTCATGCAAAGCCTCGCTGACGGTTCCGGCCAGCCGGACGTGGTGGAGGCCTTTACCAGCTATATCAACCAGCCCGGCATTCCATCGCTGGAGGTGGCCGTGTCCTGCCCTGCCCCGGATGCCGGCCTGATCACGATCACGCAAGCCCGCTACGCGCCGGTTGGCTCGGACATTGAAACGGACACGCAAGTCTGGAACGTGCCCTTCGCTGCCCGCCTGAACGGCCCGGTGGGCGACCGCACGATCCGCCAGATGCTGACCGAGCCGGTCACCGAAATCCCGCTCGATGGCGATTGCCCGAACTGGGTGATGCCGAATGCGGGCGGTACGGGTTATTGGCGCTTCAACACCAATTCCAAAAACCTCTCCGGCCTCATTTCCGGTTTTGACAGCCTGTCAGCAGGTGAGCAGATCATGTTTGCCGACGCGCTGATCTCCGGATTCCGCGCAGGCCGGATCAGCACCGACGACCTCCTGAAGGGACTGGCCGCGACACAGGACGGCCATCCCCGCGCCGTGTCCGAAGGCTTCGCCATCCTGCCCACCCTCGACCGGATGCTCGACGAGTCGGAGACAACGCACCTGCATGCCTGGGTCCAGCGCACCTATGGGCCGCTGGCGGAGTATCTGGAATCTCGCCCGGCGACCGCGCTCAGCCAGCAGGAAATGCTGCTGCGGGACAAGCTCTACGGCCTGCTGCTGGAATATGGCGACCGCCCGGCAGAGCGCCGCGCGCTCCTGGCGCGTGCCCGGCAATATATCGGCCTTGCGGGCGAACCGGATGCGACGGCCATCGCGCCGGAAGACCTGGCCACGGCCATGAAGGTCGGTATCGAAGATGGCGGACAGGCCTTCTATGATGCGGCGAAAACCTATCTCGCGACCACGACCAACCAGAATGAGCGCTCGACCATCCTCCGCACGCTGGCCAATCGCGGGGACGCCAAAATCGTGACGGATCTGATGCAGACCGTGCTCAAGGGCGACTATTCGACCGACGAGGTCTATGCGGTCGTCGTCAGCGGCATGGCGAATGTCGACGCGCAGGACACGGCCTGGAAGGAGCTCACGGCGAATTTCGAAACCGTGATCCACCGGCTGCCGGAAATTCGCAAGCCGCGGATCGCCGGTGTCACGGGCTATTTCTGCAGCGTGCGCAAAGCGACCGAGGCCGAAGCCTTCCTGGAAGATCAGGCGCATTTGATCCCCGGCTATGAACGCTCATTGGCCCAGGGGATCGAAACTGCCACGCTTTGCAGCGCCCTGCGCGCCCAGAAAGCGTTGGATGTGAAGAATTTCTTCCAGCAGTAAAAGGCGCGCAAAGGCCCGGATTACGGGCCTTTGCGCCAATCGAATTCATCTGAGACGCCAGGCCTGTACCTTGTTCGGGTCGCTTCTTTCTCACATGGGAAGCGGCGGTCCGGCCGGGACGGCGCTCACGTTCCGGCCAGCGGATGGGAGGCGGCCCGCTGCGCAGGGGCATGACTTTCCCACTCCAATACCATTTCCCGTCCCTGCCGGAGGCGTCGCCTCCCATCCGCAAGGACCTCAAGACACGCAAAACCGGAAGGGCTGCGCCCTGTCCGGTCCTTCGCGCAGGGATCAGTGCCGCATGAACTGGCGCAGGGCGTCGGCCGCCAGGGCGAACCGCGCAAAGGCCCAATTGCGGTCCTTGCCCAGCGTGTGCAGCTCGGCCAGCAGGGCCTTGCGCGCCTCATTGCGCTCAGACAGCCAGGCCTCTACTCCATCTCCGGCAAGCGCCTTCTGGGTGGCATCGGCCTGCATCCGCACGAGTTCGTTCAGCAGGCGCCGGCCCGCGACCCGGTCCCAATAGTCTGCATGCAGCAGATTGTCCCGCGCCATCGCGCGCAGGCGGTCGATACGGAGCTGGTCGCCAATCGTGTAGAACGCCTTGCCCGCCTCCTCCACACTGCCGCCAGTCTTGCCGGCAAGGTCCACCACCAGCAGGCCTTGCGCGAAATACCCCATCGCAGCGGCCCAGCGGGAGATTTCCTCTGGTGCGCTACGCTTCATCAGGCTGCGGGCCTCCCGTTCGATCCGCGCTGCCGGGAAGGGCGAATGAATGCTCGCCAGGATGATCTTGAACTCATTGAGCGGCGCTTCGGTGTGCTGCACGGCGTCCCCGACATGCAGGTCCGGATGCGTCTCGATGAACCAGAGCGCGGCATCGACCATGGCGCTGGCGGCATGCAGGCGCAGGTCAGTCTGCACGTCAGCTGGCACCACATTGTCGAGCTGGTCGACCTCGCGCTGGAAGCCATCGAAATTCAGCACGGCGCGAGCCGCTTCAAGGCCGCGTGTCACCTGCGCATTGTCGCCGCCGGTCACCTCGCGCAAGCGCAGCAGGGCCACCGGCCCGGCCAGGTCCAGCACGCGGTTGGCAATGATGGTGGCGATGATCTCCCGCTTCAGGCGATGGTTCGACATCGCCTTGGAATAGGTGTTGATCGGGCTCGGGAAGTAATTGATCAGCAAATCGTTGAAATACGGATCGTCCGGAATGTCCGAGGCGACGATGTCGTCGAACAGGGTGATCTTGGACCAGGCCAGCAGCACGGCCAGTTCCGGCCGGGTCAGCAGCTGTCCGCGTTCGGCGCGCACCTTCATCTCGCCGGTTTCCGGCAGGGTTTCGAGCGCCCGGTTCAGCACGCCCCGGTCTTCAAGATATTCCATCAGGCGCTCAAGCGCGTCATGGTCTTCCTTGGCCTTGGCTTCGGCCAGCGTCAGCGCAAAGGTCTGCGTGTAATTGTGGCGCAGGACGAGGGCGGCAACTTCATCCGTCATGTCGGCGAGCAGATCATTGCGTTTGGCCGGGTCGAGGTCTCCCTCGCGGATCGCCTCGGCAGCCAGGATCTTGATGTTCACTTCGTGGTCTGAGGAATCGACGCCTGCGGAATTGTCGATAGCGTCGGTGTTGATGCGGCCGCCGCGCAGGGCAAACTCGATCCGAGCGGCCTGGGTGACGCCGAGATTGGCCCCTTCCCCGATGACTTTCACCTTCAACTCGTCCGCATCGACCCGGATTGCATCATTCGCGCGGTCGCCCGCGGCGGCCTGGCTCTCATGGGCTGCCTTCACATAGGTGCCGATGCCACCAAACCAGAGCAGGTCGGCTTCGGCCTTCAGCAGGGCATGCAGCAATTGGTCCGGCGTAACCGCATCCCTGGACAGGCCGGTGAGCGCCTTGATCTCGTCGGTCAGCGTGATCGACTTGGCCGAGCGCTCGAAAATGCCGCCACCCTTTGACAGGATGCCCTTGTTGTAATCGGCCCAGCTTGATTGCGGCTTGTCGAACAGGCGCTGGCGTTCGGCCAGATTCTTGCCGGCATCCTGTGGGTTCGGATCAATGAAGATATGCAGATGGTTGAACGCCGCGACCAGACGGATTTCCGGCGACAGCAACATGCCATTGCCGAATACGTCGCCGCTCATGTCGCCAACGCCGATCACCGTGAACGGTTCGGTCTGGATGTTCTTGCCCAGTTCGCGGAAGTGGCGCTTCACGGCCTCCCAGCCGCCGCGCGCCGTGATGCCCATCTTCTTGTGGTCATAGCCGGCCGACCCGCCGGAGGCGAAGGCATCGCCGAGCCAGTGGCCCATCTCTTCGCTGATGGCATTGGCCGTGTCGGAGAAGGTCGCCGTGCCCTTGTCGGCCGCGACCACGAGATACGGGTCCTCGCCATCCCAGATGATCGTGTCGGCAGGATGGACCACCTCCCCTTCCACGAGATTGTCGGTAATGCCGAGCAGCGCGCGGATGAATTCCTTGTAGGCATCCCGGCCAGCCTCGAACCAGGCATTGCGGTCAGAGCGGTCCGGCAACTGTTTCGGCAGGAACCCGCCCTTGGAGCCAACCGGCACGATGACCGCATTCTTGACCTGCTGCGCCTTTACGAGCCCCAGCACTTCGGTGCGATAGTCCGACGCCCGGTCCGACCAGCGCAGGCCGCCGCGTGCGACTGCGCCGAACCGGAGATGCACGCCTTCGACACGCGGGCTGGACATGTAGATCTCGCGGAAGGGTTTCGGTTCCGGCAGGTCTTCCAGCTCGCGGCTGGCAATCTTGAGGCTGACAAAGCTGTAGGGCTCGCCGCCGCCATTGGTCTGGTAGAAATTGGTCCGCTGCACGGCGAGGATCAAGTCTGCAAGGCGACGCAACACCTGGTCGTCGGCCAGGGCCGACACATCGCGCAAGGCTTCCTCAATCTCGGCGCGCACCTTCTCCGCCTCATGCTCGCGCTCTGCCAGAGACATGTCACGGGCCGGGTCGAGGCGTATGGCGAACAGTTCCAGCAAGTGGCGCGCAATTGCCGGATAGGAGGACAGCGCCGTCTCCTGGACATATTGCGGCTGGTCCATGCCGCTCTGACGGCGATAGCCGGCCAGCGCGCGGATCAGGGCGGCGTCGCGCCAGCTTGCATCAGCGCTGAGGACCAGCTTGTTGAAGCCGTCATTCTCGGCGCGCCCGCTCCAGACCGCCACGAAGGCGTCTTCCAGTGCCGTGCGGATGGTGTCGAGATCAATCGCGGTGTCGCCCGAGACGCACATGACCACGTCATGGATCCAATAGGTTTCCGGCGCATCATCAGCCGGCTTTTCGGTCGGGCGAACCGGATAGCCGGTCTCGAAATCGACGAAGAATCCCATCTGTTCGAAGATCGGCACACAGGCCGATAGCGGGATGGAGCCATTGCGCGAATAGATCTTCACGCGGATCTTGTCGCCGCCGTCGCCATTCAGCCGATAGGCCCGTGTCAGGATCGGATGGTTCGCGGACAGATTGGCCATCGCCGCCACGTCGCGCATCGCCTCGTCCGGGCCGAAAGATTCGCGATAGGCCGCGTTGAACGCACCGATGAAGGAGCGCGCGTTTTCCTGGTGGGCCCGCTCCAGGTCGGACTGGACCAGCGCGGAGCGGAAGCCCTGTTCCCAGGTGCGGGTAATCTGGACGATGCGCTGTTCGAGCGCGGCAAGGTCCGGCAGCGAATGGCCCTGGTCCAGCCAGATCTCGAAATGGACCCGGACCAGCGTCTCGGAGTCGAAATACGGTCGGAAGCGGGTCACGCGGCCCTTGTAGGCCGTGACCAGTTCCTGGGTGATGCGCTGGCGCATGGCTGTGTCATAGGCTTCGCGCGGCACATAGACGATGGCGGTGACGAACCGGTCGAACTGGTCCTGCCGTACGAACAGACGTGTGCGCGGCCGGCCAATCAGGTGCAGCGCGCCGACGATGATCGGATGCAGGATCTTGGACGATGTCTGGAACAGCTCGTCGCGGGGCCAGGTCTCCAGCAAATTCGTCAGCGCCTTTTCGGTATGCCCGCCGGGGGTCGCCCCCGAGGCTTCGAGAATGGCCGCGATACGGCGACGGATCAGCGGGATGGAGCGAGCCGTCTCGTCATAGGCTTCAGCCGTGAACAGGCCGAGAAAGCGCACTTCGCCATTCACGCGGCCTTGGGCGTCATATTTCTTCACGCCGACATAGTCGCAGGCGACCCGGCGGTGCACGAGGCTCACCAGCGTCGATTTGGCGACGAGGATCGGATACGGCTCCGACAAATGCGCGCCAATCTCTGGCGTCAGGACCAGGGGCTCGGCTTCAGGCGAAAGCACGTTGAGTTCCTCATCGCGCAAGACGCCCAGATTGGAGCCCTCCACCATGATCGGCTCTTCCGGCAGCACCTGCCCGTCCGCATCCGTCTCGAACTCATATTCACGGCAGCCCAGGAACACGAAATGCTCGCGAGAAAGCCATTTCAGGAAGGCGACAGCCTCGTCGCGATCCATGTTCTTCAGATGGGTCACGCCCTTCAGGCGGTCGATCTCCTGCTGCATGCGGGCGCGCATGGGCTCGAAGTCCGCGACGGCCATGGCGTTGTGGGCGAGCGCCTGACGTACGCCGGCCTTCAGCCGGACGGCCTCTTCATGTGCCAGAATAGGCAAATGGACCTGGATGATCGACACGCTGCGGCCATCCTGCCGCTTGATGATCGGGTGAAACAGCGCCGCGACCTCGAATCCCTGCGCGCCGCATTCGCCGAGCACCGAATCCACGAGGAAAGGCATGTCGGGGCTGACAGTCTCAAGAATGGTGCGGGACAGAGAATTGCCCGTCTCCCCCTCGACATCCAGAAGGATGCGGACGTCCTGATTGCCCGCCGCGACCGTCTCTGCCCAGCTCCAGTGTCGGCGCGCGAGGAATTTTAAGTCCCCGTCGGTCAATCCGGTGAGGTCTTCGTGCCCGGATTCCCGCTGAATCTGGTCAAAAACCTGCTCCATCGGCTCTGGAGAAGCAGAATTTACTGTCATGTGAGTGTCTCGCGAAAGAACTTAACGATGTTCCCATCTAGACCGCGTGGCACATGGGCACAACTCATAGCGGCAAATGAACTGCCGCGGGGTCATGATACATCTGTGAAGAACGCGCCAGGCCCAAAAAAGTGTGGGTCCGATAAAAGCGGACCCGCCGAACGGGGACGTGTCCGGCGGGCCCTACAGGCCGATTCCGCAGGCTGGGTGGGGGGACGCACGCGGAGGGCCTGATCTCGTTAAATTTGCAAGCGCCATGCCGATTACAAGGGCTCGTCAGCAGCGCTTATATTACCAATAATTGAGTATGGGGTCTGAACCGGATTCGCAATTATTAACTTTCCTCACACTTGGCATAATTTATCGATTTTCACCATAGGCCGGCTCAGTAGCTTGTGCATCTTTTGAGGTCGAATTCGTACATTTTCCCTGTGGATTTCCATCCGCGGACAAGAGGATGGCGATCCAGCGCGTGCTGCTGGATTGCGCGAAGAAAATCATCATCAGAACGGTCAATGGCGCCGACAAGAACATGCCGGGAATGCCCCAGATGGCGCCCCAGATGGCCAGTGACAGCAACACGATCAGGGCGGACAGGTTGAGAGATTCCCCCATCATGCGCGGCTGGATGAAATTGCCGATCGAGAACTGCCAGAAACTGACCGCCACGAACACAATGGCGGCGTAGATGTAATTGTCCTGCGGGGGCGCACCCGGAATCCACGCAGGCAACTCAGGCTGTACAATGGCGAACAGCGGCGGCACCAGCGCCGCAACGATCGACCCCACTGTCGGGATATAATTGAGCACAAATATCAAGGCTGACAGGAACAGCGCATTTTTCACCCCCAGGGCGAGGAGGGAAAAATAGGTGAGCACCGTGATCAGGGCCGAAATCACGGTCTGCGTCCACAAATAGGTTTCAATGCTGCGCCTTGCCTCGTCACCGATCTCGCGCACCTGCGCGCGCCGCTCGAAACTGGGGAAGATATTGTCCAGTTTCCGCGTCCAGCTGGACTGCGCCAGGAACAGGAAAGCGACATAGATCAGGATCAGGACCAGGTCGCCCGACAGGTCTCCGGTCTCGTTGGCAATGGTTGCAAAGAAGCGCTGGCCGGCCTCGTTGAACAGGAGTTCCTGCAGGGTCGGCGCGCCTGACATGTGCAGCAGGGTGTACCCCTCCGAGATCATGTCATTGATCCGCGTTTCATACTCGCCGGCGTCGCGTCCGAACTCCGCGATGCCATTGGCCAGCAAGGCCATGAAACCGAAAAACCCGCCCAGAACGATCAGGACGGCAATAATCCGCGCATGCCCGATTTTGAGCGTGCGCGACCAATTGTCGATCATCGTGGCAAAACCCTCGATGACCAGGAACAGGAAAACCGCCAGCGCAAAGGGCGCGAGAATGCTGCGGCCAAAATGCAGGAAAGTCAGGATGACCCCGGTGGCGATGATCCAGATACCTGTCTTCGTCGCGCGATCCATGATCTTTCCCCAGCCTGACTTCCGGCACGGTGCTGAGAGCCTCGCCCGACGTCAAGGGCCTGCGCCTGTCCCCTTGCCGAATCCGGTGAATTCTCTAGCGTCGCCGCCTGTATGAAATGTAGGGGGCAGGATGATGGACTCCATCTTTATCGGCGGCGCGGATGCAGATGGCACGGGGCAGCCGAATGTGGCGCAGGACCTGTTGCTGAAAATCGCCAACCGTCACGGCCTGATCGCCGGCGCAACCGGGACCGGCAAGACCGTCACCCTGCAAAACCTCGCTCAGGGCTTTTCCGATGCGGGCGTTCCCGTCTTCTGCGCCGATGTGAAGGGCGACCTGTCCGGCATCTGCATGCCCGGCAGTGCCGACCACAAGCTGCACGAGAAATTCGTCGCACGCGCCAACAAGATCGGCCTCGGCGAATACGAGTACAAATCTGCCCCGACCGTGTTCTGGGATGTGTTCGGCGAGAACGGCCACCCGATCCGCACCACCATCTCCGAAATGGGGCCCCTGCTCCTGTCACGCCTGATGGATCTGACCGATGCACAGGAAGGCGTGCTGAACATCGCTTTCGAATACGCCGACGACAATGGCCTCCTGCTGCTCGACCTGAAGGATCTGCGCAAGCTGCTCGTCCATATGAGCGACAAGGACGTACGCGACGAACTCAGCAAGGAATACGGCAATGTGGCCTCCTCCTCGCTTGGCGCCGTGCAGCGCAATCTGCTGGTTCTGGAGCGTGAGGGCGCAGATTTCTTCTTCGGCGAACCGGCGCTGGAACTGCCCGACATGATGCGCACCCATACTGACGGGCGCGGCATCGTGAACGTTCTGGACGCGACGCGCCTGATCAACAGCCCGAAACTCTATTCCACCTTCCTGCTCTGGCTGCTGTCGGAACTGTTCGAGCAGCTGCCGGAAGTGGGCGATCCGGACAAGCCGCGCCTCGTCTTCTTCTTCGATGAGGCCCATCTCCTGTTTGATGACGCGCCCGGCGCGCTGATGCAGAAGATCGAACAGGTGGTCCGTCTGATCCGTTCAAAAGGCGTCGGCGTCTATTTCGTCACGCAGAACCCGCGCGACCTGCCGGAAAGCGTGCTGGCACAGCTGGGCAACCGGCTGCAGCATGCCCTGCGCGCCTACACGCCAGCGGAACGCAAGGGCGTGCGCGCCGCCGCCCAATCCTTCCGCGAGAACGAGAATTTCGACACCGAAGACGTCATCACCCAGCTGGGCGTCGGCGAAGCGCTGGTCTCGACGCTGGATGCCAAGGGCGCGCCGAGCATTGTGCAATGGACGGTGATCCGCCCGCCCGCTTCACGCCTCGGCCCGGCCACCGACGCCGAACGCAAATCGGTCCAGAATGCCAGCCCCGTCGCCGGCAAGTATGAAAAGGCGATCGACCGCGAGTCTGCCTACGAAGTGCTTGAGGCGCGGGAAGTGAAAGCCGCCGAGGAGGCCGAAAAACTGGCCCAGAAGGAAGCCAGGGCGCAGGCGGAACTCGACAAGAAGAAAAAGAAAACCACCACACGCCGCCGCAGCTCGCGCCGGATGAGTTCGCTCGAAAAGGCCGGCAACCAGGCGGCCCGCACGGCCAGCCGGGAAGTCGTGCGCTACATCCTGCGCGGCATCATGGGTACACTCAAACGCTAGTCCGGATCAGTTCGGGAGACGGCCCGCTTCGGAATCGTCTTCCGCATAGCCCTCGTCCTCGTCCGGCATGTCCTCCTCCGTGGCTTCGATCTCGGCGAGGGCCGCATCCGCGTCCTCGGATTCGGCCATCTCCGGGTCGGCCTCGTAGGTGTCCTCGAACTCCTCGTCGATATATTCAGACGCCTCGTCCACGCCCACAACGGCCATGACCTCTTCGGTCTTCGGCTTGCGCCGCCAGAAAGGTGCATGCGGGTCGGCCTGCCGGTCATACTTCATGCTGTAATATTCGTGGGCGGTATGGGTCAGCGGGCGCGGCGTCAGGTGCAGGCCGTACTGGCGCAGGCGCTCAACCACTTCATCGCGCAGATGCATGCCGGGGAAGGAATGCGCCGAAAAGCCGTGGGCCTTCATCCAGTCACGTACATGCCAGCTGCGCACCATGCCGGCCTCGGAGGGCCGCACACCGGCATGTTCTTCCCACATGTAGAGCGTCGCAATCCCATTGATCGTGGCGTCCATCGCGTCATCGAGGGCCGGCGTCAGGTCGCGCTTCTGGGCCAAGTAGGCCCGCAGCGCCATCTTGCGCGCTTCCAGCTCCTGATAGGTCGCGCCAATCACGGCAATCGCATTGCGGTTGGTCCGGATCAGCGAGGCGTTCACGCCGTCCAGCTGCGGATGCTGTACCGGCAGCAACACGTCCGGCCCGGCTTCCTGCGTGTCGACGATCTGGGCGACCTCATTCACCATGCGCTGGAGGTTGATTCGCATTTCGTGGCTGACGCCGTCGAGAGCTGAGATCGCGCCGTCGCGCTCCTCATCCCTGAGCCGCCAGAGCTGCCAGGCGATCATCAGCGCCGCTGCGATCAGCAGGCCGAGCCCGCCGGTAAAGAATGTGTAGAACTGCGCTTCACTCATTCTGAGATCCCCTCAACGCGTACCCCGTTTACCATGCCTCCCCGCACAGCGCCCGGTTAAGTGTTGGTAAACCTTAGCCGGTGAGGGCGCGCCCGGCAATCACCTGAAGCCTGCTGAGCAGGTCGGGGTCGCGCGCCTGGGGGGCGGTGATCAGCGCATGGTCCAGACAGGTATCGGTGCCGTTCGGGTCCGGGGTCCGCTCCGTCCCGGACAGGGTTTCTGCAAGGCGGACAACAGCCTTGCGCGCCAGAGCGCTGTTCTGGTTCATGACTTCCAGCACATTCGTGACCGATACCGCCTCGGTTTCCGCCCGCCAGCAATCATAATCCGTAACCATGCAAAGAATGGCGTAAGGCAGCTCGGCCTCGCGCGCGAGCTTGGATTCGGGCATCGCCGTCATGCCGATCACGTCACAGCCCCATTGGCGATAGAGCCTGGATTCGGCCAGCGACGAGAATTGCGGGCCTTCCATGGCGAGATAGGTGCCGCCGCGATGCATCTTCGCGCCGACCGCCTCCGCCGCATCAGCCGCAAGGCCCGAGAGGCGCGGACAGACCGGCTGGGCCATCGAGACGTGCGCCACCATGCCGGGGCCGAAGAAGGTCTTGTCGCGCGCAAAAGTGCGGTCGATGAACTGGTCCGCGGCAAGGAAATGGCCCGGCGCATATTCTTCCTTCAGGCTGCCGCAAGCCGAGATGGACAGGATGTCGGTGACGCCGGCCGCTTTCAGTGCGGCCATGTTCGCCCGGTAAGGCACGTCGGAAGGCGTCAGGCGATGGCCCCGTCCATGACGCGGCAGGAAGACCAGATCCACCTCCCCTATCCGGCCCCGCACCAGCTTGTCGGACGGCGGCCCCCAGGGGGTCTCGACACTTTCCTCGCGGCGGTCTTCAAGACCGTCGATTTCGTAAAGGCCCGAGCCGCCGATGATGCCGAGGGTCCATTTGCTCATATGCTGCTCCGGAATAAGAAAACCCCGCCCTTGGATCAGCCAGGGGCGGGGTCGTCAATTCAAAGCTCTGTCAGCTGTGCGCCTAGTGTTCCACGTTGCGCCAGATGCGCTTGTAGGAGAACCAGAGCAGGATCGTCAGGATGCCGAGATAGACCATCACGGCCAGACCCAGAGATTTTCGGTTGGTCTGCTTCGGCTCACCGGCCCAGGCCAGGAATTGTGCCACATCATGGGCCATCTGCTCGACGGTTGCTTCAGTGCCATCGCTATACTCGACGCGGCCGGCAATCAGCTGCGGCGGCATGGCGAGGAAGCCACCCGGAGGCGCATGGCGTGGGTCGCCTTCGAATTGCGGGACCGTGTCGCCCGGCATGTACGGATTGTAGTACTGGCCCGGATTCTGGATCAGATAGCCTTCATAATGCTCATCGCCATGACCGATATGCAGCTTGGACGCGTCGATCACGGTCTGCACTTGGGCGGGCGTGTCGTCGCTCTCATCATCTGGCGTGCCGCCATCAGAGGCTTCGGCCACAACGCGCTCGGAATAGACTTCCTCGTCCGGATAGCCCGACAGCAGGCTGTAGACATAGGACGCGCCATCATGCCGGGCTTTGTAGATCACCGACAGGTCCGGCGGCACAGCGCCGCCATTGGCTGCGCGCGCGGCATTGTCGTTCGGATACGGGCTGCGGAACGTGTCAGCCGGTGTCGCCGGACGGAAATCGAAGTCACCGGCGTCATTTGGCGTCGGGCTGAGGATTTCGTTCTGGGCCGCAATCGCCTTCACGAACGGGTTGTCGTTCGGATTCGGATATTCCGGATCGTAGAACGGACCGCCCGGATCGCCGAGATTGCGATAGCTGAGCAGCTTCATCGAGTGACAGGACGAACAGATCTCCTGGTACACCTGATAGCCGCGTTGCAGGGAGGCCTGGTCGAACTGACCAGTCACGCCTTCAAAGGGCCAGCCCTCTTCCGGTTCGTGCGGGTGAGCAGCGCCGCCGGCAGCATGTGCTGACGCGGCGATCATGAGACCGGCAAGACCGGCAGTAAGAATGCGGAACGCTTTCATGATTTTCCCCAAAGCTCCCTATTCAGCCGGCACGGCCGAGGCCGACGCCTTGTGGCGCTTCAGCACGGATTTATGGATCGATTCCGGCAGCTCTTTCGGCTTCTCGGTCAGGCCGAGGAAGAAGAGGAGCACGAAGAACCCGAAATAACAGAAGGTCAGGATCAGCGAGAAGTGACGGAACAGGAAGGTCGGGGCCGGCACGGCGGAGAGCGAGGCGTTCGCGTCCGCTGGCAGGGTTTCCATGAACCGTTTCGCGTCGAGATAGGCTTCATTGCCACCCTTGTATTCGCTGGTCGCTTCCTGACCGTCAGCGGTGTAGCTGACGACCAGTTTCGGGTCGCCCTGCAGCGCCGGGATCACGGCGTCGTCCGGGTTGGCCGCGCCACACCAGCCGAGCAGCAGGCAGACCGCGACAAAGCCGAAGAAGAACTGCTTGGCCACCGGACGGTAGCGCATGGACTTCACTTTCGACGTATCGAGCCAGGGCAGGATGAACAGGACCGCAATGGCCGCGAACATGAAGATCACGCCGAGCAGCTTGGCCGGGATCGGGCCGAGATCGAAGGTAATGGCCCGCAGCACGGCATAGAATGGCAGCAAATACCATTCGGGCACGATGTGCGCCGGCGTCACCAGCGGGTTGGCTTCGACATAGTTGTCGGCATGGCCCAGCACGTTCGGCGCGTAGAAGACGAAGACGGCAAACATGATCAGGAAGATCACGATCGCGAACGCATCCTTCACCGTATAGTACGGGTGGAACGGCACGGTATCTTTTGCAACGTCCTTCACCTCGACGCCGGTCGGGTTGTTATTGCCCGGCACGTGCAGGGCCCAGACGTGAAGGATGACAGCGCCGGCGATCATGAAGGGCAGCAGGTAATGCAGGGCGAAGAAGCGCTGCAGGGTCTGGTTGCCAATCGACGGTCCGCCCATCAGCCAAGTCTGGATGCTCTCGCCGACCAGCGGGATCGCCCCGAAGAGGCCGGTGATGACGTTGGAACCGTGATAGGACATCTGGCCCCAGGGCAGCATGTAGCCGAGGAAGGCGGTGCCCATCATCAGCAGGTAGATGACGCAGCCAAGGATCCAGAGGATCTCGCGCGGCGCCTTGTACGAGCCGTAATAGAGGCCGCGGAACATGTGCAGGTAGACCGCCAGGAAGAACATCGAGGCGCCATTGGCGTGGATGTAACGCAACAGCCAGCCATACGGCACGTCGCGCATGATGCGCTCGACCGAGGCGAAGGCGCCATCGACGCTGGCCTCATAGTGCATGGCAAGAATGACACCGGTCACAATCTGGATGACGAGACAGACAGCAAGGATGCCGCCGAACGTGTACCAGTAGTTGAGATTTTTCGGAGTCGGGAAATTTATCGCCGTGTCCTGGGCAAACCGGACCAGCGGCAAACGCGTATCAAGCCATTTCGTAAAGGCGTTGGTCGGCGTGTAGGAAGATTCGTGTCCACTCATCTGCGGTATCCTTCCCTTAAAGCGAAATATTGAT
The DNA here is from genome assembly GCA_913057945.1 of uncultured Hyphomonadaceae bacterium. Classification (GTDB taxonomy): domain Bacteria; phylum Pseudomonadota; class Alphaproteobacteria; order Caulobacterales; family Hyphomonadaceae; genus Hyphomonas. The sequence continues at coordinate 311,411 of CAJXOF010000002.1, read as the reverse complement.
CACGGAATCGGACACGTAATTGTAGTCCGGAACCGGGAGGTTTTTGGGAGCCGGGCCTTTGCGGATACGGCCGGAAGTGTCGTAGTGCGAGCCGTGGCATGGGCAGTACCAGCCACCAAAGTCACCCGTATTGCCCTGGGCCGGACCAACCGGCACGCAACCGAGGTGGGTACAGGAGCCGGAGGTCACCAGGATGGCGCGGTTCAGCGTGCCGTCTGCTTTTGCGTGGAGGCGCTCGTCATCGGTTTGCGGATCGCGCAGCGTGGCGACATTGACGCTCTCTGCGGCCGCGATCTCGCCCTGTGTGCGGTGGCGCACGAAGAAGGGCTTGCCGCCGATCAGGACGCGAATTTCGCCGCCCAGCGGGATCTTAGAGATATCGACATCCAGCGCCGAAGCGGCCTTGGTGTCGGCGGCCGGGTTCCACTGGTCAATGGCGGCCCAGGCGAACATGGCCGCGCCACCAAAGGCAACGGCACCGGTGGCGATGTGAATGAAATTGCGGCGATCATCGTCGATCGTCTCGCTGTGGTCGTGTGCAGGTGTGTCAGTCACGCTTATCCCGTCCCTTGCGAAGGCAGAAATCTGGGCCCGTCATACAGGAGCCCGTCCCCTTGCACATTGCGGCAAGTGGGCGCGGGTGCCTCCCCATAAACTACTATTGGCAGCGCGTTATCCTGACTTGGAGCCTGTGACAACAGGGCGCTTGCAAGTGTCGCAGTCCATGCGCCATGTGTCGCGCCATGATGGATGGTGACCTCGAGACGAAGAAGACCCGCGCGCGCGCCTGGTTCCGCGCGCTGCAGGAAGACATCTGCGCCCGGTTCGAGGCGCTGGAAGACGCCGCCGAACGGCCTTTGTATTCTGGCAAACCCGGCCGGTTCGACCTGACCGAGTGGAAACGCGGCGATGGCAGCGAAGACCTTGGCGGCGGCCGCATGGGCCTGATGCGCGGCAAGGTGTTTGAAAAGGTGGGCGTTCACTTCTCGGAAGTCCACGGCACCTTCTCCGAAGCCTTCGCGGCGCAGATCCCTGGCGCGGACAAGTCCGAGGGCCGCTTCTGGGCCTCCGGCATTTCTCTGATCGCGCATCCCCGCAATCCGAAAGTGCCTGCCGCGCACATGAATACCCGCATGCTGGTGACCAGCCAGTCCTGGTTCGGCGGCGGCGGAGACCTCAATCCCCTGCTCGACTACCAACGCGATCAGGACTTCGAAGACAGTGTTGATTTTCATGCCGCCATGAAGGCCGCCTGTGACACGCATCCGGGCGCGGATTACGCGCAGATGAAAGAGACCTGCGACACCTATTTCCATCTCGCCCATCGGGACGAGCCGCGCGGCACCGGCGGCATCTTCTATGACCGCTTCAATACTGGCGACTGGGAGGCCGATTTCGCCTTCACCCAGCAGGTCGGTCTGCAGTTCGCGGAAATCTATCCGGCCCTCGTCGCGCGGCGCATGAACAAGACCTGGAGCGAAGCCCAGCGCGAGGAACAGCTGATCCAGCGCGGCCGCTATGTCGAGTTCAACCTGCTCTACGACCGCGGCACGACGTTCGGCCTGAAGACCGGCGGCAATGTGACGAGCATCCTCTCTTCCATGCCCCCCGTGGTGAAATGGCCATAGGCAGGCACCCTGCCGGGGCTTTTCCCGTCCGAAATTTGGGCACGGACGGGAAAAATCGATGACGATCAGGGCATTGCGGGCCGAATTAACCTTTCGGAAATGACGAAAACTTCATTTGAAGGTATAAGCGTGGTCGATGGTGACCAGCGCGAAAGCCTTTCCCTGGGGGGCAGGGATACTGCTCCTGCTAGCGACGGTGACAGCCGCCGCGGCAGGAGCAGTGATTTCGGGCGGCACTTCTGACCCCTGGTACGACGCGCTGAACAAGCCAGCCCTCACGCCACCCGATATCCTCTTCGTGCTCGTCTGGCCGGCCCTGTTCGTGCTGATGGCGGCGGGCGCCCTGCTGGTTCTGGAGCGGGCCGGGTCGTTTGATCGCGCGGTCAGCCCGCTTGGGCTCTACTATACGATGCTGGCCTTCAATGCAGGCTGGAGCCTCGCCTTTTTCGGGATGAATGAGGTCGCGCTGGCGCTCGGCGTTCTCGTGGCGCTCTGGTTGCTGATCGTGGCGATGATGCAGGATTTCTGGCGCTATTCGCACCTCGCCGCGCTGCTACAGCTGCCCTATCTCGCCTGGGTCAGTTTTGCCGGCTATCTGAACGCGTTCATCCTGTTTGCGAACTGAGGCGCGCCAGCAGGACGCTGCGCGTCAGGCTGAAATCCGAGGCGATCCAGTCTTCCTCCAGCGCGCGAAGGGCTTCGCCCACCGCAGGCCCGCTGAGCCCGGCCGCCAATGCGTCAGCGCCGCCCAGCGGGAAGGCCGGTTTCTGCCAATCGGACGCGGCCGCGTGGAGGGCTTGATAAGCCTCGGCTGCGGAGATTTGCGCTGCCTCGATCAGGGCACGATCCAGCACGGTACGCGTCCCGAAGCGATAGAACAGGCGCCGCCGCGCATCCGGTTGCGCGCCCAGAACATGGGTCAGCGCCGGATCAGCCCAGCCGGTCAGGCGCTGGGCTTCGGCATTTGACAGCCGGAGGTGTGAGGTGACTGCCGCCACATCCCGCACGCGGCGGGGCATCAGGGCCATCAGGCGCTGCAGCGGGTCTGGCGTCAGGTCGGTCCCCTGCTCCACCGAGACCAGGGACGGCAATTCCGACGCGCTCGCGCCGGGCAGCACCGCTTCCAGCACGCCCGTCTCTTCCATGGCCAGCATGGCTTCGGACGGATCGGGCGCTTCCATCAGGCGTTTCAATTCCTTCCATATCCGCTCGGAGGCAATCTTTGCGAGCCCGTCCTTTTGCCGCTCACAGGCGGCAAGACCCTCCGCATCCATGTCGGCGCCATACCAGGCATTGAAGCGGAAGAAGCGCAGGATGCGCAGATAGTCCTCGCGCAGGCGCTGGTCCCCGTCGCCGATGAAGATCACCCGGCCATCAAGGGCATCCTGTACCGAGTTCGGCACCACTTCGTGAAGCTTCCCGTCGGCGGCGGCGTAGATGGCGTTCAGGCGAAAATCACGGCGCTCGGCATCCTCGGCCCAGTCCTCGGTGAAGGCGACCACGGCGCGGCGACCATCGGTCTCGACATCGCGGCGCAAACTGGTGATCTCGTAGGGGCGACCGTCATGGATGGCGGTGATGGTGCCATGCTCCAGCCCGGTCGGAATGGCGCGAATGCCAGCCGCTTCCAGGGCCGCCAGGGTTTCCTCCGGTTTCAATTGGGTGGCGATGTCGATGTCATCGACCGGAACCCCGCGTAATTCGTTGCGCACACAGCCGCCGACAAAGCGCGCGCCATCGGCACGCGCCGCTTCCAACGCCGCCATCACGGCGCGCGTGCCCGGCCAGTCCAGCCAAGGCGCGGTCGTCAGGTCAGTTCGTGTCATCATCCGGCCGCACGATCTCCGGGGTATCGGCATCGGGGTCCGGGGCCAGAATGACCGGCTCTTCGTCCGGACGTGCCGCATCTTCGGTATCTGGCGCCGTTGCGCGGATCTCGCCTGCATCATGGACATCCGTGCCGGGCCCGGTCGCCCCCCTGGCAGAGCGCACGCTGTCGCGTTCACGGGGAACACCAACATTGGTCACATCATGCTCACAAGGATAGTCGCGGGCCGGGATCAGCTTGCCATTCTCCATACGAGCCGGCTCGTGGCAGATGTCACGCTCCTTTGGCTCCATCAGGATCAGAACGAACCAGGCCACCGTGGCGAGGCCGATGCCGCACAGGAACAGGATGTTGACGGGCCATTTCCGCTTGCCCTCCTGTTCGGCATTAGATGTTGCCAGCAGGTAGAGCCCGAACACGAGGAACGGGATCGAGAAGATGAATAGCTCGAAGACGATACGTCCGGCCAATGTGTCATTCCCTCCAATTGCTACACCCTAGATAAGGGGTGGATGGATTGAGCAAACCCCTAAAACCGGCCCGGATCAATCGTCGTACAGTGTATGATACAGTTTCCGGATGATCCCGGCGGTCACGCCCCAGATGCGAAATCCGCCATGCGGCATCTCGTAGAATTGCCGTTCCTTGCCCTTGTAGACGGCCCGGCCGACCTGGTGATTGGCGATATTCATGAGGAAATCGATGGGCGTTTCAAACACATCCGCCACTTCGGTCGGGTCTGGTCTGGGCTCGAAATCGGCCGGCAACAGCCCGACAACGGGCGTGATGCGGAACATGGTGCCGGTGACATAGGGCGCGCCGCGGCCGAGCACGTCCACCTCTGCCGGGTTCACGCCGACTTCTTCCTCGGCCTCGCGCAAGGCGGCGGCGACTTCGTCAACGTCGATGGGGTCGATCTTGCCGCCCGGAAAGGCAACCTGTCCGGCATGATTGGCCATCGTGTCAGGGCGCAGGGTGAGCAGCGCGGTCGGGCCGGCTTTGCGCGGGATCACGCCGATCAGCACCGCTGCCGGTCGGATCACCGCCAATTCTTCGGGGGTCAGGAAGTCGAGGTCGCCATATTCGGTCAGCCGCGCTTCCCCGTGGGGCGGGTCGAGCCGGTCTGAGACCCGCGTCAGGAAATCGTCCAGCCCGTTCCAGCTCATGCCGGATCAGGCCGCCGGACCGAGGGGGAAGAAGACGCCTTGACTCCACACGCCCAGCGTGTCGGACCCATCGGGCGCAGGCTCTGCCATATTGGCAAGCTCGTAGAAGACGGGCCGGGCAAGTTTGGCTTCGAGCTGTCCGCGCACCAATACATAGGGGGAAGGCTCTCCGGTTTCGGGATCGGTCTCGACGCGCAGCGGCGCGTCCGGCCCTGCCAGCGTCACATCGCCCAGATTGGTGACGAAGGCCAGTGTCTGGTGCGGCCCTTCCTCGCCTGCCCGTTCCACACGCACGGCGATGAAGGGCGCGTCGGCGACATGAACGATCACTTTTTCGTAGGGCGTGACCAGCCAGACCGAACCGTCCTCTTCCTTGCGCAGGATGCGGGAAAACAGCTTCACCAGCCGCTCGCGGTTTATCCGGTCGCCGTCATGCCACCAGCTGCCATCGGCGCGGATTTCCATGCCGATATCGGCCGAGCGACCCGGATTCCACAAATGAACCGGCGGCAGCTTGCCCTCCACCTTGCCATCGGGAAGGATCGCTTTAAGCGTCTCTTCGAGACTGATTGTGGTTGTGGCACTGGAATTCACGTTTTGCTCCGCCATGATCCGGCCTTAGACATAGGTTTGTTTATTCAGATCGAAAACCCGGAGGCGCCCTTTTGATGGCCGATACTGACCAGGTAAGTGATGCAATCATCGCAGAAGCCGAATCCGCCGCCGAGACGCTGGCACAGGTAAAGGCCGAAATTGCGAAAGCCGTGTTCGGCCAGGACCGGGTGGTTGAGCTGGCTTTGGCCGCCGTACTGGCCGGGGGCCATGCCCTGCTGATCGGCGCGCCGGGCCTTGCCAAGACGCGCCTCGTCGAAGCGATGGGCACCGCGCTCGGCCTCGCAAACCAGCGCATCCAGTTCACGCCAGACCTGATGCCATCCGACATTATTGGCTCTGAAGTGCTGGACGAAAGCCCGACCGGACAGCGCACCTTCCGCTTCCTCAAAGGGCCGATCTTCACCCAGCTGCTGATGGCCGACGAGATCAACCGCGCCAGCCCGCGCACCCAGTCTGCCTTGCTCCAGTCGATGCAGGAGCGCCATGTCACCGTGGCCGGCGTGCGCCATGATCTGCCCGCGCCCTTCCATGTGCTGGCGACGCAGAACCCGATCGAGCAGGAAGGCACCTATCCCCTGCCCGAGGCGCAGCTGGACCGCTTCCTGCTGAAGGTCGATGTGAACTATCCCGACCTCGACACCGAGCGCCGCATCCTGATCGAGACGACGACCGGCGATGACAATGTCGTCCGCCCGGCGCTCGACGCCGACCGGCTGATCGCGCTGCAAGGGCTCGTGCGGCGGATGCCGGTGGGCGAGAAAATTGTCTCGGCCATTCTCGGCCTCGTGCGCGATGCCCGGCCGGAACAGACCACCGACGAGCGCGTGAAGCGGCTGGTGGATTGGGGGCCTTCGCCCCGTGCCGGTCAGGCGCTGATGCTGGCGGCGCGGAGCCGCGCGCTCCTGAGGGGCCGCCTTGCGCCGAGCATCGAGGATGTCGAGGCACTGGCAGAGCCCTGCCTCGGCCACCGGATGGCGATGCGCTACGACCCGACGGGAGAGGCGCCGAGCTTGACCGATTTGATCAATGACCTTGCCCGGAAGGTGGCATAGCGACCCCTTATATGACTCCCTCCGCCGATCTACGTGCTGAGGCCGAGAGCCTTGCCCGCCAATTGCCCGGCCTGAACTTCAAGGCCGAGGCGAGCGAGGCTGCGCATATCGGCTCGGCAGGTCGTCGCCGCGCCGGCACGGGCGAGCATTTCTGGCAGTATCGCCGCTATGCGCAGGAAGACGCCGCCGACCGGGTCGACTGGCGCCGCTCTGCCAAGGGCACGGAATTGTTCGTACGCGAAACAGAATTGGAGACCGCGCGCACGGTGCTGTTCTGGTGCGATGACGCGCCGGGCTTCCGCTGGAAGGGCGAGGGCGACCTCCGCACCAAGGCCGAAGAGGCCCAGCTCCTGATGCTGTCCATCGGCATCATGATGTCAAAGGATGGCGAACGCATCGGCATGCTCGGCGCGGGCCGGACAGCCAGCTTTGGCAAGAAGGCGGTGGCGCGCCTTGCGGAAGACCTGGAGCGCGGCACGCAGGACCAGTTCCCGTCGCCGCCGAAATCCGCTGCAACAATTATTCTGGCGTCTGACTTTTACGCGCCGCTGGCCGAGTGGCAGGCCCGGCTTGGACCGCTGGCCGCGAAATGCCCGGAAGGCGTGCTGCTGGCAATCTCGGCTCCCATCGAGGAAAGCTTCCCGTTTGAAGGCCGCACCAAGCTCAGCCGTCCCGGCACAGAGTCCGACCGTATCCTTGGCCGGGCCGAGACGATGCGCGAGGCTTATCTCCGCCGCTTTGCCGAACAGCGGGACGGATTGCGCAGACTGGCCACACAGATGGGCTGGCGGCTGGTAACGCATACGGTCGGCCAGTCGAGCCTTCAGGGCGCTGCCCGGTTGAAAGCACAGGTCGAGACGTTCGGGGCCAAGGCATGACTTCGCTCGGGCCTTTCCTGCTCGGCGCGCCCTGGGCGCTTGCCGCGCTCGCCGCACTGCCAATCATCTGGTGGATCCTGCGGGCGACGCCCCCTGCCCCCCGCCATGCGGAATTGCCGTCGCTGCAATTGCTCGACGGGATCGAGCCGCAGGAGGAGACGCCCGCGCGCACGCCCTGGTGGGTCTGGCTGATCCGTACGCTGGCAATTGCCGCCGCGGTCCTTGGCCTGTCGCAACCGGTTTATGCACCGGGCGCGCAGACCGAGACGGTGGAAGGCACCGGCAGCCTGCTGATCGTGGTCGACAATGGCTGGCCATCCGCCCCGCGCTGGCCAGACCTTGTCAATGCCGCGACGGCCACGCTGGACACGGGCAATCGTGACGCGCCAGTCCATCTGCTGCTGACCGCGCCGCAGCAATTCAATCCCGACCCGGCCGAGCGCATTTCCCGCGCCGATATGGGCAAGCGCCTGACGTCGCTGAGACCGCAAGCCTGGGCGCCGGACCGCGCCGATGCGCTTGAGCGGCTGGAGACCTCCGGCTTCAAACCCGACCGCATCTTCTGGGCCAGCGATGGCCTTCAGGGCGAGGACGGGCAGGCCTTTGCCCGCGCGCTGTCGGGTATCGCGCCGCTGACGGTCTATGCCGCCGCGCCGACTGGCCCGGTGGTGATCTCCGGCATTCGCTCACAGACGGATTCCGTGACCGTCACCGCCCGCCGCGCCTCTGGAAGGGGCATCGCGACGGGGTATGTTTCCGCCATGACGATTGATGGCTCTGCACTGGCGACCGCGCCCCTCGACTTTGCCGACGGGCAGGCCGACGCGATGGCCGAGTTCACCATCCCCGCCGCCGCTCTGGCGCGGGTCGCCCGGTTCAGCGTCACTGGTCAGCAGGGCGCAGGCACGGTCTGGCTCTGGGATTCCGCAGACCGGTCGCGCCGGGTCGGGCTCGTCGATGCGGGCAGCACGGCCCAGCCACTGCTGTCGGACATGCATTACATCCGCAAGGCTCTGGAACCGTTTGCGACGATTTCCGAAGGCAGTATCGAAAACCTTGTCGCGGCCTCGCCCGATGCGATCATCCTGAGCGATGTCGGGCAGATCCTGCCGCAGGATGCCGAATTGCTGCACGCCTGGGTCGAGGAAGGCGGCGCGCTGATCCGGTTTGCCGGTCCGCGCCTTGCTGCGCAGGGAGATGACCTGCTGCCGGTGGCGCTGCGCCGGTCGTCGCGGGCCCTGGGCGGGGCACTCGCCTGGGATGAGCCTCAAGCGATGGCAGCCTTCCCGGAGACCTCCCCTTTTGCGGGCCTGCCCGTGCCGCCGGACGTGCGTATCAAGCAGCAGGTGCTCGCCCGGCCGGGACCGGAGCTTGCCTCCAAGACCTGGGCGCGGCTGGCCGATGGCTCGCCGCTGGTGACCGCCGACATGCGCGGCGACGGCACGCTGGTCCTGTTCCACACGACCGCCGGGCCGGACTGGGCTGACCTTGCCTATTCCGGCACCTTCTCGCAGATGCTGCGCCGCTCCATCGCGGCCGGGCGCGGCGAAGCGGTCGGCGATGCCGAAGGCGCCTACACGCCCTTCCTGACTCTGGACGGCTATGGACGCCTGGCAACCGCTGGCGCGAATGCCGCGCCGCTCAAAGCCGGGGAGTTTGCGACAACCGACCCTTCCGAGGCGCACCCGCCGGGGCTCTATCGCGGACCTGCCGGCACGCGCGCACTGAATGCCGGCGCCGGCAAGCGGCCTGAGATGATCACCAATTGGCCCGTCTCGGCGCGCCTGCTGGGCGATGCCGAGGCGCGGTCGCTGCGCCTTGCAGGGCCGTTGCTGACCTTGGCCGCCGTGCTGCTGGCGCTGGATTTGTTCATTGCCCTGTTCGTCGCCGGACGGTTGCGCCGGTTTGGCAAGGGCGCGGCGATGGCATGTCTCGTGGCGGGCGGCGCACTGGTTGCAATGCCGCCGCCGGAGGCCGCCGCCCAGCCCTTCCAGTATGAGTTGCTGCCGGATGGCACCTATCGCCGGATCGACACCAATCCGAAGACGATCCGCCTGCCCTCGAATGGCAATGCGACGCAGAAGGAAATCGACGCCGCGCTGGAAATGCGCCTGGCCTATGTCGAGACGCCGGATGGCGGCCTGAACGCGCGCACGCGCGCCGGCCTGTTCGGTCTCTCCAACATATTGCGGCTGCGCACGTCGGTCGAGCCGGCCGATCCGCATGGCGTCAACCTGGAAACCGACGCGCTGGAGCTGTACCCGTTGATCTATTTCAATGTGCCCGACTCCATGCCGCCCCTGTCGGAGACGGCGATTGCGCATCTCAACACCTATCTCCGCTCCGGCGGCGCGCTGGTGATCGACACACGCGCCGGGGGCACAATCGGGACACAGACCGATGTGACAAAGCTGGAAACCCTGCTCGAAGGGCTAGACGCGCCGCCGCTGCAGACCGTTGGCGAGAACCATGTCCTGACGCGCAGCTTCTATCTGCTGGACGATTTTCCGGGGCGCTATGCACAGCGCAATCTGTGGATCGAACAGGCGGGCGATGCCAGCGCACCACGCGGGGATGGCGTCTCGCGCCTGATTATCGGCGATGCAGACTGGGCCTCGGCCTGGGCGGTGGATGAACAGGGTCGCGACCTCTATTCCGTAGACGGCGGCGCGCAACAGCGCGAAATGGCGCGGCGCTTCGGCGTCAATCTCGTCATGTATGTGCTGACCGGAAACTACAAGGATGACCAGGTGCATATCCCCGCCCTGCTGGAACGGCTGGGTGGTGGCGATGAGCCGGAGGAAAGCCCGGTACGCCTGCCGACCAATATTCCCGATGGAGGGCCGCAATGATCGACGCGACACGCCTCGGCTTTGAACCTTTCCTTGGCTGGCCGGTCCTGTGGGCCGTCGTGACGCTCGCCGCTCTGGCCTGGCTCGCCTACGCCGTCCTGCGCGGCAAGGCGTGGCTAACACGCGGACTGGCGCTGACGCTGCTCGCCGCGGCCCTGTCGAACCCCTCGCTGGTGCAGGAAGAACGCGAGCCCCTGCCCTCGGTCGCGGCGATCATCCTTGACCGGTCCGAAAGCATGGAGTTCGGCGAACGGGAGGCGGCGGCCTCTGCGGCCTTTGCCGCGCTGAATGCCGAGCTGGACGCCGACCCGTCGCTGGAAGTGCGCATCCTGGAGAGCGATCCGGGGGCGGACGGCACCAATCTCTATGGCGCGCTGGAAGGCCTGATGGCCGATGTGCCGCGCGACCGGATTGCCGGCGCCATCCTGATCACCGATGGACAGGTGCATGATTTGCCCGAGCCGGACTCGGACGAGCGCCATATCGGCCCGCTGCATGGCCTGATTGTTGGCGATCCGGACCGGGGCGACCGGCGGGTGTCCATCGTGGACGCGCCGGATTTCGGGATTGTCGGCGAGATGGCGGAACTGGTGGTCCGCGTCGATGATCCGGGGCTGGCCGAAGGAGGCGAGGTCGAAATCGAACTCTCGGTGAATGGCGGCACGCCGCGCCGGATGAATGTCACGCCCGGCGAGAATACGAGCGTGCCGATCGAGATCGAACGGCGCGGCGAGAATGTCATCGTGGTCGAGACCCCGCCGGGGCGCGAGGAGCTGACACTGGCCAATAACCGCACCGCCGCGACCCTGTCCGGCGTGCGCGACCGATTGCGCGTGTTGCTCGTGACCGGCAAGCCGAACCAGGCGGGCCGGGTCTGGCGCGACCTGCTCAAATCCGACCCGTCAGTGGACCTTGTCCACTTCACCATCCTGCGCCCGCCCTACAAGCTGGATTATACGCCGCCCGAGGAACTGGCCCTGATCGCCTTTCCGACCGAGGAATTGTTCGAGGAGAAGCTGGAAGAATTCGACCTCATCATCTTCGACCAGTATGAGCGCCGGGGCGTCATCACGCAGTCCTATCTTGCCAACATGTCCCGCTATGTGACCGAGGGCGGCGCGCTGTTCATTGCCGCAGGCGAGCCCTTTGCCGGGCCGGGCAGCCTGGCGCGCTCGCCGCTGGCCTCGGTCCTGCCCGCCTCCCCTACGGGCGATGTCTATACCGGGGAATACACGCCGGAGCTGACCGAGCCGGGCAAGCGCCACGCCGTGACCATGCCGCTGGCGGGGCGCGAATGGGGCGGCTGGATGCGTTATATCGATGCCGAGGCGCAGGCCGGCGACGTGCTGATGAGTGGGCCGCGCGGCAAGCCGCTGCTGATCGTCGACCGCGTCGGCCAGGGCCGGGTCGGCATGTTGATGACCGACCAGATCTGGCTGTGGGCGCGCGGGCATGATGGTGGCGGGCCGTTTGCCGAGCTGATGCGCCGGGTTGTCCACTGGATGATGAAGGAGCCGGAACTGGAGGAGCGCAAGCTGAACCTCGTGGCCGAGGGCGACACCGCGCGCGTCGAGCTGCGTACGCTGCTGGATACCGCCCCGCCGCTGGTGGTCGAGACGCCGGAAGGCAGCTTCATCGAGCCGCAATGGCGTCAGGATGGCCCCGGCCGGTTCGTGGCCGAGGCGCCGATTGACCAGCTCGGCCTCTACCGCGCCGAAGCGGGCGGGCTCGAAGCGGTCGCGCTGAACGGGCCGGCCAATCCGAAGGAATATGCAGACCTTCAGTCCACGACCAAGGTGCTGGAGCCGCTGGCCGATGCGACCAGTGGCGGCGTCTTCCGCCTGAATGCCAGCGGCACGAATCTGCCGGAGATCCGCCGCACCGGGCCGCGCGGCAATGCGGCGGGCGGCAACTGGCTCGGCCTGCGCGAGCGCGGCGCCTATGCCGTGCGCTCGTCTTCCAGCCAGCCGCTGTTGCCGGGCGTCATCGCCGCAGCCTTCCTGATCGGCCTGCTGCTGCTGGCCTGGCGGCGCGAGGGGCGTTAGGCGCGTCCGGCTTTCATCCTTCGACTTCGCTCAGGATGAGTCCGGAAGGGTGGCAGGATGAGTCCGGAGACCCGCCCCCCGAGATCAGCTCATCCTGAGCGAAGTCGAAGGATGGGCGACGTCGAAGCCTGCGCCTGCGACCGGAGACGCGCGCAGCGCCCCGGCAATCCCCCTGATTGTGCGCAATGTCAGGACGTGTCCGGCCAGTCCGCGACGGCGCGGCTGACAAGGCCCGGCAGGGCGCTGGCCACTGTGCCCAGCTCTGCGCCGAGGCGGAAATTGCCGGTACTGGGCGGGCAGATGGGGCGCGGCTCTTGCCTTGCCTTCATCTGCGCCAGATGGCGGGCGAGCCGTTTGGCGGCAGGCCCCGGATCTTTCAGCAGGCGTTGCAGCGCGATGATGCGCGCGATCAGCGGCGCGGCGGGAACCGGCCCGGCGGCGAGCGCCTGCGCGGCCCCCTTCCCCGCGAAGGCGTCCTGCCAATCCATGAGACCGGCGGTGCGCCGCCCGGTCAGGCAGAGGCGATGGACTGGTCCATAACTGGTCCCGAAAGTGTCCGTAACATCCTCCACCGTGTCGGCAAGCGCCGGGCGCGGGGCGGAAGCCGCCGCGCCGGTCTGGCCGGGGCAGGCTTGCGTGAGAGGCGGCAGGTCCAGCGCCGCCGCCATCAGGATGATCAGCCGCCGGACAATCGTCTCGATGGCCTTCAGCCGTCCGCGCACCCTGGCGCGCACGCGCCGCGACACCGAGTCCGGCTCCAGATGCAGCCCGGCCTGCGCCCGCACATCCAGCACCGCGCCCTGCGCGGCCTTGAGCCCCTGTTCAATGAATGCCGCTATCCCGTTCATGCAGGAGAGTCTATGGGCGGGAGTTATCAGACGGATTGAACTAGTCCGTGCCTCTACGGGTCAGGCTCTTTGGCACTCCAATTTAGTGGCTCACTCGGATGTTCACACCATTTAGGCCGACTTAAATTCAGAAATGTATCTACCCGCTTTAGAAGCATTTGAATTTGTGGGTTTACTAGAACTCGCTGTGGCGGCCAAGACAACCGTCCCTCTGGCAAAGGCCATATACGGGGGAGCGCGTCAGGAACGACATTGAACATCTCGCCAATTCGGATGTTGCTACGAGATGCCCCTCCTACAACAAGTAAACTACCGATAATGAAGTGTACGTCCTGTATATTCTTGACCGGAAATTCTTCTCGAGGCTTTGGAGGAGACTCACCCCGCGCCACTAAAATAGTCCAAGTTTTTCGAAAAAAACCAACTTGCGAAGTACACGAATGGTTTGCAATTCTTATGTCGAAGTAACTGGGAACTACACCATCCCTCATAAATTTTTCGCGGTCCTCTCGCGGCGTCACTTGGTTCTTTGGATTCTCGTGCTCGCTTATTATGATTTTCAAAGCAATCCATTTAGAAATAGTGGCTACGTCAGCTTTTGATAGCAAAAATGCTTCCCCTTTAATTAAGGGTAGAAGCAATGGCTTGGCGTCACTCTCAACGGAGCTCATCCAGCCATTATTACATCGCATACAAACTACTCTGAGCTTTTTATTTGCAAGGTGGCTATTCTTCTTACGTACAGTAGGCGGCTCGTAGTAACCAGCTAAAGGCGCAGAAGTATGCAATTCAGAAACACGACTGCTACCATCAAGGCCCAAATAATCGTGTGCCCAAACAGGCCAAAAGTGTTCTCCACTTAGTCCGCTTGCGCCACAAAATATACAAACACGCTTCTGTCTCGTTTGTTTAGAGAAAGCCTAAACCTTTCTTAGTTATTTCTCGAATTTGCACTCTACCCTAAATTTAAGAGCATGGAAACATGATCTTCAATTGACCCAGCCACAGCGCAAATACTAAAACCCCCGAAACACTGCTGCTTCGTCTACGGACTTCCGGGTTGAGACGACGGCGTTTGCCGGGAATGTGTCGTCGGGCCAGCCCATGGCGACGCAGGTCTGGATGACCTGATCGTCGGGGATGCCGGCCTCTTCGCGCACGACGGGGCTCTGCATGATGCCTTGCGAATTGATCACGCAGCCGAGCCCGCGCGACCAGGCCGTGTTGACGATGCAATTGACCACGCCGCCGCAATCAAAGGGCGGGATGTCGCCGCCTGCCAGCGCCTTGTCATAGGTGATGACGATGGAGACCGGCGCGTCGAACTGGCGGAAGCCGCGCAGCACCCAGTCCATGCGCTTGTCCTTGTCCCCCCGCTCGATGCCCATCGCCTGGAACAGCTGGACGGCGATCTCGACCTGGCGATCCCGGTGGACGCCCGCATAGGGCGGGCCCATGCGGAATTCGCGGCTGTCGGGCACGCCGGCGACATTGCGCTCGACATTGCCCTTGCGGATGCGGTCCAGCACCTCACCGGCCACGACATAGAAATTCCAGGGCTGGGAATTCATCGAGGTCGGCGCGCGCATGGCGATCTCGAGGATTTCGCGGATCAGCTCTTTCGGCACCGGCTTGTCGAGATATCCGCGAATGCTGCGGCGTGATTTGACGACCTCATCATAATTCATGGCCGGGGCCTCCCTTTGATTTGTTGTTGCCTGAGCCCTAGCGCCCCTGCCCCAACGTCAAAGAAGCGGACTTGCACGAGGCAGGCAAGTTTCCTGATGAATCCGGTGCAAACCCCGCTAGGGTGCGCGCAAACCAAGGGAGGGTTTGAGACATGACATCGATGGCAATCGCAACACTTTATGTGGGCCTGTTCGGCCTGTTGATGCTGGCGCTGAAGTTCCGCGTCGGCCAGGTGCGGACACAAGAGAAGGTCGGCTTCGGGGATGGCGGCAATGAAGCCATGCAGCGCGCCATCCGCGTGCAGGGCAATGCGGTGGAAGACGTGCCGCTGGTCGTGCTGGGCCTTGTCGTGCTGGGGGCGATGGCCGCGCCGGGCTGGCTGATCCATGTGCTGGGCGCGACGTTTTTCGTCGGGCGGGTGCTGCATGCGGTGGGCCTGGGCGGATCCTCAGGCGGCAGCTTTGGCCGCGCGGCGGGCACGCTGCTGACCGCGCTCATGCAATTGGCGACCGCCGGGGCCTGTATCTGGTTTGCCGTGGCGCAGCTGCTCTAGGCGGCGGTGACGCGGCCCGAAAGCTGGCTGGCATCGCCTGCGAGGCTTTTCACCATGACGCGGCGCGGGTCTTGCGGGCCGGGGAAGATGAGCTGGTTTTTGGGGGTCACGGTGAAGCCGATCTCGCCGAAATAGGCCGGCGCGCCGATCAGGACCGCAGCAGGCCAGCCAGCCGCCTTGCCCGCTTCCAGCGCTTCGCCCGTGACCGTCAGGCCCAGGCGGCTGCCCCGGTGCGACGGGCCAACAGCGACCGGTCCATAGAACAGGGCGCGGTCGCGGTTCGGGCCGATCTTCAGCGGCCAGACGCGGCAGACGGCAATCACCTTGCCATCCAGCACGGCGACGCGGTTGATCTCCGGCAGCGAGCGGGAATATTCCCGCAGGCGCTCAGCCGTCTTGGCAAAATGGCCCGAGCCGAAGGTGCGCGCGAAGAGGTCTTCGATCGCATCGGCGTGGCGTTCAGGGGTTTCGGGCACAATCTGGAGCATGGCGAGCGCATCTAGGGTGCATTGCCACGCGGTTCAAGCGACAGTTTGTTCATGTGCCGAATTGGACGCAGTGCGGGTCAGTATTTGACCGAGCATCCATAGGGTTTGGAACTGGCCATCTCGACCGGCTCCCCGGCGGCAACGCTCTGCATGGCGGCGGAGACATAGTTCGTGGCAGTCTCGATATCGGAGACGCGAGCAGACGGCGTGTCGTCAATCGCGCCCTGATAGGCGATGGTGCCGTCGGCGGCGATCAGGAACATGTGCGGCGTGGTCTTGGCCTTGTAGAGGCGGCCAATGTCGCCGCTCTCATCGAGGATGACATGGGCAGGCGTGGCGCCGCGCCCCTCATTCATGTCGAGCACTTCCGCGCCGGCGCGATGCCCCTGCTTGCCGGGGGCGGACGAGATCACCGACAGCCAGACAACGCCGCTTTCCGAGGCGTCGGTCTGCAGGCCCTGCATGTTGGCGGGCGGCACGGCATAATGTTTCTGCACGAACGGGCAGCCATCATTGGTCCATTCGAGGATCACCGTCTTGCCCGCAAGATCAGACAGGGAGACGGTCTCGCCGGTGGCGGTCGTGCCGGTGAAGTCCGGCGCAATGACGGGCTCACCCGAATCCGGCGCGGCCTGCGCCGTGGAGGCGATCAGGGCGCCAGCCGTCAGCGCGACCGCAGCGGCCATGCCGGCGGCGAGGGAAAAATTGCGTCGGCTCATGAACATGCGCGTCCTCTTTCAGGGTCGGATGGCGCCATCATGCTCATTCTGCGGTGACAAGTCCAATCACAAGCTTCTGGGACAGGACTTCCGGCAGGATCTGCGGCTCGGTCGCGCCCGCCGGATACCAGAGATACATCGGCACGCCGGCGCGCTGGCGGCGCTTCAATTCCTCGGCGATGACCGGGTCTTTCCGCGTGAAGTCCGCCACGAGGAAGGCCACATCATGGGCGGCGAACGCCTCGTGCACGGCTTTCGATTTCAGCGTGGTCACCTTGTTGAGCTGGCAGGTGGCGCACCAGGTGGCGGTGAAGTCCACGAAGACGGGGCGGCCTTCGTCGGTCAGGTCTGTTACGCGGTCCGGGCTCCAGGCTTCGGTCTCGTATTTCTCCGCATACTGGCTGTTGCCGCCCTCGGCCGTGAGGGCCGCCGATGAGTTCGCCGTCAGCGCCGGGTAGACAAGCCCGCCGATCATAGCGAGCGCCGCGAGCACTTTGGTGAGCGTGCCCCTGCCCCGCCTGGCCAGCCAGATGCCGAAGGCGATCAGCGTGCCGCCCGCCACCGTCCAGGCAACAGCGGCCGGGCCGGAGACCGCGCCGAGGGTCCAAAGCAGCAGCGCGGCGGTCAGGAACATCGGGAAAGCGAAGAATTGCTTCAGCGTCTCCATCCAGCGGCCGGGCCTGGGCAGCAGGCGCGACAGGCCCGGCACGAAGCTGAGCACGAGATAGGGCAATGCCAGGCCGAAGCCCATGGCAAGGAAGACGATCAGGACGGACACGGCCGGACGATCCAGCACCGCGCCCAGCGCCGCGCCGAGGAAGGGACCGATACAGGGCGCGCCGACCACGGCGGCGAGGACGCCGGTGAAGAAGGCGCCCATGGAGCCGCTGCGGGAGGCGAGGCTGCTGCCGGTGTTCTGGATCGAGGAGCCCAGTTCGAACATGCCGAGCAGCCAGAGACCAATGACGAACATGATGAGCGTCAGGACGGCGACGGTCGGGCCGTTCTGCAACTGGAAGCCGAGATTGGCGGTGCCGGTGGCCTGCCGGATAGCAACAATCGCTGCGGCCAGCGCGGCAAAGGAGATGAGAACGCCCGCCGTGTACCAGAGGCCGTGGCTACGCACCTCACTTTCGTGGCCGGAGGCAACCGCCTGCACCATGCCCATCGCCTTGATGGAGAGCACCGGCAGGACGCAGGGCATCAGATTGAGGATCAGGCCGCCGATCACGGCCGCGAGGGCGAGCGCAATCAGGCTCTTGCCGCCAGCGCCGGAAGCGGCTGCGCGCGCAGCAATGCCGGACGTATTCTCGAACACGGCCCCCTGCCCTGCGGCGAGCGTATAGCCGGTGCGGGTGCCGTCTGCAGTCTCGACGACGATAATGCCTTCAAGGGGGCCGTCGAGGCCGTCATCGGCCGGGGTCAGGCTGAGCGTGGCCCCCTCGCGGCCGAAGCTGAGCGCCTGGTCTGCCGGATGGCTGATTTCGTGGCCGAAAGGATAGAAGCGAATGTCAGAGCCGGTATCGAAGCCGCCTTCGGTCTTCAGGCTGAGTTTCCAGGGCGCGCCGCTCGCCTCAATCCGGGCCTCGCCGCCGAAATCGCGCGGGGCCTTGGCAACCCATTCGCCGATCAGGGTGCCATTGGCGATGTGAGGCTCGCTGTCGCCGACGGGCAGGGTCAGGCTGATCTCCACCGTTTCAGGTATGCAGATTTCTTCGCAGATCAGATAATCCGCCAGCAAATTCACCTGCACGCTGCCGGTGGCATCCGCCGGAATGGTCAGCGGGAATGGCAGGATGAGACGATCATCATAGCCATAATCCATGATCTCCCCTTCCACGACGGGCAGGAGATGGGGGATCGGCCAGACAAACGGGCCGAGAGCCGCGTCGGTGATGTCGCTGCCTTCACGAAGGTCGATCCGGGGCGGCAGCCCGGCATCGCCGGCATTGCGCCAATAGACGTGCCAGCCTGTATCGAGATCCATCTTGATCGCCGCATAGAAGGTCTCGCCCGGCACCACGCTCTCGCGCTCGGCGATCAGTTCCACCATCGCCCGGCCGCCATCCACGGGCTGGGCGTGCGCACCCGGCAACAACGCCATCAGGGCGGCAAGCAGGGGCAGGATGAAACGTCTGATCATAAGAGAACCTTTGCACGGGGCAGTCGTGATCCGCCATATGCCCGTGATTTTGTGCAGATTGAAGGGCCTCGCTCAATCGTGATGAGCAGGTGACCCCTCTATGGCGCCCACAAAAAAAGCGGCCCCCGAAGGAGCCGCTTTCGGATTTGGATGCCAAATCGGCCTAGTTGACCGGCGCGGCAGCAGTTTCAGCGTTCTGGATGCGCACGGCGCGCTGGATCACGACCTGCCAGTTCAGCAGCGAGATCAGGTGCGCATAGATCGCGCCGAGCGCGCCATTGTCGCGCAGTTCGAGGAATTTCTCGGCCGGCAGGGCATTCAGCTTGTCTTCGGACACGGCCCAATAGTCGGCGATCTTCTGCTGCTGGCCAACCGGGTTGCCCTGATTGTCGCGCGGCTGGAAGGAAACGGTCTTCTGTTCCATCAGGTCCATGTCGCGCAGGATGCGGCCGAATTCGACGGTGGCTTGGCGCTGGCGCTCGAATTCCTTGCAGAATTCGATGGCGTCATTGGTGAATTTGCTGGGCTGGCCATTCTCGAAGAAGGGCACTTCCGGCTGGTTGCTGACCATCGGCGCGGCGCGATCGACGCACAGGATCAGGCGATCAGAGCCTTCATCGGAGGCGAAGACGAACGGATAGCGGCGCACGAAGGCAGGCACATAATGGTCGTCGGCCACAAACCCCTTGGCGTCGACATAAAGATTCTGGCCCTGACGGATGCCCATCACGGCGACCGGCGTGCGGTCATCGCCGACGAAGATCAGCGGATAAAAACTTGCCGCTCTTCCGAATTCGGAAACGGTTACCGGTACAGCATGGGATTCCCGCAGGAACGCGAAAGGTTGTTCGATCTGTTTGACGCCAAGGCCAGCATGAGCTTCTGCAGACAGCGGCTGTGGCTGCTTGTAGAACATCACATTGCCGGAAAGGTTCGGCTGTCCGCCCGCTGGCGGGGTTGCAGGTGTTGTGTTCACGTTGGAGACTCCCGAAATTGTTGCCGGATCGTTACCGGAAATAGCTACAGGCGACAACACCCCAAGCGGTGGGAAGTACAGTCAGGAAAAGGTCATAATTCTCTCATGAATCTGCGTGTTTCAGCCCCGATCCGACTTGCCCTGAGGGGCGCCCTGGCGGGGATGGCAATCCTCTCGCTCGCGGCCGCCTGTACGCCGGCGGTGGACGATGCGGGCACGCCGCGCCGGATTGCGCGCCAGGTTGATGAATTGCTGGACTCGATTGCCTCCAATGAACTTGCGGACAATCCGGAACTGGCAACCCGGCTTGGCCTGTCGGAGGACGCCACCGGATATGATTTCAACGCCTATCTCACCGACCGCTCCCAGGCGGCCTATGAGCGGTCCCGCGTGAAGCGGCTCGAAATCCTCGAAGCCCTGCTCGCCGCGCCCCGCCCGGTGGAAGGTGGCCATCAGGCGCGCCATCTCGACACGGTCATCCAGGCCTATGAGACGGCCGAATCCCTGTTCGTGGCCGGGCATGGCCAGACCGGGCTCGGCTATTCCTATCCCTATGTCGCCGACCATATGCGCGGCGCCTATATCGACGTCCCGGACCTGCTGACCGGCGCGCACCCCTTCAGCACCGCCCAGGATGCCAAGGATTATGTCACCCGCCTCGCACAGCTGCCCGGCGCCCTGCAGGATGAACGCCGCCGCCTTCTGGCCGACGCGCGGGCCGGGATCATACCGCCGGGCTTCATCCTGGCGCGTATGCAGGGGCTGGCCGAGGCGATCGGGGCCGGCCCGGCGGAAGAACATTTGCTGGTCACCACGTTCAACAACCTCGTCACAGGCGTGGACGGCCTCAATCTGGAAGAAGAAACAGAGCTTGCACGCCAGGTCGAAACGCTGGTCCGGGATGAGGTCTTGCCCGCCTATGTCGACTTCGCCGCGGCGCTGGACGCGCTGAAAGCCGACGCGCCGGACGAGCCCGGCGTCTGGCAGCTGCCGGAGGGCGATGCCTATTATGACGCGGCGCTCACCGCCTATACGGATGCGGGCGTCACCGCCGAAGCGCTGCATGCGCAGGGGCTCGCTGAAGTGGCGCAGCTGACCGATGAGTTGATGTCTGCGCTGGAAGAACAGGAATTGGTGGAAGGCACGCTGGCCGAACGGCTCGCCGCGCTGACGGCGCGGGAGGGCCAGCTCTACGAGGATACGCCGGAAGGCAGAGAGGCCCTGCTGGCGCGCATGCGAGCGCACATGGTCCGTGCCGAAACGGTCATCGCCGATGTCATGCCCGCCATGCCGCGCACCGGCGTCACGATCCGCGCCGTGCCGGACTTCCTGCAATCATCCGCGCCCTCAGCCTATTACAGCGCCGCGCCCGCCAATGGGTCCGCGCCGGCGCAGTTCGAGATCAATCTCGGGGACATGAGCGACTGGCCGGACTTCACGCTGGCAACGCTGGTCTTCCATGAGACCATTCCGGGGCATCACCTCGAAAGCGCGCTGACGGCGGAGACCGCCAATTTGCCGCTGATCCGCCAGATGGTCTGGAACGTTGCCTATGGCGAGGGCTGGGCCGTGTATGGCGAAGTGCTCGCCCACGACCTGGGCCTGTATACGGATGATCCGGTCGGCCGCATCGGATTCCTGCAATCCATGCTGTTCCGCGCCGCACGGCTGGTCGCTGATACGGGCATGCACCGGTATCACTGGACTCGCCAGCAGGCCATCGACTACCTCGTCGAGACGACCGGCCAGTCCCCCGAGGCGATGGCGCAGGAAGTAGACCGCTATGCCGTCTGGCCCGGACAGGCCGCTGCCTATTGGGTGGGCGCGCAGAGAATTCTGGATCTGCGAGAGCGGTCCCGGCGCGTGCTCGGCCCGGAGTTTGACCTGACCGAATTCCACGACGTGGTGCTGCGTGGCGGGCCGCGTCCGCTCTCCCTGCTCGAACAGGATGTGGAGCGCTGGTACATCTCCAAAGTGGACCTGTCCGACTAGGCGCCTGCCACAAACTATCCGGGCTTTGCCTTATTGACGCCATGCGCGCCTTACCATTCTGTCACTCCAAGGACGCAATGAGGAGGGACGATCATGCGCATGCGAGGACTGATTCTGGCTGGAGTGGCAGCCGCCGCGATACTGACAGCTTGTGAAACGAGCGAGACGGGTCAGGCCGACGACGCGGAATTGCAGCCGATTACTGTCACGGGAAGCCAGCAGGATGCATCCGCGCCGCCCCCTGCTCCACCGCCACCGCCCGTCGCCGCAATGGAATCCCGCGCCAAATATGGGATGATGGCGGGCGCACCGGCCCCGATCATGGTCGCCCCTGCCCCTGAATTCCGTGACCAGTATGAGGATGTTGATCCGAACCCGGTCAAACTGGTCAGTGAAGAACCGGTCTCGACCTTCTCGATTGATGTCGACACGGCCTCTTATGCCAATGTCCGCAGGTTTCTCGAGGATGGCGTTCTGCCGCCCAGGGATGCGGTCCGCATCGAGGAACTGATCAATTATTTCGACTACACTTATCCCCAGCCCGCCGAAGGCGAGGCCCCCTTCTCGACCCAGGTAAATGTGATGCCGTCGCCCTTTGCCGAGGGACGCGAGCTGATACAGATCGGCATTCAGGGCCGGGACATTGACCGCGATGCCCGCCCGCCGATCAATCTCACCCTGCTGATGGATGTGTCGGGATCCATGTTCTCCGACGACAAGCTGCCGCTGGCCAAGAAAGCCATCAAGCTGATGCTGGAAGAGATGGAGCCGACGGACACGATCGCGATTGTCGTCTATGCGGGCGCCGCCGGGGAAATCCTGGAGCCCACGCCCGTCAGCGACAAGCGCAAGATTGTTGCGGCGCTGGAACAACTTCAGGCGGGCGGCTCGACCGC
Source organism: uncultured Hyphomonadaceae bacterium (assembly GCA_913057945.1). Classification (GTDB taxonomy): domain Bacteria; phylum Pseudomonadota; class Alphaproteobacteria; order Caulobacterales; family Hyphomonadaceae; genus Hyphomonas. The sequence goes on along the minus strand of CAJXOF010000002.1, from coordinate 289,043 downwards.
TGGCGGCGAAGGCCTGCGCCTTGCCTACTCGCTGGCCGAACAGGGCCTGAAGGAAGGTGCCGTCAACCGCGTCATGCTGCTGACCGATGGCGACTTCAATGTCGGCATTTCCGACCCGGAGCAGCTGGAGGATTTCGTCTCCCGCAAGCGCGAGACCGGCATCTATCTGTCCGTGCTCGGCTTTGGGCGCGGCAATTACAATGATGCGATGATGCAGAAGATCGCCCAGACCGGGAACGGTACGGCAGCCTATGTCGATACGTTGAGCGAAGCGCGCAAGATCCTGGCGGATGACCTGTCGGGCAACATCTTCCCGATTGCGGATGATGTGAAGATCCAGGTGGAGTTCAACCCGGCGCGCGTCGCCGAGTACCGCCTGATCGGCTACGAGACCCGCCTGCTGGACCGGGAAGATTTCAACAATGACAAGGTCGATGCAGGCGACATTGGCGCCGGCACGAGCGTCACCGCGATCTATGAGATCACACCGGTCGGCTCAAACGCGACGCAGATCGACCCGCTGCGCTATGGCGACAATGATATGTCGGCCAGCGACCCCTCCGGCGAGTATGCGTTCGTGAAACTGCGCTACAAGGCCCCCGGCGCGGAGGAATCCGTGCTGCTGGAGCGGCCGGTGACACAGGCCGACCGTGTGGCCAGCGTGGCCGCGGCGCCGCAATGGGCGCGCTTTGCCACGGCGGTGGCCGGCTATGGCGAAATGCTGAAAGGCGGAGAGGCCCTCAGCGCCGGGTTCGGCTGGGAGGACATCCGAACTCTGGCGAATGGTGCCAAGGGCCCGGATGAATTCGGCTATCGCGCGGAATTCGTGCAGCTGACCCGGCTGGTAGAGACGGCCGAAGCACAGGCCGCCCTGAACATGCCGGGCCACGAAGAATAGGTCAGGCCGCGATGGGTGCGGCGTCGGCCCGGCTGCGATCCGTTACGCAGACCGGGCTGAAGCCGGCCTCGATATCATCCACGATCAGGCGCCGCGTGCGCGCGTCGAATTCGGTGGCCAGGAAGACGGCCCGGGCGCCATAGCGCTCGGCGTCGGCCAGCGCCCAGATCGGCTGGACATCGTTTGGTTTCCCCGACAATTCAATCGTGCGGATGATGCGCCATCCATACGTGTCCGGAGCGGCAAACAGCGCCACGCCTGCACTTCGCGCCCAAGGCGCATCCAGTGGAACGCGTTTGAAATCCCAGGCTTTGCCTGACCGTCCCCGAAATCTTACGTCGATACCCATGTTCATGCTCCGTTCTGATGAGCATGTTCCTATAATGTTCCAGAACGTTCCGCAAGAATTTTTTAGTTAACAGCGTGTTAACGCATTCTGTCGAATTTCACTCAATGATGCGGAAGCGGCTACGGTCGAAGACCCGCAAGACTTGCGACAGCTCGCGGCCCCGGCGCAGCACCTGACCGGCCTGTCCGTAGACCACATACTGGCCCTGCATGTTCTGGAGATGGGGTTGTTTCTCGATGCGCCAGGTGGGGTTTTCGGCGTGTCGTCGGAAAATGGCAAAGATCGCGACGTCCTTATGCATACCGATGGCATAATCCCTTGCCTTGCCTGCCATGACCAGTCGGCCATAGACGTCGAGAATCGGTTGGAGTTCCGTCTTGTGAAAAGCGATTCGCGGTTCCGGGGGCGTTAGCCGGTGCGTTGTTTCAGCCATTTTTCCCTTTCTGGTTTCTCCTGAGACGCGAAAAGGGAGTTGGTAAGCTCGCCTAACCGCAATTTAATGCAAAACCGGGGTAATTGGGGCAGTTTTGCCATGTTTACGCCTTGCGTCCGCCCCCGACGACAATCATCTTCTAATTGTCGGACGGAGGTGTTCAGCAGACACCCCGGACCCATCAGCCCCCCCAGCCCCCTGGGGCGTTTGTTCAGCTTCTGTCCGACACCTTATCCTTCCCTGACAATTAACCTACGCCTTCGTGGACCCATTGGGCCGCGAGACCGGCAACACGTCAAGCAATGGCTTGGCGATCCGGCCGAGATTCCGGCCGATGCCTGAGGCGAGGCTGAGCCGCCGGTCGATATAGGTATCGAGTTGTTCGTCCGAAGGCTGGTCCAGCCAGTACATGACAATCGGCGGGATCACCGCCGCCAGCAGGCCGCGCTTGGAATAGCGGTTGTAATCCTCTGATGTGTCGCCCGCTTCCTCCCAGACCATGTCCGCGACACGCCACGTCCGCTGGACAGCCGAGGCGGCGCCCCAGGGCAACAGGCCCCGCACGGCGGCGCGGCGCACCGCTTCCCGGTCCGGCTCCAGCGCGGCGAGCCAGGCCCGCACACCGGCTTTGACGCGGGCGGGTGTCTTGAGGGCCGAAATATCCTGTGCGGCCAGCGCATCGCGGGCCGTCTGCCCGGCCCGCTCAAAGAACGCATCTATCAGGTCCGGCACGCCATTTGGCGCGGCCAGCGCCTGCTCCCCTTCGCTCAGACCGGCGCGCGCGGCAGCCTTGGCAGCCGCACTCTCGGTCCAGCCGTCAAAGGGCACATCCGGCAGCATTGCGTCCAGCCAGCGGAACCTAAGGACTTCAGACGGTGTTTGTGTCATAACTGAACCTGATGGCTTTAAGGGCTTGGCCAATCGGCCAGAGCCGTGATATAGGCCCCGCTTCCGAGGTCTGTAGGCCTCAACCGAAATGAATCGGGGCGACGCCCCTAACGAATGGAGAAGAACAATCGTACAGATCGTCGTCCGCGATAACAATGTCGAGCAAGCCCTGCGCGCGCTGAAGAAGAAAATGCAGCGCGAAGGCCTGTTCCGGGAAATGAAGGCCCGTCAGTACTTCGAAAAGCCATCCGAGAAGAAAGCCCGTCAGCGCGCTGAAGCGGTTCGCCGCGCCCGCAAGCTGGCTCGCAAGCGCGCCCAGCGCGAAGGTCTGGTCTAGACCCCTCTTCCGGATCTCCGGTTTCCATAAAAGCCCTGCCAGTTCGCGCTGGCGGGGCTTTTTCTGATTTTGGATGATGATATCTATGATCGACTTCGGGAGGCTTTTCGTTGTTCAGTTTTGCCTGGGCCTGAAATAACTCCAGATCGCAAGAAGTAGATTGCCGCCGCCAATCAATAACAACACCTTGGTCTGACTGCTCATCATCTGCTTCGCCACATCTGTCAGGAGGAACGTATATGCAGCTGCGGCCGCCCAACACAATGTTACGCCGAAGAGACCAATAGCCAAGTTTGGATTGCCCACACGCTGGATCAAAAGCTTTATGCCACCAAACAACAATGCCCATGCCACTATGAGTGGTGGAATGGATATAATGATCCAATCAATCATTATCATTAGACTATTCCCCGAACTAGCGACACTTTCATCGCATAACGACCTCGTCCGTCCAATGTCTAGTCCTGCCGAGTCTTGCTGGCGCATACGCAGCAATCAAGTGCCTCCTGAACACTAGCCAACTAAGCCACCTTCTTCCCCTTCAGCCCGACCATGCGCTTCAGAGCGATGCCCATGTCGCCGATGCCTGCGCCGTGGACGGCGCCTGCGCGGTAGACCTTGGTGGCGAGCCACAGGACGAGCAACGTGGAAGCGAGCATCACGCCCATCTGCGCGATGACTTCCCACATGGGCGGATCATGCGGCATGCGAAGGATGAGCAGGAACGGCGTGAAGAAGGGGATCCATGAGGCGATGTCGATGATCGGTGAGCCCGGATCCTGAAAGGCGATGAAGATCGCGAACATGGGCAGCATGAGCAGGATCATCATCGGGCTGAGCAGGGTCTGCGCCTCCTGGATCGTGTCGCAGAGCGAGCCGAGCGCCATGAAGATCATGCCGTACATGATATAGCCGAGAATGAAGCTGATCAGGCCCGGCACGATGATCGCCGGATTGGCGAGCGCCGCCGCGAACGGCTCGATGATATTGCCGACGCCCGGAATCTGGGTCGCAACGACTGTCCCCCCGGCAAAGGCGAAGAGGCCCCAGGACAGCATCATGGTGGAGGTGACCGCGAACACGGCGAGCAGCTTGCCCGCCAGCAATTCCGGCAGCTTCACCGAGGTCAGCAGCGTGTCGAAAATCTTGTTCGAGCGCTCCTCGATCGTGCCCATCAACAGGTATTGGATGATCGAGAACACCATCAGCCAGAGGAAATAGGCAAGCCCGCCAGCAACGAACATCGGCGCGCGGTCGGCCATTGTGACCTCATTCCCCGCCGCGTCCTGTTCCTCGACGGTGCGGATACGCCGGGCGGGCACGGCAAAGGCCGCATCATCGACATTCTGGAGGAAATCCTCGTCCAGCCCGGCCTCGGTCAGCGCATCCCGGCGCGCAAGGCGCAGCATCGCATCCTGCCCAAGATAGCGCAGCTGGTCGACATTGACGTCATCGCTCCAGTATTCGAGTTCGCTGCCGTCCTCGGCCAGCACGAAGGCCGCAAAGAGGGGCTTGTCGCCCAGCGGGCCGGAAACCGTCTTCTCGCCGAGCAGGTAGGGCCGCAATCCGTCAATCGACTCTGCCGGAGCGGGCACCGGGATGAATTTCCGGCTGGCGACACTGGCGCCTTCGGCGGCGGCGCGGGCTTCGTCTTCGGTCATCGCGGGCAGGTCGAGCTGTTCGGCGATCTCACTTGTTCGTTCGGCGTCTGCCTGCTCCCGTCTCTGGAATTCGGCTTCGATCGCGTCGGCATAGATGCTGCCGGGTTCGACGACGGCGAAATAGCGGACCGGCGAGGATTGCGCGGCAAAGCCGGCAAGCGCCGCGCCGATAATCATGAACAGGGGCACAGCGGCAAGGCTGAGCCAGAAGCCCCAGGCCTTTACATAACCAAGATAGTCGCGGCGAAAGATCAGCAATATGTTGCGCATCAGGCGGCCTCATCTTCTGCGAGCGATGCCGCAAGAGCGGCTGCGTCGGCTTCACCGACCAGCGAAACGAAGACGTCGCGCAGGCGGGCCTCTTCCGGCGCAAAGCCGGTAATGGGGGCACCTGCCTCCAGCGCGGCGCGCAGCGCGTCCTGCGCCTCGCGTCCGGGCGGCAGGTCTATTCGCCAGGTCTCGCCATGCCCGGTATCCGGGGTCCGGATGGCCTCGAAGCCCTTCGGGGCCAGCACGGCGGCCAGATCAAATCCGGCCTCGACCGAAATCCGCGCCCCCTGCCCCAGCGTGGCGAAGGCTTCCTGAAGCGTGCCGTCCAGCACCTTGCGGCCGCGCGCCATCATCACGATGCGGTCGCAGAGACGTTCGGCATGTTCCATGACATGGGTGGAGAACAGGATGGTCGCGCCGCGGGCGTGTTCGGTGCGGATCAGGCCTTCAAGCGCCTGCTGGTTCACCGGATCAAGCCCGGAGAAGGGCTCGTCGAGGATCAGGAAGTCCGGCCGGTGGGCCAGTGTGGACAGGATCTGAACCTTCTGCGCCATGCCCTTGGAGAGTTTCGAGATGCGAGTGCGGCTGAACTCCTCAAGCCCCGTCGCGCCGAGCAATTCGTCGGCGCGGGCGCGGGCATCATGGGCCGACAGGCCCTTCAGGCGCGCAAAATGGCTGATCGTGTCGCGCGCGGACATCTTCTTGTAGAGACCGCGCTCTTCCGGCAGGAAGCCGACCCGCTGCAGGGCGCGGACATTTGGCCGTTCGCCGAACAATTCCACCTCGCCCGAATCCGGCTCCATGATGCCAAGGGCCATGCGCAAACTGGTCGACTTGCCGGCGCCATTCGGGCCCAGGAACCCGATGATCTGACCGTCCGGCACCTCCAGGGACAGGGAGTCCACGGCGGTGAAGGCACCAAACCGTTTGGTGACGGAAGTCATGATCAGGGGCGGTGAGGGCATCGGCACGGCGTCCTTTTACGTTTTCAACGTGGGGTCGTTAACGTTTGTCGATATGGATTACACTCAATCGCCTGAAACGCCTTGCCAAGCCCTTAAAGGAGTCGCAGCATCACTTCAGATGAAGACGATGCCTCCCCTCCCCGGACCGGATCGCCTGACCCAGGATGCAGGCCCGTACGGAATCGCAGGCACATCCCGACCCCTGAAAAAGTACGCAGAACAGCTGGCCCGGATCGAATCCGCACTCGCCCGCATGGAAGCCGGCAATTATGGCCTGTGTACGAATTGTGAAAGCCGTATCGCGCTAACGCGCCTCAAGGCCGATCCTGCCATCGCCACATGTGCCGATTGCAAGGAGCCTGAAAACCTGACGGTCTGAGCTGTTTTAAAGGACCAGGCCGAACAGGGCGATGAACAGCTGGACGATAAGCGCCAGCACCACCATCAGCACCACGGTCGCCATCCAGCGTCCGCCGAGATTCATGACCAGGCCGGCGACGATGCCGAACACGGCCATCAGGCCGAGGGAAATCATCCAGTTCATGCCGATGGCAACCGCCAGCGTGGCATAGCCGACGGTGAGGATCACCAGCAGGCTGCCCCAGATGCTTCCCACCATGAAACCATCCCACGTCGCCTTCTGGGCGCTGATGTCCATGTCTCCACGATGATATTCACTGGCAGCCATTTAGGGCACTCCCCGTCAAAAACCTTGTGACCTGCGTAATATATGAGGGCGAAGCAGGGTCAAGCGCGTCAAAGCGCTCCAGTTCAGTTTAGTTGCTTGTCCGTCTTGGGCAGAGGCGGCGTCAGAGCGCGCGGCAACGGCGCGGCTGGGACGCCCTCTTCGCGCAGGGCCTCGGACTCTTCGGCCGTGGTTTCTCCCCAGATCGGCCGGTCCTCGGTCTCGCCATAATACATCGAGCGCGCCTCATCCGCGAAATTGTCGCCGACATAATCGAAATTGTTCGCAACATGCTCACGCGCCTTCGCCATGAATTCGCGTGCCATCGCCGCCTCATCCCGTTCGGTCATGCGGTTTTCCGACGTGCGTACCGAGGGCGCCATGATCTGCTTGGCCACGTTTTCGCCGCCGCACATTGCGCAGCTGACGAGCCCGCGGCCCGACTGCTCGTCAAATGCCGCAGAGGACGCAAACCACGCCTCGAAATCATGGTCGCAATCAGAGCAGATCAGCGCATACCGGATCATGGCAATCCTACATCAGGCGCCGAGCAGCGAATCCAGTTCGCCGGATTTTTCCAGGGCCATCATGTCGTCGCAGCCGCCGACATGTTTTTCGCCGATGAAGATCTGCGGGAAGGTGCGTCCGCCCCCAGACCGCTCAACCATTTCGGCCTTTTTCTGGACGTCCATTCCGGCGTCGATTTCATTGAAATTGACGTTCTTGGATTTCAGCAGGGAGACAGCGCGCGTGCAGTAGGGGCAGAACTGGCGCGTATAGATCGTAACATCAGCCATTGAGGGGCTCCTGAATAGTTTCTTCCCGTTTTATATGGTGACATCCGTTTCCCGCACAACGCGCGCAAGCACCAGCACGTCGACTTGTCGCGCTCCCGCCTGTTTCAGGGCACGCGTGCAGGCCGACAGGGTCGCGCCGGTTGTCAGGACATCATCCACCAGCAGGATACGCTTGCCGCAAAGATGAGTTGCCGCGCGGTCGGAAACTTTGAAAGCTCCCGCCACATTGCGCCGGCGGGCCTTGGCGCTGAGACCGCCCTGGGTCGGCGTGCGGCGGCGGCGTTTCAAGACATCGACGCGGCAGGACAGGCCGGCGCGGCGGGCAATTCCCTGCGCCAGCCAGGCCGACTGGTTGAACCCCCGGCTGACAAGGCGCGTATAGTGCAGCGGCACGGGCACGATCAGATCCGCCTCGGCGACCAGTTGCGCCCCGGCCCTGTGCATCCAGCCGGTCATGACATGCAGCCCGTCCCGGCGCCCGGACCGTTTCAGGTCGAGCACGATGCGGCGACTGGCGGCCTCGTAGACGAGGGCAGCGCGCGCCCGATCCCAACGCGGCGGGCGGGCAATACAGGGCGCGCATTGCGCCCCCGGTCCCAGATCCAGCTCCATCGGTCGGCCACAGCTTTCGCAGACAGGATCGGACAGGAAGCCGATAGCGGCGAATTCGGACGGCGAGAGCGGCCCCTTGCCAGCGCCGCGCTGGCCACTGACCAGGGAACGCTGGGGCCAGAGAAATTCAGCCGTCGCGCGCAATAGACCCTTTGCCATGCGGGCCCGGTGGTCCATATCGCTGCTCATGCCTTCCCCTGTCCCCCCGAATGCTGCGCCGCCTCGCCTGTTCGACCGCGAACGGGTGGCTCGCAATCGCAGCCGGGCCGCAGCGAATTTCAGCGAATATGACTTCCTGAAAGCGCGCGTGTCGAGTGATATCGCCGACCGGCTGGCCGACACATCCCATTCCTTTGATCGCGCCTTCGATCTTGGCACGCATGATGGCCAGCTTGCCAGACAGGTTCAGGCGAGCGGCAAGGTCAGGACAATCGAAGCGGGCGACCTGTCCCAAGGCATGGTCGAGCTCAGCCGGGCCGCCGGCCTGCAGGCCCAGGTGCTGGATGAGGAGCATTTGCCGTTTGCGCCAGCCAGCCTGGACCTGATCGTCTCGGCGCTGTCGCTGCATTGGGTAAATGACCTGCCCGGCGCGCTGGTCCAGATTCGTCAGGCGCTGAAGCCGGACGGCCTGTTCCTTGGCGCGCTGTTTGGCGCGGGCACGCTGAGTGAGTTGCGGGCCAGCCTGATGGAAGCGGAAACGGAATTGACCGGAGGCGTCGCGGCCCGTGTCTCTCCCCTGCCCGGCCTGCGCGACATGGCGAGCCTGATGCAAAGAGCGGGATTTGCCCTGCCGGTCGTCGACCGGGACCAGGTCATGGTGCGGTATGCCACTCCAATGGCGTTACTGAGCGATTTGAAGGGGATGGGGGAGCGCGCCGCTTTCGCAGCCGGTATGACGCGGCCCATGCCGCGCCGCGTGCTGCTGCGCGCCATGGAAATTTACACCGAGACCTTCAGCGATCCCGATGGACGCGTGCGCGCAACATTTGAAGTGGTGCATTTGTCCGGCTGGAGCCCATCGGACTCCCAGCCCAAGCCGCTAAAACCCGGCAGCGCCAAGGTCAGCCTGGCCGACGCTGTGCGAAATCACGAAACTTCCTGAATTGAGGCCAATAGGCCGCTCAGGACATCTCCGCTTCGACGGTCGTGAACGTTGTGTTGATCGATGTGGCGACAGCCACAAGACCGCCCATGATGGCGACCGCAATCAAACCCACCAAAAGCCCGTATTCCACGGCTGTTGCACCTGCATCGTCCCGCAGAAAGCGGCTGAAAATCATGTTCGAGGCCATCATGTTCGCTCCGAGTGTGTCTATTTACCCGAGAGCACGTCAAACAAGGGAATGTCTGCCGCAGGCGCCGGATAGAGATGAAGGTCCGATGATCTGACCCAGGCCAAGGTCTGTCCTTCCCTGGGCGCAAGCTCGCCTTCCCAACTCTCCGTTGAGAAAAGTGGCATTAAAAGGTGAAAATCCGGATAAGCATGACTGGCAAAAGTGATCGGTTTCAGTGAGGTCTCATCCACCATGATGGAGAGCTCTTCGTGTAGTTCCCGCACCAGAGCCCGCTCCGGCGTCTCACCGTTCTCAATCTTGCCGCCTGGAAACTCCCAGAGGCCTGCCATCGGCTTTCCGGCAGGGCGTTGGGCCAGGAGGATACGGCCTTCCGCATCGTAGAGGGCTGCCGCAACCACCAGTATCACCTGGCCTGTCATGTACGATAGGCTCCGTTGATGTCGACATAGCCGTGCGTGAGATCACAGGTCCAGACGGTGTGGGATTGGTCGCCTACCCCGGCATCGACGCAAATCGTGAATTCCGGCTGGGCGAACACGGCACCGGCCGCCGCCTCGGAATAGTCCGGGGCCCGCGCCCCATTCCTGGCCACCAGCACATCATCGAACCAGATCGACAGTTCATCCATCTGGATCGGCTCCAGCGATTTGCCGACGGCCATGACGACCCGGCCCCAATTCGCATCCCCGGCCGCCATTGCGGTCTTGATGAGGGGCGAATTGGCGATCTCGCAGGCCATGATCTTGGCAGAGAGCCGCGAGACGGCGCCCTTCACGGTGATTGTCACGAACTTGCTGGCCCCTTCCCCATCCTTGACGATGAGATGGGCGAGGTCGAGGCAGAGCGTGTGCAGCGCCGTCGCGAACGCCTCAAGGCGCGGATCGTCTGATGACGTGATTGGCACCATGCCGCTCGCCCCGGTTGCGAACACCATCAGCGTGTCGGACGTGGACGTATCGCCGTCGACCGTGATGCTGTTGAATGTCTCGTCCGCAATGTCTTCCAGCAGGTCCTGGAGCAGGTCCGGCGCAATCGCCGCATCGGTGAACACGTATGACAACATGGTCGCCATGTTGGGGGCGATCATGCCGGACCCCTTGGCGATGCCTGCGAAATTCACTTCAGTCCCGTCCATATCGATTGAAAGCCCCGCCCCTTTCGGGAAGGTGTCGGTGGTCATGAAGGCCCGCGCGGTCGCTTCCCAATCCGGCTCGGAGAGCTTGCCGGCAAGATCCGGTACGAAGGCGCCGACATAGTTCGGGTCAGGCAAGGGCTCGCCGATCACGCCGGTCGCAGCCAGGAAGCAGGTCTCCTTGTCCACGCCCAGCGTTTCGGTCAGGGCCTTCAGGGTCGCCTCATTCTTCACCACGCCCTTCGGTCCGGTAAAGGCATTCGAATTCCCGGAATTCGCGATCAGCGCACGCGCCGTGCCGCCGCCAGCCTCCAGGGCTTCGCGGCACCAGAGCACGTCGGCCGAGGCGGTCCGGGAGATCGTGTAGACGCCCGCGCAATGCGTGCCTTCGTCGAAGGCAAACAGGAACACGTCATCGCGCGTCAGGCCGCGCGCGGCATAGAAACCGCGCGAGCCGGTGGCCGCACGCACGCCCTTGACGACCGGCAGGTCCGGGAACCGTGCCGGGGCGAAGGGTGAAGGGGTCAATTTCAAAGTTCACGTCCTTGTTCATCTGATGCGGGCTGCTCTTTGAGGAGATCGCCCTCGCTTTCAAGAGAAAGTGCAGAATCCGGAACAATATTCGTCGTTTTCTGGCCCTTTTCGATCTGCGCTTCGGTGCGCAGGCGCCGCAGGATCTTGCTGACCTGGTTGAGCGTCAGGAAGGTGACGATCTCGGGCCGCATCTCGGCGCGGGTCTTTGGCGGGCTGGTCCGGCGATCCTTCACCTTCAGGAGATGCCAGCCATCGGCTGACAGGAAGGGGTCAGACACCTCACCCACCTTGGTATTGGCGATTACGACCGGGAACGGGTCAGCCATATTGTTCGGCGCGACATAGCCAAGGTCGCCATTTTCCATGCGGGTCGTCGTATCGAGAGAATTGGAGACGACGAGGCTTTCAAAGGTGGTGCCTGCCTGGATCTGCTGGTGAAGGTCGCGGGCCTCTGCCTCGGTTTCCACAAGGATATGCGCGATCGCGACTTCATCATCTTCCTGCTGCAGGGCGACCTGCTCCTTGTACATGGCCTCGATGCTGTCCTCGTTGACCTCGGAGGCGACCAGGCTTTCGACCAGCAGATTGCCGAGAATGCGCTCGCGGGCGACTTCAAGCCGGCGCTCGGCGGCCGCGCCCTTGTCGAGCCGGCGGTTCAGCGCCTCCTGGGCCATCAATTTCTGGTCGATAAGCTGGTCGAGGACGAGGTCGTAGTTTTCATCACCGGGGCCGAACGTGTCGCCGGGCGAAATCAGGCCGCGCGCGACGGCTTCCAGCTCGACTTCGCTGACATAGATCGGATCGCCATTGACGGTCACTGCGGCGGCGGCTTCGACCTGAATAACGGGTTCTTCCTCGACCGGGCGGTTACAGGCAGGGACAAGTAAAAGGGCGGAAGCGGCGAGCAACGCAGGCAAAGCGCGGGAAAAGGGCTTCAGAAGCAGCACGGTAAAGTCTCCTTTAGGCTGAGGGCACTGCATTGACACCCCAATGCGGCGTTCTTAAGTCTGACCCGAACGCTGGTCGAGGGGTTTCAGCCAGCGAGTGCGCTGTGGGAGAACCCACAAATATTCTGCCGGTTCCGCTGTCAGGATTAGAGTTTTGTCGCCCCAGATCAATTGGTGCTACCTGATATGCTTTCTGTTGCCCGCAAGATTTTCGGTTCAGTCAATGATCGCAAGCTGAAGCCGCTTCGCGCGCGCGTCAACCGGATCAACGCTCTTGAGCCCATGATGGAGGCCCTGTCGGACGAAGCCCTGAAGGGCAAGACCGAAGAGTTCCGCAAACGCCTTGCCGATGGCGCCACCCTCGACAGCCTGCTCGAAGAAGCCTTTGCGGTTGTCCGCGAAGGCGCGCGCCGGTCGCTCGGCATGCGGCATTTCGACGTCCAGTTGATGGGCGGCATGGTGCTGCATTCCGGCAATATCGCCGAGATGCGTACCGGGGAAGGCAAGACGCTGGTGGCAACCCTGGCCGTCTACCTGAACGCACTTGAGGGCAAGGGCGTCCACGTCATCACCGTGAACGATTATCTCGCCAAGCGCGACGCCGAGTGGATGAGCCAGGTCTATGGCTTCCTCGGCATGACGACCGGCATCATCGTGCATGGCATTTCCGACGCGGAGCGCCGCAAGGCCTACGCCTCTGACATCACCTACGGTACGAACAATGAGTTCGGCTTCGATTACCTGCGCGACAACATGAAATACTCACTGGACCAGATGGCCCAGCGCGAACACCATTTCGCCATCGTCGATGAAGTCGACTCCATCCTGATCGATGAAGCGCGCACGCCGCTGATCATTTCCGGCCCGACCGATGACCGGTCCGAGCTATACATGGCGCTCGACACACTGATGCCGCGCCTGACGGACGAGGATTACGAACTCGACGAGAAGCAGCGCTCGGTCACCTATACCGAAACCGGCACTGAAAAGATCGAAGAGTGGCTGACCGAGTCCGGCACGCTGGAAGGTTCCATGTGGGAGCCCGCCAACATCTCCATCGTCCACCATGCCAACCAGGCGCTGCGCGCCCACAAGCTGTATGCGCGCGACAAGGATTACATCGTGAAGGACGGTCAGGTCATGCTGATCGACGAATTCACGGGCCGCATGATGGAAGGCCGCCGCCTGTCGGAAGGCCTGCACCAGGCCATCGAGGCCAAGGAAAAGGTCGATATCAAGCCGGAAAACCAGACGCTGGCGTCGATCACCTTCCAGAACTATTTCCGCCTCTACACCAAGCTGGCCGGCATGACCGGGACGGCCCTGACCGAGGCTGACGAATTTGCCGACATCTACAATCTGGGTGTCATCGACCTGCCGACCAACAAGCCGATCCAGCGTATCGACGAAGACGACGTCGTCTATCGCACTGCGAGTGCAAAATATGCCGAGATCGTCAAGGATGTGCGCGAGTGCCATGCCAAGGGCCAGCCGGTCCTGCTGGGCACCGCCTCGATCGAGAAATCCGAAGTCCTGTCGAATTTGCTGACGACCGCGAAAATTCCGCACAAGGTGCTGAATGCGCGCCACCATGAGCAGGAAGCCCAGATCGTGGCCAATGCCGGTGTGCCAGGCGCGATCACGGTTGCCACCAACATGGCTGGCCGCGGCACCGACATCCAGCTGGGCGGCAATTTCGACATGCGCGTGGAGCATGAGAAGGCCGAACAGGAAGCCAAGCTCGGCCGGGAACTGACCGAAAGCGAATTGTCGCTGCTGACCAGCCAGATCAAGGCCGATATCGAGGTCAAGAAAAAGCGGGCACTCGATGCGGGTGGCCTGTATGTTCTCGGCACGGAGCGCCACGAAAGCCGCCGGATCGACAACCAGCTGCGCGGCCGGACGGGACGCCAGGGCGATCCGGGCAAGTCGAAATTCTACATTTCCATCGAAGACGACCTCATGCGCATCTTCGCCGCCGAGCGGATGGACAATGTCATGCGCCGTCTCGGCATCAAGGAAGATGAGGGCATCACCCATCCCTGGATGAACAAGGCGATGGAAACGTCGCAGAAGAAGATCGAACAACGCAATTTCGAGATCCGGAAGAACGTCCTCAAATATGATGACGTGATCAATGATCAGCGTAAGGCCATTTTCGAGCAGCGCATGGACTTCATGCGGGCCGAGAATGTCTCCGACACGATCCTCGACATGCGCGAAGACGTGATCAACAGCCTGATCGCGCGGACCATGCCCGAAAAGGCCTATGCCGAGCAGTGGGACATGGATGGCCTCACCGAGGCACTGCGTCAGGATTTCGCCATTGATATGCCGGTCAAGGACTGGGCCTCTGAAGAGGGCGTTGCCAACCAGGAAATCGCCGAGCGCGTCCATGATGGCGTCGCCAAGGTCTATGACGCGATCACGGAGCAAGTCGGCACCGAGCAGATGCAGCGGATCGAAAAGCAGATCCTGCTTCAGGTCCTCGACATGCGCTGGCGCGAACACCTCCAGATGATCGACCAGTTGCGGTCTGTGATCCATCTTCGCTCCTACGGCCAGCGCGACCCGCTGAACGAGTTCAAGGAAGAAGCCTTCAACCTGTTCTACAATCTATTGAACGAGCTGCGCGCAACGGTGACGCGCTCGCTGATGCATATCCGCGTGCAACCGCCTGAAGAACAACAGCAGCGCCGCCCGGTGCCGCCGGTTTCCGCGCCCGCTCCGCAAATGCGCGAGACACATCTTGATCCCGACACGGGCCATAATGAAATGTCGGACGACGACACATCCCCGCCCGGACCTGCGCTGCACCAGGCAGAGGAAAGCTGGGCCAGCACGCCCCGCAACTCCCCCTGCCCGTGCGGCTCGGGCAAGAAGTACAAGCATTGCCACGGCGCCCTGACCACGCAGAAGGCCTGATCCACGAAATCGGAACCTGACGGTAAACGCCGCGTTCACCCTGATGAATACTCTCAAGGAGACTCATCATGGGCCGTACGCTCACCGCCATTCTCGCCTTTATCTGCGTCGTCTTCGTGATCACGCTGGGCTGGTACTATCTGCAGGAAGGCTCCTTCGAAGGCGCCGGTGCCCGCATGGACGCCACGCTTGAAGATCTTCCCGAAGAAACCTCTGAATTTGCAAATGAGGTGTCTGATGCCGCCGACGAGATTTCCGATGAGCTGGATCAGGATGGCTCACCCAACCGGTAATCCCGTCACAAGATGACCGCAATGTAACCTTGGGCTGGCCCCGGCTGCGCCCCACCGCCGCCGCGCCCGGCGGGTCATAAATCGTGTCTCCAATCATTTTTTGGGGACACCAAACATGACCGATTCCTCTCAACCTCAATCGCCGTTCGCGAGCCTCGTGCCGCAACGGTCCGTCGGCCTGAAATTGCTGCTCGTCTGCGGACTGGCCCTCCTGATGGCCATTCCCGCCCTTTTCATCCATTCCGTGGTCCAGGACCGCCGCATGGGCGCGGATCGCGCCTTGGCCGACGTCAGTGAAATGGTCGGAGGCCCGCAATCCGTGCTCGGACCGGTATTGTCCGTCCCCTATTCACGCACCCTTGGCCCAAGACAGGATGATCTGGTTTACGGCTATGTGGTCGCCTATGCCGAAACCGGAACCGCCTCTGCGGATGTAGACGTTCAGATGCGAACCCGCGGCATTCATGCCATCCCTGTCTTCGATGCCACCATAAACATGGACGCCGTATTCGACCCGGCAGCCTTGCGCGCCGCCCTGCCCACGGACGCCACGCCCATCTGGTCGGACGCCCGAATCTATCTCGGCGTCTCGGACACGCGCGGCATTCGGGATGCGATCACCGTTACATCGAATGGCACCGATGTACCGATCGAGCCCACGCCCTATTTCGCCGCCAACACAGGCAATTACCAACCTGTGCCGACCTCCGGCGTCACTCTTGCGGGCGGACATATTGCTGGTCTCGAAACTGCCACTTCGCCCATTACGCTGACCTCCAGCATGCGCCTGTCCGGGGCTGAACGCCTGTCCATTGCGCCGTTTGCAAAGGATACGCGGGTTACCCTTGCCAGCAATTGGAACGATCCCAGCTTCCAGGGCGGCGTGCTACCCGAGCGCCATACGGCGGGCGAGGGCCAGTCGGAAGGCTTCGAGGCGCATTGGCGTGTGCCCTATCTGGCGCGCGGCATTGCCGGCGCCGGGGCCAATCTCGACCTTGGTGAGCTGACCGAA
Source organism: uncultured Hyphomonadaceae bacterium (assembly GCA_913057945.1). Taxonomy (GTDB): domain Bacteria; phylum Pseudomonadota; class Alphaproteobacteria; order Caulobacterales; family Hyphomonadaceae; genus Hyphomonas. The sequence goes on along the minus strand of CAJXOF010000002.1, from coordinate 273,010 downwards.
TGGAACCGCCGTGACATGGCCGTGCGGTTCATGAAGGAAGGCAATCCTTATCAGAGCGTCGAGCGCGCCTTGAAATACGCCGTCATGTTCGTAGGCTTCGTTTTCCTCGCCTACTTCCTGTTCGAGGTGACCAGTGCCGCACGCGCCCACCCGGCACAATACGTCCTCGTCGGACTGGCACAGACGATCTTCTACATCCTGTTGCTCGCCATGTCGGAACGCATCGGCTTTGACGGGGCCTTCCTGATCGCTGCAAGCATGACCGTGCTGCTGACCGCAGCCTATGCGGCCAGCGTATTCCGCTCACGGCTCTATGGCCTGCGCGCGCTGGCCATCCTGTCCGGCATCTACACGCTGATCTATGTGCTGATGCGAGCCGAGAGCCATGCCTTGCTGGCCGGTGCATTGGCCAGCTTCGCAGCCATCGCACTGACCATGTACATGACCCGCAACATTGACTGGTACGGCGAGCGGACCTCCGCGCCCGCTGCTTGACATGGAGGGGGAAGTGCCCGAACGCCTAGGCCATATGATGACGACACTTCCCCCTGTTCGCGGCAAGCTGCTCAAGGACGCAAATCTCGCGCCCTATACCTGGTTTCGGGTGGGCGGACCGGCCGACTGGCTGTTCCTGCCCGAAGACGAGGCAGACCTTGCCGGCTTCCTGAAGACCCTCGACCCGGCCATTCCGGTGACCGTGCTCGGCGTTGGCTCGAATGTGATCGTGCGCGATGGCGGCATCGAAGGCGTCGTGATCCGCTTGATGGGCAAGTATTGGGGGGCGGTCGAGGCCGGAGAGGGCCTGACCCTGACAGCCCGGCCCGGCGCCCTGGACCTCTCGGTCGCCAAGGCAGCCGCACGCAGCGGCATTACCGGACTCGAATTCCTGTCCGGCATTCCGGGCTCCCTCGGCGGGGCCACGCGCACCAATGCCGGTTGCTATGGCCAGGAATTGCGCGACGTCCTGGTCGGCCTTGAAGGCTATTTGCGGGATGGCACGCATGTCGCCTATCGCGGCCCCGGACGGGCCGGCAATCTGCCTGAAACCCATTTCTCCTACCGGCACAGCGACCTGCCTGACGATCTCATCGTCACCAAGCTGACCCTCGAAGGCAGCGGGACCGGCGCGCCAGAAACCATTCTCGCGGAAATCGAGGCGCTGCAGGCCCGCCGCGCAGAGACCCAGCCAATCAAGGACAAGACATCCGGCTCGACCTTTGCAAACCCTGACCCGCCCGGCACACCGGACCAGCGCTCCGCGTGGAAACTGATCGACGCAGCGGGCTGCCGGGGCCTGAAGGTCGGCGGCGCGCAGGTTTCGCCCAAGCATTGCAATTTCCTGATCAATACCGGCGACGCCACGGCAGCAGATCTCGAAGCGCTGGGCGAACTGGTCCGGGCGCAGGTACGGGTCTCGCAAGGCGTGGAACTGCGCTGGGAAGTGCGCCGCATCGGACGCATCCAGCAGCCCCTGCTCTGATCAAAGGCGCCAGCCTAGAACGTCCCTTCCAGCTGGATCGTGAAGATCGGGCCGAAATCGCGGGAGCGGTCTTCCACTCGCACGACATTGCCGAGACGATTGGTGTCGTACAATTGCCGGCGGAACGTGTCATTCTGGTTGGCAATATTCCCGAATGTCGCCTGTCCGGTCATGCCCCAGATGTCCTTGTGTTCGATATAGGCGAACCCGAATCCCGGCCGCGCGCCTTCCTGCCCTGTCTCGGAGAGACGGTAGTAGGGATTGCGTTCATAACGCTCGAACCCGATTCCCCAGGCCCAGTCCGTTCTCGGAATATCCTGGCGCATCTCGGCGAGCATCCAGTATTTCGAACTGTCATTGATCGGCCTCACCTCCCCAGTGAGCGGGTCGGTCACATCCGACTCATAGTACTCGCCTTCAAAGGACAATTCAGCTCCGGCAAAACCGATTTTGTCGAATTTCACCGTCGCATCCCATTCGGCGCCGAGGCGCCAGGCGGAGTCGAGATTCCCGGGACCGTCGCCTGTACCGATTGGCACGCGGTCAACAATGTCCTCGATATCGGAATAGAAGACTTCAAGCGTCGCTGCGCCCCAGCCGCCATAATTCTTCTCGGCCTGGGCGCTCAGCCGCCAGCTCTGCTCCGGAACGATGTCGGGATTACCATTTTCGCCGTTCCCGGCACTCAGATTGACCGATGAGACGAAATCGAAAAAGTCCAGTTGCCCCACTTCCCGTTCAAGACGTGTGACAAGCTTCAAGGACGGCTCCACCTGCCATGACAGGCTGGCAAAACCCTTGGGACGGGTGAAGGTCCGCACGTTAGATGCATCGCCAGACTGGGAAAGTTCCGAGATTTCTGCGCCAAGTGAAACTTGCGCGGTCACTGTGGGAGAAAGCCGACGACCATGCGTCACGGAGACTTCTCCCCGCTGTTCTTCAACCCGCGAATTCGCGTTCGGCAGGGTCTGCGGTTCCAACGGACCGCCCCCTTCTGAGCGGGCGAGAGAAGACTGCTGGTCCAGATAGTTGAATGCGCCCTCAAGCGCGACTTGCCAGTCGGCCCCCGAATCGAGGCCAAGCGAATATTCCGTCCGGAGAATGTATTCGCCTTCTTCAATGTCACGCTCGAACACGCTGCCGAACTGGTCGCTGCCGTCCAGATTGCTCTGGAACACGCGGTCCACGATGGGGCTGTCCTCTCGCCGCAGGAGGCCGATTGCTTTCAATCGCCCCGGCCCAAGGGCGAATTCATAATCGCCGCCGAGTTCGACAAAGACTTCATCTTCCGCGCCCTGGTACAGGCGGCGCCCTTCGGGACCATCGACCGGAAACAGTTTGGCCGTTTCCTTGTTGTCAGGCTGGTAGAGAGTGGTCTTGGCATTGAGATTTCCGACCACGCCGGAGGCCGGTGCCCAGCCCACCGATCCCGACACGGAGACATATTCCGCTGCGTGGGTGAAATCCTCCTCACGCTGCTGAATGAGGGCACCGGCGCCATCGGTGACGTATTCCGGACCATTAGAGGCGCCGCGCTCCGGGTCACTTTTGGCCTCGAAGGACCAGCTGATATCCCCCTTCCCGCCGGACAGGGTCAGGTTCAGGCCGTTATAGAAGGGCGGGAGATTGTCACGGAAGCGGGCGCGCCAGCGCCATGTCCCTGAGACGGCACCGTCTCCATTCGTGACAACATTGACCACCTGGCCGGATAGTCCGGGAATTTCAAAGGATGCGCCATCGACCAGTTCTATGCGGACGATGCTGGAGGCGGAAATACGGTCCAGCGACTCGGTCGCGCCATTCGATTTGCCGGACACGCGCTGGCCATTGATGAGGACATTCCCGCTCGCCTGCCCGAAACCGCGTGAGCCATCATCATCGCCCTGAATCGAGAAGCCCGGAATGCGCGAGACCATCTCCAGCGCCGTTCGCGGGGCATACTGATTGAAATCGTCCTTCGTGAAGATGGTGGCGCCGGGCGTGGTTTCCGGCGCCATGTCCGCAGCAGCAAAAAGGGCGAGTTGTGATGTGGCCAGGCCGAGACAGGCACTGACGGCAAGCCGTGTCAAAGGGATCACGCTGCGTATCCTCCCCGCAGATGTCTTGAATAATTCGGCGTCTCACCACCGAGCACAATTTGATCGTGACGAATGACTACAAACGTAGTCTTAACATGGCAACAGGCTGAATCTAATATTTTTGTCATTTTGCCGGGAAAAGGCTCAGTAGCTGCCACGCTAAGGCCGCTTTAACCCTGCAGACGCGATGTATAGTCCGAAGACCAGCTTGCAGGAAAATCTCATGAAACGTGTTGCTGTGATCTATGGAGGCTGGTCGTCCGAGCGGGACGTGTCCCTCACCTCTGGTAAACAGATGGCAAACGCTGCGCGTAGCGCCGGGTATGATGTTGTGGAAATCGATGCCGGGCGGAATCTCGCAACGCAATTGACCGAGGCACAGCCGGATGTGGTGCTCAACGGTCTGCACGGGCCGTGGGGCGAGGATGGCTGTGTGCAGGGCGTGCTGGAAGTGCTGGGCCTGCCCTATTCCCATTCCGGTGTGCTGGCCTCGGCGCTGGCCATGGACAAGCTGAAATCGAAAGCGGTCTTCCGCGAAGCCGGCATTCCGATTGCCGAGGACAAGCAGGTCACCCGCGCGGAGGCCGCCGCCGCCCATCCGCTGAAGCCGCCCTATGTGATCAAGCCGGTCGCGGAAGGCTCCAGCTTTGGCGTGCTGATCGTCCGCGAAGGGGCCAATGGTCCGGCCAGGGAACTGACCGGACCCAATTGGCACTATGGCGACCATCTGATGGCCGAGGAATTCATCCCGGGACGCGAGCTGACCGTAGCCGTTCTGGGCGACCGGGCGCTGGCTGTCACAGAGATCACGACCTTAAGAGACTATTACGATTTTGATGCAAAATATGAGGCTGGTGGATCGCAGCATGTGATCCCGGCAGACCTGCCTGCCCATGTGACCGACGCGGCAATGGAATTTGCGCTGAAGGCACACAAGGCGCTCGGGTGTCGGGGCGCGACGCGATCCGACTTTCGCTATGACGACAAGAGAGACCGGCTCGTGATCCTGGAAACAAATACCCAACCCGGCATGACGCCCACCTCGCTTGTCCCCGAACAGGCCGCATTCGTAGGCATGTCCTTCGAAGAGCTGGTCGCCTGGATGATCGAGGATGCTTCATGCCTAAGGTAAGCCGCAATCAGACTGTCCCGAAGAAGAAAGCCAGCCGCCGACCCGCCGTCATCGTTGACGAAGTGACCGGCGAAGAGGTGCGCGTCTCTTCGGTCGTCTTCGGCTTTGTCATGCTGGTGGCCATCGTTGTGGCAACCGCCGCCTGGATGGGCGGCTCGATGTCCCAGATCGAAAACCGGTTCGCCAGCTTCATGGACAATACCGCCCGCACCGTGGGCATCTCCGTCAATGATGTATCCGTGATCGGGCTGGAACAGGATCCGGCCCTCGCGCAGGATATTCGCGCCGCCGCCATGATCGAGCCTGGCGAGAACATGTTCCGCGCCGATCCGCATGTCATCCGCCGCCGCGTCGAAGGCACCCACAAAGTGCTGAATGTGCGCGTGCACCGGCTCTGGCCGGATCAGGTGGTGATCATTGCCGACGCCGCCGAACCGGTCGCCCTGTGGCATGACGGCAAGGCATGGACTGTTGTCGACGGTCTTGGCCGCGTCATTCCGGATGCCCGCGCCGATGACCACAAGGAATTGATCCGTCTCGCCGGTCGCGGCGCAGCAAAGGCCGCCCCTGCCCTCGCCACCGCTTTGAAAGCAGAGCCGGACGTGGCCCCGCGCATTGCGATCGCCACCCGTATCAATGACCGCCGCTGGGACATGCGCCTCGTTTCCGGCGCAACGGTTCGCATGCCGGAAGACCACCAGATGGTCGCCGCGCTGGACAAGCTTTCCACCTTGCAGGTGCGCACGGCCCTGATGCAACGCCCGCTGGAGACCATCGACCTGCGCAACAAGGGCCGCGTCTATCTCGACCCGGTCAATGATCCTGACTTCACAGCACGCAAAGAGGCGGCCCGCAGCTAATGGCAAACGTTCAGGCCCGGCGGAAGCCCCTTGGGGGATCGCGTGCGTCCAGCCCGATTGCGGCGCTGGACATTGGCTGTTCGAAAATCACCTGCATGATTGGCCGCAATGACGGCACAGGCCCGCGCAATTTCCAGATACTCGGCGCCGGGCGCCAGCAATCGCGCGGGTTCAGCGGCGGTACCATCACCGACATGCAAGGGCTGGAACGATCCATCCGGCTTGCCGTGGAAGACGCCGAACGCGAAGCCGGCGAACAGATCAGCCATGTCATGCTCGGCATCACCGGGCCGAAGCTGAATTGCCAGCTGGTCACTGCCACGACCGAAATCGGTGCCCGCGAAGTCACGCCGAAGGACATCCGCCGGGTCCAGGCCCAGGCGATGGCCAAGATTTCCGCCAAGGGCGCTGACGTCCTCGCCGCCTGGCCGGTCGCTTACCGGGTCGATGCCCAGGAAGGCGTCCGTGAGCCTGCCGGCATGTATGCAGACAGGCTAGGCCTGATGTTGTCGGTCGTGACCGCGCCAAAGGCCATCGTCCGCAATCTCGTGGAATGCGTCGGCCGCGCCCATCTCAGCGTCAATGCGCTCATCCCCTCCTCCATCGCCAGCGGCGCAGGCACGCTGATTGATGACGAAATCGAGAATGGCGCCATCTGTATCGACATGGGCGCCGGCGTCACGGCCGTTTCGGTCTATCTGAATGGCTCGCCTGCCTGGCTCGGCCTTGTCCCGGCGGGTGGCACGCATGTGACCTCAGACATTGCCCAGGGCATCGGCACGACGTTTGCCGCAGCCGAGCGCCTGAAAAGCGTCTATGGCACCGCCAATCTCGAAGGCCCCGGCCTCGCCGAACGGATCGAGGCGCCCTGCCTCGGAGATGATGGTCGCCTGCAGGCAACCCGCATGGAACGCGCCCGGCTGGCCGAGATCATCGCGCCGCGCGTCGAGGAAATCTTCGAATATGTCCAGCAGACCCTGCAAGCCAGTGGTGTACGCAAAGTACTGCCGCGGCGCGTGGTGCTGACGGGCGGTGCAAGCCAGTTGCCGGGCGTACGTGACGTCGCCAGCCGCATCCTCGAAGCGCCCGTGCGGCTCGGCCGTCCAACAAATGCTGAATTCCTTGGCGAAACACTGGGAACACCAGCTTTTTCCACAGCTTCAGGTCTGCTACTGTATTCGGAGTTGGGGTTCGCAGACGCAGTACGGGCTGGCATTGCGTCAAAGGAATACGGAGCAGAAGCCCGAAGCGGAGCCGTGAACAAGGCGTTCCACTGGTTGAAAGAAAATTTCTGATGCCAAACGCGAATCACTTAACCGCTTCTTAGCTGCAACGCGTCATTTTAGCGCTTCAGCGTGGCTTATGGCGGTAAGGTGAGGACGACGAATGACACATGAACTCAAGCCCAGGATTCTGGTCTTTGGTGTTGGCGGTGCCGGAGGCAATGCCGTTGACAACATGATCGAGGCGAACCTGCAGGGTGTCGAGTTCATCGTGGCCAACACGGATGCGCAGGCCCTCTCCCGATCGAAGACGGAAAACCGCATCCAGCTCGGCCCGGAAACGACCTCTGGTCTCGGCGCTGGCGCCCGCCCTGACATCGGCGCGAAAGCCGCAGAAGAATCCATGAACGAGATCCGTGAGCGCCTCGAAGGCGCCCACATGGTCTTCATCGCCGCTGGTATGGGCGGCGGCACCGGAACCGGCGCCGCCCCGGTCATCGCGCGCGCCGCACAGGAAATGAACATCCTGACGGTGGCCGTTGTCACCAAGCCGTTCAGCTTTGAAGGCACACGCCGCATGACCTTCGCGGAAGAAGGCCTCGCTGGCATCCAGAAATACGTCGACACGATGATCGTCGTGCCGAACCAGAATCTCTTCCGCATCGCCAATGACCGCACGACCTTCGCCGAAGCGTTCCGCATGGCCGATGACGTGCTCTATTCCGGCGTTCGCGGTATCACCGACCTGATGGTCATGCCGGGCCTGATCAATCTCGACTTCGCTGATGTCAGCTCAATCATGCGGGGCATGGGCGCGGCGATGATGGGCATGGGCGAAGCCGAAGGCGAGAACCGCGCCCTCGAAGCCGCCAAGCTGGCCATCGACAACCCGCTGCTGGACGATATTTCGATGCGCGGCGCCAAGGGCGTGCTGATCAACATCACCGGCGGATATGACATGACGCTGTTCGAACTCGACGAGGCCGCCAATGAGGTGCGCCGCGAAGTCGACCCGGACGCCAACATAATTCTCGGCTCCGCGTTCGACACCGAACTCGAAGGCAAGATTCGCGTTTCCGTCGTGGCGGCTGGCGTCGATGCCATTATGCCGTCGCTCAAGCAGAACACGCCGGTTGCGGAAACCGTCCGCCAGCCGATCGCAGAGCCGATCGAGGAAGAGCCGGTTGCGGAAGCCGAGCCGGAAATGGAAGCAGGCCTGCCAGCAGAGGAAGAGGATCGCCCGAAAGTGATCCTGCACCACGCCTCCCCTCTTCGGTCCGACGAAGTTGACCCGCGCGGTGACTTCACCGGCCAATCCCTGCCAGCCGAACATTTCGAGGGCAGCGAAGGCGAAGACCAGATCCAGGCCGACGCCGTGTTCAGCAAGCAGACTGAAACGCCGGTCGAGGAAGAAGGACGCCCGAGCCCCTCCGGTTTCTCCAATCTTTTCGGTTGGCGCCGGGGCTCACAGGGCGAAAATGACGACGCCCCAACGGCCGAGCCACGTTCGCAGATCGTGTCCTCTCCGGACGACCATCCGGAGCCAGCCCCGTTCGATGATGCGGACCTTGAAATTCCGGCCTTCCTGCGCCGGTCGGCCAATCACTGATTTCTGCACGCCGATACAGCCTCTTCAGGCGCGGCATGTTACAATAAAAACATAATAATTACAGGGCGAAGACTTATGTCTTCGCCCGTTCTGTAACACGCCGAAACAAGCCGTGTTTTGTATCCTGACGGCATACACCCCAAACTCTTTTGCGAAACTGGAGGTTGGTGTGTTGTCCGGTAGTGTAGAATTTCAGCAAACGATTGCGCGGCCTGCAGTGTGTGCGGGTGTCGGTGTGCACAGTGGTGAAAAGGCGCGGCTTGTCCTGAAGCCTGCCCCCGCCGGCACAGGCGTCGTTTTCCGTCGAACCGATATCAAGGACGGGGATACAACCATCCAGGCGGATGCGGAATATGTCTCCGATACCCAACTCGGCACCACGCTGACCAATGAAGCCGGCGTCTCCGTCGCTGTGGTCGAGCATCTGATGGCGGCGCTTGCCGGCATGGGCATCGACAATCTTCTCATCGAGATTGACGGGCCCGAAGTGCCGATCATGGATGGCTCCTCAGCCGTATATTGCGAGCTGCTGATGCAGGCCGGCCTTCAGCGCCAGTCCGCCCCGCGCCGCCGTATTCGCATTCTCGAGGCAATCGAGATCGAGGATGGCCCGAAACGGGCCCGCCTCTCACCGTCGGAAGACAAATTCCTGACGCTGAACGCCCGCATCGAATATGATGACTCGGTGATCGGCGTGCAGGAAATGGCCCTGCAGCTGGCACCCGGCATGTTTGCCCGCGATCTGGCGTTCGCCCGCACCTATGGGTTTGCCCGCGATGTCGACATGCTGCGCTCTATGGGACTGGCCCGTGGCGGGTCGCTGGAGAATGCCGTTGTGGTGGACAATGGCGAAGTGATGAACCCCGAAGGCCTGCGCGCCGAGGACGAATTCGTGCGCCACAAGATGCTCGATGCGGTCGGCGACATGATGCTGGCTGGCGCGCCGATTGCCGGGACGTATGAGGCTGTCCAGCCGGGCCATTCGATCAACAATCTGCTGGTCCGCAAGCTGCTGGAAACCCCATCGGCCTGGTGCTGGGAAACCGATACCGCCGATGCGGCAAGCATGGACACCCGCCGGTCTGCCGCTGTCTGAGGCCTCGCGCCGCGTATCCCTGAGAAACCTGCTTGGAAAACCCCGCTGGTTCGCGCTAAGCAGGTAGCCAGATCATCACAGCAGAAAGCGCCTGCCCTGCCATGCGACTGTCCTCGAAACTTCCGATCCTCCTGATTGCCGCTGCAGCCCTCACGCTGACGGCCTGCCAGTCCCGCGAAAAACGCCGCGAAGAACTGGCCTATGTCGAGCGCCCCGTAGAGGCGCTGTACAATCAGGCGGCCTCCGAACTGGACAGCCGTGATTACGATCAGGCGATCCTGCTGTTCAACGAAGTCGAGCGCCAGCATCCCTATTCCGAATGGGCCCGTCGCTCGATGGTCATGACGGCCTTCGCACATTATCAGGCGCGCCACTATGACGAGGCTATTGAAGGTGCCCAGCGTTATCTCGGCCTGCATCCTGGCGGCTCCGAGGCGGAATATGCCTATTACCTGATTGCCGCGAGCTATTTCGACCAGATCACCGATGTCGGCCGTGACCAGGCGACAACCGAGCGCGCCCGCGACGCCCTGATGGATGTGGTGCGCCGCTTCCCGGACAGCCAGTATGCCCGCGATGCCAACGCGAAGCTCGACATGGTCCGTGACCAGCTGGCCGGCAAGGAAATGACGGTGGGCCGCTGGTATCTGCGCAACAACCAGACGCTGTCAGCCATCAACCGCTTCCGCACAGTGGTGAAGGCTTATGACACGACTTCGCACACCCCTGAAGCGCTGCATCGTCTGGTCGAATCCTATCTGACCCTTGGCCTGCGCGATCAGGCCCTCGCGGTCGGTTCGACGCTCGGATACAATTACCCCAACAGCAATTGGTACAAGATGAGCTACCGCCTGCTGACCGATGAGGGCCTTGATCCAGAAGCTCTGGACGAGGAAACGCGCCGCACCCTGTTGCAGCGGATCCTTCCCGGCGGCAAATAGCGGCCCGGCGATCAGCCGCCGATCAATTCAAACCATTCATCTTCCGTCAGCGTCTGCACGCCAAGGCTTTCGGCTTTCTTGAGCTTTGAGCCTGCGCCCGGACCGGCGACGAGGATATCCGTCTTGGCCGACACAGAGCCGGACACTTTTGCCCCCAGCGCATTGGCGCGTGCTTTCGCTTCATCCCGTGTCACCCGCTCCAGCGTGCCGGTAAAAACGATGGTCTTGCCGGCAACCGGGCTGTCAGACGCCGCAGGCTTTTCCGATTCCACGGTGATTTCTTCCAGCAACGCACTCAGCATCTGACGATTGTGAGGCTCGGCCTCGAAGTCGACGAGCGCGCCTGCCGCCGCCTTGCCGACACCATCAATGCCGATGAGTTCAGCGAAGGCCTCGGACTCCTGCCCGCCTTCAGCCGCGCGCACGACCGTTTCCCAGAAGGGCTCCCATTTCAGGAAATGCCGGGCATAGAGCTGGGATGTGGTCTGTCCGACATGGCGGATACCGAGCCCGTTCAGGAAGCGCGAAAACGGCACATTCCGCCGGGCATCAATGGCGTCGAACAGTTTCCTGGCCGACGCCTTACCGAACCCGTCCCACTCTTCCAGTGGCGGCAGGCCTTCGGCTTCGATCCGGGCGGCCAGCCGGAAAATGTCCTGCGGCGCCTTCACAACCCCCTTCTCCTGAAAGAGCTGGACCTGTTTCGCGCCGATCCCGTCAATGTCGAGCGCCTTGCGGGAAACGAAATGTTTCAGCCGCTCCACTGCCTGCGCCGGGCAGACGAGCCCGCCTGTACAGCGTCGGCGGACATCGGCCTCCCCCTTGTCGTCGATCTCGCGCACAGCTGCTGATCCACAGACGGGGCATGTGTCCGGCATATGCCAGACCTTGCCGCCGCCATCCTGCACCACGCGCAGGACCTGCGGGATGACGTCCCCTGCCCTCTGGATCTCGACCGTATCACCCGGTTTCACGCCGAGACGTTCGATTTCGTCTTCATTGTGGAGCGTGGCATTCGACACCACGACGCCGCCCACCGTAACCGGTGTCAGGCGCGCGACCGGTGTCAGTGAGCCCGTCCGGCCAACCTGGATGTCGATCTCTTCGAGGGTCGTCGTCGCCTTTTCGGCCGGGAATTTGTGAGCGATGGCCCAGCGCGGCGCGCGGCTGACAAAGCCGAGACGCTGTTGCCAGTCGAGCCGGTTCACCTTGTAGACGACGCCGTCAATATCGTAGCCGAGCGTTGCACGCTGTTGCTCGATGTTGCGGTAGGTTTCGATGAGGCCGTCGATCGTTTCCGCGCGGGCCATCAGGGGATTTATCTGGAAACCCCACTCAGCGAAGGCGGACACCGCCTCCATCTGGGTTTCCGCGAAGGGCGCGCTTTCAGCCGCCCAGGCATAGGCGAAGAAATTCAGCGGACGGGATTTGGTGATCTCGGTGTCGAGCTGGCGCAGGCTGCCGGCAGCGGCGTTGCGCGGATTGGCGAAAATCTTGCGGCCGGCTTCGTCTTCGCGCGCATTCAGCGCCGCGAAGTCGGCATGGCTCATATAGACCTCCCCGCGGATCTCCATGAAATCGGGCCAGCCCTTGCCAGCCAGTTTCGTCGGAATGTCATCCAGTGTCAGCGCGTTCGCGGTAACGTCTTCGCCAACCAGTCCGTTTCCGCGTGTTGCAGCACGTTTCAGCTTGCCCTTTTCATAGGTCAGGCTGAGCGACAGGCCGTCGATCTTGGGTTCAGCGGTGAGTTCCAGCGATTCAGACTCGTCCAGTCCGAGAAAGCGGCGGATACGCCCGGCAAACTCGGTGACGTCTTCGTCTGAAAACGCATTGTCGAGCGATAGCATGGGCGCGGCATGGGTCGCCTTGGCAAAGCCGTCATGTGCCGCGGCGCCGACCCGGTCCGACGGGCTGTCTTCGCGCTTCAGCGCCGGGAAGCGGGCTTCGATGGCGAGGTTGCGTTGACGGGCCGCGTCATATTCGGCGTCCGTCAGGACCGGCGCGTCTTCCTGATAATAGGCCGCATCGGCTTCGGCGATGAGGGCCGCGAGGCGCGCGAGTTCAGCGGCCGCTTCGTCCGGCGTCAGATCCTCGACCGGTGTTGCCTCGCTCATGCACCCTCCAACAACCTCCCGGCGGCTGCGCGGGCCTCAGCGGTAACTTCGGCGCCTGACAGCATTCGGGCAATTTCTTCCTGCCTGCTGCTGTCATCTAGCCCGCGTATGCGTGAGCCGCCAGCCCCATCCTGCTCCTTCTCCACAAGCCACTGAGCCGACGCGGACGCGGCCACTTGCGGGCTGTGCGTGATGGCGAAGACCTGCCGGGCCTGACCGAGCGAGATCAGGCGTTCTCCGATCGCGGCCGCGACCGCGCCGCCAACGCCCTGATCAGCCTCGTCAAAGATCAGCGTCAGCGCAGACCCTGCTTCGGCGAGCGCACATTTCAGGGCGAGCGAGACGCGGGCGAGTTCGCCGCCGGAGGCAATCTTGCGCAGTGGGCCAAAGCCGGCACCGGGATTGGTCTCGGCATCGAATTCGACCCAGTCGATCCCGTTCGGGCCGCCTTCCCCCTCTGCCAAGGGAGTGATCGCAACGCGGATCACTGACCGGCCGAGTTTCAGCGGTTTCAGTTCGCGCGCGATGGCCTTTTCCAGTTGCGAGGCTGCCGCCTGCCGGGCCGCGCTCAGCTTGCCAGCCGCCTGATGCCAGTCGGCACGGGCGGAGGCCTCGGCCTTGCGGGCGGCAATCAGCGCGTCTTCGCCTGCCTCAACCAGATCAAGACGGTCGCGCAATGAGGTGAGCATGTCCGGCAACAGGTCGGGATCGCAGCCATGTTTCCGGCCCGCCGCGCGCAGGGCAAACAGGCGCGCTTCAGCGCCGTCCAGTTCAGCAGAATCATGGTCCACGAGCCGTTCAAGCTGGCCGATGGCGCTTGCCGCTTCGCGGGCTTCGATCAGGGCACGCTCGACCGCTTCGGCTGCGGCGCGCGCCGCAAGCGGCAAAGCCTCCTCGGAGGCTTCGAACCCCGGCAGGCGGCAGATGCGCTCGGTGGCTCGCGCCGCCTTGGACAGCGCGTCTTCCACGCCGGATTTCTCCAGCACGTTTTCGGCTTCGCGCACAGCTTCGGTCACGCGCTCAGACTGCATCAACAGGGTCCGGCGCTCTGTCAGGATAGCGGCTTCACCTTCCTGCGGGTTGAGACTGGAGAGCTCTGAGACGGCTTCGGCCAGCCAGTCGCGGTGCTCGATGGCTTCAGCATGCGCATCTTCGAGCTCCTGCCGCCGCGCGCTGGCCTCTGCCATCGCGGCATAGGTGGTCGCACACATATCCAGCAGGTTTTCATTGCCCGCAAACTGGTCCAGCAAACGCCGGTGAGACGATGGTTTCATCAGGGTGGAGGCCGCGTGCTGGCCGTGAATCTCGACCAGCAAGTCGCCAATCTCCGACAGGAGCGCCGCGCTGACCGGCTGGTCATTCAGGAAGGCGCGCGCGGGGCCGTTGCGGCGGATCACGCGTTTCATGGTCAGGGTCTCGTCGGGCGACGCGTCAATGCCCGTCTCGGCCAGTGCAGCCCAGACCGGATGACTGACCGGGGGCGAAAACTCGACCGCCACACTCGACTGGTCCTGTCCCGCCCGGATCATCGCGCGGTCGGACCCGTGCCCCATCGCGAGCGACAGGGCATCGAGAATGATGGACTTGCCCGCCCCGGTCTCCCCGGTCAGCGCCGTAAACCCGGCGCCCGGTTCGATGTCCAGGCGGTCAATCAGGACGAAATCACGTATCGACAATGAAAGGATCATGGCCAGTCTCCAAAGAGTCAACTGACCATGATTTATCATTAGAACAAAACCGGAACAAGCCCGATTTTCACAGACCGCCTAAAGCGGCATGCAGGCCGCGCGCAACCAGTCCTTAACCGGCCCGTCCAGACGGTCGGCCAGCAATTCATAGACTTGTGCGTGATAGGCATCGACCCAGTCCCGTTCGTCCCTGGTCAGGTGAGCCAGATCGATCAGATCCCGCGCCAAGGGCGCAAAGGTCAGGCATTCGAAGCCATACATGTCGAGCTCGCCGCCTTCGATGGCTGCGGGCGGCGTGATATATTGGAGGTTCTCGATCCGGATTCCGTACTGGCCGGCGCGGTAATAGCCCGGTTCGTTCGAGACGATCATGCCGGTTTCCAGCGGTACCGAGTTCCACGCCTTGGCAATGCGCTGCGGGCCTTCATGGACGCCCAGATAGACACCGACACCGTGGCCGGTGCCGTGCTGGTAATCGAGCCCGGCCTGCCAGAGGGCATGCCGCGCCAGCACGTCAAGATGCGTGCCCGTCGTCCCCTTCGGGAAGCGCACCATCGCCAGCGAGATATGCCCCTTCAGCACCAGCGTATAGTGACGACGCATGTCCGCACTCGGATCACCAATCGGCACCGTGCGTGTCACATCGGTCGTGCCATCAAGATACTGGCCGCCGCTGTCGACGAGGTAGAGGCTGCCACGCTCCAGCTTGCGGTTCGAGGCCGTCGAGACGCGGTAATGCGGCAGCGCGCCATTCGGCCCGGCGCCGGAAATCGTCGGGAAGGACAGATCGTTCAGCCCGCCGAGGTCTTCACGGAATTCTTCCAGCTTGATGGCGGCGTCGATCTCGGTGATCTCGCCGCTCTGGGCGTCCGTATCAAGCCAATGCAGGAAGCGGGTCAGGGCCACGCCGTCGCGAATGTGTGCAGCGGCAGACCCGGCAAGTTCTGAATCATTCTTGCAGGCCTTGGGTAGCGCAACCGGGTCGCGCTGGCGCACGGGCGTCGCGCCCGCCTGTTCGAGCTGGTCGAAGAACCAGGCCGAGGCCACATCCGGATCAACGCTGACGGTCTTGCCCTTCAGGTCGGCGAGGCCTTTTTCCAGGTCAGCCAGCGGGCGCAGCGTAACGCTGTTGCCGAGATGCTGGCGCAGCGCACCGGACACTTTCACCTCATCGAGGAAGAGCTCTGCAGAGCCGTCTGCAAACAGAATCGCGCGGCCGAGCGGCAACGGCGTGCAGCTGACATCGCCGCCGCGAATATTGAACGCCCAGGCAATCGACGCCGGCGACGTGATGACAGCCGCGTCGAGCTTTTCGGCCCTCAGGTCGCGGCCGATCTGCACGCGTTTCTCGTCATGCGCGACGCCTGCAAATTTTACCTCATGCGGCACGACCAGCGCGGCGGGCTGGTCTGGCCGGTCGGCCCAGGCGAGGTCGATGGGGTTGTTGGCGACGCTGACCAGTTCAGCGCCAGCCGCCTTGGCCGCTGCGCCCATGGCCGTGACATCGTTCGGACTCATCAGTTTGGGATCATAGCCGATGCGCTTGCCGGTCATGTCCTGTGATTTGAGCCAGCCGAACGGGCCGGGCTCCGGCACGGCCTGCACTTCCCAGAGGTCCGGATCGGTCTGGTCGGCAACCTGCAGTGTGTAGCGGCCATCGGCAAAGATCACCGCACGGTCTGTGAAGACGAAGGCGGAGCCGAACGAGCCGGTAAATCCGCTCACCCACGCCAGGCGCTCATTCGCATCCGGCAGGTATTCGTTCTGGTATTCGTCATCATGCGGAACATATAGGCCGTCGAGGCCCTGCGCGGAAAGCTGTTCACGAACGAGGGGCAAATGGGCGCGCCCGTCCTGCGGACCGCCCTTGATATCAAATGTCTGTCTCATGCCCCCTTACTTAGAGCGAAAGCGCTGTTTTGACCATAGAAAGCCGCATCGTAGCTATGCATTTTTTCATGCTAATTTCCGCTTTTCTATGCTTTTTTGTTTAGAGTTATCCGCTACATAGCGCCCACACAAAAAATTGTGCGCCGCACAATACAGAAAAAGGGACGCACCATGAGACGTCAAAACACAATCGCCACGCCAGAGATGGCCATCCTTTCCGCCCAGAGCCGGTCGCTGATGGTCAATGAGATGGCTGAGCCAGCCTTCGTCAACGCCCTGCAGAGCGCGGAAAGCCAGCGCCCACAGATCCTGGCACGCCGCTCCGCCCGTTGGGCTCGCCGCGCCGCTTACTGATCCTGCAGGGCTTAGCCCGGTTTCCGGAACACCAGCGTCGACCAGCCGTCTTCGCGGATACGTGTCTGGAAATCGAGCCCCCGGGAGGCAAACGCATTCCGGACTGGCGGCGCCTGATGGTGCAACAATCCTGACAGGATGATTGTGCCGCCCGGCGCCGTGAGAGACGCAATATCCGGTGCGAGCCCGATCAGGGGTCGCATCAGGATGTTCGCAAACACGGTGTCATATGGCCCGCCCTGACGAATGCGCGGCGTGTTGGCCCCCGTAACATGCAGGGCATTAAAGCCGCTGACATGGTTCTTTTTCGCATTCTCGTTGGCCACCAGAACGCTGTCGAGATCGATATCTGTCCCGATGGCCGACGACGCGCCCGCCTTCAGGGCGGCAATCGCCAGTACGCCGGAACCCGTCCCGAGGTCGAGCACCTTGCCGATGGACCGGCGGCGGCGCACTTCATCCAGCGCCAGAAGGCAGCCCAGCGTCGTGCCATGATGGCCCGTGCCGAAGGCAGGGCCCGCTTCGATCAGTACGGAAATCTTCCCCGGTGACTGACGCGCAAGCGCATGGCTGCCAGCCACGATGAACGGCCCAGCCTTGACCGGCGGCAGGCCTTCCAGTGACAGCGTCACCCAATCCCGTTCGATCACCTGTTCGATCCGCGCCACGAGATCCGGCGCAGCCTGCTCGATTATGGCCACGCACGCTTCGGCATCTTCCAGCGTTTCGGCAAAGGCATCGAGCCGCCAGCTTGTCCGGCTGTCTTCCTTGGCATCCACCGCGCCCGCAGGCGACGGATCGGCCCAGGCCAGCGCATCCCACGCCAATTCGATTGGCGCCCGCGCGCCCTTTGCACTTATCTGATACATGAGCGGCGCTTAGCAGGCGGATGATTTCTTGGGAAGGACACAAAGATGGTGCGAATATCTCTCATGACAGTTGCATTTGGCGCGTCTCTGCTGGGGGCTTGCCAGACACAACCCCTTCCCGACCCGGCTCCGGAGCTCGCGACGGTCGACGCCCCCGCCCCGGACGCGCCGTGGCGGGAAGTTATGGCGGAAAACCTTGTTATCCTGAAAACAACCACGGGCGACGTGATCATCGAACTCGCGCCAGAGGCCGCGCCGGAACATGTCGCGCAATTTCGCGAGGCGGTCCGGGCCAATCTCTACAATGGCGAATATTTCTACCGCGTGATCGATGGCCATGTCGCCCAGGCCGGGCTCGAATTCGAGCACAGGCTGGAAGGCTGGGCCGAATTGCCATTGGAGACCGAACGCGCCCTCGGCGCAGAAGGCTTTGCGCCGCTCGGAAACACGGATCTGTTCGCAAGCCAGGTCGGGCACCGGGACGGCTTTGCCGCCGGCCGTGAGCACGGGAAGGAATGGCTGCTGCACTGTCCCGGCGCGCTTGGCATGGCGCGGAATGCGCCGCCGGATTCCGGCTCGACCGAATTCTTCATTCCGATTGGCCAGCGCCGTTATCTCGACCGCAACTATACAATCTTCGGCCGGGTCATTTCCGGCATGGACCATATCAACCGGCTGGAACGTGTGGAGCCAGCGGGTGAGGATGTGATCGGCGCCTTCACCGATCCGGACACATCCGAGCAGGCCTTTGCGGCGCGCGCGCAAGCCCTCTCCGCCAATGAAATCCTGTCCATCGGGCTCGCGGCTGACATGCCCGAAGACCTGCGCCCGCGCTGGGAAGTCATGGCGACACCCGGCACAGAATGGGAAAATCTGAAAACCTCAAAACGCGACTACGGCATCTATGACGCCTTTGTGGTGATGCCGCCGAAACGGGTGGATATCTGCACACTCCCTGTCCCTGCGAGAGCGCTGCCCGCTGATTGACGAACCCGGCCGGGTTCGCCAAACACAAAGAAAAACGGGGAGTGAAATGCTGACATCAATACAAGGCGCTACGCGCGCAGGCTTGCTTGTGGCCGCAATCGGGGCCATCGCCCTGCCCGCGCATGCCGACACCGGCGACACGGCCTGGATCCTGGCCTCGACCGCGCTGGTCCTGTTCATGACTCTTCCGGGACTGGCCCTTTTCTATGGCGGCCTCGTGCAGGCAAAGAATTTGTTGTCGGTGTTCATGCACTGCTTTGCCATTGCGTGCCTGATCAGCCTGGTCTGGCTCATGTGCGGCTATTCCATTGCGTTCGGGCCGGGCGAGAGCGGCTATCTGGGCGGCTTTGCAAAAAGCATGATGGCAGGCGTCACAGGCACGCCGCTGGACGGGCAGACCATTCCGGAACCCCTGTTCTTCATGTTCCAGATGACTTTCGCCATCATCACCCCGGCGCTGATCGTCGGGGCGTTCGTCGAGCGTGTGAACTTTGCCGCCGTGCTGATCTTTTCCGCTCTCTGGCTGCTCCTCTGTTATGCGCCCGTGGCCCATTGGGTCTGGGGCGGCGGCTGGCTGGCCGAAAAGGGCGTGATCGATTTTGCTGGCGGCATCGTCGTGCATACGACCGCCGGCATATCCGCGCTGGTCTTCGCCCTGATGCTGGGGCGGCGTGCGCATTTCCCGAAAGACATGCGCCCGCCGCACAGCCCCGGATTTGTCCTGCTCGGCGCGGCCATGCTCTGGGTGGGCTGGTTCGGCTTCAATGCGGGCTCTGCCCTCGGCGCCAATGAAACAGCGGCGCAGGCCATGCTGGTCACCCACATCTCGGCCGCCACAGCGTCGCTGGTCTGGATGCTGATCGAATGGATCAGCTTCCGCAAACCCACCCTGGTCGGCATCGCCACAGGCATGGTGGCGGGCCTCGCAACCATTACCCCCGCTGCAGGCTCGGTCGGCCCGGTTGGCGCAATCATCATCGGCATCCTGGCCTCAGGCGTCTGCTACGCCGCTGTCGGCCTGATCCGCCAGCGCCTCAAGGTCGATGACAGTCTCGACGTGTTCGCGGTCCACGGCGTGGGCGGCATGCTCGGCAGCCTGCTCATCCCGTTTCTGGCCGCCGCAGGCCCGCTCGCTCCGGGACTTGGGATGTCCGTTGGGGCACAATTTGGCGCTCAGCTGCTCGGCGTGGCTGTGGTCGCCCTTTACTCGGCCATTGTGACCGCTGCCATCCTGTTTGCGATCAAACTGTTCCTTCCGCTCCGGGTATCGCCCGAGGATGAGGAGAACGGCCTCGACTCGGCGACACATGGAGAGACAGCGTATCATATGTGACCTGGCCCTGCGGCGCGCTTGACAGGCGCGCCGCAGGAACCCACGCCTAGGGACATGACCGACACGCCCCCCTATGAAACAAGTGACAATCTTTCAGGCCTGCCAGCCATACGGCATGGATTCTTCGGGCGGCGCGGCGGCGTATCGGGCGGACTCTATGCCAGCCTGAATGCCGGTGAAGGCTCTGGAGATTCCCCGGACGCGGTCGCCGCGAACCGCGAGCGTATCCGCACGGCCCTGTCGGCCCGCGCCCTGCTCTCCTGCTACCAGATCCATTCGGCCGCTGTGATGCACGTCACCGAACCCTGGACCGTTCGCCCCGAGGCGGACGCGATGGTCACGACCATGCCGGGGCTCGCCCTCTGCATCCTGACAGCGGACTGCACGCCCCTCCTGTTTGCCGACGCCGAGGCGGGCGTGATCGGCGCGGCCCATGCCGGCTGGAAAGGCGCGATCGGCGGCGTGATGGACACGACCGTGGCAGCCATGCTGGAGCTGGGCGCCCGGACCGACCGGATTCGCGTCGCCATTGGCCCGACCATCCAGCAGGCGAGCTATGAGGTCGGCCCGGAATTCCGCGACAAATTCCTGTCCGAGTCTCCCGAAAGCGCGGCCTTGTTCATTCCGGGCGACGGCGACCGTCTGCACTTCGACCTGCCCGGCTATTGCCGGCAGCGGCTGGACCGGCTGGGCGTGCACAGCATTCACGACACCGGACTGGACACATGCGCACTGGAAGATGCCTATTTTTCCAACCGGCGGCGCAATCATCGGGACGAGCCCGACTATGGCCGAAATGCCTCAGTCATCATGCTTGCGCTGTAATTTTCTGAAAAAGTCCGAAGAGTCCGGTTGCGACTCGCTGCCCTATGTTACAAAAGCGACACCAATCGGGCAGCACGGGCGCTCCAACATGAAACTGCTTTCCTGCAATGCGAACCGGCCCTTGGCAGAAGCCATCGCCGATTATCTGGACACGCGCCTGACGCGATCAGAGGTGAAGACGTTTTCGGATCAGGAAATATTTGTCCGCATCGACGAAAATGTCCGCGGCGAAGACGTCTTCGTCATCCAGTCGACCTCCTACCCCGCCAATGACAATCTGATGCAATTGCTGATCTGCATGGACGCGCTTAAGCGCGCCTCGGCCCGGCGCATCACGGCCGTGATCCCCTATTTCGGCTATGCCCGCCAGGACCGGAAGACGGATGGGCGCACGCCGATTTCCGCCAAACTCGTCGCCAACCTGATTTGCAGCGCCGGTGCCGACCGCGTCCTGACCGTCGATCTTCATGCTGGCCAGATCCAGGGCTTCTTCGACATCCCGACCGATAACCTCTTCGGCAGCCCGGTCATGGTGGACGACATCAGGGAACGCTACGGCAACAAGGACCTCATTGTCGTCTCGCCGGATGTCGGCGGGGTGGTGCGGGCCCGCTCGCTCGCCAAGCGGCTTGAGGCCGATCTTGCCATTGTCGACAAACGCCGCCCCGAAGCCGGCAAGTCCGAAGTCATGAACATCATTGGCGACGTATCCGGAAAACGCTGCATCATGCTGGACGATATGTGTGATTCCGGCGGCACGCTGGCAAACGCCGCCGCCGCCCTGAAAGAGCATGGCGCGATGTCTGTCTCCGCCTATGTGACGCATGGCGTGCTGTCGAACAATGCCGTGCAGCGCATCGAGAAATCCGTGCTCGACGAACTGGTGATGACCGACTCGATCCAGCCGCCAGAAGACGCGATCAAATCGAAATCCATCCGTATCCTGCCCATCTCTCCCCTGCTCGGCGAAGCCATCCGCCGCATCGCGAACGAGGAAAGCGTCTCGAAGCTCTTCGACCGCTAGGCCTGACTACTCGACTTCAGGCGCCAGCCGGTTCACCAGATACCGCACCGCGCCGAGGATCAGCAGGATACTCGTCACCAGCAAGCCGGCCAGCACAGCCATCAGTGTGGCGATGGCGTAGTACGACATCACAAACCAATTCGTCGGGATGTCTTCAAACTCCCCGATAGGGATGGACGAGAAGGTCAGCAAGGCGACGGCGCTGCACAGGCTGATCGTGGCAAACCAGGCGATCATGCGCACGCGCTTGAACAGCCAGATGCCGATGTCGGCACTGCTATTGTGCATCATCCCCAACATGGTGAGCATCAGGGCCAGGATCGTGGCAGACGCGCTGGCAATCGCCGCGCCGAAATAGAGGGAGGAATCGGACAAGGCCTTCACCAGGCTCATGGCTTCGGAGCGGGAATAGATCTGTCCGACAAAGAGGCGGTGAATGCCAAACAGGACGAATGTCAACACACCGCCGATGATTGGAGTGGCTTTCCCAACCGGCTTGGGTGTTGCCATGTTTGAACCCTCATAACCTGCGGCGCGTCCTGCTGCCTGTCGCAACTAGACGCGCCACCGGGCCGGAAGGTTCCGAGGAATTAGCTTATGCAGAATTCCAGAGGGTAGGTGACGCCCTTCACGTCCACCAGATTTCCATCATCACTCATCACCGGTTCGAATGTCGCCTTGTTCAACCTTATCGCTTCCGCATGGAAAACCGGATCACTGCACTCCGCAATTTTATTCGCTGGCACCCCATCTGTTCCCAGATCGAACATGACCATGCAAGCGCCGCTTTTTCCCTGCCGTGCGGCCTCCATCGGATAGGACGGAAAAGGCAGGACAACTGATACTGGCACCCAATCCTTTTCAGGACTGAGGCCCACAGACGCGTTCGCAATTCGTGAAGCATCGATCCGCGCTTGCCACTCATCTGAAACCTGACGATCATTGAACCAATTGGTTTGTCCACTGCAGGATTCGGAAAGCTGGCCAACGTCTTGATCCGCGCCCAGCCCTACATCCGGGGCAGAAATCGGTTGGGGCGCAGGTTCGGTCAGAGGGGCACGCGGCGCAGCGGGAGCTTGCGGAACTTTAGCCCCCGAATTTGCCGTGATGAACAGCGAGTCGGCGAGGACAAGCCCCTGCTCCGCCATCGGATCAACAGCCTCGCCGTCGCGCCAGACCTCCAGGTGCAGGTGCGGTCCGGTAGCCTGCCCGGACTGGCCGAGCGAGCCAATAATCGTACCGGCAGATACGGATTGCCCCGCAGACACATTGATGTCTTTCAACTGGCCGAAGCGCAGCACCGTATTACCCGCAGAAATTTCAACGAGATTGCCATAGCCGCGCGTCATCTCTGCGCGGGTTACGGTGGCCGCCGCCGGCGCATAGACCGGCTTGCCTTCTTCCTCGGCCAGATCCACGCCTTGGTGTTCTTTTGCCTCACCCGAGACAGGATGTTTGCGCATGCCGAATGTGCTGGTCAGTTTGGCCTTGTCCAAGACGGCATGGCTGTAGGCAATTGTGTCGGCAGGCAGAACGGCCGCGCCGCGGATCAGGGATCCCTGCGCAAGGGCGAGCGGCGTGGCGAGCGCGAGCGCAGCGACCACGGCAAGGCCAAGGCGTTTCGGACGACGCGGTGTTTCACTCAGCAATTGAGTCAGGCGCATTTTCAGGGTTCCTTCCTTCTTGAGGGTGAATGCGGCAACCGGCAGGATCAGCGCGGGCCGGGCATGTCGCGCGACCTGGGTCAGGGCCCGAGCATAGGCGATCCGGTCCCCGGTCAGGTCCGCTGTCTCTTCGTCGACAATGGCTTCACGCCAATAGTCGAGCCGTTCGCGGATGGCCCAGGCGAAAGGCGAGAACCAGAAGAGGTCTGCGACCATACGGTCGAAGGGCCGGGTCAGCAGGTCTCCCCGCTTCAGGTGAACCAATTCGTGCACAATGATCTGGGGTGTGTGCTGTTTCGAGATCAGCGCCGCCGGAATGAAGATCACCGGGCGCAAAATGCCCGCAAGAAAGGGCGCGCCGTGCGGGATGACACGCACATCCGGAACGCGCCGCAACCCGATGGCATCGGCCCAATGACGGACTGGACGCACAACCGGGCGGGATGTCTGCTTCAGCCGCTGTAGCCGCGCCTGCCCCATGACCCAGAAGAGCCCACGCACGCTCCACCCCGCCACAAGTCCCCACAGGATCATCGTCTCAATTGACGGCATACGGAAGGAGGGTTGGGCCGCTTCAACAAAGTCGGCCCCCGGCTGAACCCTGAGCGCCTCCATCACAGGCATATCCGGCAGCGCCTGTCCGGCAACCTGGCTGAGGCCAGGCATGAAGGCAGACGCGAGTAATGGGGCGAACATGAGCGCGGCGGCACCGCGCCAGATAGCCTGTGCCATCTTCGGCGAGGGCCGGAGCGCGCACAGTGCGGTGGCGAGCAGCCAGAGCGCAGCGCTCCAGCCAAGGGCGAGACAAACCAGTCCGAGCAGGCTCATGCCTTGTCCTCCGTGTCGCCGGCGGCAGCATTGATGATGGCGTCAAGCTCGTCGAGTTCAGCATCCGACAGGTGCGGACTCTCGGCAAACAGCGCCGCAGGCAAGGGTCCGTCCATGTCCAGCACCTGGCGGGCAAGATGCCGGACAAGACCGCCAAGCGTCGCCGTCCGGTCAAGCGCGGCGGTAAAGACCGCCATGCCGTGCACGTCGGCCCGCATGACCCATCCCTTCTCTTCCATGCGCGCTATGACGGTGCGCGTGGTGGAGGGCTTCCAGCCTTGCGCGGGGCCGATGACCTCATGCACTTCCCGCGCGCTTTGCGGGCCGGCAGACCAGAGGTGTTTCAGCACGGCGAGTTCGGAGGGATTGGGTTGGGACATGGCAATCTCGCTAAGTTGGTCACCCACTCACTACAAATGTAGCGTACTCATGTCAAATGAAACCTTTCTCTGCGAATTTCCAGGCCCGCAAAACGGCTCGAAAGTCCAAAAATAACGGACTCCCTCCGGACTTTTTCCCGTGATTTATGGATACTTTACGGACAGGTTACGGACACATTTACGGACAGGGTCCGCAGGCGTCTCCCGTCCCGGTCAAGTGGGCCTATTCGACGGTCCAGCCACGTGGCGTACGACGCGCGTCCAGGGTAAGCGGCTCGTCAGCTGACTCGGGCGCGGCCGGGCGCGATCCCTTGCGACCCGCATACCGCATGAACAGGGCAGCCGATGCCAGTAGCACGCCTGCAATGGCCGTCATGACGGCGAGAAGGCTGGCAAACAGGACCAGCAAGAGCCCGATGCACAGCTGGGCCACAAGGCTGAGCGCACTCGAAAGCGCCTCTGCGATGTTGAAACGGCCGGAACTGGAAGCTGCCTGGGTCATGACTCTCTCATTTACACAGCAAACATGGCGTCAGCGCTGCGTTCCGTCAATGGAATGCAATGCGGATACCATGTGAATTCGCGAAAATGCCTCAATCGGCCCGGATCAGCAGGCCCCGTTCGGTGCGGATCTGCGCATAGGCCGCTGTGATCGAAGCCGCCTTGGCATGGGCTGCATCCTCGAATTCGCGCGGGGCCCCCATCTGCACCACCCGGTCGGGATGATTGTCCGCCATCAATTGGCGATAGGCCGCGCGAATGTCTGAAAACTCGGCGTCGTGTGCCACGCCAAGAATATGATACGGATCGTCACCATCCGGCCCCAGATGGCTCGCCTTGATCCGGCGGAAGGTCCGCTCGTCG
Source organism: uncultured Hyphomonadaceae bacterium (assembly GCA_913057945.1). GTDB lineage: Bacteria > Pseudomonadota > Alphaproteobacteria > Caulobacterales > Hyphomonadaceae > Hyphomonas. The sequence continues at coordinate 247,771 of CAJXOF010000002.1, read as the reverse complement.
AAGCCGAAAGCGTTCGAGACGGTGCGCAAATAGTCCATCTCGTCCATGGTGACGACGCCATCGGCGCCGGCAATCTGGAACAGGCCGTCCAGCACACCCTCAAGCAAGCAAGGCCGGGCATGGTATTTCCGGCCGATCTTGCGCGCATAGCCCTCATAGCCGCGGACCGTCTGGCGGGCGATATTGAACACGCGGCGGACACTGTCTGCGTCTTCGGGCGCGACCCGGAAGACGCGGGAAAACACCATGATTTCCTGATCGGACACGACTCCGTCAGCAACGGCGAGCTTGGCACCGAGACCAACCACGGCCGCCGTGAAGCCCACATCATTCGGGTCCGGCGCGCACTCAAAATCGTCCCCGTCGACAGAAGTGCCGTCAGAGTTGTCAGGGTCGAACAGGCGTCGCCCGCCCTCAAGCAGTCGGGTCCACAAAGACATTCGGGGAAATTCTATACCCTATTTTGCAAATTTTGGGAGCGCGGCATGCTGACAGATGCGTGAAGTGCTGCTCACAGTTCCAATTATGAATTCTTTTTTAGATTTTGATGCTTGTTCACTGATGATCATTATTTGGGCCTCGCTTCGACCGCCGCGCGCAAGGCCGCAATCTCCGACCGCATCTCCTGGATCGCTGTCAGGACAGCTGCCCGTCCCTTCTCGGCCGTCATCAGCTCATCTTCCAGCTCCTCTTCGAGTTCGTCGAGCCCCTCTTCGATGATCGCCTGTTGTTCGGCGGCGAGGGAATCGACGATCAAGGCAATGAACAGGTTCAGGATGGCAAAGCTGGCGATGAAGATGAAGATCAGGAAGAACATCCAGGCATAGGGATTGCCGTCATCAATGACTTTCTGGACGACTTCGAACCGCCAGCCATCCATCGTCATGACCTGGAACAGGGAATAGGCCGAGCGTGGCAAATCGCCGAACAGTTCGGCGACCTCCTCATTCTCGGTATTGCCATACATGTTCGTTGCCATGACGGCGGCGACATAGGTGATCAGCGCTAGCACCGCAAAGATTGCGCCCATGCCCGGCAAAGCCTTCATCAACGCTTCAGTGATCCGGCGCATCATCGGCACAATATGCAGGAGCCGAAGAACCCGCAGGACGCGGAGGGCGCGCAGCACGCCGAAGGCCTGACTGCCCGGGATAAGGGACACGCCGATGACAATGAAATCGAACCAATTCCACCCACCCCGGAAGAATTGCAGCCGGTATACGAACAGTTTCAGCAGGATTTCGATCGCAAAGACGTATGTGATCGCCTGATCAATTGCGTCCAGGGACAGGACAAGATTTCGCGGCAGGGTTTCCCGATAGGTCAGCACGCCGAGGATCACCGCGTTCACGATGATCAGCGTAATCACCATGTGTCGGAACCATGGCCGTTCGATCATGCCCTCAAGCGAAGAATTGTGGGTGTCGATGTCGAGTGTTGCGCGTTTCATGGTCTGAGCCGGGTCCCCTTCGGTCATGAGGCCATAGGGCGTTTTGCCCGCAACCGCGCCGACTGCCAAGGCATGGCGTGGCTCAGGCCGGGATCAGCGCGGCCCGCTAGTCGGCAGACGTGGTTGTGTCGGAAACGATCACCCAGTCGCCATCAATCTTGCGGAGGACCAGCGTGTAGAGCCCGGACGGGTTGTCGCCTTCGACCTCCAGCATCCAGCGGCCATGCGCAATGGCGGCGTCCGGCGACAGGATGTCGATCTCATAATCGGACGTCACGAGTGTGCCCATCTTTGCGGGCGTGTCGTAGCGTGTCTCATACCGTTGCAGCGTCGCGTCCCAGCCGCGCGCGATGTTTCCGCCGGACGCAAAACGAAGATCCGGGGATTTCCAGTAGCCATCCATGAACGCGGGAATGTCCCCGCGATTCCATGCTTCGTCCTGAGCCTCCAGCATCGCCGTGATCGCTGCGGCCTCATTGGCTTCCATCCCGTCCATTACTCCGACTGGGGCGGACGGGTGGGCCGCGCAAGCCGAAATAGCAAAGGGCAGGACGAGCGCAATCAGGGCTGAACGCATGAATATTCCTCCGGACTTTGGGGCCGACAAGCCGGGCCCCTCGCCTATCGTTTGAGATAGGCCTGACGCGCCCACTCTATGGCACTGAGCACCACAGCGACACCCCCGAGCCAGAAGGTGATGATGAAGACATCATAGAACCCGTTCTGCTCGATCATTTCGCCGAGCCAGGGGCGTCCCAGCGTGCCGATCAGCATGGTGAGTGAAGCAAGCAGCGCATATTGCACGGCGGCAAAGCGCGGATTGACCACGGAGGTGAGATAAGCCGTCATCGCCACGAGCGCGAAGCCGCCCGCAATGTTTTCCGCGAAGATCGTCACCATCAGGCGCGCCATGCGCTGGCCCTGGTCGGAGGCAAGCGCTACCTCCTCCGGCTGAAGCTTTGCCGCCCAGTCGGCAAACGTAATCAGGGGCGCGTCGAGATGGGTGAAAGCGAGGAAGGCGTCCACGGTCGCGGAGCCGGCGGCGAGGTCGGCATAGAGCAGATTGGTCGCCGCTGCGACGATCCCGCCGACAAAGAAGACTGGCATCCGGCCCAGCACGGCGATCAACGTCGCGCCGATCAACGAGCCGAGAATGGTGGCAACGACGCCAAAGAATTTCGAGGCAATGGCTACATCGTCCAGCGTGTGCCCCAGCGCATCAAGGTCGGCGCGCAGGTAGAAGGGATAGGCAAACGAGCCCCAGACGGCATCCGTGAACCGGTAGGTCAGCGCCAGCGCAAGGACGAGGATCGTCCACCAGCCAAGCCGGGAAATCAGCTCCATCAGCGGGTCGAAAATGGCCCGGAAGAGGGTCGCCAACAGCTTGTCGCCCCGGCTCTGCCCGGCGATCACGAGCGGCGCCTCGGTGGCGGCCGCCTTTTGCGTGAACACGAGCAAGGCAGCGACCACGGCTGGCAGCACGACGGTGAGCAGGACAATGATCGGTCCCTGTTCAGAGACGAACACGCGCGAGGAAATATCCGCGCCCAGCGCCAGTTTACGCACGACAAACGTACCGATCAGGGTGAAACCAACCAGCCAGCTGACCGCAACGACGGCCACGGCTGGCAAGGTCACCTTGCGGCGCAGCGATGGCAGGAAACTCATCCGGCTCGTGTCGGGGCGAGAGGAGGATTCCGGTTCCGGCGCGAGCAAGCTGCCCAGCACCGTCAAGGCAATGAACACCGACATCATCACATAGGACACGGTCCATCCGACCCGCGCGGCGACCAGCAAGGCGAGGAAGCCGGAGATGAACCCGCCCGATTTGTAGCCGAACTGGTAGAGGGCGGACATCAGGTCCTTGTCTTCTTCAGACCGGGCCACTTCGATGCGCCAGGCATCAAGGATCAAATCATGTGTCGGACCAATGATTGTGATGACGAAACAGATCAGCGCCACCAAGCCGATATTCTGGGGCGGGTTGCTAAACGCCAGAACGATCAGCAGCAGGGCGATCACGGATTGGCAGACAATCAGCCATGATCGGCGCCCACCAATGCGCAGGAAGGGCACATCCCGGGCGCGACCGAACATCGGAGCCCAGAGATATTTGAAGGAATAGCCAAGAGACACGAGGGCGAGCACGCCAATCGTGTCCGTATCGATGCCTTCCTGGGTCAGCCAGGCAGAGAGGACGCCCACGACAGCGCCATAGGGAATGCTGGCCGCAAAGGACAGGATCAGCATCGCCGCCATGCGGCGGTCCTTCAGCGCCTTCAGCGCGCGAACAGCGCGCGAGGGCTCACGCATCGCCGGAGGCGTTGGCGACGACGTATCGCTCATGCAGCGCCTTCGTGCCGGACCGGCTCGCTTGTCCACTGTAGCGCCAGGCTGCGCAGGGCTTCGGCGTCGAGGGGTTTCGCCGCAACGCTGCTCGCGCCGGCCGTGCGAGCCTGCCGCTCGATATTCGCATTCATTTCGGCAGAAATCGCGATCATGGGCACAGTGGACCCGGTTTCCCGAATACGCCGCATAGCTTCAAAGCCGTCCATCACGGGCATGCGCAGATCCATAAGGATGAGGGCAAGATTCATTTGCGTTGCAGTCTCCACGGCCTCGCTTCCGGTGGAGGCCACAGTGACGCTAAACCCAGCCGATTCCAAGGCGCGGCGTGCGATCAGTGCGTTTACCGGATTGTCATCGGCAATCAGCACATGCCCTGCCCCGGTCTTTTGCACGGGCTCATCAATCGCCTGTTCGCCGGACTGGATGACAAAGACGCGTTCCGCAATCGAGGACGCGCGGAGGGGACGTACCAGCCATCCGGCACATCCGAGGCTTCGGAAACGCTCAATGGCGCCCCGGTCTTCAGGCCGCAGCACGACAAGGGTGGGACGCTGGCGCGCAAATTCCCTGACCAGTTTCTCGCGCAGATCCGCCCCGATCAACAGAACATCGACATGGGCGGGAACCCGGCCAGAGACCGGATCGATCATGTAAGGCGTGGCCTTTGATCCGCACAGGGCCGAGGCGGCCGCAAGAGCGGTGGCACCCGGAAGCCCGACAAGACCGACCGCCATATCCAGATTGGGCAGATCGTGAGTCGATGGCATGTCGGCACGCGGCAAGGGCAGGAAGATGGTAAAGGCAGTGCCAACGCCTGGGGCGCCGTCAATGTCCACCCATCCGCCGAGAAGTTCGGTCAGGCGCTTGACGATGGCGAGGCCGAGCCCGACGCCGCCATCCTTGTACGCATCTTGCGTGGCCGATTGGGTAAAGGCGCGAAACAGCTGGGCCCGGTCAGATTCGGCAATGCCCGGTCCCGTATCAATGACCCGGAATTCCAGTCCCTCCTGCCGGTCAATGATGTCCAGCAGGACCGAGCCCTGCCGGGTGAATTTCAACGCGTTCCCCACCAGATTGAACAGAATCTGACGAATACGGCCTGCATCGCCGGAATAAGTCGGCATCGGCAGGGGTTGGGCGCGGACAGCAAGATCGAGCCCGGCTGCATGTGCGCGTGGGCTGAGCAGTTCGATCACTTCACGGCCAAGGCGCACCGGGCAGAAATTTTCGACCTCCAGCTCCACCGCCGAAGCATCCAGCCGGGCATAGTCCAGCACATTGTTGAGCAGGTCGAGCAAGCGGGCGCCACTCATCCGGATGGCTTCGGCATATTCGCGCTGGGCCGGAGCAAGCTCTGTCTCCAGCAACAGGGAAACGGTCCCGAGAATGCCATTGAGCGGCGTCCGGATTTCGTGGCTGGCCGTGGCCAGGAAGGTGTCTTCCGGCTTGGCGGGATTCGCGGGGGGCTTTGGTGCATCCGTCATAGGATGCCAGCCCTACCGCAAAGCCTTTATCATTCATTTAACCGACCAAGCCGCCAGAAGCCGCCCCCTGCGGCATCGAAATAGCGGGTTTGGCCATACCGGGTGGGCGATGCCGATAGGAGAGCGCTTCGGCGATATGGAACCGTCGTACCCCATCGCAGCCCTCAAGATCGGCAATCGTCCGCGCGACTTTGAGGACGCGGCTATATCCCCGTGCTGTTAACTGCAGCCGGGCGGCCGCATCAGCCAGCAGGGCCGCGCCTGCCTCATCGGGCGCCGCAGATGTCTCCAGTTCCGGGAGAGGCGTGTCGGCATTGACGGATCGGCAGGTGTCAGTGGCCAGATGGGCGAGGCGTTCGGTCTGGATATCCCGTGCGCGGGCCACCCGTTCCCGCACTTCGGCAGAGCCCTCCGCGGGCGGCGGCAGAGCCAGGTCGACAGCGGTCACCGGCGGCGTGTCATAATAGAGGTCGATCCGGTCAAGGAAGGGCCCGGAAAGCCGCGCCTGGTATTGCTGGGCACAGCGAGGCCCGCGCCGACAGGCAGCTGCACCCGGCCCACCTCCACAGCGGCAGGGGTTCATTGCGGCAATCAGCTGGAAGCGCGCCGGATACCGGACATGCCGGTTGGCGCGTGCCACGACAGCCTCTCCTGCTTCGAGAGGTTGTCGCAAACTGTCGAGAACTGTTGCCGGAAACTCCGGCAGTTCATCCAGGAACAACACGCCGTGATGGGCCAGGGACACCTCCCCCGGCTTCGCCTTGATGCCGCCGCCGACAAGCGCCGCCATGGAGGCTGAATGATGCGGCGCGCGAAACGGCCGCCGCCGCGACAGGCGCCCGCGCTCCAGCAGGCCGGCAATCGACTGAATTTGCGACACTTCCAGCAATTCGCGGGCCGACAGCGGCGGCAGGATGCCAGCCAGGCGCTGGGCCAGCATGGACTTGCCCGATCCCGGCGGCCCACAGAAGAGCAGATTATGCCCCCCGGCCGCAGCGATCTCCAGCGCGCGCTTGGCCCCCTCCTGCCCTTTTACGTCTCGCAGGTCCGGCCCTGCCGGCGGCGTTGCCAGTTCGCCCGGTCGGGGCGGGCTGATCACGCTGCGCCCGGTGAAATGATTGATCAGGGCAATCAGGCCCGTTGCCCCGATGACGCTGCCCCCGGCCCAAGCGGCTTCGGCGCCGCATATCTGGGGACAGATGAGTTGCAAATCCATGCCTTCTGCGGCCATCGCCGCCGGCAACACACCCAGCGTTTCGCCGAGTGCGCCGTCGAGCGACAACTCCCCGATGGCGGCGTAGGATTCCAGCTGGTCGGCCGGAACCACGCCCATCATGGCAAGGATGGCGAGCGCAATGGCGAGATCGTAATGACTGCCTTCCTTGGGCAGGTCAGCCGGCGCGAGATTCACAATGACCCGTTTGGGGGGCAAAGCGAGCCCGAGCGAGGCGAATGCCGCGCGCACACGCTCCCGACTTTCGCCGACCGCCTTGTCCGGCAGGCCCACAATGTGGAAGGCTGGCTGGCCGCCCGCCATCTGGACCTGCACGTCTACTGGCTGGGCGTCTACACCCTCAAATGCGAATGTCGTGACCCTGCAAACCATCTCCAACCCCAGTCAGCATGGAGCAAATGGTTAACAGATTATTGCGAACAAATAAAGAACATAATTCCGAAAAGTTGAATGGGCTTTACATCACGCGTCGAGCAAGACCGCGCTGAGGGCCTCATCGAGCACTTCAAGGCCGGCGCCCTTGCGCACGGCCTTTTCCGATAGCGTCCGCCGCCATCGCCGCGCACCCGGCTGGCCATTGAACAGGCCCAACATGTGGCGGGTCATGGCGTGCAGGCCGACCCCTTCGGCCAGACGCGCTGCCATGTAGGGACGATAGGCTTCAATGGCGGCTTGCGGGGAGACCGGTTCGCCGTCACCGAACAGGGATGCATCGACGTCTCCCAGCAAGGCAGGCGATTGATAGGCGGCCCGGCCGAGCATGACGCCGTCGAAGACGTCCAGATGCTCACCGCATTGGTCGATTGTGGTGATCCCGCCATTCAGGATGATGGTCAGGTCAGGCCGCGCTGCCTTGAGGCGCTCGACGAGTGCATAATCAAGCGGCGGAATATCCCGGTTTTCCTTCGGGCTCAGCCCTTTCAGCCAGGCCTTGCGGGCGTGGACGGTGAAGACCTCGCATCCCGCGGCGCTGACTTTTTCGACAAAGCCGAACAAGGTTTCTTCCGCTGGCAAATCATCAATTGCGATCCGGCACTTCACGGTGACCGGAATGGACACGCGCGCCCGCATGGCGCTGACGCACGCTGCGACCTCCTCAGGACGCGCCATCAGGCAAGCCCCAAACGCGCCTGACTGGACCCGGTCGGATGGGCAGCCACAATTGATATTCACCTCGTCATAGCCGAACTGTTCGGCAATGGCGGCCGCCTCGGACAATTTGGCCGATTCATTTCCGCCGAGTTGTAAAACGATTGGATGCTCGGCCCCGGAATAGCCAATCAGGCGCTCCCGGTCGCCATGAATGACGGCATCAGCCGTCACCATCTCAGACCAGAGCAGCGCATGTTTCGACAAGGACCGATGGAACATGCGGCAATGCCGGTCGGTCCAGTCCATCATGGGTGCGATGGAGAATATGTATGATAGTTTAGATGACATGTTCGGGTCTGGTCCGGAGATGAGTAGGTTCAAACCGCCTTCTAGCGGAAATGCGCGGCTTGTGCATATTCCTGGCTGCAGAGGGGTTAGCCCTCCTCCGCTTCACGCCGAACCGGCATATCTATTGCAGCCCATCTCACATGACCCAACTCCCCTTCCCCTCACCCCAGTCCGGGGTGCAATTGTGGCCCGACCTGGCGGCTTGGGTGCTGGACCATTCGGTGGCCCCGCAGCCGCCTTCGCCACTAACGGGCGTAGAGCAGGCGCGCCTCGAAAAGCTGGTCCATCCCGCAAAACGCACAAATCTTGAATGCTCGTTCCGAGCGGTTCGCGCGGGGCTTTCCGATCATCTCGGGTGCCAATCGACGGAGGTCATCATCGAACATGATGCCCTGGGCGCACCCTTTCTGTCCTCTGACCCGGACAGGCATCTCTCCATATCCCGCACGGAAGGCTGGTCTGCCTTTGCGCTCTCTCATGATGCGGCGGTCGGGATAGATATAGAGCGGGTCCGCGCCCTCAATTGGCGCCAGATGGTATCAATGGTCTGCGCGCCGTCGGAATCCAGCTTGCTAAGCCAGCTTGAAGAAGGCGCTGCTCTCCTCCCCTTCTATCGCATCTGGACGGCAAAGGAGGCCATCATGAAAGCCGCCGGACAGGGGTTCCGGATGGGCGCGCCCAGCATCGGCCTGCCAGAGCGCTTCATTATAGGCGAGACAGCCTACGCAGAGGTTCGGGCTGCAGGCCACGGCTACGCGACTTATTGCTCCCTGCACGGATATATTATGGCCGGAATCGCGCTCAAGGCCGCCTAGCCGCGATCGACAAGGGCGAGGCTGTACGGTCCGACTTCGTAGACCCGCAGGCCATCTCGCCACAAGCTGCCCCGCGCGGTGACCAGCCAGCCCTTGTCGCGCGCTTCGATGGACACAATTTCCATCACGGTAACCATCTCCTTCTTGTCGGGCGTCACCTGGCCGCGATAGCTCCATTTGAAGGGCGCGCCGGTCGCAATGGTTTCAAAGTGCGGCTTGCTCATGCCCTCATCCAGGCCTTTGAGAAGGATGGCGCGCGCAAGCAGTTGCGCCAGGGCATCAAGGCCGAGTGAGCCCGGCTGGACCGGATCCTGATAGAAATGCGCCTTGAAGTACCACGCATCCGGATCAACCGCTTGACGGCCGCGGATCAGGCCAAGTCCGGCCTCGCCGCCGGCCGGGTCGAAATAGTCGACTACGTCCAGCATGCGCATCTTGCCGCTCGCAAGACGCTTTTCGATCTTACGTGTTTTCACGGCTTTTCCGGGAAGTTCGAACGCGGCTGAGAAGTGCGGCTTGGCCGACAGGCCTGCCTGACGCACCAAGGCGGCGGCCGGGAAAAAGCCGAACTGGGTTGTCAGGTCGAGCACAGGTTCGCCAGAGGCTAGCGTGACCACAACGCTGAATGTCACAATGGTCATCGGGCCGACACGGGAAAAGGCCGTCAGTTCGCTTTCAACGACCATCGTCCCATCTTCCGGGCGCAGCTCCCGATGCAGGACACCGTCACCTTCAAGGTTTCGGAACTTCAGATTTGCGGACAAGGCAAAACCGCAATGGCTGGCGAGCCAGCCACACGGCTGCAGCGCGATCTCCGACAGGACGGCGAAGGGCATGGTCCCATTCCGATTGTCCTCGAAGTACCAGGCATCCGGCGGAATGTCGTATTCAGCACGGACCTTTGCGCCAACTTCCTGAACCCCTGGCCGTGTGGACACGTCGAGGACGCGCGTCATCATGTGATATGGCTCTTGCGGCAGGCGCGGCACGATGCCTTCAGTATCAAACCGGTCATACATTTCGCCAAAGGCGGCCGACGGGGCACCATTGGCGCAGTCGAGCAGCGCGGCATGGTCGCCCCGGCTCTCGCCCATGGGGCCCGTGCGGATCGGGGTTTCGGCGATGCGCGACGCGGGCCAGTTGCGGCGCAGGCGCAGGCCGAAGCGCGGGCAATAGAAGACTTTCTTGCCATCACTACTTGCGAGAAGGGACGCGTAGATTTCCGGCGTCTCTCCATCAATGATCTCGTCGATGAAGACCTCGTATGTCACGTTATGATCCGTATCGGGAATTACCTGCCCTCGGCATACGAATTGCGCCATATGGCCCGGCATCGGTTCGAAGACATACCCATCGCGCTCCGTCAGCAGGCCGGCGGCCGCTGCGTAGAATTCCAGCGTCTGCACGGCGGCTTCCGCCATCAGCGTGCCTGGCATGCAGGGATCATTGTGGAAATGACCCTCATAGAACCAGGCATCGACTGGCACATGAGCACTGGCCCTCAAATATCCCCTGCCCCACGGCCCGCCATTGGGGTCAAAGGCTTCGACATTATCGAAGAGGGCGAGCCTGTCATCCGGCAAGCGGATCGGACGTGACTGCGCGGCGGCCAGTTCGAACCCGTCGCCAAAGCACGCCCAGGCATTGCCGTCCCGGTAAGCGTCCAGGTCCTTGGCACTGAAAGCTCGCTTCCGGCTCGCGCCCTCGGCGGCAAATGGCGCAGGGTCTGCGGTAGGCGGTGCATCCTTGGCGGGGTCCCACATGACGCCCTTGCCGGAAGCAAGTTCTTCATCGCTGAAGAAGCCCGCCTGTCCGTTCCGTACCGAAAAGACGCGGCGGTCGCCCGCCATGCAATCATACTGGAAGAAGAACATGCGGATTCCGGCCAGCGTGGCGTGGCCAGTGATCTCGATCTGGAAGCGCAGCGTCTCGCCGGGTTCCGGCAGGCCGCCCTCATGGAAGGTGATCTCACACCCCAGCAGGCGATAGACACGGTCATCCTGGTTCTTGAAGTCCGCGCCCATCCAGCCGATCAGGGTCAGATCGGCCTGCCCGCTTTCGATCAGCGGACCGGGACGAATGCGGCCATCATGAATGAGCCATTGATCGGGCTTCAAATCCGTCTCTGTCCAGATGACACCGGTACTCTCGACCCCGGCTTCGGCATCGATGCCGGTGATCCGATCGACGAGCAACAAGGGCGGCGCCGGCAAACGCACCTGACGCGCATACTTATCCTGCTGTTTGAATGCGGCGCCGAAGAAGTCAGACATCTTCTCACGCGCGGATTTCTCGATCTCGGGATAGTCCCAGTGTGGTCCTGCGGGTGATCGCGGCAGAAGTGGCTCTGTTCCAGCAGTCACCTTGCTTGGCGTGGGCAGCGGACGGTCTGGCGGGGGCACGGGGAATGGAACCGGGATGCTGCTGGCTTCTGAATGGCACGGCGCAGGATAACTCACAGCGGCCAGCGCGGGCGCAACCGGCATCCGGCCCGTTGGCGTCAGCGGCGGGACAATCGGCGTTGCGTAAGGGACATCCCGTGTCAGCGCCCAAGGCACGGGCCGCACCGTACTGTTGCGCCGCGCGGCCTCCAGCGCGCCTGCAACGGGCTTCATCTTGGGCGCGCGTCCATCCGCGAACAGGAAGGCGGCGAGTTCAGAGACCTGTGCCAGATCCGCTGTTTCAATGCGGTCGGTGGCAATGGCCTTGTAGTCCTTACCCTCAAGAATATTGCCAAGTGCGGCGGTCAGCGTGTCGCGCGGGCCAAGCTCCACGAAGGTGCGCGCGCCATCTTTCCATGCCTGTTCGACCGTGGGCGGAAAATCGACCGTATCGACAGCCTGCCGGGTTAACATGTCGGCCGATGCTTCGCTGGTCGGCTCATAGGCGGCATTGATGGCATTGGCGTAGAGGCGCACCCCGCCCCCATCATGCATCTTGCGCGTGTGCAGCTTGCGCCACGTCTCCGCAAAGGGCCGCATGGCCTTGGCATGCACAATCAGATGCTGGTGCATCTTTGCGCCACTGCCGGGCCCAAGAGCTTCACAGATCTTGCGGCAGGCCTCAGCCGGGCCGCCTATCATGCAGTCCGTTCGCGAATAGATGATCGTGATCTCGACGCCTGCATGCTTGGCAACTTCAGCCTTCACAGCGTCAACCGGCGCCTGTACGCGCCAATTGGTCCAATCCGCCGGGACGTTGGGTCCCCATGCCTCTTTTGCCGTTTCGAATTCGCCCCCGATATGGCGTTCATACATGGCAGCATCGGATATCTCATCCAGCAGCGCGCCAGGATCACGCCAGAAGCCAAACGCGAACAGGGCATTGCTCTCACCAAGCGACAGGCCGAGCGCCGCATCCGGCTTCAGGCCAAGAATGTCCAGCAGCAGGATCGCATGTGCCTGGCTCATCAGCGTACCTGCACAAAGCTGTTCGAATTCGGTCAGGCTGGACTTGGCCAGCAATGGGGCAATCTCATTCGCCTTGTCGAGCCTGGCGAGACGCTGGCGCATTTCCGGGAAGGCCGAGAGCAGCCCTCGCCCCATGCGGGGATAAACGGCCGCAGACCCAGTAAACATGAAGGCGAGTTCTCCGTCAGGCTTGCCCTCGCCATAATGGATGCCTTCACCGGCAGGTTCTTTGCCCTGCTCCAGCAACTTACGCGCATAGTCTAACCGTTCCGCGAGCGCCTCCTCAGACGGCGCAACCGTCGCAATACGGCACTTGCCCCTTCCCCCGGTCTTGCCGGATGCAATGCGCGCGGCGAGCGTCGGCTTGTCTTTCGCGGATGCCCAGAAGAGAAAAGGTGTCGGCCGCAGCGCGTCCGGTATGGGCACCGCGTCCGCAGGATGGAATTTGACCGAGCCAGCCGTGTTGAGTGGCGCTGCTTCAACTGAAATTTCGACCGGACGGGCCGTTTCCCGGATGTCCGGCACCGCACCTTCCGCCGTCAGCACCTGCCCTCGCGCGCAGAGCTGCGCTTGCAGGGCCAATTCGAACACGACCGAAGCGCAGGGAGCCGTGCCGAATACGTGATTTATGATGCCTGTGTCGGATTCTCCGACCTTGGACCAGTCGACGTCATGGATAGACCCGTAATTGCGGTCCGATGCGGCTTCGGCGTCTTCTTTCCGTTTCAGGACAATTGCTGCGGCCTGGTCGCCAGGTTGCGCTGTGATGCCGATATCTGCGAGCGCAGCGGCACGAACCGGTTCGGTCGCAAAGTCGGCGGCCGCGACGATAGCCATATCCAACTGACGCAAGCGCAGCGCTTCAATGGCGAGGTCCATCGCGGCAAGGCCGGACGCGGACTCTGCGGATACCGAGAATCCCATGCCTTGGAAATCATGCGCATAGGTCACGCGATTGGCGGTCATGTTCGCCATGGCGCCGAGAACGGTTGATGCCTGAAGCGGTGGCGCAATGCGGGTCCGCGCAGCGGCAAGCTCCTCAGAGTTCAGAGGTAATCCTGCCAGAAACGCCAAGCGTTCCCTCAGCAACCACCGCGCCGAATCCGACGCACAGCCCATGGCTGTGAAGATGCCTACCCGGTCGGACGCGACAGGCGTGACCGATTGCAACGCTTCTTCCACCACATCGACGATGGCGAGTTGCTGGGGTTCCGCCTCAAGCAAATCCGTTGGCGGCGTCCGCGCGGTCTTCGGATCCGCGCCCACCTTCCGGCACGGCGCCGCAGGTTTCAGCGGCTGGTTCATGATGCGACGCGTGACGGCATTTGCGCCCCGGTCGGAACCCGCAAGCTGGCCTGTTCCGCAAATCACAATGTCGGATTTGGATGATGGCGCCGCATGGACCTCAATCAAATCCGCTTCCGGATCATACTGGTCGAGGATCAGGTGCGCATTGTTGCCCCCAAAGCCGAAATTGCTGATGGCGGCGCGGCGGACTCCGTCACGTAACTCCCAAGGCGCGGCTTTGTCGAGAACCTTCAATCCGTTCTGACACGCAACTTCGATCAAATCTCCAAATGTCGGCGTGGGCGGCAGGGCTTCGCGCTTGAAGGCTTCGGTTAGCTTGAGCAGGCTGGCAAGGCCCGCCGCCGTGATGAGATGCCCGGTATTTGCTTTCAGTGATCCGATGGCGAGAGCTTCATTGCCTGCGAACATATCCGCCGATGCCTGCACCTCAACGCCATCACCGGTCGGCGTGCCGGTCGCGTGACATTCCAGATAAGACACGCTTTTCGGATCGACACCCGCCATTCCGTATGCGCGCTTCATGGCTTCGGTCTGGCCCTCACCGGACGGGGCGAGCAAACCTTTGCGTCGCCCATCATTGGACAGGCCAATGCCTCGGATCACGCCATGGACGACATCTTTCTTCTTCACATCGCACAGGCGTTTCAGCACGACCGAGACGGCGCCTTCGGATGGAACGAGCCCGTCAGCGCCCTTCACGAAGGGACGTGACTGGCCGGTCGGGCTCAGCGCTTTCAGCGCGTCAAACCCAATGTGTAAGATCAGATTGTCAGCCGCGTTGACGCCAACGACGACGGCGCAATCAATAGCCCGCGATTGAAGGCGCCGACAGGCGATCTCCAGCGCATAGAGCGATGAGGCGCACGCCGCATCAAGCGAGAAAGCTGGCCCGGACAGGCCGAGCGTCTGGGCGATCAGATGCGGCGGAAGAGAAGAATTAAAAGTTGCAAGCGGCTCCGAAGGTGCCTGCCCCGCCCAATGGCGTGCGGCATAGTCTGCATGCGCGGCGCTTGGATATGAGAGGTTTGCAACGAACACACCAGACCGGCCCTTGCGGACCTTCGGACGGCGCGCATCGGTCCACGCCTCGAGCGCCGCATGCAGGGACCAACCACAAACGGGGTCGATCTTGGCAGCCTTGCGCGCTTCTTCCGGCATGCGCTCTTCGTCGAAGACATCCGCGAATCCCTGGACCGTTCCGGATACATAGTTTCGAGAGGCTGCGTCTGCTTCCGAAAGCCCGAGCCGCTCAGCAGGCACCGGGCCATAAACCACCCGCTTGTCAAAGACGAGATCGCCAAGCTCCGCCGGGCTCATGGCCCCCGGAAGTACGCAGCCCTGCCCGACAATCGCAATCGGCTCAAATCGGCAATCGCTTGTCATCCGGCCCACTTATCTCCGATCAGAAGTTCAATCTCATGTCGGTCGCCCTGCAGAATCTGGTCGGCAAAAATGCGCGCACCGTCCTGAAGGCCTATCAGCGAAATGCCACGTGTTGCGAAATGGCTTGCCAATGTTGCATCAACCATACCGCCATCCCACGGGCCCCAGCAGAAGCTCTTGACGGTTGCATCTGGTAATTGCGCTGCGAGCTTGCGCGCCACAGCGCCAAGCCATGCATTGGCCATGGCATAGTCGCTTTGACCCGTATTGCCGAAGACCGCAGATGCCGATGAGAACAGACCGACATGGCGCAGTTGTGAGAGGTCGATGGCCGCAAGCAGATTTGCCAAGCCCTCTACTTTCGGCCCGAAGACGTACTCTACATCGTCTCGCGTTTTCTTCAGGGCGAGACCGTCGGCCAGCACCCCTGCCCCATGCACGAGGCCGGAGATAGGGCCGTATTGGCTCGTTATCTGGCTGACGGCAGCGAGAAGGCTGTCGCGGTCCGACATGTCTACCTGAAGATAGACGGCCCGCGCCCCGGCCGCCGCGATAGCGTCCAGCGTGTGACGAATTTCCTGCCCTGCAAGCAGCGCGCGCGCCTGACGGTCAATGTCGGGCAGCGCCGGTTTCTCCCCGCGCGCCTTGGCTGAACTGATCAGTGCGCTCCGGAGGAGTTTCATGTCGCTTGTCGGCTGCAATCCTTCTGGCCAGGGCGCGATACCAGACCGGCCTCCCAGAACAAAGGTTGATCCGGGCTGCCGGCGCGCCAGTTCGGATACGCAAGCTGCGGTCACACCGCGCGCACCGCCCGGCACAAACCAGACATTCGTATCTGTTGGTGTTGCCTGCACCAGCCCAGGTGCGGCGCCGATCTCCATCACCGAAGCACCAGACGTATCGAGATCTGCCTCCGGAACATCGGAGGTGATCGCGTCAAGAACGAGTTCAGCCTGCGTGTCCTGCGATGCGCTGTCAGGAAGTGACCACGTTATAATCGACCGATCGGGCCATTCCTGACGAAGTGTGCGCGAGAGGCCTTTCAGGCCGGACATCTGCGCAAAGTCGCCAGCGCCCGCATACTCCAGGATCATAATCCGGATACCGCTTGCGTATAGCCGTTTGCAAAGATCCAGAACCTGCCAATGTCGTTCCGTAACCGGCAAATTCGAGAGTCCCTCGGTTATAATCACGGTTTGAATACCCTGAATGCTCTCGCCCAGAAGGTCCGCCCGAGTCCCTCGGCCGGTGAGCACCTGCACCAATTGACTCGCGATCTCCGAGGCCCCAGCCGTTACCGCAAACGGTCCCCATGCCGAGAGGTCCTGCGCGGCCACCAAGGGCTGCGCACGTCCAGTCGAAACTACCCGAACGGAACTCTCATATGTGGGAACCGGACCGACCGGCGGGCCGGGACGGGAGAGCGCGGCAGGCGCCCCACCGCCCCTTACGCAAAAAAATCTGCGATGGCCCGGATGGTGCGAAGGTCTGCGAGCACTTCCGGATCAACTTCCGGCAATTCCGGATGCTGGTCGCGTAGAGCTGACAGAATTTCGACCTGCTTGATGGAATCCACCCCCAACTCACCTTCGAGGTCCATGTCATCTTCGAGCATGTCTTCCGGATAGCCGGTCTTCTCCGCGATCAGGGCCCGGACCGTGTCGGCAGTGACGCCGCCATTGGATGAGGCCGACACAGCCGCCGGAGCCGCACTCACTGCCGCTGCAGGCGCCGAGGCGACGCCGGAAGCATCGATCATGCCCGCAATCGCGGCGATTGTGCGCAGTTCCACGAGCTGTTCCGGATCAATCTCCGGCAGGCTTGGCATGCGTTCGCGCAGCGTCGACAGAATCTCGACCTGCTTGATGGAGTCGACGCCGAGTTCGCCTTCCAGATCCATGTCGGGTTCGAGCATGTCTTCAGGATAGCCGGTCTTCTCGGCGATGATGCCGCGGACCAGGCTGATGGAATCTCCGCCTGATACAGAGGAAGCCAGAGTCGGAGCTGCCGCAGTTGCAGGCTGGACGGCCGATTGCGGTTGGACTGCCGCAGGGACTGGTTGTGGCACGGGAGCCGTCATCGGTGCTGGCGCCAACGGCGCGAGTTCAGCTTCACGATTGGTGCCATTCGGTTTCACATCACTGGCAGAGGGTTGTGGCTGGACAGGGGCCGCAGGCGCTGGGGAAGGCAGGGCGACAGGCGCTTGGGTACGCACGGGCTCGAGGGGCGCATGACCCGCCATCTGGGCGGCGACGTTCAGAAAGGCCGAATGTGCCGTCGACATGGCAGACATATAGTCGGCATGGCGCTGGGACACTTCGTGCATAATCCGCTCAGAGACCGTCACAGCTGGCGCAGCGGGAGTATGGGATTGCACGGCGTATTCCGGGCCTTTTGAGGATGTGTCTTGGGTCATGGGACTGCCTGTCTGTTCTGGAAGGACTTTGTGTTCAGTGCGCGGGGAAGACTGCACCTGAACGGGACTGCTGGTGGATTGAAATTGCGCGACTGGGCGATCCTGCACGGACGGCCTCTCCGGATTCGGAGGAGCACGGCCTGCCGCGCCATTCGCTGGAGGATAAGGCTTATTGTAATTGCCGCCGGAAATCTTCACCGCGTGCTTGGAGGGCGCTGGCTTTGGCGGCTGGGCCGGAAGGTCTGCGAACAGGTCGGCATAGTCGAGGTCGATGCCCGAGACGCCGAGGGTGGCGATAGCCAGGAGGAACTGGTTCACGCCATTGCGGCGTTTGTGATCCAGTGAGATCGCAAGGTGGGGCTTGTCCGCCAGGATATGGCCCACCAGACCGGTGACCACGCCGCCAGGGCCGACTTCCACGAATACGCGTGCGCCCGCTGCGTACATGGCCTCAACCTGTTCGCGGAAGCGTACGGGCTGGATCAGCTGGTCAGAGATGAAGGCCGGAAGGTCAGCGACCTTGGCATCATATTTTTGCGCTGTGGCGTTCGCGAAGACGTCCAGTTTTGGTGCGCGCAGCTTTTGCTTTGCCAGCACTTTGGCAAAGGGCGGCACGGCTTCGGCCACGATCTCAGAGTGGAAGGCCGTTGCGACTGGCAGCATCCGTGCCTTCAAGCCGAGCGCCTCGCACTCTGCTCGCGCCTGTTCCACAATGTCTTGCGCACCAGACAGCACGACCTGGTCCGGCCCATTGTCATTGGCGAGGACGAGGCCCTGGCCGATCTTCTTCAATACTGGCGTGATGGTCTTGGCATCGGTCTGGACTGCCAGCATGGCGCCTTTGGTGTTGCCCGCCGCCTTGGCCATGAGCGCACCGCGCTCCGCAGCCACCGTGAGGGCCGTATCGGAATCCATCACGCCCGCCAGATGCAGCGCCATGATCTCGCCGAAGCTGTGACCAGCGGCCATGTCTGCCTGCAAGCCGAGTTGTGACAGAAGGCCCAGCTGTGACAAGGCCACGGCCGCGATAGCCGGCTGAGCATGCTGCATTTCCGTGAGAGTCTGGGTTTGCGCGCCGAAATCGACCTGATCGAAAGCCGCCGGCGGGAAGGACAATTTGTCGAGCCTCAGCTTGCCGGTGCGCTTGTGGCTGGCTGCCTGATCCCAGACTGCCCGCGCGTCCGGGAATGCCATGGCAAGATCAGATCCCATACCGACATATTGGCTGCCCTGACCAGAGAACATGAAGGCGATCTTGCCGTCCACGGGGGCATCGAGTGAGGCGAAGCAATCGGCCTTGAACGGACGAATTCCCACCTCGCCTGCCCGGATCTGGTTCGTCAGGCTTTCCGACTTGGCTTGGAGATCACTTGCGGATTCAGCAATGATCGCGGCCCGCGCCGGAGCTTTCGTTTCGAAGCCTGCATGTGTTTGTGAAGCGGCGTGCGCCAGTGACGCATCGTCTACGCCTGCAGCGCTGCCTTCGATTGCCGCGGCGAGGGCATCTGGCGTTTCCGCACTGAACAGGAAGAGTTCTGCCGGGAATACCCGATACGGACGCAACGCGGTCTTGCCGACATATTCTTCCAGCGTGACATGATAATTGCTGCCACCGAAGCCGAAGGAGCTGACCGATGCCCGGCGAGGGCGTTTCTTCGTTGTGATCCAGGGTCGCGCTTCGGTGTTCAGGTAGAATACCTCGCTGTCCTTGATAACATCTGCGGGCTCCTCGACCTTCGCCGTGGGCGGAAGGATCTTCCGGCTGAGCGCATTCACGACCTTGACAAGGCTGGCTGCGCCAGCGGCCGCTTTGGAGTGCCCCATCTGTGATTTGACGGATCCGAGCGCGCACCAGGGCTCGTCGGATTGGACATCACCAAAAACCAGATGAAGGCCATCAAGTTCGGCCTTGTCGCCGGCCTTGGTGCCCGTACCGTGTCCCTCCATGAGGTCGACAGCTTCCGGACCATATCCGGCCTGATCGTACGCGCGTTTGAGCGCGCGAGCCTGCCCTTCCGGAACCGGCGCATAGATCGCGGTTCCCTTGCCGTCCGATCCTCCCCCCAGTCCTCGGATGACCGCATGGATGGTGTTACCGTCACGCTCGGCATCTTCCAGCCGGCGCAGCGCCAGCATGCCGACGCCCTCGCCCAGCATGGTGCCATCAGCGGCATTCGAAAACGGCCGACAATCGCCTGTGGGCGACAGGGCGGGCGTCTTCGAGAAGCACATATACATCAGGATGTCGTTCAACGCGTCGACGCCGCCGGTCAGAACCGTGTCGCTGTCTCCGGACCGCAATTCATGCAGGGCAATGCTGAGCGCGGACAGGCTGGACGCGCATGCCGCATCCGTGACCATGTTGCTGCCGCCGAGATCGAACCGGTTGGCGATCCGTCCGGCCACGACATTCCCGAGCAGGCCGGGGAATGTGGCTTCCTGCCATTCGACATAATGGTTCTCGATCCGCTCGGCGAGGTCCAGAACTTCGCTCTCGGGCAAGCCCGCTTCGCGCATTGCATTGACCCAGACGGGACGCTGCAGACGGCCCGCCATATGAGCGGTAAGCTCTGTCGCGGACGCCACGCCGAGGATGACGCTGGTACGGGATTTGTCGATCCGTCCCTCACTGTCCCGCTCGATATCCTGCAGCGTCGCATAGGCAGCGACGAGCGCAAGCAATTGCGCCGTGTCGGTTCCTTCCATAGTCCTGGGCGGGATGCCGAATGTCAGGGGGTCGAAGGCCACCGGATCAATGAACCCACCGCGACGGCCATAGGTCTTGTCCTTGGCAAACGGGTCGCTGTCATAATAATCATCAACCAGCCAATGGCTCGCCGGGACGTCAGACAACAGGTCCCGCCCTTCAAACACATCGCGCCAGAAACCGGTGACATCTCCCCTACCCGGAAAGATCGCGCCCATGCCTACAATGGCAATCGGAGTGGCAGCTTTTGAACTCATGATGTGCTGGCCTTATCATTCATCATATCAGAGAAACTTTCGCGGCGTGTAGGAGAACGCCGTAGGTGGCACGGCAATCCCGCTGGCGCGCATCTGTCCGGCGCGTGTCAGGCGCGCTGCGCCTTCCATCAAATTCAGGGCAATCTGGCGGATCGTGCGGTTCTGGATGGGCTCCAGGAACGTGCCGGCGACCCATTCGTTGAATGCGCCCTGCGCCGGGCCGCACCAAATCTGGTAGTCGGATACCCGGTCTGGCGCTCCATCCCGCGCCCATTGGGCGCCCATGAACAGGTATCGGCGCGCCACGAGAGCCAATCGCTTGTTGCCATCGGTTTCAGCGCGGGCCGCCTCCTTTGGGTTTGACGCCGTGATGAAGGCCCGCGTCTGCTCCCAGGCGCTCTGGAAGGATTCCCCGAGCACGCCTTCCAGCCAGTCGCGATCTTTCTGGTCCATGGATTCATAAGAGGCGCCGGATTTGTAGAGCCCGTGCAGTTTGCGAGCCCGCATCGCAAACAGCGTGCCCCGCTTCAGCACCTGGACCTCAACGCCTTGCTCGAACATGTCCGCCGCCGGGGCCATGCCGATATCTGCCGGGCCAGCTTTGGCCAGCAATTGCCGCGCAGGTTCGGACAGGCCGGATTCGACCGCCGCCTGGTTGATGGAGCCGGTCAGCACATAGGCCGCCCCCATCTGGAAGGCTGCAGCCACGCCATGCGGTGTAGCAATGCCGCCGCCGAGGCCGATACGGATGGAATTGGCATCGATCCCGGTTTCTGCCGCGACCCGGTCACGCGCAAGCGAAAGTGAAGAAAACAAAGGCGCCGCTGAGCGGTTGTCCGTGTGGCCGCCACTATCGGCCTCGGCCGTAATGTCGAGGGCCACAGGCACCTGCGAAGCCAGTTCAGCCTGTTCCGGGCTGATGCGGCCCTCGGCCACCAGCGCCTTCAGGATTTTGTCCGGCGCTGGCTGCATGAACTGGGTGGCGACTTCCGCGCGCGAGACTTTGGCAAAGACATGGTTCGCGCGCGTTATGTTTCCCTCCGCGCTACGGGACAGGCCCTGCGCGGTATAGCGAACAATTTCGGGTGACAGGCGCATATACGCCGAAGCCGAAACACGGCGGACACCCATGGACAGGAACAAATCAATGACGCGCGCTTCATAGCCGGGCTGTTGGGGCGAATGGATCAGGTTTGCGCCCCAGGCTGTCTGGCCCGGCGCAATGCCCGCCTTGATCTCGCGTACGCCGTCTTCAATCGTCTCCGGCTTCAGGCCAGCGCTGCCATAGAATCCGACGCACCCCGCACGAACGGCTTCAATGACCATTTTCGGCGTGGCGATACCGCGCGCCATTTCGCCAACGACATAATTGAACCGAGCTCCGTGTGCCTGCGCAAACGCCACGTCTCCGAGCCATTCGGGATAGATCGCCGACAAGGGGACAGAACGGGCGCCCTGCTCTTCCGTTCGAATGGATCCATCTCGAACGTATAGCCCCACATTCTCGCGAACGCGGTCCAGAACCTGATCCACCGACAGACTCATAAAGCCTTCCTGCTTACTGACCCCGAATTCTTCGAGGCCCCCACGCTACTCGCACATTTGAATACAGGCGAGGGAACCGCACCTCCGAAGACGTGTCAAAACCCTCAACTGCATTCTTGAGACAGCCGCAGCTCTCTCCCTCCGAATACTACTTTAAAGCAGTGATTTCAGAACGCAACTTCAAATAGAGTTTTTTTCAAATTCTATTTTTTGGTTAATTTTGTAGGGATTTGGCACATTCATCCAGTGCCACCCTAACGGCGTGCAAGCGCGAGACCACAGACGCTCCCTTTCTTCACCATAGAAATGCCACGAAATCAGGTTTTTGAGGCGAGATCGGTCAGTTTGGGGAACTATTAAGTCACCCCGGCGTCCCAATCTGGGACTAGCTAGTGAGCCGATAGCTATCGCCCACATGGCTCGCGTGTTAGGGGACCAAAAACTGCCGCCCCCGAGGCAAGAGGAACGTATTCTCGTGAAGTATCTGAGACATGTCATGGTCGCTGCGGCCATTCTGTCATTGCCCGCAATTTCGGCCATTGCCGACAGCCGGGATCGCACCAGCGACTCAGCCGTCATGGGCTATGTCGAGAATGTATATGTCGGCAAGCTCGGCCTCGAGATGAAGGGCAAGCTCGACACCGGCGCGGATTCCAGCTCCGTATTCGCCCGCGACGTGCATATCTACAACAAGGCCGGAAAAGATGACTGGGTCCGCTTTCGCCTTGTCGGCAAGAATGGCCGCACGGTGAGATATGACCAGAATGTCCGCCGTTTTGCGCTGATCAAGCTGAAAACCGGCGGCACCATCCGGCGCCCCGTGATCCACCTGCCGCTCTGCATTGGCGGGGTCCGCGGACTCGCCGAAGTTAATCTGGCCGATCGGGAAGATTTCGAATACGACTTCCTGGTGGGGCGTGAATTCATGGCCTCACGCGTGCTTGTCGATTCTTCGTCGACGTTCATAGCCGAAGGCAGCTGCGAAAACGACGACCGTGAATAGTTTTACACATACCCGACTGCTTGCGTTGCTCCTGGCCGCGATTGGGCTTGGAATTTTCGCGACCAAGGTTCTGCAACTCGATTACCCCATGACGCCCGGAGAACGGACAACGACGTGGGATTTTGAAATCTATCTGGATTTCGATACCAGCAACCAGCCGGTCCGACTGGAAACCTATATTCCATCGAACAGCGAAAACCGCCGCGTCTCGCAGGAGCAGTTCTACAATGGCGCCTTCGGCCTGCGGCTGAATTCCCGCGAAGGGGATGGCCGGACCGCGATCTGGACCTATCGTTATCCGAATGATCGGAAAGTGCTTCGCTACAGGGCACGCCTGCTGGGCGAAACCACCGAAAGTCCCCTGCCCGAAAGCATGCAACGCAAGCTCCGCAGGGCCGCGCCTGAAACCGAGAATGATCTCGAACGTCAGGCCTTTCTTGTCTGGTCCACGGATTTGCGCCGTCGCTCCGCCGATGACGAATCCCTGGCCGATCTCGTGCTCGAAGAAATCTTCGTGGACGGTGATGTCGACGAGGTAGAGGCCCTGCTGTCACCCACGCTTGCGCGCCCGATCGCGCGCCTTGCCCTGGCCCGCGACGTCCTGACCAGTCAGGGCATTCCCGCGCGCGTCGCAAATGGGGTCTATCTGGACAGTGCGCGCCGCCGGGCAGAGATCCGTCACTGGCTTGAATATTATGCAGACGGCATGGATCGGCGATATTTCCCCGGTCCCGATCCCAGCGAATTTTTCACTATCTGGCATGGCACGAACGACTTCATCCGCGCCGAAGGTATTTCGGACCTGGACCTACAGGTCAGCCTGCAGCCGGTGAATGCCGATGTCTCAGATGTCGTGCAGCGCATGGCCAAGGATCAAGGCTCGGCCATGCAATGGTTCTCGTTCAATCGCCTGCCCATCACTACGCAACTGGTCTACCAGGTCCTTGTCACAATTCCGGTCGGCATCCTGATGCTGGTCTTCCTGCGCCAGTTCATTGGCCTGCAGACGCTTGGCACGTTCATGCCGGTCCTGATCGGCATCGCATTCCGGGAAACGGCGTTGGTCAACGGCGTGATCCTGTTCACAGCGCTCATCGCCCTCGGCCTGGCTGTCCGATTCTACCTGGAGAAACTCAAACTTCTTCTTGTGCCCCGATTGGCCACAGTGGTTGTGTTCATCGTGATCTGCATGGCAGTCATTGCCCAGATCATGGCCAATAATGGCCAGCGCATCGGCCTGTCGATTTCCCTGTTCCCGATGGTCATCCTGACGATGACAATCGAGCGTATGTCGATCGCATGGGAAGAATATTCTGCAACCGAAGCCATCAAGCAGGGTATTGGCAGCCTTCTTGTCGCGGCGGCAGCCTATCTCGTCATGACCAACACGCATGTCGAATATCTGATGTTCAACTTCCCTGAACTGCTCCTGGTGATCATGGCGATCTGCCTGATGATGGGCAAGTATACCGGCCTCCGGCTCAGCGAGCTGATCCGCTTCCGCGAACTGGACGACCGGAAATGATTGGACGTTACCGGGCATTACGGCGCGCCGGACTGCTCGGAATAAACGAGCGGAACGTCCGGCTCGTCAATGAGCTCAACCCGCGGCGTCTCATCCGTCTGGTCGATGACAAGCGGGAAACTAAGCGGCTTGCGAACGCGGCAAATATCCCGACGCCGGAACTCTATGGCGTGATCGCCAACCCGTTCCACATGCGGCATTTGGAATCCTATCTCGACAAGCCGGACGGGGTCGTCATCAAGCCCGCCAATGGCTCACAAGGCAACGGCATCCAGGTGTTGATGGAGCCGATGCGCGGTGGCTGGCGACGGTCCAACGGGCAGCGCGCCCTGCTTGAAGACATCAGATTTCACGTCAATAATATCCTGTCCGGCATGTACAGCCTCAGCGGCCAGCCTGACGTGGCGATGTTCGAATACCGGGTGAAGTTCGACGAAATCTTCAATCCGATTTCGTTCGGCGGCGTTCCGGACATTCGCATCATTGTCGTGCGCGGCATCCCGGCGGTTGCCATGGTGCGCCTGCCAACCGCCGAATCCGACGGTAAGGCCAATTTGCACAAGGGCGGTGTCGGGGTCGGACTGGATCTCGTTACCGGGAAAACGCTCAGTGGCATGCAGAACGGGAAGACAACCGATATCCATCCGGACACGGCCAACCCGCTTCGGAATTTCTCGGTACCGCACTGGGACACGATGCTGGAAATGGCCGCCAAGGCCTATGATGTCACAGGACTCGGCTATCTCGGCGCGGACATCGTGTTGGACAAGACGAAGGGCCCGCTTCTGCTGGAGCTAAATGCCCGTCCAGGCCTTGCCATTCAGGTGGCCAATCGGATTGGCATCCGCCCATTGCTGAATGCGACGCTGAAAGCTGATATCGAGGGGATGGATGCGCTGGCACGTGTCGAACTCGCCAAAAAGCTCTACAGAAACCACGTTCCGGAACCCACTTTCTAGCTCGGCTCAGAACTCGTAGTCAGGCAGGGAATTGAAGGCCAGTTTGAGCGCATCTCCCCAGCGGGATGAGATCGTCGTGAAATACGGATCATCCTCCTCGACCCGGCGCTTGTCCGCGACCTTGAAGGTGTCCATTTTGATCGTTTGCAAATCAAGCGGCATACCGACCGACAAATTCGCCTTGAGGGTCGAGTCGAATGAAACATAGAGCAGCTTGACGGCTTCCTCGAAGGTCATCTCCGGACTGAAGGCTCTCAGCAGGATGGGGCGACCATATTTGGTCTCACCGATCTGAAAGAAGGGCGTCTCGTCGCTGGCTTCGATGAAGTTGCCTTCCGGATAGACAAGAAACAGGCGCGGCTCCATTCCCGCAATCTGGCCCCCAACGATAAGCGTCGCACCAAAAGGCGACTCCGATTCCGGTCCGCCATCCCCTTGCGTGCGGATAATTTCCTTCAGCGTATCCCCGACCAGTCTGGCGACTTGGAACATGGTGTCAGCAGCCATGATGCTGGGATTACGTTCTTCCGGTGCCTTGAGACGTTCGTCCAACAGGCTGATCACGGCTTGCGTCGTGGCGAGGTTGCCAGCCGTCAGGAGGGTGATGACACGCTGTCCGGGCACCTCCCAAGTAAACATTTTCTGGAATTTCGAGATGTTGTCGATGCCCGCATTGGTGCGGGTGTCCGACATGAAAATGAGCCCCCGGTCCAGCCGAAGCGCAACGCAATACGTCACTTGGTGTTTCTCCGATCGATATCTGGACTCATTCTACTGTTGGACCTGAATAGATACCACGAGATTTTCCCGTCCGGCCCCATACACCAGTCCCCTGATGGGCGCGGCATCGCTATAGTCCAGCCCCGTGGCAACCTGTATGTAGCGCGCATCCGGACTGATGCCATTGGAAACGTCAAATCCGGTCCATCCGAGTCCATCCACCCAGGCTTCGGCCCAGGCATGACCGGCATCCTGATCCACCCGGTCCGTCATCATGAGATATCCACCGACATAGCGAGCGGGATAGCCGAGCAGGCGCGCGACCGCGATGAAGATGTGCGCATGATCCTGACACACGCCCTGCCCCTGCTGCAGCGCATCCTCGGCTGTCGTGTGGGAGTCTGTCTCATTGGTCTGGTAAGTGACCGCCCCTGCAATTTCCGCCATCAACTCGTGCAGGACACCAATATCCTGTGCGGGATGGCGACTGAATTTGCCTGCCAGCGCGCGCAAGCCCTTGGCGGGCGCGGTAAGCGCAGTGTGCCGCTGGTACAGCCAGAGCGGCACAAGTTGACTATGCCCTCCTACCACGCCGGACGTATCATGGGTTTCCACCTCACCCTTCACACTGACCGAAACGCTCGTGACCCCCGGCTCAAGCTGGATCAAATCCACCAGGTTTCCGTGATGATCGGTATAGCTCGTTTCCCAATGCGCGCCGTCAATGGTCAAATCCCATGACAAGATGGATTGCGAGGGCAAGCTGACCGGCCGCTTGCGGACCTGCTGGAGCGCATAGGAAACACCGGTTTCGTACGAATAGGTCGATGTATGATCCACAGTCAGTCGCATGCTGTCACTCCGCAAACCTGAAGTCTTTTTCAATCTGCGACGACAGCGACGCATTGCGAACCAGAAAATCTGTCAGGAATTCGTGCAGCCCGTTGTCAAACACGTTCTCGATCGTCGTGGCCGTCAAGCTCGCTTCAAGGGACGCGGCCAGATCGTGGGTTTCGAGGCGCTGGCAATACTGCCGGGACAGCCAGTCCAACTGATAGGTGATCGTGTCGTAGCAATATGCCAGCGAGCGCGGCATGCGTGTGTCGAAGATGAGAAAGTCTGCAATTGCGCGCGGCGTGATATTGCCTCCATTGAGCCAGTGGAATGACCGCTCAGCCGATGCCGACCGCAGGATCATTTCCCATTGTACGTTATCGAGAGACGAGCCGACCGAGGCGCTAGACGGCAACAGGACATAGTATTTGGTATCGAGTATCCGCGCCGTATTATCGGCCCGCTCGAACATGATGCCGAGCATGACGAAATTGTAGATGTCGTTGCGGAGCATGGTCCCTGTTGTCGCGCCCCTTACCTGCGCGCCTTGCTGCCTTATCAGGGTCAGGATTTCCGGCAGGTCCGCTTCGGAAGGTGGTCGCTTCAGGGCATCGCGCACGGCCATCCAGAAATCATTTATTGCTTCCCACATTTCCCGCGTCAGCGCGGTCCGGGTCATGCGGGCACTCTCGCGCGCAGCATGCAGGGCTGACATCACACTCGACGGATTGCTTCGGTCCCGCAGGGCGAAGTCGGCAACCTTCTCTCCCTCGATCGTGTCATGGCGCTCAAGATAGGCATCGCAACATCCCGCTGTGACCAGAACGGATCGCCATTCCTCTTCACCCGGTTGCGACCGGGTGAGTGCCATGCGGAAGCCTGCCTCGACGAGGCGGCTGGTATTCTCGGCTCGCTCTAGCAACCGGGCCATCCAGAACAGGCCAGACGCAGTCCTGCCCAACATGGCCTATCCTTCCTTCAAAACCCAAGTGTCCTTTGTGCCGCCGCCCTGACTGGAATTGACGACCAGTGATCCCTTCTTCATGGCCACGCGGGTCAGTCCGCCCGGCGTCACCTCGACCCCATCTGACGATACGAGCACGAACGGTCGCAAATCGACATGGCGCGGCGACAAACCTGCTTTCGTCAGGACCGGCACAGTTGAAAGCGCGAGCGTGGGTTGCGCGATATAGTTCGACGGCCTCGCTTCAAGTTTCTTCCGGAACGCAGCAATCTCTTTCTTGCTGGCCGCCGGCCCGACCAGCATGCCATAGCCCCCCGACCCATGCACTTCCTTGACGACCAACTCGTCCAGATGTTCGAGCACATAGGAGAGTGAGTCCGCCTCCGCGCAGCGCCATGTCGGCACGTTTTTCAACAATGGTGCTTGCCCGGTATAGAATTCGACGATGTCCGGCATGTAGGAATAGATCGCCTTGTCATCGGCTATGCCGGTGCCCGGGGCGTTGGCAATGGTAATGCCCCCTGCCCGATAGACATCAAAGATACCGGCCACGCCCAGCATGGATTCCGAGCGGAAATTCAGAGGATCGAGGAAGTCGTCATCAACCCGGCGGTACAGCACATCGATCGGCTCATACCCTTGCGTGGTCCGCATGGCGACCCGTCCGCCCACGACGCGGAGGTCATGGCCTTCCACCAATTCAACGCCCATCTGGTCTGCCAGAAAGGCATGTTCGAAATAGGCTGAATTATGGATGCCTGGCGTCAGGATCGCCACGGTCGGCCGACCCGACGCCTGCTGCGGCGCGGACCGCTCAAGTGACCGGCGTAGGGCCATGGGATAGCCGGAGACGCGCTGCACCGACATTTGCGCGAACAGTTCCGGGAACATCTTCAACATGGTTTCCCGGTTTTCCAGCATGTAGGAAACACCGGAGGGTGTGCGGGCATTGTCTTCCAGCACGAAGAATTCGTTCGGCCCGGTCCGCACCAGATCGATCCCGACAATATGCGTATAGATCCCGCCCGGGGGGTCAAATCCGATCATATTGGGCAGGAAGGCGTCATTCTCCCTAATCAGGCGTTCGGGCAAGCGCCCGGCCCGGACAATCTCCTGCCGGTGATAGATGTCATACAGGAAGGCATTGATCGCCTTCACCCGCTGCTCGATCCCCCGCACCAGCAGGGCCCACTCGCTTGCGCCAATGATGCGCGGCACGAGATCGAAAGGAATCAGACGTTCGTCCGCCTCCGCTTGGCCATACACATTGAAGGTGATGCCGGTTCGCCGGAAGAAGGTTTGGGCATCCCGCGACTTCTTCAACAGGGCGGAGGGTGTAGTCTTGTCAAACCAGCAGTCATAGCCAGCATAGGGCGCCCTGACGCCCTCGCCAAACCCATGCATTTCGTCGAATATTTCCTCGCCTTCGGCCATGTCCTCAGCAACGCACAGACGCTGGATCATTTCAACAAACTCAGTGCCGGATGCTCCTGAACGGGCTGCGTTCGCCCAAACTGCGCATTATCCGGTGACGGCTGCCCAAGGCTTGCTCAGAAGGGCCGCAGAATTAATAATTCCGACCATGCAATAGGTTTGAGGGAAATTCCCCCAGAGTTCGTTTGTCTCCGGATCCACATCTTCCGACAAGAGGCCCAGATGGTTCCGGCTGGCGAGAACCGCCTCGAACATGTTGCGGGCCTCTTCCACGCGTCCGACCCGGTAAAGCGCATCAATGAACCAGAATGTGCAGGCCGTGAAAGCGGTCTTCGGTTTGCCGAAATCATCCTCGGCCTTGTAGCGATACACATGGTCACCCATCCGGAGATCGCGGTCGACGGCCTCCACAGTCGAGACGTAACGTGGATCGCTGGCAGGCAGGAAACCAATCTCCGCCATCAACAGGACTGACGCATCCAGATCCGTTCCGCCAAAAGCGGCCGTGAAGGCTTTCACATCGTCATTCCAGGCTTTTTCCAGAATGGTGTCATGAATAATGTCGGCGCGTTCTCTCCAATACGCCTCGCGATTGTCGAGACCCAGCCGTTCGGCGATGCGTGACAGGCGGTCACACGCCGCCCAGCACATGATGGCGGAAGAGGTGTGAACATGCGCAATGGTGCGGAATTCCCAGATGCCTGCGTCCGGCGTATCATAGACGGCAAAGGCGCGCTCGCCGACGGGTTCGAGCTGTTCGAACTCCGCAATGCCCGGCTGGGCAAGCAGACGGCGGTCAAAGAAGGATTGCGCGACACCAAGAACCACCTGTCCATACACGTCATGCTGGACGTGTTCGGCGGCTTGGTTTCCGCGGCGCACGGGCCCGGAGTTCCGGAAACCCGGCAGGTTCGGCGCCAGATCTTCACTCAAATCCGCCTCAAGCCCGATGCCATAGACTGGCTGGATATGCCCCCCTTTTGAGTGCGCCACGATATTCCGCACCCATCGCATATAGTGTTCGAGCGTGCCCATCCCGGACAGCCTGTTCAGCGCTGTCACGGTGAAATAGGCATCACGTATCCAGCAAAAACGATAGTCCCAGTTTCGCGATGACCCC
Organism: uncultured Hyphomonadaceae bacterium; assembly: GCA_913057945.1. Lineage (GTDB taxonomy): Bacteria > Pseudomonadota > Alphaproteobacteria > Caulobacterales > Hyphomonadaceae > Hyphomonas. The sequence goes on along the minus strand of CAJXOF010000002.1, from coordinate 217,414 downwards.
TCGTGCTCCGGAATGGAGGTGGTAAGGGCCGCCACAATCCCGCCGGTCTCTTCGAAAACGCAGAGCTTCAATGTTATGGCCGCACGAATGACTTCGTCCTGCCATTCAAATGGAATGGCCAGGCTTCGCGCCCATTTCGCCCAGTATTGTCTTGTCCGCTCTTCCCAGTCCCTCGCCATGACCCCCGGCGAATCCGTCAGGGATTCATCGGCGCCGAGAATGAATGTTGTATCCTTGTCCAGGATAAAGCTGGTCTCGGTCAGGATGTAAGATACTGGGGCATCGGTCGTTACGCGGAAAGAAAACTCATCGTCGATGAAGCGCACATGATTCACACCGCGAATGGGCTTGAGCTTGCGCCCACCCCAATCGGTTTCCGGCGTCAGGGAAATCTTCAACTGGGGCGCCCCGGCAATCACCTCGAACCTGCGAACCAGGCTGGCCGGACGGAATGTTCGTCCCTTGTGCTGGAAGCGCGGCGCAAAGTCCACGATCTCCAGAACGGCCCCGTCTTCAGACTCCATTCTTGTGCGCAGGATCGCCGTGTTCCGGTCGTAGGTTTGGGTGCGCTTCGTGAGCCCCTCCATCCAGACGCTGAACGTGCCCCCTCCTCCAAGCAATTTGTTGAAGACAGGTTCGCCATCAAACCGCGGCAGGCAGAACCACTCATAATCGCCACGCGAATTGATTAGGCCTGCAATCGTCCCGTTACCAACAATACCAAGATCGAGACTCATACTTTTCCTAACACTTGTTGCAGGTAAGCCGCCACATCATGGTGCGACCCCAGCCGATAGTTTGCTGCACTGTCGCCGTCACCGACCTTGACCGACCACCCGCCGAGCCGATTTGCAACAAGGAACGCATCTTCATCTGTCTTGTCATCGCCGATCATCACCGGTGTACGCCCAGTAAATGGAGCTGACTCCATCGCCTCTTGCAGGCAGGCGCCCTTGTTCGCGCCGCTGGGCTTTGCCTCCAGCACCATCTTTCCCGATTGCAGGGAATAGTCCGAATGCCGGGACAGGACATCCTCCAATTGGCGGGTCAGCTCATCCCCTTTTTCAGGCGCGGCGCGGTAGTGGACCGCCAGGACAGGCCCCTTCTCTTCCAGACGCACACCCGCATGCGCATCCACGACGGTAATCAGGCTGGTTACCAGAGCGTCCGGCGCTGTAGGGATTTTGTCCGTTGTCGCATGTCCGGGGGCCGCCGCACGCAGGCCATGATTGCCGAATCGCCAAAGCGCGTTTGGCACGCGTTTAGACAGATCGGTCAGGTCGCGTCCGGACAGGATGGCCAGCGCCCCGCCCAGCATTGATGATATCTTCATCAGAATGGCATCCATGCCGGGCTCCAGGAACACGGCATCCGGATCGTCCTGCAGCGGAGACAATGTGCCATCGAAATCGAGGAACAGCGCCGCGTTGCGATCCAGCAGCGGCGGGAAAGACTGGGGATTGCTCATGCCCGTACACCTTCGAAAGCCGTCATGAAACGGTGGCGCCACCAGTGAATGTCCTGCTCGGCAATATTGGCGTAGAGCTTCTGCCAACGATCACGGCGCTCATCCAGCGGCATCTCGATGGCCTGCTTCACCGCTTCTGCGATGGCGGAGCTGTCATAGGGATTGATGATAAGTGCCTCCTTCATCTGCTCTGCGGCCCCTGCAAATTGCGACAGGATCAGCACGCCTGGATCCTGCGGGTCCTGCGCCGCGATGAACTCCTTCGCAACAAGATTCATGCCGTCCTGCAAGGGGGTGACCAGACACGCCTTGGCAAGGCGGTAGAGACCGGCAATCTCTTCCCGGTCATACCCGCGCGCAAGATAGCGGATCGGCATCCAGTCAAGATCGCCATAATCACCATTGATCCGCCCCGACAGGGCGTCCAGCTGTTCACGGAGTTGCGCATATTCTTCCACCACGGAGCGAGAAGGTGGTGCGATCTGCGTGAACGAAATTTTTCCGTGCAGTTCCGGATACCGGTCAAACAAATCGGCCATGCCCTCAAAGCGTTGCGGCAGCCCCTTGGAATAATCCATCCGGTCTACCCCAATGACGAGATCCCGTTCGCCGAGGAATCGGGACAGGCGCGTCGCGGCGCGGGTTGCGGGCTCAGCGGTTGCCGCCTCTGCGAAACCTGAGCTGTCGATCCCGATGGGACAGTGCAACAGGTGAACAAGGCGCCCGTCTACCTTGAACTTGCCATCCAGTTGTTCTTCCGCACCGAACTCTTCTTCCAGATATTGTGCGAGATTGGCGAGATCCTTCCGGCACTGTAGGCCGACCACGTCATAGGCGCATAAACCGCGGGCCAGCTTGCGATGCTCCGGGATCGCTCGAAACACTTCCGGCGCGGGAAAAGGAATGTGCAGGAAAAAGCCGCATTTTCCCTGCCAGCCCTCTTCGCGAAGAATGTCGCCGAGCAGCAGGAAATGGTAATCATGGACCCAGACCGTGTCTGTTTTATCTGCCTGACGCCGCACGATTTCTGCGAATTTCTCGTTGATCTCGACATAGAACCTGTAAAACGCGGAATCGAACACCGCGAGATCGATCCGGTTGTGCATGACCGGCCACAGGACACTGTTGGAGTAGCCAAGATAGAACCCGTCGAACTGGTCGCGGGAATAGTCGGTCAGGGCGAACTCCACCCCATCTTCTTCCGAGCGCCTGGCGCGATTGCTGGGGAAGTCGAGAATCCGGCCGCTCCAGCCGATCCAGAGCCCCTGCGTATCCGCAAGCGTGTCCCACAAGGCGACAGCAAGTCCGCCGGCACGGCTCTCTTCTCCAGCCGCCGTGCGGTTCGAGACTGCAATCAGTCGTGAGCCCTTTGAAATGTTCTGTTCTGTCATTGCCATCCTGTCCCATCGGGTCTAGCGCGCGGCCTGTCGCTTCCAAAGCCACAGCGTAGCGCCCGTGTGCAGAAACCCCCAGCCTGCCCGCTTTGTGAGCAGTACCATAGAACTGTACGAAAGACCGCCGGTTCCGACCGATTTGCATCATCTAGTCTGCGGGCTTGAAACTGTGCGCCTGCGCCATGCGCCATTCCCGTGCGAGCTGCGTCTCATCCGGCGCGGTCAGCAACTGGCCGGACTGCACGAGTTGGTAGGCGCGTTCTGCGGTGTAGGCGATGTCTTCCGTCACGCGGTGCATCACATGGCGCGGTGTCAGTTCAGATGGATGGACGCACCCGGTCGCCCCGACCACTTCCATGAGGGCCTGGACCGTGTTGCGCTGGAAATTCCTGACCCGGATCGCCTTCTCATCGACAACCAGTCCACGTTGGCGGGTCTTGTCGGTCGTCGCAATTCCGGTGGGGCATGTATTGTTGTGACAGTTCAGGGATTGGATACATCCCAGCGCGAACATGAAGCCACGCGCCGTGTTCACCCAGTCCGCACCAAGCGCCATGGAGGAGGCAATCGAGAACGCACTTATCTGCTTGCCGGAGCACGCAAGGCGGACATCGCCTTTCAGGCCTGTCCCAACCAGCGCATTGCGCGTCAGCACCAGAGCCTGCCTGAGCGGCGCGCCAACATGGTCAAGGAATTCCGCAGGCGCCGCACCGGTCCCCCCTTCTCCGCCATCCACCACCATGAAGTCGACACGCAGGCCTGTCTCCAGCATGGCCTTGCAAATCGCCAGTGTCTCCCAGCGGTTACCAACGGCGAACTTGATACCGACCGGTTTGCCGCCTGACAGGTCGCGCAACCTGGCAACAAATTCCAACAACTCAATCGGTGTCGAGAAGGAAGAGTGCGCAGGCGGAGAGACACATGTCAGTCCGACCTCAATACCGCGCGCCGCAGCGATCTCCAGCGTGACCTTCTCACCGGGCAGCACACCGCCATGCCCGGGTTTTGCGCCCTGGCTGAGCTTTACCTCAATCATCTTGATCTGCGGGTCACTTGCCGTGTCTGCAAACTTCACAGCATCGAATGATCCGTCTGCCGCACGGCACCCGAAATAACCTGAGCCCAGCTCCCAGACGAGATCACCTCCACCCTGCCGGTGATAACGCGAAACGCCGCCTTCCCCTGTATCGTGATAGAAGCCACCCATGGACGCGCCTTTGGACAAGGCTTCGATGGCATGCGCCCCAAGCGCGCCAAAGCTCATAGCCGAAATATTGAGGACACTTGCGGAATAGGGTTGCGCCGTACCGGGGGCGCCCACCAGGACACGTGGATCTGCTTCTTCCGGGTGCTTGGCCGCAATGGAGTGCGCCAACCATTCATAGGGCGGCTTGTCGATATCCAGGTGGCTGCCAAAGGGCTCAACAGAAGAGACATTCTTTGCGCGGCGATACACCAGCGCACGATCTTCCAGATTGAAGGGGCGCCCTTCTGTTTCGCTTTCGACAATGTAGGCCCGCAGGAAGGGATGCAGCTCTTCGGCAATCCATCTGACGCGCGAAATAAGCGGATAGTTGCGCCACAAGGTGTGTTTGCGCTGGAACAGGTCATACAAGCCTATGAGTGCCAAGGGCGTCATGGCCACAGCCATGTATATCAACCAATTGTGCTGTCTCCAGAACACAAGGCACAGGGCCAGTAAGAGTACAGTCGCAAGCCAGGGCAGGTAACGGAACATCTCTTCCTCATTTCACAGTCAACAGAACTTCAAGGGTGTGAACGCCTCGCACACAGAGGTCAATCAATCGTATCCAGACCTGCGAACGCTTGTCCTCAAAAGCGAAATTCACATCATTTAATCTGTATTCGGATTTGTTGGGAATTGGTTACACTACCGAAAAGGGGTTGGCAGGCTGTGGAAAAAGGGGTCAGTGTGCAAACTGCGTTTCAAACTGATTCGTGTTGTGAGCTGCGTAAATTCAAACACGCCCGTTCGTCGGGCCCATTGAGGAGAAACTCCCATGGCAAAAGCAACCAAAGCCAAGAAAGCCGCGGCGCCAAAAAAAGCTGCTGCACCTAAAACAACAAAACCTGCCAAGGCACCTTCACCCAAGGAAGTGCTGATGGAGAAGTACATCGCTGACCTGAAAGACAAGGTTGGTGAAACACGCTCCGACATGGCGCTTCTGGATGCAGCCGTCAAAGCCTGTGGGCCGACGATCTACAAGTCCGACTCCGCGACTGTCGCGGCCTCGGACAAGGAAGAGCTTGGCCGTATCAAGAAGGGCTTCATTGCAAAGAAGCTCGGCGTCACGGACGAAGCCAAGGCAGATGCTGCAATTACCGACGCAGTTGCGAAGTACGGCAAGTCCGTTCGCGCAAAGCACCGTCCGGTGATGTACTACCTGATCGCCAAGGCGCTCAAGAAGGGCTCTGTCCTCAAGGGCTAGGCGCTGTTCCCTTCACGGGACAAAAAAGAAAGCCGGGAAGGTCTTCACCCTCCCGGCTTTTTCTTTGCGCTGAACTCTCGGCTAGTAGCCCGCAAGCCGCGCATAACGATCACGATGCCAACTCGCAGAACCATAGAGCGCCTCCTGCACGCGAGCCCGCTTCATGTAGAGACCGGGATCTGCATCATCCGTCATGCCGATGCCGCCATGCATCTGCACGCATTCATTTGAAACCAGATGAACCAGTTCGCTGGCCCGCGCCTTGGCGAGGCTTGCAAGTTCAGCGACATTTGGCTTGCCTTCGTCCACGGCAGACAGCGCAGCTGAGATGCAGGACCGTGTCAGTTCAAGTTCGGTAAACATCTTGGCAGCGCGATGCTGCAAGGACTGGAAGGATCCGATCAGCTGGCCAAACTGTTTCCGGCTGTTGAGATATTCCAGCGTCATCTCGAAAGCGGCATCCGCACTTCCCAGCATTTCCGCAGCCTGGCCAATCGCAGCACGGTCCAGCACAGGCTCAAGCACATCCGCGCCCTTGTCCAACGCGCCGATAATTGCGCTTTCCGGAACCATGACATCTTCCAGTGTGACATGGGCCGCGCCATGCGAGTCTACGGAATGCAATGCCTGTATGGAAACGCCCTTTGCATCGGCCGGGACTAGGAACAGCGTGAGGCCGTGACGATCTCCTGCTTCACCAAAGGTACGCGCGGCCACGATCAACATATCCGCATGATGGGCGTCCGGCACGTACCGCTTCATGCCGTTCAGCGTGTAGCCCTGTCCGTTACTTTCAGCTTCAGTGGCAACTCCCAACGGATTGAAGTGCGCCGTCTCGTCCAGCGCCAGCGCAAAGCTCGTCTCGCCGCCAGCGATCTTCGGCAGCCATTCGGCCTGCTGCTCTGCACTCCCACCCAGCTGCAGCGCACTTGCCGCAATCAGGGCCGTCTGCAGCACAGGCGTCGGCGCCAATGTGCGGCCTTGCGCTTCCAGCACCTGGCCCAGACCGACCAGCCCAAAATGCTCGCCGCCCGGCTCGTCCGGAATGATCACACCGAAGAAACCGAGTTCGGCAAGTTTCTGGCGCGTTTCCGCGTCCACACCATTTGCGCCGCTGTCGCGTAACTGGCGCAGGCGCGTGACCGGCATCTCGTCGCGGGCGAATGCCATCGCGGTGTCGCGCAGCATTTCCTGGTCTTCCGTCAAAAGGAATGTCATCTGAATATCTCCGAAGCCTTGCGTTTTTCCCTGGTGTTCCTTGCATCGCGCCGCACGTTTTCCGCTTCGCGCCCGACGAGCAGTCCGGCCAGACCGGCCGTACTCCACAAGGCGCTCGCAGCCAGTGCCAGCCTGATGCTTGTCAGTTCGAGACGCGCTGCCTCCATGCCCGCCCAGACATAGACGACGACAAGGGTAGACAGCAGCGCGATGGCCCACACAGCAAACTGCACCAGCCAGCGTCCACGGAAGAACGGAGCCAGGACTCCGGCCATGAACGGCGTGCCAAGAAACAGAAGGATGATCTGTGTGGACGACATGATTATTTGTGGTCTTTGAGCCCGAGCACGCGTTTCGAGATCACGTTCAGATTGATCTCGCTCGTGCCGCCCTCAATGGAGTTGCCTTTCGACCGAAGCCATTGGCGCGTGACTTTCTTCGCGGAGGGATCGAAGCCCTCCCCTTCCCAGCCAAGACCTTCAGTGCCGAGCGCTTCGACGAGAAGCTCATGCCGGTCCTGGTTCATCTTCGCAGCACCATATTTAAGGATGGAGGCGGTGTGCCCGACCTGCTGACCTGCCTTGGCCTGTTCAGCCTGGCGCTGGACGGTCAGGTTGAAGGCCTTGGCATGCATCTTGTGGTCGGTGATCCGCCCACGGAGGTCGCCATCGATCAGTCGGCCTTCGCTGTCTGTGCCGATATGCATCTTCGCATACTCTTCCGGCCCGAGGATGCCGGACCCGCCTGTGCCGCCAAAGCCGCCGGCAGAGATGGAGGAGCGCTCGAACTGCAACAGGCGCTTGGCAATCTGCCAGCCGCCATTCACCTCGCCGACCAATTGGTCCTTCGGCACTTTCACATCGGTGAAGAAGGTTTCGCAGAATGGGCTCTCACCGGAGATCAACAGGATCGGCCGCGCTTCGACGCCCGGGCTTTCCATGTCGAACAGGATGAAGCTGATGCCCTCATGCTTCACGCTCGTATCGGTGCGCACGAGACAGAAGATCCAGTCGGCCTTGTCAGCGTAAGACGTCCACACCTTCTGGCCATTGATCAGGTAATGGTCGCCCTTGTCTTCACAGCGCGTCTGCAGGTCTGCAAGATCGGATCCTGCGCCCGGTTCGGAATAGCCCTGACACCAGCGTGTCTTGCCCTTCACAATGTCGGGGATGAAGCGCAGTTTCTGCTCCTCATTCCCGAACTCAAGCAAGGCCGGGCCAAACATCCAGAGACCGAAAGAGAACAGCGCCGGGCGCGCCTTGATACGGCGCAGCTCTTCCTGCAGCACGCGGTTCTGTGCGCGGCTCAGGCCGCCACCGCCATACTTTGCTGGCCATTCCGGGGAGGTCCACCCCTTCTCGCCCATGCGCTCCAACCAGAGTTTGGCTTCCGGGTTCTTGAACTTTTCGCGCTTGCCGCCCCAGACGATCTCATCATCTTTCATTGGCGTGCGCATCGACGGCGGACAATTCTCTTCCAGCCATTCGCGCGTTTCTGCGCGGAACTGTTCTAGGTCGACAGATTCATCATACGCCATATCGGACTCCTGAAGGGGCAACGGAACATGCCCTGACCTTATGCCTATCGGGAGGCAGCGCCAAGCACTGACCTTGCGTTAGAAACCTAGGAGTACTCAGCGCCCGGCTGTCTCGTCAGCAGAGCCCGGCAGCATCTCCCGCGGGGTCTTGACCCAGTAATGCGGACGTTTGGCAAGGCTGTAGAGTGCCCGCATCATGGCGATAAACTGAAGGGGCCAATAGAGCGGAAATGTCACGAGGTCTCTCATCCGCACCGCAAAAGTGCTGGAGGGCACAGTCAACGCCGTCAAAGCGCCGACAGCATAGGAAACGAGCAGCATCGTCCAGCTGACCAGGCTGACCCGGGCGTCCGAAGAGACGAGGCAGAACGCGCACCAGACTAGCCATGGCAAATGCAGGAGTGCCGACAGGATGGAAGCGCCCAACGTCAATTGCATGGACACAAATCTCAGCACGCCCATTTCCCGCGCAGCGCTCACCGGCTCGCGCATCAGCACAAGCCATGTCTGGAGGAAACCTTTCAGCCACCGAGACCTCTGACCGGTCCACACACCAAGGCGTTGGGGCGGCAGTTCAACTGTCGATGGCGCGATAACCCCGATCTTTTTTCCCAGACGCGCGAACCGCAGGCCGAGGTCTGCGTCTTCCGTGACGTTCCATGCGTCCCATCCGCCTGTCGCCTGCAGGGCCGTGCGCCGAAAATGATTGCTCGTTCCGCCGAGCGGTATGGGCATGCCCAGCCGGGCGAGAGCTGGCATAAGCCGGTTGAACTGAATGGCATATTCCAGCGCCCAATGCCGCGAAATCCAACTTCCGAAGCGGACATTTCCCGATAGCGGCGCCTGAACACATGCCAGGTCCGGATCCCAGGCAAACCGACGGGCCGCCTCCATCAACTGGCCGGGATTGGGCCGGTCTTCGGCATCGTAAACCGTGACGAATGCACCCTTCGCCCGCGCCAGGCCATAATTCAGGGCGCGTGGCTTGGTCTGCGGCCTGCCGGGAGGCAGGACGAGCACTTCCGTCCCTTCCGGCCATATCTGAGCATGGATAGCATCCTTTGTGGCCGCGTCTCCGGTCTCCAGCAACAGTTTCACATCCAGCAAGTGGCGAGGGTATTCCAGCGACATCAGGCTGTCGGAAAGCTGGGGCATGCAAGCCGCCTCATCCTTCAGCGCAATCAGGATCGTGTATTTTGGCAGCAGCAATGAGAGGGACGCCGGATCGGTCAGGAGATAAGCGCGACTGGAGCCGAACAGCGCCAGCCCAAGGCGATATACCATGATCGCCGCAAACAGGGCGAGGCTCAGCCCGCCGAGACACACCAGTATCGCTCCCGGCGCAATCAATCCTCCAATCCCCAGAACGGCCGTCAGTTGCCCAATGAACCGCGCCTGCGCCGCGTGAAAGCCAGTTTTGGCCGACATGCCGAGGAATCGCGAAGGGAACGCCTCCGCTGCTCTCTCCGCCAGACGAGGGTCCGGCGGCGGTTCGGCGAGGTTATCAAAAAGGTGTTGCGGGAATCTCGCCCGCGCATTCGCCCCATCCATGCCCATTAAAGGCATTGAAAACCAAAGACCGGCGCACTCAAGAAACCAGAAGTTGAATTCATTTCGGTTTCGCAATGAATTGGAGGATCGACAGAAATGTTTGGACTCTTTCGCCAAGTGTTCTATATTTGTTCCATGACTGAGCTAACGATCATCTGGTTTCGCCGGGACCTACGGGTCCATGATCACGCCGCGCTCGCATCGGCTTGTGCGACGGGTGGCCAGATTGTGCCGCTGTACGTCTTCGAGCCGGAACACTGGCACCGCCCAGAAGCGTCTGGGCGGCATTTCGACTTCCTGATCGAATCCCTTGCCGATCTGGATCATGCCTTGCGCCAGCGGGGCAGCCAGCTTTGCTTGCGCTCCGGATCGCCGACGGAGGTCCTCTCCCGTCTCCATGCACAGCATGGCATTGCCTCGCTCCATCTCCATTCCCTCAACAATAGCCCGAGCGACCTCGCGCAGGAGCGCGATGTCCGCAACTGGGCACTCAAGGCGGGCATCCCTTTGAGAGAGCATGCCGGAACTCCGGGCTCAACCAGCCCCCATTCCGATTGGAACGCCCTGTGGCTCCAGCGCATGCGTCAGGCCCGCCTGCCTGCACCGGAGACCCTGCCCGCGCTGGCGATCCCATCGGAAGCCTGGCCGGCGGCCTCGGATTTCGGGCTTGATCCGGATACATGTCCGGATCGGCAAACGGGCGGCCGAACAAATGCCATTCTCCAATTGCGACGCTTCCTGTCCGGTGACGGCCGAAATGCGGGCAAGCCGAACCTGTCCATCATCGCGGGTAATGCGGCTGCGTCCCGCCTGTCTGCCCATTTGGCGGTTGGATCCGTATCAGAGCGGGAAGTCTGGCAAGGTGCGATGAAGGCGCGAACGGGGCTGCTCGCGGATGGTGACCAGACCTTCGCCTCGGCTTTGGAGCGCTTCACCGATAAACTGGCAGGACGGGCCCGGCTTCACCAAGCGGTCGCACGACCGGGTCTCGCGAATGGCTCGAAATACCCCCTGGACGCTTATGGCAGGGACGATGCCAGCCTGGCGGACCCTCGCCTGTCAGCATGGGCAGCTGGCAAGACGGGATTTCCGCTGCTGGATGCCAGCATGCGGTGCCTTCAGGTGACCGGGCATCTCGAGTCTGGCCTGCGCAGCCTGCTGCTGTCCTTTGCCACCTGCCATCTCTGGCTGGCCCCCTCCCGGCCAAGTCAAATCATGGCGCGGCTCTGCACGGATTTCGACCCCGCACTGTTCTATGGAAACGCGCGCAAGGTGATCGGCATCTCCGCCGACACCCCTTCCTACATCCCAAACCCGGTCCGACAGTCGCTGACGCGCGACCCGGACGGCGCTTTCATCCGCACATGGGTCCCGGAACTTGCAGAACTGGCGGACCCGTATCTCCATAGCCCTTGGGAAGCTCCAAAATCGGTCCTGTCTGAGCATGGCATTGTTCTGGGGCAGTCCTATCCCATGCGCTTGGTCGACCATGTAGCGGCTGCGCGGGAAGCCAGGCGCCGTCTTGCGCCCGATCCGCAGTCACGCGCCCTCCCCTTTCATGCGGTGGCCCCACGGCAGCGGGGCGTTGCGCGACCGACGGCAAGGCGGAAGGTTGCGGCAAAGCGGATGGCCCCGGTCCAGCTCAGCTTTGACCTGCAAGGGCAGGCCTGAACAGGTATCGGTCTAATGCAATCCTTTGCATGAATTCTGCTCCAGCTTCTTTTCACCCGCTTGACTTGTGTTATGACGAGGCATATCGATATTCAACAAATATCAGAGCCTTGAAATTGCTCATTTTTATCATTTTTCGATAAAAAGTTATTGATTTTCGATAATATCTGACCTAGATTGTTTGTGTCGGCGGCGGGATGGTCTCGCCAAGGACAGCCAACAAACAGCTAGAAGGAATTGAAAGTCATGATCCCCCGCGCCCGTCAGAGCGACATTGCCGCCTCCGCCACGAAAGACGTGATGGCCCTCTCCATCATGACCGGAGAGGCAACTCACCGGACCCGGCCGGCCAATGATGTCAAAGCGGAGGATCGTCAGAATCTTCTGGTTCGCCGCCGCCGCCGTTTCGCCCGCCGCGAAGCTCACTAGGCCTCTCTCCCGGCGCCGCGATAAACGGTTTCCCCTACCGAACGTGGCGCCGGTCTCACCGCCCCCCAAAAACACCAGACATAAAGGATAGACTCACCATGATCCGCTCACTCACCGCCATCGCCATCGCCGCGTCCATCGCCACTGCACCAGCCTTTGCTGCATCCGATGACTTCAAGATGGAAATCGATCTGAACCGCACCCAATTGTCGACGACAGAAGGCGCAAAAGCTGAATATGACCGTATCCGTCAGGATGTTCATACGCGCTGCGTTGCCGAACACGAGAACTTTCGGGTCGCCAGGAATTTCGTAGTCAGCCAGTGTGAACGCAAGATGATGAAGAAAGTCGTCGCCTATGTCGGCGATGCGAATTTCACCAAGGTTCACTATCAGTCCAACTGATCCCAGCCAGGCCTGGCAGGCTTCCAGCCTCTCTCACCTCGCCTGCCCGATCCGGCTTCTTGCCCTGCCTTCACCGGCAGGGCCTTTTATATCAGGAGTTTGCGTCCGCTTCGCGGAAATCCTTCGCCCGCAGGATTTGGGCAAGACGGAAATGGGCCGGTACGAACGCGCCTTCCTCGTCACTTTCGAACAGGGCGCAGCAGCTTGTCGGAAATTTCTCGATCAGCCGGATCGATTCCTGATGATCCCGGCTGCCGGCTTCACGCAGAATTTCCATCGAGAAATCATGCAGGCCCGGATTGTGGCCAATCACCATCAGTGTGTCCGCCCCATCATTTTGACAGATTGCTTCGGTCAGGCCGCGCACGCCGGACAAATAGAGCGACTCCATCGGGCGGACTTTCTCGCCCTCGACCACCTTGGCCACTTCCGAACAGGTTTCACGGGCCCGCCGGGCACTGGACACCAGAATGCGCTCAGGACTCCATCCCATGGCCACCAGTTCCTCGGCCATGCGCTGAGCGTCCTCCTTGCCTCTCGGCGTTAACGCGCGGCTGAAATCATCGACCCCCTCGCCCCAGGGCTCCGTCTTGGCATGCCGCATCAGGATCAGGCGTTTCATTCCAATTCCTTCTTCCCGGGTCGGGCATTAGAAAAACTTATCGACAGCTTGAGATGTCGCGCATTGGATTGCTTCCTCTTAGGCACCATTTTCCGGTCAGAAATCAAGAGACAGGAGTATGGTAATATGAGCCTTCTGATTGGCGACGTCGCCCCGGATTTTGAGGCCAACACGACAGAAGGTCACATTCGATTTCATGAATGGGCCGGGGATGACTGGGTCGTGTTCTTTTCCCACCCCGCAGATTTCACCCCCGTCTGCACCACAGAGCTCGGCTATACAGCGAAACTGAAGGACGAGTTCGCCAAACGCGGCGCAAAGGCGCTTGTGATCTCCGTCGACAGTCTGGAGGACCACAAGAAATGGATTTCCGACATCGAAGAGACGCAAAACACCAGCGTCCAGTTTCCGATCATCGCCGACCCCGACCGCAGCGTCGCAACATTGTACAATATGATCCATCCAAATGCCGACGCCAAGGTCACGGTCCGGGCCGTCTATGTGATCGATCCGAACAAGAAAATCCGAGCATCGATCATCTATCCCCCGAGTGCGGGCCGGAATTTCGACGAGATCCTGCGCCTGATCGACAGCCTCCAGCTGACCGACGGTCACAAGGTCGCCACCCCGGTGAACTGGACCGATGGCGACGACGTCATCATCGTTCCCTCCCTGACAGACCCGAACGAAATCGAACGTCTTTTCCCGAAGGGCTACAAGGCCGTAAAACCGTACCTGCGCTACACGCCGCAACCGAACAAATAGGCGATATCCCCTTCCCGCGCTTTCGGGCGCGGGAACGGGCTATGCCGGGCTTATCCCGGTAGCGCCGCCTCGATGGAGGCCAAATCATAGGGCTTCTTCACAACCGGCACGGATGAGTATCGTTTCGCAAGATCGATGGAATCCCCATAGCCGGTAGCAAATGCGAAGTGAATGCCGCGTGCGTGCAGTTCCTCCGCTACCGGCTCGCTGGTCTCGGAGCCGAGATTGACATCCAGCAACGCAAACTGGATCGCGTGTTCTTCCAGAATCGCAAGTGCTTCACGGACATTGGCGGCCACGAAGACTTCCGTTGCCCCAAGCGATCCGAGCATGTCTTCGGCATCCATTGCAATGATCAGATTGTCTTCCAGGACAAGCGCCTGACCCGACAGGTTCGGCCGGGCCTTTTCCGTCGGAAGGGCCGCCGCCTTGTCCTGAATGGCATCCGTAAACCCATCAAAATGCGCCGCCGGAATCTCGAAGCGTGCTGACACGCCCGTTACTTCGAATTTCAGTTCGGCCCGACCACTCAGCTCATAGGGAATCGACCGCTCAATGATGGTCGATCCAAAGCCCCGCCGCAGAGGGGGTGACTGGATGGGGGGGCCACCCGTCTCGAGCCAGTCAATCGCCATGCCCCCATCAGGAAGTTGGGAAAATGTGATCCGAACGCTCCCGTTCGTCTCACTAAGCGCGCCGTATTTTGCCGAATTCGTTAACAGCTCATGTATCACAAGGGAGACGGCGGTAAACGCCTTGGGACGCAAGTAGACGTCCGGACCCTGAATTTTTACCTTTTCCGCATTGGTGCCGAGATAGGCCTCGGCTTCGATGCGGATCAGTTCACGCGCCGAAGCAGGCTCCCATTGCTCCCGCGTAATGAGATCGTGCGCGCGACTAAGCGCATGAATCCTTCCGCCCACGACATGCGTGAACTCGGAAATGGATCGGGCCTCGGTGCCGCTCTGCTCGACCAAGCCGCCAATCAGGCTAAGTATATTCCGTACACGGTGATTCAGCTCGGCAATCAGGATCTCCTGGTGCTCCTGCGCCTTGGCCCGGTCACGAAGGGCCGCATCGGACATCCTCAGGACCACTTCGAGGAGGGTCAGGCGAAGCGCTTCCGCCGCACGAATTTCAGGGGGCTGCCACGGCGCAGACGTGTTTCTTACAATCTGCTGCCAGGCCTCGAAGCTTTTGCGCGGAGTCAGCCGGTCTCCATTGGCGCCCTGCAAGACGGGCTTGTCCGGATTGCCGGCCCAGGTGACGGATTTCGCAATCTCTCGCCGGAACAGGACAATATAGTCTCGCGGCGCGCGTGATACGGGCAGGACCAGCATGCCAGCCGCCCGGTCCGCAAACTCCGCAGCGGGCGGAAAGACTTTGACCAGACTATCAATATGATAGACCCGGCTTGCCGCCGTCGTGTTGAGGAAATTCACCAGACCCAGAAATTCTTCCTTGGTCGGCGTATGACCGGTTGATTCAAACTTTCCCTCAACCCAGCCAACTGCCCCATCATAAGGAATGACTGAGCTGATACCATTGATAATGGTCTCGAAATTATCCGAGATGGATGCATCTTCCGCAAGCTGGGCCATCAGCTGATCGTGCAGCTGCTGGGCACGCCCTTGCTCTACCCGGCCTTCGTCGGATTCCTTCTGGTCCAATACGAAAGAAAAAAGCTGACCGAACAGCTCAGCGGCGGTGCGCACCTCATAGCTGAGCGTACGCGGGGCTTCGTGATGGCAGGCGAACAGTCCCCAGAGCTTGCCCCGCTTGAGGATTGAGATCGAGAGGGACGCCTCGACGCCCATATTGGCAAGATATTCAAGGTGAATGGGCGACACGGCCCGCAATCCGCTCATCGACAGGTCAAGCGGAAGACCCTCCGGATTAACGACCGGCAGGATAGGCACGCCCGGATCGGAGACATCGGCAATGATGCGCAACAGGTTCCGGGTATACAGGGCGCGGGCCTGCTTGGGAATGTCAGAGGCCGGATAATGTAGGCCCTTGAAGCTATCCATCCCCGGCTTGAGCGATTCCGAAATGACTTCGCCGGTTCCGTCTTCGGCAAACCGGTAGACCATAATGCGATCGAACCCGATCAGGTTCCGCATTTGCCGGGCGGCATCGTCACACAATTTCTGGGAAGATTCCGCACGTGAGATACGCTCGACCATGGGGCGCACGAAATTTACGTAATTTGTGTCGTGGCCTTCATTGTGCGGCTCGAACTCCAGCACAATCGACCTGCCGGACAGATGGAGAGACAGATCGAACCGTTTGCCATTGCCCGCCAGTTCGACACCGAAGATACGCTCGACAGCATCCGGCGAGGCCAGCATCGGCATACGCGACCGGATCAGCAGCAATGCCTGTTCGGAAAGGCAATCCGACAGGCGCCGGCCAATCAAATCATGCGCCTCTATGTCAATGAATTGATCCACATTGACCGAGGCATGATTCACGATCCAGTCCGACGACATGGAAATCAAGGCGCCAAACGATTGCACGCGGCCGATCGTGTGGATTGGCTCACGGTCACAATTCGTCAAATTGACGTCGCTCGCGGGCCCGTCAGTCTCGGGGCTGTGGCGGGCCATAGGCAGTCTCTTTCGTCATTTCCCGGCATGCTGTTTCGAAAACCGAAAAGCACGCATTTGCAGAATCTACTATCTCATTACGCTCCGATTGGCCAATCTGTGCAGCTGAAACCTGTTGGAGAAAAGCTCTCCAGCATGATCGCTCTGTCATCTGGTTCAGGAACCGCCCTGCACGCTGAACATCCGGGTCTCCACCCTTTCGCCACCGTTTGTACAAGACCGTACCGCCAAGCCGGCTGCCAGCGACAACATAGATCAGCCCAACTGGATGATTTGCCTTTACAGCGGGGGCGTTGCGCCAGACAGGAACAGGCTTTCCGAGTGTGGCCAAGTCGCCTTCTATGTCCGCCAACGGCAAGGGCGGGGCTGTGAATCCTGAATGCGGGCGCAACGTCTCTGCAAGCCAGGAATAAGCCAGATGATTGATGGACAGGAAAGCTGCCAAACCGTCCGGGCGGGTCAAGTCATGCCGGCTGATGAGGTCATCCACACGGGCATGACTGTCGGCGGTACCGGTGCGCAAAATTTGCCTGAGCGTTGTCATCGTATCCATCGCCGCAATTTCCTTAATGAGGACTTTGAGACCCCTGCTGAGGCGTCAGGTTGGAACCGAATCGCTCAGCCGTCCACCCATGCGGATAGCCTCAATCCGGGTTGCCAGGCCCGTTGCATCGTCGGTCTCGATATAGGTTCCGCATAACGTCCCCTCCCCCAAGGCAGGCTGGTATCGCTCGCCTGGCAGCTGGGTCTGGAACCGGTACAGGGAAATCTGCTTCTGCATCCCGATGACGCTGTCATAATCCCCACACATACCGGCATCGGTCTGGTAGGCGGTGCCCCCTTCGAGGATCATCGTATCCGCTGTCGGGACATGGGTATGGCTGCCGACAACCAGGCTGGCCCTGCCATCACAATGGTGCCCCATCGCCATTTTCTCGCTGGTCGCTTCGCAATGCATGTCGACAATGACGGCATCGGCCACGGCGCCCAGCGGCATGGAATCAAGCGCTTCATCCACGGCGGCGAAGGGATTGGTCAGAGTCTGCTTCATGAAGACATTACCCTGAATCTGCACCACTCCGACCCGCCGACCGTCCGGCAAGCTGAACAGATTGGCCCCTTTTCCGGGGGCCTGTGCCGCGGGGGGGTAGTTGGCCGGGCGCAGCAGGCGCGGCTCGCGTTCGATATAGGTCAAGGCTTCGCGCTGGTCCCAGGCATGATCGCCAAGCGTCAGGCAATCAGCGCCGGCGGCAAAGAACTCCTCGGCAATGGCGCTGGTGAGGCCGAAACCACCCGCAGAATTTTCGGCATTCACGATCGCAAAATCAAGGCGCAGACGGGCCTTCAGGCCCGGCAAATGGTCCAGGACAGCCTGCCGGCCCGGTTTTCCGACCACATCTCCAAAAAAGGCTATTTTCATGACGGAAAGTCTATGCCTCGACCTGTGAGTAAAGAAAAGCGCGCGCACCCAGCCGGGATGCGCGCGCTTCGCAAGGAATTCAGCTGATCCTATTCGTTGCTGGCGGAAAAGCCGAGCGACGCTTTGGTCAGGGTCGAAGGATCCTCGACCTCTACGAGCTCCGACACTTTCAGCGGTGTCGTTGGCTGCAGCTTGATGGTCAGCGTTTTCGGATCGGTGATGAAGCTGGACAGGGCTGTGGAGGCTTCTGTGGCCAGCTCCATGTCGATGCCCGAGCCGGACGCCATCATCGGCGCCATGGCCAGAAGCCCAGCCGTCTGATTGCGAAGCTGCTGCGGGTCTTCCCCGCTCTGCGCCGCATAAGCGTTGAAGGCGCGGTTGACGATGCCGTCATCATCCAGCGACAGGTCGAGCGAGTGAATGGTCAGCTTGTCCATCACATCGCCCAGCATGGCGGACGGATCCGCCGCGTCGAGATTTTGCTCGGATTGCGCTGCGGCCATCGCACTGGCACCTTCATACTTGGCACCGAAATTCAGACGGAAACCGTCTTTCAGCTCCCAGTAATTCTTGCCTTTTTCCAGCGTGACAAGATCGGAATCCGGATCATAGCCCTGCTCACTGGCCATGGTCAGTTCCAGCTTTTCATAACCCAGCGTCGCAAGTTGCGCACCGAGTTGCTGGCCCAGTTCGCCGTCTCCGGCGTTGAGCACCATCTTGACCGGCTCTGTGACCACTTTCACCGCGCGCCCCTGCTTGTCATGGCTGACATTGGACACAAGCGACGGCATGTCGAAATTGACCCCGGACACGTCGAAATTGAGGTCTTTCAAGCTGATCGACTTATAGCCTGGATTGGCCGGGTCTTTCGGGTTCAGGCCAGACATGAAGCCGGACTCGAAGCTGTCTTCCAAGTCTTCCCCTTCTTGCGGGGCAAAGACTGACCAGTCAAAACCACGAATATCAACATTGCCGAGATTCGCCTTGACCGTGGTGTCATCCTCCGGATCAAACATGTCGAACTTCAGACCCTTCAGATGCATTTCGGCGGCTTTCTGGTCCTTCATGCCGGTGACCGAAATCGCGTCCACGAGGAACGTGCCGTTCTGGCCATCCTCCTCGTTGATCTGCATGTTCATGTTGTTCATCGACCACAGATCGAAGGCGAGCGCCTCGCCGGTCGGCATGTTGGCCGGTTCGGCATCCGCGAATACGCTGGCCACCCAGGCAGCCAGTTCCGGCGATGGGTTCACCAGTTCGATCGAACCGATGGACGCGCTGCCATCTTCGGCTTCTTCAGGATCCGTCGGAACCAGAGATATCTCGGACATGACCATTTTGGAGAAGCTTGCCTTGCCGTCGATCATGGCGAGGCCATCAAATTCCAGTTTCTTGGCCTTCACATTGGCGCCGGAGAGGTGGGCGCCGTCCTCATCGTCGGACTCGTCGTCATCGGCGGCCAGCAGGGTCACATCGGTGAAGACCGCCTTGTCTCCGTTCACCTGGCTGCTGCCGAAAGAAACGCGGCTGTCGGCCGACTGGTCGAAAGAAAGGGCCGCAAGCGCCTGAGGCGCTGTTGCCGGATCGCCCTTACGTGCCTTGACGTCCTTTGCGGCATCGCTGGCATATTCAGAGCCTGCCGCGTCAACCGGCTTGTCTTTGTCCCCGCAAGCCGTAAGCATGGCGATGGCGGCAACGCCTGTGAGCAGATATTTCATGTTTGGTCCCTTTAATGATTGATGCCAGCGTTCCATTTGCGCCCGTCACCTAGAGTGAGATTATTAACATGGCATACAACAATGGCCAGACCGTGACATTGAATGGGCCGGACGGGGATCAGATCCGTGTCCGTCTTGAGGTCAACTCCAAGGCACGGCGGCTGATCCTGAGGCTGGACGAGCGTCGCCGGGAAGCCGTCGCGATTGCCCCCACACGCCGCCAAATCAAGGACGCTGCCGCCTTTGCAGCCGAGCGGATCGACTGGATATCAACGCGCCTCCAGCACCTGCCGGAAGTCGTGCGATTCGAAGAAAACAACCTGATTTCCTATCGCGGCGCGCCCTGCCGTCTCACCGCCGAGGGCCAGGGACGCGTGGCCCGGATGATGGCGGGCCAGCCAAACATCTTGTGTGCTCCGGGAGACCCGGAAACGCTGAATTTGCGGGTAACGCGCTATCTGAAGAAGCAGGCACGCGCCGATATTACCCGCGCCGTCAACCGCCACGCCGCCTCGCTGGGGGTCGCCTACAAGGGCATTGCGGTGAAGGATACGCGCTCGCGCTGGGGCTCATGCACGGCCGACGGACAGCTGTCCTTTTCATGGCGCCTCATCATGGCGCCGCCTGCCGTGCTCGACTATGTGGCCGCACATGAGTGTGCGCACCTGTTGGAAATGAACCATTCCCCGCGTTTCTGGGCTCATGTTGCAACCTGTTGCAACGACTGGAAACACCAGCGCGCCTGGCTGCGTGAGCATGGCGCGGGCCTGCAGGCGGCTGGCATATAGCCGGGCCTAGTCCGCCGCGATTTCTTCGGGTTCTGTTGCCACCTCGACTTCACGGGCCGGGCCAAAGCTGACCAGGGTCACGCCTTCGCCGCCCTTGGCTTCACGGTTTGGCCCCAGGAAGATCAACGTGCCGTCTGCGCGAATTTCAGCAATCAGATCCACTTTCGGCCGGTCCTTGCGGTAATCCTCAAGGTCATACTCGTCCGTCAGCTTGGTCTTGCCGAAGGTCCAGCCGCGATAATGGTCACGGATAAGACTGTCATAGCCCCTGCCCCGGCGGATCAGCGTGCGGCCCCGTGTCCCCATGCCAATCGCCCTCGGATCCTCTTCTTCAGTGTCTTGCGCCGACAATTGATAGACGCGGTGACGACCGAGTTCGGGAGCGAAATGGCCTGAAACAAGTGCGTTGTAGGGTTCGTTGGCTGAGAGGCCCACCACCTGGTCGAAGGCCGCATGATCCAGCCTGACCTCCGCCTCTTCCGACAGGACTTCACCGAAGAAGGTGTTGAGCCCCGCTTCCCGGGCAGGCCGGAGCCGACGCCAGTTATTGTCCGCCAGAATTGGCTCGATACCGACATCCTTCAGCACTTTCGCCAGATCGATGCTCCACGGATTCACCCCGACCAGCAACACACCCGGCCGCTCCTTGCGGGCGAGCCCCAAGCGCCGGGCGAGCGGCCCGATCGTAAAGCCATGCAGGACCACTGTGACGAACACCATCGCAAAGGCGAGCGGGGTAATCTGTTCCGCACCGGAGAAATAGAACCGCGAATCCCCGCGCCGACCGAGGTCTTCCAGCAGGGTAGCAAACAGGCTGGAGACGGCCACGGCCACGATCCCGCGCGGCGCGATCCAGCCGAGCAGGAGGGCTTCATTGCGCTTCAGCGTCCCGAATGTGGCAATCCAGACCGACAGGGGCCGCACGACGAACAGCATGGTCAGCAGGAAGGCCAGCGTGTTCCAGGTCAGGGCGCGACGGATGACATCCGGCGTGAGATTTGCCGTCAGGATGACGAATACGCCCGAAACCAGCAAGACCGCGATGTCTTCCTTGAATTTTCGGAGTTCTGCGAGGCCCGCGAGGCGCGAATTGGCCAGCGTCATGCCATAGGCCGTGACGGCAACAAGGCCGATTTCCTTCTCGATCATTTCTGCCAGCGCATAGCAGAGAATGATCGACGCGAAGATGATGGGCGCTTTCAGGTATTCCGGCGTCCAGCCCTGACGGAAAGCCCGCACAATCGCCCACCCGAAGGCAAAGCCTAATCCGACGCCGAGCGCCGCAGCCACGATGATCATGGCTCCCTTGCCCAGGATGGACTCGCCGGTCGCTGCCACGCGGATAATTTCGAAGGCGGCAACGGCAAACAAGGCCCCTACGGGGTCGTTGACGATGCCTTCCCATTTCAGGAACTGGCCGGTGCGCCCGCCCAGTTTGGACTGACGCAGCAAGGGCATGATCACGGTCGGCCCGGTAACCACCAGCACACCCGCGAACACAACAGAACTGCCCCAATCCAGACCGGCGGCATAATGGGCCGCAAACGTGCCCAGCGCCCAGGCCAGGGGGCCACCGAGGAACACCATGCGCCGCACGGCTGCGCCGGCGTCCCGAAGGTTTTCGAATTTCAGGACGAGGCCGCCCTCAAACAGGATCACGGCAACGGCCAACGACACGATGGGGCGTAGCAATTCATTGCTGCCGCCATTGAACACCTTCTCAGGGTTCAGCAGAGGCTCGCCGAAGACAACGGTCCAGAGCGGACCAACAGCCAGGCCGGCAAGCGCCATGAGCACGATGGCCGGTGCCTGGATACGCCAGGCAACCCATTGCGCGCCGATCCCAAGCGCCCCGATGAGGGCGCAAGCAAAGATCAGCTCGCTGGACCCGGCGGATGCCAGTGCAAAATCAAATTGGTCCATACAAGTCCCGTTTTATGGTGCACCCTGCCCGCCAGTCAGCAAAAAAACTAGGCTTGGGCCGCGTTTATATCATCAGCAAAGTCGAACCCGATCTCCCGGGTTCCATAATCGCCCTCTTTGTAGCGTTCGACCCGGTCGGAGAACCAGAGCAGGATGTGCTGATAGAGGTGTTCGTAGAAGGGGTCGGGGGTCGCCTCTTTCAGAGGCAGGCTGAATTCGTATACCGAACCATCCTCGATCTGGATCTTGAACTTGTCGCCAATCTTGCGACACTCCATAACCAGCCTCAGCCAGTCGGTATCGCGTGAGACTCGGACCGCCAAACCGAATGAAATGGGGCCAAGCAGGCGAAATCCACGCGGCGGGATCGAGAAGGCCGCATCGCCATGCGCCTTCGGCTTGTAGGCCCCGACAGGGGGCACGAGGTGGACACAGACCCCATCGCTGGCACCGAGATAGTCGCAGAATCCACTGCGTACCTCCTCGGCCAAGGTCCGGATCCGGTCGTAATTCTCGGCTGCGAGGGCCTGATAGGCCTCCACCGTCTCGATCAGATTATCAAAGCGTGACACTGCCTCTCGGCCCCCATGTTTACCACAGCCAACATAAATTAGGGTGCCGCAAGGCGACCTTCAAATTTTAAAGTCGTCACCATCGGACAATGGTCAGATGCCTTGGGCGTCACCCAGCCAACGCCGGGGAAGCGGATTCCGTCATATCTCTCGGCCCGATAAGGCGCTCCGGCCCGTACGATCTCGACGCTGGCGGCGGGATTCAGCGCTGCAAGTCGTGGGGACAGGAAGATGTGATCAAGGGCGCCATAGGTGTCGTCACCGCTGTAATGATGGGTCCAGCGTTCATACGGATTGGCAATCGCGCGGCTGGCGAGGTCCACCGCAAACCCATCTCCTACCAGAGGGCCCAGACCATGCGGCCGAGCGGGCCGGCCATCGACTTCCCAGTAATCATTGAAATCACCAAGAATGACCCATTCCTCCTCGGCCGGGTTCTGGAAGCGCTGGCTGATGACACGGCGTACGGCCTGAGCCTCTGCCTCCCGCACCGCCACAGTGCGCTTGCGCCCCCCATGCATGGATTTGAAATGGCAGATGAAGAGGGTCAGCTGGCGCCCATCCTTCTCAATATCCACTTCAAGACAGTCACGCCGGAAGACATAGTCGTTCACCGAAGCGCCACGGGGCGGAGGGATGCCCAACCGGCCAAAGGTGGCACGGGCATGGCTGCGCTGGAATACAATGGGCAGTGAGGACAACAGCCCCACATCGATGCCGCGACTGTCATTGCCCTCATGCAGGACACGCTCCCCAAAGGGCCGGCCTGCCCATCGGGACACGTAGCGATTGTCGAACGCGGTCAGGGTAACGAGGTTCTCGACCTCCTGCAGCGCGCAAACCTCTGCATGCGTGGCGACCAGTGCTTGCGCCGTCAGGGTGCGGTCATCCTCGGAAAGCACATCGAAGACGGCGTCTACCTGCTCGGCAATCAGCGCGTCATCCACATTTGTCAGCCTGCTACGGGCATTGGCGAGACCGGAGCGCGCGAAATCGCACCGCATCATCAGGTTTTCGCAATTGAACGTGGCCAAACGAATATCAGGCATTCACGGGTGATGCGGCTTCATTCTTCCGGGGTCAACGCAGAATGGCCGCTCGCCTAGGCGACAGCGCGCTCGGCGAACCGTGCGCTGGTCTGGGCACGTTCGACCGATTCCGCATCCGGGCGTTGGTCCACCGGAATGGTGGTCCGGCCAAGTTCAAGGGCGATACCAGGCTGCACGCCGCTGCCAAAGGCGGACAGCACGGTCCGGATCACATCCAGTGGCTGGGCCTCGTCTTCCACGATCTGGCCAAACCGCGCTGCGACAGGCCCGACGACCCCATAGGCAAGGAAGACGCCGAGGAATGTGCCGAGCAGTGCCGATCCGATCATCATGCCCAGCACCGCGGGCGACTGGTCGATCGAGCCCATCGTCTTGATGATGCCGAGTACAGCCGCCACGATCCCGAGCGCCGGCAAGGCGTCTGCGACCGTGTTGAGCGCATTCACGGCCTTCATGCGCTGGTCGATATGCAGCGCAACGGACTGTTCCATATGTGCTTCGGCGCGCGCCGGGTCCGACAGGTCGAGCGCCATGAGGCGGAAAGAATCACAGATCATGTCCCGCACGGACGGGTCCGAGAGCGCAGTTGGCGCCGCCGCAAACGCAGCCGAGGAGTCCGGGTCTTCAATGTCGGATTCAATGGCCACAAAGCCCCCCTGCCGGACCTTGCGCATGAGCGTCGACAACAGGACGAGCAATTCACGGTGCTGGACGCGCTGCCAGCGGCTGCCCTGAAAGGATTTCACAAACCCGCCAAACGCCTCCTTGGCGACTTTGGGCGAATTGCCGATCAGGATCGTGCCGATGGCGGCGCCGCCGATCAGGGCAATCTCGAAGGGAAGCGCCTGCATGGCGCCATGCCCGCCCGTCAGGACAAGGCCGCCCATTACGAGGACGACCACTAGGACAAGACCGATCAATTGAGGCAAGACGCGCAGGCTCCGGCAATAATACAGCCTGCACCATCGCACATTCGTCTTAAGCCAAGATTACGTCCGATGTCCCCTGCCCGTGGCGGGAGGTCAGCTGACGCGCAGCCCTTCGCCGCCCAGCACCGGATCATGCTCCGCCACGAGGTGGCCGGGGCCGACTTCGACCAGTTTTGGCTGGTACTGGTTGGC
Organism: uncultured Hyphomonadaceae bacterium; assembly: GCA_913057945.1. Classification (GTDB taxonomy): domain Bacteria; phylum Pseudomonadota; class Alphaproteobacteria; order Caulobacterales; family Hyphomonadaceae; genus Hyphomonas. The sequence goes on along the minus strand of CAJXOF010000002.1, from coordinate 192,705 downwards.
CTCGCCGTCATCAATGAGTTTCGACTTCATGAAGCGGAGGGATGCACGGCTATCGAGCGGGCTCGGCAGGTCGCCCGTCAGCCGCAGCCGCTCACGGTTGCGCTCGCCGGTTGGGTCTGCATTCGGCACGGCGGCGATCAGCGCCTTGGTGTAAGGGTGGCGCGCTTCGGTATAGATCGCATCTCGCCCGGCCAGCTCCACCACACGACCGAGATACAGCACCATGACGCGGTGGCTGATCTGGCGCACGACGGCGAGGTCGTGGCTGATGAAGATCATGGCGAGACCGAATTCCTTCTGGAGTTCAATCAGAAGGTCTACGACCTGCGCCTGGACCGACACGTCGAGCGCAGATACCGCCTCGTCGCAGATGACCAGTTTCGGTTGCAGGATCATGGCGCGGGCGATGCCCACACGCTGATTCTGGCCGCCTGACAGTTCATGCGGATACCGGTTGATCAAATTGGGATCGAGGCCGACACGAGGAAGAATTTCGCGAACTTTTGCTTCCCGGTCTGCACGGGAAAGGCGCGGCTGGTGCACCTGCAGCGGCTCGGCAATGGAGGCGCCAATGGTCATGCGCGGGTCAAGGCTGGCGAGGGGGTCCTGAAACACGATCTGGAGATCGTCGCGCAAGCCATTCATTTCCTTGCGACTGGCCTTTGAGATGTCGCGGCCCAGCCAGGCCACTGTGCCATCGGTCGGCGGGATCAGGTTCAGGACGCCCCGCGCGAGCGTGGACTTGCCGCACCCGGATTCTCCTACGACGCCCAGTGTTTCACCCGGTTTCAAATCGAATGACACGCCATCCACCGCCTTCAGCGGCTTGGTCTTGCCGAACAGGCCGCCCTTTACCGAAATCGGGAAGTGGATCTTCATGTCCTCGACCTTGAGGACCGGCTTGATCTCGGGTGCAGGCGGCGCCGACAGGACCGGACGACCGGGTCGGTCTGCCTCGTCTATGCGCGGCACGGCGTTGAGCAACATCTTCGTGTAGTCGGCCTGCGGATTGTAGAAAATGTCGTCCACACCGCCCTGCTCCACGATCTCGCCATGACGCATAACGATGACGCGGTCACACATGCGAGCCACGACGCCCATATTGTGAGTGATGAGGGCGATGCCCGTGCCGGTTTCGCGTTTCAATTCGTCCATCAGCTCCAGCACCTGCGCCTGCACGGTCACATCGAGCGCAGTCGTCGGCTCGTCGGCCAGCAGGAGCTCCGGATTACAGAGCATGGCGATCGCAATCATGACGCGCTGGCGCATGCCGCCAGAGAGTTCATGCGGGAACTGGTTCATCCGGCGCGCCGCCTCGGGGATGCGCACATTCTCCAGCCAGTCGACACAGATCCGGTCGGCGGCTTGCCCCTTCAGCCCTTTGTGAAGGGCGAGCACTTCGCGCATCTGCGCGCCAACGGTCATGTGCGGCGTCAGACTGGTCAGCGGATCCTGGAAGATCATGGACATCCGCGCGCCGCGAATTTCGCGCAGCGTGGCGTCCGATGCATCCAGCATGTTGATGCCGTCGAACTCGATCCGGCCCGTCGCCGTGCCATTGCCCGCCAGCAATCCCAGAGCAGAGAGCGCGGACTGGCTCTTTCCTGAGCCGCTTTCGCCCACAATGCCGAGGCATTCGCCTTTTGCGACATCGAAACTGATGCCTTTAACCGCCTCGACCACACCGTCCGGAGTGTCGAAGGAAACACGAAGATCTTTGACAGAAAGAATAGCCATGGCCGCAATCTGTATACGCGCCGGCGAGGGGTGCAACGACCGGTCTGCAGAAAGCAGAAAAAAGGCCGCGTTATCGGGAAAGAACGCGGCCCAGGGGGGAGAGTGAGGACAGGATCAATGGGGAAGCCCTGCCCTCAAAAGGTGGTGCTCAGAACTTGTATCCGAGCCCCAGTCCCACCACGAGTGGATCGATGTCCACGTCAGCATCCACTGTTGCGCCAAGCGCCGTGGTGAAATCCACAGTCACATCCGGATTGATCCAGATCTTCTTGATGTCTGCATTGATAGCCCAACCACCGGGCTCGCCATCAAGGTCGTAATCAACGCCAGCCTGAAGGGCGAGGCCGACGCTGGCATCATAGTCGATCCCGTCCGCCACCGGGCCTTGATCTTCGTCAAAGAAGAAGGTCGCGTTCACGCCAGCACCAACATAGGGCTTCCACTGGCTGTCGTTCACGAAATGGTACTGAACCGTCAGGGTTGGCGGCAACAGCATGACATCGCCCAGATCGATGGTGGCATTGTCGAGCACGCCGGGAACCGTCACACCGGTCGCCTTCACATCGTGCGGCGTGACACCAAGGATCAGCTCGACCGCGATGTTCTTGGTGAAGAAATAGGTGATGTCGAGTTCAGGCACATACTGGTTCGAAATCTCTACATCTCCTGGGAGCTGTGCCCCCGCAACGGAGAGGTCACCGGATTCATCCGGCAGGACCCCGATAACGCGCCCGCGCACCATCCAGGGATTGTCGTCTGCCGATGCGGCAGGCGCCGTTCCAAGCCAGGTTGCCCCGGCAACCAATGAGGCTAGGAGAAGCTGTTTCATGTCATGTCACTCCTGTTTTGGCGCACCTACCTGCGCCGGATGCGAGAGACCTAAACCTATGTTTTCCTGCATAAAATTACCCGTTTTGACGCGCGGGCGCGTGCCGCGCGGCATGGCATCGCGATTAGGTATTGTTCCGAATTGCTCCCGCGCCTCTCTCCTGTGATTGTAGCTCGGTACGTTCCGAATTCGGCGGCTTTCGCCCGTATACTGCGGCGTACCATCCCAGTTCTCCCACGGTCAGGCTTGAACTACGGGCTGCCGCTGGGGCAGATGGTCGGCGAGGAAACATCCCAACGAGGACCACGCCATGCCCGTCATCAATTATCTCACCACCTGCATCTTCGATTCCGGCGCCCTGAAACAGCTGGCCGGTACGGCGAAGAAGCTCGGCATGACCCGTCCCTTCATCGTGACGGACCACGGCATCAAGGCAGCCGGAATCCTGGCCAAGGTCGAGGATGCGCTGGGCGTCGCCCCGGCCGGCGTGTTCGCCGAGACAGTCCCGAACCCGACCGAGAAACAGACGAAAGAAGCCGCTGCCGCCTATAAGGCATGCGGCGCGGATGGCCTGATCGCGCTGGGCGGCGGCTCTTCCATGGACCATGCCAAAGGCATCGGCCTGATGGTCAGCCATGACGAACCGCTGGAGAATTATGCTGCCATCACCGGCGGCGCCAAGAAGATCGGCAAGATTCCCCCATTGATCGCCATTCCAACCACGTCCGGCACAGGCTCGGAAGTTTCTGTCGGCCTCGTCCTCGTATTGGAAAATGGTCGCAAGGAGACCATCGTCTCCCCGAACCTGATCCCCGCGACAGCCATCTGCGACCCCGACCTGACCCTCGGCCTGCCTGCGGGCCTGACGGCGGCCACCGGCATGGATGCCGTCACACATTGTATTGAATCCGTGCTGTCTCCCACCGTGAACCCGCCAGCTGAAGGCATTGCCTATGAGGGCATTTACCGCGCGGTCGGAAATGGCTGGCTGAAGAAGGCGGTCAAGGACGGGTCGGACGCTGATGCCCGCTGGCACATGATGATGGCGAGCTATGAAGGGGCGCTGGCATTCGTGAAGGGCCTTGGCGGTGTCCATGCCCTGTCGCACGCGGCCGGTCGCCTGCATGACAAACGCCTGCACCACGGCACACTGAACGCAATCTTCCTGCCGCACATCCTGCGCTTCCACGAGGGCTCAGCTGATGAGAAATATGTCCGCCTGCGCCAGGCCATGGGCCTGAAACCCGGCGCGGACCTGGGCGATGCGATTGCAGAACTGAATGCGGACATCGGCATTCCCGCAACCCTCTCCGCGATCGGCTTGTCTGCGGAGGATGCTCCCGGCGTGGTAGAGTATGCGCTCAAGGATCTTGCCCATTTCGGCAATCCGAAGCCGATGAGCGCAGATGACTATGCGAAGGTCTACGAGGCTGCGCTTTAAGGATACGTGGAAGGGGACCGCAAAGAGCGGTCCCCCGTCCCCCCACTCAGCCAGGCTGAAAAATTGTCTGAAAACTCGGCGGAATAGGGCGCGGCATGTACATGCCGTTGCCTCCTCCGCTTGTGGTCTGCACCACAATGTTTACATTGATAACATGCCGACGGATGATAACAGTGTCAACATCGAGACTCAGGGCAATCGCTACCATCATGGCGACTTGCAGGCTGCCCTTATTGAAGAAGGGCTGGCCCAAATAAGCCAACGTCCTGCCGAGAAGCTGAGTCTTCGCGAAATATCCCGCAAGGTGGGGGTTTCGGCGACGGCCGTGTATCGACACTTTCCCAACAAGGCCGCCCTGCTGGGCGCCTTGTGCCAGGTGGGAAGTGAAAAACTCTCCGACACGTTTGCGCGTGCGACAGAAGAAACCGGCGGCGGAATGGACGCGTTTGAAGCCATGGGCCGGGCCTATGTCCGCTTCGCCCTGGCCAATCCCTCGCTCTTCAAATTGATGATGTCCAAAGCCCCTAAGCCGAATGCGCTGGATAGCGACCAGAACGGTCAGACGAATGGTTTCGCAATGCTCTCGGACACGCTGCAAGACGTGCTGCCTGCGGACGCCCCACCCGAATTGCAGATGGTGAAGCGGCTCCAGGCCTGGTCCATAGTCCATGGCCTCGCCATGTTGATGCTGGACGGGCAGGTTCCTGCCGAGGAAAAAATTATCGCGTCCGTTATCTCCCGCAGCTTTCTCTAGGCTGGTCAGCGAATCCGGCGCATATTCCCAACATGTTCGAAGGAATCGCCGCCACCGCCACACATCTCGGCCTGCTCTCCGGGGCCATGGCCATCGGCTCATCCTGGGTGGCCGCCATTGCCTCGCCCAATTGCAGTTTCGACAAGCTGGATGGCTCGCGGGCTGATCGGCACGTGCGGGAATTGCTGTTGCAGACCTCCACGCCTATCGCCGGCATGATGCTGGCCTCGGGCGCCTTCTTCCTGCTCGCGTCAAGCTGGGCTGCAGCGGTGACGGCCTTGCTGGCAGCCTTCGGCTTCTACTCAAACCGGTGGATGCTGACACCGGGAAAGAAACACAAAGGCGAGCGCACCAGCCGCAAAGGGCAGCGCGCCGTGTCAGTCAGCTTTTCGTTGATGTTCACTCTGGTGGCGATCGTCTCGGCCGTACTCGGCATGATCCGCATCTAGGGCAGATCAGGCGAAGACCAGCCACAGACAACCCATTTCGTGCAATTTGCGGAAATTGTCAGCCGACTTGCGTGCGGCCTTCAGGGCGATTTCACCAGCGGCCTTCCGATTGACGGCCAGCATCATGGTGCAGATCGCGATCCCCGGCAGGAACATCCACCAGACGAAGGCAAGCGACGCCAATACCCCTGCAAGGCAGATGAAATAGGCCAAGGCATCCAGGATACGGAACCGCGCATGCATGAACCGGCCAAAATCACTCAGCAATTCCGGCTGCTTGTGCAGGATTTCTGCATCAATGGCAAAACGCTGACCCGGAGCCTGCTCATAAACGAGCGCCCGCGTCATGCGTCCACCGCGATGGGGATTAGGCTGGCATTTGAGGAACATGGCAGTCACTCCATTATGGGAGGAATTTACCCTGTCCCGGTTAAATGACTGCTTGCCCAATTCGGTCAATTTTCACGAAGATTGAAACCATCATACGCCGGATTGGGCACACGCCTGTGTGGCGAATCTGTTTGCCCTTGTACCGATAGAGACATATGCTGCACTGCAACATGGAAGGCGTGTGACTCATGCTGTATTCACTTGTCGAAATCAATCGTGCCGCAATGGCGCCAATGCGCATTGCCGCCCGGGCCAGCCGGGCCGCGTTGAGTTCTCCGCTGAACCCGCTCGGCCAGACCGATTATGGTCGGTCGCTGACCGCGATGGCGGATGTGTTTGAAAGCGCCACCCGCTATTATGGCAAACCCGAATGGCGTATCGACTCCGTCCGCATTAACAGCGCACCGGTGGACGTGACGCCCGTAGCGGCCTGGGGCTCCCCCTGGTGCAATCTTGTTCACTTCCGGAAAGACCCGGAAGCGCTGGCTGCGGCGCGCAATGCCGACAAGCTGGGTCCGCAACCCCGTCTTCTGATTGCCGCCCCCCTCTCCGGTCACTATGCAACCCTGTTGCGCGGAACGGTCGAAGCGTTCCTGCCGACCCATGACGTCTACATCACCGACTGGCAGGATGCCCGCATGGCACCCGTCTGGCTCGGCCGGTTCGATCTGGACGATTACATCGACCATATCCGCGCCATGCTGGAATTTCTCGGCGGCGGCGCGCATGTGCTGGGTGTCTGCCAGCCGGGCCCCCCGGTCCTTGCCGCAATTGCCATGATGGCCGAGGAAGACGATCCGGCCCGTCCCGCCTCGATGACCTTCATGGGTTCGCCCATCGATACACGGCTCAGCCCGACCATTCCGAATGTGTTGTCTGAAGAAAAGTCGCTGTCCTGGTTCGAAGAGAACATGATCCACACAGTGCCCGGCCCGTATCCGGGCATGTTCCGGCGTGTTTATCCAGGCTTTGTCCAGCTTGCGTCCTTCATGAATATGAACTGGTCGCGCCATGTCGATGCGCACTGGAATTTCTTCAACCATCTGGTCGAGGGTGATGGTGACAATGTCGGCAAGCACAGGGAATTCTATGATGAATACCTGTCAGTGCTCGACCTGACCGAGGAATTCTACCTGCAGACCATCGTGCGTGTTTTCCAGGAACACCAGCTGGCGCGCGGCATCTATCGGTATCGCGGCACGCATCTGGTCAAGCCTGAGCTGATCCGCGATGTCGCGCTGATGACCGTTGAAGGTGAGATGGACGACATTTCCGGCATCGGCCAGACACAGGCTGCGCACACCATCTGTTCAAAGGTGCCAGAGGACATGCAGACCGACTATATCCAGCCGGGCGTGGGTCATTATGGCGTGTTCAATGGCAGACGTTTCCAGACCGAAATCGCGCCGCGCGTCACCGAGTTCACCAAGCGGTTCACCATGCGCGACGCCGATGAGACTGCCGCAGAGCGACTCAGCAAGATTGCCTGACCCGGCCTAATTTTCCGGCGTCGGAAGAACGCGGGAAATCTGACGGCAAATGTCTCGCGCTTCGCTGAGCACCGTGATCGGCATCGGATCGGGTGCATCCAGATATGTACTGAGTTGCGAGACAGCCCTGGCCTCCGCCTGGTCCGTGGGCAGGGCCCCATGCGACACCTGCAGGGTCCGCCGCGACGTACACGATTGCAGTTCCAGGATGGTCGGATCGGCCGCGCCGTGGTGCGGCGTGCGCAGGACGACCGATGACGGCAGGTCCGGGCCGTCCGGCACAGCGACCCAGAGCGCATGTATGTCGTCTCCATCAATTGGGTTCCGGAAGCGGATCGCGTAGATCAACCCTTTTTCAAGATGACGGACGGAATAGTCGGCCATCCCGGCATCGTTTAGCCCGCCCAGCCAGGCTGCAATCATGGCATTGCGCGCCTGCTTGGCTTCCGCACCGCGCCAGGCGGCGGCTTCCGCATAGACCTGTTTGGAGGCGAGATCCTGCTCCTCCGATATGGGAGCAGGCCTGCGTACAACCGGCGTCATCTCATGCGGCATATAGGCGGACGCATGTTCGGCAAACCCGATCCAGCCTGCCAGCGCAGAGGCGAGCACAGCCGGGGCGAAATGTCTGATCCAGTCGCGAGAGATCATAGAAGTGCGTTCCGTTCCAAGCCGGAGCGCACTTTGTCAGGCTAAGGGTTAAGGAAAGCCCGCTCAATGGCCCACCAGAGCCCGATAACTCCAATGGCCGCAGATACGGGCCAGACCAGAACCAGCCGGTAAAGATCTGCCCGGCCTGCCTGTTTCAGGACGCCCCTGATGATCAAGGCACCTGCAAGCGCCATGCCGATCACGGCCAACTGACCAATCTCCACGCCGACATTAAATCCGATCAAAGCCGGCCAGAAGATACCGGGCGGCAGACCGAGATCCCCGAAGGCGCCCGCAAAGCCCATGCCGTGGATCAGGCCGAACCCGAAGACCAGCGCGGGGCGCCAGGCGCTGGGCTCCTTGAACAGAATGTTCTCAAAGGCGGCCCAGGCGATGGTCAGCGCGATCAGCGGCTCGACGATACTCGCCGGAGGCGCGATCACACCGGCCGCAGCAAGGCCGAGCGTGGAAGTGTGCGCCAGCGTAAACGCGGAGATTTGCCAGAGCAGCGGCTTGACCCGCCGGCTGGACAGGAAGAGTGCAAGTACGAACAGGATATGATCCACGCCCATCGGCAGGATGTGCTCGAAACCGATACGGAGATAGAAGATGGCTGTCTCGAGCCAGGATCGGTCGAGTTCAACCTCCCCGCCCGGAACGTCGTCTCCCGTTTCAGTCGCATCGCCAGCCCGGTCCAGCTCCTGAAGCTCCCGGCACAAAGCGGGATCCATCCCTCCCCCCGGCAGGCAAAGTTCGTCTTCCGGGTGGCCGAACGCTGCTTGCGGCGCAGAGGTGACAGCAAGGCAGGCTATCAGGCAGCATGCCAGAAAGGCGATGAGCCGAGGCCGCATCAGATCTCGTCCGGCAGCGGATGCGGCGCTTCCATGTGGATGGCCTCGTGATGGTCGTCATCATGGTCATGCACCGGCAGGAAGGACAGCACGAGCGCTATGGCGACACCGGCGGACAGGGCCAGCAGGCTGCGCAACGGCGGCTCCTCCTTCAGCGGGGCCATCAAAGGGCCTGTCGCAACATAGAGGAGCAGGCCGGCAGAGGCCGCGAACAGAGCGCCAACCGCCTCGCTTCCCAGGAAATACATGAAGGGCGACGACATAAGCACGCCCAACGGGGTCGTGGCGGACGCAGCCAGGAAGGCCCACAGGAAGGATTGCCGGTTCGAAAAATTATGCCGTCGCAGGATCGCAAACGCGATCACGCCTTCCGGAAACTCATGCAAGATCAGCGAGACCGCCGCATAGACGCCTGCGGAAAAGCTCGCGGCAAAGGTCACCGAATAGATCACGCCGTCGATGAAGGAATGGATGGCAATCGCGATTATGGGGGTTACAGCCGCCATACGGCCGCCATTCACGCTTTCCGGGAAGAATGTGTTGAGGCCGTAATTCAGTATCAACCCGCCGAGGAACCCGCCCAGCATGAAGTATGGCGCCCGCGTGCTTTCGGCGAACGCTTCCGGCGCAATGTGCAACAGGCTGAGCGTGACGAGCATACCGGCCGCCGCGAGGCCCATGACGGCGGAGAAGCGCGCACTCCAATCGCCCCGCATCGCCACAGCGATGAGGCCGACCGTGGTCACAAAGGCCGCGATCAAGCCGAAAAACAAAGGGGCCTGCATGGATTCAAACATGGAAAGCTGTCAGCCGGTCCGTTAACAGTCAGGTGCGGTCTATAACCGCGTCCTGCGGCCTTGCGAAGAAGTGTTATATGGTATCATTATTCGGCTTGCGAGAAGATTTTCCGGTTTTACTGAATTCCCCAGGTGGGGCGATGGGAGCGATATGATGGATCGATCATGGGGTCGGGGCAGCAGCTGGCTTCTGGCCTGCGCCGCATTAGTATTGAGCGCCGCCTGCAGTGCAGAAGCGCCCTATGAGCCCGAACCGACAGCTGGGGTTCCGCCTCCGGCGGAAACTCTGGCCGACGAGGCACCCTCCCCTGCCCGAACCACCATCCCGCAAGCGGTGGAAGAAACAGACCACCATGACGAAGAGCATATTGGCGGCGAGGCGCATATGCATGGTGCTGCAGAACTCGCCGTAACGCTCGACACCAATTTCGTCACGATCACCGTCGATGCACCGCTGGCCAATTACGGCCTGTCTGAAAAGACAAAGAAGAAATCGACCGAACTGGAAAAATACGCCGAGGGCCTGACCGAACTGATGGGCAATGCGCGGTGTGATCTGGTCGAACGGTCAGCAGATGTACGCCGGTCCGGCGACCATGCCGCGCTCACGCTTTCAATCGTCTGGGATTGCCGTCGACCGAGCCAGTTGGACGGATTGATGTTCACCGGCTTTGAGAAGTATCCGGTCTTTGAGGAAGTGGATGCCATCTATCTCGGCGAAGCGGGCGAGACAGCGTCCGCAACGCTGACGCCGGACAATCCCTTCCTGCCTTTCGGATCCTGACATGGCAGAGCCTGTCGTCTCGATCTCGGATTTGCGTTTTGCCTGGACGACTGGCGAGGACGTGCTCGACATTGCGGCTTTCCGGCTTGAGGCGGGCGAGCGCCTGTTCCTGCGCGGCGCGTCCGGCTCGGGAAAATCCACCCTGCTCGGCATTATTGCCGGCGTTCTGGAAGCAGGCTCAGGTCAGGTCAACGTTCTCGGCCAGAACCTCTCAAGCCTGAAGCCGGCAGCGCGTGATCGCCTGCGGGCCGACCATCTCGGCGTTATCTTCCAGATGTTCAACCTCGTCCCTTATCTCTCCGTGGTCGGAAACGTGACCCTGCCCCTGCGGTTTTCCCCCCAGCGGCGCGCAGCCATCAGCGGCGAGGAAGACGACGAAGCCCGGCGCCTGCTGGCGCGTCTTGGCCTGACCGATGAAACCCTGCTTACGCGCCGCGTGTCTGACCTCTCAGTTGGCCAGCAGCAGCGTGTCGCTGCGGCCCGCGCCCTGATCGGCGGCCCGGAAATCGTGATCGCGGATGAGCCAACCTCGGCCCTTGATGCAGATGCCCGCGACCGTTTCATCGAATTGCTGAGTGAGGAAGCCCGGCGCACGGACGCAGCGCTCCTGTTCGTCAGCCATGATGCCAGCCTTGCCTCACATTTCGACCGGTCGGTGGACTTGGGAGAGATCAATCGCGTGGGAGTGACTGCATGAGCGCGATTCTCTCCCTTGCCTGGAAAAGCCTGATGAACCGCAAGGGATCGGTCCTGCTGACCCTGCTCGCCGTGGCTCTGTCGGTTGCGCTATTCCTCGGCGTGGACAAGGCCCGCACTGGCGCGCGCGAAGGCTTTGGCAATACGATTTCCGGGACCGAACTGATCGTGGGCGCCCCGACAGGCAGCGTGAATCTGCTGCTCTACTCTGTATTCAGGATGGGCAGCGCGACGGCAGAGGTTTCATGGCCGACCTATCAGGAAATCGCGGCCCGGCCGGACGTCGATTGGGCCGTCCCGATCTCCCTCGGCGATAGCCATCGAGGCTTCCGCGTCATGGGCACGACCCCGGATTATTTCGACCATTACAAATACGGTCGCAATCAGGACCTGCTACTGGCCCAGGGCGAACAATTCGAAGACCTGTTCGAGGCGGTCATAGGCGCCGATGTGGCGCGCGAGCTGAATTACACACTTGGAAGCCCGATGATCCTGTCGCACGGCCTCGGCCAGGCAGACTTTGGATCAGGGCACGAAAACCGCCCTTTCCGTGTCGTCGGCATCCTCGCCCCTACGGGAACCCCTGTGGACCAGACCGTGCACGTCTCGCTGGAGGCGATTACGGCAATTCATGTCGGCTGGGAAACCGGCGCGAAGAACCCGCTCGCCGACAATATCACCGAAGAGACGATCCGGTCCTTCGACCTGACGCCGAAGACCGTCACCGCCATATTCCTCGGCCTGAAGCGCCGGGGCACAATTCTCACCACGCGGCGCGAGATCAATACGAACCGGGGCGAACCGCTGATGGCGATCATCCCGTCACAGGCACTCGCGGAACTCTGGAGTGTGACCGCGATTGCCGAGCGCGCCCTGTTGGCGGTCTCGATCTTTGTCATCGCGGTGGGCGTCGTCTCCATCCTCACCTCCATTCTGACCAGCTTAAATGAGCGGCGGCGGGAGATGTCGATCCTGCGCGCTGTGGGTGCCCGGCCGGGCCACATCTTTGCGCTCCTGGTACTGGAGGCGGGCCTGGTTGGTTTCCTCGGCGCGGCGCTAGGCATCCTGCTCATTCACGTGCTTCTCGCTGTGGTTGGCCCACTCGTCTCTGCGCATTACGGCATTTCCCTGATTGGCACCGGGCCGGGACCGACAGATATCTATACGCTGCTGGCGGTGACGGGCGCTGCCCTGCTCGCCGGCGCGATCCCGGCCTGGATGGCCTTTCGCCGGTCGCTGGCCGATGGATTGTCCATTCGGCTCTGAACCGCTCAACCCCACTGGCGGGCCACGCTCGCGCATCCTAGATTGGCATCATGAAACAGATTTCCTCCCTCCTGACCGCCGCCCTGATGACAGGCTTTCTCGTCGCCTGCGGGCAAGCCGACACACCGTCTGATCCAGGAACCTCTACCCCTGAAGCGGAAACGACTGCGGATGCCCCGCAGGTGGGCGACAAGATCGGCGAGAGTGAAGCAGAGCGCAAAGCGAAACGCGAAGCGACCATTGCCGCCCGCGCCGCCGATCAGGCGCGCAAGAAAGCTGAAGCCGAAGCCCGCGGCGTGACCGAGATCGGCTGGGAAGACCTGATGCCCGAAGGTGAGGAAGAACGCCTTGCCCAGATGTACCAGAGCCAGATGTCCATGCTGTATGGGGGGGGTGGCGTCGCTGAAGGCTCAGCCGCAGACGCCATGGTTCAGATCGGCACGTTCAACACCGTCAAGGAGCTCAACGGCAAGACCATCCGGCTGCCGGGATACACGGTGCCGTTCGAATATGGCGCCAAGGCCGAAGTTGCCGAATTCCTGATGGTGCCCTATTTCGGCGCCTGCATCCACGCACCGCCGCCGCCGCCGAACCAGACCGTCTTCGTCTCGACCGAGGACCCGATCCTGCTGAAAGACCTCGCTCAGGCGGTCTGGGTCGAGGGCATCCTGACCACCGAGACACAGGAGAGCGAACTGGCCGACGCTGCCTATACACTCAAGCTGACGCATATCGAAAAGTACGAGTACTAGGCCGGACAGGCAGGCACGTTCACGAAATATAGGGGGTTGTGAGGTTGCTAGGGTATACAGCACTCACGACAGGCCCCTTGAATGTACTGGAACAGACGCATTGCCATATTGGTTTCTGCCCTAGTCATTGCGGCAGTGGGAACCAGTATTCTTGCCTTTCTGCGCCGCCCCTCACTCGACAGTCTTTCGGGCCTGAGCGGACCGGCCGAGATCAGCGTCGTCGCCACAGAGGGAACATCCGACTGGACTGACTATGCCACCGGTTCGGATACCAGGCTCGCAATCTTGCTGACAGATGACGAGTCGTCCTGGCTCGGACTGGCAGGAGGCCTGAAGAGCATCGGCGTCCCTTTTCGGATAACCCGAGATACCAAGACGGCTGTCAGGCACAAAGTCGTCATGGTCTATCCGGCAATTTCTGGTCAGCTACTCGATGCCGATAGTCTGGGTATGCTTGGACAACATGTCGAAACGGGCGGCACACTGATTGCCACACAAGTACTCGGGGGTGGGCTTCAGGGCATGTTCGGCTTCGATCGCATCGAACAATCCCGCAGCCATTCCGAAATTCGCTTCACCGGATCAGACCCGACGCTGTCATTCATTGACCGAGTTGAAGAAGAGACAGTTCGGATTGGCAACCCCGATGATGAGACCCAGCGCATCGGCGCCCAGTCATTTCTGGGCGCCAGCACTGTTCTCGCCTCCTATGAGGACGGCTCCGCCGCCTTGGTTACAAAGGCTTCCGACCAGGGTGGACATGCCTACGCGCTCGGCTTCGATCTCGGCTTCTTTATCCTCAAGGCGACAAACGGCCGCACAGGGGGAGCGTCCAGAAACTATGGCAATGCGTATGAACCCTCCGTCGACACATGGCTCCGCTGGATCAAATCCATCTACGTACAAGAAGAACCTCATGCGATCACTCTGCATACGGTGCCCGAGGCCCGCGATCTCGCCGTCGTGATCTCGTTCGACGTCGACTACACACACTCCATGTCCAATTTGGAAGTGTACACCAGCCTTCTGGTGGAAAAAGGATTGCTGGGAACCTTCTTTGTTCAGACCAAATATTTTGACGACTATAACGACAAGGCATTCTTCAACGACCGGACCCTGCCGATCCTCAGCCGGGTCGCTATTTCTGGAATGGAAATCGGCAGTCACACGGTCGCGCATCCAAGCGGCTTTTCAGGCATCCCCCTGGGTGATGGCGAGGAGCGCTTTCCCGACTACCAGCCTCGTGTTCTCAACCGTGCACGCGTGTGGAGCGCAACGATTCTGGGCGAATTGCGGGTCAGCAAGTTTCTTCTGGAACACTTGACAGAGACCGAAGTGGTCTCTTTTCGACCCGGTTATCTTGCGACCCCGGAGCGCCTGCCCGAAGCCCTTGAAGCGAGCGGGTACAAATACGCATCGACTGCAACATCCGGCAATGTGCTGACCCATCTTCCCTTCCGCATGAATTTCAGTCGAGGCTATGCCGACACAACCAGCATCTTCCAGTTTCCGATAGCGATCGAGGACGAAATTCCCCCTCACATGAATCTGCGTCTCGCTTCCGCAATCGAGCTTGCCGAACAGCTTTCCGATTATGGAGGCAGCTTCGTGATGTTGATCCACCCCAATGTCACGGGGGAGAAGCTCGAATTCCTGAAGGCAATCATTCCCGTCCTGAAACCCTACTCCTGGTTCGGAACGCTCCAGCAGTACGGAGACTGGTGGACCATGCGCGATAGCGTTTCGGTAGACACAAGCGGCACTGAAACAAGCATTGTCGTTACAGTGACGAGCGAGATTCCGGTCTACGGGCTCCGCCTGGATCTGGATCCGGCGTGGAGACCGCAGTCGCCGCTTCCCGCCGGAATGACTTTCTCACCCGGCGCCCTCTATATCGAGGAAGCCGGAACGGAGGTTTCAGTAGACTTTCTGATATCAAGCGAGAGTCCTTGAGGGCCACACGCTCGTTCAGGCGTTTCGGCTATGCGATGCGCTCATTTGGAAGATTCCGCTGAGTCTGAGCATACAACTCTCGCGCCTGATCATCCTCAATCCGCTTCCGGATGCGCAAGACCAGTTCGTCAGGAATGAATGGTTTCGTCAGATATTCGCTGGCGCCCTGTTCGAGAGCATCCATCACATCCTGTTCTCCCCGTCGCGCTGTCAGCATGACGACAGGCAGCCGGGCCGTATAAGGATTATCCTTCAGGCGGCGCAGCACTTCGAATCCATCCATGACAGGCATCATCGCGTCCAGTACCAATAGGGCATACTGCATCGTGCTGGCGAGTTGGTAGGCTGTGCCTCCGTCCTCGGCGATGTCCACTTCAAAGCCCGCAGCTGCGAGCTTGTGCTGTAGAAGTCCGCGCAACAGGCGGTCATCATCTGCGACAAGAATTTTAGCGGGCATTTGCATGAATCCTTCCGCAAGCAACCGAATCGTTAAAGCGCATCATGACAAGTTAAGCTCAACATCTCGCAAACAAAGTAGATTGAATTTCATCTATCTGGTTATTTGCACATGATCCGCGATCAATATGATGTGAACCCCTTACGGGTCATGACGCCCCAGGACTGGCTCTTCTGAAGATATTGCAGCCCTCCCCGGATGCGCCACAAGCTGTTCAACTGACGGTAACCCAGATTTTCCAGGATGCAGATACCCGTCAGAAGCGCGAGATCAGAGGCCTTCGGAACGCGTCTGAGCTGGGCTTCTTCCAGCGCCAGAGACCCAACTGATATGGCAAGTCCAAAGCCGGATGTGACAGCGACATAGGCAAGGAAATAGTCGAGTGGAAGTGTTCCCGTAATGGCCAGGATCGGGAACAATATATACCCAATGGCGTCGACCACAGGGCCAATCACATCCGAGATCAGGATGTTGCCGAATCCGATTACGCCAACCAGCCCATACCGGGGATTGAACGCCATCTTGCCATGTCGTTCGAAGGTCTCGAGCGTCCCGCGCTGCCAGCGGGTTCGCTGGTGACGCAAGACTTCGAGCGTTTCAGGTGCCTCAGTCCAGCAGACGGGTTCCGGGATGAATTTGATCCGGTAATCCTGTTTTCGTTCGCGCAGGTCACGGTGCAACTTGACCACCAATTCCATGTCCTCGCCGACCGTGCCGAGACTGTATCCGCCGACCTGGAGCACGGCATCACGTCGAAACAGACCAAACGCACCTGATATGATGAGAACTGTGTTCAACTGGCTCCATGCGAGCCGGGTCATGAGAAAGGCCCTCAAATATTCAACCGTCTGCAACAGAGGCAGCAGTTTCTTCGGCAATTGAACCTTCAGGATCTGGCCATTCCGAATGATGCTTCCATTTGCGATGCGGACGGTGCCGCCCACAGCGACGGTTCGCTCCGGATCCTCCATGAAGGGCCTGACCGTGCGAAGCAGGGCATCCGGTTCCAGAACGGAATCAGCATCTACGCAGCAGAAAAGCGGCGCACGCGAGACGTTGATGCCCGCATTCAGTGCATCCGACTTGCCGCCATTGGCCTTGTCGATCACAATGACACGCTTCTGATGCGGTGAGCGGTAGATTGCCTTGATCGGCTCATGCGGGGCCAGGGGCGAATAAAGGCGAGATGTTTTCTTCAGACCGAATGCCTTGATCAGAACATCCAGCGTTCCATCCGATGACCCGTCATTGATGATGATGGCCTCATAGTTCGGATACTGCATCGCCATCAGTGAGGACAGGCTTTCAACAATGGTTTTCTCTTCATTGAAGGCCGGCACAAGAATCGCGATCGGCGGCACCGTGTCGGAGTACCTCCGCCACAGGGCATCGGAGCGTGCAGCCTTTCCTGAACTCACCAATTGGATGGCAGCGAGCACAAGTTGCATAAAATAGTTCGTATATTGCACAACGCCGGTGACAATAACCATTATGCCGACGAATTTTGAAACGCTGAGAATGACGTCCATCATGGGCCGTCTCCTGCAAATCCCAGTTCGGCCAAGGCCAGGGAGGCCGTCCTGCTCACCCTTTCATCCAAGCCTCGCGCAGAGGATTCCAGCAAGTTGTGGCCGAGGGGGCCCATATCGGCGAGAGCCTGCGCGGATTCAAACTGGACCAACCATACCGGATCCGACAGCAAGGCTGAAATCTCTGAGGCATAGGTATAGCCAGCGCTTTCACGAAGCGCCCTGATCGCAGCCGCACGCACATTCCAGTCGGAGTCGCGCAGACAAAGCGCAATGGCCGGAGCTGCATCGGGATGCGCCAAATCAGCCAACCCTTCCAGCGCGGCTGCACGGATCGTGGGGGCCTCGTCCTGGAGGGCAGTCTGCAATATTTCGAGAACGGAATAGTCTGCACTTGCTCCTAATGATTCCAGCAAATAGGCACGTTCGGTGTCTGTAATGCCGGATCGCTGAAGATATTCCAGCAGGTCCTGCAGACGATGAAGCGCCAGCCCCGACAAGACTGATTGCAGACGGCGTGCGCTGGCATTCGGATGGGAGAGTTCAGCCATGACATCCGGCACCAGAGGATATGAGCCGATGGAGACGAGTGTGCGCATGCCCGCGATGCGAATGTCAGCGGCTTTCGTGTTTTCAATCAAGGCATCGACAGATTTGGCCGTGGAAAGGCCCGGAAAGTATGCCAGCGCTTCGACTGCGGCAAACCGGACCGATTTCCTGCGATGGTGCAGAAGTCTCCGAAACTGGTCGTCGACATCGTTCGCGATCAACCGGTGTATAAGGCGGTCACGCTCTTCTCCCCGCACCAGCGCAACAAATCCCAGGAACACTTCTGGAACCATCTGGGATTTCCAAAGACGCTTGTCATCGATTACCGTCGCGCCCGTTTCGTCCCACAGGATTCTGGACATAGCTTCTGTGATCGTGTCGCGTCGTTTCTGAAAAATGGATTCCCTGCGCGTCCGGATAAGACGCGAGACGATAAGAGTCAGCATCCATACAAGGGACGCCCCTGCCAGCACGCACGCTACTTGCCAGATCAGGATCAGGGAGTTCATGCTCAGAAGCTCCTGACGAGCGCGAGCGAAACGTCCGTGCGATCATAGGCAGTGCGTAATTCCTTTGCCACTGTCAGGCGAAGAGCGCCCGCCTCACTCATGCGCACTTCGAGCCCAGCGGCAATGGACTGGACATCGACGGTGATCCCGTCCGAACTCTCCGGCGCATCGGCATAATCGCCATGAAGCGCCCATTGCCTGGCAGGACGGAGCGTCGACCGCAACCTATAGCCTGACCGGTGCTGGTCATTCTCGTCCCAGACATTGATGTAGTACGCCCCGGCTTCAACCGACCCGCTCATGAATGTATACAGGGCGTGAGGCACGACTGACGTCACTCGACCGCTCGCATATTCCGATGTCCGAACGTCTGTGGACAGCTCCAGTCCTTTGGCGGGGGTCCGTGTGCCCGCCCCGAGAAGCAGCGTGTTCCGAGGCAGGAAGGTGGTGTTGGCCCCTCCCCCCACTTCCATCCGGATATAACCAAAGCCTGTGCGTTTTGCGCCCCCGACGCGAACATTGGTATTCGAATTATTGAATCGCTCAGCATACAGGATCGACGTGTCAACACTGATCGTGTCGGACATCTTCCAGGTAAGCCCAGGGGAAACACTGACCCAATCAGGAAGGTCTTGGGTCAAGGTGCTGTGCGTGATAATCAGGCTGGCCTTCAATGAAGCGGGCGTCTGCCTGGAAAGCTGTTGCCGCAAGGTGGCATGGTCGGAGTGATCCAGAGACAGAGACTCCGCCGTCTCCATCACTTCATGGGCGCCTTCGGTCTCTCCCTTGAATGTCCGAACCTGCGCGAGCGCCGTATAGGCGTCGTCATAGTCTGGAGCCTCGTCGATGACGCGCTCCAGTTCGCGTTCCGCGTCGTCCAGGCGATCAAGCGCGATCAGGCACAGCGCGGCGTTGAGCCGGGAATCGACATCTTCAGGCTGTGAGGCGAGTTGGATCTCGAACAGCTCAAGCGCCTCGGGGAAGCGGCCCGCAAGGCGTGCCTCCACGCCCTGTTCATACAGGCTGCGCTGGTCAGGTACTTCCGGCGCCTGAAGAGTGGGCACCATCTGGTCGAGCAAGGCCAGTTCGATCATGCGCTACCCACGACGGAGAGCAGCGCGCCACGACACGTCGTGGCGTTCACTCGACGCTCCAATGCAACTGGCAAAAAGGTCATTCCCTGGATCACGTGGTCCCCTGGATCAGGTTCAGTCATGTAAGTCTGGCTTGGACCAAGTGTCGTGGAAAACTGGTGTTTGTAGTGTTAATCGAACTGTTACGGGATGTTGGGCGCAGGGCGCCGCCACCTTCCAGCGCCTTCTCTCGCCCCCGAAATCCAGGCCAAAAACTCAACCGCACATTCTTTGCGTCGGTCACATCATGCCGGGCAGTCCCGTTGCATCTGTTGCGCGTTGAAAGTTTGCCTCCCCGCGACGTGCGGTCGGAGAGTCTGCAATGGTACCTCTGGCCGGACTCGAACCGGCACTCTGTCACCAGAAACGGATTTTGAATCCGTCGCGTCTACCAATTCCGCCACAGAGGCCCTTTGCAGGGAGCGCTTCTCCTGCCGCATAGCCGGGTCACCTGTCAATCTACTCGACGAAGCGATCAAAGACATCTAACAGCTGGAACATGTCTTCCACCGAGATTCCGACCGAAAAAACCCTGCTGCAGACCATTGAGGCGCTCGCTGGACGGGCGCCCGAAAAAGGCTTCTCGCTCCGGGAAATCTTCGACCAGCTGGATGAAAGCGCGTTCGGGGCCGGCCTGTTCCTGCTGGCCCTGCCCTGTTGCATTCCGTTCCTTTATGGCGTGCCTCAGGTCGTGGCGCTGCCCATGATGGCGCTGGCCGCGCAGATGGTGATGGGCCGCGAGCAGCCCTGGATGCCGGAAAAGCTCGCCACTCGCCACATTGACCGCAAGGGCCTGACCCAGATGGCATCCGGTGGCCGCAAATGGCTTGGCTGGATCGAACGGATCGTGCGGCCGCGCCTGACGATGATCACGGGCAAGCGGTCCGAGCGCGTCATCGGCCTGTTCCTCTGCGTATTCTGTGCGTCGATCCTCGTCCCCTTGCCCATGACCAATACTGTGCCAGGCTTTGCCGTCGCCATCGCCTCCTTCGGCCTGATGCAGAAAGATGGCCTCATGGTCATTGCCGGCCTGACCATCGGCACGGCCTGGGTCAGCGGCCTTGTCGGCGCGGTCATGTTCGGCGCGGTGAGCCTGTTTGGCTGAGGTATTAACGACAAAGTGACCTTGCGCCGCATTGTGGTCATGACCTTGCCCGGCTTTAGCTGACACATGGACTTCATGCGATCTCTCTTCAAAGACTGGAAGTGGCCAGCCATCGCGGTTGCTATGTCCGCCTTCATGCTGGCGGCGGCTCATGCTTTCGAGACCTTTGGCCATCTTGCCCCCTGCCCGCTCTGCCTGCGACAACGGGAAGTCTATTGGGCGCTGATCGCCATGACCCTGACGGGCCTCGTCCTGTGGCGTCTGGTTCCGAAGCGTCGCTTTCTTGTTGCGTTGAACATGATGATCGGTCTCGTCTTCGTTGTTGGCGTCGTGGTGGCCTTCTACCATTCCGGAGTCGAATGGGGTTTGTTGCCCCCACCAGCGGGCTGCTCGGGTGAAGGCCCCATCGACCCGATGGCCATCCAGGATTTCACCAAGCCGATGCATGTACCATCCTGTACAGACGCTCCTTTCTACATTCTCGGCCTGTCCATGGCGGGCTGGAACGGCGTGATCTCGGCCCTCATGGCTATGCTCAGCTTCATCGCGGCGGGCGCGACCTTTCGGGGCGCGGTCGATATGACAGCGACCGACTGATATTCGCCCTCAAGAAATTTCCCGAGCTGATCGCACTGCCGCGCGCCGCAAGCGCTGTTCCCGGATCGTGATGTACAAGGTCGCCCCAATAATGATCGCCGTCCCTACCCAGGTCCAGAAGCCGGGTAACGCCTGAAACAGGGTCCAGTCGATCACCGCTGCCATGGGCAGCCGCATATAGTCGATAGGCGAGAGAAAGGAGGCGTCTCCGATACTCATCGCGCGAATATAGAAATATTGTCCCGTCACACCGCACACACCCATCAGTCCGATCCAGGACCAGTCGGTGACAGAGGGCGCCACTTCCGGCCACTTCAGAATGGCGAGCGGCAATAACAGGATCGACGACAGGAGATTGGCCCAGATCAGCAGGGTCACCGGCCTGTGCAGGCGCGTCAGGGATTTCACCAGCGTGATCGCCCCCGCCAGGCAGAAGGCCGCCGACACGGCGAGGACCATGCCCAGGCTGATGCCGAGTTGGGGCTGCATCATGATCAGGACCCCGACACATCCGGCAATTGTGGCGCCCCAGCGATGTACGCCGACCCGTTCCTTCAGAATGACTGCCGCGAGAAAGGTAACGAACATGGCGCGGGAAAAACTGATCGCATTGAATTCAGACAGTGGCAGGCCAACCGCATCCGACACGGCGTAGAAGCCGAGCGCAAAGCCCAGCGTCCCGAACAGACTCCGCAACAAGATGAGGCCGGGCTGGTGAATTTTCATCACGCCAAGCCCTTGCTGGAGGATCACCGGGATCACGACGATGACCGCCACGCCGGAGCGCCAGAAGGCCAGAAAACCCGGATCGAAACTCGCTGACTGGACTTTGGAAAGCGTCAGGAACACCGTGAAGGTCACGCCGGATGCGAGCATCCAAAGCGCGCCTTCGATGTTGCGCGGCGCACCGGCGGGCTCTACGTCTGGGGATTGAGACTGATCGGGGCGAGAATCCATGGGCTGTTTTACGCCTTCCGAAATTGACGAAATTGACCGCCTTTGGCGGGAACTGCCAGCCGATCATATGTGGACCGGCTGGGCCGCATCGGGGCGCGAACCTGACCAGGTCTGGATTTTCAGGACCCGCGCCCATTGGCGCCGATTTCCTCTCAGTAAGTCAAAAACCGGATTCGTAATAGCGGACGAGCGGGGCCGCCCGGTCGCCCGCGCGAAAACGCTGCCCGCCCTGCTCCAGAAAGTGGAGGCAATCCCGGGTCTTGAGGCGCTGACGGAAAACCCGTAGCGCCTCATCAACCGCACTAGCCTGCCATCTGTTCCCGCATCTGTTCAGCCTGTTCCGGTGTAATGCCCAGCGCGTCCAGCAAGGGTCCACCGGCGGTCTCGTCCCAGGAATGGCGCGGGCCGACCGTCATGCCGCCATCAACGAGGAATTCCCCGCCCGTGATGAAGCTCGCCGCATCGGAGGCGAGGAACGCCGCCATTTCGGCAATGTCTTCGCCTTTCCCGACCCGTCCGGCCGGCTGCATGCTGCCGCCTGCGTCAACAAGCATCGCCGCCATCTGGTCCGCCTGCTCGCGCGACAGGCCAAGCGACGCGCCAAAGATCGAGGTGGCAATGAAACCCGGAAGAACCGAATTCACGCGGATGCCGTACTTTGCGAGTTCTGCGGCTGCCACTTTGGAGAAATGCGCAACGCCTTTCTTGGCAACCGAATAAGTGATCGGCGCATAGCCGGCGCAGACCGCGCTGATGGAGGACGTGTTGATAATGGACCCGCCATGTTCCTTCATGTGTGGAATTGCGAATTTGGTGCCTGCGAACACCTGCTTCAGCAACAGGGACATGGTCTGGTCATAGGCGTCGAGATCCAGCTCTTCCACCGTATCGGGTGTGCCACCATGACCCGCATTGTTCCAGAGAATGTCAAGGCGACCGAAATGGTCGACTGCCTTGCTCATGATGCCTTCAAGATCGGACATGTCCGTCACATCGCAATGGACGAACAGGACCTTGTCCTCGCCAAAGCGCGTCTGCAGCGCCTGGCCTTTTTCGTCCTGGATGTCTCCTGCCACGACTTTCGCGCCCGCCGCGACGAATGTCTCGACGCCCGCAAGCCCAATGCCGCTGGCGCCGCCCGTTATGATGGCGACCTTGCCGTCCAGATTGGCCATGTACGTATTCCTCCCGTTCTGTTTTCAGGAGAATGCGCCCGCCTTCCCCGCGGTCCGTCAATGCCCGCGCGAAAATTTACTTGCCACGCTTCTTCATGCCGAAGCGTTTCCAGAACACACCGTCCAGCATGCGCTTGGGCAAGAGGGTCGGAACATACCAGTTGGTCAGCTTGTTCGGCACCGGCGCATAACGGGCACGAGGCGTTGCGTCTTCCAGCGCAATCTCGATCGTCTTGGAAATCTCGTCCGGCGGGAGGCCCTCGCGGCCACCCTTCAACATGATTTGTTCAAACTCTTTCAGGGCGCCGGACCAGGCGCTGTCAGCATACGGGCCATCCGCATTCGCTTCTTCGGCCTTGTCCCAGATCGGCGTCTTGACCGAGCCCGGTCCGATGGCGATGGCATCAATCCCGAAAATGACGAGTTCCCGGCGCAGCGAATCCGTCAAGGCCTCCACGGCGTGCTTGGTGGCGGTGTAAGCCCCGAGAAACGGCGAGGATATCCGCCCCCCGACACTGGTAATGTTGATGATCCGGCCGGGCTCGCCTGTCCGGCCCGTATCCATACCCAATAACGGCGCAAAGGCTTGAGAGGCGCGCAACAGGCCAAAGACGTTGACGTCGAAGTGAGCCTTGAAATCATCCAGTGGCTGGATCGCCAATGGACCCATATTCGCGATGCCGGCATTGTTGACGAGGCCGGTCAGCGTCTCGCCCTTCAGCGCTGCGGACACTTCCCGCACGGCCGCGTCGACCTGGTCCTGCCTTGTTACGTCCAGAATAAGCGGTCGGATATCGCCTTCCGAACCGGCATGGAGCGCGTCGGCATCCGCCTGCTTGCGCACGCCCGCATATACGCACCAGCCATGCTTGGCGAGATAGAGCGCCGTCGCTTCGCCAATACCAGTTGATGCGCCTGTGATCACAACCGTCTTCATGCGAGTTGTCCTTCCAATTTCGGGAACCAGGAAACTATACGCACCAAACTCAGCTTTGGGTTTACTCGGTCTGCTTTCCGCCCTCAATGACCCGGAAGGCCGCGCGCTTCTTCGGAGGCTCCGCCGCGGGAGTCTCTTCTACTGGCGATTTCGGGTCCGGCGGTTTCAAATCTGACGCACGCACCAGTTTTGGCACACTCCGCACAGGCGGCTCCGGTGTCGGCGGCGGGGGGTCATCAACAAGATCGTCGTCCAGCTGGCGCACACGCGGTGTTGGGCGATTGTTGAAACTGCTGGTCTTTTTCTTGCCGCCAAAGCCGGTTTTCGCTTTGCCCCGCGCCTTCTTGTCGATCTCTTTCAGTTTCATCTGCTGGAGACTCGACAGCGCTTCGCCGTCACTCCCCTTCAAAGGATCCGCGAACGCAGACCCATAGGTCTCGATCCGCTCTTCGACCTCTTCGAGGAATTGCTTTTCCCAATCAGACAAGGGCGGGCCGAGCCCTTGCTCAGCCAACGCCGCCGCCTTCCGTAGTTTACGGAGCGCCGCGCGTTTCTTGCGTTCGTCGACATCTCGGCCCATCGACAGAGAATATGGTGATTATTGTGCCGGAGGCAAACCCGCTCAGGCTTCGCCGAGGGCCAGCAGGTAGGTGTCGAGCACCATTTCCTGTTCTTCGCGCTCAGCCCGGTCAACCTTGCGCAGCTTGATCACCTGGCGCAGGGCCTTGGTGTCAAAGCCGAAGGCCTTGGCTTCAGCGTAGATTTCCTTGATCTGCTCGGCGACCTCTTTCTTCTCCTCTTCCAGACGCTCGATCTTGGCGACGGTCTGGCGGAGTTTCTCGCGGGTCGCTTCGGTGAGATGGGTGATCGAGGCTTCGTCGTCCATGAGAGGCTCCTTGGGAATCGGGATCAGAAAAGAAGGCGCGTCTTAGCGGGAGTTTCACTCGCTGGCCAGACGGCGAATGGCGTTAGCAACAGCTTCCCCTTCGCCATGATGCGGCATGTGCCCTTCTTGCGGCAGGATCACCAGATTGACGGCCACCTGTTTCTTCAGCTGGCCGACATGGAGCTTCGGGGAAATAACCGTGTCGCCACTGCCCGAGAACACCGTGATCGGCATGTCCAACTCGCCATAGCGCTTCGATTGCGCGGCGAGTTGTTCCTCCAGCGCTTTAACGTCACGGGCATTAGCCCGGAAGTTTGGCGGGCGGAACAGAAGCCCAATAGCGGAATTCTCGGAATAGTTTTCAGGCGCAGGCGCCGGATCAAAGACGCCGTCGATGCCATTGCCGAGCTGGCTAGGACCGACCAAGGGCAAAAGCTGGCTGAACACCGGCCCCACCAGAGGCGGGGCGGCAAAGGAATTGTACCAGGCCTGCCCGCCGCCGCCCCATTCATGGGTCACCGGTGCAAGCAGGACGAGCGCCTTGACGAGATCAGGCCGGTCGAGCGCCACACGAAGGGCCACCGCTCCGCCAAAGGAATGGCCTACAAGGACAGTCTTTTCGCCGGGCGCGAGGGCATCGAGAACGCCTGCCATCTGGGCCGCCTGGACGCCGAGATTGTGCGCGTCTTCTGGACGCCCCGAATAACCATGCCCAGGCCGGTCCGCCATCAAGACGCGATGCGTGTTTTCCAGCCGGGGCGCGAGGGTCCATGTGAATTCGCGAGCATTGGCGCTGGCGCCGTGGATCATCAAGACAGGCGGACCTACCTCCCCTTCCTGGATGACATGGACGGTTTCGCCGCCAACCGGCACGGACTGGCCAATCGGTGGGTATGCCGCTTCGACCTTGTTCTTGTAGGCTGTGCTGGTCACGCAGGCCCCGGTGCCGAGCGCGCAGATGCCAAGGGCTGTTGCCGTGATCATCCGCCTCAAAGGCCTTGGCCTTCAGCCAGCTTGGACAGCCGCTTTTCCGCGACCAGCGCCTGCTGCATGCGGGGATGGATATTGATGGCTTCGCGATAGGCTTCCAGCGCGTATTTCGGAGAGCCCATGCTTTCGAACATCATGCCGAGCCCGGACCACGCGCCGAAATGGCGCGGCTCCAGCCGGAGCGTCTCGTTCAGATCCCTCAGCGCTTCGGGATAATTCTCGCTCATCATGAAAATCGAGGCCCGGCGGTTCCACGCTTCAGCGTAGTCAGGCTTGATCAGGATGGCGCGGTCATAAAAAGCGCGCGCGGTTTCGAAATCGCCAGCGGTCTGCGCATCGACGCCGCGCTCCATGATGACATCCACAGTCGGAGACCCGGACTCCAGCCATGACGCCCAGATATCCATGGCGACATCATTGGCTTCGCTGTCGCTGGGGGCGTTGCGCAGCTTCTCGAACATCTCGTCAGATGGTTCGGCATGTGCCGTGCCCGCAAGGAACAGGACTGCCAGGAGGAGCGCTCTTATCATCAATCCGATATTATGCCGTGCAACGGGCGCGGCAACCTCAACTTGCTGTCAGAGCAGGCCTTCACGCACAAGTGCCTCTTCCAGGCCAGGCGCATGCTTGAAGTGATGCGTCCGGAATCCGAGGGCATCGGCCGCTTCGACATTGGGCAGGCTATTGTCGATGAAGAGAACGCTCTCGGGAGCCGGATGGCCCATTTTCTCGAGGGTGTGGTGGTATATGGCGGCACCAGGCTTGATCAGGCCGATCTGGCCGGACACGACGACATGGCGAAACCGTCGCAGGACCTCGAATTCATCAAGCATCTCCTGCCACGGATCTGCCGGCATGTTGGAAAGCGCGTAAAGCGGTACCTGCCGGGCATCCAGCCGCTCAATCAGCTCGGCTGTGCCATCCATATAGCCGTCAAACATCTCCATCCATCGCCGGCCCCAGGCGAGGATTTCCGATTCGTAATGGGGGTGTTGCCGGATCAGGTCGGCCGCATTGTCGGCAAAGCTGGCACCGGCATCATGCCGTGTGTGCCACGTCATGTTACAGATATCCGTCAGGAACGTCTCGCGTTCCTGCGGCGTATCAATGATCTTCGCGTAGAGTCGTGCAGGGTCCCAATCAAGGACCACATGCCCAAGGTCGAACAGGGCAATTTTAGCAGCCATAGTGCCGCCTCATTGCCTGTTCATGTTCACGTCAGCCCTGCTTTGCTTTGAAGCGGGGGTCAGTCTTGTTGATGACGTAAACGCGGCCCTTGCGGCGCACGATCTTGCAGTCGCGGTGACGCGACTTAAGCGATTTGAGAGACGAGCGGACTTTCATGGGCCTGGCCTGTGGATCATAAGGAATTGGAAAGCGGAGCGGGTAATGAATCCGGTAAGAAGAGTCAAGGTTGCACGCTGTCATGAACGTGCAGTTTCAGGAGCTGGTAGAATGGTACAGTTTGCGCTGAGGCGCTCCCATATTGTTGCGGCCGCGGCGATGACCGCGCTGGTCGCGGCCTGCGCCCACACTCCGGGTCAGGCTGCACCGCCGCCGATTGCTGCTCCTGCCGCCGAAACCGGCCCCATCACCTACGCCCCCTCGGGTCATGTCGGCATGGATACATGGCGCACCGCCTTTTCGGCAAAGGCGCTTGCAGCCGGACATGATCGCGAGGTCGTGAAGTCTGTCCTCGCAGGAATTTCGCCCTTGGAGCTTTGGCTCGGCTCGAGCTTCCAGCCCGCTCAGACCGGGATCGAGGACCAGGCCGAATTTGCAAAGCCGATCTGGGACTATCTGCGCGTCCCGATGAGCGACAGCCGCATCCGGACCGGAGCCTCGCGCCTCGCGGAAAACCCGGCCTTGTTCGACGCGCTTGAAGCGGCCTATGACGTAGACCGCGAAGCCATCGTCGCGATCTGGGGCATGGAAACGAGCTTCGGTGCTGTCAAAGGGAATTTCGATGCACCGAACGTCCTCGCAAACATGGCGGTAGAAGGACGCAGGAAGAGCCTCGCTGAGCGCGAATTGTTCTCCCTTATGAAGATCCTCGAACAGGGGGATGCCGACCGCGACGATCTCATCGCGGGATGGGCCGGCGCCATGGGCCACACCCAGTTCATGCCCTCGACCTTCATTGCTTACGCCGAAGACTTCGATGGCGATGGCAAGAAGGATATATGGGAAAACGAAGCTGACGCGCTAGCCTCGACGGCGAACTACCTTGCACATTCCGGCTATACCCTGAACCAGCCCTGGGGCATCGAAGTGCTCGCGCGCACCGGGTTCGATTTTGGCCTCGCCGACGGCAATGAGCGCCGGATCGAAACCTGGGCAAGCGCAGGCCTCGTGCCCGCACGCGGCGGCGCCTTCGAAACGGGTGGTGCCAATTACGCCGAGCTTTGGCTACCTGCTGGGGCCGAAGGCCCGAAATATCTGCTGTTCAACAATTTCAAGGCCTTCAAGACCTACAACAATGCCGACTCCTACGCCTTTGCCGTCGGCCTGTCCGGCGAGGCAATGGGCGGCCAGCGCGGGCCGGTGGCCTCATGGCCCACGCATCTGACGCCTCTTACCGTAGGCGAGATCAAGATCCTGCAAGCCGCCCTGAATGCGCAAGGCTTTGACGCCGGAGGCGTGGACGGCATTCCGGGCCGCAAAACCAAGGGCGCTCTGCAGGCATTCCAGAAATCGAGAGGGCTTGTCGCCGACGGCTATCCGACGAAACAGGCGCTCGCTCTCGTCACTGCGGACTCGAATGTTGGCGTGGCATCCAGCCCATCAGGCACGAACTGATCAAGCGTCGTTGAAGTCTTCATCCGGTTCGCCGATGCCATCCTTCAGCCCGAACCGGGCGAAGAGGATCATGAACGTCAGCAAGCCTGCGCAGAAAATGAATGGCAGGTGCGGATTCACATATTCGTACACGAACAGGCCGAAGAAAGGCGTGATGATAAAACCCATACCATTGGCTGAAATCACGAGGCCTGCGACATTGCCCTGCAATTGGGATGACACAGCGAGCGATGCGCCACTTGAGAAGCCTGGTCGCGCAAGCCCCTGCCCGAGGCCAATGCAGAACTGGGCCAGGATCAAGTTCGCATAATCATTCGCGAATACCATCAGCAATGCGCCTACGAGTAGCGGCAGGCAGCCACCCCACATCAGCGTCTTGTTCTTCAGTTTCAGGCGCGGAATCAGCACGAGTTGTGCCAGCAGCACGGCCAAGGCGCCCACGGTGAAGGCAGGCCCGGTGAATTGCGCGGCCTCCTTCCCGGAGACTCCCAATTTGTCCATCACGGAGAACACAAACACCTGCATCAGAACGCCGGTCGTCAACGACAGGCAGACCGCAAAGACGAGGAAAGGCAGCACCGGCCCGGACCGCCACAAGCCCCGGGCGCCCGGAATCTCGTCGAATTGTGTGGCATCCGTCACCGGGTCGCGTTCTTCCGGCAGACGGAACCAGATCATCGCGGACATGGTGAAAGCGATCACCGCCGTAAGGAGGAGCGGGCTAAGCAATCCGAGCGTCGCCACCAATGCTGCGGCGAAGGCCGGGCCAACGACCGTGCCGACGCTGAACCCGGACGTGATGAAGGCGATTTCGGATTGGCGTTCCGCCTGGCTGGTGCGGTCAGCCACATAGGCCTGCGCGGCCGGATTGGTGCCGGAGCCCAACAAGCCGAAGATCGAACGCGACATGGCGAGGCAGGCAAACATCAAGAAGGTGCCGGTCAACACGCCGGACAGGGTCAGCCACCCGGTCAGGAACAGCAGCAGCATGGACATGCCGTATCCGGCGAGTCCCAAGGCGGCGACGGGCCGCCTGCCCCACCGGTTCGAACGCCCGCCCCAGAACGGTGACATCAATGACCAGCACAAGGCAGACAGACCGAAAATTGCCCCGGCCATCCAGTCCGGCAGGCCAATCTCCCGGGTGAGCGGCGGCAGAACGGCCGCAATCAGCATCGTGTTGCCAGCGCCGATGGCCATCAGGGAGAAGAATAACAGGAAGAAGGCGCCGCGCCGGTCCGGCCTGGACATATCTGGTGGAATCGGCTGCCCCTCACTCATTCTCATGTCATCGGCCCGTCTTCCGGAAATGTCCAGCAGCAAGCCAAACGTGCCGCAAGGGCAGTCAGATTTTCATTTGCGCCCTCGCAACTGTCAGCTTGAAAATGCGTTTACGTTGGACAATGCCCAACCCTCGTCATAATCTTGCTAAATGGTTAATCTATGGAGCTGGGAGTATCTTGGGAAACACACGGGGATATCTCACATGCTGCGGAAACTGATATCGATGCCGGGCCGCCTTGTGCTCGGAACTGCCATGGTCAGCCTGCTCGCGCTGACCGCTTGCGACCAACAGGACACACGGCTAAAACGCGCCCGCGATCTCGCCGAGGCGACCATGGACCAGTTGAGTGGCCGGACCCTTGTGGAGCCGGATTCTCCAAGACCCCTTGAAACCGCAGATGTCATGGATCGGGCCATTGCCGGTACGCTGCGCAATGACATGAACTTTGAAACTGCCAGCGCGAGCCCGATGTTCGCCGTTGGGTCCATCATCGCCAAGCCGAAAGACATCCCGCCCGCCGAAGCCATGGCGGTCGTCGAGGATGACGAAGTCTTCCTGGAAGACCCGGAAGTGTTCGACGAATTCTCTGCCGATCCGGTGGAGGCCGAGAGCGCGCTGATGATGGAATCCGAGGCCGCGACCGAAACCAGCCCGGCGCCCTCAGCCCCTTCCGCAGCCCGCAGCCTGTCTGTCCAGCCCGCCCGCGTCATGCCCAAGGTAAAGCTCGATCCGAAGGCGCGCGACCAGACGCTTCGGGACATCGAACAGGCCTCAAAACAACAGGAGCAGGTGGCCGCGAAGGAACCAGCATCCTCTCCGCGTACCCGCTCGCTCAATCCGCGCTCGCTGGAGTCAGCGCCCATCCAGGAAAAGGCCGCTGCCCGCAAACTGGCGCGCCGGTCCGTCATCAGCCGCGACGCCATCAAGGCTCAACGCGACGCCAATTCCGTGATGCTGGATACATTGTCCAAGTACGGCATGGGCGGCGAAGTGGCCTTGTCCCGGGAAGGCCAGATGGTCATCCAGATTGGGGAAGATGGCGGTAGCCCAACCCGGTTCACACCTGCAGGATCGCCTCGTGGAGCGCTCCAGAACTTCCTCGCCGTCGATGCGAAAATCGAGTGCCCTGACAATCCCGACATGGTGACGGTGCAGTCGAGCCCTGTCCTGGCCACGGAATGTATCGTCAAGGATTTGCGGGAGTCCGGACAATTCGAATATGTCGAGAAGGACTATATCTTCGAGAACCAGTTCGCCCGGAAGCCGCGTCCGGACTCGCCGGCGACCGGCACGGATGTGACACCAACCGTCATCACCGACACGACCATCACACCGAATGACCCCCTCTGGGAGCTGCAATGGCACTTCCAGAACAATGGCACCGATGAAGGCGAATCGACCGGCGGCTCCAGCTTCCAGGATTTCTGGACCCGTCAGGGGACGGAAGGATCTGAAAATGTTGTCGTTGCCGTCGTGGATACCGGCCTGCAACTGGAACATCCCGACATCAAGGATTCCCCGAATATCGCGCCGGGCTGGGACATGGTCTCCGATCCGCGCATGGGCAATGATGGCGATGGCCGTGACGCCGATCCGAACGATCCCGGCGATCTCTGTGATCCGTCTGTACCATTTGCTGAAGATACCTTCCACGGCACGCATGTCGCCGGAACTATTGGTGCGGCGGCGACCAACAATGCCTCCGGTGTTGCGGGCGGCGCGTGGAACGTGAAGATCGTCCCGGTCCGCGCCCTCGGCAAATGCGGCGGACGCCTCTCCGACATCAATGACGCCATCCGCTGGGCAGGTGGCCTGATCCCCGCTGAGGATGAAGAAGGCAATGAGATTTGGAACGACAATCCCGCCGACGTGATCAATCTGTCGATTGGCTTGTTCGAATATTGCCCGGCCTCGCTCCAGGACGCGATCGATTCCGTGACCGACCGGGGCGTGCTCGTTGTGTCGGCGGCTGGCAATGCTCGCGTCGCCACGCAATATTATGCGCCGGGCGGCTGCGCGAATGTCATTACCGTCGCCGCCGGTGACGCGCGAGGATATATTGCGCCATATTCGAATTTCGGACCTGAAGTGGACCTGCTGGCACCCGGCGGGGATTTGACACGCGACGACAATGGCGATGGCCGTCCGGACGGTGTCCTGTCCACCAAGGCCTCAAGCAATTGCTATGACCCGGTCACCGGCGAGGCTGTGGATGATTGCTTCTACGCCTTTGAACAGGGCACTTCGATGGCTGCACCGCATGTCTCGGCGGCCCTCGCCCTGCTGAAGGCACGCGACCCCGATGCCACGCCAGAGGAGCTGAAAGCGACCCTGCTCGCTGCGGCCAGCCCGCGGTCTGCTCTGCAATGCTCTGGCTCGTGCGCGCTCTACCCTGGCACGACGCCGATCGAAGGCAGCCCGGACATGTGCACGCGGCCATGCGGCCAAGGCCTGCTGGACCTTGCCTTAGTGCCCGAACGCTCGACGAGCGGCGGTGGAAGATAATGCCGAAGCGTCGCCCTTCCCCTGTCCATCTGGGCGGGCCGCTTGGCCTCGCAGGGGTCACCCTGCTGGCAAGCGCGGTCGGGCTGGTCGTGGTGGCCAATGATAGCCGGGATGGCCGCCAGCCCTCGGCTGGCCAGAAACAAACTGCCGAGCAGGCGGTGCCCGACACCCGCCCCCCCGCTGGGTCGGTGGGTGTGGAACAGGTGCGCCCTGCTCCTGCAGCGGGAGACGCTCAGGCCCTGCCCGCCTCCGTGACCAAGGATTCCAGCTCGGTTGGCGCGGAAGTGACCTTTATCGTGCGCCTGAAAGGGCGGTCTGAAATCGACACGATCTGCCGGAACTACAAACGCGACCGGGCCGCAGCGGAGGCTGCCTTTGCAGACCTCGCGGCCGAAATCCCGACGCTCAGGGATTTCCGCCTCGTTGGCGCCAGCTATTCCGGTGAAATCAATTTGATCTACAGGCTGCCTCCAGGCGTTGAGCCAACTCGCGGCCAGATCGAAGACATTCGCAAACGTATCCTGTCGATTGACGGTGTCGCCTATGCGGACCCCGATTTCGTAGCTCATCCCGGAGAGGACAAACGCAAATGACATCTATCCGTACCCTGCTCATGGTCAGCGTATGCACGCTGTCGCTTGCAGCGTGTGACTTTCTGGTTGCGCGCGACCGTGACGAGCCGGCCCCGGTTGAGACCGAGGCACCGGATGTCACACCGGATGAAACCGCGACCCTTCCAGACGATTCCGAAAGCTCGGTCATGGTGGCCAGCATAGCGACGATTGATTGGGACACTGCCCGCGCAGACCTCGCTGCCACGCCGACCGAACAACGCCAGACCAGTTTCCAAGTGGAATCCGGTGGGACCGCGCCACCTGTCCCCGTCCTGTTGCCGACGGGCATCGTCGTGCCGCAAGGCGCGGAAGGCGGGGTCCGGTTCCAGCCCATGTCGGATGGCTATTTTGCGGCCTATCCCGGCATTGATTACGACATTATCGTCAACGGTACGAATGAGGTGATCGGGGCGGATACGTCCGGCGATGGAGAGGACGAGACTGTCCTGACCTACACACCGACCATGAGTGGGGCGCAAGTGTCATTCTCGCGCTATGGCGCCGACTACCTCGTGGAGTTCGAGTGCAAATCCATCGAGGGAGGTGAAGCCGACTGCATCACGGAGCAAGAAGCTCTGGATGTGACCAATAAGCTTGTAATTGCGGGGACGCGTTGATGAAACCAACACGATTGCTGCTGCTGGCGAGCGCAGCCCTGATGCTGGCCGCCTGCGACTTTGTCAGATTTCCGGGAGATGGCGGGCCGAGTCCGGCGCCCCCGGATGCCGGACCTTCCGCACCGCCGGGGGCCCCTGGCCCACCGCCACCATCCGCCCCGGTGGATGATCCGTATGGAAGTGGAGACCAGCCACCCATTGATACGGATGCGGATGCTGGTGACACCAGCGATCTGCCAACAAGTGATGACGACGCAGAGATCCCAGACCCCGCCCTTCCGGACGAAATTGATACGGATGCGGCAGATACGGATACACCCATAGAGGACTCGCTTGATGCGGACGAGCCGGATCCTGCTCCTGAGACGACTCCGGAGAACGGAGATGGGGAAGAGAGTAGTGACGCTCCGGACACGACTTCTGATCCCGATGAGGACGCAGGCCCTGTGGTCATCCCCGACCCGGACACGCCCGCAGATACGGTGCCGGATGTCGACGGACCGGATGATTCAGATGTCACACCGGAAGATACAATTGACGAGGGCGAAGACACAGCCAGCCTTCCGGAGCCCGTCCAACCAACCTTCAGCTATTTCGAGGCCGGCGCCCTTCTTCCCGGTTCAGGCCAAGGCGCACCGGAGCAGGTCGCCTATGCGCCGGACCTTGTCTTCCCCATCGCGGAGGCGCCTGCCTACCTCCAATCGCAAGTGTTCAGCTTTGGCGGCGGGGTCGCGGGCGGCGACCAATGCGATGCCCGCAATTATGCCTATCCGTGGCGGGACAATTTCTGCGAAGTGCGCAGCGCCAATCGCACCTCCCCTTACTGTCCACAACCCAAGGTTCATCAGGGTCAGGACATCCGGGTGGGAACCCCGCAGGAGTGTAATACACTGCGCCGGACGTCTGCCAGCGACCGAACCTTCCACAAGGTCGTCGCCGTGTCGGATGGGGTCATCTCACATGTCGGCACCTACAGCGTGAATTTGCGCGCTGGCGGCCGCATCTTCAAATACATGCACATGAACATGGACAAATTACAGGTGAAGGCCGGCGATACAGTCCAGGCCGGACAGCATATTGGCTACGTCTCAAACGATTTCGGCGGCACGCCAACAACCTTCCACCTGCATTTCGAGATCACGCAGAATGATGGCGGCGCAGGCTGGGTCCATGTCCCGCCCTACCTCTCATTGGCCAAGGCCTATGAGCGCCGTGAGGGCGGACCAGGCGAAGTGGTCGAGGCTGGCACGGTGGGGGTTGCCTCCACGCCGTTCGTGATCCCCGAAGGGATGGAAATCATCGAGTGATCCGGAATCAGGCCGGCTTGAAGGTCAGCGCTACGCCATTGTTGCAATACCGCAAACCGGTCGGGTCGGGTCCATCCTCGAACACATGCCCCTGATGCCCCAGGCACCGGGCGCAATGATATTCCGTGCGCACATAGATCAGCTTGCGATCTGACTTGGTGCCCATGGCGCCCGGCAGCACACCAGAAAAGCTGGGCCAGCCCGTCCCGGAATCGAATTTCGTCTCCGATGAAAACAGGGCCAGGTCACAGCCTGCACAATGATAGGTCCCCGTCCGGGCTTCCTTGTTCAGGTCAGACGTGAAGGGCCGCTCCGTATCCTCGTCCCGTAAAACCGCAAAGGCGGCTTCGCTGAGACGCCCGCGCCAGTCCTCTTCGGTCAGCTGTCGCCATTTGGACTCTGCGAACTGGTCCTCATTGTCAGCATTTTCGGCATCAGCCGCTTCCGACGTCGAATTGATGGAACAGGCGGCAAGGCCTAGCGAGGCAGCACCAGTGAGGAGCAGCGAACGTCGGGAAATCTGATGTCTCATGCGGTTCATACGCGGGACCATGCCGGATGGTTCAGTCGCGCACTACACACAAGCGCGTGAGAATAGCGTCAGCCCGCATCCTCGACCCAGACTTCGCCGTCCAGATCCTCCAGCTTGCCTTGCAGATTCATCCGCACATCGGCCACGGCCTGATTGTAGACGGCTGGCCCAAGCGTCTTCAGCATCAAATCTATGATATCGTCTGCGCGAAAGTCACTGAGGCGTTCGTCGAATTCGGTTGCAAACAGGGTCTGTAAATGTCCGCGAAGCGTCGCGCGGCGTTCCTCCGTCAGTTCAAGCGCTTTCATCCTCATCTCCCTTGGGCAGGTTCCGTCCGAAATTCACTGCGCCGGAATCCTGGCCGGCATCAATGATCGCCTTCCGGATCGAGCGGGCACGGGTAAATTCATTGAACAGCGTCTCGCCGTCCCCCCATCGGATGGCGCGCTGCAGGGCGGCAAGATCTTCGGAAAACCGACCGAGACATTCCAGCACCGCATCCTTGTTGTGCAGGAAAACATCGCGCCACATGACCGGATCGGAAGCTGCGATACGCGTGAAATCCCGGAAGCCCCCTGCGGAGTATTTCACGACTTCGCCCTGCTCCACGGTTTCCATGTCAAACGCTGTTGCAACAATGTTGAACGCGATCAGATGCGGCAGGTGCGAGGTAATGGCGAGTACGCGGTCATGCCGGGCCGCATCCATGGTCTCGACGGTTGCGCCCAGTTGCGTCCAGAAAGTTTCCAGTCGCGAGACTGCCGCGGCATATTCTGCATCCCCCTCCGCCAGTGGGGTCAGGATATGCCAGGCATTCTGGAAGAGCGTCGAAAAACCCGCTTCAGGACCGGATTGCTCGGTCCCGGCAATCGGGTGGCCCGGAACGATGTGGATTCGCCCATCTGCCGCAGCAGCAAGTGCAGAAGCGGCCTGTTCCTTGACCGACCCGACATCGGTCAAAATGGCGCCGGCCTTCATCAGTGGCACGGCATCGGCTGCCACCGCCTCCAGCGCGCCTACAGGCACACAAAGGAACACGCAATCGGCCTCTGTGACAGCGGATCTCAGATCTTCCGTCACGTTGCCAAGACCGATACCGACCGCGCGCTGACGCACATCATCACTGACATCATACAGAACCACAGACCCCGCCGCGCCATATTCCTGGGCGGCCCGCGCAATGGACGCACCGATCAGGCCGGCGCCGATAATGGCGATCTTGGTGAAGACGGGTTCGGTCATGGGGTTCCTGCAGACAGATTGCGCCCGTTCTGGTGGGGAATGCGGCGGCCAAGGTCAAGGGCTACATGCTCCTGCAACCATCTACCGCAGCTGACATGGACGACCCGTTTCCTACATACGGAACATATACGCAGAAGAAAATTTGTCCGATCATCCGACCAGCAAAGGTCCTGGAACATGAGTCACCCCTCCCCCATCATTTCCGGCATCCGCCAAAGATGCGGCAGTTGCGGCGAAGGCAAGCTGTACAGCTCCTATCTCAAGCTCAACAAATCCTGTCCCGTATGCGGGCGCGACATGACGGAGGCTGACACGGCCGACGGCCCCGCCTTTTTTGTCGGCTTTGGCGTCCTGCTACTGCTGGCACCCTTCCTGTTTCTGCTGCCGATGAGCCCCTTGCCGCTGGCACCGATGATCATCGCGTTCATCGTGTTGTGCGCAGCGGTCATCGGACTGTCACTCTGGTTGCTGCCGGTTGCAAAAGGTGTGCTGTTGAATTTGCAGCTTCACCATGGCGCCGAACAAGCGAGTTTCGAGTCGGAAGACAGGGACTAGCCTGAAACAGCCTGCTCGTCGCGTTCGCCGGTACGGATGCGGATAATGCTGTCCAGATCATAGATAAAGATCTTGCCGTCCCCGATCGTGCCCGTATTGGCTGCCTGGGTGATGGCTTCGGCATAACGCTCGGCCGACGCCGCCGGACAGGCGACTTCCACTTTGACCTTCGGCAGGAGACGCACTTCATACTCGGCGCCACGATAGACTTCCGTCTTGCCGAGCTGGCGGCCGTATCCGCGCACTTCCGAGACGGTCAGACCGGTTGCGCCCGCTTCGGACAGCGCGTCAATCACCGCATCCAGCCGGCTCGGCTTGAAGATGGCTGTTACGAGTTTCATGGCGCTCAATCCTTTGATCTATAATGCGAATTAGTCGTTTCTAAACTACCGAGGCGCGCGGTGGGCCGTCAATGGCTTTCGCGGCCATTGCCTGTCACAGGGCGCGCCAAACGCACTTTTTCGGTCACTGGCGCTGTCGCACCGCCCCCAGGAGAGGCGTAAAGGCGTTTGACCGCTTCCACCAGCACGACGCCGCCAAGGCCCGGCGCGAGCATCCGGCCCATCACTTCCCACCCTTCCGCCGCAGAAGCAACCAGAGGGGTCGCCAGTGGCGGCATGTAGAGCGCACTGCTGGACGCCGTGACCTGGAACAGGCCAATAGAGAGCAGATTCATCAGCTGAGCGCGTGTCCATGGCCGACCCTGGCCAAACGGCGTCCGGGTCGCGCGGGACCAGAGACCGGACCGGTTGGATGCGGCCAGAACGATCCGTCCCTCGGGCGCCGTGATCCGCCAGATCTCTCGCAAATAGGCGCGCGGATTGCCGGATTCCTCCAGCCCATGCAGCACGATCACGCGGTCGAACATCCCGTCTGGAAAAGGCAAGCGGACATCGCCGATCGCAACGGCGGCATTGCCGCGGCCAAACGGATCCCAGGAAACCGGGCCGTGATCGAGCGGGATGGCCGCCACACTGCGGCCGGGCGCAGTGCCGAAAGCCTCCAGCACCGGAATGGCATAGCCAAGCCCCAGCAAGGACAGGCCCCGCGCATCTCCCCAGAGGTCCGTCAGCTTGCCCGACAGGATGCGCGTCGCCGCCAATCCCAATGGGGACGCATAGAAACGTTGCAAAGTGACGGCATCCTGACGCATGAAAAGGCCTGTGCTAGTCTGGTCTGCAGGAGACACTGATGACGAAAATTACTCTCGACATACACAAATTTCCCTGCCTGAACGATAATTACGGCTATCTTGTCCACGAAGCCAATTCGGGCGAGACAGCCGCAATCGACACGCCGGACGCCGAAAAATACCTGGCCGAGGCGGCACGGATGGGCTGGACCATTTCCCAT
Source organism: uncultured Hyphomonadaceae bacterium (assembly GCA_913057945.1). Classification (GTDB taxonomy): domain Bacteria; phylum Pseudomonadota; class Alphaproteobacteria; order Caulobacterales; family Hyphomonadaceae; genus Hyphomonas. The sequence goes on along the minus strand of CAJXOF010000002.1, from coordinate 154,232 downwards.
ATCCTGAACACACACTGGCATCCGGACCATGCCGGCGGCAACCTCAGGATCAAGGAGCAAACCGACTGCACCATCTACGGCCCTGCCGGAGAGGCCGACAAGATACCCGGCATTGATGTGAAGCTGTCCGAGGGCGATATCGTCGAGTTCGGTCGCGCGCCTGCCCGTGTGCTTGATGTGCCCGGACACACGCTGGGCCATATCGCCTACCATTTCGCAGACCAGGGCGTTGCCTTCGTCGGCGATTCCGTTTTCGCCCTCGGCTGTGGCCGGGTCTTTGAAGGCACGATGGACATGATGTGGAACAGCCTGTCCAAGCTGAAAGCCTTGCCGCCTGAAACCATGCTATACTGCGCGCACGAGTACACGCAGGCGAACGCCCGGTTCGCCGTCACGGTCGACCCGGACAATAAAGCGCTTACGGACTATGCGCGGTGGATTGATGAGCGTCGCGCGGAAGGCCTGCCCACGGTGCCGACCCGACTGGACAAGGAACTCCGGACAAACCCCTTCCTGCGCGCGGACGACCCTGACCTTCAGGCCGCGATGGGACACCCCGGCGATGCGGTGGAAACCTTCGCCGAAATCCGGGGCCGTAAGGACCGGTTCTGATGCGCGGACTTTCCGGCGATCTCGGAGCTAATGAAATCATCCGGATGCTGGGTTTGATCAAGCATCCGGAGGGTGGTCACTATCGCGAGACATTCCGGTCGCCCACGCCAGATGGCGGCCGCGCCACATCGACATTGATCTATTACCTGCTGCAGGCCGATGAAGTGTCCGCATGGCACCGGGTGGACGCGGATGAATTCTGGTTGTGGCACGCCGGCGGTCCGTTATCCCTGACCCTGTGTCCGTCTGAAGGAAAAGGCGCGCGCGCCATCACGCTCGGTCCTGATCTGCGCGCTGGGCACGTTCCGCAATGCGTCATCCCTGCCCAGCACTGGCAAACCGCCGAGACGCTTGGGGCCTGGACGCTTGTCAGTTGTATCGTTGCACCGGGGTTTCATTTTGGAGGGTTTGAACTGGCCCCTGAAGACTGGCGCCCGAGTGTCTAGCGGCGCGCCCGCAGCGCGCGCACCATGACTGGCGATATGAGGACGACCACCAACCGCTCAAGTGGACCGTTTGCGAACTTCCTGAAATAACGGACAAGACTACGTCCCTTGTGTTCGATCACGGCATCAGAAGGAATGTCCGACGTCGACCCGTAATGCAGCGCGCCCGCATGGGGCTGGTAGACAACACTCCCTCCAGCCTTCAGCACGCGGCGGCAAAGGTCGACATCCTCCACATGCAGGAAATAGCCTTCATCGAAGCCGCCCATGCTGCGAAAGGCATGGCGGTCCATCATGAAGAAGGCGCCAGAGACAGCCCCGACTTCAATGGATTCCCGGGGGGATGGCTCGTTCTCAAGTGTCCACTTCCCAAACCCCATCGCGCGCATCAGCGTCAGTGTATTTCGCCGGGCGCCGCGCTCTTCGCGGCCGTGTATGTCAAATATCTTGCCCCCGACGAGCACCGGCTCAGCCCGCTTGTCCATCGCGCCGACCAGTCTCGCAAGAGAGCCCCGGCGCAGCACGGCGTCCGGATTGATCACGAGAAGCAGCTTGCCCAGCGCTCCTGCGGCCCCCTTGTTGACCCCTGCCCCGAAACCGGGGTTTGTCCCGTCACGGACAACATGCACCTTGTCTGACACCGCAGCGAACTTGTCGATCCAGACCTGTTCCGCCGGCGGATTCCCATTGTCGACCACCACAATTTCCGAAATGTCCGGATCTGACTTCAGCGCATAAAGACATTCATGCAGGCGCGGACCCGTGTGATAGGTCACAACGACCGCCGTAATGGTGGGAAGAGTCATCCGAGCGATCCTCTTACACGGCGGGACAGGAGAACAAGCGCGGCAACTGCCAGAGCCAGGGTCGACCAGAAGGCCTCATTCCAAGCGCTGTAAGAGAAGCTGAACAGACAGAAGGTCGCCGCCAGCATGCCCCCAATGGCATAGCGGATATCTGCGCGCAGTCTGCCTCCTATAGGCAGGCGCCAGCCGATCAACAGGACGGCCAGCGCCGTCAGCAAGGCACCAACCCCGCCCGTTTCGGCCCATATCTGGAGTGCCATATTGTGCGGATGGCCCGGCACAACCGGATAGTACGCCCAGAAATCCGGCAATTGCGCCATCCATTCCGGATAGGCAGCATATGTCTCCCGCCATGATTTCGAAGCTTCGATGCCATGTCCCGTCAGCGGCGCCTCCTGTATCTTCCCGATTACGACCTCCCATGACCAGGCGCGTGACTGAAACGATCCCGGCAAGGTCCTGCCGGACCGTTCCAGCAGGTGAAGCAGGCTACCGATCAGGAATGGCGCAAGCGCGATATAGGCCGCCGCCGCCGTGAACAGGCCGCGCAGCCCATAGTTTGGAAACAGGCGCACAATGAGGAAGGCGGCCAGCATGAGCAGAGCGCCAAACATGGCAGCAGAAGCCCCAAGCAGGGCGAAACTTGCAGCGCTGGCCAGGGCTATGAGCAGCGCCAGACCTTTCCATGCGATACCTGACCGCGCACCGAGATAGGCAACAAGGATAGGAAGCACGAGCGCAAACGCATTCGCGCCTCGGTCGAGGTTCTGGAAGCCTGAGGAATATTCAAGCGGGTCATCCCCATAGAAGAAGGGCATGACGGCCGCCCCCAGATGCGGGCCGAGCAGCACGAGGAGGCCATGCACGGACACAGCGCCCAACATGAGACGAGACGAAATCTGAGCCCGGCCGGGCGCGATACGCAATGTCCCGGCAATGAGCAGGGTTGCGAACATCAGCGTCAAGCCAATGCGCAATCCGGCAGACCGAATGGCGAAATCCCCTCCCCACAGACTTCCGCTGACGATTCCCCGCGAAACGGGTGACCAGTATTCACTGGCGATCGCCCAGACGAGGAAAGCCACACCCGCCATCAGGTAGGTCGCAGGCCGATTGCCGGGCCGTGCAACAAACATTGCAGGAATGGCCGCCAGTGCGAGCAGCAGCACATTGCCCTGTGTCCCGGCGATGCAGGTGAATGGCCACAACAGGAAGGCCGCCGCGAGAAAAGGTGCGTAGCTCATGCCACGCATCTTTTCCTGTTCCGCGGTGCCTGTCACCTGCTGATCCGGATCAGTTGGGTTTCAGGTCTGGCGCGAGCGCCTCCTGGGCAAGTTCGATGCAGGCATCGTCCAGAGAGATCATCTGTTGGCCATTGCTGCCGAGACGACGCAGCGCGAGCGTGCGCTCCTCGGCTTCCCGACCCCCGACCACGGCGATGATCGGCACTTTTTGCACCGAATGCTCGCGGACCTTGTAGTTGATCTTCTCATTACGAAGATCGGTCTCGACACGCAGGCCCGCCTTGCGAAGGGCGGCAGCGGCTTCTACGGCATAGTCGTTTGCCGCATCCGTGATGGCAGCCACCACGACTTGTACCGGTGACAGCCACATCGGGAACGCCCCGGAGAATTCCTCGATCAGGATACCGATGAAGCGCTCCATGGAGCCAAGGATTGCGCGGTGGAGCATAACCGGGCGCTGCTTCGATCCGTCCGAAGCGGTATATTCCGCCCCGAGACGTTCCGGCAGAACATAGTCAAGCTGGAGCGTCCCGCATTGCCAGACGCGCCCGATAGCATCGGTCAGCTGGAATTCCAGCTTAGGCCCATAGAAAGCCCCTTCCCCCGGCATGATCTCGCAGGGCAGGCCCGCTGCCTTGACGGCCTCCTCAAGGCCCTTTTCAGCCCGGTCCCAAGTTGCATCATCCCCGGCACGGACGTCCGGCCGCGTGGACAACTTCACAGCAATGTTCTCAAAACCGAAATCCCGATACACGCTCTCGAGGAGCCGGCAGAAGCGGATGGATTCCTCGACGATCTGGTCTTCCCGGCAGAAGATGTGCGCATCATCCTGCGTGAACTGACGAACCCGCATGATCCCGTGCAACGCGCCGTGCGGCTCGTTGCGATGGCAACAGCCGAATTCAGCAAGGCGAAGCGGCAGATCCCGATAGGATTTCTGGCCCGACTTGAACACTTCGACATGGGCCGGGCAGTTCATCGGCTTCAGCGCCATCAGCTTGGCATCTTCCGGCACAGAAATGTCCACGCCCTCGTCGCCCTCGGGAATGAAGTCCGGCACGATGAACATGTTCTCGCGATACTTGCCCCAATGGCCTGACTTTTCCCACTGAACCGAATCCATCAATTGCGGGGTCTTGATCTCTTCATATCCGGCCGCGTCGAGGCGTCGGCGCATATAGGATTCGATCTGCAGCCAGATCTGGTAGCCTTTCGGGTGCCAGAAGATGGACCCGGCGGCCGCCAGACCGTCGAGATGGAAAAGGTCAAGCTGCGTCGCGAGTTTGCGGTGATCGCGCTTCTCGGCCTCTTCGAGTCGCAACAGGTGCGCCTTGAGATCTTTCTCGTTCGCCCACGCCGTGCCGTACATCCGCTGCAGCATCTCATTCTTGGAGTCGCCGCGCCAATAAGCGCCCGCCAGCTTCATCAGCTTGAACGCCTTCGGCAGTTTGCCCGTGCTGGGCAGGTGCGGGCCGCGGCAAAGGTCGAACCAGTCACCCTGTTTGTAGACCGTGATTGCTTCGCCCGGCGGGATGATGTCGTCGATGATCTGCGCCTTGTAGTCTTCGCCGACATTCTTGAACGTCTCGATGGCCTGGTCCTTGTCCCAGACTTCGCGAATGATGGGATAGTCGGCATCGACAATCGCCCGCATCTTGGCTTCGATCTTTTCGAAATCTTCCGTCGAGAACGGCTCTTCGCGCGCGAAATCATAGTAGAAGCCATCATCGATGACTGGGCCAATCGTGACCTGCGCGTCGGGGTAAAGTTCCTGCACCGCCTGGGCGAGTACGTGGGCCGCGTCGTGGCGGATCAGTTCAAGGCCGTCAGGATCATTCGCCGTGACGAGTTCCACCTTTGCGTCGCCGTCGAGCGGCCGCATCAGGTCTCTCAACTCGCCATCGACCCGGGCGGCGAGCGCCTTCTTGGCAAGGGAATTGGAAATCGACTTGGCGACGTCAAACGGCGAGGCGCCCTCTTCATATTCGCGAACGGAGCCGTCTGGCAGGGATACTTTGATCATGGTCTAATCTTTTCGTGCATTCTGGCGCTCTGTACAGCGCGGCAAATTCGATTCCGGTCAGGCCCTTTATCCGGCGTCTGCTTAACGCGACTTCACCAGATTTCCCACCCCATACGCATTTCTCGCGCAGTGGCAGGCTTTTCGGACATCATCCGGGCTTTGTTCAGGCTGTTTATGGGTACATGAAGCGGGCGCGCACACAGGCGCAGCCAGGGGGCGCGTCAGGCACCCCGGCGAGTTCGTGTGGTCAGGCCAACAGGGCCAAGCAGGCAACGAATATCACTCATCCTGTTCCATATGGCATGCAGACTGGCGATTTTCAATTCGGACCATTGCCTTGCGCGCCGACCATTCGCCATAACGCCAGGGCTGCCAGACCGGCACATCCGGTAGGGTTTCCGGCACAGGGTCCTTGCCGAGGCTGCCGCCCGGTCGGCATCTGATGAAACGCGCCAGCCCCATCCATATTCCCGGCCACCAGCCATGCCGGGCCACGCATTCGGCACCATATTCGCTACAGGTAGGTGTATGCTGGCATCGCGCCCCGAAGGCGTAGAATACTTGGCTCGGCCCATGCTTGTAGACCCAAAGCAGACCATTGGCCGACCGGCGCCGCAAACCGGCCATCTCAGCCTGCCGTCTCGTGAGCGAGACCGCGGCTTGCCAAGGCCTCTTCAATGGCAGCAACCGCCGCCTCAAAGGCTAACAGCGTGGACGTATGACGCGGCGGATAATCGGCCACGGGTTCAAGATGGCGCAGTTCCCAGAACCGACCTTCTGGCGGAGGTCCGTTATCCTTCAGCATGTCTTTCAACGCATCTCGCGCCGCGATCACTTCCTTGATCGTTGCGCCGATGGCGTGCTCAGCAAGGATGGAGGTGGCCGCCTGGCCGAGCGCACACGCCTTTGGATCGACCGCTATGGCCGTGATCCGCTCGCCAGCCTCGTCCAGGGTGAGATCGACCTTCACGGTCGAGCCGCACACACGGGAGACCTTCAGGACAGAACCGTCCGGGTCAGGCAAGTCGCCGGTATGCGGAATCTCCGCCGCCAGTTCGAGAACACGATTGTGGTAAAGTTCGCTCATCACCCGAAACATGGCCTTCGCAGCCGCGCCGCGCAAGGCTGGGGCGCGGTGACAAAAAAGCCGCCTGACGCGTGCAGAAACACGAGGCAGGCGGCGAAAGTTCGTCGTGCATTGAAAACGGGGCGCTCAGGCCGTAACCCGACCACACAGGAAGGGCGTGTTAAGGTCAAATAAAGCTTCCGTCATCGGGTCAGTTGCAGCCCAAGTGACGATCAGACCCGCCGCCAGGTGGAGCCACCGGCGCCGTCCATGATCTCGATGCCTTTGGCTGCGAGTTCGTCTCGGATTCGGTCAGCCTCAGCCCAGTCCTTGGCGGCACGCGCATCAATGCGGGCCTGGACAAGCGCATCGATCCGGTCATTGCCGTCATCATCCCCGCCCTGTTCCCACGCCTTAGGCGTGAGCGTCAGAAGGCCCAGCAGTTCGCCGGCATCAAGCAGATTTGCGCGCGCCGTTGCCATCGCATCCGCATCTCCCTTGTCCGCTGCCATGTTCGCTTCGCCTGCAATGCGCGAAAGCGAAGCGAGCGCTTCGGGCGTGTTCAGGTCATCGCAAAGGGCATCGAAGATGCCGCGATCATCAATCCGGCCACCTTCAGCCTCCCAGACGCGGCGCAACGCGCCGTAGATACGGTCGAGCGTCGTCTTAGCCTGTTTCAGCAGCCCTTCCGTCCAGTCGAGCGGCGCGCGGTAGTGGCCACTAAGCATAGCAAAGCGCAGCACCTCCCCGTGCCATTGCTCCAGTAACTCATGCACCAGAACGACGTTGCCGAGCGACTTGGACATCTTCTCGCCGCCCATGTCGAGGAAACCATTATGCATCCAGTAATTCGCCATGATCTCGCCATGCGCGCATTCCGACTGGGCAATCTCGTTTTCATGATGCGGGAATTGGAGGTCGATGCCGCCGCCATGAATGTCGATCGTCTTGCCGAGATGCTTTGCGGCCATGGCCGAGCATTCGATATGCCAGCCGGGACGTCCCCTGCCCCACGGGCTGTCCCAGATCGCATCTTCGGGTTCGCCTTCCTTGGCGAATTTCCAGAGGGCAAAGTCGGCTGGATCGCGCTTGTCGTCGTCCACGGCGACACGGGCCCCCGCCTCATTGTCTTCCAGCTTGCGGCCGGACAGCTTGCCATAATCCGGCATGGAATTGACGGAGAACCAGACGCCTTCCTTGCCGACATATGCGTAGCTCTTGCGGACGAGTTTCTCGATTATCTCGATCATTTCGCCGACATGATCGGTGGCCCAGGGCTCGATGCTCGGCGGCAGCACGTTCAGCGCGGATGTATCCGCATTGTAGATAGCCGCGAATTTCTTCGTGATCTCGGCAATGGGCTGCCCGCTCTCAAGACTCGCCTTGATGATCTTGTCTTCAATGTCGGTGATATTGCGTGCGTAGATCACGGCATCGTCGCCATACACCCTCATCAGCAGGCGCCGCAGCACATCGAACACGATGGGCGGGCGTGCATTGCCGATATGGGCATAATTATAGACCGTGGGGCCGCAGACATACATCGTCACCCGCGCCGGATCCTGCGGCTGGAAAACACGCTTTTTGCGCACGGCGGTGTCATAAAGGCGGATTGTCATGGTCTGTCGGCTCGATTTCGGAAGTCTGGACGTGTCGCTGGCGATACGGGTATCTGGCCAGCCCTAATGGCGTGTTGATGCGTTAACAGCAACACCGGCAGGCAGACGGACACGGAAATCGAGTTGTTTTCATGCTGCAGGCGATATCACCGGCAGGTGAAAAAGCCAAGATCGGGGTCATCCGGTCGCGCCACGTCACCGTAGAAAGGGCTGGAAACAGGGCATTCTCGCCCTTATGTTCCTCGTATCGCCCTGAGGGTATCAACTCCGGGCGGGCGTTAAGTCCGGGCAGGGGAGCCTTTTTCATGCTTTCCCAGACCAAGCCTCGGCTCGACCCCCGTCCCTCAGTCGAAGGAAACTTCAATTATGGCCATGGACGCCATCACTCCCAATAAAGACAAGGCACGCGCAGAGCCCATGAAGCGCCCTACCGTTCAAGAGGCCGAAGAAGCTGTGCGCACGCTCATCGCGTGGGCCGGTGACGATCCGCGGCGTGAAGGCCTGCTCGACACGCCGAAACGCGTCGTCAACGCCTACAAGGAATGGTTTTCCGGCTATGACGAAGATCCGGTCAAATACCTGTCGCGCACCTTCGAGGACGTGCAGGGCTATGATGACATCGTCATGCTGCGCAACATCGACGTGGAAAGCCATTGCGAGCACCACATGGCGCCCTTCCTCGGCAAGGCCTATGTCGCCTACATGCCGTCTGCTGCAGTTGTCGGCATCTCCAAGCTGGCGCGCGTGGTCGAGATTTTCTCGAAACGCCTGCAGACGCAGGAGACCATGACCGCCCAGATCTGTGACGCCATCACCGATAGCCTGGCTCCGATGGGGACGGCTGTCCTGATCGACGCCGTGCATGAATGCATGTCGACCCGCGGCGTCCACCACAAGGATGTCAGCACAATCACAACGCAGTTCACGGGTGTGTTCAAATCGGATGCCGATTTGCGCAACCGCTTCCTGCGCATGGCGGGCAAGGGCTGACCTCCGTCTTCATCGAAGAAGCATGAACCCCGGCGTGATGCGTCGGGGTTTTTCTTGTCCGGCTAGTTTCCGGGTCCGGTGCGTTCCAGCCAGGCAACCATGTCTGCCACAACCATGTCTGTTCCCGGCTCGTCCACGATCCAGTGGGCATTGTTCTTGTATTCCAGGAAGTCACCGGCCACCGGGCTTTTCGCATATTTCTCGCCGACCTTTCGGACGGCCTTGGCCGGCGTTGCACGATCTGCTGTCGCCGCAATGGTCAACGTAGGGACCGTGAACAGGGTTTCGTCGATCTCGATACCGTCGGCAATGTCGCCATAGACCTTGCCTGAATCATAGCGCGCATCAGCGTAAATCTCGGCATGGCGGCGGTGCGGTACCTTGTTGAGCACGCCATAGCGAAAGCCTGACTCCCAGACCTTGTATGCCTTCGATCGGTTCCGGCCGATCAGGATGTTCAGGAAAGTGTAAGCAACGGCTAGCGTGACCGCGCTGCAATCCTTGGGCTGGGCAGGCGTCAGGAAGATTGCCTGGCTCACCAGCCCCTGCTCGACCAGGCACTGCGCGATCAGACCGCCCATGGAATGGCCGATCACAGCAGGTTTCGCGCCTGTTTCGTCAGACAGTTGGCGGGCCGTGTCCGCCATGGATTTTACATAATCATCAAGCCCAAGATCGGACAGGGATGCCGGAGGGTTTTCGCGGGCACGCTGGTCCGGAAACAAGGTCGGCGTGTTACAGGTCCATCCTGCGGCCTCAAAGCCCGGTTGCATCCGGTGCCAGACCTCGCCCTCACACCCTATCCCATGGATCATCAGCAGGGATTTCGTCATCGGGTGGCACCTCTATCTGTCAAAGCCGTTCAGCCCTGAACTTCCTTGTGGCCGGAAACCGGGTCCGTCCAAGGTTGGAACCGGTCAGCCACTTCTGAATATACGAGCCGCTTGAATGGCACGACAAGCGCTGGCACGTCCTCGAGCCGCGACCAGCGCCATGCATCGAATTCCGGCGTATGCCGGTCGAGCCGGACATCGCTGTCAGAGCCCTTGAACCGGAAGGCGAACCATTTCTGCCTCTGGCCGATATAGGGCCCAGGCAGCCGTTTCTTGAGGTCCGGCGGGAAATCGTAGAACAGCCAGTCAGACGTCTCTTCGAGCACATCGACCAGTTTTTCGGGCACGCCGACCTCTTCTTCCAGCTCCCGGAGGGCGCCGACGAGCGGTGTCTCGCCCTTGTCGATGCCGCCCTGAGGCATCTGCCACTGGAATGCGCCGCGGCCATTGATACGCCGCCCAATGAAGACGTGCCCCGCCTTTGAAAACAGGGCAAGGCCGACATTCGGTCGGTACAGGTCGGGATCAGGCGCGGGTATCGTCACCCTTCCGGGTTTACCGGAGCCTGCGACAGGCTTCCAGTCTGGACACGCTTCGGCTGGGATTTTTCTGCAGGGCCAACCGAAATCAGGGCAGATACCGGCGCGAGGACGACACCGCGCTTTTGCATGTCCTGAGTCCAATCCTTGGCAATCTCGATGGTAAGCGGGAAAGCATATCCCGCGCCCATGGACGCACCATTTTCCTTGGCGAGGGTTTCAAGCCCCAGCAATTCGGTGCGGATATCGTCGGCCGTCAGCTTCGCGTCGATGGTCGCAGCCGCGCGCGTAAATTTAACCTGGGTCCGCCCGGCTGCCTCATCAAAGGCCCCATTCTTGAAACTGCCATCCTCGACCAGCGCAATGCCTCGGTCGCGCAGCGTCTGCAGTACAGGTCCGACAGCGCCCGGATCTTCCGCGAACTTGGCACCCTGATAGTTGATGATGCCGAAATAGCCGCTCGCCCGGCTCAGCAGGCGTTCGAGGCGCGGCAGATTGCGATCCCCTGTGTCCCCGGCCAACAGGGTCTGCGGATGCATCTTCATGCGGCCATATTCAAAGGATTCCATCGGCACTTCGATCAGGACTTCATGCCCCTGTTCGCGGGCCTTGTTGACCCAATACTGCAAATTGCCCGCATCCGGCGCGAAGGAGAGCGTCACTTCCGGCGGCAACTCTTCAATCGCCGCCTTGGTGTGGGTCGAATTGATGCCGAGACCGCCAATGACCAGCGCCACGACGGGCTGGTTGCCCGGATTGGCGAAAGGGCGGGCATAAACATCTGCGGGCGCTTGTCCATCTGCGGAAATGCGCGGCAGAGACAGCCCGTTCACGCGCTCCGTCAGGCCAGCCACGGGGGCCGTATCGAGCGACGTCACGCGGGTGACCTCGCCATAGGATTCGCCGGGACGTACGAGCTTGCCATTGATGCGGATGCCGCCTGTCGGCGAGTCTTCATCCCCCTGCCCCGTCGGGGCGGGCGATGGTGTGGCGGATTCGGCGTACTCGACCCCAAGGCTGGGTTGTTCGGATGGCGCGTCGTCTTCAGCCAGCACCACACGGGCACCAAGCGCCTGAGGGGTCTCGCCTTTCAAGCGGGATTTGAGCTCTGCCGTGGACCCCTGACTGGTTTCAAACAGGGCCAGCACGGCGCTGGGCCCGGAATCCGAAGGGTTGCCGGAATAATGGATGCCGGCGCCGAGGCTGGCGGCCAAGCCCCCAAACACGAGCAAGCTCATGGCTGCATGGGTCAGACCCGTGCGCAAAGGTGAAGGGTCGGCATCCCTGCGGCTAGCCATTGATGGACCTCGTCGAACCAGTTTGAAGAAATCTGAACGATCAGAATTGCATCCAACTGGTTAACAGGTCGCAAACATCCGGTTAACCGGCGCGTCTCATTGCACTGGCCGTTACAGTGCCTTCCTTGAGCATTTCCACAGCTCTCTTGAGCTGGAAATCCTCGCCATCCCAGTCTTCGGGCGGCTGCTCATCCGGCATCGAGATTTCCTCGCGTTTTTCACCGTCTTCATTGGCGAGCGCATGCGGCAAATCAGCTTCTGACCAGCGCTTGATCCGGGCGAGTTCCTCTTCGGACAGGCGCGACTGGGTGATCTCGATGTCGGGGTCGATGCCAAGTGCCTGGATGGAGCGGCCAGCCGGCGTGTAATAGCGCGCCGTCGTCAGACGAACTGCGCCGCGATCCGCACCGAGCGGAATGACAGTCTGGACCGAACCCTTGCCGAAACTGGTCGTGCCGACCACGGTTGCCCGGTGGCGATCCTGCAGGGCGCCAGCCACGATCTCGGACGCAGAAGCCGATCCGCCATTGATCAGAACGATCATCGGGATGCCCTTGAAGACTTCGCCGGAATGCGCGTTGTAGCGTTCCATGTCGGAAATGCGCCGACCTTGCGTCGACACCACTTCCCCGCCGGAGAGGAACATGTCGGAGACCGACACGGCCTGGTCGAGCAGACCGCCGCCATTGTTGCGCAGGTCCACAATCAGGCCGCGCGGGCGGGATCCGGTTTCTTGCGCAATACCTTCAATGGCTTCTTCGAGAAGCAGAGTGGTGCGCTCGTTGAAGGTGGAGATACGGATATAGCCGATATCGCTTTCCTGCATCTTCCAGGTCACGGATTTCTGCTGGATCACTTCGCGGGTCAGCGTGACGTCGAACGGATCCTCGCCTTCGCGCAGGATCGTTACATCAATGTCAGTCCCCTTCTCGCCGCGCATTTCCTTGACGGCTTCGTTTAGGGTCTGTCCGATGATCGGCTTGCCATTGATGGCGGTAATCAGGTCGCCGGGCTCGATGCCCGCCCGGCTGGCAGGCGTGTCGTCCATCGGGGAGATGACTTTCACGAAGCCATCTTCCATCGTCACTTCGATACCGAGGCCGCCATATTCGCCACTGGTCTGAACCTGCATGGAGCGGAAATCGTCCGGATCAAGATAGCTGGAATGCGGATCGAGCGAGGTGAGCATGCCATTGATGGCCGCTTTCATCGCCGCGCGTTCGTCCACTTCGGTGACATAATCCTGACGGGCGCGGGCAAGGATTTCAGCGAACAGGTCCAACTGCTGGTAGGTGACCATGCGCGGGTCTTCGGCCTTGTCCTCTGGCGAGGCGAAAGCGGAAAACCCGACAGCTGCGCCACCCAGAACGACACCTAGGGCAGCCCCCGTCAGTAGTGAACGCATATTCCAGTCCTCCATCATCCTTTTGACCTTAGCTCCGGCCTGGTAACCACTCTGCCGGATTCATTACCTTGTCGCCAAGCCTTAATTCCATGTTCAACTCGGGAACCGGTTCGGCCCGGTTGGGCATGCGCCCGACAGGCTCACCTGCAGAAACGCCTTGGCCTTCAGTGACATAGATCCGGCTCATACCTGTAAGAATAACATGGTAACCGTCACTCGTCCGCAAAATTAACATTGATCCATAGGTTCGGAACGGGCGGGCATATTCAACCGTTCCGCCGACCGGCGCGACGACCTGCGCATTGGCGCGGGCCGCAAAAGCGATCCATTCCGACTTGCCTCCGGTGGGCAGTTTTTCGCCGAATGCGCGCGCAAGCGATCCGGCGACCGGCGGCTTCAACGCACCCAGGACAGCCTTTCCCAGAGGACGCGAGGCTGGTGTCCGCGCAACAGCCTGCGAGGCAGAGGGCTTGGAGGGCGAACTGGACACCAGACGCGGCCTGAGGTCTGGCTTGGCACCGGGCGCCGAAGGAGCCTGGGCTTCCAGCGATGCCAGCAGCGACCTCAAATCCTCTTCTTTCGCGCCGATTGCCGCAGCCCGGGCTTTCAATACCGCAATGTCGCTGGACAAATCCTCGAAATTTCCGCGTTTGGCGGCTGCGAGGCGTTCGATCTCGACCTGTTTCAGCGCGAGCGTCGCCTCGGCGGCGTCCAGCCGGGCCTTTTCGCCACGGATACGGCGTTCAAGCTCATTCAGCGTGTCGATTTCCCGCGACAATTCCTCGGTCTCGGTGGCCAGGCGCGGGGTTGTCTCGCTCATCAGAATAGCGCGCCGCACGGCGGTGTTTGCCTTGCTGGGAGACACGATCAGTGCAGGAGGCTTCCGGCGATTGGAGGCCGCGAGCGCGGCGAGTAGGTCTTCCAGTGCCTGCCGATTTTCTAGCAGGCTCATCTGCGCCGATATCCGGCGTGCGCCCAGATCGATCAGGGATTTCTCCGCATTCGATGCCTGCTCTTCCCTGCGCTGGGACTCCATGGCCGCAGATATCAGCTGGCTGTCGATATTCTTGAGATCGTTCAGCGTGGTGTCACCCGCCGTCTGCAAGGCTTCCAGCTTCTGCTCGGCGGCGCGGCGCTCGGCCTCCAGCGTCTGCAGATCTTCCCGCGAAAACGTGTCCGGCATCGCCGCCGTCAGGGCAAACGCCGCAAGGGTCAACAAAAGGGGCCGGCAGTTCACACGCATCCCGTCCTTATTGCAGGCGGTCATGACCTCAAGATTAACCAAGCGCCGCCAGTCGTCTGGTGATTGCAGAAACTTCGTCAGGAAGCAGTGCGCTATAGACAGCATGATTCGCTGGATCGAACGCCGGAGCGCGGATCACGAAATGCGCGATCATGTCCAGAGCAACCTGCCCATCGGAAACAATCGTGCCAGGCCGATTTGCCAAAACGCCGTGCACGACTTCATTGCGGTATTCCGCGAGCCGCATCACCGCGTCGATCTGCGCGCCCCTGGCAGGCAGCTGTTCCGGCGGTGCAAGGTAGCGATCCGACCGTGCGCGGCGCAGTAGCAGGCTGAGCGGCGCGACCTTGCCAGAAACGTTCAAATCGGCCGTGTCGTCCGCAGAGGCGGTTTCATACCCCGACAAGGCCGCCATAGCGACGCATTTCAACGCCGTTACGAGGCCAACCGCCACCCAGCGCCAGCGCTCGGGATCCTGCTCGACATGGTCCAGCTCTCGCCGGGCAAGCTTGAGCCCTTCCAGAGCCGCCGAGAGGGCCGGGCCGACTTTTTCCGCTGCATTCATGCGATCAGATCAGTCGGAGCCCACGGATTCTGCATCAGACTTCCGAAAATCCCATCCTGTCTCGGCCGCAATATAAGTGAACGCAGCGTACACAGCTACATTCTGGCGGAAATCTTCAGGGTCGATCTTGTCGAACGTGTCATCCGGCGTGTGGTGGTAGTCGAAATAGTCGCGACCATCCTGACCAGGGGTTACAACGGGCACCCCTGCCCGGCTCAGCACGCCGATATCCGGCCCACCGCCTGCCGAATTATCCCCTTCGGACACGCCGAGCGGCGTCAACACGGACTTGATTGTATCTGCGTACGGGATGGCTCCCTCGCCAAAATTGGACTGAAAGCGCCAGATGCGGCCCGCGCCGAAATCGCTTTCCGCCGCGAGGACGTGTTGTGCGAGGTCATCGCCATGCTGGCGCGCATAGGCGGCGCCCCCGAATAGACCGACTTCTTCGGAACCATAGAGAACCACACGGATCGTTCGGCGGGGTTTTGCGGGCAAGTCGGCAATCAGCTTGGCCGCGCCCACCACGATGCCGCACCCGGCGCCGTCATCAATGGCACCTGTGCCGAGATCCCAGCTATCGAGATGACACCCTATCAGCACGATCTCATCTTTCAGATCGGATCCTTCGACTTCCGCGATGACATTCCCGGAGGGGGCGGAGTCGGCATATTCAACGCCAATATCCAGATTCACCCGAACCGGGCCGCGCGCCAGCAACCGGGTCAGCTGGTCAGCATCGGGCCCTGACAGCGCCGCCGCCGGCAGGGCGCCAAGTGCCCCTTCGCGTGACATGCCGCCCGTATGCGGCATCCGATGAGGTTGTGTACCAACCGACCGGATCAGGCAGGCGACGCCGCCCTTCTCTGCTGCGGCCTTCGCACATCCACTCCGCTTGCGCACGGCCAAGCCATAGCCTGCGCCGTCCTGGGTCTTGTACATATGCTCATCAATAAAGGCGATCTTGCCTGCAAGGCTCGCAGCATCAACGGCCTTGAGGTCTGACAGGGAGTCGAACCGTACGATTTCCGCCTCCAGGCCGCCATCCGGTGTCGCGCGGCTGCCGCCCAATGCAGTAATGACGAGATCCTGCGCATTCGCCCCGACCACGCGAGCGGATTCATGCGTGCGGGCCCAGTACGGGATGGTGAAATCCTCGACGCGCGTCACATCGAAGTTCAGTTCCTTCAGCATGTTCATGGCCCAGACCCGCGCCCGCGCCTCGTCTGGCGACCCCGCCAGCCGCGCGCCAACTTCCGTGGTCAGGTCTTCGACAAACTGCAAGCCGACCTCATCGGACAGGGCATCGTCGATCAATTGCCGGGTCGTGGCCGCAATGTCCGGCGACAATTCTGCTTCCTGGGCATGGGCCGGCGCGCCGGCCAGCACTGCCACTCCCATCAAGAATCCTGCAATTTGCCTGACCTGTTTCATTCGCCTCGTCTCCCGCTTAAATCTGAGCCGCCAGACTACATGCGCCCCGGGCGACATGAACAGCCCTGACGCCTAAAGTTGTTCGGCGATTTGCAGGATCAGGTCGAGCGACGGACGATTCTTGTACCCTTCTTCACGCAGCACAGCCCGAATGGTCTCGTCCGTCCCGACGAACATGATGGCAGGATGCGGAATGCCGTAATAGCGCGAGCCGGGTTTCATCTCCTCATTCAGCAGATTGAACGCCATGATGGCATCAGAGTCCGGATCCGATAGCAACTCGAAACCGAGTCCATTCTTGTCGGCGAATTTCGACAGGATGTCCGGATCGTCATAGGAGATTGCCACAAGCGGCCAGCCCATTTCCGACAGTTCGCCCGAAATATCGTCGATCTGTTTCAGCTGCTTCTGGCAATAGGGGCACCAATCAGCAGAACGGACGAACGCGATCGCGACCCCCTTCTCTCCCATCACGTCGGCCAGACCCGCCGCCTCACCATTCTGACGCAACAGCTGGACTGCCGGAGCCGACTGGCCAAGCGCCAGACCAATGGCGGGTGTCTGCACATCCGTCGATGCGCGCGGCATGTCGGTCGCGTCCTGGGCGCCAGCTGCGGCAGGCAGCATGGCCAGAACGGAGGCTAGGGTGAGCGTGCGGATCATGAGACATCTCCTCGGGGTCTGTCGCCAGCTTTACGCTCCGGCGCGGCAGGTTGCGAGGCAAAAACGACTGGCTCACACAGGCTTGATCGGGCGTGATCAGCCGCGCCGGGCGCGCCACGCCTCGGCGGTCTGGCCGTACACGTCCCAAACCATGCCTTCGAAAGGCGGCGGGGTTTCCTGTTTTCGCAGGAAATGGCTGCCGAGCCGCTCCGCCACGCGCACAGACGCCGTGTTCTCGGGCAGGATTGTGTGGATCACATCGCTCCAGCCAAGAATGTCGACCGCATAATCCATCGCAGCGGCCGCACCTTCGGTCGCATACCCCTTCCCCCACGCGGCGCGGGCGAGTCCCCAGCCGATCTCGGTGCCCGGCCAGCCGCTGGGCCGCCACGGCCCCAACCGGCCAACCCAGTCCCCGGTGGCTTTCTCGATGATGGAAAACATGGAGAAGCCTTCAATGGTCCAAGCGCCGGTCATGCCGCACACGGACCGCCAGGTCAGCTCGGGGCCTTGTACGCCGCCAAGATGGCGCATCACATCCTCATCGGCATGGAAAGCGTTCCAGGCGGGCAAATCTTCAGCGAGGGGCGGACGCAGGATCAGTCGTTCAGTTTCGATTGTCGGGCCGATAGCCATGATGTCCCCTCCGCCTGTCACGTACAAAAAAGCCCCGCCTTGGGGGCGGGGCTTCGTTTACCTTTGTTGCGACAGTTCGACTAGTCGCGGCCGGACATGATGGCCAGCAGGAACTGGAACATGTTGACGAAGTCCAGATAGAGGCTGAGCGCCCCATAGGTCGTGGCGACTGCCAGTGCCCGGGCATTACCGGCAATCTGGAAGTACATGTTCTTCAGGCGCTGGGTGTCATAGGCGGTCAGGCCAGCAAACACCAACAGGCCGACCACCGAGATCACCATGTGCATCATGCTGGACTGGAAGATCAGCATGTTCAGGATCGACGCGACGATAATGCCGACGACGCCCATGATCAGGAACACGCCCCAACCGGACATGTCGCGCTTCGTGGTGTAGCCGTAGAGTGACAGGCCGCCGAACGCGATGGCCGTCGTCAGGAAGGCCTTGGACACGATCAACATGCCGTCGGGCTGGCGGGCATAGACATAGACGATGGCGCCCATGCCGACCCCGATCAGTGAGACGACCGACCAATAGACTAGGTTCGCCGCCGTAGGCGACGGGTTCTTCATGACGAAGCCTGACAGCAGCAGGATCGCCAGTGGAGCAAACATGATGACAAGACCGATTGGTCCCTTCAGAAGGGTCAGGGTGACGCTTTCCGGCACCAGCGCGCCGAAGGCATAAGCCAAGGCTGCCGTCAGCAGCAGGCCAAGCGCCATCTTGTTGTAGACGCCCAGCATGAAGCTGCGCAGACCTTCATTGACCGACATGTCCATCGTCTGGCCAGAGGGCCCCGGCGAATAGGCACGATTAAAGTCATTCATAGGTGTAATACCCTTTCTGGTTGATCGGCGGGGGGTCAGGACCCACCAAACTGACCCTGAATATGGTGGGGCAAGCCGTCTTTAGCAAGCTAAACCGGTGGCCGTGCCTGCGACTCCCCTGCAGGGATGACGTCAGGCGCCGAACCGTAATGGCCAACGCCCGATTGGCAGAACCTGCCATGAAACGTCCTTGCGAGTGCAGGCTGTTGTTCAAAACGCAGTTCCAGCAGAATGATCCGGTCATTTCCTGCTGCTATCCAACGGGCCTAATGGATTGACTTGGCATTACCCAAGGTTAATTTTCGTAATCTGGCGTAATTCCAACAGTGGGGACGCCGAGAACAAAGGGGACACACATGGCAGACGCTTCTGAATATGCCGACAACATCAAGAAATATGCGAAAGGCTACAATCAGGCCGCTGCAGAGAAAATCGTGGGACGACTGGGGATTGCCTTGCGCAATCGGGACAGTTCCATTGTTGCCTGCAGTGATTCTGGTGAACTCGATCGCATCCGGGAGAAATGGTGCCGCGGTAAGCTCGGCCTGCCTCAAACGCAAAGCGAACTCGATGCAGCCATCAAGGCTGTATGCGACCAGATGAGCGCCGAAGGCGGCTCCAAGTCGCGCGTGACGTTTTACTATTTGCTGGCGGAACATTTTGGCAAGCTCGACGCGCTGGCAAGCTGAGACTGACCAACTCAATATGTTTTTGAAAACCCGGCCGCTGTGCCGGGTTTTCTTTTGTCCCGGAAAATAGTTCAAACGGAAACATGTACCGATTGTTTGCCGCTCTCCCCGTGCCTGCCGAGTTTCATCCCAGCCTGGTCAAGACCCAGACAGGCCTGTCCGGCGCGAGTTGGCGACCCGCGGAGAATTTCCACATAACGCTCCGCTTCTTCGGGGATGTGTCACACGCATCCGCACACGACCTGGATGAATTGCTTGCGGAAATTTCCTGTCCCCCCTTTGAAGTATCGCTGGAAGGCATGGGCTGGTTCGGCCGACGCGAGCCGACAGCGGTCTGGGCTCGTGTCCGTGAAAGCGACGCCTTGCGCGCGCTGTCAGCCCAATGCGAACGGGCCGCCCGCCGCCTCGGCCTGGAGCCGGACCGACGCCCCTTCACGCCGCACGTTACCCTCGCCTATCTGCACGGCACGCCCCTCGACGAGACCCATGCCTGGGTCGAACGCCACCATGCCTATCGCAGCGGCCCCTTCTGGGCCGAAGGGTTCCATCTGTACTCAAGCCATAGCGGCAAGGGACCGAGCCGGTACGTCGCCGAAGCGGATTACGTATTGGAATGACTGGAACAAGGTGAGGAAATGGTGCCGCTAAGGTGACTTGAACACCTGACCCCCGCATTACGAATGCGATGCTCTACCAGCTGAGCTATAGCGGCATATCCACTTATGAGCCCCGCGTCATACCGATACGGGCTCATTTTCGCAAGATGCTTTTGTAGGTGGTGGCCGGTCGGCTACAGCTGCCGGGCCTAATCCTCGTCGGCAACATAATCGAGCGGCGGCAAGCGTGGCTCGCTCGGCGCCCTGGCAGCGACCAGATCATCCTCTTCATCCGGTGAAGGCAGCGCCATGACCCGGCCCGCCTCCAGTTCACGTCCGAAGGATTCGTAACGAGGATGGACGAGGTCTCCAACGTCGCCAAAGGCGTAGACCAGCCGGCTCCAATTGCGCTGGGAGAAGTCGAACGCCATGCCCTTGGGGTCGAGATCGGACCAATCCGGCTCGCGCGATGCAGACACCGCCATACGGCCCCAACGTTCGGCTTCGGATTTATCGCCATACCCTTTCAGGGCGCGTTCCATCAGCAAGCAGAGCCGCGCGGTCGGATTCTCCTCGACCAGCAGAGCGAGCGCCTTGATCGCGCCGGTCCAGTCGGCGGCATCCATGGCCAGTTCAGCTTCGAGGATGCGGCTTTCCCGATGTGTCGGATTGGTGTGGATGAGCGCCTTCAAGCGCGCGGAAATATTCTCCGGCGTGTCCTGTGGCACCAGTCGGCGCGAGAGCTGGGCCAGCGCCGGATGCGGCCGTGCTTTCCAGCCGGTCTCCAGAACGCCCTGCGCGGATTTCGCCTTGCCATCCGTCATCAGCTGACGGGCGCCATGCCAGGCGGCGGGTGAAAAGGCCGGGGCCGAGCGCAGCGCTTCGGCAAGTTCCTTCTGGGCTTCCAGCTTGCGATCATGTGGCAGGCCAGCGGCGCGTGCCGTGTGCAGGACAGCGCGCCGACGGCGCAGGCTGTCGCCCTTTATCAGGCCACGCTTCTCGCCGATCGACAGGGTTTCCAGCGCCTTGGCCCATTCGCCCCGCGAAACCTGCAGGTCGAACAAAGAGTTGAACGGCCAGTCGGCCGACGATTTGATACCGAGCGCTTCCCGTGCCCGGACTTCGGCGGTCTGCTGGTCTCCGCGCTCAGCGGCGGCGGAGGCCGAACCGCGCAGACCCGCCAGTTGCCCGCCCGGCAGGCGAGTCAGCTGTCCCCAGGCCCGCTCCGCTCCGGCCCAGTCATCATTGGCTT
This sequence comes from uncultured Hyphomonadaceae bacterium, assembly GCA_913057945.1. Taxonomy (GTDB): domain Bacteria; phylum Pseudomonadota; class Alphaproteobacteria; order Caulobacterales; family Hyphomonadaceae; genus Hyphomonas. Next base: position 133,446 of record CAJXOF010000002.1, on the reverse strand, counting down.
CAGCCGCGCGTGCCTCGAGCAGGAGCTGCAGGCGTTCATCATCGGCATGTTTCGCCGCCTTGCGGGCCAGTTTCAGCGCCGTGTTGGCGTCGCCGGCCTCGGCCGCGAGCAGGCCTTCGGTCAGCGCAGAGTTTGCCTTGCGTGTGCGGGAGACCTGACGGGACTTTCCGATCTTGCCGGGCAGGATGAACAGGCCGCTGAGGATCCACCAGGCAAAGGCAATCACACCGCCCAATATCAGCATCAGGAAGGCCGCCAGTCCCGACTGGATCGAGATTTCCTGCTCGCCATAGGGAAGGGTCACCGCACCGGGGAGCGACAGCGCCCACCACGCAAAGGAAGCAGCCACTGCAAACAGCAGCAAGATCACGACGAACAGGACGATCCGATTCATGGGTTCCTATTGTTTCCCTTCAAGGAGACGCCGTTGCAAGGCTTCCAGCGCCGCTTCCAGAGTGATGCGCCGGTTTGCCTGTTCGGTCCAGTCAGCCATGGCGTCGGCAGGCGGCCCGTCGAGCTGGTTCACCAATTCAAGCGTCGCGGCGAGGTTGCCCGTGGCGAGCGCGTCGTTCGCCTTAGCCAGAATGGCATCCGGTTCGCTGTCCTCACCATCAAGCCGCCGAACGCTGACCGCATCCCCAAAGGTCCGGTTCAGCCAGGACAGGCCCGCCTCGGACGCATTCGGAATGGCCGCTTCGGCCTTGGTTCTCGCCGCCTCAAAGGAGGTCTGAAGCTGCGCCACGGTTGGGGCGCCATTGTCAGAAATCGATGCCAATAGGCGAACCGAGGCATTATCCGGCATGGCTGATCTCAATGTGCGCAATTCGGGGGCAAAACCGCCTCCCCGGCGCGACGCCGCTTCGATGGCGGAAACTGCCCGCGCCATGTCCGCCGTCTGGGATGCCGCTTCAGCCGCTCCTCGCGCGGCGGCCTCGTCTTGGCGCATGCCTTCAATCAGGCCGGCCAATTGTTCCGCGTCACGGCTGTTGGAGAGCTTCGCTTCGTTCAAATCGTCGCGCAATTCGGCAAGTTTGGTCTCGACCTCGATCACGCGCTCGACCTCGACTCCGCCAGGCGCCTCTTCCAGCTGTTCGACCGAGCGAGCGAGCCGGTCCAGCCGCGTTTCTAGGCTGGCGACGGCGCGGGAGACATCTTCCGGGCTGACCTCTCCGGACGTGTCGATAGACTCCAGCGCTGCAACGCGCTGCTGAAGGCCCTCAAGCGCGGCGCTGTCCACTGCAGCAGGGGCACCGCCCTCACGCTGGGCCAGTGCGTCCATCTCCGTCGCCAGAGCCGCCACGCTGGCCTCCAGCCCATCCTTCTCACGGATTGTTCGAGCGAGCCGGACGGACACTTCCTCCTGCCCCGCTTCCATCGCCTCGAGACGGGTCTCGACCATGCCGGGATTGGTGGAATTATTTGCCAGAAATCTCGTCCCGGCCATACCAAGGAGGCCGCCAAGCCCTGCTGCGAACAGGGAAAGCACGAGCGCGCCCAGCCAGCCCGGCCCGCCAGACGAGCCGCCAGGGCTGCGCCCCGTCTCTTCCGGAGCGGGCTCGAAATCTGCGTCAATCGGCTCGGAGGAGTCGATCGGGTCGTCTTCCGGCGTGGAATCGTCGGTCATCACTCTTGTTTCCCTTCAGACGGGAGTTTTGTCCACATTTGCATATAGTCCGGCAGCGATCAAAGCCCTTTGCAGGCCAGCAGCACTGCCTCCATGAGGGCGTCCTCATTGGGCCGCGCCGCCGCGACGACCGCCCGGGCGTTCAGGGATTCCAGAGGGGCGGTCGCCGCCCCTGAAATTGCCACAACGACATTCGTGTCCATGGGCAAGCCTTTAGTCAGGTTTGCGAACGCCTCAGCCGCCTTGGCCGAATGGAACAGGATAAGGGTTGCCGCGTCAGAGACGAGCGCAGCCTTGACCTCTTCATCGAGGCCCGAGGCCGGAACCGTCTCATAGAGAGCCAGGAACCGCGCCTTACGGCCCGCCTCAGTCAGCCGAGCAACAAGGTTTCCGGCTGCGGCCGAGTTCGCGATATGGAGAAAACCATCTTCTACCCCGTCCGAAGACAGGATCAGGTCGGACAAGTCATTCGCGTTTCCATCCCCGGCAACGATACGTTGGAAGCCGGCCGCCTTGGCCGCGACGGTCGTCGCAGGCCCGACACACCATGCCGTCAGGTCGGCCACCTGCTCGTTGATGCCGCCGACAGCATCCACGAAATAGCGCACACCATTCGCACTGGTGAAGACGAGATGGTAGATACCTGAAAGATCCGGCATCGGCAGGTCGAGCGATTTCAGTTCAAGCATTGGAGAGGAAATCGCCGTCAGGCCCATTGCCCGCAGCCGCTCTACGGTCTCGGACGCGCCCGGCTCGGCGCGCGTCACGATGACCGGCGGCGTCACCATGCGCTGCCAAAGGCCGGCAAGTCGCCGCCGGCTGCTTCACGTATCTCGGCAGCAAGGCGGGCGCCGAGGTCTGCCATCTGCGGCGGGGTGGAATTCTTGGCGCATGACCCACTGGCAGACCATGTCTGCTTGCCGTCCAGTGACAGCACTTCACCTTTCACGAACCAGGTCTCGTCCCGGTCAAACGTGTGCGCAGCAATTGGCGTGCGGCAGCTGCCGTCCAGCGCGGCAAGGAAGGCGCGTTCGATATGGGCGGCCGCTTCGGTCGGGGCATGATTCATCTTCACAAACGCCTCAGCGGCATCTTCCGGCAGGCCTTCCCGTGCCACGACGCCGACAATGCCTTGGCCAGCAGCCGGCAGCATGTCTTCCAGCGGGATCGGGTGGGCCAGATGCGCCATGCCCAGACGCGTCAGCCCGGCCATGGCGAGATAGGTGGCATCGGCCAGGCCCTCTTCGAGCTTGCGCATGCGGGTCGCAACATTGCCGCGGAAGGTGACAATCTCGATATCCGGGCGCAGCGCCAGCGTCTGCGCTTCCCGGCGTAGCGAGGCCGTTCCGACCCGTGCACCCTGTTTCAATTCGTTCAAATGCGTTGCATGCGGTGACAGAAAGCCTTCACGCGGGTCTTCGCGATCGGGAAAGGCGACGAAGCGCTGCCCGCCCGGCAATACCGAGGGCACATCCTTCAGACTATGTACCGTGACATCAACCTCGCCGCGGTCGAGCGCCGCATCAAGCTCGCGTGTGAACAATCCCTTGCCGCCGGCATCGATCAGGCGCTCGGTCGTCAGCTGGTCACCGGACGTGGTGAAGGTGACGATCTCGCCGCGCCATGCACCGCCCGAATGAATTTCCAGGGCAGCCGCAACCTGCCGGGCCTGGACAAGAGCAAGCGGAGACCCCCGCGTGCCAATGCGCAGGACGCGCTGGTCGCGGCGGGAAGTATCGTCGGGAGAAATACGCGGATCAGTCATTCCCCTCCCCTAACGCCGGTAAGGGGACTTGCCAATTGACACAGCGCCGCGCCAAGGGATACGACATCTTATCGTTATTCGAGAAATACCCTTCGGAGCTTCCCCATGATCAAGCAAACCGCCACCGCGATTGCCCTTGCGCTCGCGCTGACCGCCTGTGGCCAGTCCACGCCCGCTACCGCGCCTGAAAAGCCGGCTGTCTCCGCTGACGAGATGGCAGCCAATGGCGAGCGCCTCAACGCCTGGTTCGACACAAAATATGAAGAAGAGCTGCAATTCAGCCCGATTGGCCTGACCTTCCTTGGCCGCAAGGACAAGAATGACCAGATCGACTGCTTCACCATCGAGTGCCATGAGGAGCAAATGGCCTGGCGCGTGGCAGCGACCGAAGAGATGGAAAGCGAGTTCGACTATGACGCGCTCTCCCCCGCCGACCGGATTTCCTATGACATCTGGAAATACCAGACCGAGCAGGAAGTCGCCGGAGAGGACTATCTCTATAATGGCTACATCTTTGACCAGATGAACGGGCCGCAGGGTTTCATGCCCACTTTCCTGATCAATTTCCATGACGTGAGTTCCGTTGCAGACCTCGACGCCCTGGTCACCCGGATCAGCGAGACCGGCCGGGCCATGAACCAGGCCATTATCATCGCAAAGGAGTCTGCCTCGCGCGGCGTCCATGCGCCGAAATTTGCCTATGAGGGCGTGATCGACCAGTCGAAGAAGGTCATCACCGGCGCGCCGTTCACCGAAGGCGAAGACAGCGCGCTCTATGCTGACGTGAAATCCGAAATCGCCAAGCTTTCCGAAGCCGGCGAGCTGACCGAGGAAGAAGCCGACGCCAAGCTGGAGCAGGCCCGCGTCGCGCTGGTAGACGATTTCCAGCCCGCTTATGAAGCCATCATCGCCTTCGCCGAAGAAGACATGGCCAATTCGCCGGACCCGGATAGCCCCGTTGGCGCCGATACCCAGCCGAACGGCAAAGCCTATTACAATCACCTGCTCGCCACGCAGACCACGACCGACCTGACGGCGGACGAGATTCACGAAATCGGCCTCGCCGAAGTAGCGCGCATCCATGAAGAAATGGAAGCCATCAAGCAAGAAGTCGGCTTTGAAGGCACGTTGCAGGAATTCTTCACCATGCTGCGCGACTCCAAGGATGACGAGCGCTTCTACTATCCGAACACGGATGAGGGGCGTCAGGCCTATATCGATGATGCGACCACGCATATTGAGAACATCAAGGCAAACCTGCCGGAATTCTTCGGCATCCTGCCCAAGGCAGACCTCGTCGTGAAACGCGTCGAGCCCTTCCGCGAACAGGACGGCGCCGCCCAGCACTATTATCCGGGCACGCCCGATGGCTCGCGGTCCGGCACCTATTACGCCCACCTCTCGGACATGACATCCATGCCGAAACGCGAACTGGAAGTCATCGCCTATCATGAGGGCATTCCGGGCCATCATATGCAGATCTCGATCGCGCAGGAACTGGAAGGCGTGCCGCAATTCCGCACCCAGGCAGGCTTCACAGCCTATATCGAAGGGTGGGCACTGTATTCCGAATGGCTGGCCACGGAATTCCCGGACACGTATGAAGACCCGTACTCCAATTTCGGTCGCCTCGGCTCCGAAATCTGGCGCGCCATCCGGCTCGTCGTGGATACCGGCATTCACTCAAAGGGCTGGACCGAGGAAGAAGCCGTTCAGTACTTCCTGAACAATACGGCCATCACCGAGACGCAGGCCCGTTCCGAGATCCAGCGTTACATCGTGATGCCGGGTCAGGCGACCAGCTACAAGATCGGCATGATGAAGATCCAGCAGCTGCGCAAGAAGGCTGAAGGCGAGCTTGGCGACAAGTTCGACATCAAGGCTTTCCACGACACGGTTCTGGGCGGCGGCGCCCTGCCGCTGGAAATCCTCGAACGCCGCATCGACCAATGGATCGAGGAAGTGAAAGCGGCTTGATCCAGTCTGCGACCTGAGCGCCCAAGCGGGCGACGCGGGGGCAGGGCTTGCTTGAGGCAGGCCCTGCCCTACGCTTTTGGGAAGGGAGAAAACGCCATGAACCTCGACTTCAGTCCCGAAACGGAAACTTTCCGCCAAACCGTTCGCGCCTTCTTTGAAACGGACTTTCCGAAGGACATTCTCGAAAAAAACCGCGCCGGTCTCGCGCTGACAACGGCAGAGGTCCGAAAGTCTGAAATGGCGCTCGGCGCGAAAGGCTGGCTCGCCTCCGCCTGGCCTGAGGAATATGGCGGCCCCGGCTGGTCCGTCGAGGAACAATACGTCTTCGACGAGGAATTGGAGCGCGCTGGCGTACCAACCGTCACGCCCATGGGTGTCGTCTATGTTGGCCCGGTCCTCTACACGTTTGGGTCGGATGCGCAGAAGGAAAAATGGCTGCCCGGCATTCGCGACGGCTCGGTCGGCTGGGCACAGGGTTATTCCGAGCCCGGCTCCGGGTCGGATCTCGCCTCGCTCCAATTCAGCGCCGTGCTGGATAAGGGCAGCTATACACTGAACGGCCACAAGATATGGACCTCCGCCGCCCAGCATGCCGACTGGATTTTCCTGCTGACGCGCACCTCAAATGAGGGGAAGAAACAGGAAGGCATCACTTTCATCTGCTGCCCCATCGATGCACCGGGCGTCACCGTGAAGCCGATCATCACGATTGATGGCAAGCATGTGCTGAACGAGATCTTCTTCGACAATGTCACCGTGCCGGAAGACTACCGGATCGGCGAGGAGGGCAAGGGCTGGACCTATTCGCAATACCTGCTCGGCTTTGAGCGCACCTCCTATGCCCGCATCGGCGGCAAGCGCGCCATGCTGCGACATGTCCGAGAGATTGCAAAATCCCTGCCCGAGAGCGGCAATTACCGGCTGATCGATGATCCGGGATTTTCCCGGAAGCTGACCGAGGCGGAGATGGCGGTCGATGGTTTGGAAATGACCGTCTTCCGCATCCTTTCCGCGCTCTCCGCAGGCGGATCACCGGGCGACGCCGCCTCGACGGTGAAGATCCTGGCAACCACAACCCACCAGCAGATCACCGAACTGATGCTGGATGCGGTCGGCCATTTCGGCCAGCCCTTTGGAAAAAGCGGAGACTTGCCCGGCAGCCTGCCGACTTATGCCGCACCAGATGTGGCGGCCTATTTCGGCGGACGGGCGCAATCGATCTATGGCGGGACGAACGAAATCCAGCGCAATATTATCGCAAAAAAGGTGCTCGGCCTTTAGCGCGCGCACCGATCAGAAATCGTAGGCAATGCCCTTGCGCTCCCAGTCGCCATACCGCGTAGGTTCGATCTTTCGAGGCCCGCCGCGCTCGTCGTCCGGCAGGTCGGCAACGTTTTCGGCGGTCTCGATCCGTCTTGCATCCGCCTCTTCCAGTGCACGACGTGCCTCGGGCGACAGCGCCTTGCGGCGCTCGTTTTCGGCTGCATCCAGAATGTCCGGTGTGCTCATCTGCACTCCCCATTTCGTTAATAATCCCCATATAGGTTCATGTGGAATTTAACCATCCCCTAGACTGAAACCACTGGAGACGTGTCACCCATGGGCACCGCAAAAACCTTCATGTTACTGGCTGCGCTGACCGCGCTGTTCATGGCGGTCGGCTATCTGATCGGGGGCGTCCTCGGCATGGTGATCGCCTTTGTCGTCGCAGCCGGAATGAATATTTTCTCGTGGTGGAATGCCGACAAGATCGTGCTGCGCATGCAGGGCGCAAAGGAGATCACGCCGGAAACCTCCTCCCCCATGCTGCGCACATTTGCAGGTGATGTTGCCCGCATGGCAGAGCGCGCCGGCCTGCCCGCGCCGCGCGTCTACATCATCGAGACACCGCAACCGAATGCCTTCGCAACCGGGCGTAACCCGGAGCACGCTGCTGTGGCCGCCACGTCCGGCCTGCTCGGCTCATTGTCACGCGAGGAAGTCGCCGGCGTCATGGCCCACGAGCTGGCGCATGTGCAAAACCGCGACACGCTGACCATGACCGTTACAGCAACCATCGCCGGTGCCATCGGCATGCTGGCGAATTTCGCGCTGTTCTTCGGCCGCGAACGCGCTGGCCTGATCGGCTCCATCGCCATCATGATCTTCGCGCCCATGGCCGCTGCCCTCGTCCAGATGGCGATCAGCCGATCACGCGAATATGAAGCCGACAAGCGCGGCGCCGAGATTTGCGGCAACCCGCTCTGGCTCGCCTCAGCCTTGCAAAAGATCGAACGGGGCGCCCGCGCCTCGATCAACATGGCGGCCGAGCGCAACCCCGCCATGGCGCACATGTATATTGCCAATCCTCTGAACGGTCGGGGCGCCGACAATCTGTTCTCCACCCATCCCGCGACAGCCAACCGGATCGAGGCCCTGCGCCGCATGGCCGCCGATATGGGCGTAAGCTCGGAAACTGCTGACGCACCACGTCGGCAAGCCGGTCCATGGGGTTGAGCGTGGGGCCGACCGAAAGCCTGAAGTCATGAGTGGAGCCCTGCCCCGACGTGCAGCCGCCGAATTGCTGATGCTGGCGCTGGAAAGTCGCCGCACGCTGGACGAGGCCATGGTCAAGTCCGATAGCTTCAATGACCTCGAAGGCCCGGATCGGGGCTTTGCCCGCCTGATGGCGAGTGCGGTCCTCCGCGAGCTTGGCCGTATTGATGCCGGTCTTGCCCCCCTGCTCTCGCGCCCGCTGGAAGCAACCAGCCCAGCCATTCGCGCCTTGCTGCGCGTTGGCGTGGTACAGCTCTGGCGGCTGGAGACCCCGCCGCATGCCGCCGTGTCGGAGACGGTCGAAGCGGCCAAGGGCTGGCCGGATGCACGTTCCGGCGGCAGTTTCCTGAACGCCGTCCTGCGCCGCGCCGCCGAGTCCCCGCCTGAACTCGATTCGATGCCGGCAACACGGGTCTGGCCTGATTGGCTGGCCAAACGGTTTACGAATGATCTGGGGGCCGAAGGCGCAGAGCAACTCGCCGCGCACCAACTGCACGAACCGCCCATCTTCCTGTCCGCCAGGTCCGACCCGGGTCAGATCGCTGAGGCCACTGGCGGCGACCTGCTGCCGACCGGTTCCATCCGCCTGGACAGCGCCAACATCGAAGCCCTTCCAGGCTATGAAACCGGCGAGTGGTGGGTTCAGGACGCCGCCGCGGCGCTGCCTGCAAAACTCCTCGTCGCAAACGAAATGGACCGGATTGTCGATTTATGCGCCGCGCCGGGCGGAAAGACACTCCAGCTCGCCGCAACCGGGGCGAATGTCACGGCCGTCGACCGCTCGAAGCCGCGACTCGAACGGCTGAGGGAAAACCTTGCCCGCACCGGCCTGACTGCAGACATTGTTGCGGCCAATGCGGATGAATGGCGCCCGGACGCGCCGGTCTCAAAACTTCTACTGGACGCCCCCTGCTCCGCATTGGGCACGCTGCGCCGTCATCCGGAAGGCGCATGGATCAAGCGCGAGACGGAAATCGACCGCTTCCCGGGGGCTCAGGCTCGCCTGCTTGCCGCAGCGGCGGAGATGGTCAGCCCTGGCGGGACGGTCATCTATTGCGTCTGCACCCCGCTCAAATCGGAAGGGCAGGATATTGTCGATCAGGCAGTCGCTGACGGGCTTTATACGCGCCAGCCGGTTGTGGAAGCGGAAATCCCCGGTTTCGCCCACTGCCTGACCCCTGAAGGCGACTTGCTGACGCTGCCCAAGGGCGGCGCAGGCCATGACGCCTTCTATATTGCGCGCCTGCAACGGACTTGACCGGTTTCAAGTCAGCCATGGTTTTCAAAGCCTAAACAGACTTGCCACAAAAAGGTCTCGCAGAGTTCATCTGCCATTCAGGGCCAATTGTGCAATGATGACCCATCTAATGTGCAGGGAGCACTCAATATGATTACCGAATTTTCTCCCCGGAAAGTTGCTGTGGGCGCCTTTGCCGCTCTCACGCTGGCGCTTGCCGGTTGTGCAAACAATTACGGCGCCGGCACGGCGACACCCGGCGCGGTTGGCCAAGCCTCCACGGTCTATCACGGCACAGTCACTTCCGTGCGTGCGGTGACCATCCAGTCAGACCGGTCCCTGATCGGTACGGCAACAGGCGCGGTCCTTGGTGGCCTCGCAGGCTCCGAACTCGGCGGCGGTGACAAGGCCCAGACGGCAGGCGCCATTGGCGGCGCCGTGATCGGTGGTATCGCCGGCAACGAGGCCGGCAAAGCCGTCGGCAAGAAACAGGGCTATGCCTATATCGTCCGTTTTTCCACGGGCGATGTGAAGGAAATCATTCAGGGCGCGGACGTCTATATCGCGCCAGGCACGCCGGTAGATATCATCGCCGGTGCCGATGGCTGGAAACTGGTTCCGGCTGGCGGCTACTAGGGCTGATTGCTACACTTTCGGACAGCCGGCCATCTTGTGTGGCCGGCTGTTCCAGCTTAGGGGATGGACATGCAAAACGTGCTGATTTCCCCCTCGATTCTTTCTGCAGATTTCTCCCGCCTCGGCGAGGAAATTGCCGCCATCGACCATGCCGGCGCAGACATGATCCATATCGACGTCATGGATGGCCATTTTGTGCCAAACCTGACCTTTGGTCCGCCCGTGATCGAGAAACTGCGCAAATGCACCGACAAACCCTTCGACGTGCATCTGATGATTGCCCCGGTAGACCCGTTCATTGCGGCTTTCGCCAAGGCCGGCGCGAACATCCTGACCGTACACCCCGAAGCTGGTCCGCACATTCATCGCACATTGCAAGCGATTCGCGCAGCAGGCATGAAGCCGGGCATTGCCCTCAATCCGGGCACGCCTGCCAGCATTGTGGAGCCGGTCCTGGACGATATCGATCTGATCCTGGTCATGTCGGTGAATCCCGGCTTTGGCGGACAAACCTTTATCGACAGCCAGTTGCGCAAGGTCGAACAGCTGCGCCAGATGATCGATTCGACTGGCCGGGACATCATTCTGGAGATTGATGGCGGTCTCAATTCGGAGACTGCCCCAAAAGCCATCGCTGCCGGTGTAAATGCGATTGTCGCCGGATCAGCCGTTTTCAAGGGCGGCGCATCAGCTTATGCTGATAACATCAGGTCGCTCAAACCGACCTTAACGGTATAGTTCTGGACGGAATGGACGGTGAACGTGGGAGGCGGAGACAGCGAAATCCTTGCTGACCGCACGAGAACCGGCGCAGATGATGCCGCTCTCTGGCGAAGGTTCCGTGGAGCTTGTGGCGACGATGCCAAAGTCGGCGTCCTGCAGCGCCTGAAGCTGTCGGGCCCAATCCCGGAGGCATTCTCACACCATCTGAAGCGCCTTGTGCCCACCGATGACCGCCGCGGCGAAGCGCTGATGCAGGACATCTGGCGCATCGGCATGGAACGGTTGACGCTCGCCCCCGGACAACCGCCTTGGTCCACCCCGCTGCCCTCCAAGCATTTTGCGGACCGGCTGCACCGATTCTCCTGGCTTCCCGACCTGTTCGATCAGGGGGAACGCGGCGCGGAACGCGCTATTCGCTTCGTCGACGACTGGATCGAGACACATGGGGGCTTCAATGGCTTTTCATGGCGGCTGGCCCCAACAAGCGTTCGCTGCTGGAACTGGATGATCTGCGGCCCTGACCTGTTTGAAACCGGCTCCGAAGAGGCACGGCAAGTCCGGCTCGAATGCCTGGTCCGCCAGATACGCTATCTGTCTGACCAGTTGGACGCCGCAACCGATCCAAAAGCTCGCTGGTACGGCGCGGTGACGATCGTCGCGGGCGCACTGTGCATCGACCGCGCCATGAGTCTCGATACGGCGCTCGCACGCCTGGATGCCGAGTGCACGGCGCAAATCCTGCCTGATGGCGGCCATGTCAGCCGCAGTCCCTCGCGCAATTTGCGCGCCCTGGTCCACCTGCTCACCCTTCAGGATCTCTTCCGCCAGGCCGGTTATCCGGAACCGGATTTTTTCGAAAAATGGATTCCGCGCATGGGCGCGATGGTCGCCTTCTTCCAGGCTGGCGACGGCGCGCTCAGCCCGTTCAATGACGGGGACGAGGCCCGACCGGAAGTGGTCGAGGCTGCCCTGTCGCTGCTGCCCGCCCCGCCGCGCCGGTTCACCTTTGCGCCCAAATCCGGGTTCCAGAAGCTTGAGAAGAATGGCCTGCGCCTGGTTCTCGATTGCGGCGAAGCCCCGGAACGCCCTTTCAGCGATTTCGCCCATGCCGGCGCGCTGGGTTTTGAGCTGTCCGATGGGCCAAGCCGCCTTGTGACCTCCTGCGGGTACAGCGCAGAGGTCAATGTGGACTGGCAGGCAGCCGTCCGACGGACCGGCGCACATTCAACCCTGATATTGGCCGGACGTGACTCCTCGACCTTTTCCCTCAACGAGGAATCTCGGCTGCTGTCTGCACAGGGCCCTGAAGGCATATCGGCCAAACGCCTCGAAGAGGCCGACGAAATCTGGCTCGATGCGCAGCATGGCGGATACAAGGCACCTTGCGGCTTGTTGCACCGGCGGCGCCTGTTCATTTCAGGCGATGGTCAACGGCTTACTGGCGAAGATTCCCTTGTCCGACCCATCTCCCAGCCCCCTTCGGATGACCGGAAGTTCATTGGCTTTGAAATCCGCTTTCATCTACATCCTACGGTCACAGCCATCATGGGCCGCGACGCCATTCGTCTCGTGTGTGACGATGGCACAGTCTGGAAATTCAAGACCAGTCACGAAGGTGCGCGCCTTGAACGTACAGTTTATCTTGCACGCGGTGTGGTTGAAAGACCGGAGCAAATCGTTATGGCTGGTTTTGCAGATCCTAATGGGGACGGACAACAGCCGCCGAATTGTATTCGCTGGGCATTTCTGAAGGAAAGATCCGCATGACGCCAAAACAGGCCGCGCGACGCGCCATGACGCTGACCCTCGGGTTCGACATCAGCGTTGCAATTTTTGCCATGGCGTTTTCCGGATTGCTTGTCTGGTCGTCCGAGTCCCCTCGAGCGGACTTGCCCTATAATTCGATTGCCCTCAGCACAGTCTTCTTCGCTGCCGCTGTGGCCGCATCCTTCCTTGTGCTGGGCATCCAGAAGCAGGTCTGGCGCCATATGGGTTGGCCGGACGCCGTGCGAATCTTCCAGGCGATCTGCCTCGCCGCGCTGATCTACCTGCCGGTCATGCTGATGCTGAACGGCCTGTTGGCCACGCCTTTCGCCACACTCAGCGTCGCACTGACCCTTTGGGCCCTCGGCCTGTTTGCCGGTCGGATGTTCGCCCTCTCGCGTACGACTCACGAGCCTTTCCAGATCTTCAGCCCGGTCGCCAAGAATGGGCAACCTGTCTTGCTCGTCGGTGATTCGAAAAGCTGCGTTCAGGTTATCCGCCGTATTCAGTCTTCGGCCCAAAGCAGCAAGATTCGCTTGCTCGGCATGGTCGATGTGGAGGAAACCGAACCCGGTCGCGCCATTCGCGGCATTCCTATTCTCGGCTCCCTTGATGAGCTGGGGGATCTGATTGAAGTGCTGACCGTGCGCTACAAGCAGACGCCCTGGGTCGCTGTCACCGGTGCTGCACGCAAGCGTGAGACGACCATTCGGGTGCTTGAAACAGCCTCCAACCACGGCGCTGAAATCATGGCGCTGAACCGGGATGAAACGGCACAAGTGCTCGAGCCAGTCCGCCCGTCCGACCTTCTCTCGCGTCCGGAACGCCACCTCTGTATCGAACCGGTTCGCAATCTTGTGAGTGGCGCCAATGTCCTAGTGTCCGGGGGCGGCGGGACGATCGGCTCCGAACTTACGCGTCAGGTTGCCCGGCTCGATCCGGCCTCGATCACGGTCTTCGATGCGTCCGAATACAACCTCTATTCGATCGACATGGAACTGGCCGGCATGCTGCCGCCCAAACGGCATACGGCCCGGCTGGGCGATGTCCGCGACATCAACCGTGTGCGTGACGTGTTTACGCGCGCCAAGCCGGATGTGGTCATTCATGCAGCGGCGCTGAAGCACGTCCCCCTGATGGAGCGGAATATTTGCGAAGCCATCCTGACCAATGTGGCAGGGGCCGTGAATGCGGCGCAATCTGCCGCGACTGTTGGCGCGAAAAGCTTCGTGTTCATTTCCACCGACAAAGCTGTGGACCCGGACAATGTCATGGGCGCCACCAAACGTCTTGCCGAGATGGCGGTATCGCGCATTGCGGCGCAGACCGGCATGGCCGCTTCCATCGTCCGCTTCGGCAATGTGCTCGGCTCCTCCGGATCAGTCGTTCCCCTGTTCGAGCGTCAGATCGCGGCTGGTGGCCCGGTTACCCTCACCGACCCGGGCGTGACCCGCTACTTCATGACGGTGGAGGAAGCCTCCTCTCTCGTCCTGCAATCTGCGGCCCTTCAGGACCGCACATCCGAAACAGGTCTCTATGTGCTGGACATGGGCGAGCCGATGCCGATCCTGCAGCTGGCCGAAACCATGATCCGCATGAAAGGGCTCGTTCCGGGGGTCGATATCAAGATCACCACAACCGGCTTGCGCGACGGCGAGAAAATGCACGAAGTGCTGACCTATGAACATGAAGCCGTGATCTCCACCAAGGTGGATGGCATCTGGCAGGTCGAGAATTTGCACGCCCCCTCAGAACTGTTCGAGAAGCGGCTCGCGGAACTGATTGAGGCGGCATCCCGGCGTGAACGGTCCGAAGCACTGCGCCTGCTGGGCGTTCTGGTTCCGGAATATGCAAGCGAACGTGCCGAAAAGGCGCGGCGCTGGAGCGCTTGACGCAAGCGGCGGTCATGCTACGCCCCCGGCACAAGCTTGAAGCCTGCGCCAGAGGATTTCCCAACATGACAGATGCCGCCACCCGCGGAGCCCCCGTTCGCATTCGCCGCGCCCTGCTTTCCGTGTCCGACAAGACCGGACTCGTCGAGCAAGCCCAGAAGCTCGCAGCCAAGGGTGTCGAACTGGTCTCCACTGGCGGCACGTCGAAACTCCTGAAAGAGGCCGGGCTCGACGTGAAGGATGTCGCCGACCTGACCGGCTTCCCGGAAATGATGGATGGCCGCGTCAAGACGCTTCACCCGGCCGTGCATGGCGGCTTGCTCTACCTTCGCGACAACCCTTCCCATGTAAAGGACGCCGAAGCCCACGGCATTGGTGCCATCGACCTGATCTATGTGAACCTCTACCCGTTCGAGGCCACCGTGGCCTCCGGCGCAGACTTCGACACCTGCATCGAGAATATCGACATTGGCGGCCCGGCCATGCTGCGCGCGGCCGCCAAGAATGGCGCCTTCGTCGCGGTCTGCACCGATGGCGGTGACGTCGATGCCGTCCTGGCCGAGATGGATAGCAATGAGGGCAAGGTGAGTGTTGCGCTCTGCCGCAAGCTGGCCGCCAAGACCTATGCTCGCACCGCCGCCTATGATTCCGCGATTTCCAGCTGGTATGCTGACCAACTCGGCGAGCGCGCCCCGGACTGGGCAAGCCTCGGCGGCAAGCTGCAGCAATCCCTGCGCTATGGCGAGAATCCGCATCAGAAAGCCGCCTTCTATGTCACCGGCGAGACCCGCCCCGGTGTCGCGACCGCCAGGCAGCTGCAGGGTAAGGAACTTTCCTACAACAATATCAACGATACTGACGCGGCTTACGAACTGATCGGCGAGCTTGGCGATGAGTCGCCGGCTGTCGCCATCATCAAGCATGCCAATCCGTGCGGCGTCGCCCAGAGCGCAAACATCATCGACGCCTATCGCGCCGCGCTGGCCTGTGACTCCACTTCTGCCTTTGGCGGCATTGTTGCCCTGAACCGCCCCCTGGACGAAGAGACCGCAAAGGAAATTTCGCAGGTTTTCACGGAAGTCGTCATCGCCCCCGGCGCAGACGCGGCCGCTGAAGCCGTGTTCGCGAAGAAGAAAAACCTCCGTCTCCTGATCACGGAAGGCCTGCCCGACCCGGCGTCTGCAGGACGGTTCGTGAAAACGGTCGCCGGCGGCTTCCTGATGCAGGACCGTGATTTCGGCCGTATCACCAAGGCAGACCTCAAGATCGTGACGAAGAAGGCCCCAACCGAGCAGGAACTGGAAGACATGCTGTTTGCCTGGCGTGTCGCCAAGCATGTGAAGTCCAACACGATTGTTTATGCGAAAGACGGCGCGACGGTCGGCATTGGCGCGGGACAGATGAGCCGGATCGACTCCGCGCGCATCGCTGCCCGCAAGGCCGAGGACGCCGCCGAAATGGCTGGCTGGGCCGAGCCAAGGACCAAGGGCTGCGTTGCTGCCTCAGATGCCTTCTTTCCGTTCCCGGATGGCCTGCTTCAGGCCGCGTCCGCCGGCGCAACGGCGGTTATCCAGCCTGGCGGCTCGATCCGTGACGATGAAGTCATTGCGGCGGCAGATGAAGCTGGCCTCGCCATGGTCTTCACCGGCATGCGCCACTTCCGCCACTAGAGAAAAAATCGGCCTTCGATCACGGTGACGGAACGACCGGTCAGCTTGACCCGGTCGCCCTCCAACTGTGTGCCCAGATAAGCCCCCCGGCCGGGGTGCGCCTGGTAGCATTGCATCACGTCCAGACCATATTGTGCCTTCATGATCGGCGCCAACATGGCATGCCAGCTACCTGTCGCGGGATCTTCATCGATTCCACTTCCCGGACCGAAGACACGGCTCGTCACGTCTGCATTGTCTCCTCCCGGTGCGAAGCATCCAAAATTCCCAAGGCTCCACCCGGCCTCTTCTACCCCTAGCGGCTTGAGTGCCGCATAATCGACATCCAAGGCGATGACCTCCTCCGGCCTATCGAACATCGCCGCATAATAGGCTCCGCCCCACGCCTTGACAGGTCTCGCCCCTAGCGCGGCCTCGATATCATCCGTTATCGGCAGTTCGTAAATCCTGTAGGCAGGCAGGCTCATTTCCAACTGACCATCCTGATGGCGTGCTACGCTCAACCGACCAGACTTCATCGTATCGAAAGCAATTCCATCGCCTGAATAGCCAAGATGAGCGTAGATCGCGTGACCTGCAGCCAAGGTAGCGTGTCCGCAGAGCGGGACCTCCATAGTCGGTGTGAACCAGCGAAGCGTCCACACACCCTCCCCTGCCGGAACAATGTAGGCCGTCTCGGCGACATTGTTTTCAGCCGCAATCGCCTGCAATGTTTCATCTGGCAGGAATTCCTCCAACGGCATGACACACGCCTGGTTTCCCTCGAACGGTTTCGAGGCGAACGCGTCAATTTGGTAGAAGGGCAAAGTCGGCATGGCAGGGTCTCCCGATGAGAAGACCTGAATGCCATGAGACCGAAATCCGTAAAAACGATGATTTCTGAAGGACCCTTGAGGCGGCCTATTCCTCGTCGAGCGCCCATCCATGATGGACCGGTCCGTGGCCGGATCCAAAACCCTTGGCCGTCCGGATCGCTTTCAGCAGATAGTCCCGCGCCTGTTCGACGGAGTCTGGAACACTTGTCCCTTGTGCCAGCAGAGCCGCAATGGCGGACGCCAGTGTGCATCCCGTTCCGTGAGTAGACGTCGTCTCGATTCGCCGGGTTTCAAAAATCCATTCACCCGTCGTGGTCTGGAGCACATCCGTGATGACATCGCCGCCGATATGGCCGCCCTTCACCAGCGCGCCATTGGCCCCGAGTTCCAGCAGGGCTTCGGCTGCGCGGCGCTGGCCGCTGACCGTCTCAACCGCCTTCCCTGTCAGGACTTCTGCCTCTGGTGCATTCGGCGTCACAAGCCGCGCATTCGGGACGAGTTCGGATCGGATGGCCGCGACGGCCTTGGCATCCACCAAGCGATCACCCGACGTCGCGACCATGACCGGATCGATGACACGCGGCACCAGCTGCGCGCGTGCCGATAGCATTTCCGCAACAGCCTCTACCAGTGGCGCAGAGCCCAGCATGCCGGTCTTGATGGCGTCGGCTCCAATATCGGCGAGCGTGACCTGCATCTGCCCGAGCACGCCCTCAATGGGCACAGGCCACACGCCATGCACGCCGCGCGTATCCTGCGCCGTAATCGCGGTGATGGCGGTCATGGCATAGCCGCCCAGCATGGTGACTGCCTTGATATCGGCCTGGATGCCCGCACCACCGCCGGAATCAGATCCGGCGATGATGAGGACACGGCCCTGAGGACCGTCTGGCGTTGCCATATCGGTTAGACCTTGATGCCGGCCTTCGCTGCGTCGGCCAGGAAGGTTTCGAGGCCCTTGTCGGTCAGCGGATGCTTGACGAGGCCCTTGATGACCGATGGCGGCATGGTGGCGACGTCAGCGCCAGCCAGGGCCGACAGTTTGACGTGGTTCGCCGTGCGGATCGACGCGGCGAGGATTTCCGTGTCGAACAGGTAGTTGTCATAGATCTGGCGAATATCAGCGATCAGTTCCATGCCATCAACATTGATGTCATCGAGACGTCCGATAAAGGGGGAGATGAAGGTCGCACCGGCCTTGGCGGCCAGCAACGCCTGGTTCGCCGAGAAGCAGAGTGTGACGTTGACCATGGTGCCATCATCCGACAGCGTCCGGCAGGCCTTGAGGCCTTCCAGCGTCAGCGGAAGCTTTACGGCAACGTTGTCAGCGATTTTCGCCAATTTACGGCCTTCGGAAATCATGCCGTCATAGTCGGTTGCGACGACTTCTGCGCTGACCGGGCCGGGCACGATCTCGCAGATTTCCTTGATAATATCCGCGAAGGGGCGGCCCGACTTTGCAACAAGCGACGGGTTGGTGGTGACCCCATCAATCAGGCCGGTCGCTGCCAGCTCAGCGATGTCGCCGGTGTCTGCGGTATCTACGAAGAATTTCATGTTCAGGATCCTGTTTGCCTTGCGCCTCAGATAGACGGGCGACCGATGGATGTATACTTGAATCCACGAGCCGCCATGTCGTCCGGTGAATAGATGTTCCGGAGGTCTACCACAATGTTTGTGCTGAGGGCGGCCTTGATTCTATCGAAATCCAACGCGCGGAACTGGTCCCATTCGGTGATGATCACCATCGCATCGGCATCCTGAACCGCGTCATAGGCATTCTTCGCGAATTCAATATCGTTCAGCAGGTGGGCTGCTTCGTCCATGGCTTCCGGATCATAGGCCCGGACCTTGGCACCGGCCGCCTGCAGGGCCGGAATGATGTCAAGGCTCGGCGCGTCGCGCATGTCGTCGGTATTCTGCTTGAAGGCGAGGCCCAGCACACCGATCGTCTTGCCCTTCACGTCCCCGCCCATGGCCGCAATCACCTTGTCGGCCATCGCTTTCTTGCGGGCGGCATTCACCTCAACCACTGTATCCACGATCCGTACCGGGGAATTGTAGTCATTCGCCGTCTTGGTCAGGGCCAGCGTATCTTTCGGGAAGCAGGAACCACCATAGCCAGGGCCTGCATTCAGGAATTTCCGGCCGATCCGACCATCCAGGCCAATACCACGGGACACTTCCTGAACGTTCGCGCCGACCTTCTCACACAAATCCGCCATCTCGTTGATGAAGGTGATCTTCACCGCGAGGAACGCGTTGGCGGCGTATTTGATCAGTTCGGATGTCCGGCGCTCGGTGAACAGGATTGGCGTCTCGTTCAGGAATAGCGGACGATAAAGTTCCTTCATGACGTCGCGAGCCCGTTCGTCATCGGTGCCGACGACCACGCGGTCCGGAATCTTGAAATCCTTGATTGCCGCGCCCTCACGCAGGAATTCGGGGTTGGACACTACGGCAAAGTCGCCATCAGGGCGCTTCTTGCGGATAATCTCCTCAACTTCGTCGCCTGTGCCCACCGGCACGGTCGACTTGGTCACAATGACGGTGAAGCCGTCCATGAGTTCGGCGATTTCTTCGGCGGCTGCGTAAACGTAGGAGAGATCAGCATGGCCATCGCCGCGCCGCGAGGGCGTGCCCACGGCGATGAAGACCGCGTCGGCATTGCGGATTGCGTCCTTGGCTTCGGTCGTGAAGAACAGGCGTTCTTCCTTGACGTTCTTTTCGACCAGACTGTCCAGACCGGGCTCGTAGATCGGCATGATGCCAGCCTCGAGCTTTTCAATCTTGGAAGCATCCTTGTCGACGCACGTCACGACGTGCCCGAAATCGGCAAAACAAGCTCCGCTGACAAGGCCGACATAGCCCGTTCCAATCATCGCAACGCGCATGAAAAAATCCTTACAAGATACTGACGTCTTAGCCGAGGGAAGTGCGGTTTTTATACCATCCGGTCAAGACTTGGAGTGCGTCGCTGCGGAGTTCGGTTAGCCCTCTACAGCGCCTCAAGAAATCCCGGACCTTCCCCCAGGGAGGATCCGGCTCGGGATTTCACTAACTGGGTCGTCGGCGGGGTATCAGATTTCCTGATTGTAGTCGCCGACTTCCGGATGCTTGCCGAGCCGCGGCTTTACTTCCTTGTGGAAGAGGTCCCGCATATCATCTTCGCTCGTCATGGATTCCACCACGACGACCAATTCCGGCTTGTTCGAGGATGCCCGTACCAGCACCCAGGACCCATCCTCCAGCGTCACGCGGGCACCGTTGACCGTGTTCACATCGATCACCTTACGGCCAAGAATTTCCGTCCCGTTCAGGCCTTCATATTCCGCGACCATCTTGTCAACGATGCCATATTTGGTTTCGTCATCACAATGCGGCGACATGGTGAGCGACGTATAGGCCACCCCCAGTTCGCCCTTGAGGTCTGCCATTGTCTTGTCCGGGTTGCGGTCGAGCATTTCGAGCACGGCCTTGGCGGCCACCAGGCCATCATCATAGCCGAGGCCAATCGGCTCCCGGAAGAAAAAGTGACCCGACTTTTCAAAGCCGGCCAGCGCGCCCAATTCATTCGTGCGGCGTTTGATGTAGGAGTGACCAGTCTTGTAATAGTCCACCGTGGCCCCGTTTTCCTGCAGCACGGGATCGGTCTTGTAGAGGCCGGTCGATTTCACATCGACGACGAATTTGGCATTCGGGTGGAGTTTCGACAGGTCGCGCGCAAGCATCAGGCCGATCTTGTCCGCGAAGATTTCCTCGCCCGTATTGTCCACGACTCCACAGCGATCACCGTCACCATCAAAACCGAGCGCAACATCGGCGCCGGTCTCGCGCAGCACTTCTGCCATGGCATGCAGCATTTTCGAATCTTCCGGATTCGGATTGTATTTCGGGAAAGTCATATCGAGATTGCAGTCCATCTCGATGACTTCGGCGCCCATCATGCGCAGGGCATCCGGCGCAAAGGCGCCAGCCGTGCCGTTGCCACATGCGGCAACCACTTTCAGCGGACGCGACAGCTTGGTGTCGCCCACCACGTCCTTGATGTATTTTTCGCGCAAGCCATCGACGCGGTGATGCGCGCCGCCAGCACGCGGCTGGAAATCGCCGCCCATGACGATTTCCTTCAGGCGGCCCATCTCATCCGGGCCAAAGGTAAGCGGACGGTTGGCACCCATCTTCACGCCGGTCCAGCCATTTTCATTGTGGCTGGCTGTCACCATGGCGCAGCACGGGACGTCCAGTTCGAACTGGCTCCAATAGACCATGGGCGACAAGGCAAGGCCCACATCGAGGACTTCGCAGCCACCCTGGACCATGCCGAGGATCAGCGCATTCTTGATTGGCTGACTGATCGATCGGAAATCATGGCCGGTCACGACTTTCGGCTCGACGCCCAGTTCGTGGAACAGCGTGGCCATGCCGAGGCCCAGCGCCTGAACGCCGGTAAAATTCAGTTCCGGAGCCTTCTCCTTGCCGATGCCGTTGAACCACCAGCGCGCGTCATATTCGCGAAAACCGGTCGGCTTCACCAGCGGCAGAATCTCGAATTCGAGCGTGTTTGGCTTAATGTCAGCCAGCGGTTTGGGCATCATATGCTTACGTCTCCGAAAATGTTGTGCGTCCCTACAACACGAGTGTGTCACTTCGACAAAGAGTATGCAGGTTTCGCGCCACAGGGGAAACCTGTGAGTTTCAAGGGCGGATGCCCCCTGCCCCCTGCTCAGGACTGGGTCAGGAACCGGGCGATCCAGCCTGCCAAACGCAGATTGTCCAGCGGTTGTTCCAGCGACCCGATGGCCATCTCCACAGCCGTTTCAGCCAGCGGGCGCCCTTTGCGGATCGTATAGAGGGCGGCTGAATACGCCGCATTGAATTCGGGATGACACTGGAACGAAATCGCGGATGTCTTGCCATAATCTATTGCCGCAAAGGGGGTGAAATCCGACCGCGCCAACACGCTCGCGCCCGGCGGCAGGGTGACGACCTGATCCTGATGGCTGACCGGTACGGAAATCGTCGCCGGGCAATCCCCGCCCATCCAGTCCGCGCAGGCTTTCACATCATAGGTATGTCGGCCGATGCCCCAGCCTTTTGGTGACTTCACGACCTTCCCTCCGAGCGCCTCGGCCATGATCTGGTGACCGAAACAGATGCCCACTTGAGGCACACGGGCCGCAGCTGCATCGCGAATGAACTGCATCAGCGACACGATCCAGGGGTAGTCATCATAAACGCCGGCGGGTGAGCCCGTGATCAGGATACCTTCAAGCGAGGCTGGATCCGGCAAGTCCTCGCCTTGCATGACCGAGACCGTTTCGAATTCCATGTCCGGGTCAGCGGCCGAGATCAACTGCCGGAACATTTCCGGATAATCCGCAAAGTCCTGCCGGATGGGCTCGGGGACGAGTCCTGTCTCAATGATAGTAAGTTTCATCTGGGCTCAGTTCGGTAAACTGTGAGGAGTCGAGTGGGTGCCTTGCTGTGCACTGATCCAGTGATCAATGCGCACCTCCAGGACATCCAGCGGCACCGCCCCTTCAGCCAGCACGACATCATGGAATGCGCGCAAATCAAAATCCTCGCCCAGTGCCTCAGCCGTCCGGGCCCGCAACTCACGGAATTTGAGTTCCCCGACCTTGTAGGCCACGGCCTGTCCGGGCCAGCCGATATAGCGCGTCACCTCGGTCTGGATGTTCAATGGGGCGAGCGCCGAATTCTCGATGAAGCAGGCTTCTGCCTCGGCGCGCGTCCAGCCATACCAGTGCAGGCCCGTGTCCGCGACAAGGCGGCAGGCGCGCCACATTTCATAGGACAGCGCCCCGAAATGTTCATACGGCGTGCGATAGATGCCGGCTTCGCCCGCAATCCGCTCGGCATACAGTCCCCAACCTTCTCCAAAGGCCGTCGCATAATAGTTCTTTCGAAAGTCTGGCCGGTCCGGCATTTCCTGCGCCAGAGCGATCTGCAGATGGTGGCCTGGAACCGCCTCATGGGCCGACAGGGCTGGCAGTTCATAAAGCGGCCTTTGGTCGAGGGCATAGGTATTCACAAGGTAAATGCCCATCCGTCCCTCTTCCGGGTCGCCAGAGACATAGCGCCCCGTCGTATAGCCCGGCGCGATGGCATCCGGCACCGGCTGAACCTCGAAATCAAGCTCCGGGAGCGTGCCGAAATAGTCCGGCAGGCTGGCGCGTAGCCGGGCCGAGATTTCTTCGGCGGCCGCCATCAGCTCATCGGCAGACTGGGCATAGAATTGCGGATCGGTTCGCAGATAGTCGAGGAAGTCCTCGAAGCTGCCTTCAAACCCGATTTCCGCAATGATTTCTTCCATCTCAGCACGGATGCGCGCCACTTCCGACTGGCCCAACAGGTGGATGGCTTCCGGTGTATAGCCTGCCCCAGCCGTATAATGCTCGACCGCAGCGGCATAAACGTCCCGTCCCCCTTGCAGGCCCGCAATACCCGCGCCCTGGCGCAAATAGGGCCGGTACTCGATCTCAAGGAAGCGCCAGACATCCAGATAGGCCGAGATGGCCCGCGCGGTGGCCGCCCGGCCCTCGGCCTGAAGACGCGCGGCGCTCGCAGGGTCCATGTCTTCCGGCAGCGATGTGAACGGGGCGTATAGCCCGCTCTCGGTCGGGTCCTCCATGATCTGTTCCCGAATCTGGTCGATCACGGTCTGCAGCGGGTCTTCATTGGCGGTCCAGCCGGTTTCGATCCCCCGGCGCATGTTTTCGATATTCTCCGCGAAATAGCGCGGGACATCATTCAACCGGGCGATCCAGGCTTCGGCCGCGTCTACGTTATCCAGATCTGTCCGCATCGCGGCGAAGACCGGTTCGGCCTGGAACCCCCAGTCGCCTGTGAAGGGGATACGCGCCGAATCGGTCTCGGCCCACATGATGTCGGATTTCAGCAGCCGAATCAGGATGGCCTGATCGATGACATGCTCGGTTTCAGCTTTTTGCACATCTTCCAGCAGGGCGCGGGCGGCCTCGGCCTGCGCAGTAATGGTGGCGGGTTTCACATCCGCCCAGCGATCCGGCGCTCGGTTTTCTTCCCTTGCTGCATCTTCAGGACTCGCCGCATCCACATAAGCCTCATAGGCAGGAACCAGCGTGTCCAGCGGGTCCGCAACAGCGCTATGTGCCAGCGCCCCAAAAGCAAATGCAAAAAGAAAAGGTTTCATATTGTCGCTCCCAAGCCCTGCGCCGTTGACAGGATCATAGAGAAACCTAGAACCCAAACGAAAGCGTTCATTGCAGGCAAGCAAGGTCATCCCTCATGACAAGCACTTCCCGGGCAGATCCCCGCCCATTGTCGCCACATCTCCAGATCTGGCGTTTCCACATCACGATGGCCTCGTCCATCACCCACCGCATTACGGGCACAGCCCTGTATTTCGGCACTTTTCTGATCACAGCCTGGATTGTCGCCCTCGCGACCAATGCCGAATGGTATAGCGTGATCGAAACGGTGATTTCGGCCTGGTATGGTCAGGTCATCCTGTTCCTCTGGGCCGTCGCGGTGCTCTTCCACTTCGCAAACGGCATCCGCCACCTGCTCTGGGACGGGCCGCATATCGGCTTCGAGCCGAAAACCGCCAGCACGGTTTCCGTGTTCATCTATCTGTTCGCCATTCTCGGCGCTGCGGCCATCTTCGCCGCCACGACCTGGCTCTAGGAGGCGACTGACATGGCATCACACGACTTCATCACGCCGGCCAAGATGGCTCGCGGCCTCGGCTCGGCCAAGACCGGCACCGAAACCCATATTCGCCAGCGCGTCTCCGCGATTGCGCTGATCTTCCTCGTTCCGTGGTTCGTCTACTCCATCATCCATGCGATGGGCGGTGACCTCGCTGAGGCACAAGCCTGGGCTGCGAAGCCCTGGAACGCCATCCTGCTGATCCTGACCGCTGGCGCGGCATTCTTTCACATGCGGATCGGTATGCAGGTCATCATCGAGGACTATATCGCGAAGTCAGGAACCAAGTCGGCCCTGCTCATCCTGAACAGCTTTGCGTGCATCGCGCTGTTCGTGACAGTGGCCCTGTCGGTTCTCAAAATCTGGATTGGCGCGGGCGCCTGAGCCTCGCGGGAGAAACACAAAGATGAGCAATTACACCTGGACCGACCATACATATGATGTCGTGGTTGTCGGCGCTGGCGGCTCCGGCCTCCGCGCAGCCCTGGGCGCTGCCCAGGCAGGCCTGAAAACGGCCTGTATCTCGAAAGTCTTCCCGACGCGCTCCCATACCGTGGCGGCGCAGGGCGGGATCGCCGCCTCACTCGGCAATATGGGCGAAGATGACTGGCGCTGGCACATGTACGACACCGTCAAGGGGTCGGACTGGCTGGGCGATCAGGACGCCATCGAATATCTCTGCCGCGAAGCGCCGGCCGCCGTGTACGAACTCGAGCATTGGGGCATGCCCTTCTCGCGGACCGAGGAAGGCAAGATCTACCAGCGCGCCTTTGGCGGCATGACCCGGGAATTCGGCCAGGGGCCTGTCCAGCGGACCTGCGCCGCAGCCGACCGGACCGGCCACGCCATGCTGCACACGCTGTACGGCCAGTGCGTCAAGGAAGAGACCGAATTCTTCATCGAGTATTTCGCGCTCGACCTCATCATGGATGAGGAAGGCGCCTGCCGCGGTGTTACCGCATGGAAGCTGGATGACGGTACGCTGCACCGCTTCCGCGCGCAGAAAGTCGTCCTCGCCACCGGCGGATATGGCCGCGCCTTCTTCTCCTGCACCTCGGCCCACACCTGTACGGGCGACGGCAATGCGATGGTGCTGCGCGCCGGCCTGCCACTGCAGGACATGGAATTCGTGCAATTCCACCCCACCGGCATCTACGGTTCCGGCTGCCTGATCACGGAGGGTTCACGCGGTGAAGGCGGGTATCTGACCAATTCCGAAGGCGAACGCTTCATGGAGCGCTATGCCCCGTCTGCGAAAGACCTTGCGTCCCGCGACGTGGTCTCTCGCGCCATGACCATGGAAATCCGCGAGGGCCGCGGCGTCGGCGCGGAGAAGGATCATATCCACCTCCACCTCGAACACCTTGGCGCAGAAGTTCTGGCGGCCCGCCTGCCGGGCATCTCCGAGACGGCGAAAATCTTTGCCGGCGTGGACGTCACGAAAGAGCCGATCCCGGTGCTGCCTACGGTGCACTACAATATGGGCGGCATCCCGACCAATTATCATGGCGAAGTGCTGACCAAGAAGAATGGCGACCCGGATTCGGTTGTGCCGGGCCTGATGGCCGTCGGCGAAGCGGCTTGTGTCTCAGTACACGGCGCCAACCGTCTCGGCTCCAACTCGCTGATCGACCTCGTCGTGTTCGGCCGCGCTGCGGGCCAGCGCTGCGGCGCGACCACCGAAGCGGGCGCAACCCAGCCGGAACTGCCGAAAGGCGCCACCGACAGCCACATCGCGCGCTTCGACCGCCTGCGCAATGCCACCGGCGACCAGCCAGTCGCCAAGCTGCGGCTCGAAATGCAGAAGGGCATGCAGAATAATTGCGCGGTCTTCCGTACCGGAGATGTCCTGAAGGATGGCGTCGATGCGATCGAGGAAGTCTACAAGAAGGCACCGGGCATCGACGTGAAAGATCGCGGCATGGTCTGGAACACCGATCTCGTCGAGGCCCTCGAATTCGACAATCTGATCGCACAGGCTGCGGTTACGGTGAACTCCGCTGCCAACCGTCAGGAAAGCCGCGGCGCACATGCCCGCGAGGACTTCTCGGAGCGCAATGACGAAACGTGGATGAAACACACGCTCGCCTGGTGCGACGAGGCTGGCAAGGTCACGATCGACTATCGCGAAGTGCACAATTACACGCTTTCAAACGAAATCAGCTACATCGAGCCCAAGGCCCGGGTTTACTAGGACAGTAAGGCAAGCACGACATGGTACAGCTTACCCTCCCCAAAGGTTCCGCGCCGAAAAAAGGCAAGACCTGGCCGAAGCCGCAAGGCGCGACAAACCTTCGCCAGTTCAAGATCTATCGTTACAGCCCTGAAGAGGGCGGCAATCCACGCTGGGACACCTATTGGGTGGACATGGATCGCGCCGGGACGATGATCCTGGACGTGTTGTTCTACATCAAGAACAATGTTGACCCGACACTGGCCTTCCGCCGTTCCTGTCGCGAAGGCGTGTGTGGCTCCTGCGCGATGAACATTGCCGGGCAGAACACGATTGCCTGCACCAAGGGCTTCGACGAGCTGCCGGGCGGCGTCATCACGATCGCCCCCCTGCCTTCGCAGCCGGTAGTAAAAGACCTGATCCCGGACCTGACCAGCTTCTATGCGCAGCACGCCTATGTGCAGCCATACCTGAAGACGGTTACGCCGGACCCCGAAAAGGAATGGAAGCAGTCCGAGGAAGACCGTGAAGAGCTGAACGGCCTTTACGAATGCATCCTCTGTGCGTCGTGCACGACCTCCTGCCCATCCTATTGGTGGAATGGCGACAAGTATCTTGGGCCAGCGGCCCTGCTGCAGGCCTATCGCTGGCTGATCGACAGCCGCGATGAAGCGACCGGCGAACGCCTCGACGACCTCGAAGACCCGTTCAAACTGTATCGCTGCCACACGATCATGAACTGTGCGCAGGTCTGCCCGAAAGGCCTGAACCCTGCCAAGGCGATCGCAAAGATCAAGCACATGATGGTCGAACGGGTTTCCTAAGCCGCGAATCCAACTTAGCCTCCATCCTGGGTTGATCCGGATGGGGGCTTTTGTATATGTCGATTTCACCTGACATTGATGTCTTTGGGGAAGCGCCGGAAGGTGAGCGACCACGCATTGACCTCACAGCCGAGCACAAACCCCGCATTTGGGCCCGCTTCTTGGCCAAATGGATCGACTTCTATCTCTGCCTGATCCCCTCTTTCGCGATCATGATGGGTCTTATCTTTGGCTGCGGCTTTGTGGCGGTTCTGCTCGGATGGCCGTTAGATGAGAGCATCTTCGACGGTTATATCTTCGTTGGTGTCTTTCTCGTGTTTCACGCACTTGTCTTCACTGTGCTGGAGACATTCTGTATCTCCCAAATGGGAAATACGCCCGGCAAGGCCCTGATGGGCATCAAAATACGGAACATTATTGGAAGCCGACTGTCCTTCCGGTCCAGCTTGAAGCGTTCAACCATGGCGATGTTTGCCGGCATGGCCCTCGGCATTCCATTGATTAGCCTGATAACCCATTTTATTAGCGCGCGAACGCTGAGCGAAGATGGTCATGTATTTTGGGACCGAGTCGATAGTCTTCAGTACCAGACCAAACCGATAGGTGCCTGGCGATGGATTTTCGCCCTCGTCATCTACATCGTTTGTCGGGCCCTCGAAATGGCAATGAACTACTTGTGAGGCAAGCACTTACCCGTTTGTACTGAACACCGCTCGCAAGCCCTCAGGCTTTTCCATGCCCTGCAGCCGGTCGATCAGTTCATCCACATCGAATTCCCACACCGTTGTCGGCGGCATGGGACGGATGACCTTGCCCCCCAGCGCCTTGAACAGGCCGTTTGCCTTGCGGTTTTCCGGCAGGGTTTCGGCCTCCAGCGTGGTGATGCCCCGGGCGCGGCAGGAGAGCGCCACAGAAGCGATCAGGAGGCGGGACAGACCGTGAGCCTGGTATTGGTCCAGCACTCCTAGCGCGAGCTCTGCGCGCGGACTGCCCTCTTCCTGACGAATGGCATGGGCGGCTGCCATCAGCGGCGTACCATCCTCGCCCGTGTTGAGGATGCCCCAGGCAATGTGGAGATCCCCATCGGCGTCTGCCAGCATGTGAACCACCGCATCCGGCACGGTACTGGCGCCGCTGAAAAAGCGCAGATAACGCGATTCCGGGGACATGGAGCGGAAGATCTGCTGGAATCGTGCCTCATCCTCAAGGCCCACTGGCCTCAGGAGCACGTCCTGACCGGTGTCGAGCGACACCTGAAGGGGCGCATTGCACATGAAGCCTGCCAAGCCTCCGTTCTGTTTCTCGCCTCGCAAGGACCCGGGGCCGCCAGGGATTAGGTCATGGCAGACCCCTTCGGACAGAAACTCGTTCCTGACTCGCCGGATAACGGTAGTGTTCAGCAGGGGAAAGGCAAGCCGTTCTGCGAATGCAAAAAGCGCGGCCATTGCTGACCGCGCTTTCTGATTTTGGTGTCGCTTGCGCTGCGATCAGACCGGATTGGGTTCCGGATCGCCGAGACCGCCATCGCCTTTTGGCTTGCGGCGCTTGCCGATCACCGGGACGGCAGAGCCGGGCGTGGTGTCGTCATCGCCCAAATCCGGACGCGACGGTGGATTGCCTTTCAGCAATTCGGAAATCTCTGCCCCGGTCAAAGTTTCATATTCCAGCAGGCCGGTAGCAATTGCTTCCCAATCCTTGCGGGATTCGGTCATGATCCGGCGCGCATCATCCATACCCGTCTGGATCAGCGTGCGTACCTCTTCCTCGATCTTGCGCGAGGTCTCTTCGGAGACATGCGAAGACTGCATCAGCTGCTGGCCGAGGAACACGTCGCCCTGGTCATCCCCATAATCGACGGGACCGACCGCATCAGCAAAGCCCCAGCGGGTCACCATGGCGCGGGCGAGGCGAGTCGCCTGCTGGATGTCGGAGGCAGCCCCTGCCGTGACATTGTCGTCGCCGAATTTCAGCTCTTCCGCCACGCGTCCGCCCATCATGATGGCAAGACGCGACGTCATCTCGATCTTGGACATGGACAGCTTGTCGTCTTCCGGCAGCTGCATGACCATACCCAGGGCGCGGCCGCGCGGGATGATCGTTGCCTTGTGCACCGGATCTGCTGCCGGCACTTTCAGCGCCACCACAGCGTGGCCGGCCTCGTGCCAGGCAGTCAGTTCCTTTTCCTTCTCGGACATGACCATGGAGCGGCGTTCCGGCCCCATCAGCACCTTGTCTTTGGCATCCTCGAATTCCTGCATGGCAACGACGCGCTTGCCGCGGCGGGCTGCCAGAAGGGCCGCTTCGTTAACGAGGTTGGCAAGGTCTGCCCCGGAGAAGCCGGGCGTACCGCGCGCAATGGTGCGGGCGTCGACATCCTTGGCCAGCGGCACATTCCGCATGTGAACGCGCAAGATTTTCTCGCGGCCAATAATATCCGGATTGCCCACCGTGACCTGACGGTCGAACCGGCCGGGACGCAGCAGCGCCGGGTCCAGGACGTCCGGACGGTTGGTTGCGGCGATCAGGATGATGCCTTCATTGGCTTCAAAGCCGTCCATTTCGACTAGCAGCTGGTTAAGTGTCTGCTCGCGTTCGTCATTGCCGCCGCCGAGGCCAGCGCCGCGCGAACGGCCAACTGCGTCGATCTCATCGATGAAAATGATGCAGGGCGCAGAGCGCTTGGCCTGTTCGAACATGTCACGGACACGGCTGGCGCCGACACCGACAAACATTTCGACAAAGTCCGAGCCGGAAATCGTGAAGAACGGCACACCCGCTTCACCGGCAACAGCCCGTGCGAGCAGCGTCTTACCGGTACCGGGAGGACCCACCAGCAGCGCGCCTTTCGGGATCTTGCCGCCAAGGCGCTGGAATTTGGACGGATCCTGCAGGAATTCGACAATCTCCTGCAGCTCTTCCTTGGCTTCGTCCACGCCAGCGACGTCGTCAAACGTCACGCGGCCGTGCTTTTCCGTCAGCAAGCGAGCCCGGCTCTTGCCGAAGCTCATCGCGCCACGACCGCCACCAGACTGCATCTGGCGCATCATGAAGAAGACAAAGCCGACAATCAGCAGGATCGGCAGGATGGAGAAGATCAGCGAGGCAAACGTGTTCTGGCCGCTGTCAGCGTCGACCGTGAACGGGACCTGATTCTCTTCGAGGAATTGCTGGGTCGTCATGTCGAGCGAACGCAGTTCGCTGACCATGGTCCGGCCATCTGTCGTCGTGACGATGATGCGCTGGTCGCCGAGGGTCGCATCAGCGACCTTCCCGTCTTCAACCAGTTCATAAATGACAGACAGTTTGGCCTTTTCAGCGCGGGCTGCCTGAGGGTTTCCACCCATGGCAACGGCCATGCCGATGACCAGAAGGGCAATCGCGCCCCAGATAGCCAAGTTCCTGACGTTCATTTTGCGTATCGCTCCAGATTCCGGTGTTCGCCCGTAAGATAGGAAGTTTATCGCATGAAAACGACTCAAAAGCTCTTAAAATGGCTGTTTTGTCACGTATGGCCGGTATAGAGCGCCCGGATTGCCCCGAAACGGGCGCGCGCAAGGGCTGGATCCGCCGCCATACCTGCGATTCCGGGTTCTGCTGAGAGCTGCACATTACCGCGCTTGCGATAGATCAGGACGCCGCCCAGCGTGGCCCCCGAAAAGGACTCATCCGCCATCAACCGGGCCGCCAAGGGCTGCACCGCGTCCCGGCGCGGGGGAACTTCACGCCCGCCAACGATCTGTAACATGAGGCCCAGCGCCCGC
Organism: uncultured Hyphomonadaceae bacterium; assembly: GCA_913057945.1. Taxonomy (GTDB): domain Bacteria; phylum Pseudomonadota; class Alphaproteobacteria; order Caulobacterales; family Hyphomonadaceae; genus Hyphomonas. The sequence goes on along the minus strand of CAJXOF010000002.1, from coordinate 102,337 downwards.
TCTAGCCGCTCCGGCGGCAGGCCTGACAGGTCAAGCCGGAAGCCAGCCGCGCCCTCCTGCGCAACGCACTCGGCCATCCAGCGGCCAATTAGTCGCTCTTCCAGCATGCGCACGTCTTGCAAACGCTCCTGGCAGGCGAGGATACGTCTTTTCAATTCGCTCTGGCCGCTGAGTAGCGTACGCACGCGAACCCGCTCATAGGCCGGATTACGATTGGAGGGGTCCTCCACCCATTCGATCCCGCGCGCTTTCAACATGGCCTGGAGTTCAGCGCGAGCGCGCGACAGGATCGGCCGGGCGACCATCACGCCCTCCCCTTCCGGCCAGACTGGGGACAAGGCGAGGGGCTGCATGCCGGCAAGGCCGTACCATGTCGAACCCTGCCGCGCCCGCATGAGGAAGGTTTCACATTGATCGTCTGAAGTATGACCGAGCAGCAGACGCTCGCCGCCCCGCGCCCGAAGCGCCTCAGCCATCAGGCCATGCCGTGCCCGGCGGGCCAGCGCCTGTTTCGACACCGGCGTCTCCCAGACCAATGTTTCATGAGGAATGCTGAGCTGAGCGCAGATGTCCGCCACATGCCGCGCCTCATCGGCGGCTTCCGGGCGCAGGCGATGATCCACAGTGAAAGCCACAAGTTCGCGACCAGCCTGCTTCGCCCAGTCATGGGCCAGCATGAGCAAGGCCAGCGAGTCGCTGCCACCGGAGACCGCAACGCCAACCGGCCCTGAAGCCTTGCTGCAGAGCCGGTCAAACGCGTTCATCATAGGTCAGGAGAAGCGATCAGTTGTCACAACCGGACTTGGTCCGCTCAACCGCTGCCAAGTCCCGCGTCACACCCGAAGCGTTCGGATAGCGGCTCGGCAGCGTGCCAAGTGCCAGGCACGCCTTTTCCTTGTCCCCGATCAGGCGCATCGCGCGCGCCAGCTTTACCAGGGCATCCGGCGCACGCGGATTGTCCGGATAGGACCGGATCATCGTCGTGTACGCTGCGCCGCTGTCGGCATAAGCCTTCTGCTGGTAGAGCGACTCGCCCAGCCAGTAATGCGCTTCACCCGCCTGCGGATCTTCACCAAACCGCTCAAGGAAAGCCCGGAAGGCTTCTTCGGCGCCGGCATAGTCGAACTGGATCAGCTTGGATTTGGCCAGCGCGAAAAGCGGTCCGGCCTCGCCCGGCAGGGCGCTGGCAGGAATGGTGCCCAATGAGCCTTCCGGCAGAGACTCGCCGGTAGTGGCCGCGCCGCCCATGGTCAGGCGGGTCGGGCCGGATGTGTTTGAAGACGTGTCACCCATGGACGCGGGTGCATCAAGGCGGCGTGGGCCCGAGGTGAAGCCCTGGTCGGTCGCGGCACCGGAATCCGGCATCGTGCCGAATTCCCCGCCGAGACTGCCCTGCTCGGGGGCCGCCTCCGGCATGATTCCGGCTGAGGAGAGGTATGATTTGAGTGAGGCAATATCTGCAGACTGACTTTCCAGACGCGTGCGCAAATCATCAACCTCGTCAATCAGCGCCTCATTGTCCCGGGACAGGTTTTCGTTCTGCTCGCGCGCCTGCTGGAGCTGGAATTCAAGTGTCTCGACCCGTCCGGTCAGCTGCATGACATCGCCGGTCAATCCATTGACCTCGACCTGCACCTGCGCGCTCTGCTGGCGGGCCTGCGCGACCTGCTGGGACAAGTCCGAGCTTGTCACGCCCTGAGTGATCGGGGCGGCGCGCTGGGCGACGGCCGGACTGGCCATCAAGCAAAAGCCGGCAAGGACAAGAGCGGGCGCTTTGAACATGGGGGAAGCCTCCAGAAGATTGCGGGCAAACATACAAAAACAGCCGGGGCCAAAATAAGGCACCCGGCTGTATCTTGTGAAGCTATTCGCGGCAGAAACCTAGCTGGTGGTTGCGCCGGAAATGATTTGCGTGAAGCCGTTACGGTTCAGGGCCCATGCCTGCTCGTCGGAACCAGCAGCGATTGGACGCTCTTTGCCGTAGGAGATCGTGTCGATGCGGGACGGGTCGACGCCGAGGCTGACCAGATAGTCCTTCACGATGGAAGCACGACGCTCGCCAAGGGCAAGGTTGTACTCACGGGTGCCACGCTCGTCGCAGTTGCCTGCCACGATGATGCGAACGCCCGGATAGGAAGACAGCCAGGCGGCCTGACGCTTCAGGATTTCCTGATCGTCGACATCCAGGCGGTAGCCGTTGAGGTCGAAATAAACGCGCTCACCAACGTTGACGCGGAAGTCTTCAAGCGAGCCTGCGAGCGGACCAGCTGGTGCAGTTGGCTCTGCCTGGACAGGAGCCGGAGCCGGAGCTGGCTCTGCGACTTCAACTGGCGCTTGTTCCTGAACCTGTTCAACAGGCTCCGGCTTGGAAGCACACGCGCTGATTGTGAGTACAACCGCAGCTGCGGTTGCGAGTTTAAAAGTGGTATTCATTGCTATTCAGACTCCCCTGGATGTCCTGAGTGCTAATTGACGCCTTAACGGCTGGCGTTTGTCAACGTTGTGCCGGGTGTAGCGGGTATCTGTCTCCATATTCTGACAGAATTCGGGCGACAATCGGGCGGAAGCAGAGCTAACGCCCAGATTCGATACTATTTTGACGCTTTGTCTCCAAAAAGCAACGCCCCCGGACGAAAACCGGGGGCGAAACCTATGAATTTATTGCAACAATGGGGACCAGGCCGGGTCGGAAGCGTCCGTCTGGGTCATCATTCTGCGCTCATTCCGGCCCGAAAGATCGACCGACCAGAGCTGGGGTCCGGCGCCGGGGCGGCTTTCGCGGAAATAAACGATGACGCGGCCGTTTGGCGACCAGTCCGGGCCCTCATCAAGATACGATTCGGTCAGCAGGCGCTCGCCTTTGCCGTCGGTTCCGATCACGCCGATATAGAATCGGCCGCCCAATTGCTTGGTAAAGGCGACCAGATCGCCTCGCGGGCTCCAGACCGGCGTCGAATACTGGCCCTTGTTGAACGTGATCCGGCAGGCAACGTCGCGGCCCCCCGACGGGCAGGTCCGCGGGCTGCCATCGGTGTTCATGATGTAGAGCTGCGGGCTGCCGCCACGATCGGAGGTAAACACGATGGCGCGTCCGTCCGGCGACATGGAGGGCGAGGTGTCGATTGCCGGATGATCCGTCAGGCGGCGCGACTGGCGCGTCTGCAGGTTCATCAGGTAGATTTCCGAGTTGCCGCCCTGGGCCTGCGTCATCAGCACGCTTTCGCCATCGCGCGAGAAGCGCGGCGCAAAGGTCATGCCGGGGAAATTGCCGAGCAATTCCTGACGGCCCGTCTCGATATTGAAGAGATAGACGCGCGGGCGACCACCCTCATACGACATGTAGGTGATTTCCTGCGCCGACGGGCTGAACCGCGGGGTCAGTACCGTGTTCGTCCCCGGTGTCAGGTATTGCTGGTTCGCACCGTCCGCATCCATGATGGCCAGACGCTTCACGCGATCGATTTTCGGACCGGTTTCCGCAATATAGACAATCCGCGTATCGAAATACGGATCTTCGCCCGTCAGGCGGTTGTAGATGGAGTCAGCAATCTTGTGCGCGATGCGCCGCCAATTGTCTGGCGTCGTGGTCAGGCGGCGGCCGGGCTGGCCATTGATCCGCATGACCTCGCCACCATAAACGTCCCACAGGCGGAACGAGACGGCGATCTTGCCGTCTGGCAATTCTTCATACGCGCCGACGACAAGACCCTCGGTCTGGATGATCCGCCAGTCCGGGAAACGTGGCTGGACGTCGATCGACAGATCCTTCTGGATGAAGGAGGCCGGGTTCTGGATATCGAACAGGCCGGTCGATTCCAGATCGGCCCGAACGACATCGGCGATGTCTTCAGCCATTTCGGCATTCGTGCCGCGGACTTCAAAGTCCGGAATGGCCAGCGGGGTCGGCTGGAAATTACCCTCGTCCACGCGGACCTGCAGCTGCGCAGCTGCAGGCATGGCGAGACCGATGGGTATCATGAGGGCCAACATCAAGGCTGTCAGGATACGGGTCATTATAAACTCTCCTCAGAATGTCTATTCAGGTCACTTGAGCGGGCCGATTGTGACCTCGATATCTTTCCACTCGTCATAATCGTCTTCAGGCAATTGGTAGTTCGCACACTGGCGCACGGCTGTCAGGGCCCGCTGTACTACCACGCCCCGGCGGCCAATCGGCATCGAGCGCGGCGTCACCAGGCTCGCATTGCCATCCAGCGAACCGTCCAGATTCAGCCTCACCCGGATCACGACATTGATCTGGTCGTCCTTGGGCAGATCATCGACGCCATTCCAGCAATAGCCGATCTGGCGGCGCATCGCGGCCTGCAGCGAGGCTGTGTTGCCACGCCGCTCCCCTGCCCCCTTGCGAGGCTGCTGGACGTCTTGAAGCACCGGCTTGTTGATCGGCGGCGGGGCCTGTTCCTGCGCAGCCTTGCGCTGGGTCTGGGCCTTATCCTTCAGGATGTCCTCGAAGTCATTCAGGAAGTCGAGCTCATCAGATTCCGATTTAGGCTTCTGCTTCTCGATCAGCTTCGGCTCCTTCTTCGGAGGCTCTTCCTTCTTGGGCTCTGGCTCTTCCGGCTTTTCCTCAGGCTCGGCCTTCGTGTCTTCGACAACCGGCTCTTCCTCGGCTGGCTCGGTTTCACGTGTCTCGTTCACCTCTTCCGGTTCTTCCGGCGGGTCCTCGACAATCTCGGCGTCTTCCTCGACCGGGTCCGGCTGTTCTTCCGGTTCGGTCTCTTCAGGCTCTTCTTCGGCTGGCTCCTGCACCTTCTGGATCGGCGCAACGTCCGTGACCAGACCAATATCGACAATGTCGATTGGCACATCGATCGTGCTGGCGCATTGCGGCAGGCGCAGCAGGATGTCGACCGGCGACAGGCCGGGCTCCTCGCGCTCCAGCCGTTCGATCTGCTTGTCACAATCGCTCTTTTTCATCGGCCACGTCATCACCGCCGCGGCAAGCACGGAGGCGTGAAGAAGGGTCGAGATGGTAAAGCCGCGAAGCATGTGGGGCTGGTCGCTCCTACTTCTTTTGTTCGGTCACAAAGGACACACGGGTGTAGCCTGCTGCCCGGATTTCGGCCGTCACTTCCATGATCCGGCCATAGGGCGTGTTCTCGTCGCCGCGCAGATAGATCGGCTGCTCATAGCCCTCGCCGATGATGGCCTGCAATTGCGGGCCCAGCGTCGAGATATCCTCTACGAGGGTTGTCTGGATAAAGACCTCTCCATTCTCGCGGATCGAGATGGCCAGCGGATCATCATTCGGCTCGGTCTTGATCGGGCCGGAACTCGTCTTCGGCAGGTTCACCTCTTCCCCGCGCACCAGCAGCGGCGCCGTAATCATGAACACGATGAGCAGGACCAGCATGACGTCCACGAAGGGCGTCACGTTGATTTCGGCATTCAGCGCGCGACGGCCACGCCGTCCGCCCTTGCCACCTGAGCCAAGGATCAGTCCCATAGCCTAGTCCCTCGCGGATTCGGAGGCGCGGCGCGACAGGCGCACCAGCACGTCCTGCGAAAACGTGTCGAGCTGGTCGCCCAGCTTGGTCAGATCGCCGGTGAACTTGTTGTAGAAGATAACCGCAGGAATAGCCGCCACGAGGCCCATACCGGTCGCAAACAACGCTTCGGCAATCGGGCCCGCCACGGTGCCGAGGCTGGTATCCTGTTGTTCCGCAATGTTGAGGAAGGCGTTCATGATACCCCAGACCGTGCCGAACAGGCCGATGAAGGGAGACGCCGAGCCGATGGTCGCCAGAACGCCCAGACCGTTCCCGGCCCGTCCGATTTCCCGATCCACAGCCGCCCGCATGGAGCGCTCGGCACGGGTCACAAGGGCCGCTGCCTCGCCATGACTGGGCTGCATTCGCTTGGCATCTGACCATTCGCGGGCTGCAGCAGCGAACACGCGGCTGGCCGCATCATTCGTCGCCTGTCCGGGGCGCATGTCAAAATCTTCGGTCCGGCCGCTCCAGAAGGCTTCCTCGAACTGGCGCGATTTCTTGCGCACAGAGCCGAGTGAGAACAGTTTCTCGCCAATCACCATCCACGACCAGACAGATGCCAGCAGCAGGAACAGCAGCACCAGTTTAACAATCGGGTCAGCCGCCATAATGAGGCTGAAGAGCGAGAAGTCGGCATGACTTGCGGCGGTGCCTATCGCTTCTGATTCCATGGGGGCTAAAGCTCCTATCTACACATCATGGGTGATCAGCCGCATCCCGCCTGGGACCGGCACACCCCTTCATCAACACCAAATCCGGCAGAAACACGGCAGAATCGCCAGTTTCCGCAGTGGAGTTAACGGCTAAGGGGGTTTTCTTAACGAAAGGTGGGCGGCGAGCCGGTATCTGGCCCTCGCGCCACATCAATCGAACAGTTTCGGCAGGAACCAGCGCGTACCGATATAGAAATTGTAGGCGCGGTTGATGCCATCGATTCCACCAAGGTTCGAGGCGACGGCCTGATCCGAATAGGACACGTACTCGCTCCCGAGGGACACACGCAAACTGTCCGATACATGATAGGTCGCGCCCGCGAACAGATTCCAATAGGCGCTCGAATTCGTATCCTTGGCCACCACGATGAAATCCGGGTTGATATCGGCGGGGCCGGAAAAGGTGAAATCGAGCACCCCTGCTCCGCCCCCGGCGCCAAGGAAGGGCCGCAGTCGCTTGCCTTCCCGGAAATCATAAAAGGCATGGACGCCGAGGGACCGGCTCGTGAAATCACCGCTCGCCGTACTTGCGCCGTTCAGGCCGGCGATATTGGCCCAGCGAAACCCGTACTCGGCTTCCAGCCTAACAGAATGATTAATCCGGTAACCGACCGCACCGGCCACTTCCCGGCTGTCATCGAAGATCAGATTGTTCTGGTCGCCGATCGAGCCATAGCCGCGCACGGCAACATAGAAACCGCGCTCGGCGTCAAAATCCTCGTCAGCTTGCGCCAGGGCAGGAAAATACAGGCACGCGCCACAAAGCGCGACCGGAAGCCATCTCACAACTCGCCCTCCCAGCGATAGGATTCCAATTGCTTCACCAGCTCGCGAATCGGACGGCGCGGCCGACCATCGGCATGGATCATCACCGCCGTGATCTCGCCTTCAGCGATGATTTCCTCTCCCCGGAAACAGGTTTGGGAAAAAAGGATGCGCGGGCCATCAGTGCCAATATAGCGCGTACGGATATGCAGCAGGTCATCAACCTTCGCCGCCCTGCGATAATCCACTTCGACCCGCGTCAACGTGAAGGCCGCCGGGTCATCCCGCTCCAGCAGCGACTGGTGGGAAATCCCGGCATCGCGCAAATGGTCCGACCGGCCACGCTCGAAAAAGCGCAGGTAATTGGCATGGTAGACCATGCCGGTGAAATCAGTGTCTTCGTAATAGACCCGCACGGTGATCCAGTGCTGGCGCGCGCGGTCGAAATTGGCCTCGTCCAGATCTGGCAGCGGCATGGCGCGAAGCCTCCTTGTCTATTGCCCGCCCGGACCGCCCAGCGGCTCTGTCTCGGGTTCCGGCCCGGTCTCCGGTTCCGCATAAACTGACTCGAGGAAGATTTTCAAATCCTCAACCGAGCCAGCCGGCACTTCTTCCTGAGGAATGTGCCCGGTCTCTGGATAGATGATCAGCTTCGAACCGGGAATGGCGTCGGCAAATTTTTCGGCATGAGCGACCGGAACCAGATTGTCGCTGTCGCCATGCTGGATCAGCGTCGGCACGGCAATTTTGCCAAGCGTCTCCTTGGACGCCGGCACTCTCAGCGTTGTGCCGCTCATGAGCTTGAGCAGGGCGTCGCGATGGCAGGGCGCGCGCGACATGGCCGAATAACGCTCCACCATTTCATCGGTGACCAGAGCAGGGTCTGCAAAACTGTTTTCCAGGCCCGACCGGATCAGGGCCGACATGTCGAGATCCTTCATCACATTGCGGGCAAAGCCATTGCGCAGCAGCTTGAAGATCATCGGGTCCGTGTCATCCTCGCCCGGTGCATCGAGCCAGCCAGCCGCATCCACCAGGACCAGTCCGTCCAGCTTTTCCGGATGCGCCAATGCATAGGCCCAGGCGGTATGCCCCCCCATGGAACTGCCGACCAGAGTGAACTGGTCCACATCGAGGGATCTCGTGACCCGGTCGATGCTTGCCACGAATTGCTCTATTCCGATCTCGTCATTGTCGACGCAGCGCGACAGGCCATGACCGGGCAGGTCCAGCCGGATGACCCGGTAATCCTTGCGCAGTTTGCGAACCCACGCATCCCAGGTGTTCAGTGAAGCGGAATAGCCATGCACGAGCACCAGAATTGGCGCGTCACGCGGTCCGGTATCCGTGAAATGCAACACGATCTTGTTGCCGCTTTTCAGGTAACGGCTGTTCGATTTGGAATAGACGGATTCCAGCGTGTTGTAGGAAATGTCAGGACGGCGCAGCATCAGCCAGCCCGCCGTCAGAATGATCGCAACCGTCACCAGCACGACTAGCAATCGTTTCATCTTGTTTCCGGCTCCCGCTCTTCCAAAATCAGGTGAGCGGCACTAAGCCTCCCTCGCGGCAGCAAGTCAAATCGCGCGTTCAGTGCCGCAAACACTACAGGTTGCATCGCGCCGCAACCGGACTTTCCTGATGTCGGCAGACAAGCCCTCGATCAAGACGATCTGGCCGATCAAAGGCTCACCTGCGCTGGTTACAAGCTTGAGCACTTCGAGAGCCATCAGGGTAGAGACCATTCCGGTTACCGGACCCACCACGCCCACTTCATCACACGCTTCTGCGTCAGGCGGCGTCTCGGGCACCCAGCACCGATAGCATGGGGCGCCCTCCTGGCAGCCCGAAGCGAACACGCTGGCCTGGCCGGTCCAGCCCGCCGCCGCGCCATGCACCAGGGGCCGCTCGCTCAGATGCGCCACGCGATTCAGGGCGTAGCGGGTCTGGAAATTATCGGTCGCGTCGACCAGCACGCTTCCCGCAAGCGCGTCATTCGGCGCCCATCGCTTCCGGCGTCCCCTGAACTGGGTAGACGGATGATCGGCCGAGAGGCGCGCTGACATGACCTCGACCTTGGCCTTGCCGAGATCCCGCTCGCCGAACTGGACCTGCCGCTGGAGGTTTGACCGCTCCACAATGTCCTCATCCCAGACTTCGATCTGGCCAATGCCGGCAGCGGCCAGGAACATGGCGCAGGGCCCGCCCAAGGCCCCTGCCCCGACAATCGACACGGTCGCCGCGCGCAGCTTCTGCACGCCCGGCCCGCCGATCTCCTTCAGCATGATGTGACGCTTGTGGCGGGCGAGGTCTTCGGGGCTGAGGCTCATTGTCCTGCTTTCTTCTGGCGGAGGGCGGTCGATGAGATCGGGTCAAGCGGCGCCGGCAAATAGACCCAGGCCGGCGGATCACAATCCGCAAGCATGGGCGCTGCGGCGTCCGGAAGCCGGTTCGCGGCAAAGCGCCGGGCGAAAGGCGAATTGCGCGCGCCGGGGCCAATGCCGGGCCGCGCCACAATTGCAATCGGCATCATTTCGGCAATTTTCTGCCATTCGCCCCAGAGATGGAAATTGACCATATTGTCAGCGCCCATCAGCCAGACGAATTTCGCGGCCGGCGCAGCGGCTGTCAGGGTGGACAGCGTGCGATAGGAATAGGTCAGGCCCAGACGCGCTTCGATATCCGTTACCCGCATACGGGGATGGTCAGCGACGGCAGCGGCCGACTGGAACCGGCCTGAGAAATCTCCGTGCCCGGTCTTGAGCGGATTGCCGCGCGCCACGATCCACCACACCCAGTCGAGCTGGAGCCGCTTCATGGCGGTGGAGGCCACATGGAGATGCCCGGAATGCGCCGGATTGAAACTGCCGCCGAACAGGCCGATGCGCAGCCCGGCCGAAGGTCCCGGTAGGAGGGCTCTGCTCAAGGACGAACCTGCCCGGTCCCGCGCACGATATATTTGTAGGTCGTCAGCTGGTCGGCCCCGACCGGGCCCCGCGCATGGATACGGCCTGTGGCAATCCCGATCTCGGCGCCCATGCCGAACTCACCGCCATCGGCAAATTGCGTGGACGCATTGTGCAGCAGGATCGCGCTGTCGACGGTCGCGAAGAAACGCGCCGCCGCGGCGTCATCTTCCGTGATGATGCATTCGGTATGTCCCGACGACCAGGTGGCGATATGGTCAAGCGCTGCCGTCAGATCGTCCACGACCGCTATCGCAAGGATCGGCGCGAGATATTCGGTCGACCAGTCTGCCTCGGTTGCTTCCACCATCGCCGGAACGATGGCGCGCGCGCGGTCATCCCCGCGCAACTCACAGCCCGCCTCAATCAGTCCGGCCGCAATTTTCGGCAACAGATCCTCCGCCACGGCCGCATCGACCAGCAGCGTTTCCGCCGAGCCGCAAATACCAGTCCGGCGCATCTTGGCGTTGACGACGATGGAGACCGCCTTCTCCGGATCAGCCGCCTTGTCGACGATGACATGGCAAAGCCCCTCCAGATGGCCGATCACCGGCACACGCGCATCCTTCTGGACACGCTCGACCAGGCTGCGCCCGCCGCGTGGGACGATGACGTCCACATTGCCTTCGAGGCCCGCCAGCATGTGGCCGACGGCGGCGCGGTCGGTGGTCATCACCAATTGCACCGCATCTTCCGGCAATCCCCCGGCCTTCAGCGCGCCGCGCATGGCGGCGATGATCGCGCGAGACGAGTATGTGCTTTCCGACCCACAGCGCAGGATCGCCGCATTGCCCGAGCGCAGGCAAAGCGCCCCGGCATCGGCGGTGACGTTCGGGCGGCTTTCATAGATGATCCCGATCACGCCGAGCGGCACGGCGACCCGCGCAATGTCGAGGCCGTTCGGCCGCTCCCACCGGGCGAGTTCCTTGCCAATCGGATCGGGCAGGCCGGCCACGGCTTCGACGCTGGAGGCAATGCCTTCCAGCCGCGCCGCATCCAGCGCCAGCCGGTCCAGCATGGCCGCGTCCAGCCCCTTCTCCCGCGCCGCCTCCATGTCCCGTTCATTTGCCGCCAGGATCTTGGCTGCGTCCGCGCGAATGGCGCCGGCCACGGCGGTCAGGCCGCGTGTGCGGTCCGTCGGCGTCATCTGGCCCAGCTTGCGCGAGGCCGCACGGGCGCGGCGGCCCATGTCCAGCATGGTTTCGGCAAGGTTGGCGGAGTCTGCGGTCATCGTGTCTGTCATGCCAAGGGATGTGCCGGAAAGCCGGGCAGACCGCAAGACGCCGAAACGCCACCCATGCCAGCCTCCCCAATGATCTCACCAGACGCAGGCGGGCTGACTCTTCCGGAATTTGCCCTAGAATGAAGATGAGGAAACAAGAATTATCCCGGAGGAACCCCATGATCGACGTAGAGGCGATGCCTCATCTGGCCGATATTCCGCGCGTCCAGGCCAACATCCGGCCCGGCGATACCGCCTTCTGGTTCGAGGACGAGACGACAAGTTTCGCGGAACTGGAGACACGCTCGACCCAGATCGCCAATGGCCTGATCGGGCTCGGCGTGAAACCGGACGACCGGGTCGGCTATCTCGCCAAGAACATGGCCGTCTATTACGAGATGCTGTTCGGTGCCGCCAAGGCCCGCGCGACGATGACCGCGGTCAATACGCGCCTCGCCCCGCCGGAAGTGAAATTCATCCTGTCGGATGCGCGCGTGAAGGTCCTGTTCGTCGGCAAGGATTTCTATGGCCTGATCGACCAGATCCGCGCCGAATTGCCGGACCTCGAACATATCATCGCAATAGATGGCGCGCGGGATGACTGGAAAGCCTACACCGTCTGGCGCGACAGCCAGTTGACCGATCCGCCAGGCCTGAAGACCCGTGATGCCGATGATGTGATCCAGCTTTACACATCCGGCACAACCGGAATGCCCAAGGGTGTGCAGCTGACCAATGGCAATTACCGCGCCGTCTTTGAACAGGCCGGGATGCTGGAATGGGCCAGCTATGATGTTGGCGACGCGGTGATGAACGCCATGCCTCTCTTCCATGTGGCGGGCGTCAACATCGGCATCCTGACGGCGGCCCAAGGCGCCAAGGCCGTGGTATTGCGCGAGATCGACCCGGCGCTGATCCTGAAACTGATCCCCGAGCACAAGATCGCGCATGCCTTCTGGGTGCCGGCCGTCATCCTGATGCTGACCCAGATGCCGAAGGTCCGCGATCTGGACTGGTCCAGCCTGAAGCAGGTCTTCTATGGCGCGTCCCCGATTGCCGAGAGCCTGTTGCTGGAGGCCACGGAGATCATGGGTGCCCGCTTCACACAACTCTATGGCCTGACCGAGACGGGCGGCTGCGGCACCTACCTGCCCCCGGAAGCGCATGACCCGGCCTGGGGCAAGCTGCGCTCGTGCGGTGTGCCCTATCCGGCCACAATCGTGCGCTGCCTCGACGCGGACGGCAATTCCGTCCCGACAGGCGAGGTCGGCGAGATCGCCATCAAATCGGCTTTTGTCATGAAGGGATACTGGAACCGTCCGGATGCCACCAAGGATTCGGTCGACCAGTTCGGCTTCTTCCGCACCGGCGATGCAGGCTATTTCGACGAGGACGGATTTCTCTACATCCACGACCGCGTGAAGGACATGATCGTGTCCGGGGGCGAGAACATCTACCCCGCCGAAGTCGAGAATGCGATCTTCGGTCATCCCGCCGTGGCGGACGTGGCGGTCATCGGCGTGCCCGACGAGAAATGGGGCGAGGCCGTCAAGGCGATTGTGGTCGTCAAGCCGGATGAAGACCCGACCCAGGACAGCATCATCGCCTGGGCGCGCGAGCGCATTGCCGGCTACAAATGCCCGAAGACGGTTGAATTCATCGAGGCCCTGCCCCGCAACCCGTCCGGCAAGATTCTGCGCAAGGATTTACGCGAGACCTATTGGAAGGACCAGGCACGGCGTATCAGCTGATCGGGGGGCGGATGGCGCGACGTCCCCGCGCCGTCCGCAACCGATCATTGAGGCCTAGTTGGCGAGGCTCAGCCAGTCGCGTGCAGCGGACAGCGCAACCTTGACTTCATCCGTGCTCAGCATGTCAGCCATTTCCTGACGCTGGATCCGGGCCTCTTCATGTCCCTTGGACACGGCGAGGTTGAACCATTTGTGCGCAGAAACCAGATCCATCTCTGATTCCAGACCCGCGGCACAAGCGAGGCCGGCCTGGTAGAATTCATCTGCATTCGCGTCGGCGCCCAGCAGGCCACCTGGCTGTATTTCAATATCCGAAAAGGGCATCTTGTTTCTCCTGTCACCCTGCCTTTGCCGCCACCCTGTTTCGGGCATGTCAGCCAAGGCATCCATCCGCCACCGGAGCATTCCGGCGACAGGCAAAGAGTGCCCGCTCTCCTTTGCCGTATGGTTAACAGGAAACTGCCGAAACCCCGGCTATTTTAATATTCCGGGCCCGGTTGTTCATAATTGCTGCAATTTGAGGGCTTTCGGCATGAAAAACCCCCGCACGGCGAGGCGGCCGTACGGGGGTTCTGCATGATCGAAAGGAGTTGGAGGCTTAAGCAGCCACTTTCTTCTTTGCGAGGGATTCTGCGAGCTTTTCCATGGCATCGACTTTTTCGATGTTCTCGACAGCGGCGAGTTCGCGAGCCATCCGGTCCAGGGCGCTCTCATAAAGTTGACGCTCGGAATAGGACTGCTCCGGCTGGTCTTCGCCGCGGTGCAGGTCGCGCACGACTTCCGCGATGGAGATCAGGTCACCGGAATTGATCTTGGCTTCGTATTCCTGAGCCCGGCGCGACCACATGGTCCGCTTGATACGCGCGCGGCCACCCAGGGTCTTCAGCGCGTCTTCGACCAGCTTGGAGCCAGCCAGCGCCCGCATGCCGGACGCTTCGGCGCGATTGGTTGGAACGCGAAGGATCATTTTGTCCTGATCAAAGGACACCACATAGACCTCCAGGTCCATGCCGGCCACAGTCTGCTTCTCAACGCTCGTGATCTTGCCCACCCCGTGTGCGGGGTAAACGACGCTTTGACCCACTTCAAACGCCAGTTCCGCAGATGCTTTTTTAGCCATGTTGGATATCGCCCTTTTCTACGCATTTTGAGCCGATAAAAATCCCCTCAGTCCGACGCACTTGACGGTCTGAGTTGAAGTTTCCGGCTCTTGTCAGTTGTTACTCAAGTCTGAACGATAGCATAAATGTGCAGCTTTTTCAACAGACACGCCCAGATGCTAACCAGGAGTAAAGTTCCCAAGGCCGCTGATTTTGTTAACGTTTATTGAGAAGTCCAGCAAAATCAGGGTTCGGACGACCCGATTCAGGCGTCGCCTTCACCGGGTTTCGGGCTGAAATACTTCTCCAGCTTACCGGTTTCCTGCGCAAATTCTTCCCGGTCTGCCGGCGGTTCCTTCATCCGGGTGATGTTTGGCCAGGTCTTGGCATACTCGGTATTCAGCTTCAGCCATTTGGCGTCGGGATCATCCTCGGTATCGGGCTTGATCGCCTCGACCGGGCATTCGGGCTCGCACACGCCGCAATCGATGCACTCATCCGGGTGGATGACCAGCATGTTGTCGCCTTCATAGAAGCAGTCGACAGGGCAAACCTCGACGCAATCCATGTATTTGCAGCGGATACAGGCATCGACGACAATGTAGGTCATGGGCAGGCAGGCCTTCTGGGAGTTGTGCACGGGCGAAATGGCGCGCGCAGGCGCGCATGTCAATGAGGGTATCTGACAGGAGTCTTCAGGAAGCGTCAGCGATCCGCTTTTCAGCCGCCTGCCGCGCCTGGGCCCTTGAAATGTCGTCGATGTGCAGCAGCGAGGCGACATGACGGATATAGGCGTCCTCGATGTCGCTCTTCTCGCCATCAGCCAGCGCGACGCGGTAGAGGCCCTCGATGATCGAGACCCGCTCCTCGACGGGCAGCTTCTTCACATGCTTGGTGAACTGGTGCGAGCCCACTGCCTCCTCGGCCAGCGCCTCGCCTTCGGCGAGCACCGCATCGGCCTTGTCAGCGTCAAATTTGAACGCCTCCAGCAGGATTTCGGCGATCACGTCGCTTTCAATGTTCACATAGACCCCGTCCGACAGGGCCGCCTCGACCAGCAGCGCCGCGGCCGCGACCTGTGGGTCCATCGGCTTTTCCGCGGGGGTCTTCTGCCGGAAGAAATTCTTCAACGCGTTCATCATGTGTCGGTCTCCAGCGTCCTGTACAGCGACGCCGCCTCTTCTGCCGGCCCTCGCCGCGTGCCCAAATGCAGCACTTCAACGGTCCTGATATGCGCGCCCCGTGCGAGCGTGACAACATCTCCGCCGCAAATTGCCGTGCCGGGTTTGTTAACGCGCCGCGTCTGGCCATGGCGGGTCAGCCGCACGCCCCGCTTGCGGACATGGGATCCGGAAAGAGCGCGGGTCTTGAAAAACCGCGCCCGCCACAGCCACACATCCAAGCGCAGCGTCGGCGTGTCCGTCATTGAAAGGGCTTGTACTCGAAGCCTGACTCAGCTGCGCCTGCCGTAGCGGCCTCCGCCCTGGGTTTCGGCTTGCGCTTCTTTTTCTTCGGCTTGCTGGCCGCCGGCTTGGGCTCGGGCAGCAGGGCTGCAAGCGCCGCGAACGGACTGTCCGGATCCGGCTGACGCGATGGCGGAGCCCCGCGTGAATTGGCGCGGCCACCTCCGCCCTGCGGCTTCGGCCCGCGCGGGCCTTTCGGGCCCTTGTTCCCGGCAGTCTGGTTGCGCCCACCCTGCGGACGGCCCCCTTCCGGGCGCCCTTCGGGGCGTGCCCGCGACGCATAGCGCCACAGCACGATGGCGTCGGTTTCCTTGTCCTTTTCCGCCGGTGCAAGGCCAAAGCCCTTCAGCACGGCCGGCCAGTCATCGGCCGGGCAGGACACGACGGAGGCGAGGTCGATCTCGATCGGGAAGGCATTCTTGCCCGCTTCCTTGCGGCGCTTGGCGATTTCCCAGCCCAGACGTTCGGCAAGGTCCGCCCGCACGGCCCGGCGGCCAAAGCGCAGATAGCCATTCGCGGCCAGCGCTTCTTCCGGCCAGGTGCCATCGAGTGCAAAGGATCCCGCCCCTTCCGGCGCCAGAGGGAAGGGCTGGCCTTCGAACACGGCGCGCAGGATGGCGATCATGCGCTGGCCTGCAGGCTTTTGCGCATCCGGCACATGCGCAGCGACACGGCCCGCCCGCACGCCAATGCCCTTCAGGGCTTCGCGCTGCTCTCCCGTCAGGCGCAGGCCCGGATCATCCTGGCGCAGATCGACCGCCGCGCCGGTCTCCAGCACGCGATAGGCAATCCCGCGCGCAAGCCCTTCCAGCGCATCACCGGCTTTTTCGACAGCGAGCTTGGTATGGGTTGGCAGGATGCGGCCAATCTCGGCGACGGCCCATTGCTCCAGCCGCTGGCGCGCCGCTTCGCGCTCGGCCGGGTCGACTTCCGCCGCGCCGACAATCTCGACCCTGGGGGCCATCCAGCCCGATCCCTTGGTCAAGTGCGCGACCGGCGAATTGATATGTTCGATCTGGCCTTCATCATTCAGCTTGAAGGCATCATCCGGGGCCGCCACGATCAGCGACAGCCGCTCCAGGATCAGCGGCCGCACAGCGGCCTGCGCGGCGCCGCGCACGGCCTTGCCTTCCAGCGTCCGGGCATCCAGCACAGGCTCGAAGGTCAGGCCTTTCAGGCGTCCGACAACATGGCCTTCCACACGGACATCACCTTCCGGGGTCAATTCGGTCACGAGAGCGTCTTCCTTCTTCAGGCTGGCTAGCAAAGCCGTGGTTCGCCGGTCTACAAACCGGGCAGTGAGCGCTTCGTGTAGCGCGTCTGACAGGGAGTCTTCAATCTCCCGCGTACGGTCTTGCCATTTTTCCGGGTTTTCCAGCCAGTCCGGCCGATGGGCGGCATAGGTCCAGGTCCGGATATTGGCAAGGCGCTGCTGCAGCTTTGCAATGTCGCCCTGGGTCGAGGAGAGATCGTCCAGACGCCGCTCAAGCCCCTTGTCCGACAGGCGCGCATCCGGATCGGCCAGCGTCTCGGCAAGGCCCAGCACGAGCCGCGCATGGCCTTCCGGCCCCGCCTTACGGAAATCCGGAAGCCGGGCGAGGTCCCACAGCCGTCGCACCTGCCGCGTGCCCGCAATATTCGGCCCAATGGCCGCATCTTCCGCTATCCGGCGCAGCACCCATTCGTCCAGCGCATGCGGATTGTGGATCAGGGCGGGATGGCCGGACGGCTTTTCCAGGCTCAGGATCAGGCGGCGCAAGCTGGAGAAATCCAGCGCCGAATTGCGCCATTGCAGATGATCGACCGGATCGAAGCGATGCGCCTCGATGGCCTGCCATGTGGCCTCGTCAAACGGGGGGCAAGTCGCCGTCTCGCCGAACTCACCATCGGTCCGGAACCGCCCTGCCCGGCCCGCAATCTGCGCGCATTCCGCCGGTGTCAGCAGGCGGTGGCGGCGGCCGTCGAATTTCGAGCGCGAGGCAAACACGACCCGGTCGACATCAAGGTTCAGCCCCATGCCGATGGCATCCGTGGCAACAATATAATCCACTTCACCGGACTGGTAGAGCTCGACCTGCGCATTGCGCGTGCGCGGGCTCAGCGCCCCCATGACGATGGCCGACCCACCCTTCTGGCGGCGCAGCAACTCGCCAATCGCGTACACCTCGTCGGCGCTGAACGCGACAATGGCCGTGCGTTTCGGCAGCTTGGTGATCTTGGTATGGCCGATATAGCGCAGCTCGGAAAAGCGCTCACGCGGCTCGGTCTCCGCGCCCAGCTCCAGCGTCCGGAGCACGCCGCGCATCGTGTCACTGCCCAGCAACAGCGTCTCGTGATTGCCGCGCAAATTGAGAATACGGTCGGTGAAGACATGGCCCCGGTCCTGGTCCTCGGCCAGCTGGATCTCGTCAATCGCGACGAAATCGACTTTCAGGTCCGCCGGCATGGATTCCACGGTACACACCCAATAGCGCGCCGTAGGCGGAACAATGCGCTCCTCGCCGGTAATCAGCGCGACATGGGCCGCGCCCTTGCGCTCGACCACGCGGTCATAGACTTCGCGCGCAAGCAGGCGCAGCGGCAGGCCGATCATGCCGGTGCCGAATCCTGTCATCCGCTCGATGGCGTAGTGCGTCTTGCCGGTATTGGTGGGGCCGAGAATGGCCTTCAGGGTGGAATTCATCGACGTTGCGTGGCGGCGGATCGATGGGAAGTCAAGCGGGGGGCTCAAACCCTGCGCAGATCAGGCCATCGCCTCGACGCGGGCAGGCTCGGCCGCAGGCGTCTTTTCCTTCACGCCATGTGGCTGGAAGTGGAGGAGTTCCCAGCGTCCGTCATGATGCTCGACGAGGGCGGTACAGCTCTCCACCCAGTCGCCATCATTCATGTAGGTGATGCCGTCTATGTCGCGCATTTCGGCGACGTGGATATGGCCACAGATCGCGCCGTCGAAATCCTTGCGGCGGCAATAGTCGGCCACATGGCCCTCGAAATTGTGGATATGGTTCAGCGCCCGCTTGGTGCGCTTCTTCAGGGCCTGCGACAGCGACCAATAGGGCATCCCGAACCAGCGGCGGATCGCGTTCAGCTTGGTATTGGTCCAGAGCAGGAAATTATAGGCATGGTCGCCCAGATGCATGATCCATTTGCGGTCGGCCCGCATCATGCCGTCGAACATGTCGCCATGCACGACCAGATAGCGCTTGCCATCTTCGCCCTCATGCACGGCGCGATTCTTTACCTTGATGTCGCCAAAGGCCAGCCGGAACTGCAGGAAGGCGCGCAGGAACTCGTCATGATTGCCGATGATATAGGTGACATCCGTGCCACGCTTTGCAGCCGTCAGGATACGGCGGATGACGTTCGTATGCGATTGCGGCCAGAACCATTTCTTGCGCATCCGCCAGCCATCGATGATGTCGCCAACCAAATAGAGCTGTTCGGACGTATGCGTTTTCATGAAGGCGCATAGCGCATCGGCCTGGCATCCGGCGCTGCCGAGATGCACATCGGAAATGAAAATCGAGCGATAATCAGGACGGGTCATAATGACGGCCCTTAATCCGGTTCGGTATGAGTTTTATGACAATTTATCCCCCAATTTCGTCACAAAACCGCAATAAAAACAGGGGGAAGAAAAAGACTTATCCTCCCCCTCCGCAGGCGGAGGTATAATGGGCACATGGACCACGCCTTCGCCACCCTGCGAAACCTGCCCCCGCACCTCCAGCCGCACCGGTTCTGGATCTGGCTGCAGATCGTGATCCTCACTTTCCATGTGCGCCACATCCAGCGGGACGCCCGCGCCATGCTGGTCCGCATTTCGCCGCGTGGAGCGGTGGACATTGTCGCCGTCGGAGATGTGCCGGGCACGGCCCGACCCGACCCGCTCGCCTTCGAACCCTCGAAAGCTTTCCTGATGGCGATGGGCGCAGCCGATCCGGCTATGCCAAGGGGCGACCGGCTACGGCCAGCCCGCACCATTCCGGCGCGGCTGAAACTTTGTGTGACCGGCACACTCCTGCCACGTCCCGATACCTGACCCGCAGTCTCCCAATGAAAATCCAGCTGTCCCTCCAGGCGCCTTCACGGGCGTCGCCTGTGCAGGGACAGGTCTAGCCTGCCTTCACGCCGCCGCCGCGCCGCGCAAGCCAGACACCGCCCAGGATCAGGGTGAAGGCAATCAGCGCCTGCCAGCTCTGCGTCTCGCGGAAGAAGACCCAGCCCAGCACAGCGCTCACGACCGGGATCGCATAGCCCGTCAGGGACAGGAAGGTCGCGCTCGTCCGCGCAATCAGGAACATGTAGAGCGCCTGCGCAATCGCGGTCGGGATCACGCCAAGGCCGACCACCGCTGCCCAATGGGTCCAGTCGGCATTGACCTCGGACGGGTGCACCGTGAAGGCGAGCGGCCACGAGACCAATGCCGCCAGCGTGACAAAACCGGTGGCAAACGGGATGGCCGCGATCTTCGGCGCCCCGCGCGCCATCAGGCTGGACAGGGCATAATTCATCGTGGCGAGGATCAGCAGCAGCTGCGCCACAACGGTCGCATTGCCGAGACCCTTCATGGCGTCCGGCCCGAACAGGACCGCCACCCCGGCAAAGCCGGTCAGCACGCCAATCGCCGTCCCGCGATTCATGCGTTCATCCGCAAACAGAAAAGTTGCGCCGCTCACCACGAAGATCGGAACCGCGGCCGTGTAGAGCGCAGCGAGGCTGGAATTGACCGTCTCCTGCGCCGTCGTGATCAGGAAGAAGGGAAAGACAGACCCGGCGAGCCCCATGCCGACAATGGCCAGCCACCGCTTGCGATCCTTGAAGGACGGCAATCTCTGCCCGCGCACCAGCATCATGATCCACAATACCACCGCGCCAATCGTCAGCCGCCCCGGCAACACCCAGGCCACCGGCAGGCCGGCATCCGGATTGCCCTTGTCCACGGCCACTCGGGTGAGCGCATAAGCGCCTGCCCAGAACAGGGTCAGCAGGGCAAACAGCCCCCAATCGGCGGCAGAGCGGCTTTGAAGCTGGGGGCCCCTCATGGCATCGGCGCGCCGCGCGACGCCTCGATGATGCTGTACCAATCCTGGCGGCTGAGGTCGATTTCGAGGGCCCGGGTCGCGGCCTTCAGACGTGCGGGCGTCTGCGTGCCAAGCAACACGACAGGCCGCGCCGGATGCATCAGAATGAAAGCCAGCGCCACATCGCTACGTCTCGCGCCATGTGCAGCCGCGATCCGGTCCAGCGCCGCATGAACATCTACGAGACAAGCCGGGTCATCCGCCTGCGGCCCATACCCCTCCCCCAACCGCCCGCCGGCGAGAGGCGACCAGACCAGCCCCCGCGCGCCAGTCTCCTGACACCAGTCCAGCGTGCCGTCATCCATGGGCTGGAGCTGGAGGGCCGAGAATTCGGGTTGCGTGCTGACAATCTTCGCGCCGAGATGCGCCTGTAATGCGCGGGCCTGCGCAATGGTGAAGTTCGAAATCCCCGCCGCCGCGATCTTGCCGTCGGCGATCAACGTTTCCAGCGCGCCCGCGACCTCTTCCCAGGGAGTCAGCAGGTCCGGGCGGTGAATCTGGTAGAGGTCGATCTGCTCGACACCGAGACGCGCAAGCGACGCTTCGCAGGCCTCGATGAGATAGGCGCGGCTCGAATTGTATGGCGCCGGCGGAATGATTCCGCCCTTCGTGGCCAGCACCATCCGGCCCCGGCGCGCAGGATCTGCCTTCAGGACCTCGCCGAGCAGGGTCTCGGCCGCGCCAAACCCCGCCCCGCCAAAGCCGTAAATGTCGGCGGTATCAATCAGGGTCATGCCGAAATCCAGCGCGGTCTCGACCAGCGTCTCGGCATGAGACAATTCATGCCCCAGGAAGCGCCAGCATCCAAAGCCCAGCACCCCAACGCGACGGCCGCTGGCTCCGATCTCTACCTGACGCATCATTTCCGCTCCTCTGGGGTTCAGGGAATACGAGGCGGGTGAGGCCAAGTCCACGCCCGATCACTGTTACCGTAAACAGGCAGTCGGCGGCGGGAAGCCGCATAGCAGGCGGGTGGACGAAATTGCACGGGCATCGTAAAGGGCCAGCAGATTTATAGCCTGCCGCTCCAAAGGAGATCTTTCATGGCCGTTCGCGTTGCAATCAATGGTTTTGGCCGCATTGGCCGTCTCGTTCTGCGTTCCATCATCGAGCATGACCGCAAGGACATCGAAGTCGTCGCCATCAACGACCTCGGCCCCGTGGCCACCAATGCCCACCTCCTGCAGTATGATTCCGTGCATGGCCGGTTGAACCAGCCGGTTGAAGTGGACGGTGACACGATCATCGTTGGCGGCCGCAAATTCCTCTGCACGGCCGTGCGCGACCCCGCTGACCTGCCGCATGCCGAGCTGGACATCGATATCGCGATGGAATGTACCGGCATCTTCGCCGACAAGGAAAAGGCTTCCGCCCATCTGAAAGCCGGCGCAAAGCGCGTCCTGGTTTCGGCCCCGGCCACCAATGCCGACAAGACCATCGTGTTCGGCGTCAACCATGACACGCTCACCAAGGATGACCTCGTTGTCTCCAATGCGTCCTGCACCACGAACTGCCTGTCGCCGGTCGCCAAGGTCCTGAACGACACGGTCGGCATCAAGCGCGGCTACATGACGACGGTCCACTCCTATACGGGCGACCAGCCGACCCTCGACCGGATGCACAAGGACCTCTATCGCGGCCGCGCCGCAGCGATCTCCATGATCCCGACCTCGACCGGCGCTGCGAAAGCGGTTGGCCTCGTCCTGCCGGAACTGAAGGGCAAGCTGGATGGCTCCGCCATCCGCGTCCCAACGCCGAACGTCTCGATGATCGACCTCGTCTTTGATGCCGGCAAGCCAACCAGTGTCGAAGAAGTGAACACGGCCATCAAGGCAGCCGCAGACGGCCCGATGAAAGGCGTGCTCGGCTACACCGACAAGCCACTTGTCTCCATCGACTTCAACCATGACCCGCATTCGTCCACCTTTGCGCTCGACCAGACGCAGGTGATCGAAGGCACGATGGTGCGAGTCCTGTCCTGGTATGACAATGAGTGGGGCTTCGCGACCCGCATGAGCGACACCGCGCTCGCCATGTCGAAACTCCTCTAAGACCCTTCCGAGAGCGCCTTCTGACCGGGAGGCGCTCTTTTTCTTTCCCTGTCGCATCGCGCCCGATTGGCCGGGCATTCTGGAGGAAATCCCATGTCCAGCTTCAAACGCCTTGCCGATGCCGGCGACCTGACCGGCAAGACCGCCCTCGTCCGCGTCGACTTCAACGTCCCCATGGAAAACGGCCTCGTCACCGATGACACGCGCCTGCGCGCCGCCATCGATACGGTCCAGACCTTGCGGACCCAGGGCGCCAAGGTTGCCCTGCTCGCACATTTCGGCCGTCCCAAGGGCGAGCGCGTTGCAGACATGAGCCTCGCGCCGATCGCGGGTGCCTTCGCCACGGTCCTTGGCTCGAATGTCAGCTTCATCGCCGACTGCAAGGGCGAGCATGTGAAACAGGCCATCGCCCAACTGGACCCTGCCGGCGTGATCCTGCTGGAGAATACCCGCTTCTATGCCGGCGAGGAAAAAGGCGACCTGGAGCTGGCGAAAGAGATCGCGGAGCTTGGCGACATCTACGTCAATGACGCCTTCTCTGCCGCGCACCGCAAGCATGTCTCGACGGCTGTCCTCGCGACGCTGCTGCCAGCCTATGCCGGGATCAACATGGAAACCGAGTTGGACGCACTGGACAAGGCCCTCGGCACGCCGGAACGCCCGGTGCTCGCCGTGGTCGGCGGCGCCAAGGTCTCCTCGAAGATCGACTTGCTCAAGAACCTCGTCACCAAGGTGGACCGCCTCGCCATTGGCGGCGGCATGGCCAACACATTCCTGGCCGCCCAGGGCATCGATGTCGGCAAGTCCCTTTGCGAGCATGATCTGGCCGATACGGCGCGCGAAATCATGGAGATCGCAGAAAAGAACAAGTGTGAAATCCTTCTGCCCAAGGACGTTGTCGTCGCGAAGGATTTCGCGGCTTATGCGGAAAACCGCACCTGCGCCCCGGAGGAGGTTGCGGCCGACGAGATGATCCTGGATGCAGGCATGGTCACGGTCGCCCATTTGGTCGATGCGATGGGCAAATCGAAGACCCTGGTCTGGAACGGTCCGCTCGGCGCATTCGAGATGACGCCGTTTGACAAGGCCACCGTTTCCGCAGCCCAGGCCGCCGGGATACGTGCCAGCCAGGGCAAGCTGATCGCCGTGGCCGGCGGAGGCGATACGGTCGCAGCGCTCAACCATGCCGATGCGGCCCGCGACTTCACCTTTGTCTCAACCGCTGGCGGCGCCTTCCTCGAGTGGATGGAAGGCAAGCCCCTGCCCGGCGTCGAAGCGCTCAAGGCCTGATCTCTTTTGAGACAGCCTGCGGCATATCGCGCAGGGCAAGCGTAATGACAACGTTCTCATAACGCTGCTGCAGAGCGCCAGAAAAATTTGATGCGTCTGGTGAAATCGATTTCAGGCCCTGAATCGTGCACAGCTTTGGCACCTCGCCCCCTCTGAATCCCCCGTGCCGCCTGCTAATCGGGCGAATGCGAGCGTGCCCATTACAATCTCCGCTGTCCGGTTGACCCGTCCGACAGGCACGGTACTTGAATGCAAAGTTTGCAAATTCCACGCATGCAAGGGACTCCCCGGTAAAATCATGACCAATCCACAAATGGCCCGGCAGATTGCCGAGAAGAATGGCTTCATTGCCGCGCTTGACCAATCCGGCGGCTCCACGCCGAAAGCCCTGCGCCTCTATGGCGTGAATGAAGACGCCTATTCCAATGACGAGGAAATGTTCGGCCTGATCCACGAGATGCGCGCGCGCATTATCAAGGCCCCCGCCTTCAATGGCGAGAAAGTCATCGGCGCGATCCTGTTCGAACGCACCATGGACGGCGAAGTCGACGGCACGCCGACGGCTGAATATCTCTGGCACGAACATCAAGTCGTCCCTTTCCTGAAAGTCGACAAGGGCCTCGCCGATGAAGCCGATGGCGTCCAGTTGATGAAACCGATGCCGGATCTCGACCATCTGCTGGAGCGCGCCGTTTCCAAGGGCATCTTCGGCACCAAGATGCGCTCAGTCATCCATGCCGCCAATCCGCAAGGCATCGCCGCCATCGTGGCGCAGCAATTCGATGTCGGCCGCCAGATCCTGGGCCACGGCCTGATGCCCATCATCGAGCCGGAAGTGACCATTACCATCGCCGACAAGGCCGAGGCCGAAGACATCCTCCTTGCCGAGATCACCAAGCAGCTCGACGCGCTGGGCGGTGACAAGCAGGTGATGCTGAAACTCTCCCTGCCGACCCAGGCGAACCAGTACAAATCCCTTGTCGACCATCCGCGTGTCATGCGCGTCGTGGCGCTGTCGGGCGGCTATGCCCGCGAAGATGCCTGCGGCAAGCTTGCCCAGAACACCGGCATGATCGCCAGCTTTTCCCGCGCCCTGACCGAAGGCCTCTCGGCTGGCCAGAGCGACGAGGAATTCAACACGACTCTCGCCGCCACGATCGACGGAATCTACCAGGCCTCGAAGGCGGGCTAAGCCGGCTCCCCTTCCTGATCTCGAAAGGCGGCTCCGCACGGGCCGCCTTTTTTGTGCCTGTCACAAAATCCGTGTAGGGTCTGTCCATGCTGGAAATGCGCCCCAATTGCGAGCAATGCGATACGGACCTCCCGGCCGACGAGGTCGGGGCTTTTATCTGCTCCTTCGAATGCACCTTCTGCTCTGACTGCATGGATGGCCCCCTGGAGGGTCGCTGCCCGAATTGCGGCGGCGACCTCGAGCCCCGGCCGATGCGGCGCGGCAAGCCGCTCGACGCCTATCCGGCCAGCACGCAACGGGTTTTGAAGGCTTCCGGCTAGGCGTACCCTGCGCTATAGCGCGCCGCATGAGCAAGACCAAAGACTATGTCCGCCCGCGCACGCGGCTTTACCTGATCACGCCGCCCCGCATCGAGGATGTGGAGGGCTTCGCCGCCCTGTTGGAAACGGCTTTGTCAGCGGGCGATGTCGCCTGTCTCCAACTGCGCCTGAAGACTGACACCGGCAAGATCGATGCCGACGCCACCCGCGCGGTCGGCGCAGCGGTCACAGAAATGGCGCAGGCTTATGGCGTCGCCGTCCTCATCAATGACAGCCCGGACCTCGCCGTGGAGCTTGGCGCGGATGGGGTCCATGTCGGCCTTGAGGACAAATCGGTCAAACAGGCCCGCGAGATGGTCGGCCCGGACATGATCGTCGGCGCGACCGCCAAGAATTCCCGTCACACCGCCATGCAGGCCTGCGAAGCGGGCGCGGACTATGTCGCCTTTGGCGCTTTCTACCCGACCGGCACCAAGGAAGACACGGTCGAAGCGTCGCCCGAACTGCTTGAAATCTGGCAGGAGAGCATGGAAGTGCCCTGCGTGGCGATTGGCGGTATCACAGTTGAGAATGCCGAACCGCTGATCGTCGCCGGCGCCGATTTCCTCGCCGTTTCGTCCGGCGTCTGGAACCACCCGAAAGGGGCGCCCCTCGCGATTGCGGAATTCAACGCCCTGCTGGACCGGCTGGAGCAGGCAGGCGCCTGAGCATGCACGGGAACTGCAAATCCCCGCCGCGGTTGCGCCTGCATTAACACTCCGCCCGCTTGACCGTTTCAGGCCAAGGGCTTACGCCCCCGCCAAACCTTCAAAAGGACACGCCCCAATGGTCAAGATCAATGGCAATGAAATCAAGCCCGGCAACGTCATCGAGCATGACGGCACGGTCTGGCGCGCCTTGAAGACGGCTTCGGTGAAGCCCGGCAAGGGCGGCGCGTTCAATCAGGTCGAACTGCGCAACCTGCTGAACGGCTCGAAATCGAACGTCCGTTTCCGCTCGTCCGAGACCGTTGAGAAGGTTCGTCTGGAACAGAAAGACCATCAATTCCTGTTCGCGGATGATGACGCTTTCACCTTCATGGACCAGGAAAGCTTCGAGCAGATCGCGATCCAGCGGGACTTCATCGGCGACCAGGGCGCCTTCCTGCAGGATGGCATGACCGTCTCCATCGAATTCTATGGCGAAACGCCAATTGGCGTGGACCTACCGGAACAGGTGATCCTGGAAGTCCAGGAGACCGAGCCGGTCGTGAAAGGCCAGACAGCCGCCAACAGCTTCAAGCCAGCAATCTGTGACGGCGGTGTCCGCGTCATGGTTCCGCCTTTCGTCGGCCCCGGCGAGCGGATCGTCGTGCAGACCGCTGACTCCACTTATCTCCGTCGCTCCGACTAGGAACTCCCATGTCCAAACCCTCCCCCGTCGGCACCGTCATGATCGCCGCCGCGCGCGCAGCCGGCCGGTCGCTCGCCCGCGATTTCGGCGAAGTCGAAAACCTGCAGGTCTCCAAGAAAGGCCCGGCAGATTTCGTCTCGAACGCTGACCATCGTGCCGAAGAGATCATCTATACTTCCCTCGCCAAGGCGCGGCCCGGCTATGGCTTTGTCATGGAAGAGCGCGGCATTGTCGAAGGTACCGACAAGTCGAACAAATTCATCGTCGATCCGCTCGATGGCACACTGAACTTCCTGCATGGCCAGCCGCACTATTCGGTTTCCATCGCGCTGGAGCGCGAAGGCAAGCTGCTGACCGGCGTCGTCTATGACGTGGCCAAGAACGAGATCTTCTGGGCCGAAACGGGCCGCGGCGCCTGGCTGGAAAATCGCAAGCTGCGCGTGGCCGCCCGCAGCCGTCTCAATGAAGCGGTGATTGCCACCGGCACGCCCTGGCATGGCAAGTCGGAAGAGATGCACGTGAATTTCGCGCGCGAAATGCTAGCCATGACGCCCGCTTGCGCCGGCATCCGCCGGTATGGCTCGGCCGCACTGGACCTTGCTTATGTGGCGGCCGGACGATTTGACGGATTCTGGGAACGCGGCCTGAAGCCGTGGGACATCGCGGCGGGCATCGTCCTTGTGCGCGAAGCGGGCGGCACCGTGGCCGAAATCGATGGCGGCGACATGATGCAGTCCGGGTCTGTCCTCGCAGCCAATGAAGAGCTGCACCCGCTGATCGAGAAGCAGCTGCGCCACGCAGCAGCCTTTACACGCAAGGCCGACTGACCCCCTTCCCTCGCGGCAAGGCCAGGCCGACCCAGAAAGCCCGTGACACCTGCGTCATTTTTTGGCCTTATAGGCTCAAAAATGGGCAGGAAACAATCATGACACTTACCGATACGGACGTTCTAATCATTGGGGCGGGCCTTTCCGGCATCGGCGCCGCCGTGCATCTTGGAAAGAAATGCCCAGGCATCGGCTATCAGATTTTCGAGCAGCGCAGCGCCATTGGCGGCACATGGGATTTGTTCCGCTATCCGGGCATCCGCTCTGACAGCGACATGCATACGCTCGGCTATAATTTCAAACCCTGGACCGAGGCCAAGGCCATCGCGGACGGGCCATCGATCCGGAAATATGTCGAGGACACCGCCGACGAACACGGCATTACCCCGCATATCCGGTTCAACACGACCATCGTCGCGGCCGATTGGTCCACGCCCGACCAGGCCTGGCATGTGACGCATGAGGACGAGTACGGCGCGCGCAGTGTCACAACGTGCCGCTTCCTGTTCATGTGCGGCGGCTATTACCGCTATGATGAGGGCTACCGACCGGACTTTCCGGGCGAAGACGCCTTCAAGGGCCAGTTCATCCATCCCCAGCATTGGCCGGAAGACCTCGACTATACTGGTAAGAAGGTAGTCATCATTGGCTCCGGCGCTACCGCCATGACCTTGGTCCCGGCCATGACCGACAAGGCTATGCATGTGACCATGCTCCAGCGGTCGCCGACCTATGTCGTGTCGCGCCCCGCGGTTGACAAATTCGCCAATTTCCTGCGCAAGGTGCTGCCCGACAGCTGGGCCTATTCCTTCATCCGCTGGCGGAACGTCCTGCTGCAGCAATTCTTCTTCAAGAAGACCCGCGCCAATCCCGACAAGGCCCGCGAACGCCTGATCGGCATGGTCAAGGAAGAGCTCGGCCCCGACTATCCGGTCGAGACCCATTTCAACCCCGCCTACAATCCGTGGGAACAGCGCCTGTGTCTTGTGCCGGATTCCGACCTCTTCAATGCGCTGAAGACCGGCAAGGCCAGTGTCGAGACTGACCATATCGAGACGTTCACGGCCAATGGCATCAAGCTGAAATCCGGCAAGGAGATCGGAGCAGACATCGTCGTCACCGCGACCGGCCTGCAATTGCAGTTCATGAATGGGGTCGATGTCTCCGTTGATGGAACCAAGACAGACGCCGGACGCCTCCTGAACTACAAGGGCGTAATGCTGTCCAACATGCCGAATTTGGCGGTCACCTTCGGCTATACCAATGCCTCCTGGACATTGAAGGCTGACCTGACGTCTGAATATGTCTGCCGCCTGCTGAACTATATGGACCAGCATGGCTACACCTCGGCCATGCCGAAACTGGAGCAGTATCCCAACCAGACCGAGCCATTCGTGGACTTCTCCTCCGGCTATTTCCAGCGTGTCATGGACCAGTTCCCCCGTCAGCACACCGAGAAACCGTGGAAGCTGAACCAGAACTATAGCGCGGACGTCAAGAATCTGCGCCGGGGCCCAATCGCTGATGGCGTGATGGATTTCACGAAAGCCGAAGAGGCTGAAAGCAAACGGCCTGCCCTTCAGGCCGCCGAATAGCGTTTTCCTGTATTTCCGTCATCGAGCTCCCTATATTCAAGACGTAGGGGCTTGATGAAGGGAATACGGATATGTGGTTATGGCTGTTGTGGTGGTGCGTAGACGATCATCTCGCGG
Organism: uncultured Hyphomonadaceae bacterium; assembly: GCA_913057945.1. Taxonomy (GTDB): domain Bacteria; phylum Pseudomonadota; class Alphaproteobacteria; order Caulobacterales; family Hyphomonadaceae; genus Hyphomonas. Next base: position 72,976 of record CAJXOF010000002.1, on the reverse strand, counting down.
CGGCGCTCAATGCGCCGGGACTGGGAGAGCTACCTATCTGGGTGCCATTGGTCCTGTCGCTGGCCTTCGCCTTCACGATTGACGGAAAGCTCAAGAAACTCCGCAGGAAATAGGCCTAGCCTTCCGCAAACTGCAATTCGGCGAGGCGGGCATAGAGGCCGCCTTTGGCCACGAGTTCCTCGTGATTGCCTTCCTCGACGATGCGGCCATGTTCCATCACGATGATCCGGTCGGCCCGGCGCACCGTGGACAGGCGGTGCGCGATGACCAGCGTCGTGCGGCCCTCGGCAGCGTTTGAAATGGCCCGGCGCACGGCGGCTTCGCTCTCGGAATCGAGCGCAGAGGTCGCTTCGTCCAGCAGGAGCACCGGCGCATCGCGCACGAGGGCCCGCGCGAGCGCGATCCTCTGGCGCTGACCGCCGGACAGGCTGCGCCCCTTCTGGCCGAGATCCGTGGCCAGCCCATCCTTCTCCGCAAGGAAATCGAACGCCTCGGCCATGCGCGCCGCCTGTTCCAGCAATGCCGCGTCCGGATTGTCCGTGCCAAAGCCGATATTCTGCGCCGCCGTACCGGTGAACAACGCCGATTCCTGTGGCGCATAGGCAAATTGCTGGCGCCAGTCGCGCGGGTCGGCCTGCATGGCGGAAACCCCGTCCAGCGTGACTGCGCCCGAGGGCACATCGAACAGGCGCAGGGCCAGACGGAAGACGGTGGTCTTGCCCGCGCCGCTCGGGCCCACCAGGGCCACGAACTCGCCGGGTTTCACGGACAGCGAGAAATGGTCGAGCGCCGAGACCGCTTCGCCCCCATAGCGGAAGGTGACATCGTCGAAGGCGAGCGCGCCGGTCACCTTGCCCGGCAGGGCCACCGGATGCTCTGGCGCCGTAATTTCAGGTTCGGCGTTCAGCACTTCGGCTGCGCGATCTGCGGCACCGGCCGCGCGCATCACTTCGCCATAGACTTCCGCCAGCATGCCAAAGCCTGATCCGGCATAAAGCGCGTAGAGCACCATGGAGGCGAGATCGCCAAAGCTCATCGACCCGGTCGCCACGGCCCGCGCGCCCATCCAGAGCACGCCCACAAAGCCACCAAACAGCAGGACAGACACGAGCACGATCATCAGGGACCGCGCCCCGATCCGGCGCATCGCGGCATCAAATGTCGCCTCGACCGCTTCAGTGAACGCGCCAAGCCGGCTCTGCTCGCGATTATAGGCCTGGACCAGTTCGATTGCGTCCAGCGCCTCGGCCGCTTCTGCTCCCGCATCCGCAAGCCGTGACTGCGCCCGGTTCGACATCTTCCGGATCACCCTGCCAATCGCCATGACCGGAAGGACCGCCACCGGCAACATGGCAAGCAAGGTGAGACCGAGCTTCCAGTTCACGACCAACATCATGGTCAGCGCGCCCGTGGTGGTCAGCAGCGTCCGGGCGGCCAGCGAGGCCGACGAACCAAGGAAGGTCTCGATCAGGGTGATGTCTGCCGTCAGGCGTGAGACCGCCTCCCCTGAGCGCATTTGTGAGTGATAGCGCGGCGAGAGCTTGAGCAGGTGCGCATAAAGGTCCTTGCGGAGGTCGGCCGCGATCCGCTCGCCGAAGCGGGAGACGAAATAGAACCGGATCGCCCCGAGCACCCCGGACAGGATGGCAGCCAGCGCCACCCAGAGAAACGCGCGGTCGACCAGCGCCAGCAATTCCTCGGCGCTGCCCCGCGCCGCCTGGCCCGCATCTGCCGCGCTGCCGAGCAGCAGCGGAATGGCCAGGCTGACGGCGGCTGCGAGCACCAGGAACACCAATGCGACCAACACGGTCCCCCAGTTGCGGGCCACATAGGGCATCAACAGGGCCAGCGGTTTCAGGGACTTTGCCTTCGGGCGGTTGATCGCTTCGCCGCCTGCTGGTTCTGTTGCGCGGCGGTCTTCTGTGTAGGAGCTGTCGGTATCGGCCATGCGGTGTCTATAAATCCTTTCAGATTCCCTGCCAGCAACCTCTTGCAGAGACTGCGTCTTTCAGTTACACGCCCCACTTCGAAAACAGGCTGAGACAAGCCCGCGCACCCAAGCGATGGCAGCGCGGTTGTCATTAGAGTTCAAGAGAGGCGAAGGCCATGAAAAAAGAAGGTCATCCCGACTATCACTTCGTCACCGTAGTGATGACAGACGGCACCGAATACCAAACCCGCTCCACCTATGGCAGCGAAGGCGACCGCCTGGTTCTGGACATCGATTCCAAATCGCACCCGGCCTGGACCGGCGGCGACGGCAAGATGCTCGACCGCGGCGGCCGCGTGTCGCGCTTCAAAGACAAGTTCAAAGGCTTCATGTAAGCGTTCTTCGCTTCGCATGATGCGTATAGTGGAAAACCCCGACCGTATGGCCGGGGTTTTTCTTTGGGGACTCCCCCCTCTAAATCGCGGAGCGGGCCTGACCGGTTAACTGCCGCTTAACCCGCCATCGCCAGCGTGCACCCCACACTCAGGGAGGCACGACCATGCTGCGCGGCGTTCAGATCAAACCCATTCTCTATTCCGTTGCGATCCTTGCCGGACTCGGCGGGGCCGTGGCGCTGGCCGCGCAAGCCGCCATCGAACAGGACGGCCTCGTCTACTGGTCCGACGGCGATTCCGGCCGCCTGCCCGACGGCACGAAATTCCGCCTGCATGGCGTCGATGCGCCCGAGACCCGCAGCCTGAAACAGCTGGGCGGCGCCGAGTGCGAGGCCGAGCGTGAACAGGGCTATATCGCCAAGGAAAAAGTGATCGAACTGACCCGCAGCAAGGAGATTGCGGTGACGCGCGATTATGGCCTCGACCGGTACAAACGGCTTGTCGTCGATATCAGCATCGACGGAGAAGACCTTGCCACGACGCTGGTTTCTGAGGGCACCCACCAGATCTGGGACTATGATGGCGGCGCGCCAAAGCCCGACTGGTGCACGCCGCGCCGCAAGGCCACACGCTCCGGCCCCGTCAGCCCGTAGCGGCATCCCGCATTGCTCCGCTCGGCGCAGGTCTCTAGGCTTGTCCGGGACCGACACGCGAGGAGCCGTCCAGCATGATCTTTCCCAAACAGGCCGTTGCCGCATCCCTCCTGCTCGGCCTGGCCATCCTGCCCGCCTGCGATGGTCCAGCCCCGTACGTGGCCCCGGCGCCTGAAACCGGCCTGCCTGACAATTCCGCCCAAGTCGAAACCGACCGCGCCCTTGCGAACAACGAAGTGAGCACATCGGTCGGCGTGCGCATCCTCTCCGCCGAAAAGCGGGTCGCCGTCATGGCGGGACATGTTGCCGCCGGGATCGCCCTCTACCGGGCTGGCGAACCGGACCAGGCCGCAGCACAACTTGAATCGGCCACATCCAGCGAAACAGCAACCGAACGCACCGGATTTGATCGTTTTGGCTTCGACCGGGAAGCATTTGAAACTGTCCACGCGGCCGCCACGGCCGAAACGCCCGCTGAGGAAGTCGAGGAGGCGCTGGCAGCCGCCGAGGCCAATCTCGCCCTGATGCTGGAGGCTGCCGGCATGGAGAAGCTGGATCTCATCCTCTTCCTGCTGGAATTGTGCGGGGATGAATATGGCGCGGGGGTCATGGACGCCGCCATCCACCGCGCCCCAGCCTATCAGGCCGCTTATGGCTACGCCGTTACCGCCCGAAATGTCGCCCGCCAGATGGAAGGCGCGGGCGATCTGGTGCTGGAACTGGAATTGCTTGTGCGCATGTGGCCCAGCGAAGGCCCGGTCATGACCGAGGCTGTTGCCCCCGAACCCGCCATGGGCACCCAGATTGCCCGGGCGCGCCTCGCCGCCTCACTGCTTTAACAGGGCATCAATAAAACCAACGGCTTCGATCGAGCTCCAGTCCGCGTCCCCGGCCAACCGCGCAATTTCGGTCCCGGCGGCGTCGTACAGGATCGTCGTCGGGAAGCCCTGCACGCCGCTGTCATAGACAATCTCATACTGTTCCGGGGTTGCGCTGTGAAAGGTGATGTTGCTGGCGCCCAGTTCGCCGAGACGCTGCGCGGCGTAGGCCCGGTCTTCCTCGGAATCGACGCTGATCGCGACGACTTCAAACCGGTCCCCGCCCCGCGCAGTCTGAAGCGCGCCAAGCGATGGCATTTCCTTTTCGCACGGCGCGCACCAGGTGGCCCAGAAATTGACGAGGATGACCTTCCCTTGGTAGTCGGCCAGCGTACCGGGAGATCCGTCTTCCTGATAGAAAGGCGCCTCGGCCGCCGGCGTGCCGGCATTTGCGAAGTCCAGTTTCTCGATTTCGCCTGTTGCGAAGGCTTCCAGCCGGTTTTCGGGAGGTTTTCCGCCACCTGCGCTCATCAGCGCATAGACAATTGCGATCAGGCCGACCAAGAAGAGGGCGATATAGGCCAGACGGGTCATGGGGCACGGTCTCCAATACGAGTTTGAAGGGATATGGCAGTGACGACAGGCAAAGGCCAGACAATGTGGGGCGGACGCTTTGCCGCGACCCCGTCCGATATCATGGAAGAAATCAATGCATCCCTTGATATCGACCGCCGGATGGCGGCAGAAGACATTGCCGGCAGCCGTGCCCATGCCGACATGCTGGCCGAAATGGGCATCATCTCAGAGGGCGATAATGACGCCATCCAGGGCGGGCTGGACAAGATTGTCGAGGAGTTAAGGAACGGATCGTTCCCCTTCCGCCGCGAGCTGGAAGACATCCACATGAATGTCGAAGCCCGCCTCAAGGAGCTGATCGGCGAGCCCGCCGGCCGCCTGCACACCGCGCGCTCACGGAATGATCAGGTCGTGACCGATTTCCGCCTCTGGACTCGTGGCGCGCTGGACGAGGCCATGCAACTGATTGCGGGCCTGCAGGGCGCGCTGGTCAAACGTGCCGACGAAAACACCGATACTGTCATGCCAGGCTTCACCCATCTCCAGACCGCGCAGCCGGTCACGCTCGGCCATCATTTGCTGGCCTATGCCGAAATGCTGGAACGCGACCGCTCACGCCTGCTGGGCTGCGCCGAACGCCTGAATGAATGTCCTCTTGGCGCCGCCGCTCTGGCCGGCACCGGCTTCCCCATCGACCGGGACATGACGGCCGAAGCGCTCGGCTTTGCGCGCCCCATGGCCAATTCCCTGGACGCCGTCTCGGCCCGCGACTTCGCCCTTGAGGCACTTGCCGCCCTGTCCATCGCGGCAACGCATCTGTCCCGTCTTGCGGAAGAAATCGTGCTGTGGACCAGCGCGCAATTCGGCTTTGCCCAGCTGACCGATGCGTGGTCGACCGGCTCATCCATCATGCCTCAAAAGCGCAATCCGGACGCCGCCGAACTGATCCGTGCCAAGGCCAGCCTGATCACCGGGCTCTACACATCCCTGCAGGGCGCCGTGAAAGCGCTGCCGCTGGCCTATGCGAAGGACCTCCAGGACGACAAACGCCTGACCTTCGAAGCCTTCGACACCTACACTCTGTGCGTCCGCGCGATGACGGGTATGATCGAGACGATCCGCTTCAAGCCGGACAATATGCGCGCCGCCGCCGCAAAGGGCTTCTCGACCGCGACCGACCTTGCCGACTGGCTGGTCCGCGAACTCGGCCTGCCCTTCCGGACCGCCCACCATGTCACCGGTGAACTGGTCGCGAAGGCCGAGGCGAAAGCCTGCGATCTGTCCGATCTGACACTGGAAGACATGCAGGCCGCGCAGGCCGATATAACGGATGCGGTATTTGATGTTCTGACGGTTGAAGCCTCCGCCTCATCTCGGACATCTTATGGCGCTACAAGCCCTGTTCGCGTTGCCGAACAAGTGGCACAGTGGAAACAGAGACTTCGACTGGAGTAGTCATTGATGAAACGCCCCCTTCTTTTCGCCGCCGCCCTCATGGTCACGTCTGCCAATCTGGCAGCCTGTGGCCTGACCGGAGACCTGAAGCGCCCCGACCCGCTGTGGGGTGAACCGAGCGATGGCCTGGAGCCAGCTGAACTGCCGTCCCAGAACCAGAACAATTTGCCCAGCCTGCCCGACCGTGAAGACGAAGATGCGGATACGGATGCAGATGACGAATTGCTCGGCGGCGCGTAGGGAGCGATCCATGAAATTACCAACACCATTGTTCGCTGTGCGATTGATCGCCGGCCTTACAGGGCTGTGCCTCGCCGGCGCATGCCAAAGCCAGCCAGCCACGCTGGTGGTGGAAGCCGTCGCCCCTGCTGAGTCCGTCGAACCAGTTGCCGTGGCAACCGAACTCGACACGACCAAAGCCGAGGGACCGGTGACCAATCAATGGGGCGGTGTCGTCCCGGAAGCCAAGCCGACGACGCCCATCGACAATGGCGCGCTCGGCGAAGTCGAGTAGTCCATGCATCATTTTACCTATCAGGATGGCAGCCTCCATTGCGAAGGCGTGAACCTCAACCAGATCGCCGATGAAGTCGGCACGCCCTGCTATGTGTATTCCTCAGCGACCCTGGTGCGGCATGCCCGCGTCATCGCCTCGGCCTTTGAAGGCCAGGACTGCCTGATCGCCTATTCCGTCAAATCGAACGGGAATCTCGGCGTTCTCTCAACACTGGCGCAGGAAGGCTGTGGCGCGGACGTGGTCAGCGGCGGTGAATTGCAGCGCGCCCTGCGGGCCGGCATTCCGGCGGACCGCATCGTGTTTTCCGGCGTCGGCAAGACTGCCGAGGAAATGCAACTTGCCCTGCGCGCCGGCATCCACCAGTTCAATGTGGAAAGCGCGGCCGAACTGCGCCGCCTGTCAGAGGTCGCCAGCCTGACTGGCACGGAGGCGCCCGTCGCGATCCGGGTCAATCCAGACGTCGCCGCAGGCGGCCATCCGAATATCTCGACCGGCAAGAAGGGCGACAAGTTCGGCGTGCCGTGGAGCGATGCCGAAGACCTCTATGCCGAAGCCGCCACCCTGCCCGGCATCCGTGTCGTCGGCGTGGACGTCCATATCGGCAGCCAGATCGGCGACCTCGTTCCGATGCGAGCCGCTTTTGAGAAGGTCGTGGGGCTCGCCAAACGCTTGCGCGAAGCCGGCCACGATATCCGCCGCATCGATCTCGGCGGCGGACTGGGCATCCCCTACAAGGATGGTGACGCCCCTGCCCCGCCCTCTGACTACGCCGCGATGATCGCGGAGGTAACACAGGACCTCGGCGTGCAGGTCATCCTCGAGCCGGGCCGTGTGATCACGGGCAATGCCGGCGTGCTGCTCAGCACGGTGTTGTATGAAAAAGCGGCGCCTGACACGAATTTCCTGATCATTGATGCTGGCATGAACGACCTCATGCGCCCCGCGCTTTATGACGCCCATCACGATATCCTGCCGCTGGCTCAGGCCGGCGCAGGAGCGGAGCGCAGGACCTATGACGTGGTCGGCCCGATCTGCGAGTCGACCGACAAATTTGCCAAGGCTCGCGAGATGACCGCCGTGCGGCCCGGCCAGCGGATCGCCTTCATGTCTGCAGGTGCCTATGGCGCTGTGCTGTCATCCTCTTACAATGCAAGGCCGCTGGTTCCGGAAGTTCTGGTGAACGGGTCGTCATTTGACATCGTGCGCCGTCGTCCGGACTTTGAAGAAATGATCGCCCTTGAAAAGGTACCTGATTGGCTAACTCAGACGGCATGAAGGCGCTCCACGCCAAGGTTTCCGCCACACGGCGGAAGCTGACGGTCTATGCCTTCTTCAAGGCGTTCTGGCCCTTCCTGACCTTTGTCGCGATTTTCCTGGCTATCGCTCTGGCTGGCGTCATTGACCGCATGGGCGCGGCCGTCGCCGCTGTGGCGACGATCCTTTTCCTCGGCGGATCCATCCTGTTCATCCTGCAAGGTGGCCGGCGCTATACGCCTGTCAGCCGTGAGGATGCCGCGCGCCTGCTCGACCAGCAATCCGATCTGCGGCCCGTCTCGTCCCTGACCGACCGCCCGGCAAGCGTGAGCCGCGGATCGCAGAAATTGTGGCAGAAGCATCGCCTGCGCCTGCTGGAAGAAGCCAAACGCCTGAAGCCGCCATCCCTGTCGCGGGACTGGAACCGCCTCGACCCGTATTGGATGCGGGCCGTCCTGCCGGCCCTGCTCATCCTGATGGGCGTGTTTGCCGGAACCGATGCCGGCGCGCGCCTGCAACGCGCCCTGTTTCCAGACTATGGCGCCCTCGTGGGCGCTGACAGTATGGTGGTCGAAGCCTGGATCACACCGCCGGAACATACTGGCCGCGCGCCGATTTTCCTGACGCCTGAGCTGCAGAATGTGCGGGTACCGGAAGGCTCTGAAGTGACCCTCCGTACCCAGGCGCATAGCGCACCGAAACTGATCCTGAAGGGCGAAACCACCCACAGGCAAAGATTCGAACCGACGCCCGATGGCGCCTATGAAGCGCGCGCGAAGATTGTCGAAGACACACGCCTGTCCGTGAACTGGTGGGGCGAGCGGGCGGGCTGGCAATTGCTGACCTCTCCCGATGACGCGCCGGTCGCCCGCTTCGTGAAGGTGCCTGAAATGGGCCGGCAGGACCGGACTGAAATCGCCTGGGCCGTATCGGATGATTATGGCGTCTCCTCGCTGGAGCTACAGATCAGATTGCAAACGCCAAACCCGGCCGCGCCGGATGAGGCCGACCATGTGGGAATTCCCTTGTCCGGCGCGGCGCCCACCTCCGCCGAAGACATCACCCAGCTTGACCTGACACGCCATCGCTGGGCCGGGATGCCGGTGACCCTGCGCCTCGTCGCAACCGATGGCGCCGGACAGACCGGTCTCAGCGCCCCGGTGGATTTCAAGCTGCCTGAAAAACTTTTCCTCGACCCGGTTGCGCGCGTCGCTCAGGAAGTGCGCGTCACCGTGCTCCGCGAGCCACGCGACTATGCTGAACTTTCGAAGAATGACGGTGCCTTGCAACAGGATGCCCTCAATCTGACCGCCGCAAATCGCCTCGGCACCGCTCCCCCCGACATCCAGAAAGCCGCGCTGATGCTGGATGCGATGACTTATAAGGGTGAGCGCTATATCCGTGACCAGGGCGTCTACCTCACCTTCCGGACAGCCAGGAGTATCCTCGACGCAGCCGCTACAAAAGACGAAGCCGAACAGGTAGACCCCCTGCTCTGGGCGCTGGCACTGCGCGCGGAGTATGGCAGCGCGGCCGATGCGCTGAGACGGCTGGAAGCCGCGCGCCGGGCCCTCGAACAGGCCCTACGCGACGGCGCCTCCGAAGACGAGATCAAGCAGCGTATGGAAGCCTTCCGGGACGCGGCCAATGAATACCTCGCCGCCAAGATGGCCGAAGCGATCGCGAATGGCGGTGAGCAGCCGCAAATGCAGATGGATCAGGAAGCCATGTCCGGCGGACCCGATCTTGGCGGGCAGGATTTCGAGGACATGCTGAACGCGCTGCAGGACCTCACCGAAACCGGCGCCACAGACCAGGCCCGGCAGCTGCTCTCAGACATTACGAACATGTTGCAGAATCTGGAATTCCAGCAGGGACAGGCCGGATCGGGCGGTATGCCTGGCATGCCCGGACAGCAAGCCGAGGGCGAGCAGGAAGACCTGCCGCCGGAAGAACAGGAACTGACCGATGCCATGCGGCGCCTGTCCGAAATCCTGCGTGAGCAGCGCCAATTGAATGATGACACGTTGGCCCAGGAACGCGGCGAACGCCCTGGCCAGTCGGGACAGGAACAGGGTGGTCAGGCGCCTGGCCAACAATCGGGCCAGCAATCCGGCACCCAGCAAGGACAGGAATCCGGCGAGCCCGGCGGCGGCGAAGCGGGCAGCGGCCAGACCGAATCCCCGCAAGGGGGTGGCGAGGAGAATGGCGAACGGCCCGGCAGCGGCGGCGGAGAGTTTGCCGAAGGCAATGACGGCGAAGGCTCCGGCCCCGGACAATCGGAATCACTTGCCGAGCGGCAGGCTCGCCTCGGGCGGCTCGTCGAGGAATTTGCCCGCGAACAGGGATTAGGCGCTGGCACCGAAGGCGAGAACGCGCTCGAAGGGCGCGTTGATCCGGACGCGCTGGAAGATATTCGCCGTGCCCAGCGCCAGGCCGAAGACGCGCTGCAACAAGGCAATGAGCGCCGCGCCGCCCGCAATCAGGATATGGCCACCAATGCCCTCTCCGAAATCTCGCGCGATCTGGCCGAACGGCTCGACACGCTGGAACGGGAACGCAATGGCCAGGACGCTCAAACCAGCGATCCCTTCGGCCGGCCCGCCGGCGGGCCGGGCAATAGTGGCGAAGAGGTCAATATTCCGGATGTGACTGAACGCCAGCGCGCCAAGGATATCCTTGAAGAGCTGCGCCAGCGCTACAATGAATCCGACGATGAGGAAGAGCGCGAATACCTTCGCCGTCTGCTCGACCGGTTCTGACCTTGCCCTCCCATCCATTCCCTGACTTGATGCGGGCGAGGACGGGAGAACATCATGGCGGAGCGCTGGACTTACACACATGGCCTGAAGGGTCTGGGCAACGGGCTCTATGCCTGGCTGCAACCGGATGGCGGGTGGGGCTGGTCGAATGCCGGCCTGATCCGGGACGGTGACCAGTCTCTGCTGGTGGATACGCTGTTCGACATGCCGCTCACCCACACCATGCTTGGCGCGATGCAGGACGCGACCGGTCTTGCGGCAGAGGACATTGGTGTGATCGTCAATACGCACGCGAATGGCGATCATTGCCACGGCAATGGTTGTTGTCCGCAGGCGGAGATCATTGCTTCGGAAGCCAGCGCGAAGGAAATGATCGAAGTCCCCCCTGCCATGCTGGCCCAGTTCAAGAAACTGGGCGGACAGCTTGGACCTGCCGGCAGCTATTTTGCCGACATCTTTGCGCCGTTTGATTTCGACAGCGTCGAGGAACGCGCGCCGACACAGACCTTTTCCGGCCAGATGGACCTGAAAGTCGGCGACAAGGCGGTCGAGCTGATCGAAGTCGGCCCCGCTCACACAGCCGGCGACGTCTTGGTACATGTGCCAGACGACAAGACGGTTTTCACGGGCGACATCCTGTTCATTGATGGCACGCCGTTGATGTGGGCAGGGCCAGTCTCCAACTGGGTCGGTGCGTGCGACCGGATCTGCGAGATGGACGTCGATGTCATTGTGCCGGGACATGGTCCGGTCACGGACAAGGCGGGGGTCCGCCGCGTCGCTGAATATCTGAAATTCGTGGACGCCGAAACCCGCAAGCGGTTCAAGGCCGGCCTCAGCGTCCGCGACGCCGCGCTGGATATCGCACTCGGGGATTATTCAAGCTGGGGCGACGCCGAACGCATCGCCGTCAATGTCGATACACTCTACCGGGAATATCGCGGAGATGGCGTGGTCACGCCCGTGATTGAATTGTTCGGCCTGATGGCAGAGGTCCGAGACACGCAGCGCGCCTAGCGGTTCGCGCCGGGCACCCATTTGACGTCGTCAGCGCCATTATTGTTGGCAACACGACCGGCGACGAACATCCAGTCCGACAGTCGGTTGATGTAGGCCAGCGCTTCGGGACTGACGATTTCGTCTTCCATGGCGAAGACTTCTGCGACTTCCCGCTCGGCCCTGCGGCACAGCGTGCGTGCGACATGGAAATGTGCGGCGAGTTCGCTGCCGCCCGGCAGGATAAAGCTGTCCAATGGGGCGAGATGCTCGTTCATCGCGTCGATTTCGGTTTCAAGCCGTAGCACCTGGCTTTCAATGATGCGCAGCGGATTCCATTCGAGGGTCTTGCCCCGGTCGGGTGTTGCGAGGTCGGCGCCGAGGTCGAACAGGTCGTTCTGGATGCGGCGGATGGCGGCGAGCATATCGCCCTCGGCCTTGAGCGCGGCTACGCCAAGCGCGGCATTGGTCTCATCTACCGTGCCATAGGCAACGACGCGCGGATGCCATTTGTCGACCGGCTCACCCGTGGAGAGGCGTGTCTTTCCCTTGTCACCGGAGCGGGTGTAGATCTTGTCCAGTTTGACCATGACGCGCCCCCTCAGAAACCGATCTTCACTGCGCCCAGCGTCACGCCAAGCGCAACAAGGAGCACAATCACGATCGCCTGAATCATGATGCGCAGACGCATCAGCTTGTTGGACCGGCTCGCCTGTTTGTCATCGGTGCGGGCGATGTTGGCGATGCCAAGCCCCAATACGACCACCAGCGCCGCAAGCGCGACGTAGAAGCCAGTCATCAGGATGGTTTGCATGGGCGGCCTTTCAAGCAGCGTGAAGATGAGAGCATAAAGCGTGAGAGGCTGTTTGCCACGCGCAAAGCGTCGCGGGGATCAGCTGCCGCTTTCCATCCGTTCGGCCAGTGAGGTGATCCGGCTGGCCGCCTTGATGAGGGCTTCGGCAGCCTTGGCTTCGCTGGTGGCGTTGCCGGGCGCTGAGCGGCGTGCGGAATCCAGTTCGTCCAGCAAGGCCAGCGCCGTGATCAGCAGCAGGCGCTCATCGCCAATGTCGCCGACCGCGCCTGCGATCTGGTTCACCCGCGCATCGAGTTGCTTGGATAGGGCCTGGATGCGGCTCTCCTGTCCGGGGGCGCACGCAATGGAATATGACCGGCCGCGAAGCTGGATATCTGCCTTAGCCATCCGGCTGCCCTTCCCGGCCGATAGCCGCGCGGACTTCCTCGATCGCAGAACCAAGGGCCTCGCTTGCTTCGTCTGCCAACAGCTGCAATTGCTTCTCCCGTGCAAGAGATGCATCGAGCTGTTGGGCCAGGTCAGATCGGTCGGAAACGAGCGCGGCAAGCTCGGCTTTGATCACGTCGGGATTGCCGGCGCGCGCCATCAGGCTGTCGAGCGCGCCTTCCAGTCGTATCAACGCCTCATCAAGCTGGCGGATGGCAGGATCGATTTCACTCATATACACAATGAAGTAACGGTATTATCCCAATCCGCCAAGCGACTTGACGCAACGGCCTTAGTCTGGCCTACGACTTCCGCAAACCAAAGGAGACCAGCAGAATGGCTGTCACGAACCGCGACATGGCAAACGCCGTCCGCGCCCTATCCATGGACGCCGTCGAGGCGGCCAAATCCGGACACGTCGGCCTGCCGCTCGGCATGGCAGACGCTGCAACCGTCCTTTTCCGCAAATTCCTGAAATTCGACGCCTCCCAGCCTGACTGGCCAGACCGCGACCGGTTCATCCTGTCGGCAGGCCACGGCTCGATGCTGATCTATTCGTTGCTGCATCTCACCGGCTACAAATCCGTCAGCCGGGATGACATCCGAAATTTCCGCCAGCTGGGTGCGAACACGCCCGGCCACCCCGAGAACTTCATCACCAAGGGCGTCGAGACGACGACCGGCCCGCTGGGCCAGGGCATTGCAACTGCGGTCGGCATGGCGATGGCAGAACGGCACCTGAATGCCCGCTTCGGCGACGACCTCGTTGACCACAAGACCTACGTAATCGTTGGCGATGGCTGCCTGATGGAAGGCGTCAGCCAGGAAGCCATCACGCTCGCTGGCCACATGAAGCTCGACCGCCTGATCGTCCTCTGGGACGACAATTCGGTCACCATCGACGGCAACATCGATGTCGCAGATTCCACCGACCAGTGCGCGCGGCTTGAAGCCTCCGGCTGGATCACCCGCAAAGTGGATGGCCATGACGAGAAAGACGTCGAGGCAGCCCTGAAATGGGCCCAAAAACAAAAGCAGCCCGTCTTCCTCGCGATCAAGACCATCATCGGGTATGGCGCGCCGAAGCTGGCCGGTACCGGCAAGGCCCATGGCGGTCCTTACGGCCCTGAAGAGATTGCCGGCATTCGCAAGAATATCGGCTGGTCCCACGCGCCGTTCGAAGTTCCGGCAGCCATCGAGAAAGCCTGGAAGAAGGTCGGCGAACGCGGCGTCGAGGCTCGCAAGGCCTGGAAAGAGCGCCAGATGGCCTCGCCGCACAAAGGCGAGTTCAATGCCGCCATGGCCGGACGCCTGCCGAAGAACCTCTCCAAGGCGATCATCAAACACAAGAAGGCGGTCGTCGAAGGCGGCGAGAAGAAAGCTACCCGCCAATGGAGCGGGGCGGCTCTGGAAGTCATCACACATCTCGTCCCGGAGATGGTCGGCGGCTCGGCTGACCTTACCGGGTCCAACAATACGAAGACAGCGGTCACGACGCCGATGACGCCATCGGACTGGTCGGGCCGGTATGTCCATTATGGCGTGCGCGAGCACGGCATGGCTGCCGCGATGAACGGCATGGCGCTGCATGGCGGCATCATCCCCTATTCCGGCACCTTCCTCGTCTTTGCGGACTATAGCCGCGCGGCCATCCGGCTCGGCGCCCTGATGGGTGCGCGCGTGGTGCATGTCATGACTCATGATTCAATTGGCCTCGGCGAAGACGGCCCGACCCACCAGCCGGTCGAACAGGTTGCTTCGCTCCGCGCGATGCCGAACATGCGGGTTTTCCGCCCGGCCGACGGTGTTGAAACCGCCGAATGCTGGGAAGTTGCCCTCAACAATGCTGAAGGCCCGGCCACAATGGCGCTCACCCGCCAGGGTCTCGCCCCGGCGCGCAAGGAGCACACGGACGAGAATCTCAGCGCGCTCGGCGGTTATGTCGTTTCGCCATCAGGCGTGAAGTCGCGCGAAGCCGCTGTACTGATCGCGACCGGTTCGGAAGTGGAAATCGCGCTTCAGGCCCAGGAAGAGCTGGCGAAAGAGAAAATCCATGTCCGCGTCGTCTCGATGCCGTGCATGGAATTGTTCGCGCAGCAGGACGAGAAGTACCAGCGTGACACGCTGGGCGGTGACCTGCCAAAAGTGGCCGTCGAAGCTGGCGTCCGCTTTGGCTGGGATCGCTGGCTCGGCTCAAAAGGTGCCTTTGTCGGCATGGACAGCTTCGGTGCCAGCGCGCCCTACCAGAAGCTGTACGAGCATTTCGGCATCACGGCCGACAAGGTCGCCGAGGCAGTCAAAGGCCTGCTCTAGCTGGACTTGAACAGATCCATCTGGCGAGGATCAATGTAGCGCTTTCGGCGCGGCTTGGTCCGGCCAGACCGAAAATAGAGATCATCGGTATGATCTTCGACCGGCGGCTTCTCAGTCGCCGGTTTTTTCTTGCGCGCTGCGGGAAGGCGCGTGACCATGGCAGGGTCAACCAGTTTCCACCAGGTCACAGCGAGAACGGGCTTGCCCTCATTGTCTTCATATTTCTGGAGGTGGCCGTGGGCCCCCTCTTCATCATTGTGCGGTTTCAGATAGGCCTCGGCCTCTTCTTCGGTCACGTTCAGCCAGTCGGTCGAGAGCGACTCGACCGTGTATCCGGGCGCAAGCGCTTCGGCGTCGCTGCGGGTACGGGCCGCTTTGACGCCCGCTTTCAGTGCGTCTTCGACACGTGTCGCAATGGGAAAGGCGTGACTCATGGCGCTCAGGTAAGCAAGCCCGGTGCCGCCGTCCAGCCGATATCTGCCGTCTGGGTCAAACGCAGGGCGGCGAGGCGCGCCATGCGCAAGGTAACGGCCTTGCGCCGCGCCGCTGGCAACCTGTCCTCCGGCGCGTCCCGGATGACCGCCCCACCGAATGCATCCGCCACGATCAGGCCCGTCTCATCCGGAATCAGTTCCTGCGGGAAATCGCTGGCGACGGCGAAATAGAGTTGGTCGCAAAAGGGCATGTATTCAGGCCATTTTGAATCCGACCGGAAATCGGCAATCGAGGATTTCACCTCTACCATCCAGATTTCGCCTGACGCACCGACGGCGGCAATGTCTGCCCGGCGATTGTTGGCCAGGCTCATTTCCGTCACGCCGAAAAAGCCGAGCCCACCAAGCAATCGCCGCGTCCCCCGGACGATTTCCCCCGCCCGCGAGTCCGGAATGCCTAGATCTGCCAGTTCAGCCATGAGTCCCTCAATTTTGTTCGCTTAATGTTCTGAAAACCGTACTGGCGATCCCGCCAGAAGGTCAAGGCCGCCGCGTGCTCCTCCTGGCGCTCTCCATAAAGTGATTAAATTCGGGAACGATTCTGATCCGGCATGCGCTCTAGCCCGTAGAGACTGTGTTAGTTTGGCAACATGCCCGTCGCAGAAGGAGATGACCCGTCATGGCAAACGCCTATAGCTCCAATGGACCTGCAGACCGAACCTATGTGAAAAAGGCGATGAAGGCGCCGATGCTGGAGGCCGAGCATGAGCTGGATCTGGCCCGCCGCTGGCGCGAGGAAGAAGACGAGCGCGCCCTGCATGAACTGACCCGCGCCTATCTTCGCCTGGTGATCGCCATGGCCTCGAAATTCCGCCATTATGGCCTGCCCATGCCGGACCTTGTCTCGGAAGGGAATGTCGGCCTGATGATGGCCGCCGCCCGGTTCGAGCCCGACCGGAAGGTACGGTTCTCGACCTATGCCAGCTGGTGGATCCGCTCTTCCATCCAGGACTTTGTGTTGCGGAACTGGTCGATTGTGCGCACCGGGACAACTTCGTCCCAGAAATCGCTCTTCTTCAATCTGCGGCGCCTGCGCGCCCGCATCGACGATACTGGAGACGGTGTGATGACCCGGGAAAACCGGACATGGATTGCCGAGCATCTGGGCGTGCCGGAGCGCGACGTGGAAAACATGGCGTCGCGCCTGTCTGCTTCCGACCGGTCTCTCAACGCCCCCATGGCGGTGGATGGCGATGGCGAGTGGCAGGATCTCCTGCCCGACGCCGCGCCCATTCCGGAACAGCAGGTAATGGAGTCGCGGGATTCGACGCGCCGCAAGGAATGGATCGCCAATGCGCTGAAGGCGCTCAATCCGCGCGAGACACATATCATCATGCAGCGCCGCCTCTGCGAGGATTCCGTTACGCTAGAGACCCTTGGCCACGAACTCGGCATTTCAAAGGAACGTGTGCGGCAGATCGAACATCAGGCCCTCGGCAAGCTGCGCCGCGCGCTCGAACGCATTGTTGGCGACCCGGACGAGGCGGGCCTCCTGCCCGGCACCTAATTGGTGGGGGTCTCCACGAATTCAAAATTGAGCGTATCGGAGATTTCCATTTCGTTCCCGCGCACATAGCCGCGGGCCAGAACCCTGTGTCCGACCGCCTCCTGGCAGAGCGACGCTGCGGCTCTCTGAATTTGCAATTTGAGGGCAGAGCCTTCGAGGGTCAGATCACAAACCGCACCAAACCCTTCCGCTCCCTGCATATCCACCACATGCCCGTGTACGAGCTGAAAGCCCTCGAAGGTCTCCGGGAGATCGCTGGCATAGGGTATGCGATATTGCATCGAGTACCACAGGCCAATCTCCTGCCGTCGCGCGTCGCGCTCGAACTCGAGAAGCGGTGCATTCGCGACCGCCGTATCCGGATACACCCGTACCCGCGCCCCGCCACGTTTCACCATCTCCGCATTGAGCCAGAATGCGGGCCCGAGGGCATCCACCGTCTGCGCATGGGCCAACGCACGATCATACCGGTCGCGCGTCAGGCCGCCGTAATGGAGCTGGACCTCCCGGCCGAGCACCATATCTTCCATCATGCGTTTGGACTCGGTGTAATAGGGTTGAGGCTCGCGCTCCTTGTACCCACCGGAGGGCGCCTCAATACCGACCAGGCGGACGCTTTGGCCCGTATCCAGCACAATCGTATCGCCGTCGACCACCCGCACGACCCGGCCCCGCTCCCCCGGCTCAAGACCGTCCAGCGGGCCCGCCGCATGGCACGCAGCCAGGATCGTGAGGATCCAGAACCCTGCTGTCGCTCGCGCCATCCAGTCCGCCCATCCATCCCGTCACAGGCGCATCCCAAGGCCCTGCTCCCGACAGCGTAGAGCCGGAAATTGCCGACTTCAATCCGCGCCGCAATTACCGTATAGCCGAACCCACCCAGCGGTCCCGTAGCTCAGCAGGATAGAGCAACAGATTCCTAATCTGTAGGTCGCGCGTTCGAATCGCGCCGGGATCGCCAGGGATTGGGGGAAGTTTTTGCCATTTGGGGCATTTTTCACGCTGAAGACCCAATCAACGTGCAGTCTTATCAATTCATTTAACCTTATTTGAACAGGCCCCCCTTAAGGTCACACCTGACGACTGATAATTGATCAATGGGGATGGATTCAGATGGACGAGTCCAAAACGCCTGTATTCGTATGTCCTGAGGACCAGCAGGCCTTTGCCAAAGTGTATGAACACGCAGGTGTTGCGACCGAGTTGATCGCGCAACACGGCACGCCGCCCTTTCCCAACACATTCGCATTGATGTTCGCCTACGCCGCAAAATCCGACAAGAAGATCGTGGTCGCGGTTGACGAGATGCTGGAACGTGGTGGGCTATGCCAGTATGAAATCGACGAAGTCTACAATTTGCACCTTCGTCCCACCGATGACCATGTGAAGCGGGAAAACATCGGACGCGAAGTCGAGCAGCAATTGTCCAGCGTCCTGGACCTTGTCGGCACCAGCGTAGAAAACAGCGACCAGTTCGAACTTGCGTTGAAGCAGATTGAGCGCGGCCTGTCCGATACGAGCTCGTCGAACGCCCTCTCCACCGCAGTGGCCCGCCTGATGTCGGAAAGCCGCCGCATGACCGATCACAGCCGCCAGCTGAGTGAAGGCCTGACGGCCTCCAAGAAACAGATCGAAAGACTGCAGCAGGAACTCGAAGCCGTGCGCAATGAGAGCATGCGCGACCCGCTGACCTCGATCTACAATCGGCGCGCCTTTGACCTGCGGCTGGCCGCAGAAGTGGATGCGGCAAAGAAACATGGCTCGAGCCTGAGCCTCGTGATGGCTGATCTCGACCATTTCAAGCGCGTGAACGACAATTTCGGGCATCGGGTCGGTGACGAGATCCTCAAGATCTTCGCATCGATCATCACGAATAATATCAAGGGCAAGGACCTTGTGGCGCGTTATGGCGGCGAGGAGTTTGCAATCATCCTGCCGGCGACGAGCGTCCAACAGGCGGCCCAGCTGATCGACCGGATACGGGAACAAATGTTCCAGCGGAAGCTTGTCCTGAAGGGCACGAAAACCCCCATTGGTGCCATCACGGCCTCTTTCGGGGTCACCCAGTATCAGCCCAACATGGCCATGAGCGACCTGATCGAACAAGCAGACCAGCGACTTTACCTCGCCAAGAGCAATGGTCGCAATCGCGTGCAAGCCGACGATCTGACCTCAAACGCCGCCTGATTTGATCCCTGTAGCAACAGGCCATGACCTGGCCTTCAGGATTTCGCACCCATCTGGTTCAGCTGATCTTCGGAATTCAGGATCATCTTGAGGTCTTCCCTGGCCTGATGGAGGTGCAGCCTTGTCTCCGTGATTTCTGACCGCTTGAGGCCCATCTCCCGCAGCACACGCACGGCATGGCCATTCCGGCTTGCCAGCATGAGCGCCTGTATGTCTCCGGCCTGGTCCGCTTTGGAGAGTTCTGATTGCAGGGTGTCCAGTTCTTTCGCGAGTTCGCGAAGCCGGGCCTGGACGATAGCCAAGGATTGCTCTGCCTTCTGACGTTTCAGCGCGACAAGCTTGAGCAGTTTCGGGCGCGGGTCTGCCATCACCCCCCCTGTGTCTGTTTGCGGACGCGATCCACGAAGCTGATCGCAGCAGCCACCGCAGCGAAATGGTCCGGATGGATTTCCTCATCAATCTCGACCAGACGATAGATCGACCGTGTCGAGGGGGGATCGCGATAGATCGGTATGTCATTGGCCTTCGCCGTTTCGCGAATCTTGGCGGCGAGGTGATCGACCCCCTTGGCAACGCAGACGGGTGCGCGGCCGCCTTCCGGGTCCCATTGAAGGGCTACGGCGTAATGCTCCGGGTTGACCATGACGACAGTCGCCGTCTTGACGTTCTGCATCATCTGGTTGCGGCTCATGCTGGACGCCTTCTCACGTCGCTTCTGCTTGAGCTGCGGATCGCCTTCGCTCTGCTTCTGTTCCTTCTTGATGTCTTCCCGGCTCATCTTCAGCTTGTTGGCGTGCAATTGGCGCTGAAGTGGCAAGTCGATAGCGGCAAGGGCGAACTGGAAGGCCCCGAAGATGAGGAACAGGGTCAGGACCTGAGAGAAGGTGAAATTGAAGAAGTGGCCAAGCTCTACCGCACTGCTGGCATAATAATGCTGGGCAAATCCATAGAGGAATACGGTCGCCAACCCGCCAGCGAACAACATCTTGACCATGTCTTTGAAAAAATCGAGCAGGCCCTTGGTGCCGTATTTCTTCTTCAGGTTTTCGGTCGGGGAAATCTTGTTGAATTCAATCTTGATCTTCTTCACCGAGAACGCAATCGACTGCTGGATGACGAGCGTGGCAAGCACGAGAGCCGCAAGGATCGCAAACAGGGGGATCACCTTGACCAGTGTGCGAACCAACCAAGCCTTTGTCGCGCCACCGCCATCATCAAATACGTCGGTCGCATAACTGTCAGCATGATACATCAGCGAAGAGAACTCGTTGAACATCGCGCCGGCCACCACTGCACTGAACACAATGGCTGCGATGATGATGCCGGCGAACAGGGCGAACGTGTTGGCTTCCTTGGACTGGGCGACATTGCCTTCGCGGCGCGCTTCGCGGCGCTTCTGTTCGGTTGCCTCGAACTCCTTCTCGCCACCACCGGATTGATCTTCGGCCATTGCCTACCTCACCACCAGCCGACGGAGCCGGACACCCGGTCCATCCAGACTATGAGAATAGTTGATACGGAAATGGCCAGAAGCACAAATCCTGCCCCGATCATGAAGGGCGCCCCCACAAAGGCCACCATCAGGGACGGCAGCGCCTTGTTTATGAAGCCGAGCGAAATGTTGTAGAGCAAATTGATCGCCACGAATGGCCAGGCAATCAGAACAGCGAACTTGATAGCCGTGAACATGCCCTCGATCACGAAGGACTGGTCGAACTGGGTGAGCGCGCCTACGGGGATGTCGGAATAGATTTCCGCCAGCCTGACGAAGACGCTGACATGATAGTCGGCAGACAGAAGCAGGACAGCGCCAGCCATGGCCAGCATGTTGGACACAACGGTCTGCGCCTCTGTGTCGAGCGCGATGCCGAGCATTTGCGAAAGCCCGATCGTCTGGGCGATGAGGGCGCCCGCCATGTTCAATATCCAGATCGATGTTCGCAAAAGAAGGCCAAGGCCCAGGCCAATGATAGTCTCCGCCCCCACAAGGCCCACAAAATTGGCGATGGAAATATCAGAAGGCGCCGACACGATACCCGACATGGCAAACAGGGTCGCCGCGCCGAGCAGGAGGGACACACGCACACGCGCCGGCACGGTCTGGTCGCCAATGCCCGGCATCAGGAAGATCACAAAGCTGAGCCTGGCCACGATCAGCATGAACAGGATAATCCAGGCCGAGAGTTGAGGCCCGAATGGCAACCCCTCCAGCATCAGACGACGCCAACAATATACGGCTTGCTCTTGGAGCCGATCTCCTCATACGCCAGCACGGCATTGCGTACGCCCTTGCTGGCGAGGACAGTCTGAAGGAAACGCCGCCGGCGCGAAGAGGTCGCAACGGCGGCAACGACGCCTTTTTGCGCCATCTCGTTGAGCTTGGCCTGCACCGCCGTTGTCAGCTCTCCAAACATTTCCGGCGGCAGGGCAATGTCCGACCCGCCATCTTCCCGCGAGATTTCGTGTTCGTTGAATTTCTGCTCCCAGTTTGTGGAGAGCTGGAGCAGCGGCAGGCGGCCCTGACCATCCTGAAGCCGGTCCACGATCTGGAAGCCAAGCCGCTGGCGGACGAGTTCCACGATGCGCGACGGCGCGCTGGACTGGGCTTTCACTTCGGCAATCGTCTCGACGATCAGGAACAAATTGCGGATTGAAACGCGCTCTTCCAGCAGGAGACGAAGGACGGACAGCAGGAGTTCCGGGCTGACCTTGCCAGGGATGTATTCATCGAGAAAACGCCGGTTGGCAGCCGCCCGTTCGCTGTCGCTGATATGAGTCAGCGCATCCAGCGTGTCGAGCATGACCATACGGGTGAAGACGAGGGTGAAATTGGCCTGGATGACTTCCAGCATATGGGTGGCGAGCACCTCGGTCGGCTCGACGGCCGGAATGCCGGCCGCGGCCAGTTCCTGTTTCTTTGTGCTCGGCAGCCAGCGCGCCGCCGCCTTGTAAACCGGCTCCTTGACCTTCTCGCCCTGAAGGTGCGGCAGCTGGCCGTCTTCCATCAGCGCAAGCAGGGAACCCGGACGCACAAGTCCACTGTCCACGCGGACGCCCTGAATGCGAATACGGTATTCGTTCTTGGTCAGAGTTGGATTGTCGGTCATCCGAATGGACGGCAGGACAAAGCCATATTCCTCCGCGATATACCTGCGGATCTTGTCGATACGACTCTCGAACCCGCCTGCCCCCTGTAGCACCATGCCGACCAGGTCCGGGGCAACTTCCAGATGGATCTCGTCGGAATGAATTGAGTCGCCAATGGCGAGGCTGGTCTGTGGCTCTTCGATTTCGCCCGCTTCCGCTTTTGCGGCCAACTCACGCTCGCGGCTGCGGATGTAGAAGGATGCCGTGGCGAACGCCGCCGCAGCCAGCATAAAGGGAATGAAGGGCAAGCCGGGAAAGAGCGCAAAGACTGCGAGGATACCCGACACGATCATCAGGGATGTAGCATTGCCGCCCAACTGAGCGCCCAGGGCCAGATCAATCGCCCCGTCTTCGCGGCCCTTGGCCAGGAGCATGGCGGCGGACACGGACACGATGACGGACGGAATCTGGGAAACCAGACCGTCGCCCACGGTCAGGATGGAGTAATTGCTGAGCGCCTGCGTGAAACTGAGGCCGTGGGCCGCGATGCCGAACCCGATACCGGCAACAAGGTTCAGGGCGGTGATGAGCAACCCGGCGATCGCATCGCCCTTTACAAATTTCGATGCCCCATCGAGAGAGCCGAGGAATGCAGCCTCCTCCTGTTCCTTCTGGCGGCGACTGCGCGCCTCATCATGGCTGATAGCACCAACGGCAAGGTCGGAGTCGATGGCCATCTGTTTGCCCGGCATGGCGTCCAACGCGAAGCGTGCGCCGACCTCTGCCATCCGGCCCGCACCCTTTGTGATGACCATGAAGTTCACGATTACGAGCACCGCGAACACGACGAGACCGACAAACAGGTTTCCGCCCATGATGAACATGGCGAAGCCTTCGATGACATTCCCGGCAGCATCCGTCCCCGTGTGGCCTTGGCTGATGATCAGTTTGGTCGAAGACACGTTCAGCGCGAGGCGAAGCATTAGAGAGGCCAGAAGCACACTCGGAAAAGACGAAAAGTCCAATGGCTTCTCGATAAAGATACTGGTCGTGAAAATCAGGATGGCGAAGGCAAATGACGCGGTCAGGCCGATATCCATGACCCACGCCGGGACCGGCAGGACCATGATGAGAATGATCATCATCAAGCCAATCGCAAGGACCGCTGTTGGCTTGGACAAATCGAAGAAGCGTGAAGTCGGCATGGAGGCCCTAACGGGAGATCATGGGGAGGACGGTATTGTTGAAAAAGTCCAGACAGATGCGAGTCATGTAGCCAAGCGACAGAAAGAACACGACGACCACGGCAAGGATTTTCGGAACGAAGGTGAGCGTCATTTCCTGAATGGACGTCAGCGCCTGCAACAAGCCAATGACGAAACCAAGGACCAGCGTTACGGCAAGAATGGGCAGCGCCATCATGGCCGCCGCCCAGAGCGCCCCGCGCAGCACTTCAAAGATCGCAAGTTCGGTCATATGTGGCCGCCCTGATCAGACCGGCATCCGGAGCAATTCCTGATAAGCTTCGACGACCTTGTCCCGGACGGTGACGGCCGCGTCGAGCACCAGTTCGGCCTGGGCCAGCGCCTCGACCATGGCATGGGGATCGGCGCCAGACACGGCGGTCTGCATGGCAGTCTGCTCAGCCCCCTGAAGCGCGGCCTTGAACGTAGAGAACCCCTCCGCAAGACCTGACTTTTCAGTCGGATTCTGCGCCGGCTTTTCGGACACCTGAGTCGGCTTGACTGAGCCGAGCGCGGCATATGCACTGAAACCTACATTGGACATTCTGCCCCCCTTTAACGCCTGAGGATATCGAGAAGTGACTGGTACATGCTTCGCGCCTGGCGGAACGAATTGAGATTGGCCTCATAGCTGCGATTGGCTTCGCGCATGTCGGCCATCTCAGTCACCAGCGATACGTTGGACGCGGTGACATAACCGTCTTCATCGGACAGCGGACTGGCCGGGTCGTAAAGGCGTTCGCCTTCCGTCTCGTCCAGGTCAACGCGCGTTGCAATGAAAGCATCCGCGGCGGTCGGCGCCTGTTCGACAGATAGTATCTTCCGGCGATAACCCGGCGTGTCCGCGTTCGAGACGTTCTGGGACGAAACGTCGATCCGTTTCGACTGGAGCTGCATACCGGAAACGGCCTGCAGCATCGTGGCCTTGAGCGAATCCATGACTTATCTCCTTTTGCCGATGGCCGTTCGAAGCAGGTCGAGCGACTTGGTGTAGACCGACAGCGCCATTTCATGCTGGCTCTGTGCATCGGCCGCCTTGAACATTTCAAGTTCGAGATTCACGGAATTGCCATTCGGTGAATTCGTCGTTTCCTTCTGGAATGTCCGAAACTGGGGGTCGTTCGCATCGGCCGTGCCCGTGGCAGCGCGCGCGAGGAAATCCTGGAAGCCCTCTACCTGCGTTGCCTTGTAGCCGGGGTCATTGGCGTGCGCGATATTGGTCGCGGACACCTTCTGGCTCTCTGCTGCGTGACGCGCCATGGCGCTGTAAACACTAAGAACGTCCAGATTGAGAATCGGCACAGAATCACTCCTAGTTAATACTTTGGAAGAATTGCCGGGGTAATTTGAAGAAAGGGTTAACGAATGAGCGGGATTTGTTTACTTGTTGAACACGACGCCTAATTTTCCTGATCGGCTGTACCGTGTCTGGGGTACCGTCACGGAGGTGTCTCCGGGTATGATCCTGATTGCGGGCATCAGCGAGTTTTCTCGTCTCGGAAACGAGATCCGCGTCCGCACGCGCCAAGGCGAAGTGTTCGGGGAAGTCCTCGCGGTTTCAGGCGAGCACGTGAAAGCGATGCTGTATGGAGAGTCCGACGCGATCCGCATTGGTGACCGCGCCATGCTGGAACAGGATGCCTATGTTGAGCCCGGCGATCATTGGCTTGGCAAGATTGTTGATTATCGCGGCACCGTATCGGGCGAGCGTAACGCCTCGTCTGCCTCAAACACGACCCGTCGCCCCTTGAGGGCCGCACCGCCCGCCAACACGTCCCGCAAGAGCCTTGGCCAGCGCCTGTCGACGGGCTGGATGATCACCGACACAATCCTGCCAATCTGCCAGGGGCAAAGAATGGGCTTGTTTGCCGGATCAGGCGTCGGCAAATCGACCTTCCTGGGTTCGCTCGCAGCAGGCTTGAAAGCCGACCGGGTCGTCATTGCCCTGATCGGAGAGCGTAGCCGGGAAGTGAATGAGTTCGTTCACAAGACTCTGCCTAAATCCGTTCTGTCGCGAACCGTCATCATTGCTGCAACGGCCAACGATCCGCCAGGTGCCAAGAAACGCGCCGCTTTGTGCGCCATCGCCACGGCCGAGCATTTCCGGGATGAGGGTCATCAGGTCTTGTTCCTGTTTGATTCGATTACAAGATTTGCCGAAGCCCACAGGGAGGTTTCACTGGCGGCCGGCGAGACCCCTGCCCTCAATGCCTTCCCGCCTTCTACCGTGCGGGCGATAGCAGAAGTCGCCGAACGGACGGGTCCTGGCGCAAAGGGCCAAGGCGATATTACTGCAATCTTTTCTGTCCTCGTAGCGGGCTCAGACATGGAAGAACCCGTGGCCGACATGGTGCGCGGCGTACTCGATGGTCACATCATCCTGTCACGGGAAATTTCCGAACGCGGACGGTATCCCGCCATCGATGTCCTGCGCAGCGTTTCAAGATGTCTGCCGGATGCCGCAAGACCGGACGAGAACACAACCATCAAGGACTATCGAAGGACGATCGCGCTCTACGAGGAAATCGCGCCCATGCTGCGCGCGAACCTGTATGAACGGGGGCATGATGCGGCCGGCGACCGGTCGATCGAACTCTATCCACAGCTGGATACTTTCGTCTCGGAACCGAACAAGGCGCAAATCCCGCAAGCCTTCCAGCACCTTCAAGGACTGCTGAACAGCAAGCCTGGCGAAGCCGCAGCCAAGTCCTAACTTGAAACGATGCTCAGGAACAAATTCTGGCTCGCGGTTGATCCGAAGCCGGCGGCATTGTTTAGCAGGGTCAGCGCCACGGACCCGGATGAGAGCGATGACTGGCCGTTTGCGATGGAATCCATCGTGTGAAACCTCTGGATGACCTTGTCCATAACATCTTCATTGGTCAGGTCTGTTACCTTACTGATGGAAAAGACGCTCAGCATCCGCTCTTTCAGGATGTCAGCCTGCTGATCGACATCAAGCTTCTGCCATGAGGTCGGCAGATTAAGTGCCGTCTCCAGAACTGTCCGAACAGGAACATCGCCAAGAATGCGATAGAGATTGGCCGAATCGCTCGACTCCTCACGCACGAGGTCGCCGATCTTGGCCTTGTAGTTCAGGCTTAACTTCATGTTGTTATCGACATCACCAACGGCTGACCGGAAGGAGGCCAGCTCAAAATCGTCAGACAATGTTGCAATCGCATCCGCGGACAGTGATATCTTGCCATCCGTGATGACGAACGTGCTAGCGAAATTCGTGTAGGCCTGATTATTCAAGCGGGTCAGGAAATTACTGTCTGGATCAGCCTTTTCCTCCATCACATGGCGGATGAAACCGGCCTTCCATTCCTCCCCCCCCAGGTCAAACGCCGTCAGGGAAATACGCAGCAAGCGCTTGTCGGAGAGGAAATCTTCCATCGCGATGGGCGAAGACATCTTGTCCTGGAAATATTTCCGGTCATTTTTGACACTCGCGGAATCAGTGAACCCCTCCAACTGCTTGTCGAATGTGGATTCAAGGAATTTCCACCCGCCATAACCTGTGAGAGGGATGACCGGCTGATAGACCATGTCACGCGACCTTGGCTTGCGTTTCGAACGAGGATTTCGAGCTGGCCACTTTCAGGAGCTCCGCCTCAATCGCAACAATGTTGCGAAGATGGCAAATCGCCGAATAGAAATTCCCACGGTTCAGCATGGATTTCAGATCGATCAGAAGTTTCGGGTTGATGGTCTCGAACACGTCTTCGAGACGGTCGCATTCTTCAAGCACGGCAGGCAACACGTCATCTTCCGGCAAGTCGCCAGTAATGATCAACTGGATGGCATAGTATATGCGCTTTGTGGGTGTATCCACATCCTGCGGTTTGAGCGCGTCGCGGCAGCGAAGAATTCTCGCATTGTCATCGACCACGCGGACGGTGGAAGGCTTGTCCCCGTTCTCCAGCAGCGCTCCGTTCACGACGAACCGTTCACCAGCTGCCAGTTTGAGCACAAGTCCTGACATTATTCTGCCGCCACGTCTGCCGGAGAGGATGAACGTTCTTCCAGGCCTTGCATGATGATTTCATTGATCTCGACCAACTCGATAATTTCAGCCTTGCGGGAGAGCACGTGATAGCTGATCTGGCGGACAGATTCCGCGAGCGCGATCAGGTTTCTCTTGAGAGCCGGGTCCAATTCGTTGGCGTCGCTCATCAAGTCTGTGGAAAGAATTTGCCAAAGCTTGAGATTGCGATCGATAGCGTCTGCCCAGACAGCGGGCTGGGGCGTTTCGACCTCGTCGACGTTTTTGAGTGCCTGCGTGATGTCCTGAAACAGGGCATATTCGATCTGCCCCGTATTGGCGGTGCGGCTCGTGACCTCACCATATGCCTTGTATGCCAGTTGTTGCATGCACCCTCTCTACGCCTGGTAATAAGCGGGTCCAGGCACCAATCAGCGCCTGGACCCTATGGTATTATCTGAACAGCGACAGAAGTGTCTGCGGGTTCGAGTTGGCAATCGACAGCGCCTGAACGCCGAGCTGTTGCTGAACCTGCAGGGCCTGAAGCTTGGCGGAAGCCGCTTCGATGTCCGCGTCGACCATGGCGCCGATACCGGACGTCATCGAGTCAATCAGTGTCTGAACGAATTCGCCCTGACCTTCGATCTGCGTCTGGGCAGAACCGAATGCCGTAGCGGCGGAGATCGACGTATCAAGCAGATCCTCGATCGTATTCAGAGCGGTTGTGGCAGCCTCTGACGATTCAACGCTCAGCTCAGCGATGGCCCCAAGGCCACCTGCAGCAACCGCTGCATTCTGGGAAGCCAAGGCACCCAAGTTGACTTCCACGTCGCCACCATCAGCAGTCAAGGTCAGCGTGGCAGCATCAGTTGCTGGATCATCCGCTTCTGCGACTGTAACTTCAAGATTGGTGATGCCCGCATCGTCCAGCAGGGTTTTGAGGCCGGCAACAACTTCGTTGTTTGTATCACCGTCCACAGCTGTGTAGGTATAGTCGTTGCCATCGGCGCTGACCGTGAAGGTGTCACCAGCGGAAAGCGTACCACCGGCGATCGTCACGTCAGCAGCCTCACCATCCTCAATGACAGACTGGACGTATGTCGTAGAGATACTTGCTGTAGCGAATGTGATGTCGCCGCCGTCAGCAATCAGGGTCACTGTTGCATCATCCGTAGCGGGATCAGCACCGTCAGCACCACCTGCTGTTTCAAGGTTGGTAACTCCAGCCGCATCAAGTGCATCACGAAGTTTTGCGGCGATTGTATTCGTGTCGTCGCCATCAACGGCAGTAACCGAGATGTCCTCACCGCCGACAGTGAACGCAAAAACGTCACCAACGGCAACCGCGCCGCCTTTGATCGTCAGCGTCGTGGTATCGCCGTCGGAAATGGTTCCATCCGCGTCGGATGATGCGATCGTACCAGCCGAACTCGCAACCTTGTCGACATCATTTTCGGTGGCCGTATCTTCAGTGGACACATAACCAGCGTCGGTTGCTTCCTTGTCAGCGGCGTCCACGGCTGCCGACGTTTGCAGGTCCTGGCGCTCAACTGTGATGGACGTCGCAGAGACCGTACCATCGGAACCGCGATCCAGCGAAGCAAGGATGCTGACGCTATCGGTGCCTTTGAGCAGGTTCTGGCCGTTGAATTGAGCGGCATTGATGATGTTGCTGATGGCGGTGCGCTTGGCATCGATGTCAGTCTGGATCTTGGAGCGGTCATCAGCGTTCAGGTCTTCCTGAGCGGAAACGATCAGTTCCTTCATATCCTGCAGGAGGCTCGTGACCTGCTCGGAAGCAGCACGGGCGACACCCACGGTCGAAGAACCCTTATTCAGGGAGTCGGTGATCTGGTTGAAGCTTTCCACGTCCGTCGACATCACGGTCGAGATAGCCCAGATGGCGGCGTTGTCTTTTGCGGTGGCGACCTTTTTACCGGTCGAAATCTCGGACTGGACCGTCTCGAGATTGCTGTTGATTCCGCGCAGAGTCTGCAGCGCAACCATCGCACTATTATTGGTCAGAATACTGGACATTTGAATGTACCCCATGTTCGTCAGGCCAGCGACTTAGTCGCCGCCTAGGTTCGATCTCACGTCGTCCTGACGTCGGGAATTCCCGCAACCCATCTTGGTTCGCTGTAACTGGGTATACAGCAGCCGTGTATAATCAGTTAACCGTCAGGCCTTCTTAAGATAATTTCCAGTGGCTTTGGTAAACGGCGTCTGCAAGCCATTCGATTGATAGGCGCCAACATAGGAGTCCTGGGATACCCGGCCCAGCCGGGAAACAATATTCTGGAGGCCATTCTGAACGGCCCGGAAGTGGATAGAGTTCTCGGCGGCGGCCTGGATAATTCCCTTCAGACGTTTCTGGAAATTCTCTGCGCGGAGCATATGTCCCGCATCCCGAAGCAGGGAGTCAAATGCTTCCATCGCTTGAACCTTTTCCTCAGCCAGCTCCGCAACCCTATGGACCTGACCTGACAGGAGAAGATGCTTTTCAGCCGACAGGACACTCTCGACCTGAGACATAATATGCTGTGCGTGTGTGGTGTCAGTCATCGGAGATCGCTCCTGTCTGGTCGGCGGTATTTCCGGTCGCATTCAATCCCAATGGGTGCGTTCGGGCGAGGTCTTCCGCAATCGCCTCAATCATCATTCGGGAAAAAGCCGAGGCAGCCTCGCCACCTGACTGGGTAAAGGCTTCTTCCAGCCCGGTATGGCTCAGCATTTCGGACCAGAGTAGCTGCTCGAAACGCATACCAACTTCTTCGGCGTCATTCCGCATTGGGCCTTTGGAAGTCGGCTGGTTGGGAGATAGAGCCGTGGCCATGCCTGCACCTAGAATATCTGTCATGCTTTCCCCTCCTGATCTCCGATAAAACGCGACACGAACCGCGTATGCTTAAAACTTATTTTACTACTGTTGGGCCAAACAGGGTTAAGAGAAACCTAATCTGGATTAACCTATGACGCCTTTCCTGAGCCTGGATGGATTGTCAGCAGCCGACGCGTCTGGCGGGTCGCCTGGTACGTCTCCACTGGCGGATGGGGAACTTGGCAAGGCATTCTTGCAACAATTCTCGGAACACAACGGGCAGGATGAGTCATCAGATCAGTCTTTGACGGTGACCATTGATCCTAGAGGCGCGAATGGCTCCCCTATTGTTTACTTGAACCTCGAAACCGAGATTGACGCGAAAATCCCGGCAGACGTAGAGGTTGAGTCTACGGATACAGAAGAGCTCAATGCCAAAGCCATACAGGCGGATAGCGAAGTGGCGCTCGCCGCCATTCCTGCTGATGGCGATCCGGAAGCCTCTCAGAGCACGAATTCAGACTTGGACGTGAAGTTGAACTCTGACGCTGACGACAGCGAACTCACTACCACTGAGACTCCTGCACCCGTTGTGACGGCCCCGACTCCTGAGGAAAATTCCGAAGATGACCTCTCAGACTCAGACGCCGAGACCATCATTACACTCGCTCCGGACACGCAAGAAGTCATCGAGAACGCTGATTCGGGCCTAGGTGCCGAGATCGCCGCACTTTCTGCTGGCCAAGCCGGTTCGGCTGCACCAGTGGAAACCATGGCCCCCAAGGCACAGAGGGCTGTTGAACCTGTTCGCGAACTGGATGCGGTAAAATTGAGCCTGGATTCCGATCTGGTCAGCGATGGCGCTCTCGAAAGTGATTCGCATCAGCAAGCAGCTCAGGATGCTGCCAAGGTAGGAATGCCCACGAATGCCATTCAAACACAGGATAGCGCGTCCCCGGATGTTCCTGCAGCCGAGCCCGCAATTTCTGAGTCCGCTTCCATGCCATCGACTGCCCCTGCGCAGCCTTTCACGCTAGGCGCTACAACAGACACATCCGGCATAGCGTCTGATAGTCCTGCGAGTATGACGTCTGGCGTCTCCGCCGCGGCCGTCACGACCTCAGTATCTTCAGCGCCAGTGACCCAACCGGTTGCCGCACCCGCGCAGGCACCAACGCATTATGTCGCCGTCCCGGCAGACATTGCGAGCATTATTTCGCAAGAACTATCCTCCGACAGCCAGACCAACCATGTCCGGGTCCAGCTC
This sequence comes from uncultured Hyphomonadaceae bacterium, assembly GCA_913057945.1. Classification (GTDB taxonomy): domain Bacteria; phylum Pseudomonadota; class Alphaproteobacteria; order Caulobacterales; family Hyphomonadaceae; genus Hyphomonas. The sequence goes on along the minus strand of CAJXOF010000002.1, from coordinate 41,472 downwards.
GATCCGCCGGAACTCGGTCGGGTCTCTCTCGAATTCAAATTCGATTCCCATGGTCTCCAGCATGTGGTTGTCACAGCCGATTCGGCCGATGCTATTCGACGCATTCGGGCCTTCCATCCTGACCTCGTATCCGTGCTCGATGAGCACGGTCTGTCGAGTCAGGACATGACCTTCCGTGAACAGGCCTCTGGCCAGAACCCGGCCCAGGACTGGGCAGGTGCCGACATAGCGCCAGCCGATGACGAGGCCGACATGATGGCCGAGACTTCGGCCCCTCTTCCACGTACGCCCCAACCCAGATCCGCTTCAGCCGGTCTGGACATACGGGTATAGGAGCTAACACTCATGAACACGATCGAATCGACCGGCGGCGCCCAGACCACATCCCAGACGAGCGCCACGTCCTCTGCCACGCAGCAATTTGGCCAGGAGTTCAACAATTTCATCAAGCTCCTGACCGCGCAGGTTCAGAATCAGGACCCGCTCTCCCCGATGGATTCGACCCAGTTTGTCGACCAGCTCGCGACCTTCTCCACGCTTGAGCAGCAGGTGCAGACAAACTCCAGTCTTGGCGGTATCTCCTCCCTGATCGGAGACCTGCACACCATGTTCGCTAGTGAATGGCTGGGTGAAACGGTAACGCTGGAATCCTCCTGGGTGCCCTATACCGGATCCGAAGTCAGATATCTCACCAATACACCGTCAGAGGCCGACAATGCCTATCTGACCGTACGAAATTCGGAAGGGGAACTCGTCTGGTCCCAGCAACTGGATATGGATGATGAAGTCCACACCTGGAACGGCCAGACAAATACAGGCGAGACCGCCTCGACGGATGAGGTCTTCGAGTTCAACATCGATTTTTATCAGGGGACGGAATATATTAGTTTGGGCGCCCCTCAGATCATCACAACAATTACGGATGTTGGCAGTGAGAACGGTGTGCTTCGCTTCGGAACATCCTCGCACCTGTCCGCCGACCTTTACAGTGTCAGCAAGTATTCCGAACCTGAATAGCCGCGCTGTTGGCCGGGCCTGAACAGACCTACGCCACTACAAATCCTGGCGCGCCATATCCAGAATCAGCACATTGCGAATGCCTTCCGGAATTTCATTCTGGAGGTTTGTCAGGATCATGGCCCGCAATGTTTCGTAATTATCGACATCCGTGATCGAGTTCAGCGTACGTCCGCCACTGCTCAGCTTGACCAGGGTAGTCATGATATTGTCGCGCAGCACTGGTTCCTTGGAAAACAATTCCTGCGAAATCGCTGTGTCCACTTCCAGATTGAGGTTCAGGATAACCAGGCTCTGCACCCGGTCATCTTCGATCATGGGCACCACAAATTCCCGTGAGAATTTGTAATAGGTCACATCGGCCGCGTCGGCATCGCCATGCTTGTCGCTGCTTCCATGCCCCTTTTGCTCTTTCTTCTCCTTCTTTGGCTTCGCGTGACCCTCGCCCTCATCGCCACCAGTGTCATGTGCCGCGCTGGCTGGCTTCGGACTGGAAGAGCCCGACTTCAGGAAATAGGCCGTGCCGCCGCCCGCAGAAATTGCGAGAAGGGCCACAATGGAAGGAACGATTTGTTTCATGAAGAAATCCTAGAATGGCACGACCTTGTCGATGATCTTCTGGCCAATACGCTGTTGCGGAACCGATGTGGCGTCACCGCTGTTGAGATAGGAAATTCGCGCATCTGCGATCTTTTCATATGTAACCGTATTGGTGCGGGTAATATCCTGTGACCGGATCACGCCACTCACCGTCAGCATACGCACTTCATTACTGACCTGCGTCTGCTGGAATCCCTGAATGACGAGGTTGCCATTAGGCTCCATTGCGACAACGCGTGCCGCAAGGGTGAAAGCGACCTTCTCCGCACGGTTCATCGCGCCGCTCCCATCAAGCGTGGAACCACGATTGTAATCCACGCCGGGCGACAAGGTGGCGCCGCCAGGCAATACGCCGTTTGCCCATTCCGGCAGACCGAACAGCGCATCGACATTCACGTCGGCGCTACTGTTCCGGTTGCGTGACAGAGAACTTTGCATGCTTGCCTTGTCATCCATTTCGACAACGACCGTCAGGAGGTCTCCCACAGCCTTCGCCCGGCGCATGCTGAGCAAGGCATTTGGGGCGGTGGTCCAGAGCGACGCATCACTGGCACCCGCAGGTTCGGCATAGGCCGTCTGCATGTGGGGCATGGTTGTCGGCGGTGCCGTCATGTCGAAAGTGGCATCGGCTGACGGTACGGACGCGCAAGCGGTGACGCCGAGCAGCGCGGCGGAGAATGTAAGATAGTTTTTCATTGAACAAGCACCCATCCGTCTTTCTGGACAATTCCGCTTACGATCTTCTTCGAATTCAAATTCAGGATTGCAACCGACTCGTCTTCAGTGGCCTCGCCCATGGCGCGCCCGGTCGTCGTGATTTCCAGCGCACCACTGACGAATTTCACGGTTACCAACTGGTTGCGCCGAATAAGCCGCGGCGGGCGAGTGTCATCCATGGACAATTCCTGCCCGACATAAACCGTACGCCGCACTTCCCTGCCAATGAGGGGATTGTCCGCATCGACCATCGCTCCGGACTCGGTGGAGGCGTTGGCCGCCGTAACTGTATCACCAGCGCGAATAACTTCCTTGGCCACAAGCGATGACGCGCCAAATATATGCGCCGCCAAGCCAAGTCCTACAGCAATAGCCGGTATCATTCTGTTACCTCAATCTGGTTGTAGCAGCCAGCATTTCATCCGCTGCCGTGATGACCTTGGAATTCAGCTCGTAACCGCGCTGCGCCTCAATCAGTTCGGAGATTTCCTGCACGACGTCGACACTGGATTCTTCAAGGAAACCCTGACGGATCAGACCCATGCCCTCTGTGCCGGGAACCAGCTGGTTTGCCGGACCGGATGCTTCGGTTTCCCGAAACAAATTGTCGCCCATGGCCTCGAGGCCCTTCTCGTTGATGAAGCGAACGAGCGAAATATTTCCAATGGCCTGCCCTTCGGATCCATCGTTGAAATAGGCAACGACCTCGCCATCGCGGCTAATCGCGACGTTTCTCGCATTTTCTGGAATGACCAGACCGTCTGCCAACGGAAACCCGTCCATGGTGACGATCTCACCCTCTGCGCTCCGGTTCAGCTTTCCGTCTCGCGTATACGCCGATTCACCGGATGGCAGAGTGATCTCGAAGAACCCCGTTCCATCGACGGCCAGGTCCAGCTCGGCACCTGTCTCACGTAGGCCACCCTGGATGATTTCCATGGAAACCGAGGAAGGTTTTACCCCGGTGCCCAGCTGGATCCCTGCTGGCACAACCGTTCCCACCTGGGAGGTAATCGTGCCCGGCGTAAGATGTTGCTGATACATCAGGTCCGAGAACTCGGCCGTGCGCGGGCGATAGGCCGCCGTGCTCATGTTGGCGATATTGTTCGAGATGACCTCAACGCGCATCTGTTGAGCGGCCATCCCTGTCGCGGCAATCTGCAAAGCCTTCATTTCATTCCCCTCAGGTTCGTAGCCAGCCTCACAGCTGGCGCATCGTCTTGATCAACTGGTTGATCCGCTCATCTTCTTTTTCAATCAGCGACTGTCCGGCTTCATAGGCGCGCTGCACTTCGATCAGGCGTGAAACTTCCAAAATGGACGAGACGTTGGACTGCTCCAGCGTGCCCTGCACCACAGCCGGCTCTTCCACCTGCTGGTAGCCGCCTGGCGCAGCGAACATTGTGCCGCCCTCCTGATTGATTTCGCCGTCCGCTACGACGACTGCGATCTGTCCCAGAATTTCTTCGCCTGACGAGACCGTCCCGTCCGGAGCAATCGACACACGGGTCACTTCCTGACGTATCGCGATCGCGCCGCCGCCCGCGCCCTGGACCTGATGGCCGAAGGCATCGATCAGATTGCCATCTGCTGAAAGCTGGAAGGCCCCCGCCCGGGTCAGCCGTTCGCCAGCCGGCGTCTCCAGCACGAAGAAACCTTCCCCATGAATCGCGAGATCAAACTGGCCGCCAGTGTGTTTCATGGCGCCCTGTGTGAGATCGAAATTATGACCGGCCAGACTGCCCATGGACAAGCTTCCGGACTCGTCGCCCGTTGCCGCAATATGCTCGGCAAAAATAGCATGATTGGATTTGAACCCTGTCGTGCTTGAGTTCGCCATATTGTTGGCGATCACCTGCATCTCGCGCAGGAGGCCGTCTTGCCGGGTCAGGCTCGCGTAAATCGCATTGGACATCAGGGTGTCTCCTGAAAATTGGCATCCAGCGCCGAGCCGATCTGGCGGAGATGCTCCGGGATCTGACTCAGCTTGATGCGTTGAAGACGGGGTTCGGCTTTGCCAAACTTCAATGCCAGGACCGCGTCGACGCGCGGGCGGTACTCTTCCTGGGTAATACGCTCAGCGGCCGTATAGACCGCCGCCGGAAGGAGCCAGTTGCCGGAGGCCGCATCTGTTTCGATAAGGTCCACAACAGTTGCTGCGTCCAGCGCCACTTTTGAACCCACCTTGGCCCGCCAGGTCCGGTCGTTCATCAAGATAGCGCCCATCGCTGCAAAGCGCATGACGTCCGCATTTCCGGGCCGGGTTTGGGTGAGGTCTCGCAAGCTCGCAAAATCCTGCATGCGGAAAGCGAGCGCGGCGCGATCGGAAACCAGGCTTTCGCTCTCGCGAATGTCCTGAGACAAGGTCGTCATGACCGTCATCAGGCCCAACGTCCCTGCGAACCGGGCGGCAGACTCGGTCACGTCGTCCTGACTGGCATTGCCGGACAGGATATCCTTGTTCTCGCTGACAGCACTCATGGCGGCGAGGCTGGCCAGCCGGTCTTCGCCATCAAAATCTTTCTGGAGCCGGGCAACCAGTTGATTGCCCAGCATCTTGTGGGTCTTCGGATCCTGCATGGCTGGCAGCTCCGCAAGCTCGGAAATCATCTCATAATCTGATAACTCGCCCGGACCTTTCAACATGGTTTCAAGGCTGGCTCGGACGTCAGATCCGCGGGGCAACCGCTGGACATTTTCAAGAAGCTCGCCAACCAGCTCTTCCTGCAAGTCTGCTTCCACCGGCAAGCCATGCCGCATCAGCACAGCTGCCGCCTGAGACCGCAATTCCGGCACCTGCAGGAATTTGCGGAGAGCTTGTTCCCGCTCAGGGCCACCCTGGTTCAGGTCGAGGACCGCCCGATTGAATGACAGGCTGGGCGCGCGTCTTACTTCCTCGGCAGAAAAATCCGCCATCAGTTTTTCCGCCAGGAGCGATTGCCCCATGCGGTCCAGCGAGGGCACGGCCAGCGATGCTGTCCGGGTCTTCAGCCGATAGGGCAGTCGCCGGTACGTCATCAGATTGAGATCAAGAAGGTTGACCCCCTGCTCATCGAGTAACGACAGACGTGCGAGGGATAACCAGATGTCCCCGAACATGTTGCAGGCCGCAACCTGCTCAAAAAGTTCGATTTCGGATACCGCCCCATCCTCAAGCAGGTGGGTCAGATTGCGGATGTAACGGCTGTCAGGGTCTTCCATACCGGAAACTTGCAAGCGCGCTTCGGCATACAGGCCGATGGAAATGTATGCCATCGCGACGTCTGCGGGCGTGAGGCTGCCCCCGGTCACGACCTGTTCCGCGCGCCAGTTCAGAAAGTCCTCATACGAGGTGAATTCCTCGAAGGGCTGAGTGTCCAGTACCGTGTCGGTGATACATGCGGAATCCACCTCAACCGGCGCGGCGGCATCGGCTGGTGCCAGCCGGCCACGGAAGAGTTGTGTGGACGCAGGCACAGGATCGGCCGCCGGGGCCTGTCCGGTAGGGGTCAACAGCCCCTCCCCGATCGCCTCATCTACGAAGTCGCGAAAATGCTCCGAAAGCTCATCGGCTTCCGCCGCGCGCCTCTCCTCACCCGCCGCAGACGGCGCCTCTGCAAACGCCGAGAAGCCCGCCAAAAAGGCGAGCCCGGCAAGGAGGGGAAGACGGCGAGTCATCAGGCGGCCTGTTTCAACCCCCGGATGGCTTCCTCAACTTCATTGAAGGAGGGGCGAACACGTGTCGGCGCGTGACGACGCGCGACTTCAACGCATATGTTGACCGGGTTCTTGTGCAGGTTCGACACGAGCACCTCACCGATCATCGAGTAAAAATTGTGCTCTTCCAGACGGATATGTTTTACGCGGGACGCAAACGGACCCACGATGCCATAGGCTAGGAACACGCCGAGGAACGTTCCGACCAGTGCACCGCCGATCATGCCGCCAAGGATTTCCGGCGGTTTGTCGATTGACGCCATCGTCTTGATGACGCCGAGAACAGCCGCAACGATCCCAAGAGCCGGCAAGGCATCGGCCATATTCTGCAAGGCGTGCGACCCGTGCAGCTTTTCCTCGATCAGGCTATCCAGCTGCTTTTCCAGAAGCTCTTCAACTTGGTGAACATTGTCGAAGTTCATGATCATGGAACGGATGGTGTCGCAGATCATCTCTATCGCGCGCTTGTCCTTGAGGATCTTGGGGTATTTGGCAAAAATCTCGGATTCCTGCGGCGCCTCGATGTGCGCTTCGATATCGACCGGGTTCTTCTTCAGGACATTCAACAGCTCATGCATCAGGCACAACAGGTCCTGATAGTCGGTCTTTTTCCACTTGGGACCCTTGAAGGCGGCCATCATGTCTTCGCCGGCATGCTTGATGGTGGTCATGTCATTCCCAGCCAAGAAGGCACCAGCGGCTGCCCCTCCAATCATCATCATTTCGAACGGAAGCGAATGCGTAATGATATCCATGTGCCCTCCGGCCAGGATATACCCGCCAAAGACCATCACCACCGTAACAACCAGTCCTGCTATTGCGTTCACTTACAAACTCCTCTCATCCCACCGCCCGTGCGAGGGACCGATTCAAATTTCCGCAATTTCCCTGATGACGTTTTCCGCCACCGGCAAGCGCAACTTCAGCGCCCTGAACCCTTTCCAGGCGCCCAATTCGCCCTGGCTGATCGGCAGCGACCCGCTGACCGTGTCCGCACTCAGGACCAGTTTGTCCATCTTGGCGCCGGGCAGTGCGATCACCTGCCCGACTTCCAATTGCGAACACTCACCAATTGTCATGGACATGGAGTCGAGCACAGCATCCAGAATGACCGTAGTACTTCGAACCCGTTTCCGGAGAACGTCACGGCCGCTCAAATCCTGTGACACAGGCGCTTCTGTACTTTCCTGAAGCCTACGTGCGATTTTCTTTACGTCTTCCATCTTCAAGACCAGCTGGATTTCGGGGGTATCGTCATCCCCTTCGATCAGCCAACTGTCCTCGCCGCCATCACCGCCCAATGTATACAGGAGGCAGAGATAGGTTGTGTCCTGTCCGAACGTGTCGCCGGACGCGGAAAAGTCGGCCAGACGCAATGAAGTGGCAGGGGCCAGCTTCGTAGCCGAGGCCTCTACGCGCAACCACAGCACCCGCGCCGCATGTTCGGACATCAGCCGGAGAAAAAGATCAGGCGCATTCTTGAGGCTGCTGGCGTCCTGGCGTAGCCGCGTCGCCGAATATTTGCGAGCTCCTGGCGTATTGATAGCCACGGCAACAACCGGGCCCTCGGACTCAGAGACCGAAACGAATGCATAGGATTCCTCAAAACCCTCTGCTGGTTCGTTCCCTGTTAGGACTTTGCGGCTAGAAATCGTTGGAACGATGGTTAAGCCGTAGACTTCCTGTGCCCATTGGCCAATGGCGAGGGACAGCATGGCCCATAGGGCTTCGCATTGCCCCACGGACGGAGGTAACCCTCCGCCAGCCCCTATCTTTTTCTGTAGCACAGACGACACAACGAGCCCACAATTCTGAATCCCAGTTCCGTCTGGTAGGATTTCAGTAATTTGGTTGCTGAATGGTTACCAAGACCAGACCAAACGGCCTGATGGGATTATCCGTAATTTGATTTCGCCCTGATATTACGGATTTTCTTGAACTCAGGGCGGATTCCAAATGGTCGATCCCAAATCGGCAAACACGCAACCTATCATCATCAAGCGCAAGAAGGTGGTCAAAGCTGACGGCCATCATGGCGGCGCCTGGAAGGTTGCCTATGCTGACTTCGTCACCGCCATGATGGCATTCTTTCTCCTGATGTGGCTGCTCAACGCCACAACGGAAGAACAACGCAAGGGCATTGCCGACTATTTCAATCCGACCATTCCGATCAGTCGGATTTCCGGCGGCGGCTCGGACGGATTGAACGGCTCATCCATGTTCACGGAAGACACCTATGCCAAGATGGGCACGGGCGGCACGCGTCAACAAACGGTCGACGCCCCGAAGGATGACACCAAGTCACGTGCTGAGGCCAATACGCAGGAGATCGCGGAAAATCTCCACAACCTCCGGGAAGAACTGAGCCAGAAATCGAAGAGATTATCCGATCACCTTCTGATCAAGATGTCTCCTGAAGGCATGGTACTCGAAGTGATCGACTCCGACAGCTCGCCCCTCTTCGCCGTTGGCAGCAGCAACCCGACGCCGCTCCTGGAGGAATTGCTAGCCTCGATCTCCGGGTCGCTCGACGCCTTTCGCAATGACATCAAGCTCGTGGGACATACCGATAGCCTGCAATACCGTCTGAATGCGAACTATGATAATTGGAATCTGTCCACGGACCGGGCGAACATCATTCGCAAATTGCTCCTGGAACAAGGCCTCATGCCATCGCGCCTTCGCGAGGTCTCTGGCCGCGCCGATACTGACCCCCTTGCCCCGGACAATCCATCGGCATCCCAGAACCGGCGCATCTCGATTATCATCCTGACGGACCAAGGCCCCAAAGGTGAATCAAGGTTATCTGCTTATTAACAAATGCACTCCACTGATAGAGTCACATCTGTCGTAGGAGTCGACCATGAGCATTTCTTCATCCCTCAATGCGGGTGTGATGGGGCTGAACTCGAATTCAAGCCGCCTTTCCGCCATTTCCGATAACATCGCCAACTCATCAACGTATGGATACAAGCGTAGCCAGGTTGATTTCTCCAGCATGGTCCTGCAGCAGCAGTCCTCTGCCTACGCCGCAGGTGGCGTCCGGGTTTCGGCGTTCAAGGACATTTCGGCAACCGGGTCTCTTATCTCCACCGGTAACGCAACAGATTTAGCTGTTTCCGGACGCGGTCTTGTTCCGGTTACGGACAACACGGGCGTGAACTCGCTTTCTTCCGAGCGTAATCTGATGCTCCTGCCCACCGGCTCCTTCTATGCTGATGAGAGCGGAAACCTCAGAACACAGAGCGGCCTGTTCCTGCTTGGCTGGCCAGCCAACTCCGACGGGGAGATCGGCAATGTCAGCCGCAACAGCGGCAGCAATCTTGAGCCAGTCAACATCGCCGCCTCCCAATACACCGCATCGCCGACATCCCGCATCGAACTCGGGATCAACCTTCCCGCCGATGCCACAACGGCCGGTGGAACGGGGGAGAGCTACACGCTGCCTATAGAGTATTTCGACAATCTGGGCCGTGCCCAGACGCTTTCCATAGAGTTCACCCCCACCGTTCCGGCCGCCGGCTCGAGCAATGCCTGGTCCGTTAAAATCTTCGACAGCGCAGGGGATCCCGCCGTGTCGATCGGCGATCTGGACATCACTTTTGCCGACAGCGCTGCCAATGGCGGCCGGATCGACACGCTCACCGCTTCCGGCGGCGCCGTGTACGATTCGAGCACGGGTAGTATAACGTTGAACCTGCCTCACGGCCCGGTCGATGTCTTCATGGGCCGCCCAAGCGATAGCGCAGGCATCACCCAGCTCTCCGCCAATTTCTCGCCGACCTCGGTCAGCAAGGACGGCGCGCCGATAGGGGATCTTCAATCGGTGGAGATAGACGAAAATGGCTACCTCCAGGCGATATATAATACCGGCTTCCGCCGCACGCTTTACCAGATTCCCGTTGGCGACGTTCCGAACATGAACGGCCTGAAGGCGCTGGACGGCCAGGCCTTCCGCGTCTCTGCAGAAAGCGGAAACCTCTATCTCTGGGACGCAGGCACAGGCCCCGTGGGCAGCATCGAGGGCTATGCCCTGATGGAATCCACGACCGATATCGCTGCGGAACTGACAGACCTGATCGAAACGCAGCGCGCTTATTCTTCCAGCGCCAAGATCGTTCAAACCGTTGATGAGATGCTTCAGGAAACAACCAATCTGAAGCGCTGATCCGCAACCCTGACAGGCGAGCTCTGCTTTGAGTATTTCCCACGCCATCAACGCGGCACAATCCGGCCTGAAGGTCTCTGGCCTTCGGGCCGACATTGTCGCCACGAACGTTGCGAACGCATCAACGCCGGGCTATGTCCGGCGTTCTGTATTGTTGGGCGAAACGCTTGTTGGCGGACGGACCAGCGGCGTCACGGCGACCGGCGTCGCCCGGTCCGCTGACGCCGCGCTCACTGCCGAGCGACGGAGCCTTTCCAGTGATGTGGCTCAGGCCAGCCTGATGTCCAGCACATGGCAGGTGCTGTCATCTCGCCTCGGCGATGACGCCGAAGGCACCGGCCTGTTCAGCAAGTTCTCCAAGTTTGAAGCAGCCCTGTCAGCGTCTGTCACGTCTCCGGAATCCGGAACCCAGCTCGCTGCCCTGCTCGATTCGGCAAATGCGGTCGTAGCCGAGCTGAACAGCCTCTCGAAACTGGTGAGCCAACAACGCTCGGAAGCTGATCGCGAAATCGCGGACGGCGTTAATGTAGTCAACAAGGCACTGAAGCAGATCGAAGAGCTCAACGGCTTGCTGGTCGGCGTTGATGGGTCCACATCCCAAGCCGCTGCGCTGATGGACGAACGCCAGAGAACGCTCGACACGATCGCGGAATATTTGCCCATCGAAGTGGTTGCGCGCGAAGGCGGCGCAATAGACATTATCACCGTAGAGGGCGTCTATCTGGTTGCCGGCAAAGCGAAGCAACTCGAATTCTCGCCGGCCAATTCGTTCGGTGCCAACATGACACTGGACAGTGGCACCCTGTCCGGCCTGACCATCGACGGCCAGAATCTGACGCCCGGCGCATCCAGCTATGCAGCCGTGTCCAGCGGCATGTTCGGGGCGCTCTTCACCTTGCGTGATACCGACCTGCCCGCCTTTGGCGCACAGCTGGACACGATCGCGAATGACCTCCTCACACGGTTGTCTAATGACTCCATCGACCCCACGAAGACCCCCGGAGATTTCGGCCTCTTCGTCGATACGGGCACTCCGGGCGACCCCGGCCTGGCCGGACGGATAGACATAAACGCCCTGATCGATCCGAGCCAAGGCGGCAGCCTCTGGCGCCTGAGGGATGGCGTGGGCGCCGCCGTGGAAGGCCCACCGGGGGACAATTCAATCCTGTCCGCCATGTCTGATGCCTTCACCAAGATCCAGTCCATCGACTCGAACGGCATCCAGGGCAGCTTTTCCGCGGCAGAGCTTGTCGCACACGTTGCCTCCATTACCGGGCAATCACGTATTTCTCATGAATCCGTACTCTCCTCGGCCTCGACTCAGCATGACTTGCTCATGGAGGCCGAACTCTCGGAAACCGGGGTCGACATAGACAGCCAGATGCAGGATCTGCTGTCCATCGAACAGGCCTATGCCGCCAATGCGCGAGTAATCGAAATCGCCAACCAGATGATGCAAAAGCTGATGGATATCTGACATGGACCGTTTTGCTATTTCTTCCGGCCTCATGACGGCCAGCCTCAGCCAACACATTTCTGAGCTCCGCTCCCAGATTGGTCAGACATCTACCGAAGCTACGACGGGGCGGTATGAAGACCTTACGCTTCACCTGTCCGGTCGAATCGGCAAGGCGATGCTAAGCCAGAAGGCTCTGACAGACATATCCACCGATCGAGAAGTCCTGAACCTTCGTGCGACACGCTTGTCGCTGATTCAGACGAGCCTCGGCACAGTACAGGAGAGTTCCAGCGGCATCGCGGCGAACATGCTGAGTGCGGTCGGAGGGGAGCATGAAACGGAAATCGGCATCGCCGCCCGCGACGCAAAGACTGCCTTGTCCGCCACTCTGTCTTCTCTGAATGCGCGATATGGCGACCGCTTCCTGTTTTCAGGGGACGCCACGGCCACCCTGCCCTTCCCGGACCAGACCGCTCTGCTATCCGACCTCGAACTGATTGCAGACACAGCCACCGACGCAGCAGATTTCAAAACGCAGCTCGATGACTATTTCAGCTCTCCCACTGGGGGCTGGCTGCAAAACATCTACAAGGGCAGCACGACAGCGTCCGACGCTGAAAGCGTGACTGCCGACAATGCCGCAATCAAGTCCCTCATCAGCGATCTTGCCGTTCTGGCCATTTCCGGTCCGGAGGGAAGCCTTGCTTCCTTGGGCGGCTATTCAGACCTCGTCAAGGATACGTCCCTGAGCCTGTCGGCAAGTGAAACAAAAATCACCAATTTGCGCGCCGATCTGGGTGTTTACGAAGAGCGCAACGCCATCAGCCTGAAAACACTCGACACGGAAGAAACACTTCTGAATGCGTCGTTTAACGATCTGACCGCGCGCGACCAATATGAAGCCGCAACTGAACTGCAGTCCCTCCAGACCACGCTGGAGGCCTCCTACATGCTCACGGCCCGCCTGTCTCAGCTCTCACTCCTGAATTATCTGGGCTAAACATGATGCTTCGGAAAACACTTCTCATCGCCGCACTCTGCTTCAGCCTTATCGGAGTCCCTTCCTCGTCCGAGGCTCAAACGCGCATACGGGATGTGGTCGATGTCGAAGGTGTCCGGCAGAATGACCTGATCGGTTACGGCATCGTGGTTGGCCTGAACGGGACGGGCGATTCGGTCCGGAATTCTCCCTTCACTGAAGACTCCCTCACCTACATGCTCGAACGTCTTGGCGTGAACGTGCAGGGCGAGGATATCAAGCCGAACAATGCCGCGGCCGTACTGGTAACGGCGACCCTGCCCTCCTTCGCGCGAAATGGCTCGACCATCGATATCTCGGTCTCCTCCATCGGGGACGCCAAGAGTCTCGAGGGCGGCACGCTCATCCTCACTCCGCTCAAGGGTGCAGACAATGAAGTCTATGCGGTCGGCCAGGGCAGCATTATCGTGTCCGGTATAGACGTGCAGGCCGCGGCCGCCCGCGAGACCCGCGGCACGCCGACGGCTGGTGCCATTCCGAATGGAGCGCGGATTGAGCGCGAGATCGGTTATGATTTCAATGACCGCGACAGCCTCACCCTCGCCCTTCGCGACCCGGATTTCACGACCGCCGCACGGATCGAGGATGTCATCAATTCAGCCTATGGCGCGCCGGTCGCCTATACCCGCGATCCCGGCACTGTCGATCTGGACCTGCGCGGTATTGACGGCTCGCCCTCTCGCATCCTTGCCGATATCGAGAATTTGCCTGTCAGCGTTTCGGTTCCGGCCCGCATCGTGATTGACGAGAAATCCGGCACCATCGTCCTCGGCGAAGATGTGACGATTTCCAAGGTGGCAATTGCCCAGGGCAATATCTCCATCAAGGTTGTGGAAAGCCCGGTCGTGTCCCAGCCGAATCCATTCGCGCGGGGGGAGTCGATCGCCCTGCCCCGCTCACACATCACGATTAGTCAGACCGGCAGCAAGAATATCGCTATGCTGAACCCCAACGTCTCTCTGTCAGAACTGATCTCGGGCCTGAATGCCCTCGGGGTTACCCCTCAAGAGACAGCCGATATTATTCGCACCATGAAGGCGGCTGGCGCCCTGCACGCGGACCTGATCATCCGCTAGAACGGACAGGCCCTGTCCAGATTGTCGTGGGACTGGTCTGGCGCCTATTCGTCTTCTTCAGGCTTTCCGACCTTGATGGCACCCTCACGCTTGAGGGTCATCAGAGACATCAGGAATTGGCGCTGGATTTTCTCGGCTTTCTCCGCCGAGACCTGCGGCACATCTTCCAGCTGAAGGCGATACTGGTCTGCCAGACGCGAAGAAATATTGCTCAGCAGATAGTCCGAAACATCGGCGCCACCCTCACGCAGACTAGCCAGAAGCTGGGTCATGGTCTCGTCGCCCAATTCGCGGAACACCACGGCCACGGCTTCGCGCGGCAGAATTTCGGGAAGGCTGCCAATGGTGAACATGACCCGTTCGATGCTCTTCAGCTTGCTCTCATGCTCACTGTTCAGGAAGGCAAGAATCCGGTCGCGCTTGTCGCTGGGCACCAAGCTCAGCATCTCGCCGATCACTTCAAGGTGCGCGGTGTCTTCCGCCGCTCCGGCTTCCGGACTCGTATTGTTGAGCAATTCGATTTCGACCATGTGAGCCAGAACGGAATAGATTTCTGGTTCCGGCGGTTCGTCCTCGACGAGATGACCGACGACCGGGTCCAGTTGCTCATCATCCAGAAAGCCCACGATCTCGGAGGCCGCCGCCACATCCAGCTTGCGGAGAATGAGCGCGATGATGTTGGGAGTCAGCGTGCGGAAATATGTTGCCGCCTGCTGGGGGTCATGGCGTTCCAACCGCTCCCACGTGTCGCCTGTCTCCTCGACGACGACTTCCTGTTGCGGCTCACCCGTTCCATAGATCTGGTCATAGCGCTTCTGGTCGAGAATATTGGCGATGACTTCGCGGGCCTTGTCCTGGCCACCTGAAAACGATCCGCTTGCCGCGCGCAATTCCTTGAGGAAATCGACCGCAATTTCCACCAGTTGTTCGCGGGGGAGTTTTGAGACCGTCTCAAGGGCGACAGCCACTTGCGCCATGGTCTGATCGTCCAGGCGCTCCACGATCGGGCGCGCCTCGGCTTCGCCGAGTATGGCGATCACCACGGCAGCCTTCTGAGCGCGCGTCAGAGTGATCATGCCCGGGGCACCAGCCTGAGCGCCCGTTCTGGCAACGGCTTGCCTTGCAGCAGGTTGTTTCAACTCAACGACCGAACTCATCCGGCATACCCTCGCAGAAGTGCTTCTGTTATTTTCAACCAGCCATCGGCCAGAACTATGAATCCAACCTTAAACGGGAGCGAAACCACGGTCGGCGGGACCATCATCATGCCGACCGCCATCAGGACAGAGGACACGACAAGGTCGATGACAAGGAATGGCAGGAAAATCACAAAGCCGATTTGAAAGGCATGCTTGATCTCGGAGAGCATGAAGGCTGTCGACAAAAGGGCAAATGTGGGCTCCTCCCCGTCCACCACCGGACGGTTCACGGCATCGGCAAGGACGGGAATGGTTTCAGGATCGACGCGCGCGGTCATGAATTCGCGGAAGGGCGTCGTTGTGGCCGTCCAGGCTTGGGCTTCGTCAATCGTGCCCTCCATGTAGGGCGAAATACCCGAAGACCAGGCTTCCATGAAGGTGGGCTCCATCACGAAGAAGGTGAGGAACATGGCAAGCGCCATGATGAGCATGTTTGGCGGCGCCTGCTGCACACCGATGGCCTGACGCAGGAATGAAAACACGATGATCATGAAGGGCAGGCAAGTCGCCATCATGGCGATGCCCGGTGCAAGACTGAGCACAGTCACCAAAACCAGCAGGAGTACCACAGACCCGCTCAGGCCGCCCTCGCCACCATTGCCAAGAAATCCGTCCGGGATGGAAATCTGCGCCGGATCGACGGATTGCGCGTATGCTGCCCCGGATACGGCGAACAGGAGAATTAGCATGAACAAGCCGCCCGCAAGGCGCGGCAGGTGTTCAAGTCCCCGTGGCATCGGGATCCTCCGCGATCTCCGTGATCTTCACGCCCAGGCCGCCCTCTTCCGTCTCGATCAGTTCCCCGCGTGCAATCAACCGGTTGTCTACCGACAGGGAGACAGGGTCCTCAATCCGGGCTGAAAGTGCGATGACCGAATCCGGCTTCAAGTCAAGGATTTCGGAAACGGTCAGGCGTTTCTGTCCAATGGACACGATCACATTGACAGGAACATTGTAAATGGAACGGGAGACCTTGCCGCCCGGCAGGACTTCATCCTGCTCGCCCATGTTTTCATCCGAAGGCGTCATTTCAGGAATTGCCATCACAATGTTTCCTTTTGGTGCGATTGAATGGATTGCAGCCGGCTCATGCAGGCCTCCAGCAATCCGTCGAATTCGAGGGACACGCCTCCGGTAACCCACGATACTTCCACATCCTGGTGCGCAGAAGCGGGGGCCGGAGACACCGCGCACAAACTGGCAAGTTTGTTTGAGCGCTGAACGATATCCCGGATCTCATGTGCGAGGGGTTCAGGTGCTGTAATCTCCACACGATTTGCAGATTCTGGCAACAGGCTTGGCAGTTGCAAGCCGATTTCCTCTGCAAGAAAGGTCTTGGACAATTCCGGGAACAGGCTTCCGGCTATCGCCGTCACCCAGGACGTCGTCTGTGCCAGCACACGCTCATTGGTTCGCTCGACTTCGTCCGACAGGCGCTTGAGAAGAATTTCCACGTTCGGATCAAGTTCCGGTACAACCTCGATCACTTCTTCAGGCACCACATCCTGAGAACTTTCTTCCGGCGACGCAGAAGTCCCGATGCTCCCTGCCCCGGCCACATGGTCCGGGGATTGATCAAATCTCGGAAGGTTGGCGAACGGCGACTCACTCATTGACCAGCGCCTTCCGGTCTTCGTTCAACCATTCCTGAAGCAGGCTGGCCGTCTCATCCTGACGCTCGCGCGTATAATCCTTGAGATAGTCCAGCGCGTCCGGGGCTTCGTTCGTCAAGGCAGGAGCAGCGGCCGCGCCGGCCGCCGTATCCAGACCGGTTTTCGGGCCTTGGGACAGCAAGGGGCGCACAACGCCAAACCCGAGAACGATCACCACCAGCCCAAGCAGGATCGCCTGCAGGGCGGACCAGAAATAGCGCTCCGTCAGCGTCTCTACGAGGCCGGGAGCGGGCGTGAGCTCTTCGACTTCCATTTCCTGGAACGGCATCAAATCCACCGTCAGCGAATCACCGCGATCCGCGTTCAGGCCCGCGCCTGACAGGATCAGCTGTTCGAAGTCGGAGACGAGGCTGCGCATCAGCGGTGCCGAATCCTCGGCATTGGCATCAAAGCCCAGCACTTGCTCGTTGAGCAGCACAGCGACCGAGATACGTTCGATTTCCCCCGGCAGGGTTTCGGTTTCCCGGCGGGTTTCATTGATGTCGTAGACGACGCTTTCTGTGGAGTTCTTGACCGTGCTGTTGCTGCCGCTTGAGCCACCTGCCCCTTGGGGCAAATTGCTGGACACCGTCACACCGCCACCGCCTCCGCCGCCACTTGCTTCGCTGATGTCATTGCTGGTGCGGTTGCGAATAACGCGTGAGTTCGGATCGAAGACGACTTCGGAGACGCGCTGGCGCTGGCGGTTTACGTCTACCGTTACGGATACGCGCGCATTGCCCGGACCGACACGCGCCTCAAGCAGGCGCAGGATTTTTTGTTCCAGATGACTGGACTGGCCCTCAGCCATCACACCAGGCTCTTCCATCCGGTCGACATTAGGCCCGGCCAGCAGACCCCGCTTTGGATCGATTACCGCCACATCGGTCGGCTCCAGCCCGGATACGGCAAGCGCGACGAGATACTGGATCGCTTCCGCCTGACTGGCGCTGATCCGGTTGCTGGCGACCAAAGTTACCGAAGCGGTCTGCGACGGACCGGACCGTGAGAAACCAGACCGCAGGCTGGCCCCGATATGTACCCGCGCCGAGGCGACACCCGGAATGGCCAGGATGGTGCGGGTCAGCTCGCCTTCCTTCGCCCGCCAATAGGTCGCGTTGTACATTTCCGATGTGACCGAGAAACCGTTCACATCGTCCAGCAATTCGTATCCCCGCACGGATTGTTGGGGCAACCCGTCCTTTGCGAGCGAGAAGCGAACCGAATCACGCTCGGAATTGGGAACAAAGATCGCCTCGCCGCGAATCTCGTAGTCGACACCGCGTTTTTCGAGTTCAGCGATCACTTCGCCCGTATGCATCGGGTCGAGCCCGGAATAGAGCAATCCCATAGGTTGCTTGACGGCGCCTTGCATCAGCATCGTCATGGCAATCACCACACCAGCTAGCGCGCCTGCAAGTGCGAGCTTCTGCGCCATGGATAGCGCCTTCAGTGTGTCCAATAATTTCATAGGCCAGAAAACCCCGATCCCAACGCCCCAATCAATTAGTTAACATTTTCCCCGAAATCATTAACGCTTCCTTTACCCAGAAATTAATATGCGTTGTCAGCGACATTTTTTGCAAAGGTGTGGTCTTGGCTACAGATTCCGACACAGAGCCTCTTGAGAAAAAGTCGTCCGGCGGTGGCTTGATCCCCCTGGTCATCCTGGCTGTCGTCAGCATGGCTGGCGCATTCGGTGTCGTGTTCTTTTTGTCGCCCAGCCCGAATCCTGCGGCCCTCGCATGCGCACCTGGCACGGATGGCACAGCGGCGCATGTCCCGCTGGCGCTGGAGGATCACGTCTATGTCGAGTTGCAGGAAATCCTTGTCACGATCGGCAACGAGCCGGCCACACGCTACGTGAAAATCAAGACGTCCGTGATTTCGGACAGCAGCCATATGGGGGCCGTCAAGAAAGCCGAGCCCATGCTGGTCGATGCGTTTGTCGGCTATCTGCGGGCGCTTCAATTGTCCGACTTCGAATCAGCCGACTTCTATCCCAAAATGAGGGAGCAACTTGCGATGCGGTCTGAAATCGTGCTCGGTGCGGACACGTCGCACGGCGTGCTCGTAACCGAATTCCTACTACGGTGAGATGATGCCTCTCGATCCTTCCGACATCGCGCTCTTCCTCGTCTCATTTGCGGCTTGCCTGTATTGCGCCTTGCTCAGCCGGCGGCTGAAAGCCCTGCAGAATACCAAGGATGGGCTCGGCGCCTCGATTCGGGCCATGTCCGAATCAGTTGCTGCCGTGTCCTCCGCGAAGCACGAGGCGCAGGCCAAGTCCGGAGAAATCGCCGTTCGATTGTCCGCAATCCTTACCGAAGCGCACGAGGCCGGCAAGAAACTCACCGAGTTGAAAGATGCCCTCGAGATGAAGGATCGCGAAACCTCGCGCCGCATCCAGGCTGCCGACGCAGAAATTCGCAGCACCATGCGCGATGCGCTCGCACAATCCTCCGATCGGGTCGCTGAGATCACACGACTTACCACACGCCTGGAAGGCGTTGCCAACCGGGTTGCCTCCAGTCTGGACAGTTCAGACTACCTTTTCGAAGACGACGACAAGGCCAAGACCAAAAGGGTTTATGAGAGCTATGGGCATAAAGAATAGCGGGCGCACACACGTTCTTCTCACCATTGGGGTCCTGTTCACGATCGCAGGCGGCACACGCTGGTTACCGCAGGCTTTTGCGACGACCGGGGCGGATTCCCCCAGCAGCCGTCCATCCGACGCGCTTCCCAAGAGCTATGTCGATGATTCTGATCTGGTCAGGAAGGTCTGCCTGACCGGCGACCTTGTCGAAGCAATGGAGCAGGACCAGAAAAGCATTGAACAGCGAATTTCCGACCTGCGGACAGAAGAAATAAGCTTCCAGAACCGCAAGATGGAGCTCGACCAGCAAGCAGAGGACCTGAAGGTCATTCAGCAGCAACTGGACGACAGGTGGCAGCGCATGGCGGAAACTGCCAATCAGGACATCCAGCACCTTGCTCAGATGTATGGGGCGATGAAGCCGGATCAGGCGGCCGGTATCTTCAACCAGATGGATGCCGGATTCGCAGCAGGCTTCCTTCGTCTTATCCCGAGCGATCAGGCCGGCCTTATCCTGGCCAACATGGAAAACGAGAAAGCCTACATTGTCAGCGTCAAGATCGCGTCCACGAACAGCGATCTGCGAAATGACATGCTCACACCCTAGCCGCCGCCTTTAGCGAACGGCGCACATCCTTCCGCCCCTCAGGCGAAGATGGACATGTGCGCATTGATCGCGCGATTTACCGCTTCCCGAACCCGCCAGATATCAAAGGGTTTGGGAACGAGTCCGTCCTGGCCGGGAGATTCCCCATCTTCAAGCCGCTCAGGGTGCGCAGTAATATAGATGGTGGGCACATCATAGCCGAGCGTCTCGCGAATCGTGGTGACCGCCATTTTGCCACAGACTTCTTCGCCAAGCTCGATGTCCGACAGAATGAGCCCGAAACTTTGCTCGCTTGCGAGCTTTACGGCTTCGTCCCGGGTGTGAGCAACTCCTGCCACCCAATGACCGGTCTGCTCTACCAGAACAGACAGCAACTCCGCCATGTGAGGCTCATCTTCGATGATCAGGACGCCCGTTCGCGTGGCTGCATGGACAACCGTTTGTACGCGGGCCAGCACCTGCCTGATTTCTGGTTCATGCAAGCCAGTGATACGAGACAGTTCCGGGATATCGAAGCCGCCCACAATGCACAACAACAACACGCGGCGCTCAATAAGCGTCAATTCATGCAAAATTGGATGGGTGCACTCGTTATCCATACCCTCTTGGGCCAGAGGGTACAGCGCTTCATCGAGCTGTTGAAACAAGGATGTGCGGTCCATACCGCCCATATCAGCGGATGTCGCGGTTTCAATCAGCCCTTGCAGAACGTCACAAACAGCTTGGTCGCCCTCATCGGCCGCCCCCAGCAGGAGCTGGGCATAGGATCTCAAGGATCTGAGTTCTGAAGATACGATATCCGAAAACATCTCAGCCTCTAACGTCCCGCACCTCAATCTGAGGAATACAGCAAGCCCGCCCGATCATTTCGACAAAGGAATTTCGCCCACTGCGGGAAAACTGATGACCTAAACTCAATTGAAACAAGTTTCCACACAAATCCGCAGTTCACTTGCAGTCGCCGCAGAAGGACGGACGATGATGATATCACCACCCTTTTCTGAGTGTATTCGGCGGCCTTCAGTAGTTTAGGCCCTTTGACAGGATCAGATATGCACCTCTCCACCACCCCATTAAGCGGCCCATTCCGCTCGCCTCACCGCTGTTAAGATAGTCTTGCCTTGTTTTCGTTCTAATTTGAAACTGTAAGCCTTACGGAATTCAACGTTCAGGCGATTCATTCCAGGACTGGCGGTATGTAATCCCACCATGTCTTCTGTATACGCCTCTATATGAACAATCCTAATTGCGGATTTGATCCATGTCCCATCCAGACCCGGCCATTCCAACATCCTTCGGACGATCCCCTCGTTTTCGAGGCCTTCTTGTCTCGCTCGCCCGGAATATTGGGGTAGGGATACTCGTCTTCGTCCTGGCAGCCACGATGATTGAGTTTACACGAGGCGCCGGACGCGTGGCCGCCATCTGGCCGGTCAATGCAATGCTTATTATCCTGCTTCTGAAAATTCCCAGGAAGAGCTGGGCTTCGCTTCTCATCTCAATGGTGACCGCATTGTTCTTGGCCAATCGTTTCGCCGGGGACGATGTGCCTGGCGCGGCCGTTCTGGCGCTCGCCAATCTGACCGAAGTTTGCTGCGTGGCTTACATCTTCACCAATCGGCGCAAGATCCGCTTTATCAGCCTCGCTGGTATGTCCACGCTGGTCGTGGGTGCCTTTGTGGGATGCCTCCTATCATCCTTCGTTGCGGGGATAGGATTGTCGGCCACAGGCGAAAAGGTCATCCTTCCCAATGCACTCCTGTGGTTTTCGGCAGATTTCCTCGGCATCATCCTGTTCGCACCCATCATCTGGTCACTGGCAGACCGATCCAGGAAATTCGTCAGCACAGCTCCTGACATCCAGTATATTCTCAAACTCGGACTACTTTGCGCCACGACCTTCTTCGTCTTCGCACAGAATGATTATCCTTTTCTCTTCCTCGTTCCTCCCGTTCTCGTATTTCTGGCCTTCAGCGGCGGAGTAAAAGCAGCGGCGATCGGGCTACTCATGATCACAGCCATTTCCCTGCCATTTACCCTGGCGGGAACGGGTCCAATTAGCCTGATGTCCTCTGACTTCACCTCCAAAATTCTCGCTCTGCAATTGTTCCTGGCGACCAATTCTATTCTGGGGCTTGCGATCGGCGCGGCCGCCTCTGACCGCCGCCGTCTTGTGAACCACATCAAACGCTCTCGGGAACGACTGACTCGCAAATCCCGAGAGCAGCAGGAAATGCTGACAAAGGCCCGTCTCGCCGAACGTATGGCGGGGGTCGGGCATTGGACCCTTACCCCCCTCACACAGGAAGTGGTTTGGTCGCCGGAAGTCTATGCAATCCACGGCGTAACTCCTGAAGAGTTCAATCCGATGTATGGCGACGCCATCATGTTCTATGCAGAGGAAGATCGCGACCGCATTCGAGGGCTGGTTCAGCGCGCGATCAGCCAGGCCCAAGGGTGGGAATTCCAAGCGACTATCGTGAGAAAGTCAGACGGCAAACGGCGCCGGGTGCGATCTATCGGGGACTATCTGACAAACGAGACTGGAAAGGTCGAGCGCGTCTTCGGCGTCTTCAAGGATGTCACGGACGAACAGACCATGATGGAAGCCCTCGCCACGAGTGAATCCAAGTACCGAACCCTTGCCGAAAATTCGACCGATATTATCGTCAAGTTCGGCATGGATGGCATCATTACCTATGCCTCTCCAGCCTGCGAAGTCTTGGGTATCTCGCCGGAGGACGCGATTGGTCTCTCAACGCTGGATTTCACCATCCCGGAAGATCGAAAATATGCCATCGAGATCACCGAGGATTTGTTCAAGAGTAATGAGATCGACCCATCTGCACAGAGAGAGTTCCGAGCACGAGACAAGAATGGTGACATCATCTGGCTCGAAGGAAATCCGAAAATAATCAAAGGGGGCGATGGTCACGCGCGTGAAATCATTTCGACCTTCCGCGACATCACAGACCGCAAGGAGCGCGAACAGGCCCTGGCCGAAGCGCGCGCTGATGCTGAGGCCGCAGGCAAAGCGAAAGCTGAATTTCTCTCCAATATGAGCCACGAGATCCGCACTCCCCTGAACGGTATTCTGGGTTTTACGCAATTGTTGGGCGAAACATCCCTCGATCAAGAACAGAAACTATTTGTCTCCCGCGCCATGTCGGCAGGGCACCTGCTGCGCGATATTGTCAACGACATCCTGGACTATTCGAAAATTGAGGCTGGACGGGTTCAACTGGAGGAGCGCGCCGTCGATATTGCACATGTCGTCCAGGAGACGATCGACCTTGTACATGCGGGACGGAACGGCAAGACCGTGCCCATGACATCCCACGTTGAAAGCCAGGGAGCCTACCTCGACGAGGTGCGGTTGAAGCAGATACTTACCAATTTGATTGGCAATTCGGCGAAGTTCACCGCGGAAGGTTCCGTACAGGTCCACGCGGCCATTGAGGATGGACACCTGAAAATCGACGTCGCCGATACGGGTCCCGGCATTCCGGAATCCAAGCTGGATAACGTGTTCGAGGGCTTCAAGCAGGCGGATAATAGCGTCACGCGTAAATTCGGCGGAACAGGCCTTGGATTGTCGATCAGTCGTTCTCTGGCACGCCTTATGGGTGGGGAACTTCATTTGGAAAGTAAACTGGGTGAAGGCACAGTCGCAAAACTGGTTCTGCCCTTCAAGCCGGCGGCCGTGCCAATACAGGATTCCCACGAACCGATATCGCGCCTGCCTGCTGGGAAATTGCGAGTGATGGCCGTGGATGACGTCTCCATGAATTTGGAGTTGCTGGAAATGGGACTCGGAAAGTTTGGCCACTCTGTCCACGGATTTCTTTCCGCTCACGAAGCACTTGCATCGCTGCGAAACGGAGATCTGTACGACGTGATCCTGATGGATGTTCAGATGCCGGAATTTGATGGCATCGCGGCTTCGCGGGCGATCCGAACCCTGCCAGGGCCTGCGCGAAACCTGCCCATCGTGGCCCTTACGGCCAACGTGCTTCCGGATCAGATCGCGCAGTGTGTCGCGGCCGGCATGACCGACCACGCGGCCAAACCGATCGATATCA
This sequence comes from uncultured Hyphomonadaceae bacterium, assembly GCA_913057945.1. Lineage (GTDB taxonomy): Bacteria > Pseudomonadota > Alphaproteobacteria > Caulobacterales > Hyphomonadaceae > Hyphomonas. The sequence goes on along the minus strand of CAJXOF010000002.1, from coordinate 17,561 downwards.
TGCATCTTAATGCGCTGATCTCCTCGCTTGCCCCCACAAAGGCCGTCCCTGTTTCCGAGACCGAGCCGACACCACTTGCAAATGACCCGCTCGAGAAATTGAAACTCAAATACAAGGACTATCTGGCAGGCGTACCTTCCGAGTTTGCAACAATCCTGAGCCAGGAAGACCGCAAGACAGCCCTCACAGAAATCCGAAATCTGTGCCACTCGATCGCAGGCACCGCAGGCAGTTTTGGCTTCGGTGAAGTATCAGAAGCTGCCTTCTCGCTTGAATCTGTTGCACAGAAGACGAGTAAAAACGGCCTGTTTACAGATGAGCTTGTTGACAGCCTGAGCGAGTTCATCCGGGTGACAGAGCAGGTCGTGGCCTGACGCCCGCATTCAGCCGACGATCCTAGGGAAGTTTCTGGACACTTGCCCGCACGACGAGTTCGGTCGGCAGCATTTCGTGCGCCTTCGGCAGGGTCTGGCCCCGCAACGTATCGCACATCAGCGACATGGCGACTTCGCCAATCTGTTCGGCCGGCTGCATGACAGTCGTCAGGGGCGGTGTGCAGTACTTGCCAAATTCGATATTGTCGAAACCGGAAATGGACAGGTCCCGTGGCAGGATGAAGCCTTGATCATGGGCGGCGCGGATGGCGCCAATCGCGATTTCATCACTCATACAAAACAAGGCCGTCAGGTCGTCTTTACGTGACAACATGCGTGTGGCCGCTCTTTCCCCACCGGCCATGGAATAGGTATCATATTCTACCGCAACCTCATCAAACGTTACATCCGCCAGCGCCAGGCTATCTTTGAATCCGGCCAGCCGCTCCTGTGTTACCACGCGATTTTCGAGCCCGGCGAGTACTCCGATCCGGCGATGGCCCTGAGACAACAGATAGCTGCCCATCGCCGCCGCCGCTTTCCGGTCATCGATTCCGACCGTGGGATAGCGGCCCCGCGGATCTGCACTGATCGCCTGCACGAAGGGGATCGTGCACTGCTCACCCTCAGGATGCAGCTCGCTGAGGGGCCGCTCTCCCAATTGTATCACGCCATCGGCGCGATAGGTCTCCACCATTTCCACGCCAACGGTTTCGATTTCCGCGTTGTCGCCGGTATCCGAAACAATCAGATTATACTTGTTCTCGACAGCAACGCGCTCAATGCCAGAAACAACCCGGGCAAAGAGGACGTTGGCAATATCTGGCACCATGACCAATACGGTATTGGTCCGTTTTTCACGGAAAAGCTGAGCCAGCGAACTTGGCTTGTATTTCAGCTCATCAGCGGCGGCCATGACGCGATGAAGCGTCGATTCCGATAGTTTGCTGGGATCTGAATAAGCACGCGACACGGTCGCAGGGGATACACCCGCAAGCTTCGCGACATCCCTGATCTGAGCCATCCAATTCCTCCCACGAGCCTTTTGGCTTCTTGAGGTCCCGGACCCGGTATCCCGTAGCTTACCGAAACTTCTGCCTCATCAAACACCATGATGGCTTGCAATGAAACCGTTTGTAATGAATGTTCTTTGGGTCAGGCGTGCTCAGAATAACGCCGGTCTCGGTTCGCGGGGCTGTAGAAAAATATACGCGGCGCCACCAGGGGCAGTGCTGAGTGGCCCTCGCAAGCAAAGGGGCCGGAGACTTGAGTTTGCATCCTATCGATATGGCGGTGATCGCGGCATATATCGGGCTGACACTCTTCATCGGCTTCTGGATTTCCAATCGAGCGAACACAGGATTGCGCAGCTATTTCCTGGGCGGCAACCGTTTGCCTTGGTATGCGCTCGGCCTCTCCAACGCCTCCGGCATGTTCGACGTGGCCGGGACGATGTGGCTGGTATCCATTCTTTTCGTCTATGGGCTCAAGAGCATCTGGATCCCCTGGCTTTGGCCCGTATTCAATCAGATATTCCTGATGGTATTCCTATCGATCTGGCTCCGACGATCAGGCGCCATGACCGGCGCAGAATGGATCACGTTCCGCTTCGGAGATGGCCCGGCCGCACGTTTGAGCCACCTGATCATTGTTCTCTTCGCCCTGATCCTGGTGCTCGCCTACATGGCCTATGGCTTCCTTGGAATCGGCAAACTTGCGGTCCAGTTCATTCCAGTCGATCTCGCTGGCATGTTGCAGCTCGATCTTTTCCTCCCCGTCAATCTGCGGGCGCCGGATCTCACGGGCGATCTGCTAATACAGCGGGACGCCGCGATGACGGCCCTGAATGAGAAAGCCTTTGGCGTCTTCCTGATATTCCTGACCTCGCTCTATGTCATCAAGGGCGGCATGTACTCCGTCGTCTTTACTGAAGTCCTGCAATTCATTGTCATGACCATTGCCAGTATCGGAGTCGCAGTGATTGCGATGCTGCATGTGTCACCAGACATGCTAGCCGCTGCCATACCGGATGGGTGGACCAATCCCTTCTTCGCCTGGGAGCTTAGCCTCGACTGGTCTGACTTGTTGCCATCGGCGGACACCAAGATCGCCAAGGAAGGCTATTCACTTTTCTCGGTCTTCTTCATGTTGGTCCTGTTGAAAGGCATTTTCACATCCCTCGCCGGGCCCGCCCCGAATTATGATATGCAGCGCATCCTGTCTGCGCGAGGTCCGGTCGAAGCGGCGAAGATGAGCGCCCTGGTCAGCATTGTGCTGAACCTGCCGCGCTATCTGCTTATAACGGGCCTGACCGTGCTCTCTCTGGTCTATTTCAGCCCTTACCTACGAAACATGGGCACGGACGCCGATTTCGAAGCCGTACTGCCATTTGCTTTGCGCGAGTTCATTCCGGTCGGATTACTGGGCCTGACGCTGGCTGGCCTGCTTGCCGCCTTCATGTCGAGTTTTGCAGCCCCCCTCAACGCCGCCCCCGCCTATGTCGTGAACGACATATACCGCAAATACATCAAACCCGACGCTACCGATAAAACCTATCTCCGGATGAGTTATATCGTTTCCACAGTCTTCGTGATCATTGGCACCCTGTTCGGCCTCTTCCTCACCAGCATCGACACCGTCATCAACTGGATCACGGCGGGCCTTTACGGCGGCTACACCGCAGCCAATGTCGTCAAATGGTATTGGTGGCGCATGAATGGCTATGGCTATTTCTGGGGTATGCTGACGGGAATCCTCTTCGCACTCGTTCTGGGCATGCCCCAAATAGATATCAATCCGCTCCAAGCCTTTCCCTTCTTCTTTGTCGCCTGTCTGGTCGCCGTCATAATCGGGTCGCTGCTGACGACGCCAACCGAGATGGAAACGCTGGAACGGTTCTATCGCAAGACACGGCCTTGGGGCGCATGGGGACCGGTTGCGGAATCGCTCACCGCCAAGGGGCAGACCGTGTCCCGTAATCCGGACATGAAACGAGACCTTGCGAACGTAGCCGTGGGGATCGTGTGGCAGACCGCCCTGATCTGTACCCCCATCTTCCTGGTAATCCAAGATTGGCCCAAGATGCTCGGCAGCCTGGCGGTTATCGCAATCACCAGTATTTTCCTGAAGCTCAACTGGTACGACCGAATGCGCGACTATCCGGAAGATTTCGCCCCTACAGAGGAGGCGGCGCCATGATCCTGCGCCGGTCCTGAATCCATGACTGATCCCTCCTCGACTACACTCACCCTTTCGCACTGGCCGAAACCGCATCCCCCCAATCTTCATTGCCCAAAAACGGAAGGGATGATCACTCGCATCATTGACTGGCTCACGCCTCCGCAAAAAGTCGGGCAGATCATCCAGGCCGACATTGCCTCTGTCACACCTGACGATGTCGCGGCCTATCATCTTGGCGCCGTGCTGAATGGCGGAAACTCCGCACCGAAGGGTAACCAACGCGCCAGTCATATCGACTGGCTAGACCTCGCCGATGCCTATTGGACCGCTTCCATGCGCGCTGATGGCCCCCGTATACCAGTGCTCTGGGGTACGGATGCTGTACACGGACACAATAATTTGGTGGGCGCGACCATCTTTCCCCACAATATCGGGCTGGGCGCCACAAGGGATGCTGATCTCGTGGAGCGGATCGGAGCGGCTACGGCACGGGAAGTTCGCGCGACGGGCATGGACTGGACATTCGCGCCCACTGTGGCGGTCGCATGCGATGGCCGATGGGGGCGCACCTATGAGGCCTATGGAGAATCCCCCAAACTCGTCGCAGATCTCGGCGCCGCTCTAGTGCGCGGTCTACAAGGTCTTCCGGGCGAGAGAACCTTTCTGGGCTCAGACAAGATCATCGCAACTGCCAAGCATTTCATAGGTGATGGAGGCACACGCGCTGGCAAGGACCAAGGAGAAACAGTCGCCACAGAAGCGGAAATGCGGGACACACACGCAGCTGGCTACTACTCGACACTCGATGCCGGGGCCCAAACCATCATGGCCTCATTCTCCAGCTGGGGCGGACGCAAGATGCACGGGCATCAAGCCTTTCTGACGGATCTACTCAAAACCCATTGGGGGTTTGATGGTGTCGTCGTGGGCGATTGGGATGGACACGGACAGATTGCGGGCGCTAGCCCCACCGATTGTCCCGACGCCCTGATGGCCGGACTCGACATGTATATGGCGCCTGATAGCTGGAAAGGCCTTCACGCTTCGCTGCTACGCCATTTGGAATCGGGGCGCATATCCGGAGAACGACTGGATGATGCAGTCCGCCGCGTATTGCGATTGAAGTTCCGTGCAGGCCTCTGCTCTCAGCCCATGCCAAGTGCGCGGCCTCACAGCGCCACTACAGGCGTGATCGGCTGCAAGGCGCACACTGGGCTCGCGGTCGAGGCCGTTCGCAAATCGGCTGTGCTTTTGAAAAATGCAAACCACACCCTTCCCCTCAAATCACCGCAGCATATTCTGGTGACGGGACAAGCGGCCGACGATCTCAGCATGCAATGTGGCGGCTGGTCCCTGTCTTGGCAGGGTGGCATTCTGGACATTCAGGATTATCCGCATGCCGAGACGCTTCTGTCGGGCGTTCGACGCATTGCAGCAAAGCGGGGGAGCACCGTATCCTTTGCGCGGGACGGGCACTTTCGCAAAAAGCCCGACATCGCCATTCATGTGTTTGGCGAAGCGCCTTATGCGGAGTTCCGGGGTGACTTGTCGACTTTGGATTTCCACCTGGCCAATGATGCGGACACCGAGACCTTGAAACGGTTGCAAGGCGTCGGCATTCCGGTTGTCTGCATCTTTCTCTCCGGCCGCCCGCTATGGGTCAACCCGGTGCTAAATGCGTCAGATGCATTCGTGGCGGCTTTCCTGCCCGGCACACAAGCTGGCGCGCTGGCGGACCTCTTGTTTGGGACTGACGGCAAGTCTGATCTCGACTTTACTGGAAAGCTGCCTTTCTCCTGGCCGGAATATGCCGACCAGCATCACCTGAATGTCGGCTCGTTCCCCTATGCTCCCTTGTTCCCCTACGGATTCGGACTCTCCCTCAAGGACAGTGGAAATCTGCGCGTTCTGCACGAGAATCGCGTGCTCCCCCAACCTGACCATGGCACCATCTTCGAGCACGGCATGACGGGGGGCGGTTGGTCTATCCGACTGGACGATGCTGCCAAATCGACATGCTGGCAGGGGGACACAGAGCGGTCTTCATCGGGGGCGGTGGAACTGAAAGCGGCGGATCTTGGCCAGCAGGAGAATGCCATCCAGATAAGCTGGACACGCGCGCGAAGTGCGCCGGTCATCTTCTCTCATGACGCGCTGGATCTGACGCGTGAGACCAATGCCGGGTTCTGCTTCACGCTGACAATCACAAAACACGCCGGTACAGCCAAGGAGCCGGTCCTCTCTATCCATTCGGGATCAGGCCGTACGGATATCGGCGGCCTATGCCGACTGGTCTCGCACTCATGCACCGATACCACCCTGACGTTCGAAATCCCGCTCAGGGCACTTGCCGAAGCCGGTGTGGACATGTCCCACTTTGAAGGCGTCGAATTATCGGCTAGGGCGCCGACCCGGCTCATCCTGTCACGTCTGGCACTGGTCATGCCGAACGGGTAACAATGCCATCAGGCATCGTCGGTAACTGGCCGGTCCCTTTGACGGAACACGAACTTCATCAGGCGTGAATCCGACCCGGACAAATCATCCCGGTCGCCAAGGAATTTTCCAAAGCTCTCAAGCCCGGTCACATTATCCGACACGACTTTCGCCATGAGCAGGATCGGCGTGGACAACAACATGCCCATGAACGACCAGACCCACGCCCATAGCGCGAAGGAGATAAACACCACGACCGCATTCAGCTTGAGGCGGCGACCCACAAGCACGGGCGTCAGGAACTGGCCTTCGATCGTGTTGATTAGCCAATAGAACAGGGCCGGAAGGATCGCCTGTACCGTATTATCGAAAGTGACCATCCCTGTGACCAGTGTGATGGTGATGCCGCCAATCGAGCCAATATACGGGATATAGTTCAGCAGGAAGGCGCCTAATCCGAAGAGGAGCGGGTTTGGCATGCCAACGGCCCACATGACCAATCCGATGATGACGCCCAGCGCCGCATTGATGGCTGTGATTGTGAACAGATATGTGGAGAGTTGGTTCTCGATGGTTCGCGCCGCCGCGAGCGCACGGCGCTTGTCCTTCAGTTTCGGCATAACCTGAACAAGCTTCTCATAGAACATATCGCCAGACGCGATCAGGAAGAAACTCAGCGTCAGGGTGACGACCAACTGGCTGACCACGGCAGGCGTGGCCTGCGTCATGACGCTGACAAAGCCGGGCTCCCGAATTGACACAGTCTGTTGCCCGCCCTGCTTTGTCAGGGCATCAATCTGATCTCCTGCCTTCAGAACAGGCTCAATGGTGCCGAACAGGCCGCTCAATTCCCGGCGCACTTCTGCGGCAAAGGTCGGCGCATCGCTCAGATACTGCTGAAGGGCCTCGGATATGAAGTAGAAAAGCACGCTGAAAACGACCAGCAGGCTGATCATGATGATCCCGGCCGCCGCCCCTGGAGGTATGCCAATACGGCCGAGTGCGCGGCGTACAGGACTGAAGGTCAGCGCAAGCACAAAGGCGGAAATGATGGGAACAAACACACCCTGCGCCAAGCTGAGCGCACCCAGCACCAAAATCCAGAAGATTCCGGTAATAGCCCAGTTGCGCACCACGTCTCGCTTGTCGGCTGATCCTGTCAGGGAGGCCATGTCTTCTTTCACAGGCCCATTATCCTCCCGTCCACATTGCGATTAACATACGCGCAAACAGCGGGCGGGTTCCCCAGGATACAGCACGATCATATCCCAAAGAAAAAGGGCGTCGCAATCTGCAACGCCCTTTTTATAGGTAATCTTCATTCATCAGGTCACGTTTCGTCCACGGACGGCCCGCGCCACAAAGGACAGGACGAGAAGAACGAGGAAGACGAAGAACAGGATCTTGGCGATCCCTGCGGACGCACCTGCGATACCACCAAAACCGAGAACCGCAGCGATCAGCGCCAGTACGAAAAATGCAATTGCCCAACCGAGCATGACTATAACTCCTTTTCATTCAAACAAACCGGCGATGCATGCCGATGAGATGCCAGTACAACCCGAGTCCACCCACCGAAGTTCCCGAATATTTTTTCTGCGTGCTCTGGAACCAAGCCAGAGGGGTAACGTTATTTTCCTACTTAATGCGGAAAGGACTCATTATGAAAAACACCGTGAAGATCGCAAGCCTCGGCGCGCTCGGCGCGCTTGCCACCCTGCTGGCAGCCTGCAACACCGTCGACGGCGTCGGCAAAGACGTTGAAGCCGGCGGCGAAGTTATTCAGGACACTTCTCAGGACGTTGAAGACGAGATCAACGACTGAGTCGGCTCCGACCGAACGAGACACGCCCCGCTCGGGGCGTGTCTTTTTATGTGCTGTATACAGAATTGAATAAGAAGTCGCGCTTAGCGCCTCGACCGGTCAGTATATACCTAATAGTGCAAGAGTGCTCAGCCAGAAAACGAGATGAGCAGGACTCGAGTGCGATTGCCCGAACGCATCAATTCCCTATGCTTTCTCATGCAGGCCCATACCTGCCCAAAGCCAATTATCAGTAGAGAAACTACCCGGCCCAGCCGACCGGGCCCGCTGATGCGCTGGAAGACATGAAAGTGTGAGGCCAGTCTGCGAGACCTGCGCTGAATATCTATCCGGGGGCGAGCTGTGTTCAGCATGCAAGACTTACGCCTATGAGCGCCGATGGTTCCGCTCGTGCGTTAATGGCGACATAATCAGAAAAGACATGATCTGCCCTACGGAACCTGCCGATCCATTCGGCGTTTTACTGGTGCAGACGATAGGAGTCAGCCATGAAAAAGATGATGCTTGCTACAGCCTTTATCAGCCTTGGCACCTTCGCCGCGTGCGATGCCACAGACGAGCCTGATGAGGTCAACGTCACCGTGGAAGAACCGGACACGCTTTCCGACAAGATTGAAGAGACAGGCCATGCAATCGAAGACAGCGCCGAAGAGGATGCCGAAGCTGCCGTGAATGATGCGGGCGAGGCCATGAAAGAATCAACCGACACGCCACAGTAACACTCGCTTTCATGGCGTTCAGATATGAAGAGCCCGGCCAGTTCGCCGGGCTTTTGCGCACCTGGAGTTAGAACGGCATGACCAACTTGTGTGAGCAGCCAAGGCCGGGGCGGGCTTTCGTTGTAAATTCAGCAGACAACTGCCGGGCAAAAGCCACCATCAGCTTCGAACCGAGACCAGAACTGCCATCGGTTGTATCGTATCCGAGCCCGGTGTCCGTGATCTCCAGCGTGACCTGATCATCCGTCGCCGACAAGCATACCGACACTTCGCCTCCGTCCTCCTCGAATGCATACTTCATCGCATTGGTGACTGCCTCGACGATAAACAGCGCCATCGGGATGGCATCATCAGCGTCTCGTTGGATTTCGGCATAGGACTGAACGAGATTGATGCCCGCTTCCGACATGCCGAGGGCATCGGAGAGATGATTGAGAAGGCCCGTCAGGAAGGGTCGCATATCGACGCTTTCGAGCCGCTCATTCTGGTACAAGGTCTGGTGGACGATCGCCAACGCATCAATCCGGTGACGCGTCGCCGCGATGGCTTCCTTGGCTTGCGGGTCCTTCAACTGACGCCCCTGAAGGTTCAGGAAGCTCGTCACAATCTGGAGATTGTTCTTCACACGGTGATGGATTTCCTTCACCGCCGCATCCCGGGTGGCAATAGCTTCTTTCAAATCCCGGTCACGATGGTCGATATCCTGCGCCATGACTTCCATCGCCGTTGCCAAGCTGCGGATCTCCGATGGTGCATCAACAAATGAATTGCCCGCCTTGAACTGGTACCGACCGGCGCCATAGATACGCACCGTGCGTGTCAGGCGAGAAATCCATCGAAGGACCAACCCGTCGATCGCCATCCAGGCCGCAAGCAAGGTAACAGCAAAGGCCAACAGCGGCAGTCCGAAGGATGTCGCGGGACGAACAAAAAAATCATTCCACAGGCCATAGGAGGGCCGGGCAATGACGGCGAAAATGTTGGAATTACCGACGGGCCTCAATACCACATCGACGGATGTGCCATCAGGATGGTCAACCCGGAACAATTGCGCATCCTGGGCAAGCCTGACACCCTCGATCCATTCCGCCGGGATCGGCCCCACCAGAGGGTCGCCGAACACGCGGCCCGTTTCGTCGGCAATGGACAGCGAAACATAGTCTGGCAGATATCCCGCCCGCACGAGGTTGGCCAGATCTATCGCGCCGAGCGCAAACGTATTGATGCCTGTGAAATTTCCGGCTTCGTCTTCGACGCGCTTGTTCAGCGCGAACACCCATTTATCACTGGCCGATCCGAAGAAGGCATCGCTCCGCGCGAAGGAATCCCCCCCTGCCCGCAAACGGTCGTGGAGAACCTGGTTTTCACGCCGCAGAACCGGCGCTCCCACGGCCGAACATATAACTTCGCTGTTTTCATCAAACGCGACGACATTCGTCAGCGATGGCAGGTAAGCTGACAACTCATTGTAAACGCCACTGCATTCCCCGGCTGCCAGCCGGGGCTCGTACAGTGACAGCAAGAGTTCCGCCTGTTGGAGGGATTGGTTGACGCCATCAATTGCCGCGCCCGCAACGAGCACGAGATTCTGCGCCTGACTATCCCGTATATCGCGCGCATCAATGTACGCCTTGAATGCAGACAGGAGCAGAACAGGTGTCAACGCCGCCGCCAGCGTCAAGACAAGCTTGTTGCGAAGCGGTGCGGCGCTGGGGGGCCGGGCTGGCTGGTTTAGGTCGTCTTCTTCATCCGACACCGGCAATATCATCCGCTTGCCGCATGATATCGTTGAACGCGTCTTCCGCCCTCATATTGGAGTCGTCGCTATAGCCTGCCCCATTGGATTCGAGGATTTCGACAACAGCCTTTCGCGCGCGGGAGACGCGGCTCTTGATAGTGCCGACAGCCACACCACAAATCTCGGCGGCTTCTTCATAAGGGAGCCCGCCAGCCCCCACCAGAATCAGGGCTTCGCGCTGATCGATGGGCAACCTGCCCAGCGCATTGCGCATGGCCAGCAGGTCCAGCGTGTCAGACGGATTGCTGTTGGAGACAAGCGTTGCCTCGGCCACTTCCGGGTCAAGCGGCGTCCGGCGCCATGACCGGCGCTTCTCGGAATAGAAAACGTTTCGGAGGATCGTGAAAGCCCAGGCCTTCATGTTGGTACCAGCCTGAAAGGATGCGCGGGCATTCCACGCCTTCAGCATCGCGTCCTGTGCGAGATCATCTGCCAGCGTGGCATCGCCACACAAACTGCGCGCAAAGGCCCGCAAATGGGGGATCAGCGCAGCCAGCTCACGTTTGAAATCAACGTCGCTGAGTTTTTCCGTGTTGTCTGTCATGGAAATCCCCTCAGGATTTATCTGAGGTGGAAGATGGCCGAGCTTTGTCGGCTTCTTCGAGAAGCCGCAGGAACTCGTCCGGCACGTCTTCTTGCGCAACTTCGTCATACACGCGACGCAATTGCTCTCCAATGCGCTGCGTCCGCCTCTTGCTGCCGAGGTCGGACTTGACGGAGTTATTGCGTCCGTTTTTTTCCATTCCGGTTAAACTATCCTGATTCACGATCTAAATACCTAACTATATGAGTCTGATAGTTAAACAGCCAGATTGCGCATTAGTTCCCACCTAATGCTGTTTTTTGCACTATTGTGGAACCAATGCTGTTTTTATGAATTGTTAATGCGGTCCCAGAAGAGAGGTTCCCCATGAGTTTGGTACAATCGTTTGCCCCCCATTTGCCGTTTCTGCGGCGTTATGCGCGGGCGCTGACAGGCAGCCAGGAAAGCGGGGACGCCTATATTCGTGCGTCGCTCCAGGCGCTCGTCGAAAACCCGGAATTCGTTGATAATTTGGAAGATCCACGACTATCCCTTTATCGCTTCTTCCATGTGATCTGGGGTACCACTGGTGCCCAACTTGAAGGAAAGGATGGCCCCGTAGGCGATCCAGCCGACAAGCGACTCCAATCCCTCGCCCCGATCCAGCGCCAGGCCTTCCTGCTGACAGCCCTTGAAGGTTTCTCCGCTTCGGAAGCAGCCTACATCCTCGGAATTTCCGAAAAAGAGCAGCGCGTACTTGAACAGGACGCCCAAAAAGAAATCGAGGGCGAACTCGCCACCAAGGTTCTTATCATTGAGGATGAGCCGATTATTGCAGCCGATCTGGAGAGCCTTGTCGAGGATCTCGGTCATACCGTCACCGGCATTGCTACCACCCATCGCGAAGCGCTCTCTCTCTTTGGCGCCAACCAGCCTGGCCTTGTCCTGTGCGACATCCAGCTCGCCGATGGATCGTCCGGCATTGATGCGGCCCACGACATTCTGGCCGATCATGATGTGCCGATCATCTTCATCACGGCCTTCCCGGAGCGCCTGCTCACCGGCGAACGGCCAGAGCCTACCTATCTCATCCCGAAACCGTTCCAGGAAAACACGGTGAAAGCGGCGATCGGTCAGGCCCTGTTCTTCCATCCGGCGAATGGTGCGCGAGTAGATGCCTGACATCCCCGCCACGACATAAAGAAAAGCGCCCCGAACGTGGTTCGGGGCGCTTTTTTTACAAATACTGCTTCCCCGGATCATACACCGGATGGCGAAAGCAGGCCGGTTGCCGCCAGCGCCAAGAGCATGCCGACAAGTGCGATCACAATACCTATTCCCATGACGCTGAGCAGCCCCATGCGCCGACGTCCCTGACGCGCTTCGACGGTAGACAGATCATCTTGGTGTGTTGAGTCTTGCATGAGGTGTACTCCAGTTTCATTTGAATCTTGCGAATGAGACAATCAGTCGTCTCGAGGCATACGGGGGGCATTTGCTTGGCTCGGAATCACGCCATTGGGCCGGGGCATTTCGCTGCGTCCGCTGAATTCCGAGGGTATGGCAAAGTCGAGTTTCCGAGTGTGAAGATAATCCGTATCAAACTGCGACAGGCATGCCAGTTTGCGCTTGTCCAGAATGGTGACCTGTCCACGCGACTCATCGATCAGTCCCGACCGACGCAAGGCGGACATGGTACGCGAGACATGGACAGGAGTGAGCCCCAAAGCATCGGCCAGATCAGTCCGCGTAAGCGGCATGGGCAGATGGTTTTCCGAGCCGCCCACCGCTGCGTAAAGACGGCGTTGCAGCTCCAGTAAGAGGTGAGCGATACGCTCTTTTGCGGAACGACGACCTACACGGACGATTTGCTCACGCAGAATGGATTCTTCCTGCACGGCCGCCCACCAGAATGCGGATGCGACATCTGCATCATGCCGCAACACGGAGATAAATTGCTCGGCGGATATCGTCATTACGACTGTACGCGTAACCGTGGTGACCGAGTGATCGGCTTTGACACCGGCAACAACCTGCATGTCGAAAACGTCGCCAGGCAGCATGAAATTCACGATCTGTCTTCGGCCATCGTCCAGGGACCTGTAGCGCACGGCCCAACCATCCTTGACGAAAAACATCTTCTGCGGCGTTTCTCCAACGCGGATAATGTCGTCTCCGGCTTGGTAAACCCGCGACTGGAAATCGAGCTGGTCGAATTTTTCCCAAGTATCATCCTTGAGGGAAACATATTGCGAGAGTCTGTTCTTGAACACGTCCATGCGAGGCCAACGTGCCGTTACGGGCTTTGTTCCCTGTTGGAGAATCACGATTTGGAGGTGGAACGAATTGAAAGGCCGGGCGTTTAATTGGCGCACACGAAATCAGGAGATTTAACGTGAACACCAAGACCGCGACTACTATGAAAGCTGAAACTGAAGGTGACTACGCAGCATTGAAAGATGATATCGCCATGCTGCGCGGCGACCTCAAGAACGTCATGGCAGACATGCAGGGTCTCGCCAAAGTCAAAGCCCAGGCCGGCGTGGAAAAGGGCAAGGAATTTGCCGACAAGGCGTCCGGACAGCTCAAGGAAACCCGCGCGGATGTCGAATCGGAGATTCGCAAGAACCCTCTGGCTGCAGTGGGGATTGCGTTTGGAGCAGGCCTCATCCTCGCCATGATGAGGGGCAAATAATTTATGGATGCGACCAAGCTTCGGCTTTTCGCAGCTGTCGCCGGAATCGTTTGCGGTTTCGGCGGCATGTTTGCGCTGTCAGTAGCCGGAATATTGGCGCTGGCGTCTGTTATTGGCCTGACGGCGGCCTGCTTCACCGTGGCAGCAATCCTTGTCGCGATCGCAGCGCTGATGCTTTACATCTTCCTTCTGCCCTATCGCAAATCCTCCGAAGAGATCGATGATCTGGAAGAGTCTACAGCCAATGCGCTGGCGGACCTGCCTTTTGACACGCTGAAATCACTCGTCCAGAAATACCCCGTTTCAGTCTCTGCGGGCGCCATGCTGTTGGGGTACACACTTGTGCGCGATCCAAAAACAGCAACGCGCCATGCCCAGCGGCTCCTGCTCGGACTGCTCTGATCACAGGCCATCACACGTCTTGCAGACAAACCGCAGCAGGATCCCTATATTGTAGATATGAGATCCATTCTGCTCATTGCATCGGCGGTTGGCGCCGGACTGGCCTTTGGTCGCAGGCATCTTGAACGCGGTGTCTCGGCCCAGAAGAACAAGGCCATTGAATCCGCTGCGGTCGAGACGCGCCGACAGATCAAGCGTCATGCCGATGACTTCCTCCGGAAGAGCTTCCGTTCATTCGCTATTGCGACCGGAATCAAATTGATGATCCTGGCAAGCCTCTGGGGTCTTTTCCATGCTGGCATGTTTGAGCGGCCCTATTTCATCTGGAGCGTGACCGCCGTCCTGGCGGTATTCCTCATCCGGGATATCTGGGTGACCTGGCCCTTTGTACGACTGGGCGTGACGGAACTGTCGCGCTATGGATGGCACCCCAAACGCGCTCTCGGAGAAGTGGTGGCCGGCCATGTTTTCCAGCAAGTGCTGACCGAAGCCCAATCCGTACCGGCCTCGCGCTCTTCGAAAGTCATGCTGGTGCTCGCCGGTCAATCTCGCGAAGGGCTTGAGCATGACATTGCCACATCCGTGGCCGCAATCGCCCGGGATACATCCTGGTCAGATCTGCGGCCATTCCTGATATCGGCCGGCATCAAGACGGGCGCATTAATGACAATCTATTCGGTGAGCGTCTTCCTGCTCATGGCGTGACCACGGTCAGGCGGCTTCGGCCATCAAGCCCTCGGCATACACCACCAATTCATGCAGCGTAGCCTGTTCCGGTTTGCCCATCAGGTCGTTGGAGATGAGGGGCACAACCCCGTTCAACTCATCCACCAATATGGCGCGCGCCCGATTCACCCGGCTTTTGATAGTGCCAGGCGAACAATTCATGATGACGCCAGCTTCTTCATAAGTGAGACCCGCCGCCAGAACCAGAATGACCGCATCCCGCTGCTTGATCGGTAACGCGTAAATCGCCTGGATCGCGCGGGACGCATCGCTCAGCATTTCCGCCGATGTATAATCCACCAATATCTCTTCGAGGAAGCCGCTTTCGACATCCACGTTCCGCCAGGCACGTCGGCAATGCTGAAGGTATTCATTGCGGACAATGCGCAGGATCCAGGGCCGCATCTTGGCGGTGGGGTCAAATGTTGCGGAAGCGGCCCACGCCTTCAGGCAAGCTGACTGGACAATATCGTCCGCCAGCGTGGCATCGTGGCAAAGGCTGCGGGCAAATGCGCGCATCTGGGGCAACAAGGCTTCCAGCTCGTCGACAAAGGACCAGTGTGGAGCAATAGGCTCTGGAGATTTTGTCATGCGGTCTGAGCCCCCGTCGCTTTTTGGGCGGCTTTGCCTGCTTCAGCGAAGCTAGGAGCTGTGGGGGACGACACGTTGCCGCGCACGTATACCGTCAATTCGGGAGTCGCCCGCTCACGAGAGCTGCTTTTCCCGGCACTCAAATTACTAACCATAAATACGTCCCCACGCCTCAAGCTGGTTCGACCAACTCGTAAAGTAAAGCAGCAGCAGGTTAACGAATTAACAATTACTCTTGGTTGAATTTCTTTGTCTTTGGAACCACTTATACGTGAAGTGTATTCCAAAGACATGTATTGTGCAGTCCGACCGACAGCACGAGAGAATTTATCGGGTTGGGACAGGCTCCGGGCCGGAATAGTCATAGAATCCCTTGCCGACCTTTTTGCCGACCCAGCCAGCCTCGACATATTTCACAAGCAGCGGACAGGGCCGGTATTTGGTATCGGCGAGGCCATCATGCAGCACCTGCATGATCGACAGACAGGTATCGAGCCCGATGAAGTCGGCCAGGGTAAGCGGCCCCATGGGGTGATTGGCCCCAAGGTGCATCGCCGTATCGATGCTCTCGACCGTTCCGACCCCTTCATAAAGGGCGTAGACCGCCTCATTTATCATCGGCACGAGGATCCGGTTCACGATGAAAGCCGGATAATCCTCGGCATTGGTGGTGGTCTTTTCGAGGCGACCCGCAAATTCGATCGCCGTCTCATAGGTCTCCTGGCCGGTGGCGAGACCGCGGATTACTTCCACCAGCTTCATCAGCGGGACAGGATTCATGAAATGCAGTCCGATAAACCGTTCCGGACGGTCCGTTACCGAAGCAAGGCGCGTGATGGAGATGGATGAGGTGTTCGTGGCCAGATAGGTGTCTGCGGGAACAATTTCACAGATCGAGCGGAAGATCTGTTCCTTGATCTCACGCCGCTCGGTTGCGGCCTCGATCACCATGTTTGCCGCCTCATGATCCTTCAACACCGTGGTTGGCTTGATACGCGCCAGCGCTGTATCCATGGTGCCCTGGTCATACTGGCCGCGACCAACTTGGCGCGCCATGTTGCGTTCGATGGCTTTCATGCCCTTGGCGAGCGACTCGTCCGAAATATCGCTGAGGATCACGTCATATCCAGCGAGCGCACTGACATGGGCGATACCGTTGCCCATCTGGCCCGCGCCAATCACGCCAATCGTCTTCAGGTCTGCCATAGAATTCGTCCAGAACGTCGTAAAAAGGTGATGTCATATCCTGTTTGTGCAGTGCGTCAAATACAAGTCTGAGCCGCAGTCGCTGATCGGGCCTCCACAGTCCTGGATGGCGGGCCCACACACCGGGTGAAAACCTCCGCAACGGGGATGGCCTGTGTTACGACGTATAGATCATCTTCCGCGTCATCCCGCCGTCGACCGTCAAAACCTGCCCCGTCACAAATCCGGCACCGGACAGGTACGCCACAGCCTGCACGATGTCTTCAACCTTGCCTACCCGGCCAGCAGGATGCTGGGCGTGGGCGTCCTCGGACAGCTCCTCATTCGCTGAATTGATCCAACCGGGGGCGATGGCATTGGCCCTTATGTCCGGCCCGAGACCGATGGCCAGCGCATGCGTCAGGCCGACAATGCCACCCTTGGCCGCCGCATAGCCATAAGTGTCTGGCTCGGACTGGAACGCACGGGTGGACGCCATGTTGACGACACTGCCTTTTGCGGCGCGCAGCAGGTCAACGCACTCCCGCACCATCAGGAAGCTGCCGGTCAGGTGTGGCGAGATCCAGCTGTTCCAGTCGGCGAGGCTCATTTCCTCGATTGGCCCCGCAACAGGATCGGCCGACCCACCATTGTTGACCAGCAGGTCGAGCCGGTCGAAGCCGGTTCCCGAGACGGCCGCGCGAATGCTGTCTGCCGAGGAAAGATCACATTCAATCGCCCGAACGGAGTCTCCCAGCGTGGTGAGCCCGTCGCGATCAATGTCGAGCGCCGCAACCTGCCAGTCCTGCCCGGCAAAGTGCTTCGCCACTGCCCGGCCGATGCCGGATGCAGCCCCTGTCACGATGACTGTCTTCATAAAAATCTCCTGTCTGCCTCTGACTTGCGACTTAAACGAAAC
The DNA here is from genome assembly GCA_913057945.1 of uncultured Hyphomonadaceae bacterium. Taxonomy (GTDB): domain Bacteria; phylum Pseudomonadota; class Alphaproteobacteria; order Caulobacterales; family Hyphomonadaceae; genus Hyphomonas. The sequence goes on along the minus strand of CAJXOF010000002.1, from coordinate 188 downwards.
AACCCGCAACTCCGGCAAGGAGTTGCGGGCTGAATTCAGTCAGGACTGAGAAGCTTACAGGGCTTCGGTCAGCTCCGGCACGGCCTTGAAGAGGTCTGCGACCAGGCCGTAATCGGCAATCTGGAAGATGGGGGCCTCTTCATCCTTGTTGATCGCCACGATGATCTTGGAATCCTTCATGCCGGCAA
>CAJXOF010000001.1 GCA_913057945.1 uncultured Hyphomonadaceae bacterium | reverse complement strand
ATCTACACACTGCATATCGTCGGCAGCGTCAGATGTGTATAAGAGACAGCCATGAGATTCACCGCTTCCAGCGCGCGGCGGACTTCGCGTTTCTTGCCTTCCGACAGGGTAACGGTCAGCCAGCTGTTTGCGCCGGTCTCGCGGTCGAACACGGCGGTGATGGGCTTATAATCGACGCCATCAACCGTGATGCCTTCGGCGAGTTCGGCGATCTTGTAGTCGGTAACCGTGCCCTTGGCCCGCACGCGATACGTGCGTTCAAGCTCATTCTTCGGCAGTTCCAGCGCGCGGGCCAGAGCCCCATCATTGGTTAGCAGCAGGAGGCCTTCGGTGTTCAGGTCGAGCCGGCCGACAGTGACGACGCGGGGCAGGGATTTTGGCAGCTCTTCAAAGACGGTGCGCCGGCCTTCCGGATCGACCGTCGTGGTGATCAGGCCAGCCGGCTTGTGATAGCGCCAGACGCGGGTCGCGTCCGGGGCCTGGATTGTCTTGCGGCCGACACGGATTTCTTCGCGGCCAGTGACCTTGAAAGCGGGCGAGGTCAGCTTGACGCCATCAACCGTGATCTTGCCGTCTTCGATCATGCGCTCGACTTCGCGGCGCGAGGCGACCCCGGCGCGGGCGAGGTATTTGGCGATCCGTTCGCCTTCGCTCCAGTCTTTTTCTTCGGCTGGGCGATGGGATTTCTGTGCGGGGGCTTGCTTGCGCGGGCCGGAAGGTTTCCGGCGCGGGCGGCCCGTCTCTCGACGCTCCGTCATGGGATTTTCTTTCTGTGGCTTTAGAGCAGGAATTGAAGGAAGGGGGCCGCAATAGCAAGGCCCAGAATGATTTCCATCGGGATCCAGACCGGGATCAGGCCGGCCTCCCGGTTCTTGGTGCGGTCAAAGACCAGCGACATGAGGCGCCCGATTCCGGCGCCGATCCAGCCAGTCGCAAGCGGCAGGACAACCAGCGTGGTCAGGATATCCGGCTCGGCGCTGCCAAGATTGAGGATCAGGACCGCTGTCATCAGGTGCGAGAACAGGAACAGGCCGCCATAGGTGGCGCGAAATTCCGAGTAGCCGCCGGGACGCAGCGGGTCCGGATCTTCGACAAGGCGGACGATCTTGCTGGCCCAGGCCGGGGAAAACATGGCCGACAGGCCGAGGACGGCACCAAACAGCAGGGTGACGAGGGAAATGATTTCACCAATATTCATGAGGCTCGTGCTCCGGGGTTACGTCCCCAATCTAGAATGATTTGACGGAAAGCACAGGCCTTGAAAGCGGTCAGGACGCCTTGCTGTACAGGTCGATCGTCTTGGCGATCTCCTGGGAAGGCCGTCCGAGCAGGTAACCCTGGCCCCGGCGGACGCCCAGCAATTTCAGCGTGTTCAGCTCCGCTTCGGTCTCAATGCCCTCGGCAATGATATGGGCGGAGGTTTCGCGCGTGTAGAACAGGAGCGCGCCGATCAGGGCGCGTCGGGCAAGGTCTGAGTCCACATTGCGGGTCAGGCTCATGTCGACTTTCACATAATCCGGATTGAGCTGGACGATGTGGCGCAGCGAGGAGTGACCGGCGCCGGCATCATCCACGGCGAGCCTCAGGCCCGCATGGCGCAGAGGGCGCAGCACCTTGGTGAAGCCCTCATAATCGTCGATCACGGCGTGTTCGGTGATTTCCAGCAGGATGCGGTCCAGCGGCAGTTTCAGGAACGTCTCGGCGAACTGGTCGCTGATTACGGTCGACGGTGAAGCGTTGACGGAAATATACTGGTCGGGCGCAATCTGGCTGATCCGCTGGACAGCCTGACGGATCGAGGCAAGTTCGAGTTCAACAGCGAGGCCGACGGCGGCAGCTTCGTCGAACCAGACATCCGGCGACCGGTAAGGCTCTGCGGAAAAGCGGCAGAGCGCTTCGTAGCCGCTCGGCGTCATCTGGCCAAGATCGACAATGGGTTGGTAGGCGATGGCAAAGGCGCTGGTGTCGAGCGTGTCGAGAATGCGCTCGCGGATTTCCTGAAGACCTCGTCTTTGCGCGTAATCCTTGTCGATCTGTTGGGCGGCAAGGTTTGCGAACAGGCGCATGGTTTCGAGGTCGCGCTCATTGAGGCTGGTGTTCGGTTCCGGGCCGAGGCAGCAGAACATGCCATAGGGCGTGCCATCCTCCAGCCGGATCGGAATGCTCATATGCGCGCCGATCGGGATTTCCCGCGTGATCGGCATGGCCATGGCGAGGGAATTTTGAGACGTATCCGGAATGAGTTCCGGCAGGCGGCCTTCCAGGATATGGAGGCAGTAGACTTCGGTCAGGTCGCGGCTGTCGCCCGGTTTGATCAGGTGTTCGAGACCCGGAGCATCGACATAGCGGAAGACGGATTCGCCATTGACGAACTCGGACACATAGGCAATCGGCATGCCCAAATGCTGGCGAATAGCGTTCAATGCAGAGTTGATCGACTGCCGGGAGTTTTCTTCACGTCCATCCAATGGCGATGAAGGCAGCATGAATCCGGTCATTCGATTGGCCCCTGAGCCCGCAATATCCCACCGGCAGACATGCCGGTTACACGTATCGACCGTATCCCAGTGTCCCTTAGACTCCGTTCCAGACTTCTTTGAAGCCCAACATTGTTTCTTCGGACTTTCGTAAGAGTTTGATTTCCGGGCACTTCGTCCCCGTGAAACTTGCGGTCGCGACATTTTTCACTCTTTCGGCGAGCGCCGCTGCGGGTGTAGGCATAGGGCCAGTGAGAGCGGGGTGGCATGGCCGGGCGCGCATGAAGCCGAAGATACTGACAACGATCCAGACCTATTCCGGGCAGCTGTTCCTGGCGGACCTGTTCGCCGGGGTAACGGTGGCATTGGTGGCCATCCCGCTCAGCCTGGCGATCGCCATTGCGTCCGGGGCCGATCCCGCCACGGGCCTGGTTACGGCGATTGTTGCCGGGCTGCTGATCTCGGCGCTGGGCGGTAGCCGCGTCCAGATTGGCGGGCCGACCGGGGCGTTCATCGTGGTCGTGTTCGGCGTGATCGCGGTGCATGGCTATGACGGACTCGTGTTGGCGACCTTCATGGCCGGCATCATCCTGATCCTTGCGGGCCTGATGCGGGCCGGGAATTTGATCAGTTTCGTGCCGGAAGCCGTGGTGAACGGATTTACCATCGGTATCGCCATCATTATCGCGGCCAGCCAGTTGAAAGATCTGTTCGGCCTGACGACACCCGACCTGCCCGCGGAATTCATCAGCAAGCTGGAAACGCTCTGGGCGGCGCGGGGCACGCTGAACTGGGCGTCGGTAGGCATCGGCGCAGCAACCATGGCGCTGATTGTCGGGCTGCGCCGGATTGCGCCGAAATTTCCCGGCCTGATCGTCGCGGTCGGCCTGAGTTCTGCGGCGGTGGTCGTCTTCCACCTGCCGGTCGACACGATTGGCAGCCGGTTTGGCGCGCTACCGAGCCAGTTGCCGATGCCGAAACTGCCGGTGCTCAGCGCGGACCGCGTAATAGAGTTGCTGCCCTCGGCCTTTGTGATCGCCTTCCTGGCAGGTGTGGAATCGCTGCTCTCGGCGATGGTGGCGGACCGCATGACGGGCGGGACATACCGGCGCAATGCCGAAGTGCTGGCGCAGGGTGCGGCGAATATTGGGTCGGCACTGTTTGGCGGCTTGCCCGCAACGGGCGCGATTGCGCGCACGGCAACCAATGTGCGGGCCGGCGGCAAGACGCCGGTTGCGGGCATAGTCCATGCGCTGACCATACTGATCGCCGTCCTGTTCGCAGCGCCGCTGGCCGGTTACCTGGCGATGCCGGCCCTGGCGGGCCTGTTGATGCTGACGGCGTGGAACATGAGCGAGCCGCACAAATGGCGCGGCTATCTGTCGGAAGAGAAAGCGAACATCGCGCTGTTGGGAATCACGCTGGTGCTGACCGTGTTGGCGGATCTGGCGATTGCGATCGGGGTGGGCGTGTCGTTGGGGCTCGCGATCCGGTTGCGGCGTCGCCATGTGGGGCCTGCCGACTGGGACGAGCCGAAGCGCTAAGCCCGGATCAGGTGATGCCTGCGGCCTTCCAGGAATCCTTGGGCCAGCGGCGATGCTGCCAGAACCATTGGCCGGGATTGGCCCGGATCTGGTCCTCGATGAAAGCGGTGATGTGCTGGACGCTCCGGCGGATGTCGGCGGTCTCGTCCCCTGTCGTTTCCGGCACGAAGGGCTCGTGAAAGGTGATCCGGAACCGGGCCGGGCCGGTGCGCACGGTCGAGACGGGCACGATGGGCACACCATATTTCATGGCGAGGCGCGTCGGTCCCGGCGCAGTCATGGCCTCATGCCCGAAGAAGGGCACGGCAATGCCTTCATTGAATTTCTGGTCATTCATCAGCGCGATGGTCTGGCCCTTGGAGAGGGCGCGCATCAGTTCGCGTGTGCCGACGCCCTTCGGCGCATTGATCTGCGTGCCGTAGGCGGCGCGGAGGTCCGAGATGCGGCGGTCGATATGGGGATTGTTCAATGCGCGATAGGTCATCACCGCATCCGGCAGGCGCTGGGTGATGGTCGCCGGCATGATTTCCCAATTGGCGAAGTGGCCAGAGATGAAGACGGCGCCTGTGTCGCTGGCTTTCAACCGGTCGAGGATGTCGAGGCCGATGATCTCCACCCGTCCTGACGTATACGGATCGATGGAGGGCAGGTGCGGCAGCTCTCCGGCAACGCGGCCTGCATTCTCCCACGCGGCAAGCGCCGTTTCCTCGATCCTGTCGTCTGACCAGTCCGGGAAGGCGAGGCGAAGATTGCGTTTGGTCGTCTTGTGCTGCGACAGGCGGGGGCCGATCTTCTTCATCAGCCAGCCGCCGAAATTGGAGGCGCGCTCCGGGCCGAGCAGTTTCATCGGGCCCCAATAGACCAGATCCCAGGCAATTGTTTCCAGCCGCCATTGCACGCGCTGCCAGAAGGTGGCGCGATTGTCGATGTCCTTGGGGCGGACGTATTTCGGGGCAGGCTGGGTCATGCGGCGTCTGGATAGAGGATCGGGTTGAGCAGGGCGTCAAGCTGGCGGATGTCTTCAAACTCTGCCCGGACAGGGAATTGCAGGATCCCGCGCCGGTCGTCGGGATGGATGCGGACATAATCCTTGCTGGTCGTGATCAGCCGGGCGCCATGGGTCCTGGCCAGCTTGTGAAGGAAACCGAGTTCCTTCTGGGAATAGTCATGATGGTCCGGATAGCCGACGGCTTCGCGCAGGTCGCCGCCTTCCGCCTTCAGGCTGTCGAAGAATTTCTGTGGGCGTCCGATGCCGGCAAAGGCCACGAGGGCCCCCGGGGGGGGCGCCTCTGACGGAACGATGCGCGCGCGCAAGACGGGCAGGCCGCTTTGCTGCACCTGTGGCGGGACGTCACCCTCTCCCATCAGGATCACCGCGTCGGCGCGGGCCAACCCATCGGAGACCGGTTCCCGCAAGGGGCCTTTGGGCAGGACATGGCCATTGCCAAAGGGTGCGGCCGCATCGACCACGATAATAGAGATATCTTTCTCCACGCCGGGGTTTTGGTGCCCGTCATCCATCACGGCGACCTTGGTGCCGTAAAAGGCCATCATCTGGATTCCGGCAAACCGGTCCTTGCCGATCCAGCTCTCGCCGGTCTGGGACAGGAGCAGGGGTTCGTCACCGCACATGTCGGCCGTGTGCCAGGTCGGGTAGATCTTCTGTGGACTGATTTCAGAGCCGCCATAGCCGCGCGACAGGCTGGAGGCATGGAGGCCCTTGGCCTCTATATGCTGGCGGATCGCCTGAACGATGGGCGTCTTGCCGACACCGCCCGTGGTGAGATTGCCGATACAGATGACCGGGATGGAAGCGCGCGCCGGAATGGCCTTGGTCAGCTTGCGGCGGATGCCCCATGTATAGAGAGCGGCGAGGGGCGTGAGCAGGGCGCGGGTCAGAGGAGCAGCTTCCCGGGATTTCGGGTCGAGCCCGGCCGACCAGAAGTGAGGGGCCTTCATTGCAACAGGCCCGGTTCAGGAAGCAGGGGCAGCAGCGCTTCGAGCGTTACCGTCATGGGCGCGTCAGCGGCCTCGTTCAGTTCCGCAAGGGCTTCCGGGGCAGGCGGGTCCATGGTCAGGAGCGCCTTGCCGATGGCCTTGGGCGTCTTCAGGCGCCGGATCAGGCCGCGCTGTTCCAGATCGTCCATGATGGTGGCGAAGTTGAAGACCTCCGGCCCAGTCACAACCGGACGGCCCAGACGAACAGGTTCCAGCGGATTGTGTCCGCCGACGCCTTCGGCATGGCCGCCGCCGAGGAAGACCGAATCTGCCAGACGGTACCAGAGTCCCATTTCGCCCATCGTGTCCGCGAGCAGGACGCGCGTGCGCGGGGTCGGCGTCTCGCCGCGCGACCGGCGGGCCAGCGGCAGGCCGCGGGATTTCAGCAGGCTTTCGATGGTGTCGCCGCGATCCGGATGGCGCGGTGCGATGATTAGCGCCGTGTCCTCATCGCCTTTCAGCGCGTCGAGGAAGACAGCCTCTTCGCCGTCATGGGTGGAGGCCGCCAGCACGCAGCGCCGCGTGCCGAGGAAATTCTCGCGCAGGCGGCGGGTTTCGACCTCGCTGGCCGACGGCGGGGGCAGGGCCGACTTCATGTTGCCGGTCGACTGGACGGGCTGGCCGAGCAGGGTTTCCAGACGGCGCGCGGTATCGGTATCGGCAGCAAGGACAACATCGAACTGGCCGACAAGGCGCTGGAAGGCGCCGCTGAGTTTCTGCCAGCCCTCGGCAGAGGAATCCGTCATGCGGCCATTCACCAGCGCGCGCTTCGCGCCGGCCTTTTCGGCTTCCAGGATCAGGTTTGGCCAGAATTCGCCTTCGCCGAAGATGCAGAGGTCCGGTTGCCAGTGCCGGATGAAGCGGCGGGCGATGGCCGGCGTGTCGAGCGGGGCCATGAGGTGAATGGCGCGGTCCGGCAGGGCGGGGCCGAGCAGGCGGGCCGAGGTCTGCGTCTGGCTGGTGAAGAGGAGCAGCAGGTCCGGGCGCTTTTCGAGCAGGCGCTGGCCGAGTTCGAGCAGGAGCTGGCTCTCGCCGACGCTGGCACCATGCAGCCAGACCAGTGTGCCACCCGGCATGCGACGGGGCATGTTGCGGGCGAGCCGCTCATTGATGCGGCCATAGTCTTCCTTGCCCGCGCGGGCACGGCGCTTCATGACGCCACCCAGGAAGGGAGAGGCGGCCTGAGTCAGGGTCCGGTAGAGGTGGATCGCAGCTGTCATCTGGTCTCTGACCCCGGTTTCGTCTCGTGAGCGTAGCCCGCGAGCATGTCGGCTCTCTGTGTCGCCTCATCAAGACGTTTTTGCAACTCCGCCCGAATCTCCTGCGGATCGCTTTCGCGCGTCACGAGGAGGGGCTCGCCATAGACAATGGCGCCCCGGGCAAAGGGATAAGGGATGATCAGCCGGTCCCAGGTCGACAGGCGCGTGGCCGGCTTGACCGACAGGGCATAGGGCAGGAGGGGGACGCCGGCGCGCTGGGCAATCATGATGGCGCCGGGGCTGACGATCTCTGCCGGGCCGCGGGGACCATCGGGCGTGATACAGACCGCTGTGCCGGATTTCAGGAGCTTCACGGCCTCGGCAATGGCGCGAATGCCGCCCTTGTCCTTCTTGGCTTTCTTCTTGTTGCCGGCAGATCCCCGGATGGGGTGCAGGCCGAGATGGGCGATTGCGCGGGTGACGGCTTCGCCATCGGGGGATAGCGAGACGAGCATCGCTCCGTCGCGGATCTCGCCTGGCCAATGCTTCATATTGCGGTGCCAGCCGCTGGGCAAGACCATGATGCGGGAATGCCAGGCGGCGATGACGATGCCCTTATGGCTCGCCCAGGCGGCGCGTGCGGGGCCTTCGCCTTCGACTTTCCATCGAACGGAGCGGGCAATCAGGGACATCCAGCCCCAGATCAGGACGCCGAGCAGGATGGTCATGGGCTTGGAACGGAACAGGGATTTCATCGCACCGCCTTATACTGCGCTTCGGCACGCCGACCATGAATTAGATGCGTGAGAGGTGTGAATGACAGGTTTCGACAGAAACCTGAGGCCGAATGGTGGGCGATAGTGGGTTCGAACCACTGACCCCTGCCGTGTGAAGGCAGTGCTCTACCACTGAGCTAATCACCCAATTCAGCGAAGCAGATGCCGTAATCCGGGCGCGAGTCGAGGTCAAGTCCGTATGTCTTCTGGCACTGATTCTCGAAATATTCGGTGTTTTAGGTATGCAAAATAAGATGGCTTGTATGAGATGCAATCGTTTGAGCATGCATCCTTGAAGGGAATATTTTACCCTTTTTTCCCTTTCGCGGTTCCGTGTACCTCGATCTGGTTACAAGGATTTGGGGGTTCTTTAGATTTTTTCTAACTATCACGTCATTTTTGTTTGCGGTAACACAAACATGAACAGATGTTCAGTATGAACGAATGTTCATCTCAAAACCTTACACTAGTTTCATTCGAAATTAGCCTTGAGAAAAACACAAAAGATGGTCATGTTCCGGTCACACAAGGACGGCTCGGCCAACGGGCTGCGTATAAACACATAAGAAGGACAGGCGGGGGCAAAAGGCCCCAATAACAGTACAGCCTGAAGAGAGAGAAAACATGAAAGACTGGTGTGACGAAGAAGGCGCAAAGCGCCTGCGTGAGAAAATTAGTGCCTATTGGGCCGAGCGTGGCTATGAAGTTGATGTCGATCTGATCGACGCTGGCTTCGTTCCCGCAATGCGCTCTGCCCGCACTGATGTGCGCAGCAATATGGTGAACGGCATGCCGCGCCGCCGTATTGCAAACGAAACGGGCTCTGCCCGTCCAAGCTACCGGCCACGCGAACAGCGTGAAGTTTCGGCCTAGCTGATCCAATTCTCCAGTACAGCCACCAAACCGGAATAGTGCTCCAGCACGATGTCGGGCTTGAGCTGTTCTGAGGATTCCTCCTCGTACCCGAATGGGACGAAAATGAAGGGCAGCCTGGCATTCCGGGCTGCCCTTTCATCTGTGCGGGAGTCTCCGACCATGAGCGCGCGCTCCGCTGAACCGCCGGCCGCCTGGATCGTGCGCAGGATATGGTCTCCGTCCGGCTTGCGGCTGGGCACGCTGTCTGCCCCCACAATCGCTGCGAAATGATTGGCGAGGCCGAGTTCGGCCAGCAATTGGTCAGTCAGGGATTGTTTCTTGTTGGTGCACACGGCCAGAATTGCGCCGCGGTCTGCCAGACCCGTCAACGCTTCGACCGCGCCTTCGAACGCATGGGAATGGTCGGCAATGTTGGCGGCGTAATAGTCCAGGAATTGTTCGAGAAACGCGTCGAGATCGGATTCCGAGGGCGTCACGCCATGCGCCAGCAGGCCCTGCACGATCATGGCACGGGCGCCCTGTCCGATCATGGTTTCGATTGTATCCAGCGTAACCGGCGTGAAATCGGCCTGGGTCAGCACATGGTTCAGGGCTTCCAGCAAATCCGGCGCCGTATTTACGAGCGTGCCGTCGAGATCGAAGACAATCGTCCATCCGTCGAAGGGTTTTGACATACTGGCCGTATTTCCTTTTCGGTCTCGCCTTGAATCGGCCTTTGGTCTAGGCGAAAGGACTAGGGAAAGCGAGAGGGCAGAACCTGTGGAAAAACCGGCCAGACAACGCGCAGCGGTCATTCTTGCAGCAGGCAAGGGCACGCGGATGAAGTCCGACCTGCCCAAGGTGATGCACAAGGTCGCCGGACGGCCGATGGTCGATTGGTCGATTGAACTGGCGCGAGACGTCGGCTGTGACCGGATCGTGGTCATCGGACACCCCTCGCAGCAGGTCCTGATCGATCATGTCGGGGCATCGCTCGGCAGTGACTCCCTTGCTTATCAGGACCCGCCTATGGGCACTGGCCATGCCGTCCGCTGCGCCGAAGACGCGCTGGCCGGCTTCGAGGGCGACCTCGTTGTCCTCTATGGGGACAGCCCGCTTGTACCTGCCTCCGCGATCGAGAGCCTGTTCGACAGTCTGGGCGACGGCGCCGCAATTGGCGTACTGGGCTTTGATGCTGCAGAGCCCGCTCTCTATGGCCGCCTCATCACGTCCGGTCATGGCGACCTCGAAGCGATTGTCGAAGCGCGCGAGGCGACCCCGGAACAGCTGGATGTGACGCTCTGCAATTCCGGCGTCATGGCGGGCGATGCGGCCACCATGTTCAGCCTGTTGCAGAAGGTGACGAACGACAATGCCAAGGGCGAATACTATCTGACTGACCTGGTCGCGCTGGCGCGCGCCGAGGACATGACCTGCAAGGCGGTGCGCTGTGCTGAGGACGATCTGATCGGCTGTGATTCCAAGGCCGACCTTGCCGAGGCTGAGGCCATTTTCCAGACCCGCCGCCGGGCGCAGGCCATGACCGACGGCGTCTCGCTGATCGCGCCGGAGACGGTCTGGTTCTCGCACGATACCGTGCTGGAAGCGGATGTCACCGTCGAGCCTAACGTCGTGTTCGGGCTGGGTGTGCGCGTGAAGACCGGCGCCGTGATCCGGGCCTTCAGCCATCTGGAAGGCGCCAGGGTGGGGCCGGGCTGCTCGGTCGGGCCCTATGCGCGCCTGCGACCGGGAACTGTTCTGGAAAAGAATGCCATTGTCGGCAATTTCGTCGAGGTGAAGAACACGCAGATGGGGGAGAACGCGAAAGCGAGCCATCTTTCCTATCTGGGCGATGGCCAGATCGGCGGGGATGTGAACATCGGTGCGGGCACGATCTTCTGCAATTATGACGGCTTCCTGAAGTATCAGGTCCGCATTGAGGATGGCGCCTTCATTGGCTCCAACAGCGCGCTGGTCGCGCCGGTCAGGATTGGACGCGGATCTGTTGTCGGCTCCGGCAGCGTCATTACCGATGATGTGGCCGCAGATGCGCTGGCGCTGGGGCGCGCCCGTCAAACCGAAATCAAGGATTGGGCAATTGAATTCCGGAGCCGCAAGGCGTCGGAAAAGGCAGACAAGCAAAAGGGCTGAGGCGGATGGCGAACGAACACGAGAAAGAAAATGCCGCGATGGCGGCGATGGAGTTCGTCGAAGACGGCATGACGATTGGGCTCGGCACCGGCTCCACGGCGAAATATTTCGTGCAGATGCTGGCTGAGGAAGTGGCGGATGGCCTGGTCGTCCGCTGTATCGAGACGAGCGAGCAGACCCGCCGGCTGGCCAACAGCCTCGGCGTGCCGCTGATCCCCTTCGAGCAAGTCGAGCGTATTCACCTGACCGTCGACGGCGCCGACGAGGTCGATCCGCAGGGCCAGCTGATCAAGGGCGGCGGCGCCGCGCTGCTGCGCGAGAAGATTATCGCCAATGCCAGCGATCACATGGTGGTAATCGCTGACCCCTCCAAACAGGTTGCGCGGCTGGGCAAGTTCCCGCTGCCGGTGGAGGTGACCCCGTTCGGCTACACGATCACGGCGAAGCTGGTCTATGACGTGCTGACGGCGTCCGGTATTGACCGTCCCCGTGTGGGGCTGCGGTCATTGTCGAATGGCGAACTGGTCGTCACCGATGGCGGCAATCATATCCTCGACTGCCATTGTGAGCGCATCCCGGACGCCGAGGCGCTGGCCGCACGTCTCTCCAACGTGCCGGGCGTGGTGGAGCATGGCCTGTTCATCGGCCTCGCGCGCACGGTGATCATCGGTAATGAGAATGGCGCAACAGTGTTTGAATTCTTCTGATCGGCCCTCATATGGAAGGGCGAAACCTGTAAAGATTCAAGGACCCTTCCATGACAGATGCGACCCATGACTTCGACCTTTTCGTAATTGGCGGAGGGTCGGGCGGCGTCCGTGCGGCGCGCCTTGCGGCCTTGTCCGGGGCAAAGGTCGGCCTGGCGGAAGAGTATCGCATGGGCGGCACCTGCGTGATCCGCGGCTGCGTGCCGAAGAAGTTCATGGTCTATGCCAGCAAGTACGGCAAGGACATCAAGAAGGCCGCCGGTTATGGCTGGTCCACGGGCGAGGTTTCGTATGACCATTCCGTCTTTGCGTCCGCCATGCATGCCGAAGTCGACCGCCTGTCCGGTATCTATTTCCGCAATCTGAAGAATTCCGGTGTCGAGATTTTCGAGGACCGGGCCGAGTTTGTCGACAAGAACACGCTGCGCCTGAAAAACAGCGGCAAGACGGTGACCGCGAAGAAGATCCTCGTCGCGGTCGGCGGGCGTCCGTGGCGGCCGTCGCCAGAGGAATTGCCGGGGGTCGAGCACACGATCACGTCCGACGAAATCTTTGAGCTGGAAGAATTGCCGAAGCATCTGGTCATCGCGGGGGGCGGCTATATCGCCGTCGAGTTCGCGCATGTGTTTGCCGGGCTTGGCGTGCCGACCTGCCTTGTCTATCGCGGCGAGGAAGTGCTGCGCGGCTTTGACGAAGACGTGCGCACCGAAGTGCATGAGGGCCTGAAAGAGGCCGGTGTTCAGGTGATTACGGGCGCCGTGTTCGAGACCATCGAAAAGCAGGACGGGGGCGAGATGCCGCTGCACCTGACTTTGAGCAATGGTCACAGCCTCGACTGCGACGTCATCATGATGGGAGTCGGGCGCCGTCCGAACACGGAAGGCCTTGGCTGCGAGAATGCCGGGATCGAGGTGAACGAAAAAGGCGCCATCCCGGTCAATGAATGGTCGAAGACCAATGTCGATACGGTCTGGGCCGTGGGCGATGTGACCGACCGTGTGGCGCTGACGCCAGTGGCGATCCGCGAAGGCCATGCCTTTGCCGAGACCGAATTCTACGACAAGCCCTGGCATTTCGATCATAGCGACATTCCCACGGCGGTTTTCACCCAGCCGGAAGTCGGCACTGTGGGCATGACCGAAGCGGAGGCCCGCAAGGCATTCGGCGAGATAGACATCTACAAGACGAAGTTCAAACCGATGAAGAACGCGCTCAATGGCGACCAGACGCGCATCCTGATGAAACTGGTCGTGCGCGCGTCGGATGAGACAGTGCTTGGCGTTCACATTGTCGGGGATGACGCGGCCGAGATGATCCAGATCGCAGGCATCGCTGTGAAGATGGGTGCGACCAAGCCGGACTTCGACCGCACTTGCGCATTGCACCCTTCCTCGGCCGAGGAATTGGTGACCATGCGCCAGAAATGGGTGCCGGACGTCCAGAACGCCTAGGTCACGGGGGCGGCGCCGTCAGGCTTCGAGGAGCATTTTCAGTTCCAGAGCGACGGTTTTCAGGCTTTCCCGGATGGGTTTCAGCCCGCCGCCGCGACCGGAATGGATGGTGAGTTGTTTCCACGCCGGCTCGCTCTCGCGTGGGGCCTTTACCTGTAGATGGCCAGACCGGGGCAAGGCCGCCCTTAAGAGGGAGGCAGCCAGGTCAAAGCCCGCTTTGGAATTGTAGGCGCCATTGCGAGCGTCGGCCTCAAACGTGGATTGCTCCGAGCGCCCAACCGCATTGAACATGACTGACAGGTCGGGGCGGTGCTCTGGCGCGATCTGTTCACGGATCACCTGGTTCAGCAGGCGTACGCCGCGCAGGGAGTAGATGTCAGCATGCATGGGGGCGAGTACGCGGTCAGCGGCCTCGAGCGCGCAGCGCGTCAGGAAGGTGGCGTTCGGATTGGTGTCGAAGACGATCAGATCATAATCGCTGCGATAGCGTTCGATCGATTGCAGGAAGTGCTCCTTGATACGGGCGAGCGAGACAGCGTCCGTCGCGAAAGCATATTTCGAAATCTCGAATTGGCCGGAAATCAGGTCGAGCCGTCCGCCGGGGCTGCCATCGCCCATCAGGTCATGAACCAGCTTTTCTTTCGGGACAGGCGCGAAGGGATCGGTCGACAGGGTGAGCCAGGACTCGCCGGGGCTGGTCGCATCCCGTGCATGGATGCGCGATTTCTCGAACAGCGAAATGACCGATTTGTCGGCCGCCGCGCTGGCGTCCGCCACGTCCATTTCGAAGAAGGTCTGGGTCAGATTGTATTGCGGGTCGAGATCGACCAGCAGGATGCGCCCGCCAAGCGCGCCTTGCCATGTACCGAACACTTGGCTGGAGACGGTCGTCTTGCCGACGCCGCCTTTCAAATTCATCACGGCCAGGACCGGGCATTTGCGCTTGTAGGCCTGGCGGGTTTCGTTGACGAGCTGTTGCAGGCCGTCGGGGGTGGTCGATGACAGGCGCAGGTGCGGCAGGACTTCATGCTTGAAGAAGCCGTTCAGGCGGGCCTTGTCGATCTGGTACGGGATCAGCTTCAGGCCACGGGCCTTGGCGCGCTCAACATCCTGGCGCACGGCCTTTGACCGGACAGAGGAGGCAGAGACAAGCACGATCATCGCAAAGGCGTCGTCAATTGACTGGTTCGCCATGTCGCGGGAGGCCCCGTCATTCGGAACATACCAATCCGGAATGGCCGCGGCGCGAAGCGCTTCGTGCAACGCCAGCAGCGCATCGAAATCCTTGGCGGAATGGCTGATATAGACGTGGGACATGACTAGTTTTGAGATTCTCCGGAAGACAACAGACCTATGCAATCCCTAAAAGGCCAAATCATGATTCCTCGGCTGATCTGCTGTGAAATTATAGTGAAACTTGAGCATGTGCCTGCCATGTGATTAATGCGGCTCTTAATTGGAGTAACCGAGATGACCTGGACCCCCTCAGATTGGCGTCAACTGCCAGCGAAGCATATTCCGGAAGACTATCCGGATTCTGCCGCGCTTGCTGCAGTCGAGGAAAAGCTGAAACGCTTTCCGCCGCTGGTCTTTGCAGGCGAGGCCCGCCGGTTGAAGCAGCGCCTTGGCGAAGTGGCGGCTGGAGAGGCATTTCTCCTGCAGGGCGGCGATTGCGCCGAGAGCTTCAAGGAGTTCCATCCGGACAATATCCGCGACACGTTCCGCGTGATCCTGCAGATGGCGGTTGTCCTGACCTTCGCGGCGTCCAAGCCTGTGGTGAAGGTCGGCCGGATTGCCGGCCAGTTCGGCAAGCCGCGTTCGTCCCCGATCGAGACGATTGATGGCGTCACGCTGCCATCCTATCGCGGTGACAATATCAATGGCATGGATTTCACGCCGGAGAGCCGCGTGCCGGACCCCGACCGTCTGACACAAGCCTATTCGCAATCGGCGGCGACGCTGAACCTGCTACGCGCCTTCAGCCAGGGCGGCTATGCCAATTTGTCCAACGTGCACCGCTGGATGCTGGGCTTCGTGGACCGCAGCCCGCAGGGCGAACGGTACGAGCAACTGGCGGACCAGATCTCGAAGTCGCTCGACTTCATGAAAGCCTGTGGCGTGACGCCAGACAGCGTACCGCAAATGTCCCAGGTCGAGTTCTACACCAGCCATGAAGCGCTGCTGCTGGGCTATGAAGAGGCCATGACGCGGATCGATTCCACGTCCGGCGAATGGTATGACACGTCGGCACACATGCTGTGGATCGGCCACCGCACCCGCCAGATCGATCATGCCCACGTCAATTTCTGCAAGGGCATCCGCAACCCGATCGGCATCAAGTGTGGACCGGGCATGGAGACCGAAGAACTGCTCCGCCTGATCGAGACGCTGAACCCGAGTGACGAGCCGGGGCGGATCACGCTGATCTCCCGCTTCGGATCGGATGGTGTGGCCAAGGGCCTGCCACCTCTGGCGCGCGCCGTGAAAAAGAGCGGCCGGACGGTTGTCTGGTCCTGTGACCCGATGCACGGCAATACGCTGAAGACCGATAGCGGCTTCAAGACGCGCCCAGTGGACCGCATCCTGTCGGAAGTGCGCCAGTTCGTGGACGTGCTGTCGTCGGAAAGCTGCTATCCGGGCGGCGTGCATTTCGAGATGACCGGCCAGGACGTGACCGAATGTATCGGCGGCGCTCAGGCGATCTCGGAAGGCGACCTGTCGTCGCGATACCACACCCATTGTGATCCTCGCCTGAATGGCGAGCAGGCTCTTGAACTGGCCTTCATGATCGCGGAGAAGCTGCAGTCCGTCGGTGCCACCGGCACTGCCGCGCTCAAAGCGGGATAGAAAGACAGTTCCATGCGTACGCATCGCCTGGGCTGGCCCGCCTGGGTGCGGCCAGCTGACATTGCAGACCTGTTTCGGCTATCTGTGCCGATTGCGTTCACGCGCATGTCGCAGATGTTGATGGCCGTGACCGATGCCATTGTGCTCGGCCAGCATGCGCCGGGCGAGCTTCCCTATATCCTGAACTCATGGCTGCCGATGGGCGTATCGCTCGGGTTGGGACTTGGCATCCTGTTGGGGGTGCAGGTGCTGACCTCTGAACTGCTCGGTATTGGGCGAGAGAAGGAAAGCGGCCGCATCTTCCGGCGCGGCCTGTGGACCAGTGTCTGGCTCGGCCTGCTGTTGATGGGCATCGTCTACTTCTCTGCCAGCGCCCTGTTCACCTGGCTGTTCGTCGACATCGCTCCGCCCAGCGAAGTGGCAGAAACCGTCGACCCGCACACGGTGGCGGAGTCTGTGGCGCGCGTGACGCGTATCCTGTCCTACGGAATGGTCGGGTTCATGATTTCGACCGTATGTGGCTACTATCTCGAAGCCCTGCGTCGGCCTCTGCTGGTGTCGGGCGTGATGTATCTCGGTGTGTTTATCAATGTAATCATCGATCTCGCCCTGGTCGGCGGGTATTGGGGCTTTGACCCCATGGGCGCGGAAGGCGTGGCCTGGGCCACAACGGGTACGCGGCTGGTCATTACCATCTTGTTGCTGGCCGCGGCCGTCTTACTGACGCCTGCACTGCGGAAATCGCCCGAAGGCCCGGCCGACGAAAGCAGTCGGCAATTGTCGGTCGGGACCGGGACGGCCGTCAGCAATGTCGCCGAATGGGGCGGGTTCAATCTGACATTCGTGATCGCGACGTGGATCAGCCTCGCCGCGAACTCGATTTATGGCTACGCGCTACAGATCATGGGCCTGTGCTTCATGTTCTATCTGGGCATTGCGACCGCAACGAGCGTGCGCGTAGCCGAGGCCTATGGCCGGCGCAATCTGACCGAGATGCGTGATGCTGGCCGTCTGGGCGTGGCAGCGACCATTCTGATGGGAGTTGGGCTGGGCGTGATCCTGATCCTGTTCAACGACACGCTGGCGGGATTCCTGGTCAAGGAGGATGCGGTCATCAATGGCGTACACCTCGCATCCGGTATCGCGGCCCTGTTGGTGATGGCCTCTCTGGTCACCGTATTTGACGGGTTGCAGGCGACCGCCTCGTTCGCGCTGAGGGCTCAGGAGATCGTCTGGTCGCCAAGCCTGATCCATATCGGCTCGTTCTTCCTCGTCATGCTGCCGTCCTGTTACTGGCTCGGCATTGTCGAGGGCCGAGGCGCGCAGGGCATGATGGAAGGCGTTTTCGTCGGCGTGTTCACCGCCGGTATTCTGCAGACCCTGCTGCTGGAATGGAAAACGGCGCGCCAGCCGAGCCGACGCGCCGTTTGAATTCCTTGTGTCAGGCCCGAAGGTCCTGAGGAATCCTAGAGGTCTTTCAGAGCCGAAGCCGGCTTGAAAGCAGCCGATGTCTTTTCCGGGATCTTGATTTCTTCGCCGGTGGCTGGGTTGCGGCCCGTGCGAGCATTCCGGGTTTTAGCCGAGAATGTGCCGAAGCCTGCGATCGCCACTTGCTGACGGTCTTTCACGGCACCAGCAATTGCGTCGAAAACAGCGTCTACAGCCTTGCCGGCGTCGCTTTGCGACAGTCCGGAATCAGATGCGACAGCTTTTGTAAGTTCGCCCTTATTCATAGGGGTTCTCCTCTAATGTTAAACGGCGATCCCCCGCCGTTGCAGCGACATACCCACGATTCGTAAGGCGTGAATATGACGAAAGCCCAATAAAGACGGGCTATGCGCCGAGAATCCAGCCCTCTTCTGACTGAATTTGCGATATTTTTCCCTCGTCAAGAGAGTTATTTGTGGAAATTCGCCCGTTTAGACGGCCTTTTTCGTCCACTTCCGAATAGTAATGGGCAATCTGGCGGATCTGCGCCGCATCCGGTGTTTCGCCCTTTTCAGGCTTGGCGGGAATTAGCGACGGGTAGATTTCCGCGAAAACGACCTGCACGCCGTCGAGCGACTCCTCGGTCATTTCGCCATCTTCGAACTCGAATGGCCAGACACGCGAGGCCGGCAAGGCCTGACGGAGGCCGTGAATGTGCGGGATGCCGGTCAGGGACTGGCTGCCCACGCTGCCGGTATAGGCGAGTTGCCAGACCGATTTCGGCTGGCCGCGCTTGGAGTCCCGCAATTGGGACTCCACGATGCGGTATTCCGGCAGGCCCTGACCGTCGAAATCCGGTTTCTTGTCGGACAGGGTGGTGACGACATCCCGCGCCGGAGCTCCCCAGAACGGGAATGGCCCCTTGGAGATGGCATAATTCATCCCGGCCGCGATGGCGTAGCGTGGATTGGAATTGTCGGCCTTGTCCTTCATCTTGGAGGCGAGATGTGCGTGCATCGCCTGCCATGGCGCTTTGTCGGACGTGTCGAGGCCCAGGGCCTCGGCGGTCCCGGCCGGATAGCCCAGCGAGAAGTCAAAGCCGATCAGGACGCGGTCGCCGCGCCCTGTCAGCTTGGCGATGATGCCTTCCAGAAAAGACCGCGCCTTGAGACGCGTTTCGATATTGACGGACTGGTATTGCAGCTTGAGCCGGGCATCCTTTGCAAGGATCCCGATCCAGATGGAGTTCTTCCCCGTCACAGGCTTTGACGCGGCACTCCAGTCCACCATGATATAGGCATCAAACAGACGCGACATAACTACCCCAGCTTGACCAGCATTTTGCCCGTGTTCGCGCCCTCGAAAAGGCCGAGGAAGGCTTCAGGCGCCTTGTCGATCCCGTCCTTGACGGTTTCTTCAAACTTCATCTGGCCAGACGAAATCCATTTCGCCATGTCCTGGAAGAAGGCGGGCTGCATGTCGGCATGCGTCGAGACGATGAAGCCCTGGATATTCAGCTGCTTGCCGACGACTTGGATAATGTTGTGCGGGCCGGTTGGTTGGCCGGTTTCATTGTACTGGGCAATCATGCCGCATTCGGCGAAACGTGCCATTGGACGAGCAACTTCGATCGCGGCGGTCAGGTGATCGCCGCCGACATTGTCGAAATAGACGTCGATGCCTTTCGGGGCGGCGCTGCGCAGCGCCTTCACGAGCCCTTCGAAGCCACCCGCCGCCTTGTAGTCAATGACATGGTCTGCGCCGAGCGATTTCACGAACTCGCATTTTTCCGGGCCGCCAGCCGAGCCGATGACGGTGCAATTATTGAGCTTGGCGATCTGGACGACCGTAGAGCCGACGGCGCCAGCTGCGCCGGAAACGAAGACTGTGTCGCCTTCCTTCAGTTCTGCGACGCGCAGGATGCCTGCATAAGCGGTCAGGCCCGGCATGCCGGCGACACCGAGGAAGGCGCTTTCGGGCAGGCCGATATCCGGCAGTTTCTGCGCCATCACGACTTCCGGCCGCGCAACCCATGCGGTGCGCCAGCCAGCCATGGAGGAGACCAAATCGCCCTGCTTGTAGTCGGGATGGTTCGAGACGGTGACGCGGCCGACAGCGCCGCCCTGCATGGTCTCGCCGATCTGGAAGGGCGGCACATAGCTTTCGCGGTCATACATGCGGCCACGCATATACGGATCAACCGACATCCACTCGTTCTTCACTTGTATCTCGCCGGCACCGGGCGGGGCGATGTCGATGGTTTTCTTCTGAAAATCCGACAGTTTGGGCATGCCGACGGGACGTGCGGCGAGGGACCATTCGGTGGATGTGAGGGCTGTCATGGTGTTTTCCTTCCTCTGTTCTTGTTGAGGCGTAAGTGGACCGGCATCCCGGACCTGTGAAGAGGGCGCGCGAAAGAATCTGCAATTCTCTGTGTCAGCCATGCCTGAGCCCAAGGCTTGCAGCGTCAGGCGATGCAGTGTCTTTAGGGGGCCGAAGAGGGCCAATCTGTTATGACCACACTGAAAGTAGGCGTCGCGGGCGCTGGAGTTTTTGGCAATTACCACGCCCAAAAGGCTGCCGCGTCTGCCCGAACCGAACTCATCGGGGTCTATGATATCGATCTGGACCGGGCGACCGCGATTGCCAGCCGGTTTGGTGCCAAGGGGTTTGACAATTACGAAGCGTTTCTCGAAGCGTGCGATGCCATCGTGATCGCGGTTCCGGCCATCTGGCATGAGAAGCTTGCTCGTCAGGCCATCGAAGCCCACTGCCATGTGCTGGTGGAGAAGCCGCTGGCGCTGACCGGCAAGGCCGCCCGCGATCTGGCGGATGAAGCCGCTGCGCGCGGACGCATCCTGCAGGTGGGGCACCAGGAGCGGTTCGTCGCGCGGGCCATGGGTGTGCTGGCGATTGAAGAGACACCCCTGCTGATCGAATCCGTCCGGGCCGGACCGCCGGCGCCGGACAATCGGGCAGGCGATGTGTCAGTGATCTGGGACCTCATGATCCACGATCTCGACCTTGCCGCGATGATGATGGGGAATGAGTTCACCGGCGTCATGGCGAGCGGCAAGCGGGTGCATTCAGACCATATCGACGAAGCAAACGCCCAGTTCACCTATGCGAGTGGCGGTGTGGCGCGCCTGATGGCCAGCCGTGCGGCAGACGCCCGTCAGCGCACTATGCATGTGGTCTACCCTTCGGGAGAGATCTCCATCGACTTCCTGACGCGGCAGCTGGTCAACACGACGCCTTATGATGTGCGCGTGGAGATTGCGGCGGACCTGCCCGATCCGCTTGGCGCGGCTGATGAAGGCTTCTATGCGGCGTGCCTTGGGCTTGGCCGCAGTCCGGTGCCGGCGCATGGTACGGTTGGCGCCGTTGCCATGGCAGAAGCCGCCGAGGCTGCCGCGCTGGCAAAGCTGGACGGCTAGAGCGCGTCCTTAACGTTTCTGTTTGGGATCGTGCTTGGGCGCGGGCGCGAGGCGCATCACTTCGGTCTGGAAGCGTTCGTCATTGCCTTCGGCCAGGAAGGGCAGGGCGTCTGAGATCGCCTTTACCAAGGGATCGAACCAGTCATGGTCGGCTTTTGAGAAATCGGACAGCACGTAAGGCATGACACGCGACTTGTCGCCGGGGTGACCGACACCGATGCGAACCCGGCGAACCGTCTCGCCGAGATGGGCAATCATCGAGCGGACGCCGTTATTGCCGGAATGCCCGCCGCCCTGTTTCAGGCGTACGCGGCCGGGCGCGAGATCAATCTCGTCATGCAGGACAACCACGTCTTCCGGGGACAATTTGTAGAATTGGGCGACCTTGGAGAGGGCGCGGCCGGTCTCGTTGTAAAAGGTCTGCGGCTTGACGAGCAGCGTCTTGACGCGGTCCGGGCCGATAAAGCCCTCTGCAATCTCGCTTTCGAATTTCGAGCGCCAGGGCTGGAATCCATGCGCGGCGTGGATCTCGTCCAAGACGAGAAAACCGGCATTGTGCCGGTTCTTCGCATATTTTTCGCCTGGATTTCCCTGACCGGAAAGAATGAGCACGACGCGGCCTCCCTCTTCCGAAATAGCAGGGTTTGGCTGTGTGCCCAGCCCTAAAAGGCTGGACACACGAGACCAGAACGTGCCGATCAGTCTTCCGACTCTGTTTCGGCTTCGGTTTCAGCTGCGGCTTCTTCGCCTTCAGCCTCTTCACCTTCTTCCGTCGTGGTGTCGGCGGTTGCCGTACGGCCAGCGATGGTTGCGATGGTGAAGTCGCGGTCGGTGATGGTCGGCTCGGCATCGCCCGGCAGGTTGATGTCGGAGATTTTCACATTGTCGCCGATTTCCAGCTTGGAGACGTCTGCTTCCAGCGATTCCGGAATGTTGCCGGCCGGAACAAGCAGTTCGACCGTGTGGCGCACCACGTTGAGCGTGCCGCCCTTTTTGAGGCCCGGAGACACTTCTTCGCCGATGAAGTGGACCTGGACTTCCACCTTGATCTTCTGGTCACGGCTGACGCGGAACAGGTCGACGTGCATGGGCTGGTCGGAGACCGGGTGCATCTGGATCGCCTGAGGGATCACGAGCTGTTTCGTGCCCTTGTGGACGAGCGTTGCGGTGGAGGACAGGAAGTGGCCGGTTTCGATGGCCTTGAGCACTTCGTTGCGTTTCAGGGTAATCGCAACGGGATCTTCGCCGCCACCATAAAGAACGCCGGGCACAAAGCCTTCGCGACGTGCTGCGCGGGATCCGCCGCTGCCGACGCGTTCGCGCAGTTCGATATTGAAAGTAATTTGGGATTTGGACATTTGGGGTTTCCTTTCGCCCTCGACTCCGCCTCTCCGCATTCGGGATGAGGTAAGAAGCTGACACGCACGGCCTTGCGCCGCCGTTTCTGAAGGCGCGCATATATGCGATCCGGCCTGTACTGGCAAGGCTTTGGCGCAGGGGGCGTTAGACCAAAGTCCTGCCTTGCCACACGGCGCGAGACGCATATGGTCGTGTCCGGTCAAGAAGGAAGCGTTGGCGGCAGCATGAAACATCACATCATGATCTCTCTTGGCATCCTGATGGGCCTGATTTTCGCGTTCCGGGCGGCTGTGGCGATCCTTGAGCCGGGGCTCGGCTTTCGCGAAGCCTATTTGCTGGGCGGACTGGTCCTGTCGGGCTGGCTGATCATGGGCGGCATCGCCGAATGGCGGCATGCGCGCAAGACCCAACCCACTCCCGGCCCTGAGACCGATAGCTAAAACCGGCATTAAGACCAAAGTTCAGGTTTCATCTTCCTCCTGCTTCCGGCAGCCTGCAGGCTGCGGAACTGCGCAAAGACAAAAAACGTCATGGGAGGAAACACGTGTCAGAACCTGGCTACAAAATTGATGGGAAGGGGTATTGGCGGGAAGTCATCCGATTGACCCTTTCCCTGCTCGTCATCTGGTTTGCGGTCTCATATGGGGCAGGCATCCTGTTCCGGGACCTGCTGGATAATCTGTCGATCGGCGGCGCGCCACTAGGGTTCTGGTTCGCCCAGAACGGATCGATCTATGTCTTCGTTGGACTGATCTTCTACTACTGCCGGGCAATGAACCGGCTGGAGAAGAAATACGGCGTGGAGGGCTGAGGCAATGGGGCAGGATTTCTGGACATATTTCTGGGTGATTGGCACCTTTGGGACCTACATCGCGATTGCCGTGTGGGCCCGGGCCTCTTCCACCGATGATTTCTATGTTGCCGGCCATGACGTGCATCCCATGGTGAATGGCATGGCGACCGCAGCAGACTGGATGTCGGCGGCTTCGTTCCTTTCAATGGCCGGCCTGATTGCCTTCCTGGGCTATGGCGGCTCGGTCTACCTGATGGGCTGGACCGGTGGATATGTGTTGCTGGCCCTGTTGCTGGCGCCATTCCTGCGCGAATTCGGCAAGTTTACCGTGCCGGACTTTGTGGGGGACCGCTATTATTCGACCGCAGCGCGCATGATCGCCGTCATCTGCGCCCTGTTTGTGTCCTTCACCTATATTGCAGGACAGATGAAAGGCGTTGGCGTGGCCTTTTCCGGCTTTCTCGGCGTCGAGTTCAATACCGGCATCATGGTCGGCATGGGCATCGTCTTTATTTACGCCGTGCTTGGCGGGATGAAGGGCATTACCTATACACAGGTCGCGCAATACTGTGTGCTGATCTTTGCCTATACGGTTCCGGCGGTGTTCATTTCGCTGATCGTTACCGGTAATCCGATCCCACAGCTGGGCTTCATCTCGGATGTGAGAGGCGAAGACATCTCGATGTTGAGCAAGCTCAACACGGTTGTGACCGATCTCGGCTTCCAGGAGTATACGCAGACGAACAAGACCACGTTCGATATATTCGCCATCACCGGCGCGCTGATGTTCGGGACGGCAGGCCTGCCGCACGTGATTATCCGCTTCTTCACGGTGTCGAGCGCGGGTGCAGCCCGGGTTTCTGCCGGGTGGGCACTGGTGTTCATCGCCTTGCTCTACACGACAGCCCCGGCCGTGGCCTCGTTCGCGCGGCTCAACTTCATCGATACGGTGAATGAGTCGACCTACATCGCGGATGATGCCGACTATGAGACCGAAGCTGCGGCGATCGTGGCAGCCGGTGGCAAGCCGACGCCGAAATGGTTCAAGGACTGGGAGAAAACCGGTCTCTTGGGCATCGAGGACAAGAATGGCGATGGCGTGATCCAGTATCGTGCGGGTGACGACAATGAAGTCACCAAGCTCGACCGGGATATCTTCGTGATGGCCAATCCGTCGATCGCGAACCTGCCGGCCTGGGTTATCGGGCTCGTGGTTGCAGGCGGCCTTGCGGCAGCCCTGTCCACGGCAGCCGGATTGCTGATGGTCATCTCGTCATCGATCTCTCACGATCTCTGTCGGAGAACCCTGTTCAAGGACATGTCGGACAAGGATGAATTGCGGGTTGCGCGAGCCTCGGCCGCCGGCGCGGTCGTCCTTGCGGGGATCATGGGAATGAACACGGCAAAGCTTGGCTTTGTGGCGCAGGTGGTAGCCTTCGCCTTTGGCCTGGCGGCAGCGTCGCTCTTCCCGGTGATCGTGCTGGGCATCTTCTGGAAGCGGATGAACCGGGAAGGGGCCATTGCGTCCATGCTGACCGGCCTCATCTCGACGTTCAGCTACATCTACTACTTCAAGTTCGTGAACACGGATCCTGCAGACTGGTGGTTCGGTGTGTCGCCGGAAGGCATCGGCTTCCTGTTCATGTTCCTGTCGCTGGCTGTTGGCATCGTGGTGGCCCTCGTGACCGCTCCGCCGCCGCAGGACATCCAGGACCTGGTAGAAGACATCCGCGTGCCGGGCACACGGAGATCGCACGGCATTGCGGACGAAGGCATGGCCCCTGTGCCTGCCGAATAGCCTCTCCCGGCGAACTCCAAACTGACGGGTGGCCCCTGCCGGGGCCACCCTTTTTCCGTTTTTACGGCTGCTGTCATATAGACGTAAGGCCAATTTCCCGGTTCGATGCCGTGTGTAACTCTGGCATGACCCGTATCGAGAGGTGCAAATGCCTGTCTGGCTGATCCTTGGAGCGACCACGCTCTACATGCTTGGCCTGTTCCTGATCGCCTGGCGCGGGGACCAGACGGCAATGCGGCCGGGATTCACCCAGCACCCGTTAGTCTATTCGCTCGCGCTGGCAGTCTATTGCACGTCCTGGACGTTTTTCGGCGCGGTCGGCACGGCTGCGGAAAGCGGATGGGATTATTTGACGATCTATCTGGGACCGACGCTTGTGTTCGTCCTGTTTCCGGGCCTCGTGCAGCGGATCGGGGATGTCACCCAGCGCGAAGGCATCTCGTCCCTGTCTGACTTCCTGTCGGCGCGCTATGGCAAGAGCCGGGCAATTGCGGCGGCCGCAACCCTTGCGGCCGTGGCAGGAAGCCTGCCCTATATCGCGCTGCAGCTGAAATCGGTCGGCATGAGTTTTCAGGCGCTGGCCTATGGTTCCGACGGAGCGGCGAATACGCCAGCGAACGAGACCGTCCTGCTGACGGCATTTGCCCTTGCCATCTTCGCCATCCTGTTTGGCACACGGCAGTCGGATGCCACGCGGCACAATTCCGGCCTGATGCGCGTGCTCGCGGTGGAGGCAGTGCTGAAACTCGCAGCGCTGATCGCCGTGGCCGTGTTGTCCATTCAGCTGTTGATGAATGGCAGCGTGCCGGAGAGTGCACCTGTGGCGCATACTTTCGAGACGTTTCGCTTCTCGGAGCGCTTCATCACCATGACCCTGCTGGCCATGGCGGCCATTATCTGCCTGCCGCGGCAGTTCCATGTCGCAATGATCGAGCGCCAGACGCAGAAGGACCTTGAAACCGCGAAATGGGTGTTTCCCGTCTACATGCTGCTGACGAGCCTCGTCGTCATTCCGATCACGATTGCGGGCATGGCCATACTCGGGCCGGGCGCGCAGCCGGATCTGTTCGTGCTGGACCTGTCGCTCCAACGCGGCAGCGGCCTGCTGGCTACGCTGGTCTTCCTGGGCGGCTTCTCGGCGGCGACGGGCATGGTGATCATTTCCACGGTGGCCCTGTCCACCATGGTGACCAATGACCTCGTCGTGCCCGCCATCATGCGGTCCGGGCGCTTTGCGAGTTTGAGCGGCGATGCGGGCGCGAGGATTGTCCTGACGCGGCGGATCGTAATCATAGTGCTGTTGATGCTGGCCTATGCCTATTACCGCAGAGCCGGTACGGGCGAGGCCCTGGCGCAGATTGGCTTGCTCTCTTTTGCGGCGGCGGCGCAGTTCGCGCCAGGTCTGATCGGTGCGGTCACGTGGGGCCATGGCCGCCGATCGGGCGTGCTGGCCGGGCTGATCTCCGGCATGGCGCTGTGGGCCTATACCTTGTTCCTGCCGGCCATTGTCGGATACGACGCGATCACGGCCATAGTCCCATCGGTGCTGGATCCGCATGCGATGTTTGGGCTGAAGATCGACGACAGTTTGACTCATGGCGTCCTGCTCAGCCTCGGCACCAATCTCCTTCTGTTCGTGATCGTTTCGCTGCGCGCGCGTGAGCGGTTACGCGACCGGGTGCAGGCGGCGGTATTTGTCGGCGGCGATCAGGTCATCGAGATTGCCGAGGGCGCCGTCGATACGCACGCCTTCAAGGTCTCGCCGAACGGACTGAAGACGCTGGCGTCCCGCTTCCTGACGCCTGAAGCCGTGGATCATGCCTTCGTGAAGTTCGAGGACGATACAGGCATTGCTGCGTCCGGGGATGCACCCGCCAACTGGCTGCTTGTTCAGCGAACGGAAAAGTTGCTGGCCGGTGCCCTCGGCTCGTCCTCGGCCCGCGTGGTCCTGTCGTCCGCGATTGGCGGCAGTGACGTCACCCTGCCGGATGTGCTGTCCATGCTGGACCACAAGACGCAGGCCGCACGGTTCGAGCGGCACATGCTGCAATCGATGCTGGAGAATATCCCGCACGGCATCAGCGTGGTGGATGCTGACCAGAAGCTCGTGGCGTGGAATACCGCCTATGTCGACCTCTTCGACTATCCGCCTGCAAAGGTCGTGGTCGGCGTGCCGGTGGCGGAGCTGATCGAACACAATATCCGGACCGGATGGATCGATGGCGATCCGGCAGAACAGGCAAGGCGCCGGGTGGCGCACATGCGGTCCGGCCGGGCCTACACCTATGAACGACGCAATCCGGACGGTTTGTATTTGCGGATCAGCGGCAACCCGATGCCCGGCGGCGGCTATGTGACGACTTTCGCGAATATCACCGAAGACAAATTGCGGGAACAGGCGCTGGTCGAAGCCAATGAAATGCTGGAAAGCCGCGTGAAGGAACGGACACAGAAGCTGGAAGATATGGCGGACGATCTGAACCTCGCTCGTCAAGAGGCGGAGGGTGCCAATGCGTCCAAGACGCGCTTCCTGGCCGCTGCCAGCCACGACCTGCTGCAGCCGCTGAATGCCGCGCGGCTCTATATGGGGTCGATCATCGCGAATGGATCCGCTCCGGATTTGGCGACGCGAGCTGACCGCGCCATTCAGTCAGCGGATGAATTGCTCAAGGGCTTGCTGGACATTTCAAGACTGGACCACAGCCAGGTCAAGGCGGTGCCGGTGAAATTGCCGCTGGGACCGTTGCTGGAAGACCTGATTGACGAGGCGCAACCCATGGCTGACCGGTCCGGACTGGAGCTGCGTGTGGCGCCCACGAAACTGGCAGTGTTCGCCGACCCGGACTATCTTAAAAGCATCGTGCGGAACTTCATATCCAATGCCCGCCGCTACACCAAGTCGGGCGGGGTGCTGGTCGGCGCGCGCCGGCAGGGCCGCAAGGTCCGGATTGAAGTGTATGACACTGGCCCCGGTATTCCCGCCGACCGGCTGGAGCTGATTTTCGAGGAGTTCCGCAAGTATGAGGATTCCGACAATGTCGGTATTCGCGGCGCTGGCCTCGGCCTGTCCATTGTGCGGCGTCTGGCCAGCCTCATGGAAGCCAGCATTGATGTGCGGTCCACGCCAGGGAAAGGAAGCGTGTTCTCGGTGACGGTGCCTATGGCGGAAACGCCGCCCGTCCGCCGAGCCAAATCGGTGAATGCCTTCACACGGGACGATACGAGCCTGAAAGGCATCAGCGTTCTCTTTGTCGATGACGAGCCGGCGATTGTCGACAGCATGACCCGCCTGCTTGAAAGCTGGGGGTGCCGGGCGACGAGCGTCCGTACCGTGGCTGAGGCCATCCGGTGTCTGAAGGACGAGTGCTTCGACGCCCTGATCGCGGATCTTGATCTCGAAGACGAGGTCAGCGGTCTCGACCTGATCCAGCAAAATCGTGCCCGATTGCGCGACCCGGCCAATGTCTTGTTGCTGACGGCGGCGACCAATGTACCGGACCTCTCCAAGGCACGGGGGGCGAACGTCCCTGTCCTGCGCAAGCCCAGCAATCCGGTGGACATTCGCCAGTTTCTGATGATGTGCAAGACGCGCGGACGCGGTCAGGCGTTCGAGGCGCTCCCGACGGAAGTGTCTTCCTGATAAATCAGCAGGGCCTGGGTCCGGTTGTTGGCGCCGAGCTTCCTGAAAATGGCCGTCATGTGTGCTTTCACCGTCGCAACAGAAATGTCCATCTCGTGGGCGATCTGCTTGTTCAGGAGACCTGCGGACAGGCCCGCGAGTACGCGGCGCTGGGCGGGGGTGAGACTGGCAATACGTTCAGCTGCCGGGCTGGCGGGCAGGTGGGTGCCATTGGTCTTCGGGAACCATGTGCCGCCATCAAGCGTGGTCGCCAGCGCAGCGGACAGATCTTCCAGGGACATGCTTTTCGGCAAGTAACCGGCCGCCCCAAGGGCGCCCGCCATTTGAAATGCCTTGGGCGTTTCCGTGGCCGAGACGACCACGATGGGGCAGCCGGGTTCTGCGGCGAGTAGGGTAGTGAGCCCCTCGAACTCGGCGCAATCTCCGAGATTCAGGTCGAGTAGGATCAAATCCACTGGATTTGACCTGAGAATGTCCAACGCACCGGACAGGTTACTTGCATGGGTAGCTTCTGCACCGGAAGGAAAGGCGCATTCCAAGGCAGTTTCAAGCGCATCCCTGAACAATGGATGATCGTCCACGATCAGGACGCGGGGCGCGTCCGGCATCTTGTTCCTCCCCATTTCCCCGCTGCTTAAGCAGTCTCTGCGGTTAGCTACGCAGTGTATCCCATAAAACATGGATTGTCTCTGGGGGCTCTTAGACTTTTGTCTTAGCACCAATGGCTAATGGCGGAGCCGCAGCATCAGTCAGATACTTCCCTTACACAAAAAATAGAGGGAGGAAATCATGTCACGAGCGTTGAAGGTGCTGATGTTGTCATCGGTCTCGGTTGTCGTCGCATTAGGTGCGGTGGCTCAGGACACGTCGCTGGAAGATCGGATTGCAGCGCTGGAGGCGATGGTCTCCGAACTCAAGACCGAACTGGCCACTGAACGGGCGAGCCGGGAAGAAGATGTCGTGCGGATCGAGCGCACGGTTACCGAGGCTACGGCCGCTGCGCCTGCGCCCAAGACTGACGGGTTCCTGGTTGGCGACACGACGCTGAAATTCGGCGGCTTCGTCGATGCGGATGTCCATGTCACCTCGCTCAGCGACGGCGCCATTGCCGGCAGCTCCATCGCACGCGATTTCTACATTCCAAGCGCGACGCCCATCGGAGGAGAAGAAACGTCGTTCACGGACTTCACCGCAGAATCCTCCCGTTTCTTCCTGTCGGCCTCACGTCCGGTGGGAGACGATACTCTAAGCGCGCATATTGAAATGGACTTTCTGGGGTCGGGGCAGGGCAATGAGCTTGTCTCGAATTCCTACTCGCCGCGTCTGCGGCGCGCCTTCATGAAATACAAGAACTGGCTGGTCGGACAGGAATGGTCGACCTTCCAGAACACATCCGCCATCCCCGAAAGCGCGAGCTTCCTGATCCTGTCGGATGGTATGGTCTTCGTGCGCCAGCCACAGATCCGCTATACGAATGGCAATTGGCAATTCGCGGTCGAGAATCCGAACACGACGACGCTCAATGCGGGCTCCCGCGACGAGAACCTCATCCCGGATGTGGTCGCGCGCTACAATATGACCGGCGATTTCGGCAACGTATCCATTGCGGGTATCGCGCGGCAATTGCGCGCAGATTTCGGCACAGAGGAGGATGAAGCCTTCGGGTACGGGCTGAGTGTTTCCGGTCGGCTCATGATGGGGGAGAAAGACGATCTGCGCTTCAACCTGGTCGGTGGGGAAGGGATCGGCCGGTATGTCGGTCTGGCGGCCAGCCGTTCCACGGCGCTGGACCCGAATGGCGATCTGGAGGCAATCCCGAGCTATGGCGGCCTTGTGGCGTGGCGTCACCCGTTTGGTGAGACCGCGCGCTTCAGCGGCGGCTATTCAGGCCTGTTCATCGACAATCCGGAGTATCTGGGCGGCGGCGTGACCTCTTCGGTGCAATCGGTCTTTGGCGCAATCCTGTGGGATGTCGCCCCGAATGTGACCCTGGGGACAGAGTTGCTCCACGGGATCCGCGAAGAGGAAAGTGGAGCAGATGGATCGATCACACGGTTCACCTTCTCCACAAAGTATGCATTCTGACAGGAGGACGGAAACATGCCAGACGGAGAGCCATTCATGAGCGACGCACAAAAAATATATCCGGTACCGGCGGAGTTTGCAGCAAAAGCGAACCTGACCCCGGAAAAGTATCGCGAAATGTATGAGGCCTCGATCTCCGACCCGGAAGCTTTCTGGGGTGAACACGGCAAGCGGCTCGACTGGATCAAACCCTACACGGTCGTGAAGGACGTCTCTTGGGAGACGGGCGACCTGCATGTGAAGTGGTTTTCCGATGGTGTGTTGAATGTATCGGCCAACTGCCTTGACCGGCATTTGGAAACTCGTGGCGACAAGGTGGCGCTGATCTGGGAGGGCGACGAGCCCGGCAATACCCACAAGATGACCTATCGCCAGCTTCACACGGCCGTCTGCAAGTTTGCGAACGTCCTGAAAAAGATGGGCGTGAAGAAAGGCGACCGGGTCACGATCTACATGCCGATGATCCTGGAGGCCACATATGCCATGCTGGCCTGCACACGGATCGGCGCAGTGCATTCCATCGTGTTCGGTGGCTTCAGCCCGGAAGCGCTCTCCGGCCGGATTACGGATTGCGAATCCAAATTCCTTATCACAGCCGATGAGGGCGTTCGCGGGGGGCGCCGTGTGCCATTGAAAGTGAATGCGGACAAGGCGGCGGAGATTGCCGGCGGCATGGTTGAGAAGATGCTGGTCGTGAAACGGACCGGCGCCGAGGTCAGCATGAAGGAAGGCCGGGATCAGTGGCTGCATGAGGCCGCCGAAGGCATTTCGTCCGACTGCCCGCCTGAGCCGATGAATGCCGAAGACCCGCTCTTCATCCTCTACACGTCGGGGTCGACCGGCCAGCCGAAAGGCGTGCTGCACACGACTGGAGGCTATCTGGTCTGGGCGTCGATGACGCATGAATATGTGTTCGATCTGAAGGAAGACGACGTCTTCTGGTGCTCGGCCGATGTCGGTTGGGTGACCGGACATACCTATATCGTGTACGGACCGCTTGCGAATGG
Organism: uncultured Hyphomonadaceae bacterium; assembly: GCA_913057945.1. GTDB lineage: Bacteria > Pseudomonadota > Alphaproteobacteria > Caulobacterales > Hyphomonadaceae > Hyphomonas. The sequence continues at coordinate 392,835 of CAJXOF010000001.1, read as the reverse complement.
GGCGACAAGCCTCGTCTTCGAGGGCGTGCCGACCTATCCGGACGCCTCACGCTTCTGGCAGGTCTGCGACGAGCAGAATGTCACTATTTTCTACACGGCGCCAACCGCCATCCGCGCGCTGATGCGCGAAGGCGAGGGGCCGGTGAACAAGACGTCCCGGAAATCCATCCGGCTATTGGGCACCGTCGGCGAACCGATCAACCCGGAGGCCTGGGAATGGTATTTCCACGTCGTGGGCGAAGCGCGGTGTCCGATTGTCGACACATGGTGGCAGACCGAGACGGGCGGCACGATGATCGTGCCCCTGCCGGGGACGACCGACATGAAGCCGGGCGCCGGCAGCCACCCCTTCTTTGGCGTCAAGCCCGTTTTGGTTGATGCCGAGGGCATCGTGCTGGAAGGAGCAACGGACGGGAACCTGTTGATTACTGACAGTTGGCCCGGCCAGATGCGCACGGTCTATGGCGATCATCAGCGTTTCATCGACACGTATTTCACGGCCTATCCCGGCACCTACTTCACGGGCGATGGCTGTCGACGTGATGAGGACGGCTTCTACTGGATCACAGGGCGGGTGGATGATGTTATCAACGTCTCCGGACACCGGATGGGCACGGCAGAGGTCGAAAGCGCCCTGGTGAGCCATGACGCTGTCGCGGAGGCGGCCGTAGTCGGTTATCCGCATGACGTGAAGGGGCAGGGCATCTATGCCTATGTGACTCTGCGCCAGGGAGTCGAGGTGGACGACGCGCTGGTCAAGAATCTGATCCAGCATGTGCGCCAGGAGATCGGCCCGATTGCCAGCCCCGACCTGATCCAGATCGCGCCGGGCCTGCCCAAGACGCGGTCGGGCAAGATCATGCGGCGGATTTTGCGCAAGATTGCCGAGAACGAGTATTCAAATCTTGGCGACACATCGACATTGGCCGAGCCTGAAGTTGTGGACGACCTGATCAACAACCGCCAGAACCGCTAACGCGGCTTACATCGCCGGCAGGTCGACGATGAACCGCGCGCCCCCTTCTGCGCGGTTTTCGGCCCAGACCTTGCCGCGGTGGGTCGTCACAATCTGTTGTACGATCGAAAGGCCGAGACCGGAATTGTTGCCGAAGGCGGTCCCGGCCGGGCGGTCAGTGTAGAAGCGGCTGAAGATCGTTTCGAGCTTGTCGTCCGGTACGCCGGGGCCGTTATCTTCAATCATGATGCGGGCAATGGTCTGTGGGCCGTCATTCGACTGGTCGACGATGACATTGACCTGCCCGCCAGCTGGCGAGAAGGAGCGGGCATTGTCGATCAGGTTGCGCACCACCTGGCCGAGTGGACCGTCGCGGCCGCGGACCAGAAGCCGTGCGCCCATCGTGTCGTCCCGATAGTGGACCGATACGGCGCCGTCTTCGCGGCTGAAGGCTTCATAGGTCTGGACGACATCGTGGACGAAGCCGGCAATGTCCATCTGTTCGGTCGGCACACGTGTCATTTCCGCTTCGATACGGGATGCGTTTGAAATATCTGTAATCAGACGGTCCAGCCGCTTCACATCCTGAGCGATGACCTGCCGCAGGCGCTCCAATGCCACAGGATCGTCCTGCACCCGGTCAGCCGTTTCGACGGCCGAGCGAATAGAGGTGAGGGGGTTTTTCAATTCATGGGCAACGTCGGCGGCGAATTGTTCATTCGCCTCGATCCGCTCCAGCAAGGCTTCGGTCATGCTCTGCATCGAGGCAGCGAGATTACCGATTTCATCCTTGCGATTGGTCAGGGCCGGAATGTCGATCCGGTCGGATGCACCCGCCCGGATACGGTCGGCCGCAATTGACAGGCGTCGGAGGGGCCGGGCGATGCCGAGGGTGAGCAGGACTGACGTGATGAACGCCACGAGTACAGCCACACCGATAAAGGGGATGAGCGCGGCGCGTTCGGCGCGTATGATCTCGTCAATGTCATTGGATTCCAGTGTCAGGACGCCGACAACAGCCGAGACGCGCTGGATTGGCATGGAGACGGAGATGATCCGCTGGCCTCGATCGGAGAAACGCTGGCTGGCAGCTTCCTGTCCGCGGACGGCAATCTCGAATTCCTCCTCGAAGCTCTGGGCGACGAGGGCATCAGAACTGCGCCGAGGCATGATGGGGCCGAGGGTGTTGCTGGCCCATTCGGACAGGTTTGCGCCGAGGCGGGCAAAGCTGCTGGGTTCCTGCAACGGCGGCAGGGCATCTATATCCACCCGCTCGGAAAGATAGAAGCTGTCGCCGACCAGTTCACCATCGGGAGAGTAGATGCGGGCGCGTACCCGCTCCGGCAGGTTCAGGCGGACAATGGTCTGCCGGGCAGCGTCTTCGTCGAGTTTGGGCGCGGGTGTGGTCGCATCATCGCCCAGCAGGCTGGTGAAGATCTGCGCCTGCGCCACAAGATCCTGTTTCTTTGAGACGACGAAGCCGGCGCGCATCTCGTTCAGGACCATCGCGCCGATGATCAGGATGGCAAGGCCGGCAAGGTTGGACGCGAAAATCAGACGAGCAATGCGCGAGCCGAAGATTCTTGACCCGTGGCGCGCGATCGCTTTTCGCCTGATTTTCCTGTCCGTCATTCCGGCTTACCTGCCTGCCTGAAATCAGGCGTCGGCAGCCACCTTCATGCTGACGATCCGGTCGGGATTGCGCGGCGGCTCACCCTTGGCCAGCTGGTCGATGACATCCATGCCTTCGCTGACCTGGCCCCAGACCGTGTATTGGCGGTTCAGGAAGCTGGCATCATCAAAGCAGATGAAAAACTGGCTGTTGGCCGAGTTGGGGGCCGATGTGCGGGCCATGGAGCAGGTGCCGCGAACATGGGGCTCTGCATTGAATTCCGCTTTCAGGTCCGGTTTGGACGAACCGCCCATCCCTGTGCCTTGTGGGCAGCCGACCTGTGCCATGAAGCCGTCGATCACGCGGTGGAAGACGATGCCATCATAAAAGCCTTCGCGGGCCAGTTCCTTGATCCGCTCGACATGGCCGGGCGCCAGGTCCGGACGCAGGTCGATTTTCACCGAGCCCTTGGAGGTTTCGAGGAGAAGCGTGTTTTCCGGGTCTGCCATGAAGTTATCCTATTGCTTGTGTTAGTCTGGTGTGTGGCTATTGAATGATGGAGGGAACGGCAAGTGGGCGGCGCATTTTACTCGCCGCGCCGTGACCTAGGAGTGTCGTCATGATTGCACCAATCATTTCTCCCATTCTGGTGGCAGTGCTGGTCGTACTGGGCTGCCTGCACCTGCTGTGGGCATTGGGCAGCACTTTCCCCTGTGCGAATGAGCAGGCCCTTGCCCGGGCCGTTGTTGGGCGCCGGGGAATTACCAGAATGCCGTCCGCCCTGTCCTGCATGGTGGTGGCCTTCTGCCTGTTTGCGGCCGCTGTCCTGGCGGCAATGTTGGGCGGATACGTAACTCTGCCCCTGCCGTCGCTGGTCCAGAAGGGCTTGCTGATTTTGGCGGGACTGGCGGCCGGATTCGTATTCCTTGGGCGGGGTGTCATCGGAATCCTGCCAGCTTTTGAGCGCTCAGCCCCTGAAATGCCCTTCCTGACGCTCAATCGCCGGATATATTCGCCGCTGAGCTTTCTGATCGGGCTGGGTTTCATGCTACTCGTCCTGAGCCTGCCGAACTGGAGCTGGCGCCTCGGGCTCGCATAGGTTGGCCAATTTGTTCGATATGATTGGCGGCAGACAGGCCATCTTCTCCAGACGTGAACATCATCTGGGAGAACGCAAAATGGTTCGAATCCGCGACGATCAAGGCATGCGCCGCTGACAGGCGGCGATGCAATGTCCCGCCAAACCATTGCCCCATGCCTTTCACCTGGTCCGATCGGTTTGGATAGCTCGGTCGGGCATCGACATGGATGATCATGTCGGCATTGCGCGGCCGCGGGGGCGGGTTGAGGCGGGATTTCGGAACAGGGTCGATGCAGACAAGCAAATCCACCGAAATTGGCCGCATGGCCTTCAGCACGCGTAGCGCGGTGTCGCCACCCCAGCTGTGGCCGACAAGTACGAGCCTGCGCCCGATTTCGGCATCCCGTCGGGCGATATGCTGGATGCGCCGAGAGGCATAATGAGGGAAATAGTGCGCGTCATGGTGCGCCTGGTGGGCAAGTTTGCGCCGACGTTCATCAGCGTAGGCGGCAACGAGGCGGGTGCGGGTGTCGCCCGCCCCGCCGATATAGAGCTCGGTGACCCCGCGCCTATTCGGTGTAGCGGTAGCCGACGCCATACAGGGTCTCGATCGCGTCGAATTCATCGGTCACTTCGCGGAACTTCTTGCGAAGGCGCTTGATGTGGCTGTCGATGGTGCGGTCGTCGACATAGATCTGGTCATCATAGGCGGCGTCCATCAGCTGGTCGCGGCTTTTGACATAGCCGGGGCGTTGGGCGAGCGCCTGCAGGATCAGGAATTCCGTCACGGTCAGGCGGACCGGGTGGCCATCCCAGGTGCAGGCATGGCGGTTCGGGTCGAGGGTCAGCTTGCCGCGCACGATTGGCTTCTGGTCCCCGTCTTCAGAGCCCGCCACGCCGCCGCGAGCACGCCGGAGCACGGCCTTAACGCGTTCCGCCAGCAGGCGATTGGAGCAGGGCTTGCGGACAAAATCGTCGGCGCCAATGTTGAAGCCGATGACTTCGTCGATTTCCTCGTCTTTGGAAGTGAGGAAGATGACCGGCAGCTCGGAGGTCTGGCGGAGGCGCCGCAGCAGTTCCATACCGTCCATGCGGGGCATCTTCACGTCCAGGATGGCGATGTCCGGCGGCGTCTCCGTCAGCGCTGGCAGGGCCGACTCTCCATCATGATAGGTACGGACATCATAGCCCTCGGCCTCGAAGAAGATTTTCAGGGACGCAACGATGTTCTCGTCATCATCCACCAGCGCCAATGTCGTCATCGCTCTATCCTTCTCAACCAACCCATATCCGTGAACGGGATCTGGCCGTCTTGTCTTACGGTGTTCAAACATGGTTCGCGTCACGGCAAAAGCCCTCCTTCAATGCAATTACAATGAAATCAAGGGATCAAGGCGAGCGAAGGCTCACATTACGGCAATTTAAGGGAGATTCGCTCCGTCGGTTGGCGGCGTTTTAGGGGCGGGCGGCATGCATTGCACCAGAAACGCGTTCATCGCGACGAGCAAGTCAGTGTTTGTATCGTCGCTGTAAATCTGGTGACCGGTTCGTTCCAGCAAGAGGATTTGAGCCTGCTTTCCAGCTTTGATGGCGGCCTCATAGAAGGCGGTGGTTTGATCCACATGGACGATCTCGTCCTCTGTTCCATGAATCAGGAACACTGACGCCTTGAGGTAATCAATGTAGGAGATTGGAGACCGGTGCCACAATTCGGTTTCATCATCGCGTCCATTATTCATACGTTGTGTCCAGATGTTCCGAACGAATGCATCCACTGTATCAGAGGGGTCATACTGACGGAGCATTCGCGGCAGATCACTGACGCCCGCATAGCTTATCGCGCACTGGTAGGCGTCAGGTGTCATGGTAGCGGCGGCCAGCGCAGCATAGCCGCCATAGGAAGCCCCAACAATGCTCCTGGGCTGATTTGGGTTTACCAGACCAGCTTGTTCGAGTGCCCAGACGCCATCAGCTATATCCTTTTGCATTGCCTTACCCCACTCGCCGTGACCGAGCCGCTCAAACGTTCGGCCAAATCCACCTGAGCCACGAAACTGGGGCTGAAAAACTCCATAGCCGCGATGTGCAAAATACTGAGCCCACCCATCCCAGTCCATCACGTCTCGAGACACTGGGCCTCCGTGAGGCATGACGATGAGGGGGGCGTTGCCTGGCGAGCGTGTGGAGGGCGTAAAGTAACCTCTCAACGACAGGCCTTCAGAGCTCTGATAGTCAATTCGCCGCGGCATAGACGTTGTTGTGAGGTCGACATGAGGACGTGCATCTGAAATCTTGCGAAGTCTCTTCAAATCATTGCGCAACACATAGTACGCTCCCGGATTAATCGGGGAGCTGACATAAATAACCCAGGTCTGCCCGTTTGAGCTCATGTCGAATACAGACCAGTTGGCTTCGTCTGGAAGGGCCGAATCGATGGCTCGTCCGAGCTTGGCATCTTGGGGTGTGAACCAGTGCTTCTCAAGTTTATCCTTCCAGATTGATGAGTACATGAGATCATCCGATCCACGCTTCACACGCGCAGAACTGATATCGTACTCGGCATCGCCGAAGAGTGCTTCGCTGAACTGTCCTGTCTCGAGATCGAATGTGTAGAGATTGGCGTGCTCTGCGCCCGCAGGGCGGGACACCACGATAAATCCATTGTTTTTGGACGAGTAGGAAACTGGATAGAATCCCTCGTTGAGAGGATCGTGCTGAAACCGCAGCGTCCAGTTTTGACCACCGTCTTGGCTCGAATAATATTGGTGAAGCCCACCGGTCTTGCTCTTCTCGATCCGCATGATTGGACGCATCTGCTCATCGAGCAGCCAAGTCAAAGTTCGTTCATTCGCTGTATCCAGCAAGCGCTGCTTGCCGGTATCTACGTTGATGGAAACAAGATCAACGGACTCCTTTTTGTGTACGGCCAAGGTGACTTCGCGACGATCTGCATCACTTGCGATGAGCTTTGGCGTATCGAGTTCCTTGTCGAGGTTTCTTTTCCGGCTGGCGGTAAGGACTTTCTTCTCACCGGTTTCAGGGTTGATTGTCAGAAACACCGAGCGTGATTTGAACTTGTCTCCGGAAACCGTGAACTCGACACCACTGGACAGAATGATGTCGTCGAATGGCCAAGACACCCAGTCATAGAGCCAATTTACCGACTTGCTGTAGTATGTGTAAGTCTGCTTGATCTCGATTCGGGTGTCGCCTGTCGCGCTATCCTCGATAGCTATCTCGTCCCACCCAAACTTCTGGACGATATCGTCCTTATGACCCGTCTTCAGAAGAACGAGTTCTGTACCGTCCGGAGAGACGGCAATGTCGCGCAATTCCGCCTTTCCTACATATGCAGCTGGATAATCAGCGAAAACATTCGAGCTGTAAGCAAGTGAAAGCACAAGACATGCCACGAGCTTGAATAGTATAGGATGCATTTCCGGCCTCTTCCCCAAGTGAATCGTCTCAAGGCTAGATTCGGGAATCCATGAGTGCAACTTCAGATCGCTTGAAAAGATACGAAAGGTGGGTCATCTGAAATTGCTCGAAAGGCTGCCTGCCGAATAGTTGGACTGGGGGTCGGACATGTCCGTACTCTCAGTCGTATTGATGTTGGGCAGAAACTGTATACCTGCATCACCTCTCAAATCGTTGATTGGACTGTCTCAGTGCGCCTCGGCCCAATTCTTCGCGGCGCGCGCGTCCACGACCAGCGGCACAGACAGGTGCAAGGCTGGCCCGGCTGCACCCTGCATTGTGGTGCGGACGATTTCGATCAATTTGTCGGCTTCCTGTTCCGGGCATTCGAAGACAAGTTCATCGTGTACCTGCAACAGCATCCGCGCCGACAGCTCCGCCTTGGCAAGGGTTTCCGGCATGCGGATCATGGCGCGCTTGATGATGTCGGCAGCCGAGCCCTGGATCGGGGCGTTGATCGCCTGGCGCTCGGCGAAGGACCTTTGCGGACCTTTCGACTTGATGCCCGTAAGATTGATCTTCCGTCCGTAGGCGGTCGTCACATAGCCATGCTCTTTCGCAAACGCCTTGGTCTCGTCCATATATGCCCGGATGCCGGGGAAGCGTTTGAAATAGGTTTTGATGTATTCGCTGGCCTCGCCCTGAGGGATGCCGAGCTGGCGCGCGAGGCCAAAACCGGAAATGCCATAGATGATGCCGAAATTGATCGCCTTGGCCTGACGGCGGACCATCGGGTCCATGCCTTCGATGGGCACACCGAACATCTCGCTTGCCGTCATGGCATGGATGTCGAGGCCTTCCTTGAAGGCATCCTTCAACGTGTCGATATCAGCAATATGCGCCAGGATACGTAGCTCGATCTGGCTGTAGTCCGCGCTGACCAGCACATTGCCCTTATCGGCGATGAAGGCTTCGCGAATCTTGCGGCCTTCCTCAGTGCGAACCGGGATGTTCTGAAGGTTCGGATCTGTCGAAGAAAGGCGTCCGGTTTGGGCAACTGCCATCGAGTAACTGGTGTGCACGCGCCCCGTGTTTGGATTGATCGCGGCTTGCAGCGCTTCGGTATAGGTCGAGCGGAGCTTGGACAGGGTCCGCCAGTCGACGATGGTGCGGGGCAGGGCATGGCCCTCCGCGGCGAGGCTTTCAAGGACGTCCGCATCAGTCTGCCACGCGCCGGTCTTGGTTTTCTTGCCGCCTTCCAGGCCCATCTCGTCGAACAGGATTTCGCCGAGCTGTTTCGGGCTGCCGATATTGAATTCGCGGCCAGCCTGTTCATAGGCCTCGGCCTCAAGCGCTGCCATACGTTGAGAGAAATCGGACGACAGGCGGGAGAGATGATCGCGGTCGACCTTGATCCCTTCCTGCTCCATGCGGGCAAGGACGGGGACGAGCGGGCGTTCCAGCGTCTCGTAAACGGTCGTGACCTTTTCCGTGCGCAGTTGGGGTTTGAAAATCTGCCAGAGGCGCAGGGTGATATCGGCATCCTCGGCGGCATATTCGGTCGCCTTGTCGAGGGCAATCTTGTCGAACGTGACCTGGGACTTGCCTGTGCCCGCAATCTCCTTGAACGGAATGGTCGTATGTTCGAGATAGCGTTCCGACAGCGTGTCCATGCCGTGATTGTGCTTGCCGGCATTCAGGACATAGGAGAGCAGCATCGTATCATCGATGGGCGCAACATTGATCTTGTGCGTGGCGAAGACCGAAAGGTCGTATTTGATGTTTTGACCGATCTTGAGAACGGACGGGTCTTCGAGCATCGGTTTCAGTGCGCGCAGGGCATCCGTCATGCGGATCTGGCGGGGTGGATCCGCGCCGAACATGTCGCCGTCCCCGGCATTGTTGGGGTCGACATGGGCGAGCGGGACGTAGCAGGCCTCGTTGGGTGACAGGGCGAGCGAGACGCCGACAAGATTGGCCGCGATCGAATCGAGACTGTCGGTTTCCGTGTCGACCGCCACGAAGCCCTGCCTGGTCGCGCGGGCGATCCATTCTTCCAGCTCCTCGAAATCGCGGATGCAGATATATTTGCTGCGATCAATCGGGTCTGCGGCCGGCTGGGCAGATTCAATCGCGCCTTCCAGCTCCATCATTTCGCGCACGCGGCGGGTGATGGTGCGAAATTCCATTTCCTCAAGGAAATTGATCAGCGTGTCCGGATCGGGGTCCTGCACCGCAAGGTCTTCCAGCGGGACGTCGAGCGGCACGTCATCCTTGAGCGTGACGAGCTGTTTGGAAACGCGGATCAGATCGGCATTCTCAATCAGGGTCTGGCGACGCTTCGGCTGCTTGATTTCCTCCGCACGCGCGAGGAGGGTTTCGAGATCTCCATATTCGCCCAGCAGCTGGGCGGCCGTCTTCACGCCAATGCCAGGTGCGCCGGGGACGTTGTCGACGCTGTCCCCCGCAAGGGACTGGATGTCGACCACCTTCTCCGGGCCGACGCCGAACTTCTCGAACACTTCGTCGCGTCCGAGGGTCTTGTTCTTCATCGTGTCGAGCATGACGACGGTGTCGGAAACCAGCTGCATCAGATCCTTGTCGGACGAGACGATGGTGACGCGCGCGCCTTTGGCCTCAGCCTGACGGGAATAGGTGGCGATCAGATCGTCGGCCTCAAAGCCTTCCTTTTCGATGGCATGGGCCGCGAAGGCCTCAGCGGCCCGGCGCACGAGTGGGAATTGCGGGCGGAGTTCTTCCGGCGGTTCGGACCGGTTGGCCTTGTACTGGTCGTACAATTCGTTCCGGAAGGTGATCGAGGATTTGTCAAAGATGCAGGCGAAATGGGTGGGCCGTTCGTCACCCTTCAAATCTTCCAGCAGCTTGAACAGCATGTTGCAGAAACCGCTCACAGCACCGATTGGCAGATCGTCGCTCGCACGGGTCAGCGGGGGCAGGGCGTGGAAGGCGCGGAAGATGTAGGCGCTGGCATCCACCAGATAGAGATGACTGTCCTTGTCGACGGGGGCAGTGGCCATGGTTCGGGAATCCTTTGCTGGCCGAATGTGTAGCCCGTGTCATGCGCGGCGTCACCCATTCGGACAGGTGGAATGCACCCGCACATGTGCGGATTTGCCGGACGTGTCGCCAGGGCATAAACTGCGCCTCATAATTCTGGGAGGGAAACATGAGCGAGACACTTGAACCAAAAACCGCCGGCACACCCTGGCACCTCTGGGTGGTGGGCATTCTGGCCACCTTGTGGAATGCGGGCGGGGTATTCGATTATACCGCCACGGTGACGCAATGGGCGCCCTACATGTCGAACTTTACCGAAGAGCAGCAGGCCTATTTTTACTCATTCCCGGCCTGGCAATATATCATCTGGGCGATTGGGGTCTGGGGCGCCTTCGTCGGCTCCATCCTGTTGCTCCTGCGCAGCCGTTTCGCCGTGTGGGCGTTCGCGATTTCGCTGCTGGCCGCACTGGCCTCGATGATTCACGGCATGTCGCTGAAGGATGTTCCGGAAGGGGCGTCGAATCCTGCATTTGCAGCCATAATCATCCTGATCGGCATCTTGCTGTTGGCCTATGCCTGGTGGATGACGCGACGCGGCGTCTTGCGCTAGCGGGAATTCGACCTAGCCTCCCTGTCAAAACAAGGGAGGATACACATGACCGAAATGAACAAGAGCTGGGTATTACGCCAGCGGCCTGTAGGTGACCTGAAAGAGGGAGACCTCGAACTGGTCGAGTCGCCGCTCGCGCCTCTGGAAGAGGGAGAGGTGCGCACGCGCCTGATCTACCTCTCGCTCGACCCGACCAATCGCATCTGGATGAGCGATGTGGATGGCTATTTGCCGCCGGTCGGCATTGGCGATGCCATGCGCGGTGGCGGATTGGCCGTTGTCACTGAGAGCCGGTTTGATGGCCTCAAAGAGGGCGACATCGTCAATACGGGGCTCGGCACCTGGTCCCTTTATTCGAACCTTCCCGGTAGTTCGCTCAACGCGCTGCCGCGCCTGCCGGGGGTGCCTCTGACTGCCTATATGGGCCCGCTCGGCGCAACCGGTATGACGGCCTATTTCGGCCTGATGGATATTGGCAAGCCGAAGGCTGGCGAGACGGTGGTTGTCTCTGCGGCGGCGGGCGCGGTCGGCTCGATGGTTGGCCAGATCGCAAAGATCCAGGGCTGCCGCGTTGTCGGCATCGCGGGCAGTGAGGAGAAGTGCAAATGGCTGACCGAGACAGCTGGCTTTGACGCAGCCATCAATTACAAGACCGAGGATGTCGGCGCGGCGTTGGACAAGCATTGCCCGAAAGGCATCGACATAAATTTCGAGAATGTCGGCGGCAAGATCATGGACCAGGTGATTGCGCGCCTGAATGATTTCTCCCGCATGCCTCTGTGCGGCCTGATCAGCACATATAATGCGACCGATCCGCTGCCGGGTCCGTACAATTTCTCGAACTTGCTTATGCGGCGGACGTCGCTCAAGGGCTTTATCGTGATCGACTATTTCCCTCGCTTCCCGGAGGGCATCCAGCAAATGGCCCAATGGCTGATGGCCGGGAAAATCAAATTCGAGACCGATATCGTAGACGGCCTGGAAAATGCGCCTGCCAGTCTGTCGCGCCTCTTTGAAGGGAAGAATCTTGGAAAGCTCATGGTCCAGGTCAGCGAACCGCCAGCCGCCTGAATTAACTTAAGTTCAGGTGGCGTTCAGCTTGGCCCTGTATTTCTGATTGCAGACGGGGCTGGGATTGAGGGACGCAGGCTTGTCGAAAGTAGAGGAATTCGGCGGTTGCGCTGAATTCCTCTACAGGACCAGCGGGGCGATCCAGTAGCCGACCGCTGCAATGATCACGATCCCTGCCAGATTGATGTAGAAGCCTTTGCGGATCATCTGCTGGATGGTGATGTGGCCGGTGCCGTAGACGATAGCATTCGGCGCGGTGGCTACTGGCAGCATGAACGCGCAGGACGCGGCGATGGCGGCAGGCCCGAGCAGGCTTTCCGGGGCTGTGCCTAGCGCGATGGCCAGAGAGCCGAGCACCGGCGCAAGCGTCGTCATGGTGGCCACATTGGACGTCACTTCGGTCAGGAAAATGACCAGTGCGACGACGATCACGATAAAGACCAGGGGTGGCAAGACGTCGAGGATCCGCAGATTGGCCCCGATCCATTCCGACAGTCCTGTGCGCGAGATGGCCTTGCCCATGGCGATGCCGCCCCCAAACAGGAGCAGCACGCCCCAGGGAATTTGTTCAGCTTCCTTCCAGTCGAGCAGGCCGCGATCTTCGCCGCCGCCCGCCGGGACCAGGAACATGAGGACCCCGCCGAAAATGGCGATCATCATGTCGACTTCCGCGCCGCCATAGTTCGTCAGCAGCTCTATGCCGGAGGCTTCAAGGAAGAGCTGGATGGGCAGTCTGAGCAACCAGAGGGTCGCCGTAATCCCGAATACGATGGCCACGCGCTTTTCCTGGAGGGTCATCTTGCCGATATCGATCAGCTGGGATTTGACATGAGCTGACACGGTTTGGGCATTTTCGGTATGGATTGGCATGCCGCGCGTGACGTTCCACCACGCCACTGGCAACAGGAGCGCCATGGCCGGCAGGCCGAAGGCCATCCACTGGGCAAAGCCGATATGGGCACCCGCTTCGGTCTGCAGCCAACTGATCGCGATCAGGTTTGTCGGCGTACCAATCGGCGTCGCGACCCCGCCAATCGAGGCCGCGTAGCAAATGCCAAGCATCAGGGCGGTGGTGAAATTTTTTGAAACGTTTCCGAGTACGGCGCTGGCGGAGATGGCGATGGGCACCATCATCAGCGTCGAGGCGGTGTTCGAAATCCACATCGACAGGACGGCAGTGGCCAGCATGAAGCCGAATACGATGGCGCCGGGTGAGGTGCCGACCCGGCTGATCACGTTTAGCGCAATCCGTTTGTGCAAGTTCCAACGCTCGATGCCCAGCGCGACGATGAACCCGCCGAGCAACAGGATGACAATATGATTGGCGTAGTCACTGCCGGTCTGGGAGGGCGAGCCCGCGCCAACCAGTGGCAGGACGAAAAGGGGCAACAAGGACGTGGCCGGAATCGGGATGGCTTCGGTCGCCCACCAGACGGCCATCAGGACCATGAGCGCACCTGTGCCCCACGCCGCACTGCTCAGGCCCTCGGGCGCGCCGACAAGCAGCATCAGCGCGGCCAGCCCTGGCCCTAGAAACAGGCCGATTTTCCGCGCCCCCAGCTGCATTCAGCTTCCCCTCATTGCCTCAAACCCTGCTTCCAGATCGGCAATCAGGTCATCCGCCCCCTCAAGACCGACATGAATACGTAGCAATGGGCCGTCCTTTTGTTCAATCCAATGGCCTTTTGCCCGTTTCAGTTGCGGGTCACACGGGATGATCAGGCTTTCAAAGCCGCCCCACGAAAAGCCCATGGAGAAGAGTTCTAGCGCGTCAAAGAAGCGTTTGAGAGCTTTGGGCTCTACGGTATCTAGAATGACGGAAAACAGGCCGTTGGAGCCGAAGAAGTCCCGTTTCCACAGCGCGTGGTCGGGATGCTCTTCGAGCGCCGGATGCAGCACCTGCGAGACTTCGGTGCGGCCTGACAGCCAGTGGGCGAGCTTGAGACCTGCTGCCTCGTGCGCATCCATCCGCGTCTTCAAGCTGCGTAGGCCGCGCAATGCGGTGTAGGCATCATCCGGAGAGAGGCTGATGCCCCAATCGTCCCCGCAGTCAATGATCTGTTGCGCCACGCGCTTATTGCGGCTCATGACCGCGCCGCCGAAGATATCGGCATGGCCGACAGCATATTTGGTCAGCGCCTGAACGGATATGTCGACGCCCAGATCGAGCGGCTTGTGCAACAGGCCTGCGCCCCATGTGTTATCCAGGATGGTGCAGATGCCGCGCTTGTGGGCGACTTCCGCGATGGCTGGCGTGTCGCTGATCTCAAAGGTGAGCGAGCCGGGTGATTCCAGATAGATAATTCGTGTGTTGGGTTTGATCAGGTTTGAAATGGCGGCACCGCAGCGCGGATCGAAGCGGGTCGCTTCTACCCCCATCTTGTCGAGGCGCCGTTCGAGATACCTTGCAGTCGGTCCGTAAGCGGAGTCCGTGAAGAGGACGTGGTCGCCCGCCTTGATCTGGCTGCCGATGGCGAGCGCGCAGGCCTGAAGCCCATTCGTGGTCAGCTTGGCGTGCGTGGCATTTTCCAGCACGCACAGCGCAGCTTCGAGTTCACGATGGACGGTGAGGCCCATGCGGCCATAGCCGGGCTGGGCGCCATAGAGGTCTGAAGCGGTGTCGAACAGAACAGTCGAGGCCCGCTCGATAGGCGGATTGACTGTTTTCTGACCCATCCTGCGGCCACGCGTATGGATGAGGCGCGTCGCGGTGTCCTTCGTCATGCCGGGCCTGTGGCGATGGGGCGGGATCCGTCGGAGGCCCATTCCGTCCATGATCCGTCATAGACCGCGACGTCCCAATTCCCGAGTCGGGCAAGCGCGAGTGCGAGGACGGCGGCTGAAACACCTGATCCGCAGGTCGCGATCGTGGCAGCGGATGGGTTCGGGAACAATTTGGCAAGTTCCTCGGCTGATTTCATCATGCCATCAGGGGTGCGCAGTTTGTCGGACGGCAGGCAGACGCTGCCCGGAATGTGGCCTGAGGGCAGGCCTTCTCGGGGCTCCGGCGCCTCGCCCGAAAAACGCTCGGCGGAACGGGAGTCAATGATCGTGTAAAGGCCGCTCTTGGATGCGGCAAGCATTTGCTCTGCATCCTTGAGAAGATCGGATCGTACGCGCGCTGTGAAATGCCGCTCAACCGGGACCGGGGGCAAATCCTCGATTTCGCCGCCGGCTTCGGTCCATGCCCGTAGCCCGCCATCCAGGACTTTCACGTCCCGTTGGCCCATCACGCGAAGCATCCACCAGACGCGCGCGGAGGCGAAGAAATTGAACTGGTCGTAGACGATGATCCGGTTGCCATCGCCGAGACCCAGCTTGCGGACACGGGATGAGAACATGACCGGGTCTGGCAGCATGTGGGGCAGGTCAGTGCCGCCCGCCCTGATTGCGTCGATGTCAAAATAGACCGAACCCGGTATGTGGCTCTCGGCCCAGGCCTGACGCCCCGTCTTCTTCATATTGAGGAAGGGCGCGAACCATGTGGCATCCACCACCCGGACATCGGGCGCGGAGATATGGTCTTTCAACCATTCGGCGGTGACAAGCGGGTCTCCGGATTCCATGATTCAGGCCTCCATCCAATTTGGGACCGGCAGGTCCTTTGATCGCAGGAAATCGGGATTGTAGAGCTTGGACTGGTAGCGGTTGCCATAGTCGCAGAGCATGGTGACAATGGTGTGGCCCGGTCCGAGGTCCTTTGCCATTTGCACGGCGCCCGCGACGTTTATCCCGGCCGATCCACCGAGACAAAGCCCTTCATTTTGCACGAGATCGAACAGGATGGTGAGCGCTTCTTCGTCCGTGCAGCGATAGGCTCGGTCGACCTCGATTCCTTCAAGGTTTGCGGTGATCCGGCCCTGACCGATGCCTTCGGTGATGGAGGTGCCTTCAGACTTCAGTTCGCCAGACTTGTAATACTCATATAGCGCAGCGCCCCCCGGATCGGCGATGCCGATCTGGATGTCCTTGTTCTTCTCCTTCAGCGCCATTGATACGCCGCCCAGCGTGCCGCCGGACCCGACCGCGCAGATGAAAGCGTCGAGCTTGCCGTCAGTCTGGGTCCAGATCTCCTGGCCTGTCGTGTCATAGTGCGCCTTGCGGTTCGAGATATTGTCGAATTGGTTGGCCCAGATGGCGCCATTCGGTTCGGACTTGGCGAGATCTTCGGCGAGGCGTTTCGAGAAGTGCTGATAATTGTTCGGGTTCTTGTACGGGACGGCGTCGACCTCGATCAGCTCTGCGCCGAGCAGGCGGATTGCGTCTTTCTTTTCCTGGCTCTGGGTGCGCGGCATGACGATGACGACGCGATAGCCGAGCGCTGCCCCAACCAGGGCAAGCCCGATCCCGGTATTGCCGGCCGTTCCCTCGACGATGGTGCCACCCGGCTTCAGCTCACCGGCAGCTTCCGCATCACGCACAATTCCGAGGGCAGGCCGGTCTTTCACGGACTGGCCTGGATTCAGGAATTCGCACTTTCCGAGTATTTCGCAGCCGGTTTCGTCTGAAGCCTGGTTCAGGCGAAGCAGGGGGGTGTTGCCGATGAGGTCGATTACCGAGCGATGAAACTTCATCAGATTGGGTCCGATTCTGGTCATTTTTCTTTGAAGCGAAGCTAGTGCGGCAGGGCTGCTTTCACAACAGCCGTAAAGACCGCAGGCGCAGGTGATCCGTTTGATCGTCTCCAGCGTACTCAAGGAGGAACTGACCAGCCTATACAGGACGACCCGCTTGACCCGAACCGACACCTATATCGCTTTCATCATGGATCATGTTGCCGGGAACCATCCGGAATCCTTTGCGATTGCGGCAGACCTGCATATCTCGCTAAGCCCGAACGGCGCTGAAACGGGTGATTTGTGGGCGATGATCGGAGGCGTATTGCTGGAAGAATCTCTTTCCGCGCCGTCCCGCCCATCTGGCGGGCATCGGAGGCAGCCTACCCCTTCCTCGAATGTATCGATTGGCGAAATTCTTTCCCGTTCAGGCAATCAGTTGCGGTGGCGGCGTGGCCTGTCTGGTGTTCACTACGCTCCGGCTGGCACGCCGGGCACGAAATTCATGAAGCTCGACCCTGGCCAGAGCGCGCCGATGCACGGGCATGGCGGCCTTGAAGCAACCGTCGTCCTGTCCGGGCGTTTTACAGATGGGCACGGCACCTATGCGCGCGGCGATCTGGTCCTTGGCGAGCCGGGATTGCGTCACAAGCCTGCAGCGATAGGTGATGAAAGCTGTGTCTGTTTCGTGGCCCACCGGCCCAGCAGGTTCTGGAGATATTTTCAATGAAACGCTTTTTCTTTCTTGCCCTGATGTCTGCTGCACTTCTGACGGCGCCTGCGCTGGCGAAATCCTCTGACGCGACCTGGTCGCCAAAGTCAGGCGACGTAATCGAGTTCAACGTGCTGCGGAAGGGCAAGCCTTTCGGATCCCATTCGGTAAAGTTCGAGCAGGATGGGGAGGGACGGCTTGTTGCCCGGACCGATGTGCACTTGAAGGCGGGGTTCGGACCCATCACCGTCTTCAAATATGACCTCAACGCCACGGAAGTCTGGCAAGACGGAAAGCTCGTCTCGCTCACTGGCGAGGTAGATGATGATGGGGATGAGGGATTCGTCCAGGCCGTTCGGAGTGGCGACAAGCTGGATGTCGATGGCACGAAATTCGAGGGTGAGGTTCCCGCCTGGATCATTCCGTCCAGTCATTGGAATTTCGCCGAGACCAAAGTTTCAAAACTCCTGTCCACGGGCAATGGAGAAATCCTTGATGTGGCCGTGTCTGAGCAGGGGCGCGAGACCATTACCGCCGCGGGCAGACAGGTTGAGGCGACCCGATACCTGCTGGATTCGGATATCGATGTAACGCTGTGGTACGATGCGGCAGGACGCTGGTTGAAGCTCGCCTTCAAGGCGCGTGGCCAGGATATTGAATACGTGCTGGCGAAACCGTACTGATCCAACCTTGTCCCAGTCGTCTCTTACCCCGATAATAAATTTTATAGAAAATTTTCGAGGGGGCCTGGATCGGATGATTCCCGGACCAGCCCAAACCCGCTGAAATCCTTGGACATTTTCTCAACCAAAGATTGTTGGCTTATGAACCGTTACTGGTTCCCTGAAATTTCGGACTTCTAACTACACGCATTTTCATCATGGCGGCGTAAAGCATTGCCGCAGTGGTGATTCCGAGAAATCGGATGAATTCCGGGGTGGACGCATGAAACTTTCAGTCTTGAAGGATGGCGGCAATGAGCCGCTGTCCGAGATCGTCAGGGATCGGGAAAACGAACGCAAGCATGAGGCGGCCTGGCGGGCAAACCAGCTGGAGATCGTGGGTGCCATCACGATTCCCCTGGTCCTCGCCAATCTGATCAACGCATCCGTTGTCTGGTTATCCTTTCATGATACGTCGGCAGGAGTGTACCTGTCTGTCTGGATATCAGCTGTCGCAATCATCTGCGCAGCCGCTGTCCTGGCGAACAAGGTCCGGCGGTTTCGCCACCGTGGCTTGGCGACCTCTCGTCGACTTCTGAAGGAATATACAATGGCGGCGGCGATTGCCGGCCTGCTCTGGGCGGCTGTGCCGATCATGGTGATGAATGTCACCGACAGTTACGGGCAGATGATCCTGGGGGTCATTCTTGCCGGGACCATGTTTACTGGCGCTTTCCTGATGTCCCGAATACCACGGGCCGCCTTTGCCTTCATTGTGCCGATCGCGCTGGGATTGATCGTGGAAATGCAATTTCAGCAGAACCCGAAATACGTTTTCGCTTCGATCCTTACGTTGGTCTATGTCGCCACTCTCATCCTCGCCATTCGTTGGTCGCATCTCCAATTTGTGCGGCAGAGCGTCAATGAGGCCGCCGTCAAGGATCAGTCACAACTGATCGGCCTGTTGCTCAGGGATTTCGAAGAAAGCACATCCGACTGGCTTTGGCAGACAGATCCGCAGGGCGTTCTGGTCAATATTCCTCTCGTGTTCGAAGGGGCCGAACACGACAATGGCTATTTGACGCTCGGCGATCCCTTGGTCAGCCAGTTCGAGGCCGATGAATCGACCAAGGTGCTCAATACGAGCCTGATGCGCCGGCAAGGGTTCCGAGACCTTGCCATGCAGCTCAAGGATACCGATGAGGACCGTTGGCTATCGCTCACCGGCAAGCCGATCTTTGACAAGGGCGTGTTCCGTGGGTTCCGGGGGGTCGCGTCTGATATCACCCAGTCGAAGGAGATTGAGGACCGGATCGCCTTCATGGCCCATTATGACGGGCTGACCGGCCTGCCGAACCGAATGAACATGCAGGAACGGCTGGAGAAGGCTCTGCGCAAGCAGAATACCAAAGCCGTCCAGCGCGCGCTGGTCTGGCTCGACCTCGACAATTTCAAATGGGTCAATGACACGCTTGGACATCCAGCTGGCGATGAATTGCTGCAACATGTGTCTGGCCGCTTAAACGAGTTGAGTGAGGATCAGGATACGGTCGCCCGCATCAGCGGCGACGAGTTCGCCATGATTGTTGAACGGCCCTCCATGGACGATCTTGAGCTTTTCTTCGACGAATTGACCGAACGCCTGAGCGAACCCTACGATTTGTGGGGGTCGACGGCGAATTGCTCGGCTTCTGTCGGCGTGCGGATGTTTGATCCCCACACGAAAGACGCGCGGACCATGCTGAAGCATGCTGACCTGGCACTCTATCAGGCCAAGAAGCTGGGCAAGTCGACCTGGTGCATGTTCACGCCAGCTCTGGATGAACGCGCGCGGGCCCATTTGCAGATTGAGGCAGACCTGCACTCAGCCTTGGAACGCAACGAATTCCAGCTCTACTTCCAGCCTCAGGTGGATGCGCATACGCACGAAATGGTCGGCTGCGAAGCCTTGCTGCGCTGGATTCATCCCGAACGCGGCCTGGTCTATCCCGGAGAATTTATCGAGCATGCAGAAGACAATGGCCTGATCACCCGGATCGGGGACTGGGTCATTCGCGCGGCCCTCGCCGAGGCCCGCCGGTTGCCGAACCATATCAAGGTCTCTGTCAATATATCACCCCTGCAGATCCACTCATCAAACCTGATGACGACGATCGTGAACGCAATTGCCGCTAACAAGACCGACCCGCGCCGTCTTGAGTTAGAGATTACGGAATCGGTGCTGATGTCGGACACTACTTTCACGCTCAAGCGGTTGCACAAGCTGAAGGAAATTGGCGTGGGCATCGCGCTGGACGATTTCGGTACGGGTTATTCCTCCCTGTCGTATTTGCGCAGCTTTCCGTTCGACAAGATCAAGATCGACAAGAGCTTCGTTCGCGATATTGAAAACCAGTCCGACAGCCGCGCCATCACGCAAGCCACAATTGCGCTGGCGCACTCGTTGGGTATGCGGTGTACCGCCGAAGGCGTCGAGACGCGCTTCCAGGCCGACTTCCTGCGCGACATTGGCTGTCAGGAACTGCAGGGCTTTTTCATCAGTCGCGCCAAGCCGCTCGACGAACTGCAGCATGTTGTCGACCTCAAGCCAACGGATTGGGCATCAGTTGAATCTGGCAAGGCGGATCAGGCGCAACCTGCCAAGAAGGTCAAACTTCACGTTGTGAAATCGGCACAGGGATAGGGAACCAGCTCAGTTGCTGTCGGTGGCCTCTGGTTCCTTCTTCTTCCGATTGTTCAGCAAACCGCCAAGTGCCTTGATCGCGGCGTCTTCAGCAGACGTTTCGGCGGGCGTGTCTGTTTCAGACGGGTCGGCGTCTGGCTTCTTGATCCCAAGCAGGCCGCCAATGATGTCTTCTGTGCTTCCGGACTCGGTCGAGCCGGAGACGCCCAGCTCTTCAAGGACCCGGGAACCCAACTCAGCTTTAAAGGCGGCGCGTACACCGCTCAGATCCGGCGTGACCTTGGGGTTGGTCCAGGCGCCGGAGATGCGCACCGGCACGGGAATGCCGTTCAGCTGAACCACACTGCCTTGGCCTTGCGCCGACTTGTCGACACTGGTGGCGAGCCGCAGATCCATGGATTGACCAGCGAGATTGATCTGACCCGTGCCATCGATGCCCAGCACCGGGCTGAGCAGTTTCATGACATCGACATTGGCGACGCCATCATTCACTTTCAGCACGGTGTTGAAACTCGAAAAATCCGTTTCGGCATTTTTCGACAGGGCTTCCCCGAAATTGAGATTCTGGATCGAGCCCGTCGCAAGCGCCTGTTTGAGTGAAGAGGCGCTGCGGACGAGGGCCGCGACGTTCAGGCCCTTGATCACGCCGTCGGACAAATTGGTCGACACCTCGCCATCGATGGCTTGCATGATTTGATCGATGGATGTGCCGGTCGATTGGGCCGAGAACTTGAACTGGCCAGTGCCGCTCAGGCTGTCGAAGCCTGCGAGCGTGCCAAGCAGATTGGAGACGGCGACGTTCTGACCCTGCATGTCGAAATTGACCTTGGGCGTTGCGGGGCGGGCGTCGACCGTAAGCTTGCCGAGCCAGTCGCCATTGAACGCCTTGAACTGGGAGAGGTCGGCCGTCAGAAGGCCACTGGTCAGGTCGACCGCCATGACGGCATCCGTCAGTACGACCTCACCGACGGTGAGTGTGCCAACCTTCAGATTGAGATCTGCATTAACGGATTTCAGGCTGGTCAGATCGAGCGGTTCGTCGCTCCAGGGCTGAATTCCCTGTGATGGCTGGCTTTCGTCCGGTTCGCCCATGAAGGGCGTCAGGTCGAGAACCGGAAGGGTCAGGTCGCCCGTGATGCGCGGGGTTGCCCCCGACAGGTCCAGCCCGGCCTTGCCACTGCCGGTCAATTCGTCAAGCGACAGGTCGAGATTGTTGACCATGATGGATTTGAATGACCCGGCGGCGGTGCCGGACACTGCAAAGGCCTGGAGCGTATCACCGGGGGCCAGTTCGACACCTGCGGTGTGAAGAAGGTCACGCATCCGGCTGCTCGCCACGGACAGATCGCCGTTTACTGCCCCATCGTCTGTGAGCGAGACCGATCCTTTATAGGATGCCTGCAGCAGATCACTGGTGTGCGACATGTCGAGTTCGGTCAGCGACAGGGTATCCAGCGCGCCTGCAGCTTTGCCGGAAACCTCTATGCGACCCAAAGCGGCCTGAGCGGGCAGGTCGAGGTCGAATTGTTGCGCGAGTGCCGCCGCATTTGGCAGAGCAGCTTCGAAGGCGCCGCCGACGCGCGGTGCTTCGCCGAGCTGGAGGCTGCCATCATAGTGAAGATCGCCGAGATCAGATGTCAGGTTGAGCCGCGTATTGGCCGGGGCATTACTGGTCAGCGCGTTGGGAGCGTCCAGCCAGAGATCCACCGCAAAGGCCTGGTCCTGAAACCGGCCGCTCGCTTCGGCGCTGAGGGGCTGGTCCATGCCGCGCAGAGACGCCTGCAGGTCCAGTTCGGACACTTGGTAGGTCTTGTCGGTTTTGTCATCCTGGAAGGTGAGGGAGGCGTTCTGCAGGACAGCCGATTCAATCCCCGCTTCGAAGCCGCCACCTGAGTCTTCGGTGGTGGGCGTGGTCTCGTCCTTGGCGGCGAGCTCCCAATTGGTGCTGCCATCTGCCTTGCGCTGCAGGAAGACATTCGCGTCCACAAACGCAATCTCCTGCACATCTACGCGGCGTGAGAGCAGGGGCCGCCATTTGACCGATCCGCGCAATTCGCCGGCCTCAATCATGTTGGGGGTCGCGAATCCCTCAGGATTGGCCACGGTGACCTGCTGGACGGAAGCCGAGATGCGCGGAAACACAGAGATGTTCACATCACCTGCCAGTGTTACCTCGCGCTGCAGGGCGTTTGTTGCCGCCCTTTCGATCTGGGCCTTGTACACTGACTTTGGAATGAAGAAGGGCACTGAAACCGCTGCGATAATCAGCAGGACCGCGATGCCGGAAAGGATAAGGAGAACGCGCTTCATGGAATAACCTCAGGACTGGGTGTCTAACCTGATGTGGGAATATGGCCGGGGAATGACACCTTTATACAGAAAAGTGCAAATTCGCGTGAAGTTCCCCGCTTGACCCGCCATGCGGGGTTTAATAGAGAAGCGCTTCGCCGAGTTTCGGCAAGGAAATGCGCGGGTGTAGCTCAGCTGGTTAGAGTGCCGGCCTGTCACGCCGGAGGTCGCGGGTTCGAGCCCCGTCACTCGCGCCATTTCTCTCGAAATGGTTTCCGTGTAAAGCATTGAAGTTAAACGATATTTTTGATCTCGTTTGCTTCGCTTTGCATAAAATGGCCGGAATCTGTGGACCAAAATGGGACCAGATTGTGGACCAATGGTCGGCGTCATGAAGCGCGTCGACGACAATTCCTACCTCGAACAGCGAGGCCGCGTCTGGTGGTATAACCGCCGTGTGCCGAGTAAGTTCGCGCACCTTGATTCGCGCAAGCGGATCAAGGAATCGCTGGGGACCACTTCAATCGACCAGGCTCGCTACAAGCGCGACTTGCTGGCCGAAGCCGATGACCATTACTGGGCATCGTTGAAGATCGCCGAAGAGGTCGGGCCCTCATCCAGTCGGGAAACTTCGGAGGCCGTTCGTCGCCGCTATCGCATGGCGACCGTCAAGGCGCTGGCGAGCGGCTTCACCTATCAGCCCATCGACCATCTCGCGACTGTTGCGCCGCTTGAAGAGGCGCTGGCACGGCTGCTTGCGGTTCATCAGAACGCAGGGCCCGCCGAAATCCCCAAAGTGCGGGACGCCGAAGCGCTGCTTGGCGGCGCGCCGAAACCGACTGTCAGCGTGTCCGAGGCTTTCGAAGTCTATGTGAACGAGATCGCGTACAACGCGCAGCTGTACAAATCGCCGAACCAACGCGCATCGTGGGAGAAAACTAAGCGAACCTCAGTTCAGTATTTTATCGACTTTGCCGGTGACATTGCCCTTGAGGAGATCACCCGTGACCTCGCGCTCAATTACCAGAAGCACTGGGCCAAACAGGTCAGACCCAAGGATCAGAACGCAAAGCCGGTCGCGCCTAACACCGCTAACCGTCACATCGGCAATATCCGTTCGCTCTATGCCGATTACTTCAAGCACATTGGCGAAGAGGAACGTCCGAACCCCTTCCGCAATATGCACTTCAAGGCGAAGGCGAGAACCGAAGTGCCGCCATTCTCATCCAACTGGGTGCGGGAGAAGATTCTTGCGCCGGGTGCTACCCGTAAATGGCGGCCGGAACTGCAGCTCATTACGCTGATGCTGATCGAGACAGGATGCCGACCGAGTGAGATCATCAACCTACGCGTTGAAGATTTTCACATTGATGAGCCGGTGCCCTACATCTCCATCCGCGCACGGACGGACCGCGAAGTGAAGACCGACACCTCCGAGAGGGACATTCCGCTGGTCGGCATCGCACTCGAAGCGGCAAAGCGCGCGGCGCCGAAAGCCTTTGCCCACTACTACGACAAGGGCGAGCTTTTCTCCGCCAACATGATGAAGAACTTCCGCAATCGCGGCCTGCTGGAGTCGCCCGACCACAAGATCTACTCATTCCGCCACGCCTTCGAGAAACGCATGCAGGAAGCCAATATCGACTACGGCCTGCGATGCCTGCTCATGGGCCACAAGACGACAAGACCCGTCTATGGCGACGGTGGCTCGCTTGAGTATCGGCGTGACGAACTGCTCAAGATCATCCACCCGTTTGATCCTCGGGTGATGGAGTTGTTTGATCGCGAAAATGTACTCTGGGCAGTCGGCGGCTCCGCAAAATCATGAGTCAGGCTTTTGCGCTTTGTGTCGCTCGAGAATGTGCGCAGCAGACGACATCCAGGACAAGTCTGCGCCAAAGGAGGCGGCAATCGCGTGAAGGGCGGATGCGTTTGCGACCAAAAAGCTCCAACATAAATTGATGTACTCGGTTCCGGTTGCAGCCAACGCCCCGCCCGGAATACTTCCCGTGATTGCCGCGCCGCCGAGAGCGGCGCCTGTGAACAAGGCTGCGGTCCCAACTTGCTTTAGAATGAACCGAGTCAGGTTGCCGAACGTGTGTGCGGCGTTCTGATTCGACCGGCCTGGCTGGGGGCCGTGCCCTATCTGCGACGATGCCTGTACAACGAGTTCGCGGACGTCATCGGCAAACAGGCTTCGTGCACTGGCAACGGCATCGGCAAAATCATCCGCGGCCCTTCGCATTGCTTCTGTATCTGATGGCGTCCGTTGATAGGCGGCAGAATTCTCGGCGATCCTGCGTCCTTCCGGGTGGGCCATAATGTAAGCGCGGTTCAGGTCCAGCACAGAGGACAGATGCGCCTCAACACTCAACGGGAATGACGGAAGATAGTCCCGCGCGATCGCTTTTTCGGTTGCCTCACCGACGTTCGCCAGCCGTATGCCGCGAGAATAAACCTGCGAAATAGAAATCGAATCAGCGCTGATGGTAGCGTGATAGCGCTGCACGGCATTCAGAAGATCCGTATGCGCATTCGTTCCATTGAGTTCGTGTAGTAAATCCTGCGTTGCCTCACGTAACTCATCGAGCAAAGGGTTGTTCGCATCCGGCGTCGTCGCATCAGGAGGGATCGCCATATGGATCAGGCCATCACCGCCGACCTCAAACGCTGGCTCAGCAACGGCCTCTGGAAGGCCTTGAATTAAATCTTCAAGGTCGCGCGCGATTGCGGAAACTTCTAAATCATCCGGCTCGTTGTCCTCATACTGATCATAGTCCTCGGCACTTGCGACGGGTGCCCAATCCGTCAATCCGTCAGATTCGATTTCATCGACAGCAGCTTCGATGACGTCGTCGGGCAAGTCTGGGAAGTTCTCAGCCAGTTCCTCGCGTGCATCGTAAGGGCCGCCATAAATCCATTGGTAGCCGCCTTCGGCGCTGATATAGGGTAGCCGCTGGGCCGGATCTTCATAACGCTCAAAGAACCATTCAACCAGCGCGTCTATCTGCGCCTGTCGGTCTTCTTCGTCTATTCTTTCGTCGCCGTCTTCGTCCGGGTCTGGCGGTTCGTGTTCCAGTCCAAACTCAAGGTTGTTCAGCAATTCATGCGGGCCGACATCGGTCTCGCGATAATTTTCTGCGCCTATTGGATATTCCCAAATCGACCAGGTGAGCTGCCCAAGCTCCGGATGTTCAACGACTGCCGAATAGGCTGTTTCCGGTCCCATGCTGCGTTCTTCACTGGAGACGCTTTCGAAGTCGAGCATGTCGGCATCAATCTCATAGACCTGACCGCTCTGAGCGTGACGGATATGTGCGGTTCCATTTACATAGACCATTCATGTTCTCCGTCAGATATAGAATTTGAACGGCTGCTTTCCGCCGCCTCTCGCGCTACCCATAATCAGAACGTCACCGACTTTATTCGCGAATCGGATGGTGACGGGCAGGCCGTCCGAGTAGTTGCAGGCGTTGTAGTTGATTTTCGTCAACGCCAAGATGTCGGACAGCACCGTTTCAATATCCGGTCTTTCGCCGGATGACTTTAGTACAGTCACGTTCAGAGGGTTTGGCGTTTCTGGACCAATGTATGTGTCCAATCTCGGTGCGTAGCCGGATGTCCAGAGGAAGGCGTTATTCTGATCGAGGATCATGGCCGTGCCGCGCAAGGTTGGATACTTTCCGTCCCGGAACAGCTTCACCTGGCCGGTCGTCGTCTTAATTCGAACACCGACGATATTCGTTTCCTTGGGAGCGGCTGCCTCAAAGGCGCGCCATTCTTCGCTCGAAAATCCAGCGCGCCCGTGGATGAAGAGTTCCTTTGGGGGTGCGCCGAATTTCTCCTCATACGTCTCAAGGACTTTGCCGATGAGATCCCGGGCGGCGGTGCTCTTCAAGTGGAACTCGCCGTTTTCCGTTTGCCAAGGGCCATTTGCTCCACGGAAGACGATCCCGTCGCCTTCTGACAAAAACATCTGTGCCGCGCAGCATGCATGATTGTTCCTGTCATTTGGGAGGTTCTTGAAGACGAGCCCAACATAGCAGACGCCATCGCGCATATTAGCGATCTTCCACGGCGGTTCGGCCTGCGTTTTGTAGTAGAGACCAGTAGCCAGATTCCAGGCAATTGTGGCTGCATCCTGGACACCGCGGATAGGATAGCCGTGGGCATTTGTGAATGCTTCCGGCGCAAGCGTTGTTTCCCGCACGAGCTGCGAAGTGTAGCCCAGCTTCAGAAGCTTGGCTTTTGCCTGACGATGGAAGTCCGGAACGTCATCGAAGATGTCTTCTTTCGTAAGATCGATTACATCTTCCAGAAGCGGCAAGTTGCTGCGCTGCTTCTGACGCTTCACATATTCGCCAGGAGATAGAGTCACGCCGCTGCGCCGAGCCTGGCGTGTGCAACGCGTATAGATAATTTCTGGCAGGACAAACGCCCAGACGTCGGGACGTCTTTCTTCGTTTTCGTCATGATGGCGAACGCGTTCGAGAAAAACTTCAACTGTCTGGGCGACCGCTTCATGGTGGTTTTGCAGGGCTGTGGTTGTCTCAATCTTGTCGCCGTCGACCACGTATTCAATGAAGTCTCGGGGGTCGAAGCTAACACCAAAGGCCGCAGGCATCCCCGGAAAATTGCTGAGATGGAGACGATGTTCCTTGTCCGTCTTTTTTGGGGGCGGCACGAGCACATCGCCGAGCACGCTGCGCCCCCAGCGCCGGAAATATTCCAGTCCCTCTGTTGTGCCGATGACGCCTATGGTGATGACCTTGTTGCGATCATCCGCTTTGTGGGGTCCGTAGAGATATAGCCCGTCTTTGGGATGGTCCGTCGATTGACCGAAACCGAATGAGAGAGCTGGTTCCGGGAGGTGAATAAGTCTCGGCGTAACGACGTCAAATTTCATTTCTGCGCCTCCTCTTCATCGGAGGTATCCCCATCCTCGGGGTCAAAATCGCCAGCCAGAGTCGAGGGATCAGTTTCTTCGGCGTCCTCGTCGTCATGGACGATCGGTGTCGTCACCGGTGAAATCATCTGTATAGGCATTACGTTGAGGACGAGATTGCCGCCCGCGCCGATGGGAAGTGAGATATAGGAATCGCCTCCCGCCACAAGCTCCAGAAACGCCATCATGCGACCGTGCCAGGACTTGTTCCTCCAGCCCTTGCAGTCGCTGCGCCGATGACGGTGCTGCCTCTCCTTATCGTCGATGATGCTGCCCTGACGGTCCTCATCTCCTTTAGCGTTTTCCTTGATATCCGAAAACAGAACCCGAGCCTTGAGCCGGAAATGGGGGAAGGGATAGAGATTGGGAATTGCGCTCACGCCGTAGGACCAAACCCGCCCCTTTGCGACGTTCCGCAGAACCGACCTACGCTTGCCTTCCTTTGGCCCCCATGCCACGCGTTCGTTGATGCGAATCTGCGCGGGGGCGGCATGATGCCCGAGACCGCTCGCCCACCCATATTCTTGAAACCCGATCGAAGAGAGACGTCGCTCCCAGGCCTGACGGAATAGCGCGACTAAAATATTTTTGGCTTCACGACTCTTTATGTCGAGTTCCGACCACCCCTTTTCCATGAAAGATGAAAGGCGACTCGTAGCAATCGTCTTGATCGGTCCGAACCCCTCGAAATGCTCGGCCATTTCCAAGGGGGAAGCGAAGGTGATGAAACCAGATAAGTGAGGATAAGTGGGAAAAGCGAAGCTGTTCGCGCGCCTTTTCAGCTTGTCGCGATCGCAAGGTCCAGTCGGCGCGACATAAGCGATCTCGTCTGGCGCGTTTTCGATCGCGACCCAATTGCTGGTCAGGGTTTCGGCGCGGTTTTCCAGTCTGATCTCATTTCGCCTTCGGTGCTGCTCCCATTGCGGCTGAATCAAAGGTTCATTGAGTTTTGGGACGTTCTGCTTTTCGAGCGTCTCTAACAGATCAGCGAGACCATCCGCATAGCTATCCTCGAAGTTCAGATACTGTAGTTCTCCCATGCCGAAGACTTTGCGGAAGCTCCTAACGCGAAGCGGTATCGTGAATTTTTCATCACCGGTCGTGCGGGAGACGTCGGCTGCAATGCCAATTTCTTCCTGCACGCCGTTTTTATGCAAGCCATCTCCGGCGCAAATCAGCAATTGCTTTACCGCCCGGTCCTGCAAAGTACGGGTCAATGTTTTTCGCCAGCGTTCACCTCCTTCGAGATTCAGAATGTCGGCGAAAACCTGGTATCCTGCAGCCTCAAGGCGCGGGGCGAGCCACTCTGTGAATTCATTATCCTCTGGCGTCGCTTTTGTGACGAAGAGGACAGTGCGCTCATTCTGTGTTTTTTCCATGGAGCATTCGATTCAGTGGGATCCGACTATTTATGTAATTCAATTTTATGGAGTTTTCTGCGTGGTATCTGCAGAAAACAGTCGCTTGAGTCTTTCGTCGGTTTCCCATGCAAGCGCTGGAATACCAAATCTTTCTCCCCGAAACTCACATATCGTGTGCACGCCTGTCTTGTTGAACCATAGCCGCCAGGTCTGGTTTTGTGTCGGGGTTGCGGCGGCGAAGGCGGCGCAGGAGAGAATAGCCGCATTTGGCCGGTGCTCGGGATCGCGCACTGACGCATAGCGGATCAGCCCGATACTCTCCGCACGCGCAGCTTCTTCGAGTTGCTGGCACGCTTCGTAGTCGTTTGGATGCGTCCAGAGGTTGGCAGCGTCGCTAAATGGCTTTGACATGAGATCTATGGCTGCGTCGGTGCGGACCGGCACGTCGAATGCGGTGTGCTCGCTCGGCTGCGCCGGAAATGGCGTGCCCGGAGAGTCTGCGTAGAAGAGCAGCAAATGAAACGCGGTTTCGATGATCGCTGTCGCCGGTTCTTCGGACACATAATAGACGCCGGGCGTCGGTCCGGCGCGGCGGAACCGCGAGCCGTTCGGATAGAGGCCGTAGCGGAACGGCGTCATGTAGAGATAGTGGAGCCCTGCGCAGTCGGGGGGTACAGGCGGCTTTGTTTCTTCGAGCATGTCTTCGAGAATACGCTGCTCATCCAGCGTATCAACAAGCTGAAGCGTGGAGACGATGTGTTGCGCCTCCACGCAGCGCCAGAAAACGCGGGATACGCCTTGCCGCTCAGAGCGGAGCGCGTCTGGAATCCAGATAGGCAAGGCCATGGGTCAGTCCTGTAATCGTCTTGATCTGATCGAGTGGACGACCGCCAAGCGCCCGGTTTTCATTGCGTAGCCAGGCGTTGGCCACCTTGCCGTCGCCGCCGGTGATCGCATCAAGCGACCGGAACAGGCGAACGAACAGCGCTCCCAGTTCAAACGGCTTGGTGCCTTCCTCCAGCCGGAACTCATCCTTGCGCATCCGCGACACGGTCGGTTCCGAAACCCCCAAAATCAGGGCCATGTCCTTCCCGGAAAGACCAAGCTTTTCAGCGGCCCGGACCACGGCCATGGTCATCACCCGTGCCCGTTCCTGTGCGTCGATGGCTGCTGTTTGGGACATTGAGCGATCCTTTCCACTGAAGGGATATATAGCGGTTCTTTCTGAGGAAATCAAGAGCGCCCTCGCTTTCTCGGCCGAGCGGGCATGTTCGCGCCGATGGCGTCCTCGATCCGGTCGGCCGCCGAGGCCCGCTCGCGGACTTCCCGGTCGAACCGGTCGAACAGGGGAAAATACTTCTCACCGCAATGGCGCACGACGAGCGCCGCAATGCGGCGGCCTTTTTCAAGATCATGCAGGCTGAGGCTCATTGGGGCGCCAGACCCTTTGCTAGTTGGTCTTCGTCCGGTTCCAGACCATGACGCCGGTGCCGTCCTTTTCATTCTCGAAGAAGGCGGCGCGCACGGGGCTGGCAAAGCTTGGATCGTCGAGCTTGACGGCGAGGTACGGGGTTTCGCCGTCCTTGCTTTCCTGACGCCAGGCCGCACCGAGTTCGGCCCCGCCGGCATAGAGCCGGAAGTCGGGTGCGCCATCTGATGCCTTGTCACTGTTCGGGACAAGCTGTGCTTTGACGTTGATGGTCATGGTACGGATGGTGCCGGTATAGCTGCCATCTTTCAGGGTGAACGTGCCGATCTGCGCCATGGGTTAGTCTCCTTTGCTGGCGTTGGAATGAAGGGCGCGGCGCGCCCGTTTGAACCCGGCATCTGACGCCAGGAAGCTTTCGATCATGGCGGGGATGAGCGCTTCGGGCTTTTCCTCCGCGCCATAGGTTTGCCGGTAGATTTCGGCATAGTCGCTGAGGGCGCTGGCGAGGTCGGGATCGACCGAGAGGCTCATACGCACCGGGGTGCGATCGGGTAACTGTCCAAGGCGTAGGGTCATCTGCTTGTTCCTTGTGGATGGGGTCTGAGGATGAGGTCGCGGGTGACGACCACGCGCACGGGCCAGCCCGGCCGCACACGGACCGTCGGCTGAATGCCAAGGTTGCGTTCGACGACGCGCTGGCCGGCCTGGTTGACGGTGTCGGTCGTGCCGCGTCGGATCGCGCGTTCGAGATCGCCGTCACCGTCTGCACCGAGTTCTGCGCCGACGCCGAGAATGGTGGCGAGGCCTGCTGCGATGAACACGCGGTCCCAATGATGATCGGTTCGATCCGAGAGACCCGCAAAGCCTTGCGCATCAGCGCCTGGCGCGGAAATCACAATCGACGACCCGTCCGGGAAGATGATCCGGTCCCAGGTCACGAGTGCGCGGTCCTGCCCGAAAGAGACTTCCGACTGGTAGCGCCCGATCAGGCGCGAGCCCTGCGGGATGAGGAGGTATTGGCCGGTGACGGTGTCATAGACGGGCTGGGTGAGCTGCGCGACGATCGTGCCCGGCAGGTCTGAGTTGATGCCCGTGACCATTGAAGCCGGAATGAGC
Organism: uncultured Hyphomonadaceae bacterium; assembly: GCA_913057945.1. GTDB lineage: Bacteria > Pseudomonadota > Alphaproteobacteria > Caulobacterales > Hyphomonadaceae > Hyphomonas. Next base: position 361,318 of record CAJXOF010000001.1, on the reverse strand, counting down.
GTGCCAGCCATGACCTGATACGGCGAGGCAGGGTCTTCCACGCCGTGTGGATTGTAGATGTCGCTTGCTGGTCCTTCGCTCGTAAAGGCGAGCTTGCGGGACTGGAGATTTGTATCGATAGGCTGTCCGAAAGCGGACCGTGCGCCTTGCGGCAGAGCGGCGAGCGCCAGAAGCTCAGAACCCAGATCAAGCGCGGGGTCTCGATAAGCAGGACGGGTGTCGGTGGTGCTTGCCGTGCCGCTCTGAGAATCGAGTCGGAAAAAGACCGGTGCGCGGGCGGCTTCATCGGCAAGGGCGGCCTCGCGCATGCGCCTTGCACGTTCGGCCTCGTCGGCTGGGTTCGGGCGAAAGTCATCCTCGAACCGGGTCACATATTCCGGTTCGATACCGAGCTCGCGTTCGGCGCGCAGCATGGTCGCGCCGAGATCGCCCGAAAGCGGTGGGCCAAGACGCGTGACGCGGTCCTCGACGGATGTGATGTCGCTATAGCTGGTCGGAAGCGTTGAGAGACCTTCGGGCTTGCGCGTGTTCGTCGTGTTGTAGAGCTCGCGACGGGCATCCGGATCGATAGCGGTTGGCGGTTTGAGGGCAACGCTCATGGCTGCGAACAGGGCGAGCACGCCGAGGCCTGCGCCGACCATCAATACTTTGCGATTGATCCGCGTCACCGGCTTCGGGCTGGAGCGGATCTTCAGCCGCTCGGCATGTTCGTCGAAGGGAATGGGCTCGGACATCGGCTCAGTTCCCGAACAGGCCAGCCAGCGGCGAGCGCCGCTCGTTGCGTGAGATTCGCACCACGGTCTGGTTCCGCTCGCCGAGGCGCAACTCGGCCGCACGGAACAGCCGGTCCACGACATAATAATTGCCGCGCACACGGTAGTTCACCAGTTCCGCATCACCGTCCGTGCCGAGCACGAAAAGCGGCGGCATGTCGGTTGTGGCGATGTCCTCCGGCATCTGGATGAAGACCTGACGGCCATCATCAAAGACGCGGACAGGCTTCCAGTCCGGACTGTCGCCGGAGAGGCGATAGTCGAAGTTCAGGCCTTCCAGCGTCAGGCCGCGCTCAATGCTTCCCGCGTCCCGTGCGATCGCGCGCTCATTGCGGGCAGTGAGGCCTGCGAGTTCATCCGCGGGGTAGCGCCAGGACAGAGCGGCCATATAGCCGCCGTCCGTGCTTTCAAGTTCCAGATGATAGGTGCGCCGGTCCGTGGCGATCATCAGATTGGTGCGAATGCCGGAGGAAATCGGTTTGACCAGCACATGCGCGCGGGAAGTGTTTCCAGAGCCGGAGATCGTATCGCCCACGACCCAGCGGACCGTGTCGCCTGCCGAGACCGAGACCAGTTCCTCGCCCGGCTGCAGGGCAATGTCCGAAACCTGTCCGGGGCTGGCATAGAGCCGGTAGAGCGCGCCTTCTGTATAGGGATAGACCTGGATCGCGTTCACATAGCCATCGACCGAAGGTTCGATAAGCGCGCCGGTGCGGCCCTGTCTGATGGCTTCAGCCGGTGACACTGAGGGACGCGATATCGTCCTTGTGTAGGTCCGCGTCACGCTGCCATCGGCATTGGTGGTGACACGCGCGCCGATGGGCATCATCTGGCCGGGCAGCGGCAGCGCGACGGCGGTTTCGACGATCTCCACCGGATAGTCGGTCCTATCCTCGACGGGCTTGGCCGCGACAAAGGCGCTCGCATCGATAGGTTCAAGCTCGGTCGTGGCGCAGGCCGTGGTAAGTGCGAGGGCCGAAGTGGCAAGCAGAATACGAAGCATGGGGATCATTCTCCTGTAACGAGGTCCTGACCCCAGTTCAGGGCATGGACATAAAGGCCGAGCGGATTGGCGCGCAGGGTCTCTGCATCCGTCGGCGGCTGGGTGATGATTGTGAAATTGCCGGTGAACCTTTGGGCGCTGACGAGCGCACCATTCTCATAGGTCTTCTCGATCCAGCGGGCCTGGAAGCTGTCCTCCGAGACGCGAACCACGCTGACCACGTCCACGGTGCGGGATTTGCGCCCGACATCGGCGAAAGGATCATTGGCGGAGGCGTATTCGTTGAGCGTGGTGGCGGCGCGGTCGGTCACGAAGTCATAGGCGCGCAGCCAGTTCTCGCGGACGACGACAGGGTCAACGGAAAGCCCCCGGACATGTTCTATGAAGTTCGCAAGGTGATGGGCGATCTGGGCATCGGTCGGCGTGTAGCTTGTCGTGGCCGGAGCCACAGCGCGGGCCGCACCCGTCTCATCGACTTCGACCACATAGGGCGTGACGGTGGATTGCATCGAGCGCCAGACCAGCGCGCCGGAGGTGACGAAGCAGAGCCCGAGACAGCCGAGCGCCATGAGCCGCCAGTTCTTCGCCTGCACGCGGGCGGAGCCTATTCTTTCATCCCAGACCTGTCCGGCCTTCTGATATGGCGTCTCGGGGAACGGGCTGCGGCCGTAGCTTGAAGATGAACGCTTGAACGCCATAGATCAGACCTCCTGTCTTGTTGGGTTGAAGCGGGAGCCTGCGGGCCGCTGCCGCGGCGTTCTTCGCCTACAATCCATCCCCCGGATGGATTGTTTTGCCTGCGGCAAACCGGCTGCGAACTCCCAGATCTGGCCCGCCTTCTGGTAAGGCGTTTCGGGAAACGGGCTTGGTCCATAGCTGGAGGAGGATCGCCTGAAAGCCATCGTCTAGTCGTCCTTGTCTCTGAGGGTGGGGTTTGCGCCCGAAGCGCCGCGATCACCGTCGCGCAGGGAGTGCGCGGCCATCTGGCCTGCCTGTCCCATGCGCTGGCTCGCCTGCATGCGCCGCGCCCAGCCGGGGCTTTGGCTTGATGATGATCCGGAGGCAGAGTTTTGCATGGACGCGGCCTCAGACCCGCCGGTGGCGCGCCAGGCGCCCTGACTGCCGCGTTGGTAGGCGTCTCTGAGGGCTTGAGCCGGGCGCGATGCTGTGCGACGCATAGCGTCGCCGCCTGCACGGGCGACACCGGCAAGGCCTGCGGCGACGCCCGCTGCGCCGGATGCGCCAGAGGCGACCGATCCCAGCGTATAAGAAGTGCGCGCCGCGCCGGCCATGCTGGCGCCGGCCTTGACGGCGGAGGACGCCCCGCCCGCGACGGCGCCGACGGCAGCGCGGCCGCCCATCCCGGCGACATAGGTTCCGGCTGTGACACCGGCGGCCGCGCCTGCGGCGGAACCCGCGCCGAGTTGCGGCGCACCGGTGATCAGGCCGGAGGCGATGCCGGGCGCAAAGATGCCCATCCAGAAGAAGACGATCGCGGCGAGCACCGTGCCCATGACTTGCGCGAGCGTCACATCATCGCCGGTACGGAACGCATCGGTCACGGATGAGAAGAGCGTCGAGCCGATGCCAATAATGACGGCAAGCACCATCAGCTTGATGCCCGAGGTGATGACATTGCCGAGGACGCGTTCAGCCAGGAACGTCGTCTTGTTCCAGAGCGCAAACGGCACGAGCACGAACCCGGCGAGCGTCGTCAGCTTGAACTCCAGGATCGTGATGAAGAGCTGCACGGCCAGCACGAAGAAGGCGACCATGATGATCGCCCAGGCGATGAACATCACCGCGATCATGATGAAGTTATGGAAGAAGGAGATTGGCCCCAGCATGTCGCTGATCTCTTCCAAGAGCGGCTGACCGGCGTCGAGACCGACACTGGCGATGAAGCCGGGGCGCAGGAGATCATCGGCGGTCATGGTCCCGCCGCCAGCGGTCACGCCAAGCTCCGCGAAACTGTCAAAGACGATCCCTGCGAGAAGAGAGAAATTGCCAATGATGAAGGCGAAGAAGCCGACATAGAGCACCTTCTTGAGGAGCCCGGCGATCACGTCCGTGTTCTGGGAGAGCGCCCAGAACAGGCCTGCCAGCGTAATGTCGATAGCGATGAGCGTGGTCGACAGGTATGCGACATCGCCCGCCAGCAGGCCGAACCCGCTGTCAATGTAGGCGATAAAGGTCGCGAGAAATGTGTCGATCACGTCCATGGGGCGCTACTCTGCGAGGAAGGCCCGGGTGCGGGCGCGGCCGCGTTCGGCCTCGGCCAGCTGGCGCGCGCGTTCCAGCGCCTCGGCGCGGTAATGGGCGGCCATCATGGCTTCCATCTGCATCAGCTGCTCAGTCTGCAGGGCCTCGATCTGGTTTCCCGCCTGCGCGACCTGGAGATTGCCGACGGCGGACTGGCTGTCGGCGATCAGCCGGCCGAGACTGTCACTGTCAGCCCGCGCTGTGGAGACGACCTGCGCCGTGACGGTCAGACTGTCCCGGTAAGCCGTGCGGGACTGACGCCAGCGGGCGCGGGCCTCTTCGACGAGGACGGCCTGGCGCGGCGGTTCACTGCCATAGTCTTCAGGGTACACCTCTTCATACTCGCGCTCGATTTCCTCGACGCGGTAGCCGATGCCTTCGGCCTCGCGCATCAGCTCCTCGATGCGGCGCATGCGGCGCAATATGTCGTCGACGATACTATCGGGCAGCGCCTCCAGATCGCGCGCCATGTTCTCCAGCATCTCGATTTCATGGGTGAGCTGCTGGATTTGCTGGTTCACTTCCTGAAGCGACCGGATCGCCTGGTAGATGTTCTGGATGTGATTGGCCGGGTCATAGACCGTCCATTGGGCGGCGGCTGGCGGGGCGATGAGGATGGAGAGCGGCGCGGCGCAAATGAGGGCGGAGGCAAGGAAGCGTTTCATCGGGGGCTCCTATTCGGCGGCGATGGCGTGGACTGATTGGATCGGATCGGCGGCTTCAGGCGCATGGCCGGGCCAGCGGGTGAGCAGCTCAGCCGCCCAGGGCAGGCCTTTCTCGATCAGCCAGCAGGCAGCAAAGCCGTCGCCTTCCGTCTCGGCCCAGATGCGGTCCATGCGGGCCTGATTTTCCGGCGAGGACGCCCCGCAAACCGAGAGGGCGATGGGTCCAAGTCCCAGATCAAAGACGCGCGCGCCGAGGGGTGACTGGTAATAATAGTCGCGCTTCGGCGTGGCTCTTGAGATCAGTTCGATCTGGCGGGTATTGAGTCCGAAGCGCTCATAGGTCTCTTTCGATTGCGGTTCCTGCGCGCGTTCATTCGGGAGGAAGATCCGTGTCGGACAGGACTCGACGAGTGCAGGCGCGATGCTTGAGTTCGCGATGTCGGCCAGGCTTTGTGTTGCGAACACGACAGACACGTTCTTCTTGCGCAGGGTTTTGAGCCATTCGCGAATGCGCGCCGCGAACATCGGATCATCGAGGAACAGCCAGGCTTCATCTAGGATGAGCAGCGTTGGTTTGCCGGTGAACCGGGCTTCAAGTCGGTGGAACAGGTAAGTGATGACGGGGGCGACCGCGCCTTTCGCGTGCATCAGCTCTTCCATCTCGAAACAGACTGTATCGGCGAGGGCGAGGCTCTCCTGATCGGCATCGAGAAGGCGGCCATGCGGGCCTTCCAGCGTGAACGGGTGGAGCGCCGATTTGAGCGTGTCGTCCTGCAGCATCAGGCTGAGGCCTGTCAGCGTGCGTTCGTTTTCAGGCGCTGAGCTGAGAGACTGGATCGCTTCCCAGAGCCGGGCTTTCAGGTCCGGCGTCATGCTGACGCCTTCATTTGTGCAGAGACCTGTCAGCCAGTCAGCGGCGAAACTCGCGCCATGTTCGGTGTCGATGTCCTTCAGGGGCTGGAGGCTTGGGGCGTTCGAACTGCCAAGGTCGATATGCGCGCCGCCCATGCAAAGCGTTGCAGCGCGCGCGGACCGGCCCTTGTCGAAGATGAAGACCTGGGCGTTTGTGTAGCGCTTCCATTGCAGGGCGAGCAGGGACAGGAGCACGGACTTGCCCGCGCCGGTGGGACCGACGACAAGCGTATGACCAACATCGCCAATGTGGAGATTTAGGCGGAACGGTGTTGTGCCGTCGGTCTGTGCCTGGATGAGCGCAGGGGCTTGTAGGTGTCGATTGGCGTCTTCGCCCGCCCAGACCGCAGACAGCGGCACCATATGGGCCAGGTTCAGCGTGTGCAGGATGGGCTGACGGACATTGGCATACGGATGACCGGGCAAGCTCCCGAGCCAGGCATCGACGGCGTTCAGGGTCTCGCGGATTGCGGTGAAGCCGCGGCCATTCACGATGCGCTCGGCCACGCGGATATGTTCGTCCACCACGCGCCGGTCGGGATCGGCGACAGTGATCGTTGTGGTCACATAGCCATAGGAGACAAGGTCGGAGCCGAGTTCCTGTAGCGCGGCGTCGGCATCACCCGCCTTATTGTCGGCGTCATTGTCTACGAGGGCCGCCTGTTCATTGAACAGGGTCTCGCGCAGGACCGCGCCGATCGATTTGCGTTTGGCGAACCAGTGGCGGCGCTTCTTTCCGAGCACTTTTTCAGCTTCGGCCTTGTCCATGGCGATGAAGCGCGTTGCCCAGCGATAGGCAAAACCCTGCCGGTTCAGCTCATCAAGGATGCCCGGCAGGGTCGAGGCCGGAAAACCGAGAATGGTCAGCGTGCGCAAATGCGCGTCACCGATCATCGGCTCCAGCCCGCCAGCGAAGGGCTCATCGGCGAGCACGGCGTCGAGGAAGACCGGCAGCTCAGGCGTCACAACAGGATGGCGCTTGATCGAGATGGTCGAGTGGAGATAGGTCAGCGTCTCATCGTCAGTTAGCTTACCAATCTCGGCGAGGCAGGTGGAAAGGAGATCGAAGACGCGGTCCGCGTGCTGCTGGAACGTCTCCAGCCGGTGCCGCCAGGTCGCGGCATCTTCGGTCTCAGCGCGCTGGATCAGCGCCTTCTCGGCGCGGCCCGTCGCATCGGCAGGCGGTAGCCAGAGGAGGTTTAGATAGTAGGCACTCTCGAACCGGGCGCCGCTTTCTTCGGCTTGCAGCGCGCGTTCCTGATCGATGAGCCAGGACAGCGCATCTGGAAACTCCGCCTCCGGATAGTCATGCACCTCGTGGCGCTGCGCCTCGAAGAAGAGCGCCCAGCCTGAGCCAAACCGGCGCAGGACATTGTTGACCCGGGCCATAACCGAGACGAGTTCTTCCTCGGTCGAACTTTCAAGGTCAGGGCCACGATATTTGAATGTCGTCTGGAAGCTGCCGTCCTTGTTGAGGACGACGCCCGGCGCAACGAGACAGGCCCATGGTAGATAGTCGGCGAGAAGCGTTGGTGTGTCGGCATATTCACGCAAGTTCAGCATGTCAGATGCTCCTTGTGGCGCGTCGAACGGCTCGCAACGGCCATGAAATCCGGATCAGACCGCGCCATGAACACGGCCGCTGAATGCCCGACGGTCCAGAGCACGAGGCCCGGTATCCAGAGCTGGAGCCCAAGGCCGACCGCGGCAGCGAGCGTCCCGATGGCGATGGCGGCCGTGCGCGGTGCGCCCGCCATCAGGATCGGCTCGGTCAGCGAGCGATGGAGGGGGATTTCATAGCCTTCCGCCACTAGACCAGCGCTCCGCCGCCAAAGCTGAAGAAAGTCAGGAAGAAGCTGGTGGCGGCGAAGGCGATCGAAAGACCGAACACAATCTGGATCAGCTTTCGCATCCCGCCGCTGGTCTCTCCGAAAGCCAAGGTCAGACCGGTCAGCGTAATGATGATCACCGCGACGATCCGCGCGACGGGCCCTTCAATAGATTGCAGGATCTGATCGAGCGGACCTTCCCAGGGCATGCCGGAGCCTGCTGCATGGGCGGGACCGGCGATCATCAGGCCGAGGCCGATACAGGCCGCGACCTGAACCGTTCGGTTTACGGTCTGAAGGTGGGTGTAGAGGGTCATAGTGTTTCTCCATGTTGGACGAGGGACAAAGAGCGGGAGACGAGCGGCTGGGTCTGGTAGCCCTCGCCGTCAAAGCCGGTGACGCGGAGTGCCTCTTCAACGCGGCGCTGGCCGCCCGCGCGGCTCATGAACACGACGACGTCAATCGCCTCTGCGATGAGGTCGAAGGGCGCGCGCGGTGTGGCTTCCAGTGTCAGCTGTTCAAGCCGCGCTAGCGCGCCGTGGGCGGAGTTCGCATGCAGCGTGGTGATCCCGCCGGGATGGCCGGTGTTCCAGGCTTTGAGCAGGTCGAGCGCTTCAGCCCCGCGCACTTCGCCGATAATGATCCGGTCGGGGCGCAGGCGCAGGGTCGAGCGGACAAGGTCCTGCAGGCTGGTGCTGCCGCGATGGGTTCTGAGCTGGACGACATTGGGTGCGGCGCAGCGCAGCTCCCGCGTGTCTTCAAGGATGACGATGCGGTCGTCATGTAGTGAGGGCTCTGCCAGCAAGGCATTGGTAAATGTCGTCTTGCCAGAGGACGTGCCGCCGGCGATCAGAATGTTCGCATGCGTTGCAATCGCGTCCTTGAGCGCTTGGGCCAGCGCAGGCGCCAGCGCGCCCTGGGTGACATAGTCGCCGAGTTCAAACGGTGTGGTCGCAGGCTTGCGGATGGAGAAACATGGCGCGGTTGAGACGGGTGGGAGAAGCCCTTCAAACCGCTCGCCGCTGCCGGGGAGTTCAGCAGAGATAATCGGGGAGGTGCGGTTTGCGGCTACTCCCACCCCAGAGGCCACGAGCCGGATGACGCGCTCGCGGTCGGAAGACGGGAGAGTGTGTTCAGAGATGATGAGGCCGATGCCAGCCTTCTCGATCCAGACCGATCCATCAGGATTGGCCATGATTTCGATCGTATCTGGCGCTTCCAGCGCTTCGCGCACCACAGAACAGAACGCGGTGCGCAGCATTGCGCTGCGACGGTCTTCTGTTTCGCTTTGGTGCGCGGGCTTGTCCATTTCATAAGGCTCCTGTCACTCACGTTTCCGAGTGACCAAAGCCTGACAGCCCATGCGATTTTCGGGGAGTGGGACTGCGGGCCATATCCAGCAACGCCCCGCGACCTGCTGCAGATGAATGCAAACGCGAACCTGTAACTATTGCTACAGGTTGCGACTGTAAAAATCCCTCATGAGGAGAGTTTGAATAGTGATCAGATGCTCAAATTATTCCCGTAAGATGCTGTTCATGCATTAAGTAATCTGCGCGTATGAATTCAGTCTTCAATTTCAGGTTGGCACTCATCTTGCTGAATTCCCCTGTGAAGGGAGCTGATGATGAAGACTTTTACCTTGAGTTCGGAAGGCGTCCTGGCGCGCTACGATTACCTTTCGCGCCTGTCGCCTGATCGCTGGGCATGGGAATATGCAAGGCGCAATCCCGACCTCAGACGCGATGCAGAGGCGCGGTCGGACGACGATGTATCTGAAATGAAAGCGCCTTGCGCCGATATTCGTCTCTTGAAGCCCCGCAACCCGCAGCGCCTCGCTCACCGCTGGGGCCTTATGTTCATGCCCGATCCAGACCTTAATGGGTTTGAAGCCGATGCGGTCTGGAACAAGCATGTGTTTCCCGATCAGGTGGAAGTGAACTGCTCACCACGGGCGCCGGGCGAAAGCTGTGATATCTGGGACAGCACGGTTCCAATTTGCCAAATCACCCACATTACCGATTTGCAGGCCCGCGAATTTCTTCTGATCCGCGGCAAGGGCTGCGTCGTGCAGGTGCGCTGCACCGGCGTTTCGATTCTGGGGCTCGAACCTGTTCGGATGAAACTGACCATCTCTGATCTCAAAGCCTATGAGCGCAAACTGAAAGCGCAGAAAGCCGCACTTGCCCTGATCGAGGAAGGCAGCGTGCCCGAGGCGCCGCTCTGGACCAAAACCACGCAAATCCTGCGTGACGGTTTGGTCGCCCTCGATTGTCTTGAGCTTGGCATGTCACGGCGCGAAATCGCCATTGTTCTCAACGGCAAAGCGGCCGTCGATGCCGAGTGGAGCGATGAAACCGGCACCATGCGGGACGCCATCCGCTACATTATCAAAAAGGCGGAGGGGCTGCGGGATGGCGGCTATCTGGTTGAACTTCTCGGCGCACAGCTGGGGTTTAATCAGCGTGCCGCATGAGTGAAGTCTTCACTCATTGCGGGCAAGCTCTCTTAGAACGTCGCTCTTGCAGGTCTGATATGCCCGTCGCCTGAAGTCTCCGCCGCTCTTGAGTCTGGAAGCCGGTAGGATGAGTCCGCACTCGGCACGGACCGCTTCAGCTTCGATGACATCTAATGGTTGGAAAGCTTTTGGGGCCGACGCGCATCCCGCGAGCGAGGCGGCTAAGGTCCCCGTAATGAACAAGTTCCGCAAATTATTCATCGACATACGTAGACTACTTTTGTGAATGATTACTTTTCAGTTTTAGTCAGAAACACTGAGCCGCGCTGGCGGCACCAGGGCGTTTGATTGAATTCGGCACCAGATGACCTTCAGTTTCATCAATGCTCGCGATCCTGGAACGCAAGTAGTCGCAAAGCGTTGAACACGACGATCAAAGTTGAACCTTCGTGAATGAGGACAGCGGGCCCGATCCCGAGACCGAAAAGCGTCGCGGGAATAAGAAAGGCGACGATGCCGAGGCTCGCCCAAAGATTTTGCCGGATAATGCGACTGGTCGCCCGGCTCAATCCGACGGCAAATGGCAGCGTTTCAAGATCATCAGCCATGAGGGCAATGTCAGCGGTCTCAAGCGCAACGTCTGAGCCCGCCGCTCCCATGGCAATACCGACAGTCGCATTAGCCATGGCAGGCGCATCATTGACGCCGTCCCCAACCATAGCGACGCCGCGGCCTTGCTTGAGCGATTTGATCTTGGTGACTTTGTCATCGGGCATGAGATCGCCGAAGGCCTCGTCCAGCCCAACGTCTCGCGCGACAGCATCTGCCACATTCTGATTATCGCCCGAAATCATCATCATGCGGGTCACACCGATGTCGCGCAGCCGCGCTATGACGCTTTTCGCGGCCTCGCGCGGCGTGTCCATCAGACCGATTACGCCCAGATAGCGCTCACCATGGCGCACAATCATCGTTGTGCGGCCATCGGCCGACAGCGAATTGACGCGCTCTGCCAAGTCCTCGGGCACTGGCTTGCCGTCCACCTCATCAAACAAGGCCGATTTGCCGATATGCACAATCTGGCCATCATACATGGCGGAAACACCGCGACCGGTTATGCTTGTAAAATCGGTTGCGCTGTCGGGGATTGATCCGAGGCGCCTTTTCGCATCGCGCACCACGGCCTCGGCCAGCGGATGATCACTCAGCGTTTCAACAGCGGCGCTAACCCTGAGCAAAGTGTCTTCATCGACATCGCCGAAAGGCACAATATCCACTAGGCGCGGCTCGCCCTCCGTCAGTGTGCCTGTTTTGTCAAAGGCGATGGCGTCGAGCCGTCCGAGCGCCTCAAGCGGCGCGCCGCCCTTGATCAACACGCCGCCGCGCGCGGCGCGGGCCACGCCGGAGAGAATGGCGCTTGGGGTTGCAATGGCCAGCGCGCAGGGGCTTGCCGCCACCAATACAGCCATGGCTCGGTAGAAGCTTTCGGAAGCCGTCTCGTCCAAAACAAGGAAGGCCAGCGACGTAACAACCGCCAGAACAATGACGCACGGCACAAATATGCGCTCGAACTTTTTGGTAAAACTCTGGGTCGGTGACTGGCGTGTTTCAGCCTCGCTCACCATGGTGACAACGCGGGCCAGCGTCGTCTCGCCCGACAATTTGGTCACTTCTATATCAAGACTGCCGGACCCATTGATTGACCCCGCGAACACGCGGCTTTCGGCCTTCAGCGCGTCAGGATTAGCAGCTGCCTTTTCGCGGTCAGCCACGGGTCTTTTGTCTACGGGCGCGCTTTCGCCTGTAATGGGCGCCTGATTGACGGCGCTTTGTCCGCTGACCACAAATCCGTCGGCTGGCAAGCGCTCATTGGAACGCACCACAACGACATCGCCGACAACTAACTCGTCAATCGCAATGGTTTCTGTCGTCTCACCCCTACGGACAAGCGCCTCATCCGGAGTGAGATCCGACAAAGCCGAAATCGCATTGCGCGCCCGGGCCATGGCATAGTTTTCAAGGGCATGGCCAATGGCAAACAGGAAGAGAAGAAAAGCACCTTCCGCCCATTCGCCGAGAATGGCGGCGCCCGTAGCAGCCACCAGCATCAGAAAGTCGATCTGAAACTGGCCTTTGAGTATTTTACCCATGGCCTCACGCAGCACGAAATAACCGCCGAAAAAGTAAGCCGCGAGCAGGAAGCCAAATCCGATGGGGTCCGGTAGAAACCCAAGTTTGGGTCCGAGCCAGCCTGCCAGCAGGCAAAGTCCAGCTAGCCCGGCAAAGATGATTTCCGCGCGCGGGCCCACTATACGGCTAATGACATCGCCATGGTCATGACCATGACTGTCAGTGTCATGATCATGATTTGAGTGTTTCGGGGGTGACATAAGCGTCTCCAAAAAAGTGACGCCTTGGCGGATTACACCGCCAAGGCGGAGTGATTTATTCCGCTGGCACAGTTTCGGGGTTGTGCCGTGTTTCCAGTAGCGAATGATGCGAGTCAGGTTTTGGCGAGAACCACCGATGCAATGCCGGCATCACGAGCAGCGTCAGCAGAGTTGAAGAGACAAGCCCGCCTGTGACGACAGTTGCCAGAGGCCGCTGTACTTCGGCGCCGACGCCAGTCGCAAACAGCAAGGGCGCAAGTCCCAAAGCGGTTGTCATCGCCGTCATCAGAACGGGTCTGGCGCGCATCCCAGCCGCATCGATTGCGAGCGCATCCCGGTCCCGCCCGGCGCGGGCGAAATCATCCATGAAGCTCACCAGGACCATCCCGTTGCCAAGTGCGATACCAAACAACGCGATGAAACCAACCGTCGCGGGAACCGAGACAGGCAGGCCTGTAATCCAGAGTGCGAGCGCGCCTCCGGTTAACGCCAGGGGGATGTTCAGCAGTATGAGAATTGCCGATTTAAGCCGTCCGAATGTCAGTAGCAGGATCAGCAATACAATGCCGAGCGTGATTGGTATCACAACTGCGAACCGAGCATTGGCCTGTTGCTGCAATTCAAACTGACCGCCCCAGACAACGCGGTAGCCTGCAGGCAGGTCAAGATTGGCGTCCGTCAGAGCTTGCGCCTCCGTTACAAAAGACCCGATGTCACGGCCCCGCACATTGGATTGGACAGTGATAAAGCGCTCGCCATCCTCTCGCGTGATCTGGCGCGGACCAATCACGGTCTCGATAGTGGCCACGCTTTCCAGCGTGACACGTGCGCCGGTCGGCGATTCCAGCACCAAACGGCGGATGGCTTCGGCTGTATCGCGGCTCTCTTCATGAAACCGCACGACGATCGGGAATTGCCGAACGCCTTCAAACAGAGCGCCGGCTTCTGCGCCGCCGACCGAGGTCCGCAAGGCGTCAAGCGCGTCCTCAACATCGAGACCATACCGCCCGAGGGCCGCGCGATCGACACGCACCACGAGTTGTGGCGCCCCTGTAATCTGGTCAGCCTGAACTTCAGCTGCCCCATCGACCTGTTGCAAGATGGCCTGTAGCTCTTGTGACTTTTTCAACAGGACATCACTGTCCGGCCCGAAAATTTTCACGGCAAGTTCTGCGCGCGTCCCGGTCAAAAGCTCATCAACAGACATCGCGATAGGTTGACCGATATTGACGACAATACCGGGCACACCTTCGAGATTTTCCGATATCGCTGTGCGCAAGTTCTCCGGCGACAAGCCTTTGCGCCACTCCGACCTCGGATTGAGTTCAACAAAAGCTTCCGCACTATTGGTCGGGTCGGCGTGGGCCCCGACCTCACCGCGACCGATTCGGGTCACGATAGACTTGATTTCCGGAAAGGCCGTCAGAAGCCTTTTCTCAACGCGGGTGGTCGTTTCCGCCGCTTCTGTCAAAGAGATAGATGGTGCCATGGTCACGCGGAGTAGAACATCACCTTCTTCAAGCGAAGGAGTAAATTCAGACCCGAGGCGCGATCCGGCCAGTCCGCCCGCTACGAGGAGGATGGCGGCCAGAGCAATCGCCGCCAAACGCTGGCGAACGAAGAATCCGGCGGCTTGGCTGACCGTGCGGGCAATCCATCCCGGACGGTCCTCACGCGGCTTTTTGCTCCGACGCATGACCCCATTTGCGAGCGATGGCGCAATCAGCGCGGCGTAGAACAATGACCCCGTCATGGCGAGCGCCGCGGAGGCTGCCAGAGGCCGGAAGGTTTTACCTTCCACGCCTTGCAGCGAGAAAAGCGGCAGAAAGACGACGATCACCACCGCAACGGCCGCAATTAGCGGCGCTATGACTTCCGCAGCCGAGCGCGCCACAACATCTCTCTGATCGACAGACGGATCGCTTTCCCGGAATCCCCGGTCGACATTTTCTGCGATGACGATAGCCCCATCCACCATCATGCCAATGGCAATGGCCACGCCGCCCAGCGACATGAGGTTGGCACTGATGCCGAGCCATTGCATCGCGATGAAGGCAAAGCCCACGGAAAATGGAATAGAAAGGACAACAACCAGGCTTGGACGCCAGCCGCCCAGAAAGACGAAAACGACCAGTGCGACGAGTAGCGCGCCCTGCCACAGCGCCGTTGTCACCGTGGCGGCAGCTTTGTTGACCAGTGTTCCCTGATCATAATAGGGCACGGCGTTGACGCCTTCCGGCAGGTTTTTGTTGATTTCCTCAAAGCGTGTCTGAACGCGCGCAATCACATCGGACGTATTGGCGCCATAGAGTTTGAGCACCAGTCCCGCGACCACTTCACCTTCGCCATTGGCGGTGGCCAGGCCCTGGCGTACCCCGCCGCCGACAATGATTTCACCGAGGTCGCGTACCCGCACGGGGCGGCCATCATCGACATTGACGACAATTTCCGCAAGATCTTCAACCGATCGCGCCAGTCCGACGCCGCGGACCGTATATTGCTCGGCCCCGATTTCGAGAAATTGTGCGCCTTCGGTCTTGTTGCCGCGCTCAAGGGCGGTCATCACATCACCAATCTGGATGTCGTAAGCCAATAGCGCGTCCGGATCGAGCCTGACCTGATACTGCTTTTCATAACCGCCAAGTGACAGCACTTCGGTGACGCCGGGCACAGTCTGAAGCTGGTATTTGATGATCCAGTCCTGGATTTCGCGCATTTCTACAAGATCGCGCGCGCCGGTCTCATCTTCGAGACGGAAATAGAGAATAATCCCTAGACCTGTTGAAATCGGCCCCATTTGCGGGTCACCAAAGCCATCGGGGATATTGCCGCGCGCTTCGGCGAGGCGTTCACCAACAACCTGGCGCGCAAAATAGACATCCGTGCCGTCTTCAAAATAGATGTTAACGACGGACAGTCCAAAGTTTGAGACCGAGCGCATATGGTCTAGCTTTGGCAAGCCGGACATGGCGGTCTCGATTGGATAGGTCACGTAGCGCTCCACCTCTTCTGGGGCGAGGCCTTCGGTTTCTGTGAAGACCTGAACGAGTGAGGGTGTCACATCGGGAAAGGCGTCAACGGGTAGCGCCTTGAACGCGAATAATCCGCCAAGGGTCATGGCGAGCGCCGCGATGGCGGCGAGCAGCCGCCCTCCGGCGATACGGTGCATTAAATTTATCATATCAAATGTCCTAGTGGCCGTGGCCATCGCCAAAGGCGTCTTTTTCGAGTTGAGCTTTGAGGGTGAAGGCACCGTCTGTCACGACTGCCTCACCCGCCATTAGGCCGGAGCGGATTTCCACAAACCCGCCGGATTTGGTGCCTGTCATCACTGCGCGCGGTGCATAGCCGCCCTCGACAGGGACGAACACGGAAGGTCTGTCTTCAACCAATTGAATGGCTGCTTCCGGTACGCGCAAAACCTGCTCAGATGTGCCAACACTGAGATCGGCCGTGACATACTGACCAGGTCGCAGTGTGCCATCCGGGTTGTCAACGATCACGCGGGCCGTCGCGGTGCGTGACGTTTCGCTGATGACCGGCAAGACAAAGGCAATTGTGGACTGCGCAAGGATTTCACCGCTGTCGGTTTTTAGCGCGACAGGAGCGCCGACGCGAATGCGGGCGATGTCCTGTTTGTAAACGGCAATATCCGCCCAGACGACACTATCGTCGACAAGGGTGAACAGCGGATCAGCGCCGGCATCCCCGGCTGAGACCGTTTCGCCCAGCATGACCGTGCGGCGCACCACCGTTCCGGCAATCGGCGCTGTCAGATAGGCATTGGCATTATCGCCGTCAGCCGCCGTGGAAATGCGCTCCAGTGCGGCATGACTGACACCTGCGGCATGGAGCTCATTTTCAGCCGCGTCACTATCGGCTTTCGCAGCTTCAAATTCCGCCCGCGCGGCTTGCAAATCGGCTTCCGAGGTGATCTTGTCCGCAAACAGTTTTTCCTCGCGGGCCAGCGCCTGACTGGCCAGAGCTTTGCGCGTTTCCGCCGTGAGCCAAGCGGCTTTCAGACCTGCGAGTTCACGGCTCTTGATCAGCGCCAGCGTATCGCCGCGTGCCACGTGATCCCCTTCGCTCGCATAGAGTTTGCCAATTACGCCGCTGACCTTGGGCGAGACATTGGCAACACGATCAGCGTCAAAGCGGATTTCGGCCGGAAGGCTGAGAGATTGCGCAATCGCCCCCTCTGCAACAATTGCTGTTTCAATACCGGCCTCAGTGGCCGCGTCCTGGGTTAGTTTTACAACGTCGCCTTCGGATTCACTATGATCATCATGGCCGTCAGGCTCGCCGTCACTTTCCGCATGATCGTCATGCTCATCATCTTGATCGGTCTCGCCATGGTCATCGTGATCCGCTTTTTCTTCGGCATGATCATCGTGATCATCGTGATCAGCGGTCGCGGCGGAGGTTTCGCTAGCGACCCGATTTGTATCCGGGGTTGCATTGCCGCATCCCGCCAAAATCACGGCCAGAACCATCATGGTCGTTGGCAAAATATGTGTCTGTTTCATTGGAAGTCTCCATTAAACGGGGCGGCACCGATCAGGCTTTTGAGACGCATGAGGTCCGCATTAAGGGTACGCCGCGCGTCAATTACGCTGACGCCTGCCTCGATCAGCCCTTTACGGGTATCGAGCGTTGATGTGAGGTCAAACCGGCCTGCCGCGTAGCCTTCAACAGATGCGTCGTAGGCGGAACGGGCCGCAGGTAGCGCCTCCTGTTCGAGTAGCGTCAGCCGGGCCTCGGCGGCGCGCACCCGCGCGGCGGCGGCCTGTTGCTGCGACCGCAATCTGGCCTCAACGGCGACGGCGCTGATACGTTCGGCATCGGCGCGATAACCCGCTGCGCGAGCGGCGTCGCGGTTACGGTCAAAAAGCGGAATCGGCACGGTGACCCCGACCAGGAGCGCATTGTCGCCGGTCTCTTCAAATTGGCGAACGCCCGCACTAACCGTGACATCAGGAATACCGGCCGCGCGGGCGGCGTCCTGCTCAGCGTCGCGGGCTGTTGCTCCAGCTTTAGCCGCGGCGAGCGCCGGGTGCTCGTCAAGCCCGCGCGTCTTTGAGAGTATTTCACTTTCATCAGACAATATGGCGCGCGGGGGCGCAAAAACCGGCGTTGAGCTTCCCCAAAGCGCGGC
This sequence comes from uncultured Hyphomonadaceae bacterium, assembly GCA_913057945.1. Classification (GTDB taxonomy): domain Bacteria; phylum Pseudomonadota; class Alphaproteobacteria; order Caulobacterales; family Hyphomonadaceae; genus Hyphomonas. The sequence continues at coordinate 343,871 of CAJXOF010000001.1, read as the reverse complement.
GAGTTCATAGCGGCGTTGATCAATTTCAGCGTCTGCGGCAAGTGCGGCGGCTTTGAGTGCAGCCGCATCTGCCTCGGCGCGCGAGCGCTCCGGCGGGGCGGCCGCGCCGGCCTCAACACGTTTCGCAACGGTTTCAGCCAAAGACACGGCGAGATCCGCCGACTCCCGTGCCAGCGCTGCGAGTTCTGTCGCGGCGATCAGGTCATGATAGAGCAGCGCTGCTTCTAGCTCGGTCTCTCTTAATATGACGCGGCATTCAGCGTCGGCGAGCGCTGCCCGCGCCCGCGCGGCACGCTCGCGCTTGGCTCTTTTACCTCCAAGCTGGAATGTCTGCTCAATGGCGAGCGTGGTTTCGGTTTGGTCAAACCCGTTGAGCGGTCCGGTGCCTGAGAAGTTTTCAATTTCCAGTCCGATTGACGGATTAAGACGGCGCCCAGCCTGATCGGCTTCGGCTGCGCTGGCGCGCGTCTCCAGTGCGGCCCGGCGGACATCCGGGGACGCATGACGGATTTGCATGAGCGCCATAGTGAGGGTTAGCGGCGCATCGGGCACGATGGTCGGCGCGCTGCCTGTTGGCCCGTTGCACGGGGCCGCGACCGCTGTGCCTGCAAAGGCAGCCGCGATCAGGACGCAGAGTGCGCCCTGTTTGAATTTTGGCATGGGATATTCTTCCTTGTGATAACCTGAATCGACATCAAACCCACGCGCAAAAGGCGCGGATTCAGAGAGTCAGGTTAGGCACGCGGAGGACGATAAAGACCGTGAGGACCAGCGCGCGGAACGTGCTGGTCTGCGCCGGGGCGAAGCCCCGATGTAGCTGATAAAGCGTAAGAGAAGGTCAGGCTGTTCATACCCACCATATGCAAATGGCATGGCCCGCAGCTATGAGTATGATGTTTGTGGGCCGGACGCTGCTCACTATCATCATTTTCAGTGTCACCGATTTCGGCGGCATGATGCGCTTCAGCGTCTGCGGTCATACAGGCAATCTCTTCAGCGTCCACAGGATGAATATCGGCCGCCGTTGCACCCATACCAAGGGTCACGCTCAACATGAGCGCAAGCCAAAACCTGGCGGTGCATATGACGGTTACAATTTTCATTCGCTCAACGACTATCCAATTTCATTGTCAAAATCATTAAATCTATTCATTTATTTAGTGCGGCTCAGTGTCATGACCCGTCTTTATCGCAATCTCGCTGCATTTAATGCGTTCCCGAATATCGCCCTTGGCATTTCGGGTGACAAATCTATCAGCGTCCAATGTCATAATACTGAGTTCAACAGCGGGTTTTGATTGCCCGCTGGGATCGAGCGGAAAGTCATTATGCGTCATGGCCAGCACGTCGCCGTTGCGGTCCCAACTGCCAATCGCATGGACCGGCCCTTTGGCGCTGAGGAGGACAAGCACGACCCCATCCGATGAAAAATAAGTAATCGGAGCGGTTTCACAGGCGTCACCGTCGGTCCCGCTGGCCCAGGCCCCGAGCGGTTGTAGCGTCTCAGTGAGCGGATCGGCAAAGCTGGCGCAGCTTGCTACGAGCGCTGAGGCGGCCATTGCGAGGCCAACGCGAAGTGAATCGAATTTGATCATGTCGGTTTTATAGCCCCTACAGTGGCTGTAGGGGCAAGCGAATTCTTACATCGACAACTATTAAGCATGGGCCAGATTAATCAGCCGCTATTTTTGTTCAGCATTATCCGTCCGTCGTGGCTTCGTGAGTAACTCAGAGATCAACAGTAAGCCGACACCGCAGACAATCGCGCTATCGGCGAAGTTGAACGCGGGCCAGTGGTAGTTATTGATGTGAAAATCTAAAAAATCGGTCACCGCTCCATGTCGCACGCGATCGACTATGTTTCCGAGTGCTCCACCTGTAATCAGCCCGAGTGCGGTTGCGATCTGGCGATCAGCGGTGCGCCATAACCAATAGAATAAAACCGCGACGATCGATAGAGCGGCTAGAGTAAGGAGCCAGGGAGGCAGGCTGCCTAGAAGACCAAAGCTGATACCATTGTTCTTGAGCCGCACAATGTTGAAGAATGGAAGGACCGTCACACCGTTATCCAGGGCATCAATATTGAGGATAAGTGCTTTAGTGAGTTGATCTATCGCCAGAACGCCCAGACCAATGATGAATCCAATCTTCTGAATGGTCATATTGCGGCTCTGAGGTCGTTGCGTGCATCGCGAATTATTGCCCATGCAGAATGCAGGAATAGCCCGGCGATCCCGACTGCAACCACGAGATCGGGCCAACCGTGACCGAGCCAGGCGACCAAACCTGCTGCCACAATTACGGCCGCGTTCCCGATGGCGTCATTACGTGAAAACAACCAAACCGCGCGGACATTAGCGTCGCCTTTTCGGTGAGGGAGTAGCGGTAAGACGGCGATGACATTTATGACGAGCGCGATGAGCCCGAACATGCCCATCAGGGCAGCGTCAGGTATCGTTTGATTAAGAAGACGCCACACCGTATTCGCGAGTACGCCGAAGCCAAGCAAAGCTAGGAATACGCCTTGAATCATGGCTGAACGAGCGCGCCAGGCAAGACTCCAGCCGATTGCGAGCACGCCGAGGAATGTAATGAGACCATCACCGACAAAATCTAACGCATCAGCTTTTAACGCCTGTGAACCGGCGAAAAAACCCGCGATCATTTCCACAATTCCATAACCAACGTTCAGGAAAATTACGATCCAAAGGGCGCGTAAATACTCCGGATTCTTTTGGGTTTGTGAGGCGGCGGGGCCATCATCGCCTGGCGCAATTCTCTCGAAGCCGTAACCGGTTTTGGCGACGCCAAGTTCGATTTCTGGAAGTTGGGACTCTGAAACCCATAGCGTCATAATATGTGTCGCAGCCGAAACTTTGACGGCTTTTGGGGCGACACCAGCCGATTGAGCCGCCCGTTCGATTTCGGCAGCATCTCGCGCGCAATCCATTCCTGATACCCGGTAACGAAACGGGAGCGAAGTGTCGGAGCCTGCTGTTGGGGAGGTAGATGTTTTGCTCATGACAATGCTCTCAATTGAGAGACTACACGTATGCTTTGTCGTTGTTCCATTCAGTCTCGCCCATCCAAATTTATCGGGAGGTGCTTTCAATAATGGAAGAGAATTACCATCTACAGTCACTGTAGGGTCAAGCGGTTTGCTCAAAAGGTCGAAAGCCGCTCATGCGCATCTGCGATGCATTCGCTATGATCATTGAGCGTTGAAATGATCCGACACGTGTCAACCCGGCCGCCCTCGCAGCACGTAATCATCCGTTTGAGCTCCGCCTCAAGCGCTTCAAGCTGCGTCAGGCGTTTGCGCACATCTGCAAGCTGTTCACGGGCTATCGCGTCCACGGCCGTGCAATCCTGATCCGGCTGAGTTTGCAGATCAATCATTTCACGAACGGCCTCCATCGGAAAACCAAGATCACGGGCATGCCGTATGAACGACAAACGCTGCACGGCCTCATCGCCATATAGCCGTTGGCCGCTCGAACTTCGGTCCGGCTCGCCCATCAAATCAATCGATTCATAATAGCGTATGGTTGTCACTTTCACGCCCGCCGCTTTCGATAAACGACCAATGGTCATCTGCGTCATTCCGGGCTCCAAAGAAAAGTCTTGCCTCTATAGTCGCTGTAGACTGTAGGGTTTCTTCGAGAATCGTCAATGGGGAATAGGATTAGAAGATGTCGGGTTGCTGTGAGGACAAAACATTTGATGGGGTTTCGCCTGCTTATAAGCGGGCTCTGATGGCCGTCATCGCCATCAATGCGGTCATGTTCTTTGTTTGAAATGACGGCGGGGATAATGTCGGGCTCTCAGGCCCTCAAAGCCGACGCACTCGACTTCGCAGGCGATACGGCGACCTACGCGCTCAGCCTCTTCGTTATCGGGGCGAGCCTGAGGACGCGGGCGCTTGCATCGCTGATCAAAGGCGCCTCGCTCGCAGCGATCGCGATCGCCGTCCTCGGCATGACCGTGTTGAGGGTCATGAACGGCGCGCCGCCGGAAGCCGCAACCATGGGAGTGGTCGGCTTTCTGGCACTGTCCGCCAATGTCGCGAGCGTGCTGATACTGCTGCGCTGGCGCGACGGCGACAGCAATGTGCGTTCGGTCTGGCTCTGCTCGCGCAATGACGCCATCGGCAATGTCGGCGTGATCGTCGCTGGCGGGGTTGTCGCGCTGACCGGAACGGCCTGGCCGGACCTGCTTGTCGCCGCCCTTCTGGCGGGCCTGTTCCTGAAATCGGCGAGCGCCATCACGCTGCAGGCCCTGCGGGAACTGAACACAACCGGCGCGTCGCATGCGACTCCGGTCGAATCGTCCTCATGAGCCTGCGCATTCCACCTCTTGTTCAGGTCCTGATCTGCGGTGCGATCGGCTGGGGACTGTCCTCTGTCACGCCTTTTCTGGCGTTCGAAGGCGTGTGGCGTTCTGCGGCGGCGTTGCTTTTCATCGCTGCTGGCATGGCCATTCTGGCGCTCGCGCTCGGCGCATTCATCCGCGCCCGCACAACCGTCAATCCGCTCGCCCCTGAAGAGGCTGCCACGCTGGTCACCACAGGGCTTTACCGCATCAGCCGCAATCCGATGTATTTGGCCATGGCGGCCATTCTGACAGGCGGCGCGTTTCTGATGGGCAATTTGTCCGCTTTCGTAGCTCCAATTCTCTTTGTCTGGCTGATGACTGAGTTTCAGATCAAACCGGAAGAGCGCGCGCTGCAGGCGAGATTCGGTGAAGCGTTTGACGCCTACCGTATCCGCACGCGGCGCTGGATTTAGGAGGCGCGCCTGTGTTCAATACACCCCTATGGATGGAATGGCTGGCGTTCGGATTGTCAGTGTCCGGAGCGGCAGCGATCTTTTCGCTGTGTGCGGTATCGCTGTTCCGACGCGATTTTCAGTTTTTTCCGCCTCCGGAAAAACGGAGCTGGCAATACCGGACGTTCTGGGCCTTTTTTCGTTTGTTTCTATACCCGCTTGTTGCGCTCTCCATCCTCGTTTTTGAGCCGGCGGAGGATGCGGGGGCCATGGCCCGGCAAGGTGTCGGCGGCGTGCTGGCGGTCACGGGTATTGGCCTTGCCTTCTGGATCTCAATCCAGATGGGCTGGCGCAATGCCTTCGGCGAAGCGCGGGGGCTGGTGACAGATGGCTGGTTTCGTTTCAGCCGGAACCCGATCTATGTCGTGACCTGGCTTGGTCTGCTGGGCTGGGCGATCATCTTGAACGATTTGCGCGTAACGTTTCTGCTGTCTTTATGGGCAGCGATGTACTGGCTCGCTCCGAGGATAGAAGAGCCCTGGCTGGAACGCCAGTATGGGGATGAGTATTGCGCCTATAAGCAGCGAACGCGGCGTTTTTTCTAAGGGCGGTGTTCGGCTGTTCGACCAAGGAAAGGGCGCCCCGGCCTTCGCCGGCCGGGCTGGCGTGAACCAGGCCATCGCTGCGCGCCGTCCCGGCCCTTCGGGCTTTCATCCCTGGCGCAGTTTTTAAGCAGTGTTGTGAAGGATTCGGTCGGCGCTGGCGCGCCGGCATGTTTGCTTCTTTTTTCCCTCTCAGGCGGGGGCGGAGGCGCGCATGCCAGATGGCGGCGCTCCCGGAAGGGGGGCGGCGTCTTGAAGATCGTCTATGTGCCTGCGGCCTCCTACCTGACCCCTTCCGCTCACGCCTGACGCCATCTGGCCAGCGGCCTCTCACCGCCCCCGCCTTGCGGGAAAAAAGCGGGGGTCAGAGGAGGCAGAGATGGCGCAGCGCCGCAGACAACGAAACACGCGGAAAGACCTTTATTCAGAGGTCACGGATAACATCATCGCGGAACTGGAACAGGGGCGCGCGCCTTGGGTGCAGCCTTGGGGCGGGGTGGAGGGGGCTACTCCGCTTGGCTTGCCCGAGAATGGCGCGACGGGCAGGCGCTATTCCGGAATCAATATTCTGCTTTTATGGGGCGCGGCGATTGAGCAAAGCCGTTCCTGTCAGACATGGCTGACCTTCAAACAGGCGCTGTCACTTGGCGGGTGTGTTCGCAAAGGCGAGCGCGGCACGACGGTTGTTTATGCCGACCGCTTCACCCCGAAAGCCGAACGGGAACGTGTGCGCGAGACGGGCGAGTCGCCGGGCACGGTGCCGTTTCTCAAACGCTATACCGTGTTCAATGCAGACCAGTGCGACGGCCTGCCCGAAGACCTGACCGCCAACGCGCCCGACTTGCCGGAGCGCGAGATTATCCCCCGCGCCGAAGCGCTGATTACAGCGACGGGCGCGGATTTCAGGATTGGCGGCGACCGCGCCTATTATGTTCCGTCCAGGGATTTCATTCAGGTTCCGCCGCAGCCTGCTTTCTTTGACCAGATCAATTATTACCGCACCTGCTTTCATGAGCTTGGCCACTGGACCGGGCACCCGAAACGCCTCGCCCGCGACCTGAAAGGCGCATTCGGCACCAAAGATTACGCCCGCGAGGAACTGGTGGCGGAACTCGCCAGTGCGTTCATCTGCGCGGACCAGTCCATCGCCCCGACCGTGCGGCATACGGATTACATCGGTTCTTGGCTGGAAGTATTGCGCGAGGACAAGCGCGCCATTTTTCGCGCCGCGTCGCTCGCTTCCAAGGCGGCTGATTACATTCTCGCTTATGCCGCGCCGGACCCCTGCAGCGCTGCCGCAGCGATGGAAGCGGCGCCATGGTGAGGCAGATAAACAAAAGGTCCGGGGGACATTTTGTCTGCCGAACGAATCCGCCCTTTCGCATCAGCCGACTCGACGCGGCGCTTGCATCGCTTGACGCCGAAGACATTGGCGCATGGGCCGTGCTGGTCTGCGGCTGTTTCCACATTTTCGAGAGCGAGGGGGCGGCGCATCGCGCCTACCGCCTCTGGCTTGAAAACCGCCCTGTGCGCTGACGCACGGGGCATCCCACCAACTGCACATCATGAAGGAGGCAACGCCATGCAGTTAAAACATATCCCTATCACCGACATGAAAGTGTCCCGGCTCAATATGCGCCACGGGCGCAAAGCGCCCGACATTTCCGACATCTATCCGTCGATAAAGTCGCGCGGCGTCTTGCAGACCATGCTGGTCCGCAAGGAAGGTAGCAAGTATGGCGTTGTCGCCGGACGCCGCCGTTTCTTCGCCCTCAAACGCCTCGCCAAGGAGACAGGCAAGGCGCAGAAAGCGCCCTGTCTCGTTATGCAATCCGGCGATGACATTGCCGCGCTGGAAGCGACCCTTGTCGAGAACACCACCCACCTTCCAGCCGACGAGTTTCTGCAATATGACGTCTTCGCCCGGCTTGCTTCAAAAGGCGAGACCGTCACGGTGATTGCAGAGCGCTTCGGCGTCACCGAACTCATGGTGCGCCGGGTGCTGGCGCTGACGGCGCTCACCGATGATATCAAGGCGCTCTACAGGGCCGAAATCATCGACAAGCGGACGCTTTACGCCCTGACGCTCGCCACAAAAGAGCAGCAGGAAGACTGGCTGACCCTGTTGAACGCGGAAGACGAATACGCCCCGCGCGGCGAGCAGTTGAAAGACTGGCTCACAGGCGGCGGCCGCATCACCACCGACAAGGCGCTGTTCGATTTGGAAGCCTATGACGGGACCGTGCTGACCGACCTGTTCGGCGAGACTGCCATTTTCGGGGACGCTGACCTGTTCTGGACTTGCCAGAATGAGGCCATCGCCGACATGGCCGAACGCTACCGGAATGAGGGCTGGGCCGAAACCGTCGTGCTGGAACGGGGCGCGCACTTCCTGACATGGGAGCATGGCAAGCGCAGCCGGAAAGACGGCGGCAAGGTCTATATCGAGACCCGCCATGACGGCTCTGTCACGGCCCATGAAGGCTATCTGCCATCAAAGGACATCGAGAAAATCGAGCGTATCCTTGGCCGGGGCGGCGATGGCGAGAACGGCAAGCCCGCCCCAAAACCGGAAATGTCCGGTCCCTTGGCGGAATATGTCGCGCTGCACCGTCACGCCGCCGTCAGGGCGAGTCTGTGCGATGCGCCCGGCGTCGCGCTGCGCCTCGCCGTCGCCCATCTTGTCACCCGCTCGGATAACTGGCGGCTGGACGTTGAGCAGCAGCGCACACGGAAGGAAGCGACCGCGGAAAGCCTCGCGGCTTCGGCAGGGGAAGTGAAGTTCGCCGCGCACCGCGCCAAGGCCAAGGCGCTGATTGGGCAGGATGACCAAGACGGTTCGCTGGTGGCGGAGAATGCTTTTCCCGCCGACCCTTGCGAGACCTTCGCCCGGCTTCTGGCGCTCAGTGATGAAGAGGTGCTGCATGTTCTCGCCGTCGCAATGGGCGAAACCCTGCAGGCAGGTTCGCCCGCCGTCGAAGCCGCCGCACATGTGACGGACACGGATTTTGCCGCGCTGTGGTCGCCCGATGAGGCGTTCTTTTACTTGCTGCGCGACAAGCGCGTCATCAATGAAGTGGTCGCTGAAATCGCCTCGCCATCCACGGCCCGGTCTGTCCTGACCGATACCGGAAAGGCGCAGAAATCCGTCATCCGCAACCGCATCGCCGGGCATGGATGCGACCCCGACCCGGACTGGCGGCCCCGCTGGATGCGGCAGTCGCCATCCTCTTATCTTGACGGCGCGCCATGCCCGCCCGCCGAAGCGTGGGAGGCCGTCAGGGGTCTGTTCGAGGACAGCGAGGACAGGGCTTCGCTCGAAACCCCGGAAGCAAAGACAGCCATCGCCGCCTGACACGCCTCCCGTAAGCGGCATGGTTCGGGACCGTCCGGCAGTTTTGCCGGGCGGTCTTTTCCTGTTGGTGGCGCGGAAGCAAGCTCGCGAAACGACATGGGTGGTTTCCTTACCAACTGCCCTGTTTGTTCCTGACATATTGGCGTGCCTGCCAGTTGCAAACACCTCTGGCATTGCACGAAGGACGCCCCGAGCGGCCCCGTTTCCTTGCCTGACCTGGACGACCGCCTGCGGGCCATGAAACCGCCCATCGCCAGAAATTTCCTCTGCTGTTCGGTCTGAAGAAGACCGAACGCGCATTCACCGCGAATCAAATTTCCGCCACCGGGCGGTGCTCCGCTTTGCTGCGCCCGCTTCGCGGTTCAGACCTGCCGCCCGCCGTCCCTTTAGGTCAGCGTCAACGGAGCCATCGGGGCGCCCGCGACACGAAGCCAAAAGGAGATATGAAAATGGCTAACGCACTTGGATATGTCAGCGAAACAGACACAGGCTTTGAAGGCGCACTTGCCATGATGAGCCTCAACACGCCGATCCGCATCATCAAAAATGACGAAAAGACCGCCGACAAACAGCCCGATTTCAGGGTCTATGCCGGAGAGAAAGGCTCCGATATTGGCGGCGGCTGGGTCCGCACCGCGAAGTCTTCGGGCCGCGAATATGTCTCGCTCACCCTCGCAGACCCGATGATCGGCCCGCGCAAAATCTATGCGAACCTCGCCCCGGTCAAGGATAAGGATGGCCGCCACGTCATCCTCTGGAACCCGCAGGGCTAGACGCCGAAACACCAACCATAACGCCGCCCCGGAGGCTTTCTCCGGGGCGGTTTTTTTATGCTTTTTCCTTGGTTAAAACGTCGGGGGAAAATTCATGTGATCCATTTTCCCTCTGCAAAATCCCGCAATCTCCGCCAATCCTTTCGTCTCAAAAGTGATGAAAGGACACTGTGTACAATGACGAAAAACAGACGAAATGATCGCCGAAACGATGGCTGGCCGGAGCTTTTGAGTGTCGAGGAAGCGGCAGAATTTCTGAGGCTGAAACGCTCAACGCTTGACCATTATCGCTGCGAGGGACGCGGGCCGATTTACCGCAAACATGGCGCGCGGGTCTTCTATCCGAAACCCGATCTCATCCGCTGGTCAGAGCGCAATTCCTATGCGTCCACATCCGAACGCCTGCAGAAGCCGGAATGAAAAAGCGCACGCTTTGGATGACAGGATTTAGCGCCGGTCTTGTCTTTTTCGGTCTGGTTCTCGACCCCGCAGATCGCTTGATCTGGAACCGGACCGCGAGCGCACCGACAGGGCTTTACTGGCTGAGCGACGCGCCCTTCACCCCTGGCCGATGGGTCGTCGTCTCCAGCCAGAGCGTGCAAGCGAACTGGGCGCAGGAGCATGAATTTGTTGGCGAAGACTGGCCGTTATTGAAACAGATTGCCGGGGGTCCCGGCGATGAAATCTGCCGGACCGGACGCGACATTCTGATCAATGATGAAGTTGTGGCGGAAGCGCTGATTGTCGATTCCAGTGGCCGAAACCTGCCTGTGTGGGATGGCTGTGTCCGGCTTGAAAGCGATGAGCTTTTCCTGCTGACGCCGCATCCGGCGTCGCTTGATGGCCGGTATTTCGGTCCCGTAAAACAAACAGACCTGGATGGCGTCGCCATCCCCGTTTTCGTGGCCCGGGACAGACAGGGCGCAAGCGGATGCAAAGCGATACATGCGGATGCAAGGGAATCAGAAGCGAACCCGGTAGGGCAAGATTGAAGCTATGGCACCACATGGCGCCTAACCCCTTGTCTGCACATCTGTTTTTTGGCGCCCTTTGCACAGCATTGTGGTGCATGCGTTTCTCGAAACGCGTTGAAATTACTGAATATTCCTTGGTGCACGGATTGAGTGACCTCCGATGAGCGAGGAAAGACCCTTCACGCCGCGGCTCGGACGTATACGCGATCAAGGCGCGCCCGCAGGCAAGCGCTTGTCGCGCCAGCTGAATAAGGCCGGAGCGAGACTTTCCAAAGCCTCTCGCAAGTCTGCCTTTACAGGCGCGCGTTATGGCACGGGCGGCGCGGCCCGAACCGGTGGTTCTCGCCATAGGCATTTGTCTCGCCAACACATGCGCCGCGTCATTGTCAAAGTGCATATCGCAAGAGCGCGCGGCGCAGGTCCCGGACTCTTTCGCGCCCATGTCAGCTATCTGCAGCGCGACGGTGTCGATCGCGAGGGAGAAGGCGGCATTCTTTATGATCGCGATCAGGAGGGGATCAGCCCCCGCGAATTTCTGGAGCGTAGCGAGCATGACCTCCACCAGTTTCGGATCATCGTCTCGCCGGAAGATGGCGCACGTATGGGGGACCTCAAACAGGCCACGCGCGAACTGATGGCGAGAATGGAAAGGGATGTCGGGCGGCGTCTCGATTGGGTCGCCGTTGATCACCACAATACAGGCCATCCGCATACCCATATTGTTGTGCGGGGTCGCGACGCCCGGATGAAGGATGTCGTCATCGCGCGGGACTATCTCACAAAGGGCCTCCGAGAAGCTGCCGAAGAACTCGCCACGCAACGGCTCGGACCGAGGCGAACATTGGAGATCGCGGGTGCGCGTCAGAAGCAGGTGGATCAGGACCGCTGGACAGGGCTCGATTCCGAGATCGAAACGCGATTGGAGAACGGCGCATTCAGGCTAGGTGATGCAAGCTCGAGCAAAGAGCGGTTTGATCGGTCCTTGCGCTTCGCGCGCATCAGGCACCTTGAATCTCTTGGCCTGGCTGAACAGGACGGCACGCTCTCCTGGCGAATGAAACAGGGCTGGCAAGAGCAGCTAAAACGCAGAGCACGGCGCGGCGATATCATCCGCACACTTGCCGCTGAATTCGGCGAACGAGAGTCCGACATTCGATTTGTTCAGGACCGCGCGAAAGACGCCGCCCCCATTCGCGGGGTCGTGAAGGCTTATGGCCCGGAGGATGAACTTCGCGATACGCGCTATCTGCTTATTGAAGATTTTGACGGTGGCATCTGGCATGTGCCTTCTGCAGCGGTCGATGTTCACGCCCGCCCGCCGCAAGGCGCAGTGGTGGAGCTCTCCCGCGCGCGAGCCGTGGCGCGTTCCTCGGACAAGGCCATTGCTGAGGTCGCAGAGCAAACCGGCGATATCTGGTCGGAAGCCCTGCACGCCCGCCACGATCCCGGATCAAAACCAGCCTATCATCTGACACTGAAGCGGCGGCTCGAAGCTTTGCGGCGTGTGGGTATTGGGGAGCGCCTTGCGACCGGTGAATGGCACATTGGCGAAGACTTTCTGGAGCGCGCAGCGGCATATGAGGCGGGCCGATCCGGCGGCGTCAAATTGAGTGTCCTGTCCTGGCTTTCACCGAAGATGCAGATCGACCGCCTCGGCGAAACATGGATCGACGACCTGTCAGAGGATGCAGCAGCGCAGCAGCAAACCTTGAAGGACTTGAAAGCAAGTCGGCAGATCTGGCTCCGCGAACAAGGCTATCTGGGTGCGGGCCAATCAGAACTCATGGAAGAGCAGAAAAGCAAGCTGCGCGCTCTGGAACTGAAGCGTGAGCGGGACACCATCGCAGTCGCTTCAGGCCGAACCTCTGTTCAGCTGGCGAAAGGGGATCGGTTTGAGGGCAAGCTCGAAGGGCATGTCGACCTTGCAGCCGGGCGTATGGCGATCATTGGCAACGCAAAGGAATTCGCGCTGGTGCCATGGCGTGGCAGTCTTGGTCGGCAAATGGGACGAGAACTGACCATAAAACGCACCGCGTCGGGTATTGGCTGGAGCATGGATATGGGGCGTTCCAGAGGGCTGTCTCGCTAGACGGCTTGGATGGCTTTGCAAGGCGCTGCGGGAATTGGCGCAGAATCCCGCTGGTCCAAGACCAGTCTCAGCAATCATTCTTGGGAGACGACAAATTGCTCTTTCAAGGAGGCACGCCATGACCGGCACAAAGATACTCATTGGCCAGATCATGGTGGTGTTCGCGCTGATCATCGGAGCGGTCTGGCTCGCCACACAAATGACCGCTGACGCGCTTGGCCATCAGGCAGCGCTTGGCGCGCCCTGGTTCATCGCAGGCGAAACACCAATCTATAAACCGTGGCGGCTGTTCCAATGGTGGTACGCCTATGAAGCCTATGCGCCGGAAGTGTTCGCACGTGGCGGGCTGATCGCGGTCTCCGGTTCGGCGCTCGGCTTTCTGGCGGCGATCATTGGTTCTGTCTTGCGCAGTCGCCACGAGCGCCATGTCACCACTTACGGCTCGGCGCGATGGGCCAGCGCACCCGATTTGAAACGCGCCGGATTGTTTGCGGATAAAGGCGTGTTCCTGGGGCGTTGGCAAAAGCGCTATCTGCGTCATGACGGCCCTGAACATGTCATGGCGTTTGCACCAACGCGTTCAGGCAAGGGCGTGGGGCTGGTTGTACCAACCCTGTTGTCCTGGACCGGCAGCGCCGTCATCCACGACATCAAGGGCGAGAATTGGGAGCTCACGTCTGGCTGGCGATCCGGATTTTCCCGATGCGTGCGGTTTGATCCAACCGACCGGCGATCCCCGAAATATAATCCACTTATGGGCGTGCGCCGCGGCGAGCATGAAGTACGCGATGTTCAGAACATCGCTGACATACTGGTTGACCCTGAAGGCTCGCTGGAGCGCCGAAACCACTGGGAGAAGACCGGACATGCCTTGCTCGTCGGTGTCATCCTGCACGTGCTTTATGCAGAAGCAGACAAGACACTCAGCGGCTGCGTGCGGTTCCTGTCCGATCCGAAACGCTCCTTCGCCGTCACACTCCGTATCATGATGACAACGCCTCATCTGGGGGAGAGAGGGGTGCATCCGATAGTTGCGCAGGCCGCTCGAGAACTTCTCAACAAATCAGAGAATGAGCGCTCCGGGGTTCTGTCCACGGCTATGAGTTTCCTGTCGCTTTATCGTGACCCCGTGATCGCAGAAATCACCAGCCGGTCGGACTGGCGCATTGAGGACCTGGTCGAAGAGGAGAGCCCGCTATCGCTCTATCTGGTCGTCCCCCCGTCAGACCTCTCACGGACGAAACCGCTGATCCGGCTGATCCTCAATCAGATTGGACGCAGGCTGACAGAAGACTTGCCCGAAAAGAACCGCCGAAAACTCCTCTTCATGCTGGATGAGTTTCCAGCGCTCGGACGGCTCGACTTCTTTGAAAGTGCGCTCGCCTTCATGGCAGGCTATGGCATTCGGGCCTATCTGATCTCGCAATCCCTAAACCAGATCGAAAAGGCTTACGGGCCGAACAATTCGATCCTCGATAACTGCCATGTCCGAATTGCCTTTGCGACCAATGATGAGCGCACAGCCAAACGTGTCTCTGATGCCCTTGGCACGACTACCGAGCTTCGTTCCCAGAAAAATTATACCGGCCATCGGCTAGCGCCTTGGCTCTCCCACATGATGGTTTCGCGACAAGAAACTCAGCGCGCTCTGATCACGCCGGGTGAGGTCATGCAGCTGGCTGCATCGGATGAAATTGTCATGGTGTCAGGTGCGCCGCCCGCACACGCGCAGAAGCTGCGATATTTCAAGGACCGAAATTTCACCAAACGCGTCTTGTCACCAGCGCCAGTCGAATGGAGCGGCCAAGCATGTGACGCCGAATGGACATCCATTGTTGCGGCCCCGCCGTTCCAGGAGCCGGAGGCTAAGAAAGATATCGGACAACCCGATAGTGTGTCACTGAAACGGACGAGAGAACCTGAGTACACGAATGATGATACGCGTGAAAAATGCGTACGCGAGCCAAGTGCTGACGCCAACATAGACGATGAGATTGATCCGACCAGCGATCAAAATCTGGAAACCGTAAGACGCGCCGTAGCGGCAGATCGCGGCGATCCTGACGTCCTTCCGGGGTTCTGAGTGGATGGGAAAGCCGCGCGTCAACATACGGATTTCGACAAAGCTCTATGCGCAACTGTGTGAGGCAGCTGACAAGCCAGGGGTGACAAAAACGGCGATCGTTGAAGACGCACTGAGAGCATGGTTCGATCCAGAAGCGCGTTCAGTGCTGGAAGAGCGTTTGCTCGCCCGCATGGACGCCTTCGATCAGCATCAGGCGGATATGGAAAAGGACCTAGCCTACACTTACGCCACGCTGTCGCACTTTGTGTACTATTGGCTTACGCGGACCGAACCTATTCCTGAGGGGGAGCGTGATATCGCGCATGCGCTGGGGCAGAGGCGATTGGAGTATTTCAATGAGCAGGTGAGCAGCAAAATGTCTGCCGCGCCTGAGCCGGCCGCCTAGACGGGAGAAATGGACCCATCATAATTCTCGGTTCAGAAGTCTTGATTCGGAAGTATGGATACATTTCACACGAGCAGGCGCTGGCTCGATGGTTTCGTTGCGGTGCGAGTTCCGTACATGCCCACCAACCGAGACAACAATATTACCGTATACAGAACACCAATGACCGCCTCGAACGCGGCGGCGGCTTGAGGGTAATGCCCTTGAGGGGTGATATCGCCATATCCGAGTGACCTAGCCCCCTGAACTGCAGCCATGTTTTAGTTATAGAACTAGGCTGTTCAGGGGGCTAGGTCATCTGGTCGGACGATCGCGGATGTCGGGCATGGAAGGATTTGAGCAGGATAAGGCCCTCTCGTATCGCGGAATGACGATCTGTTGGCGTGAACTGGTATGACTCTAACAGAGCCATCTTTCACCAGAGTTCATAATCTACTTTCGCGTCCTTGTGCATCATAGCGGGAACGGAAACACGGAGCACAAAAGGGCTCTTGGGAGGATATATATGAACCAGAAGTTTAGACTCAATTTGAGCGGCGCAGCAATTTTGCCGATCGCCATTGCCCTTGCCACGCCGGCCTATGGGCAAGTGGCAGATGTCCCTGCCGAAACAGAAGCGGAGCGGGAAGCAAGACTGACAACAGTGACTGTTACGGCACGTAAACGGGACGAGACGCTGATCAATGCGCCGGTGGCCGTGACCGCCGTTTCCGGAGCAGAGCTGGAAGCGCAAGGGGTCACGAACCTTGAGCAGATTTCCGCGCGCGTGCCGGGCCTGCAGGTCGGTCGGGGAGCGCAAACCTCGAACATCTTTATCCGAGGTGTCGGATCTGGTATCAACAAGGGATTCGAGCAATCGGTTGGCCTTTATGTGGATGGCGTTTATCAGCCGCGCAGCCGCCAATTCTCACAGTCCCAGTTCGACCTGCAGCAAGTCGAGGTTCTGCGTGGGCCCCAAGGCGTTCTATTCGGTAAGAACACGGTTGCTGGCGCGATCAAGCTTGAAACGGCCTCGCCAGAAGTCGGAGAGGAACTCAATGGTTGGGTCGGTGTCACCTGGGAACCAGAATTCAATACGCAAAGCTACTCGGGCGTCTTTTCCGCGGGCTTGGCGGATAATTTGGCAGGCCGGTTGGCAATTCGTTATACGACAACTGACGGATATGTTGAGAACCGTGTCTTTGATCGCGACGAAGCCGAGCGCGAAGACATGTTCGCCCGGGCGACGCTCGCCTGGCAACCAACGGAGAGTTTAAACGTTGAGACGAAACTGAGCTATCTTGAAATGGACGGGGTCGGTAAGGAGCTTACCATTAATGCGATTGATGATCGCCTGCCGACGCCTAGCACGATAGCGCTCTCACAAATGCTTCATCCAGACTTTGGAGTTTCTACTGGCGATACCGCTTATGTCAGCTTCAGCGGCAATCCCGCATTCCGTGTCGGCGATCCTCCAATCTCCGACACGGAGACAACCGAATCATTGAGCGGATCTGTGAAGGCAGAATGGGAGTTCGATAACTTTACCCTCACTTCGATTACTGGCTACTCCTCTTTCGATTTCGCTCAACATCACGATGTGGATTTTCTGCCTGTCAGCTTCATTCACAATCTTGATGAAGAAGAACTGGACATGTTTAGCCAGGAACTTCGCATTGCCACAGACTGGGATGGGCGCATAAATTTCTTGGGCGGGCTGTATTATGAAAACCAGGATGCTTATATTGAAGAGACAACGGCGTTCAATGGCACATTTGGCGTTTTGCCAACATCGATTTTGCCCGGCGGTATTGTTAACGTTGCTCAACGCACTTTCTTCGATCAACAAGCCGAAACGATTGCGCTTTTTGGCGAGCTTGGCATTGACCTGACCGACAGCGTCACACTTGAACTAGGTTTGCGTTACTCCGAAGATGAGAAGAGCATCGATAAGAGTGTTGTTGTTGGAGCCGGCACACCCCGAGACTTCGTTGGCCTTGTCACACCCGCAGACACGATCGGGTCTGCCGATCTAACCGAATATCTAACCGCCGCCGCTACTGTTGGGGGTGCAGATGGATTGAACTCTGCAACGACTTTTGCCGCATTGCTCAACCGCTTTGCTGCTGACCTCAACGATACGCGAACAGAAGATCATCTTGATCCATCTGTAAAACTGCGCTGGCAGTATGCTGACAACGGGTCGGCCTATATTTCCTATTCCACTGGCTATAAATCTGGTGGTTACAATTTCAGTCCTGACACGGCGGAACCGGATGGGAGCCCGCGTCCGGGTCATGAATTTGAGGATGAGAAAGTCACGGCTTGGGAAGCTGGTATCAAGCACCAGTTCATGGGTGACCGTGCTCGCATCGGGGCAATCATTTTCCGAAGCGAGTTAGAAGACCTGCAGGTAACCTCGTGGAGTGGGACAAGCTTCGTGGTTGGGAACGCGGCTGAACTTCAAGTGCAGGGGCTGGAACTTGATGGCCAGTTCCTTCTCAGCGACGAAATCGAGATTGGCGGTGCGTTCGCCTATCTCGATCACGAATTCCAGTCCTTCCCAGGGGCAGGGTGTTCAGTGATCGAAACGGGCTTGGGCACATGCCCGGATTCTGCAGGTGTGGGTACCAAGGACCTTGCCGGCGAACGCGGGGCCTTTGCGCCCGAGTTCAGTGGTAACGTCTATCTCGCCTTCAATCGCAGTTTCGAGAATTTCGATCTGAATGCCCGGATTGGAGCCAACTTCAAGGACGAGATGTTCCTGGATGGCGACCTCGACCCGAACGCGTTTCAGGAAGGATATACGAAATTCGATGCTCATGTCGGGGTGGAGTTTGGCCGCTACGAATTCCGTGTATTCGGTCGCAACCTAACCGATGAAGCCACCTATACCGCCTCGGTCGACGCGCCACTCAGCCCGGGCGTGTATGTTGGCTGGATCGAAGAGCCGCGCGTGATTGGTGCCGAAGGCCGTATAAATTTCTGATCGTCTTGTAGCAGCCTCCTTTCCATCGAAGGGAGGCTGCTCCAGACTTGAGCAGTTGAAAGCTGACAATAGCAGGTCAGGAGCTTGCGAACATGAAACTCGATGGAAAAGTCGCTGTGGTTACAGGTGGTGCCTCTGGACTAGGCGCTGCTGCGGCGCGCAGTTTTGTTGAGCAGGGCGCACGCGTCGCGCTCTTCGATCTGAGCGAAGTCGCAGGAAACGCGCTCTGTGGCGAACTTGGAAACAAGGTCTGCCAGTTCTTCAAGGTCGATGTGACCGATGATCAATCGGTTGCGGATGCGGTGACAAATACCGTCGAGAAATTCGGGGCCATTCAGATTGCTGTCAACGCGGCAGGCATTCCGGCACCGACCAAAATTCTCGACCGGGACGGCAACCCTTGTCAGCTCGACAAGTTCACCAAGGTGATCATGGTCAACCTCGTCGGCACGTTCAACGTCATGAGTAAATGCGTCGCCGTCATGGCGAGGAACGCACCAGACGATCTGGGCGAGCGGGGAGTCGTTATCAATGTGTCATCCGGTGCCGCCTATGAAGGGCAAATAGGTCAGGCCGGCTATTCAGCGTCCAAGGCGGGTGTGATCGGTATGAACATGCCGGCGGCGCGGGAACTCGGAGCCGTCGGCGTCCGTGTCAACGCGATCGCACCGGGGCTGTTTTTGACACAGATGGTGAAGAGTCTGGGTGAGAAGGTGGTCGTTTCACTGGTCGACACTGTCGAGGCGCCACGCCGCGCCGGAGACCCCATGGAATTTGCACACGCATGCCAGTTCATCGTCGAGAATGGATACTTGAATGGTGAAACAATTCGCCTCGATGCGGCAACACGTTTGAGGGCGAGATAGTGGGGATTGAAACCGGCATCACCGAGCTTGAGAGGATATTCACCCTGCAGCGTTCCCTCACGCGAGAGCAGGTGTCCTGCAGCTATGAAACCCGGATGGACCTGCTGGCTCGTCTTGGGAAAATGTTCGAGACGCATGAAGACGAACTCATTAACGCGGTTACGGCTGATTTCGGAATACGCAGCCGGTATGAAACCATCCTGACAGACATCATGCTGGTTCTGTCGGATGTGAAATTTGCACGGCGCCATTTAAAACACTGGATGAAGCCGCGCAGTGTCAAAACTGACACGTTTGGATTGCCGGGATCTTCGCGGCTAATTCCGCAACCCCTTGGTGTCGTCGGCATTCTCGGAACCTGGAACTATCCCTATGGCACAGTATTCGCCGGTGCGGCGGGTGCGTTGGCGGCTGGCAACCGGATTATTGCCAAGCCAAGTGAAATTTCGGCTCATTCAGCTGAAATTTCGCAGCGTCTTGTTCGCAAGTATTTTTCAGAAGAAGAGATGGCAGTGGTAATCGGCGGCCCGGATGTCGCGCAGCAGATGACGTCTCTTCCATTCGATCATATTCTCTTCACCGGTTCGCCCAATACAGGTAAAAAAGTCGCCCAGTCGGCCGCAGCCAATTTGACACCAGTGACGCTTGAGCTTGGCGGCAAGTGCCCCATTATCATTGATAAAAGTGCTCATTTTCCAGAAGTCGCGCAGAGCCTTGTTTTCGGCAAGCTCCTCAACGCAGGACAAACGTGCATCGGTGTCGACTACGCATTCGTTCCAGAAGGGAGTGTAGAAGACTTTGTGTCAGCGCTCGCCAGGCAGGTGCACAAGTGTTTTGGCGAGATCGAAGCCAATCAGGACTATACAAGCATTATAAATCACCGGCAGTTTGACCGTTTGCGGGGACTGGTTGAAGACGCCCGCGCAAAAGGTGCCGGAGTGACCAATCTCGCAGGCAGTGGCGATGGCATGTTCGAGGCTGCTCATCGAATAGCCCCGCTGGCTGTGACCAATGTTGCAAGCGATATGGGGCTGATGCAGGAAGAGATTTTCGGGCCGATTCTGCCGATCCTGACCTATCGTACGGAAGACGAAGTAATCGAGTACATCAATGCTGGCGAGCGGCCACTGGCACTTTACTATTTCGGTAAAGACAGTGCAGGTCGACGAAAAATCCTTGGCGAAACCCATGCTGGCGGCGTGACCCTGAACGGCACGGTGATGCACGTCTTCCAGCGCCGTCTTCCATTTGGCGGCATCGGGCAAAGCGGGATCGGATCCTATTTGGGGCCGGGAAGTTTCGAGCGGTTCAGTCATTTGAAGCCGGTGTTCTCACAATCGAAGATCAGTGTGCTTAGCCAATTGCTGCCTCCCTATTCTTCGAAGACGGGCTGGTTGCTGAATCTATTTAAAAAGCTGCTTTAAATCGATCCTGTACGCAGCAATCTTAGGGTGGTGTAGACAAAAGGGAGGACAGTCTCTGTGTTCGGAATTTTCTCAAAAAAGCGCAATGACCGTGAACTGATGCCTGTTGACGTCGCTCCAAGTTCTGCTGCAGCATTGGTTTCGACAGAAGGCGGGCGGGTAAATTACAGCCGTGTCATGCAAGGGCTCGCGGAATCCTTCGGAGATCGTGAGGCGATTGTGAATCTTGAGCGTGGCCGCCGGCTGAGTTTTCGTGACTATCACATCATAACCAATCAGATTGCACATATTCTCAATGGAAACCTGAATCTCGGCGCGGGCGACCGATATGTCTGTATGCTGCAAAATGACAATCTCTCCCTGTTCCATTGGGGGTCAGCTGCAAAAGCTTATGCAACATGTTGTCATGCCAACTACCTCGACAGCCTGGAAACGCATCTTGGCCAGATCGACATCGTCAAGCCCAAAGTCGCGTTCATCGAGAATGACCTCCTAGCCTCCCATGCTGGCCCGCTTACCGAACGCGGCATTCAGATTGTTGTGATGGATGCTCTGGTCAAGCCATATTCAGGCGTGTTGGCCCTTCCCGATCTTTTGGCGAACGCGTCGACAGAGAACACAGATATTGAAATCGATGATCGAACGCACGTCGTGCTCATGCGCTTTACAGGAGGCACGACTGGTGACAGCAAGTGCGCGAAGTATTCAATCGACAACATTCTGGGGTGCCGCGATAGTTTCCTGACACTTCCAGACCCGGATTTCTTCGATGGCTGCCGCATGCTGCATATAGCTCCCATTAGCCATGGCAGCGGTATGATGCTTTTGCCGGTTCTGTTCAGCGGTGGTTGCACGGTAACAATGAACGAGCCCAGTCTGGAGAACTGGTGCCGCTATATCCAGCAAGAGAAGATTTCTCACGCCTTCATCGTACCGACTCTGGCGTACCGCCTTTTGGAAATGCCCGAAGCACGAGAGTATGACCTATCCTCATTGCGCACGGTGTTGTATGGCGCGGCCCCCATGAGCCCGGCCAAGGCCAAGCTCCTGGTTGAGCGATTCGGTTCAATATTCACACAAGTGTACGGCTCCACGGAACATCTGGCGGCAACCCTCTGCCTGAGCAAGAAAGATCATATCGTGGACGCCGAGACTGAAGGCCGACTCGCGTCCGCGGGTCGACGCTCAACCGGGATCGAACTGTCGGTTTGCGATGATGACGGTAATCCAGTTCCTGTAGGCGAACTCGGCGAGTTCTATTTGCGATCGCGCTCAACCTGTCTTGGCTATGAAGGCAATCCAGAGAAGACGAAGGAGGAATTCGTCAACGGATACTGGAAGTCAGGGGATATCGGATATACGGACGAAAACGGATATTGCTACCTGGTTGATCGGAAGAAGGACATGATCATCACGGGTGGTTTCAATGTCTATGCGACTGAGGTTGAGGCCGCAGTCAACTCCCATCCTGGCGTTTTGATGTCAGCGGTTGTCGGTGTTCCCCACGAAGAATGGGGCGAGGCTGTACATGCGGAAGTCATCCTTAACGACTCTGTTGAGGTGGCCGAATCTGACCTGATTGCCTATGTAAAAGAGCAGATCGGATCTTTCAAAACACCAAAATCCGTGTTGTTCGTGGAGGAACTGCCTCTGAGCGTCGTTGGTAAGGTGTTGCGAAAGGATGTACGTAAGAAATACTGGGGCGGCCAGGTCCGCAGTATTGGCTGAAGCGTGTACAATCCTGTTCAAAAATTGGACAAACCGTCATGAACCGACAAAGCTTGTCATCGAAGACGGTCGTACAGGACAATCGATATTTGAACCACACATCATCAGGTAAAGCGCAACCAGAATTGAGTGAGACGCGGTCAGTCATTGCATCCTGGCTCATACAGATTGTGGCCATATTGGACGAATTTGACTTTTCCATTGATGTACCAGATCTACTGCGGCGTGCGGAAGTTGATCCTGATATTCTCCAGGACCCGAATGCCAGGGTGCGGTCTAGACGATTCAGTCGCTTCATTGAGCTCATCGTAGAGGCGACAGGTGATGAGACGATCGGGCTGAAGCTGGCCGAGCGAATTACGCCCGGCTCAATGCATGCGCTTGGGTATTCATTGTTCTCAAGCCGAACGCTGGAAACATTCTTCCACCGGTTTGATCGTTTTTTCAGGCTAATTTCTCATTCTGCTGAGACAAGGTCTGAAATCAGGAAGGGGTGCCTCATTCATTCCATTGAACTCAAGGAAGACGTGCCGCCGGTCCGCCAGGATGTTTTTTTGGCGACGGTGCTTCGCTTCGTCAGAATGGTTTACCGAGCGGACTATTCTCCTGTTTTGGTAAGAATGCGTCGTCCGAAACCTGGTAAGGTCGCGATGGATGAATTTGATGCCTTTTTCTGTTGTCCGATCGAATATGGTCACGACAGTCTAGAGCTGCATGTGGCCGAGAAGGACTATACGCGCGTGCTGCGCGGCGCGAATTCCGACATTGTTCGAAGGAATGACCAGATTGCGATGGAATACATTGCCCGGTTCGATGAACAACAAATTATTCCGCGGATCCGGGCGGCGATTGTCGAAATGCTACCGGATGGAGCTGTCTCCCTGGAGTCGGTTTCAAGAGAGCTAAATACAAGTAACCGAAGTCTTCAGCGCCAATTACAGGATGAGGGCACAACCTTCAACACCGTGCTCGACGATGTTCGCCAGCATCTCGCTATCGGCTATTTGCGGACAGGTCGTCGGTCCATCAAGGAGATATCGTATCTGTTGGGATACAAGGACCCCAGCAATTTCTCCCGTGCGTTTCGCCGGTTAACGGGGCAGTCCCCGCAGGAATTCCTCGAGAATGAGCGCCAGCTGGACGATAGCTGACATCGCTAGAGCTCTGCATTGCCTTGGGAGGCTCGACTGACGACGCTTTGGCGCACGGTGACATGCGTCTGATGTTCAATAAGTTTTCTGGCCCGATAAAGTGAAGCCTCATCTGGAACGGGCCAAGTTTTGGAGCGAACGCGGCCCAATGCTTGGAATTGGACAATTGTCGTTTGAAACCCTGAAATTTGAGGCGGAAGATTCGTGTGCACGAATTACCCTGACGCGTCCGAGCAGCATGAATGCACTGTCCGCTCTAATGGTGAATGAACTTGCGCAATGTGTGAAAGATGTTGCCGAGCGCGATGAGATTCGAGTGCTGACTATCACTGGGAGCGGGCGCGCCTTTTGCTGCGGTGCTGACCTGAAGGGCGTTTTGGGGGAAGTTCAGGCTGGTGACAATACCGGGTTTCTTGGCTTCCTTCGCGACATTCAGAACGTGTTTTTGGCTATTCGTGCTTTGCCGAAGCCGACAATTGCAGCGCTCAATGGATTGACTTTGGCCGGCGGACTGGAGCTAGCCATGACCTGCGATGTCGTGATGGCGGCGCGCAGTGCGCGGCTGGGCGACGCCCATTCCAATTTTGGTGTTCTGCCGGGCGGCGGGGGATCTCTCTTGCCGAGGTATGTTGGCGAAAAGAAAGCGAATTATCTCCTATTCTCCGGCGATCATTGGTCGGCGGAAGCGTTTCGTGAAGCCGGATTTGTAAGCCAAGTTGTTGAGGATGACGACTTGTCATCGGCTGCAGAGGCGCTTGCTGCAAAGCTGGCGGAGAAAAGCCCGCTTGTACTTCAGCGTATGAAGGAGATGGTTGCCGGAAGCGCACACTTGTCCGCGCGCGAAGCCATCGCGTTGGAAATGCGCCATCTCGAAGCGCATGCAAAATCCGCTGACTTCCTCGAAGGGCTTTCAGCCTTCAGTGAGAAACGAACACCGAAATATTCAGGCCAGTAGCGGCCATCTGTAGATGGGGAGAGAGTCTTGTCGGATAGTAAGATTTATATTGTAGGCGTCGGCATGACGCATTTCGGGCGGCATCTGGAAGCAAGTATTTCTGAATTGCTGGACACCGCCATTTTGCGTGCGGCGGATG
Source organism: uncultured Hyphomonadaceae bacterium (assembly GCA_913057945.1). Taxonomy (GTDB): domain Bacteria; phylum Pseudomonadota; class Alphaproteobacteria; order Caulobacterales; family Hyphomonadaceae; genus Hyphomonas. Next base: position 319,610 of record CAJXOF010000001.1, on the reverse strand, counting down.
ATGCAGGCTGCACCAAGGCCGCCGTGGAGGCAGTTTACCATTCCAGTGCGACCCAAGGTTTCTTGCAGGGACAAACCTTTGTTCCTGGCCAGGTTGCGCTCAGCAAGATCGGGCTGACAGGTATTCCCGCATTCAATATTGAAAACGCCTGTGCGTCCAGTTCATCCTCCTTTCACCTTGCTGTTCAGGCGCTTAAGGCTGGTATGCAGGACGTTGTCCTGGCGGCGGGTGTCGAGAAAATGAACGTGCCTGACAAGGCGAGGATGTTCGCTGTGTTCGATGGCGGTTGGGATGTTGAGACACCTGAGGAGAATGCCAAAAGGCTTCTCCAGTTGGGCGAAGGTGTTGCCGAACCGGAGGGATCGGAATCTGAACGCCCTTATAGCGTATTCATGAAAATCTACGCAGCGTTCGGCCGGAACCATATGAAGCGCTATGGCACGACTCAGCGCCAGATTGCTGCGATAGCCGCGAAAAATCATCAGCATTCAGAGCACAATGAGTATTCGCAATACCGTCAGCCTTACACGATTGATGAAATTCTTTCAGCACCTCCCATCACTTACCCTTTGACGCTGCCAATGTGCTCACCGATCTCGGATGGTGCTGCAGCGGTCATCCTTTGCAATGAGGAAGGCTTGAGGAAGATTGGTGCCACTACGTCACGAGCCGTCCAGGTTATGGCCAGCGCCGTTGCAAGTGGAAACCCCGCGCGCAGCGCCGATGCACCGGAACGCCATGTTGCGCGAATTGCCGCTGAGAGGGCGTATGAAATGGCCTGCCTTTCACCAGAAGACATGGACGTTGCCGAGGTGCACGATGCAACCGCGATTGGTGAGTTGATGCACGCCGAGAACTTGATGTTAGTTCCGATCGGTGAAGCAGGCCCGGCAGCGGAACGCGGGGACTTCACGATTGGCGGCTCAATCCCGATCAATCCGTCTGGCGGGCTGGAGTCCAAAGGCCACCCCATCGGCGCAACCGGGCTGGGGCAAATTCATGAGCTTGTCACCCAATTACGCGGCGAAGCTGGAAAGCGCCAGGTTGATGATGCCCGACACGCTATCCACGAAAACAGCGGCGGCCTAATTGGCATTGAGGAGGGTGTTGCTGTGGTCAACATTTTCAAGAGGGCAAATGCATGATTGGGGGATTAGATATTTTCTTTGACAAGGCTGAGCTCGCCGCAATCGAAAGCCTGCGTCGCTATCTTGATGAGCAGCTGGAGCCGGAACTGGCTGCGCATGGGGAAGACTTCGTTCCAAAGGACAAAATGCAAAGCTGGACGCAAAAGCTGGCAGAATTTGGTCTCGTCAACGCCCCACAGCCGGAATCTGCCGGCGGGCTGGGGTTGTCCTGGAAGCTGCACGTTCAACTAATTGAAGAGCTTGCCTATAGTTCGGGAGACTTGGCGATAGCCGCACTTGTTAATGGCAGCGCAGCGTCGATGCTGGTCAAACTCGCGCCGGAGCACATCAAGACACGTTACCTGCCTAGATTGTTGGCGGGGGAACTTTTTGCGTCTGTCGGCATTTCCGAGCCGGATGTCGGTTCGGATGTCGCGGCGGCGAAAACCAGGGCTGTGCGAGATGGTGACCATTGGGTGATTTCTGGTGAGAAAACATGGATCACCAATGGTGAGTACTCAGATTTTTTCATCTGCACCTGCCGAACTGGCGAGAACGAACTGACCCATATCCTGCTCGATCGCAATGAGCATCCTTATGAAGTCCGCGGTATTCCAAAGATCGCGCTCAATCGACAATCAACATCACAGGTTTTTCTCGATGATGTGCGCGTTCCGGTCGAGAATACTATCGGTGAAATAGGCTCGGGTCTGAAGAACACGCTCACCCTGTTCGAACGCGCGCGAGTTCACGTCGGGTCGTGGGGCTATGGCATGGCGCGGCGCGCGCTTGATGAGTCAATAAAATATGCAATCGACCGTTCGCAGCATGGCAAACCAATTGCCGGCCACCAGCTCATTGCAGAAAAGTTAGCTGTAATGGCCACAGAGATCGATGCAGCGCGCCTGTTGTCTTTGCGCGCAGCGGGCATGATTGACGCCGGACAGCGCTGCGACAAGGAGTGCGCAATGGCAAAATGGTACGGTACCGAAATCGCTGTCAGTGCAACGCGCCAGGCAGTACAGATTCACGGCGGTAATGGCGTCACGAAGGAGTTCATTGTCGAGCGCCTCGCCCGCGAAGCGATGATCGCACCCATTCCGGATGGAACGACTGAGATCCAGAAACTCCTTATCGGGCGGAGCCTGACGGGCGTCTCGGCGTTCAGGTGACGTCCCGTGTCTAAAGGGCCTCTGCAGGGCATTCGGATTGTCGAAATCGAGGGCATTGGGCCGGCGCCCTTTTGTGGCATGCATCTGGCCGATCTGGGCGCGGATGTCGTTCTCATAGAGCGAAAGACCAAGGGCTCCGATCCGGGATCGACTTTGCCTGTCGGCATTCTGAAAAGAGGCAAGCGCTCGATCGCTCTGGACCTGAAAGACTCTGAAGACCGCGCGGTCGCGCTGGATCTGATTGCGACGGCGGACGCCCTGATCGAGGGCATGCGGCCGGGAGTGATGGAACGCCTGGGCCTTGGTCCGGAAGTTTGTCTGGGGCGGAACCCACAGCTTGTCTTTGGTCGCATGACGGGCTGGGGGCAGGCGGGACCGCTCGCCCAGGCGGCTGGACATGATATCAATTATGTATCCGTCAGTTCAGCTGCCTGGTTTGCAAGCCCAACTGGAACGCGATCACTGCCGCCACCAGGCTTGGTCGGGGACATTGGCGGCGGTGCGAACTATCTGACGATTGGCATTCTCGCGGGCATTCTAAAGGCCAGAGCCACCGGTGAGGGCGATGTGATTGATGCAGCGATTGTCGATGGGTCGGCGCATATGATGAACCTCATCTTCGATTTGCTGCCCAGCGGCATGATGCAAGCCGAGCGCGGGCGCGGCTTTCTGGATGATTCCCCTTGGTACAGTTCCTATCGCTGTGCAGACGGGCGTGACATCACGCTTGGCGCGCTAGAACCGAAATTTTACGCAGAACTTCTACAGCGCCTCGGTCTTACAGGCGATCCCGACTTCGAAGACCAGTATGATCGTGATAGCTGGTCGAAGCAGTCAGAGAAGTTTCGTGCTCTTTTCGCAACCGAACCATCTGCATACTGGCAAGACTTACTAGAGGGGACCGATGCATGCTTTGGCCTTGTGGAAAGTCCGATCAGTGCACCTTTGCACCCTCATAATCTGGCGCGCGGAATCTTTGAAAACAGCCAGGGTTATGTTCAGGCTGTTCCGGCCCCGCGTTTCCAATCGAACGTGCAGGCAATCCCCGGTCCAGCACCTGAGCATGGTCAGCACCAGCAAGAGCTGCTCAAGGAGTTGAAAACCCGCAACTAGATCCGTTGCAAGTAGGTGTCCCAGGCTTTGTCGCTGGCACAAAATGACGGAACATTGGCGTTGCGCGGGGCTTGAGAAACTTCGCCGTTCCAGTGCAATCTTGCTTGGTATGAGAAAAAATCCAGAACCTCATCCACTGGGGTGTCCGGGAGGACAAAATGAACGGCAAAAAAATGCCCGCTACAGCGCTGAAAGTCATTCTGACGGGCGCTACGATCGGTCTTCTGGCTGCCTGTGGAGGGGCGGTCGACTCTGGCGACGCTTCCACACAAGCCTCCCAGGGGATCAATGAGGAACGTTTGCTCAATGCCGCAGGCGAACCACATAACTGGCTTACTCATGGTGGCACGTTTTCAGAAACGCGGTTTAGCGCGCTTGACGCCATTAATCTGGAAACAATCGACCAGCTGGATCTTGCCTGGGCGGCACCGCTTGGCAGCTATCGTGGCGTAGAGGCAACCCCGATCATTGTTGATGGTGTCATGTACACTACGGGTTCGTGGAGCGAAGTGCTGGCGCTTAATGCTGCCACAGGAGAAATTCTTTGGCGCTACGATCCGGAGGTTCCCCGATCAAAGGGCGCACATGCTTGTTGCGATGTCGTCAATCGCGGCGTGGCTGTCTATAACGACAAGGTCATATTCGGGTCGCTGGATGGTCGTCTGATCGCTCTTGATTCAAAGTCAGGCGAACAGATCTGGGAGACCCGTACTGTACCGCTCGAAGAACCCTATACGATCACAGGGGCGCCTCGCATTGTGAAAGGCAAGGTCATCATCGGAAATGGCGGTGGTGAGTTCGGCGTTCGCGGATTTGTTGCAGCCTATGATGCTGAAACAGGTGAACAGGCCTGGAAGTTCTACACTGTGCCGGGAAATCCGGATAATGGATTCGAAAACGAAGCCATCGAGATGGCTGCTGAGACCTGGACAGGCGAATGGTGGAAGCTGGGCGGTGGCGGGACTGTCTGGGACAGCATGGCATTCGATCCTGAACTGGACCTCCTCTATATCGGCGTTGGAAACGGCTCGCCCTGGAATCAGAAAGTACGAAGCCCGGACGGCGGCGACAATCTGTTCCTGTCATCAATCGTCGCGTTACGTCCAGACACAGGAGAATATGTCTGGCACTATCAGACGACGCCGGGCGAAACTTGGGACTACACAGCTACGCAGAATATCATTCTAGCTGATCTTGAGATCGAGGGAGAGCTTCGTCAGGTGCTGATGCAAGCGCCGAAAAACGGCTTCTTTTATGTCATCGACCGAATAAGCGGCGAACTTATTTCCGCAGAGCCATTTGTTCCCATTAACTGGGCCACACATATCGATATGGAGACCGGGCGTCCTGTTGAAAACCCCGAGGCGCGCTATCTGTCTGGTGGACCTGCGCTCGTCAAACCCAGCCCATTTGGTGCCCACAACTGGCACCCCATGTCATTCAATCCGGAAACAGGGCTGGTATATATTCCCGCACAAGATGTTCCTTTCCTCTATTCCGATCAGATCGAGGGCGAGATTGCCCGCTTTGACCGAGACGCATTCAATATCGGTGTCAGCCTGACAGACGCATTACCGGAAACAGAAGAAGCACGTCGCACACTTCTGCGCCAACTTGTCCAAGCACATCTTGCTGCCTGGGATCCGGTAGCTCAGAAAGAAGTCTGGCGTGTTCAGCATGAGCGAATGTGGAATGGAGGTACGCTGACAACGTCTGGAGATCTGGTATTCCAAGGCACGACGAGCGGCGTTTTCAATGCTTACAACGCCAAAACAGGCGAAGAACTGTGGTCGTATCCGGTTGGTGTCGCAATGGTCGGTGGACCTGTGGCGTATGAGGTCAATGGCGAGCAGTATGTTGCTGTATCAGCTGGTTGGGGCAGTGGTGCCAATTTGCTCGCCGGCTTCTATGTCGGGCAGACAGGAGGCCCGGTTGAAGGCCATGTACTTGCCTTCAAACTTGGCGGAGAGGGCGAGCTAAACGTCGCCGCGCTTCCGCAGAAGGCAACGCCTGAGCCAGCGCGACAGCCGCATTCGGCTGAAGCGGTTGTACGGGGCACAGACCTCTACGGTCGATTCTGCGGTGTCTGCCATGGCGGCGCGGCCATTTCGTCCGGAACGCTCCCCGATCTGAGGCAGTCAGCGACTCTCGGGATAGACACTTTTGATGCTTTCCTCCTTCAAGGGGCCGGCGAAGCGATTGGCATGCCCAACTTCGCCGGCCGCCTAAGCCAACAGGAAGTCGATGATATTGAGGATTTCATCCTCTCTCGAGCCTGGATGGCGTTTCAAGACGAGCAACAGTCGACGTCTCAAGCTGAATAGTATTCTGACAATTCGCTAAACCAGTACAAATCTGTCACTCTGGGAGACAACAAATGAAACCTCATATCGCTGCTGCTGCAGTCGCAATCGTAGCCGTGCTTGGTGCATGCTCCACTATCCCAGTCTTTGATGCGTCGGGTCCGGAGTTTCCTCCAATGAACCCAAATCTGGTGGACAGCGAGCTTGCCACCACGCATTTTAATCCGGCTCAACAGGATTCCCTTCCGTTTGCTGGGCCGGTCGGTATTCACGAGATTGATGATGAGGGTATTCAAAGGGTCCCGGCAGGGTTGGTGAACCTCACGCTTATGCAATTACCAACTTATCCTTCAGGTGAGCAGGTGGCCATCTCCGCCAACAATAATCGTATCTCCAAAATCCTGATTAGCGATGGCAAGTTTCAACTGATCAATGCTCTGCCTGTGGAAGGTCAACCCTTCATGTCTGTCGAGGATGCTGAACGTATCGCCGTCGAAATGGATAGTACGGCCTCAGAAGCTGAACTGCTTGGCTATCTCAATCGGAACTATCCACGTTATGTTGAGCGGGTCGTCGCCAGAGCAGCAATCTATAATGTCGTCGACCGCAATGGTGACTTCTACACTGTCGTCAACAACGATGTCGTCGTTTATGGTGATGCCGAACCCGGCAATCCGCTGTCACCACTGGTGGAAAAGCGCCGCTTTCAGCTGCCGCGCGAATATTTCAATCCAACACTGGAAGACCCTGATGCTGTGTTCGGATTGAATCTGACTTATGATGGCATGCTGGCGCTGGTGACGATGGGCGGCGTTGTCGTCATCGTAGACCGAAATTTTGAACAGGCACCGATCATTCATGAGTTGGCTGACGATGAGCAGGTTACGAACTCGATCGCCATTGATGAGGGTGGTGGCATTTATGTTCTCTCAAATAGGAGGCTCCATAAACTGGTTTGGGACGGGGAAACACTTCACTCTAGAGGGTATGGCGCGTGGTCATCAGAATACGATTCCTTCACCGGCAAACTTGGCGGCGTGAGTCTCGGCAACGGATCAGGCTCTACGCCCTCACTTATGGGCTTCGGAGACGAGGAAGACAAACTTGTTGTCATCACGGACGGAGAGTTGATTATGAATGTCGTCGCCTTCTGGCGCGACGATATTCCAGAGGATTTCGTCCAGAAGCCAGGGACCAAATCGCGTCGAATTGCCGACCAGATTCAGGTTAGTTTCGGAAAGTCTGACCTTGAGCGCGCCCAGTCTGAGCAATCCGTTGCGGTATATGGCTACGGTGCCTTGGTGGTAAACAACACATTGCCATCGCCATTGCCAACAATGCTGGAGAATGTTGTCATGTCTGGTAGACTACGCAAAGGACCGACGGGTGCTGAAAAGTTTGAATGGGACGTTGAAGCTGACCGCTGGGTGCGTGCCTGGGCAAATCCCACTGTATCGAGCCCATCAACCGTCCCCATGATTTCTGGCGGCGCCCAACAGGTCTATGTCAATGGTTTCGTAGACGGAAAATGGGAGGTCACAGGTCTTGATTGGGAGACGGGTGAAGCCGTTACACGGCTTCGCCTTGGTGATAGCCACATTTACAATGGCGCTTACTCTGTCATTCACCTCCTGCCGGGCGGCGATATCGTTCTTGGAGGATTGCTGGGCATGATGCGGATATCGGTCGAGCGCTAGGTGTTGACTTTAGTATGATGTGTTGAGTTTCGGCGCTCTGTGCATTGTAGTTAGCGGTGAAATCTAGTTCTATAGATCAAGCTTGATTTGGCAGGGAGTACAATCCGCGTTAACTATGGCTATCGGTGCCGGTGAGCGGCGTCGAACTCAAGCGGTCTACAAAACTGTGGACCAAAATCAGACCGAGCTGAGGACCAAGAATCGATTACACTTCCCGTAAGTGATTGAAAAATATGGATAAAAAATATGGAATGTGGCACGTCACTCGCGCCATTTCTTTCAGGGTGACGCCTGGGGCCTCCTTGAAATCATTGAAAATATTGGAGAAGTATCAGGACTCCAAGTTTTTCGCCGGTCATGCACTACAATTTGCACCACAAAATGCAAATTTTTGCACGACAAACGGCGATGAAGCATTTCTCACCTGGACCAAGATTTCTAAAGGATCGCGGCGGCTGGTGGCATTATGTGCGGCGCGTTTCGCAACGGTTTCAGGATGTCGACAAATACGGCCTGACCCAGCTCGCCCTGTGTTCCCTATCCCTCGAAATCGCCATGATGCGCCGCAATGGCCTGGCCGAAGCTGACGATGCGTTGTGGAGCAGTCTCGCGCTCCTGGCCGAGGGATTTGATTTGTCTATCGCCGTCGAGGAACTCCATCTCGAGCTGCATATGATCATCTACCGGCAGGTCCAGACCGGCATGCGCCTCAGCGAGATAATTAATCTGAGGGCGGATGATATCCGGATTAGTCACGAAGTGCCTCATGTTATCATTCGGCCGGAGCAGAATCGCGAATTGAAATCCTCCGACTCCCAACGGGAAAGTCCTTTTTCGTATTGTGAAATCCGTTTTCCTTGCGCGTGGTCCTTTGCCTGCGTCCTGATCGTGGTCGACAGAGAATGGTGCAACGCCTTGCCGATGTTCCAGCGCCGGTACATTTAATTGTGCATAATTTGTCAGTCTTGCTAACATGATCGGCACGGACACCAAACAAAAGGCGTGAGGAAATGTGATGACAAACGCCCTAACTTCCCTGTCGTCCGCGCCGCTCGTCAGCGCGGCGGCGACCGGAGACATTGCCGCCTTTATACGGAAATGTGGCCTCGATGCAGATACGACCTTTCTGGAGGCCGGGCTGGATGTTGCGATATCTGCAGACCCCTACCAGATGATTGAATTGTCCAAGTTTACGCGCTTGCTGAAAATCGCACAGGACGCCACCCAGTGTCGGACAATCGGAATGAATATTGGCGGTCGTCAAGACCCGGCGCGTTGGGGGGCATTTGGCTATTTGGTGCTCAATTCTCCGACAATTGGGGATGCGCTTAAAAATGTCGTGGCGCACGCGACCATATGGCAGACAGGGACCCATTTCGCATTTCGTCAGACTAGAGAGGAAATTGGTGTTGAGTATGCGATTACACATCCTGCTATTTCCGACAAGGCGCAGGATGCAGAGTTTTCGATTGCCTATGTCAACAATATAATGGGGCGTCTTAACGAACAAACGGCAACGCCAACCAGTGTATTCTTCGAGCATGAACCAATTGCGGACATGGACGCTTACGAAAAGGTATTTTCGGTCCGGCCTCTTTTCAACCAGCCTACGAACGCGATCTATTTTCCCCGGTTCTACGAGACCAAACGAATTGCATTCGCAGACTTGCAGCTGTTTCCCATTCTCAAGCGCCATCTCAGCGACATGGCTCTGAGGGTGCCAGACAGCCGGAGTATCGAGGGTAATGTCATCTTTCATATTCGGCAGGCCTTGCCACGAGGCACCGCGACTCTCGACAATATTGCGTCGGTCATGGCGCTACAACCGCGCACCCTGCAGCGTCGATTGAGGGAAGGGGGCAAGAGTTTCACGGACCTGCTTGAGCAGGTAAGATATGATACGGCCACACACCATCTTGAAGAAACATTGATGTCGATCAGTGAGATCGCCTTTCTGCTCGGCTATTGTGACACGAGCGCCTTCATAAAGGCCTTCAAGAAGCAGACCGGTAAGACGCCGTCCCGGTATCGCGCCGTATACCGCGATAATGCTGACGGGGGTCAGTAACGAAACCCGAGTTCAACACCTACTTGGCTCGGCGTGCCGACCATTAACTGGTTCGCGCCAATCGTGTCTGTGAGATCGAAGCCATGCGCAAGATAGTCTTCTCCCCCAATGTTTTTGGCAAACACGCTCAGGTGCCAGTTTCCCGACCGGCTCTTGATTCCGAGCTGGGCATTCCAGAGCCAATAGGCACCCTGAGAAAGAAGATCACTGTTGTTGGAAGTGAAATAGACCTTGTCCTGATAGCTGAAATCCATTTGTGCTGAATAAAGCAGATTCGTCAGGAGCGGCCTCTCATACCGCAGCATGCCATTGGCACTCCATTCCGGCGCCTGAACAAGCGAATTCCCTGAGAAATCCAATCCGCTGTCTGATCGGTAGTCCTTGAGTTCCGTGTCGAGATAGGCGAGTCCGAGGGAGATGTTGAGGCCTTCAGCTGGCAGGGCGGTAAATTCCAGCTCTGCCCCCTGGGTGACGGCATTCGCAGCATTGTCCAGCACCTGGAACGCGATCGGCCCGCCGCCGGAGACGACAGTGAATATCTGCATATCCTTGTAGTCATTGTAGAAGAGAGCGGCGTTCAGGCGAGCCCTGCCGTCGGCGAGATCGGTCTTCAGGCCGAGTTCGTAGGCCGTGACCGTTTCGGGCTCATAGGGCGCCTGTTCGCTGGCATCGAACAGGAAACCGCCATTGTAGCCGCCCCCCTTGAAGCCGTTGGCGACACTGGCGTAGATCAGGCTTCTGTCAGACGGCAGGTAGTCGAGACCGAGCTTCCAGGACACTTCTTCATCGACCTGCTGGTCTTCGAACGCGAACAGAGGAAACACGCCCAAGCCGGCTTCGACGAGGCTGGCATCCTGCTTGAAGTCCCTTTCCTCGTTCGTGTAGCGCAGGCCGATTGTCCCGCGCCACGTCTCGGCAAATTGATAGTCCATCTGGCCGAAAGCCGCATAGATCGTCGTGTCCTGGCTATTAATCGTGCGATAGTCGAGCGCTGGAACGCCAATCGCTGCTCCGGCAGGATCGAAGCCGTTCGGATAGGCCTGCGGGTCAACCGACTCGATCAGGGGACGGAACTCCTTATAGAGGTCGAGGCGCTGGTCCTGGTCGAGGCGGGCGCTGGAATAGAATCCCCCCAAAATCCAGTTTAGCCTGTCGCCGCCGCCAGCGAGCTGAATTTCTTCGCTGAAGTCCTCGGACTCCACGCCATACTGAACCGTCAGGATATTTGCCGGGGAGGAATCGCTGTCTTCCAGGAAAGTCTTGTCGAGGCTCTGATAGCCCGTGATCGAGGTGACGCTGAACCCGTCGAGTTCCCATGTCAGCTTGGCCTGTGCTGCGTAGCTGTCTGCCTCTAGGCTTGTCGCTGTATTCTGGTTGACGGTGTAAAAATCATCCGGATTCTGGAATCCGACGACATTGACGCAGTCATTGGCGAGGATGGCTCCCGTATCGCATGGGGTTGAAGCGTCGGTGGGGCTCAACACGCCCTGGCTGCGATATCGCGGACCCGGTTGGTCAATACGCGATCCATACAGACCGAACTGGCCGATAATTTCAGGCGAGATATCAATATCCACCAGGCCTCGCACCGACAGATTGTCAGTGCCTGCGGCATCGGATCTGTCAAACGCATTCGTAATATACCCGTCGGAATCATTCTTCTCGAAAGCCATACGCCCCCGTACCGCATCGGCCAGAGGACCGGACAGGAAGCCTTTCACCTGCATCGTACCGAATTCGGCATACTGCCCTGTAAGTCCGGCCTCGAATGTATCGGCTGGCCGCGCGGTCACGAACTTAATCGCGCCGCCTGTCGTGTTTCGTCCATAGAGGGTTCCCTGCGGTCCTTTAAGAACTTCCACACGGTCGAGGTCAAAGACCTGCATAATCTGCGCACCTGGAGAGGAGATGAACAAGTCATCAACATACACGCCGATCGGGCCAAGATTGTTGGTTGCGAAATCATTCAGCCCGATGCCTCGCAGGAAGATGGCCGGCTGGTTTCCGGCGCCTGTCGGCAAGCCGATATTGAGGCCCGGAACAAGACGGGCAAGGTCATTGGAGTCGGAGAGGTTCGCATCATTCAATTGGGCGCCTGTAAAGGCAGTGACCGAGATGCCGACATTCTGAAGCGATTGCTCGCGCTTTTGTGCGGTGATGGTGACAGGAGCGAGCCTGTGCGTCGTGTCTTCCTGCTCTGCCGGAGGGGCTGCGGCCTCCTGGGCGATCATGGCAGGTGCGAGTGCCCATACGGCCGCGCCAAGCAATAAGATAGATCTATTCATAATAACTTCCCCTGATTCTTTCACCGCGGCGCTGATCTTGCCGAGGGACGCCAATGTGATGACGCTAAGGGCTGTTGCCGAACTGGCTTAGGATAACGACGACAGCAAATGGTCCGATGGCGACATCTCAGCGGTCCCCGCCAATAGGACGACAAACGGCGCAAATTACAGGTGCCGGTTGGCGCTCGTGATTCTGGCTTCAGTCTGAGTACTGAAGAAATCCGAAGAGGACAAATCCCTGGGTTCGGCTTCGTCGATGCTTTGCCTGACGAGGGTCATGAGCTCCCCGGCCTCCTCCATCGTCATGACGAGGGGCGGCATGAATTGGGCGCAGACCCGGTCATTGTTGGAAAAGACGCAGAAAACGCCATTCGCATTGAGCCGCGCTACCGCCGAAATACAGGTCGAGACATCCACGAATTCGATCGCCTGAAACAAACCGACCTGTCGAATGCCGCTGACCTTGCCGGACTGTATGACGAGGTCATCAACCGCATCACGGAAGAAGTCGGACAGGGCATTCACATGGGCCAGGAATTCCGGATCGGTCGCATGGTCGAGCACGATATCTGCGGCAGCGCAGCCAATCTCGCTGCCTCCGAAAGTCGAAAAGTGGATCATGGGATTCTGCTCGTACACACGCTCCATCTCGTCGCGATAGACGGTCGCCGTGATCGGATAGATCCCCCCTGAGAGACCTTTTCCGGTCGCAAAAATGTCCGGCATGATGCCATAATGCTGGAAGGCCCAGGTCTTCCCGGACCGACCTAAACCGGTCTGGATTTCGTCGAGGATCAGCAGGATGCCATGCTCGCGTGTCATCTTGCGGACATGCTGCATCGTCTCGCGCGGAATGACATTCATGCCGAGCGTGGCCGGGATCGTCTCCAGCGAGACAGCGGCTGTTTCGTCATCGAAAAATGTTTCTATGCGATCCAGGTCGGTCAAGCCGATCTTCATGAACCCCTCAGGTTTGTAATTCCAGGCCTTGGTATATTTTTCGTCGCCCGCTCCCATGGAAAGACCGGTATGCCCGTGATACCCGCCCTCAAGGCAGAGGATTTTCGACTTGCCTGTGTAGCCCTTGGCCATCTTGAAGGCGAAATCCATGGCCTCGCCGCCCCCAGATGAGAACACCACACGTCCCATGCGCTCCCCTGTGGAGGTAGCGCCAGCCGACTCCACCAGTTTCCGGGCCAGCCGGGAGCGCTCGGTCGACATGAGGTGGTGATTGCCCAGGTCGAGATGGCCGAGTGCGTCACTGACCGCTTTGATGACTTTCGGATTGCGGTGGCCGAGATTATAGACGCCGCCACAGACATGGCAGTCGAAATAGCGTTTTCCGTTCACGTCCCAGAAGAAGACGCCCTCCCGCTTTCCTTCGACGACATCCCAGCCAAACTGGCGGAAGAGAGGAAGCTTGTGTCTGGAGAGATAAGTGTCGTGCAGTTGGATCGTCTCATCGCGACTGGTCATAACAGGAAGGTCCTTGTCGATGGATGGGATGGGCAAGCCCGGTCAGAGCCCGGCCGGCTGGCCGGCAGAAATTGGCAGGGCGGCGCCGGTGATGAAGGAGGCGGCCTCCGTGGCGAGGAAGACCACCACATTGGCGATTTCTTCTGGAGCCGCTCCCCGCTTCAGCGCATTCTGTTGGGCCAGCCCCTCTCGCGCTTCCTCGAAGGAACAGTCTTGAAGAGTCGCGATCATGTCGTACTCCTTGTCTCCCATCTCGGTCAGAACCATGCCTGGGCATACGGCATTTACCCGAATGCCGGGGTCGCCAAGTTCAAGCGCCATTGTTTTCGTGAGGCCGACGATCGCGTGCTTGGCCATCACATAGGCCGAGACAAAAGGCGCCGCTCCGAGCCCGTAAATTGACGCATTGTTTATGATATTGCCGCCGCCCCTTTGAACCATTGATGGAATGACGGCTTGGCTGACCTGGATCATGCCCATGACATTGATGTTGAAGGCATCCTGAAAGTCCTCACCGCTCGTATCCATGAACGGGCTTGCGAAGGCGGTGCCCGCATTGTTGAAGAGGATGTCGATGCCCCCGAAGGTGTCTGTAACTTTAGCGACCACGGCTTTGATCTGCGCAGGGCTCGACACGTCCAGGGGCAGTGCCAGACAACGCACATCGCAGGCGAGCACGCGTGGCACCAGGTCGAGAAATGCCGAGTAATGATCATCTCCGGTGACATCGAGGTTGTCTTGTATGTCTCCGCGGGTCCTTGACGTCATGACAATATCGGCGCCGGCTTCAGCGAGTTTAAGCGCTGCAGCAAAACCCATTCCCCGCGGTGACCGTGCGCCCGTTATGAGTGCGACCTTCCCCTCCAGAGGTCGCAATGTATTTGTGCTTCGTGGCGACGAGGCTTCGGTGCGGGAGGCCGAGGCTCCAGCAGGGTCAGCTGAGGCGCCTACATAATCTGCGGCCATGGCGCAGACGCCCTCCACGAGGGCCGGGCCAAGCGTCTTTGCGGACTCAGTTTCAGCGCGGCTCTGCGCCCAGGCCATATAGCTGAATCCTCGGGCCAACATCATGCCGGGCAAGATGGCCAGGTGGTCGTCGGGCAGCTGGCGTTCTGATCGATACCCCTCAACCAGACCTTCAAGGGCTGTATTGAAGTCAGGTTCGCCCGCAAGGAAGAAGAGCGACGTGGCCAGATCCATCATGTGCCAGCCAAACCCGCAATCGTCGAAATCGATGATCCGGAGCGTATCCTCGTGTTTGAGCAGGTTCTCCGGCAGGAAATCCCCCTGGGTGAGACCGTAGCGATCCGGGCTTTTCCCGAATGTGCCCAACTCGGCGCGCAGTTTTTCGCGGGCCTTGAGTAGCAGGGCCTGCTGATCTTCGCGAAGAAAGTCCATTTTCCAGAAGCATCCGAAATGACCATCATCCCCAAACAAACCCTCCTCATCCCAGTGCCGTCGGGTAAATCCGGCAGGAGGCGTCCAGGTCTGGGTGAAATTGTGAATTCTTGCGGCAAGCTGTCCGGAAAGAGTGTAATTCCGTCGTAGCGCATCTTCCGGCAGCGCTGCCGTCTCCTCAATTACGCCGATGGGGGATCCCTCCACCCAGCCCAGCACATCAACCTGTCGCGGTTCAGGAACACCCTGATGATCTAGCGTAACAAAACGCCGACCATCGAGTGTGGGCAAGGTCGGAGGCGTCGCGATCCCATGCTCGCGGAGCGCATCCATAAGGGTCAGCTCAGAGGTCAAGGCTTCATCACTATGATAATTGGCCCTGTGTACGCGCATGACGACACGGTCGCCTGCAGGCGACACGACCTGAAACACGGCGTTCTCCCTGTATTTTATGAGAGCGATATCTGCCGGGCCGAGGCCCCATTCACCGAGTGCGCAAACACAGAGATTCTTGAGATGCTCAGCCTGTCGGTCAGGACTCATCTCATAAAATGCGGGCGCTTCATCCGGGACTGATCTGGTCTCAGCATTCTTTTTTTTAGTCTTCATCCAGTTCAACACACAATCCTCACATCAAAGCGTCAGCGGCGGCCTCTCTGAGCCTGACCGTCCAGTCGCCATGATGGTATGCGCGCGGCGCGCTGTACGATTGTGAATCCGCGACAATGAATACTCCGTACATGACAGGCCAGGCTCAGATGTTTCTGGATTGGATCTGATCCGTTGCCGGAAACGATGGAAGCGCGGGCCTGCGCCTGTAAATCTCTGCTGATCTCGAACCAGCGCCAGCTGATTGCCAATATCCGAAATCTCCAAAGCCGCTGGTGGCGGGACGTCAATCGGGACTGGCTGATGGACTTGAAGTGTCGCTCTCTCGCGCCTTTCACGGCCGTAGCGAATGACGTCGTCCGCCCAAGCCATGCCCGCCATCTTATATGACCCAGAGGAATGCCTTGAATGGCTCGGCGGAGGACAGGGCAGCCTGCGCCTGCAGTGCCCCCTCCCCGATAATGGCCTTTGAGCACTCGACCCTGACCCGCAAGACAGCGCGGCGATCTGAGACTCTCACATGCCGCGTAGGGCTGTGCGTCGGCGGGGCCGCCCAAACCATACTGCCGCCCATCCCAGAGCGGCCATCGCGGCCCCCGCCAAGGCGACGGCAGGAAGGCCGAAGCCGACAGCGATCACGCCGCCGCCAAGCGCCGCGCCAATGGCATTGCCTAGATTGAAAGCCCCGATATTCACCGCCGAGGCCAGATTGGGGGCATCGCTGGCGGCCTTCATCACGCGAACCTGAAGGGGCGGGACCAGGGCGAAGCTCGCCATGCCCCAGAGGAAGATGAGCAGACTGGTCGGTATCGGGTACGGCATCAGCCAGGCAAAGGCCGTCAAGATGAAGCTCAGCCCTGCCAGGGTTATGAGAAGCGTACGGTCTACGGATTTGTCAGCGAACTTTCCACCAAGCCAGTTCCCAAGGGTCAGGCCGACCCCATAGGTGACGAGCATGCCGGTGATGAAGCCTGTCGAGGCTCCAGTCTCGTTCCGCAGGATGGGGGCAATATAGGTAAAGACCGTGAACATGGCGCTGGAGCCGAGCACGGTCAGTCCGAGCGCGGCCAGAACCGTGGGGCGGGTCAGCGCCCGCAACTCCCCAAGGACGCTGCCCCCGGCAGGGGCGGGCAAATTTGGCAGGGTCAGGCGCAGGGCGAGCATGGTCACGCCGCCAAGGCCGGCAATGCCCCAGAAGGCCGTGCGCCATCCGACCTGATCTCCTGCCCATGTGGCCAGCGGAACGCCGACCACATTGGCGAGGGTCAGGCCCATGAACATGGCGGCCACCGCGCTGGCGCTACGGCCTGGCGGCACGACGCTGGCGGCCACGATGGCGCCCACGCCGAAAAAGGCGCCATGATTGAGGGAAGTGATCAAACGGGCGGCGAGCAGGGCGGTGTAATTATCCGATATTGCGGCCAGGACATTTCCCAAGGTGAAGAGTGCGGCCAGACCGATCAGCAAGGTGCGGCGCCGCACTCGCCCGGTGGTCAGTGTCATCAGCGGGGCGCCGAGTACGACCCCCAGGGCATAGGCGCTAATCAGCAGGCCGGCGGCCGGGATGGACACGCCGAGATCTGATGCGATCACGGGCAGCAAGCCCATGGGCGCAAATTCCGTGACGCCGATGCCGAAGGCGCCGGCGGCGAGCGCCAGTAGGGGAGGATTGAGTTTCATGGCAAAGGCTCTTGATCAGACGATTGGCGGGTTCAGGCGGGCGAACGCATCCTGATAGTGATAGGGGGCATGCGGATAGGGCGGCAGGACTTCGCTTGCCGCGTTCAGCCGGGCCATCTGGCCTGAACTCAGCGCCCATCCAATGGCTCCCAGATTCTGACGCAGCTGATCCTCATTACGTGCGCCAATGATGACAGAGGAGACGGTCGGTCGCCGGGCCAGCCAGTTAAGCGCAATCTGCGGGACGCTCTTGCCGGTTTCCTCTGCGATCTCATCGAGCGCATCGATGACCCGATAGAGATGTTCCTCTGCCACAGGGGGCGCAAATTGTTCCGTGTCATGCAGGCGGCTGCCTGAAGGGGGCGGAGCACCGCGGCGGATCCTGCCCGTGAGCCGGCCCCAGCCGAGCGGGCTCCAGACCAGCGCGCCCACGCCCTGATCGGCCGCGAGCGGCATCAGATCGGCCTCATAGTCCCGTCCGATCAGGGAATAATAAACCTGGTGCGCCACGAAGCGCGGCAGGCCATGCCGATCAGCAGCTGCCAGGGCCTTCATCAATTGCCAGCCGGGATAATTGGAGACGCCGACATGGCGCAGCTTGCCCGCGCGCACCAGCAGGTCGAGCGTGCCAAGCACTTCCTCAATTGGGGTCGAGGCGTCGAAAGCGTGGAGTTGCAAGATATCGATGTAATCTGTTCCGAGCCGGCGCAGGGCGTCCTCAACGCTCCGGATCAACCGGTTGCGGGAGACGCCCCAGTCATTCGGGCCGTCCCCTGTTGGCAGGCCGATCTTGGTCGAGATCAGGACCTCGTCCCGGCGTCCCTTGAGGGCCGCGCCCAGCACCTCTTCTGACGCGCCATTCGAATACACATCCGCCGTATCAAATAGGGTGACGCCTGCTTCAAGGCAGATGTCGACAAGGCGGCGCGCTTCGTGCGGGTCGCTGGTGCCCCATGCCCCGAAGAGCGGCCCGGTGCCTCCGAACGTACCGGTCCCAAAGCTCAGCGCGGGGACCCGAAGCCCCGATGCGCCCAATTGACGATAGTCCATGCTGGTTTCCTTTGGCTTGCGTTGAAGGCAAAGGTAAGGGGAGGGAGTGCGACCGGTACCGGCCCCTCACGCGAAAGAGTTTTGACATGGACGCAAAGATGGTCACCCCCACCGACCGGGCTCGTGCGCTGGAAATCTTTACAGTGGTAGCAGCCGAAGGCAGTTTCTCGGCTGCGGGGCGACGGCTGGGCCTGACACCGTCAGCCGTCAGCCGCACCGTCGACCGGATCGAAGACAGGCTGGGCGTGCGATTGCTCTTGCGCACGACGCGCACCCTGACCCTGACCAGTGAAGGACATGCCTATCTCTGCGCCGCTCGCCGAATCCTGACCGACCTCGATGAGGCCGAACAGGCAATTGCCGACCAGGGTGCGCCGCGCGGCCGCCTGCGGGTCAGCGCCGCGCAGGCGCATGGACGCCTGTGTATCGTGCCACTGCTGGGCGCTTTTGCAGCCCGGTATCCGCATATCCTGGTAGATATCAATCTGAGCGATGGCCTGGTCGACGTTGCGGCCGGGCAGGCGGACATCGCGATCCGGTTCGGTCCGCTCTCTGACAGTAACCTGACTGCCCGAAAGCTCGGAGAAAGCCGAAGGGTCATTGTCGCCTCTCCCGCCTATCTTGCCAGGCATGGGACGCCGACCCTGCCGGAAGACCTACACGGGCATAATTGCCTCAGCTTCAATTTCCGCCGCGCCGAGCCAGTTTGGCCTTTCCGAAAGGAAGATGAGGAATATGCGCTGAGCGTGAGCGGCAATATCGAAGCAAACAATGGTGAAACGCTCGGACAATTGGCTATGGCGGGCGTCGGCGTGGCGCGAGTCGGCGCGTTCAGTGTCGCCGCAGAAATCGCCGACGGCCGGCTGGTCCCCTTGCTGGAAGCCTACAATCCCGGCGATGTCGAGGAAATCCATGCCGTCTTTGTCGGCGGCGCCAATCTGCCTGCCCGCGTGCGCAGCTTTGTCGACTACCTCGTCGAAGCCCTGTGACACCCCCACACGGAACTCCTGAAGCCCCACGAAGCCTTCCATGTCTACTTCAGAGTGAAAATGCATGCGCAAGGAATTGATGATCGGACGACGCCTCGTGGCTCCTGATGCCGGGCACCGATTTTTGGAACGATTTTTTGCTCTCAATCGCAGATTCCGAAGAAGCTCCACAGGCGGACGGGAGTGCGGCTATTCCAGATGAATTTCTTCAGTGAATATTAGGCTGGGATTTGCTATGAGCTCAGACATGATATTCGGACCGCGAGCCTATTTGAGCAGGATTTCGCTCGCCATTGTGCTGATGGTGATGATGGGATTCGGCTCAGCTACTGCAGACATCCATCCGGTCGATGCCATTGATGCTGAATGTGCATCCGTCGATCTGGCAACGCAGATCATTGATCTGGAATCCCATGATGACGAAGACAAGCCGGACCATGAGCATCACGCTCATAATTGCGGCAGTTGCCATTTCCACTTTGTCGGAATGGGACTTTCCTCGTCCATGCCCGACCGTCTCAACAACGATATTCTACGCCCTTGCGGCGAACAGTCCGCGCTGCTTGCCGAGCCCATGGGCCTTTATCGTCCCCCGCGTGCCTAATCTGACCCGATAGCGGCGCTACTCGCGCTGTCCGTCTGTCGCTCAGATTACCACAAGGACTTTTTCTTCATGTCAAAATTCAGACAGGGTGCTTTGTGCATCCTGATCGCATCCGCCTTTACAGGGGGAGCGATCGCCGCGCCATGCACTGGGCCTCAGGCCGATGTGCGACCGATTCCGCCAGGCACACCGCTCACACTCGACATCATTCTGGAACAAGTGCGCAATGCCTCTCCAGACGTACGGCGGGCCGCCCTGGAGACACGGGCGCGAGAGGCCGATGCCGATCAGGCAGGCCGCGCGCTCAATCCCTCTATTGGCCTTGAAGTCGAGAACTTTTCGGGTTCTGGACCGCTGGCCGGATTCGACCAGAGTGAAACAACGCTGTCGATTGAACAGACCTTCCAATTCGGGCGCAAGCGCGCAAAGCGTGAGCAGGCGGCGCAGGCCAATGCCGTGCTGGGGGGAGCCGAGTGCAGACTCCTCCTGCGCGAAACAGAACTGGAGGCAGCGTCCCTGCTGTATAGCTTGCTGGCCGCGTCGCAGGTTGCTGACCTGGCAGAACAAGCTGCCGATCTTGCAGACACACTCCTCGAGACCGTGTCAAAGCGTGTAGAGGCGGGGGCCGCTGCGCCACCGGAACAGTCTCGGGCTCGCGCTGATGCAGCCGCCTTACGTGCAGCTGTCTATCAGGCCCATGCAGAGGTTGAGCAGAAACGTTATGACCTTGCCGCTCTCTGGGGCAGTGCGGACCCGCAATTCGCCTTGCCCGACATCGACAGGCCCGCGGTGTCCGAACCGCAATTTGGCAGGGATCGCGTAAGAACTCACCCACATGTCGATCTGGCCGTCGCCAGCGAGTCCGCCAGACAGGCCGAGCACGACGTCGCCCGGGCGTCTGTGATACCTGACCTGACAGTCTCTGCCGGGATCCGGCAGTTTGAAGAGACGGGTGAGAATGCCTTTCTTGTGGGGGTTCGTGTTCCGGTTCCAATTTTCGACCAGAACCGGGATGCCATACGGGCAGCAGGCTATCGCGCCGATGCGGAAAGGCTGAACCGGCTAGCCGCGGAGGCAAACCTGCTGGCCAGTCAGCGGGCTGCGGTGACGCTGGTACGGGCGGCGCGCGAGCGCCTCACGCTTCTGGAAGACGATGCCTTGCCGGCAGCCCGCTCTGCCTATGAGGCCTCCGTCCAGGGCTATGCAGCCGGAAAGTTCGACCTCACCACGACCCTGGATGCCCGCAAGGCACTCATCGAGGCCTCATTGGCCGTGATCACGGCCAATCGGGATCTCAACGTCGAAAGCATGCGTCTGCGAAGCATTGTCGGCGCCGCCCCATTTGATGGAGATTTCCAATGACACAGAGATTGACACTACAGGCGACAATTTCTGCGCTGGCGATCCTTCTGGCCGCATGTGGCGCGGATGAAACCAGCAGAGTTGAAGTGCAGCATGCGGACCAACATTCGCAGGATGAAACAGGCGACGGTCATAATCGGGCCGTAACGGAGGAAGACCACGCGGATATTGTCAGGCTGACAGAACAGGCTGCAACAGAAGCCGGTATTATTGTGGAAAAGGCCACACCCGGCCCCATGCGGCAAACATTGAGCCTTCCGGCAGAAATTCGGTTCGACGGTGACCGGGTGGCAAGAGTATCGCCAAAGATCAGCGGAATCATTACCCGGCTTTATGCCAATGAAGGCGATACAGTCGCGCGAGGCGACACGCTGGCGCGGATCACCAGCCGAGAACTCGCAAGCCTGAAGGCGACATGGCTGAACGCCGAGACGCGCAGGTCACTCGCCGCCAAGGCGCTGACCCGCGAAGAGCAGCTCTGGGCGGACAAGATTACGTCAGAGGCTGACGTTCAGGCGGCCCGTGCAGGATATGAAGCTGCAAAGGCTGCAAGTGACGCTGCCGAGAATGAATTGCATGCCGCAGGTGTCAGTCATTCGGCGCTGGCCGGTATTGCCAATGCGGATGACGGCGATAACTCAAATGCTTATTTGACAGCACCGATTTCTGGCATGGTCGTGCAGCGCGCGGTGACGCTCGGGGAAACAGTGTCGGCAGGCGACGCCGGTGCTAATACGCTTTTCACCATCCTTGATGACAGCGTCGTATGGGCAGATATTGCCGTCTACAAGCAAGACATATCCCGCATCCGCACCGGTGCCCCGGTATCCTTGAAGGCCGATGACGGACAGACGATCACGGAGGCAGTTGTCGCGTTCGTTCTGCCGGTCATAGACGAAAGTTCACGGACAGCGACAGCACGGGTCATTGTTGACAATCCTGACGGACACTTGCGCGCTGGCCAGTTCATAACTGCTGAGATCGGTGTTGGGGGTCAAGGTGACGCCCTGCGCGTCCCGCAAGATGCCGTGCAAACCGTTGAAGAGCGGCCTTCCGTCTTCGTACCGGTCGATGGTGGCTTCGAACCGCGACCCGTGACCATCGGTGCGAATTCCGGTGGTTTCGTGGAGATCAGGTCAGGGCTTTCCGAGGAAGAGCCTTACGTTTCAAGCGGCGCCTTCACCCTGAAGGCCCAGCTTGAGAAAGACGCTTTTGGCGACGGACACGCACACTAGGATTCAGCACCATGATCAATTTTATGCACCGCATTTCAGGTGGGCGTCTTCTTGCGGCCATCGCAGCTCTCGCCATGACGCTCGGTGGCTTGTTTGCCTTCCGGGCGCTTCCCGTTGACGCCTTCCCGGATGTCACGCCATCGCTGGTTCAGGTTTTCACCGAAACCGAGGGGCTGGCCCCGGAAGAGGTCGAGCGATACGTCACCTATCCGATCGAAACGGCCATGTCGGGCCTGCCCAAACTCAAGAGCATGCGCTCTGTCTCAAATTTCGGATTGTCCGTCGTCAACATTTACTTCGAAGACGGCACAGACGTCTATTTCGCCCGGCAAGTGGTCGGCGAGCGTCTTGCCGAAGCGCGGGGAAATATACCTGACGGGTTTGGAGACCCCAGGATGGGACCCATTTCGACCGGGCTTGGCATCATCCTGTATTTCAGGCTGGAGGATCAAACCGGTACGAGAGACCTTGTTGAGATGCGCGAGATCCAGGACTGGATCATCAAGTATCAGCTGCAAACTGTGCCCGGTGTAACGGAAGTTCTGTCGCTTGGTGGCTTTGAAAAGCAATATCAGGTCCAGCTCGATCCGGGTGCCTTGCTAGCCTACGACATTCAGATTGGTGACGTGACCACCGCACTTGAGCGAGGGAACAGGACCGAAGGCGCACAATTCATCGAGATCGGAGCCGAGCAATTCACTGTGCGCGGGGTTGGCCTTGCTCATAGTCTTGAGGATCTTTCCGAAATTGTCGTGAAGGTGAAAGACGGCCGACCTGTCAGAGTGGGTGATCTCGGCCAACTGATGGTTGGCGGCGGGATTCGGCAGGGGCTCGCGACAGCCAACGGCAAAGGCGAAGCCATTGCTGGGCTCGTGCTCAAACTGTACGGCACCAATACTTCGGATGTGATTGCCCGCGTGCAGCAGCGCTTCGAGGAGATCAATGCGAGCCTGCCAGAAGGGGTCACAGCCGTGCCCTATTATGATCAGGGCAGGCTGGTTAACAAGGCGGCTGCCACGGTGACAACGGCCCTGTGGCAGGGCGCTCTCCTAGTGGCCCTGGTCGTCTTCATCTTCCTGGGAGGATGGCGGCCCAGTCTGGTCGTCGTCCTGTCCATTCCGTTTTCTGTCGGCTTCGCGTTCATCGGCATGCACGTGCTTGGCATAAGCGCTAATCTTATGTCGCTTGGCGGCGTCGCCATTGCCATCGGGATGATGGTGGATGGGGCTATCGTGATTGCGGAAAACGTGGACAGGGCTTTGCGGCAAGCAACGCCATCGGAAGACAGGCGCGCCATCGTGGCGCGTTCGACGGCAGAAGTGATCGCGCCCCTCATCGCTGCCGTAGCGGTGGTGATTGTGGTCTTCCTGCCACTTTTCTCCCTGCAAGGGGTCGAAGGGAAGACTTTTCGCCCTCTGGCCGCGGCTGCGGCGCTGGCAATGACGGGGTCGCTCTTCTATGCGGCGCTGATCGCGCCCTCCATGGCGAATGGCCTGATGAAACGATCAGACAGGATCAACCCGCGAAGCAATACAACCCTGGCTGACAGGGTGAGCCGGGTTTCAGGCTTCTTTGTGCGCAAGCGGTCTGCGGCGCTCGGACTTGCGGCGGCGCTCCTGCTGGCGGGCGGTCTTGCCGGTTCGCGGCTCGGATCAGAATTCACGCCCTCACTTGAAGAAGGGGACATTCTGTTGCGTGTGACGATGGCTCCGTCCATCTCGCTGACAGAAGCGGCGCAGACAACCACGCGCATCGAAAAGCGGCTCCTTTCCACTTTCCCGGAGATCAAATCCATCGTTACCCGGATTGGACGGGGCGAAGTCGGGGCGCATGCTGACCCGACAAATAGCGCCGAGGCGTTCATTGAACTCCAGCCTCGCAGGCAGTGGCGCAAAGGTATCACACCTGAAACTTTGCGCACGGCCATATCCGAAGATCTTGAATCCTATCCGGGCATCGTCGTGAGTATCGGCCAGCCCATCGCCATGGCCGTCGACGAACTGATTACGGGCACGCGTGCCGAACTGGCTGTGAAGATATTCGGGCCAGACTCAGAGGTCTTGCTGAAAAAGTCGCAGGACCTGCAGGCCCTGCTCCAGGGCGTGAATGGCGCGTCGGAAGTGCAAGCCGACCAGATCACCGGAGCGCCACAACTTGTCGTCACAGTCGACCGTGTCGCGCTTGGACGCTACGGGCTGGATGTCGAGGATGCGCTGGACGCGTTACGCGCGTCCGTCGGCGGTGCACAGGCCGGGTCCCTCTTCGAAGGTGTCCGGCAGTTTCCCATCATGGTGCGACTGCGGGAGGATCGCCGCGATACGCCGGAAGCCATCAGCCGGGTCATACTTGCCTCGCCGACAGGTGCGCGTGTGCCGCTCGCAAGTGTGGCGAAGATCGAAACGGTCATCGGCCCCCGCCAGATCACGCGGGAGGATGGTGAGCGTTTCATTGCCGTGCAGGCCAATGTACGTGGACGGGATATTGGCTCCTTCGTTGCCGAGGCTCAAAGTCGCGTGGAGGCGCAATTGGAGCTGCCTCCTGGCTACCGGCTGGTCTGGGGCGGGCAATTCGAGCTGCAACAGCAGGCAAATGCGCGTTTTGCCGTGGTCATCCCGATCACGCTGGGGATTGTGCTGCTCATCCTGTTGATGACATTCGGACGGCTGAAATCCGCGATCCTGGTCCTGCTGAACATTCCCCTGGCACTGACCGGTGGCGCCCTCGCGCTCTGGCTTGTGGACCTGCCGGTTTCGGTGCCGGCGACGGTTGGCTTCATCGCCTTGTTCGGCATCGCACTCGGCAATGGGATGGTGCTGGTCAGCTTCATGGATGACTTTGCCCGCGCAGGCAGAGATCTGGATGCGCTGGCTATCGAGTCGGCAGGACTGCGCGCCCGGCCTGTCCTGATGACAGCCATAACGACGGCGCTTGGCCTCGCGCCACTTCTCTTCGCCACAGGCGTCGGGGCTGAGGTGCAACGCCCCCTTGCGACAGTTGTGACAGGTGGCCTGGTGACGTCCACCTTGCTCACACTCCTGGTCATGCCCGCCCTGCATCGATGGTTCGCACCAAAGTCTGACAGTCATCCATCGCTGATCGAGTCATCGCATGGGGCAGACAAAGTATCTGTTTGACCAGGAAGGTTGACCGCCATGGGAAGTGCTGCCCCCATGGCGGATCATCCCCCGAGTGCAACCAGGGGGCTCTTGATCAAACTTCACCGACCTCCGCCCCGTGATCAATGTCACGGAGATTGGCGAGCACGCCGAGTTCATCCCGACCTGGGGCGTCCGGATTGCCCTGCGTGAGGGCGCGGTCTCGGTGACCCAGGCCGGATCCTGGTCTTCCCTGTACATCCAAACCCCGGAGGGGATTAGTCCGGGGTGTTTTGGAGCTTCTTCGGAATATTGTCGTCAACAAGAGGAAGTCGGGCCGGTTTTTTGTTACTCATCCTGATGCGCACTGGGATGGCATAGTATGGTTGGCCTATTGCGCGCAGACCCTCGAAGTCGGCGCGTCAATCAGGATTTCCTCATAGCTCGGCGATCAAGCCATGATTGCTTGAGTGCTCGTGAAAACCAGGTCGGCAATCTTTTCCTGGAGTGCCTGAGTATCCAGGCTGGCGTCCTTGATTTGTTTCATGGCCTTGGCCTCGAGCTTGAAGGCTGCTTCGGAAACCTCATGAAAACCGAAGCTTCCTGCTGACCCGGCAACCGCATGTGCAAGAGCCGCGACGGCGCGAAGGACTTCTGGCTCAGAGCTCAATGTCATGATCATGTCGAATTTCGTCGCAATTGTTCCAAGATATTCTAGATACTCAGTATTCAGATCGCCCATGGGAGCGATTTCAGACGGCGCCATGGGCAGACCGTCGACCCGTCGTCCATCGAGTATAGCTGTGATCACGGATCTCATCTTGTCGAGATCAATGGGTTTTGGAAAATGGTCAGTCATGCCTGCATCAAGGCATTCCTTGATCTGGGCAGGAAGGGCGTGAGCGGTCAGTGCGACTATGGGTGTCTTGCCAACCGGACCGTCCATTGCGCGGATGTGGCGTGTTGCGGTCAGGCCATCCATATCGGGCATATCCACATCCATGAAGATTAGATCGAATGGCTTGCCGTGTCGCAAAGATGTCAGAGCGGCTTTGGCTGACGTAAAGGTTTCGATGTGATATTCTTTGTGCTTGAGCCCGTGGCGCATAAGGTTCAGGTTCATTTCCACATCATCGACGACCATAATACGGCCTGTCAAAGAGGCCTCGTCAGTATTGCGCTGCGCAATGTGACCGGTCTTGTTCGCGGGAAGGTAGGGGAGAGTTACAGTAACTGTGGTGCCCACCCCTTCCTCGCTGTCAAGCACAAGCTGTCCGTCCATCAACTCTGTCAAGGAACGGCTGATCGTGAGCCCGAGGCCCAATCCGCCAAATCGGCGGGTGTGGGTGGAATTGGCCTGACGAAACCCGTTTAATACGCTAGCGAGCTTGTCTCTTGGGATTCCCTGCCCGGTATCCTTGACCTCGAAGATCAGGGCGCTGTCCTGTATGCGAGTCGTCAGCGTGACGTGACCCTGACGGGTGAATTTCGCAGCATTTCCGACAAGATTGGTGAGCACCTGCCTGAGCCGCATTTCATCGCCGAACACATATTCTTTCTCGCACCCATCCAATATACAGGAAAGTGTGGCGGTCTTGTTTTTGCGACCCGCATCGACCCGTCTGACAACATTACGGGTGAGGTCAAGCAGGTTGACGGGCTGGTTCGTCAGGTCGAGCTGTCCATCCTCTATCTTCGAAAAATCGAGCATGTCATCGACGACTTCCCTGAGCCTGGTCCCAGCGCGTAGTATATTATCCAGATAATTCGCCTGCTCATCTGTCAGTTCGGTCTCTGTAACAAGCCTGGTGAAGCCTAGAATGCCATTGAGTGGAGTTCGGATCTCATGACTTATATTCGACAAGAACTCCGTCCGTACCCCTGTCGCAGTGAGCGGCCGCGATTGGGCATCGGCCAGAGCTTCCCCGCGTTCGCTGAGATCCGAGCCGTTATGGTATGAGGCCATGATCACTACAGGTGTTCCGTTCTCATCGCGTATCACGTTAAAATTGCTATCAAGCCAGACGGATCGGCCCCTGGCTGCCTTTGGGATGTGCCAACTCCATGCCTGCATGACCCACTCCTTACCTATCTCACTTGCCCCGAAAAACTGATTGAGCCGATAGTGCCTGGGTCGGTGTCACCGTGCAGCGCCCAGCGCAGATGGGTGATCTGGCTCAGGATCAAATGAGTGTCCGGCTCGTGGGAATTTGCATCGGGCAACGCCAGATAGGTAAGCCCCTGATCATCGGAATAGAGCGCGGTTGTGTTGGCGTGGTAGAGGGAGTCAGCGAGGGGCAGGACTTCCTCGGGTACAGGCATCGTCAAAACGATATCCGTGGCGGGAGTCTTTCCATCATATGCATAGTAGAGCGTGTAAATGATGGTGTCCCCAGGTGAGACGCTATCGGCGGCAATTTCTCGTACCTCGATCTCGCCGTGCTCATCCACGCGCGTCACTTGTTTCGTGACACTTTGCGACGCGCTTAAACCGTTGGCCACAGCAGGCGCTGTGAGACTGAGCGCAAGCGCGAAAGCAATTGCAGTTCGTTGCATCATAATAAACTCCTCGTTTCCGCTATCGTGCCCAGACTTGCTTGCTGAAAGTTAAACCCCAGACGGACGATTTGGCCCCTTTCCTCATCCTTTCGTATCAATCGCAAGGCCGGTGTGGGAAGTTAAGGTCTTTAGTTCCGTTTTAGTGCCAAGCATTCCGAATCAAGGTGTCTCGCATTTCTGGACGGATATTTGGATTTAGCGAATGCGTCTCCCTTTAGGGTCGGATAATTTGAATCTCCGTAGGGTTCGCCTGGCAGACGCCGTGCTGTTAATAAGCAGCTATATGCCGGGCAATTATTCAGCATGCAGCTTAATGTGCCTGAATAAGCATGTGGTCAATAATGTCAGGATCGCATTGTCTGATATTGCCGACATTATCTGATGCGTGCCCTGAAGGAAACAGAGAATTCAGGGTCTGGTTCGCCACTCGACATGGTGCCCTTCGGATTGAAGCAGATGAAGGTCACAGCTGGGTCATATCCGGTTGCAGGTGTATAATTGCAGTCAGTGAAATCGGAGGGCCTGGACAGCTGATTTGAATATCCGACATCACCGGCATAGCTGAAATTCAACCCGGAATCTGTGTCTGTAAATCCGACGGGGTCCGTTCCCGGAAACAGGTCGGCACGGCCATCATCGATGTCGCCGTTCCAGAAGTCAATTTCATCGGGCAGGCGGTCTATCAGGACCACACTATCAGGATCAGTCGCGACTTCGCCAACATTCAAAACGCGGATAGTGTAGACCACATCTTCGCCCGGCAGGGCGTACTGATCACCGCTGGCTGCGGGATCAAACAAGTTTATGGCTTTTTCTGCCGCGAGTTCAGCTGTGCCCGCTTCCACGACGAAAGCGTAATCCTCTACTTCCCCGTCCGCGGCCGGTTCTGAGATAGCCAGTCCCGCGACGGTCGACCACCGGAATCGCACATAGTGGGTGTCTCCAACAGTCAGGGAAGCAGGGACTGAAACTGACAGCGTGATGAGGTCTGCTTCTGTATCGGAATCGTCTGTACGTTCGCTGGCCCCAGCGATGCCATCTTGCGCATTCGTGGCGACTTGCTCTCCAGCGTCGCCGAAATCACCGTCGCCGTTCCAATCGACCCAGGCCTGTAGGTAACCGTCAGCGCCTGTCACCTGGACCGGTATGAGGATTGTGGCGCCCGGGAAAATACCAGAGAGTGTCACGCCATCTTCATCATCAATGCCTGTCAGATCATCTGCGCTCGCATCAGCATTTGGCGCTACAGTCCCATCCCCGTCAGGCTGAACCACACCTAGATGGACTGTGGCCGCCGGCAGCATGTTTGCGACAGTGAGAAGGTCTGTCAGGTCGATAAGGCCTGTGCCCACGACCTGCGGGAGCAGAGGGAATGAGTCGGGTGCATAGTCGGCATAGTGCGCGCCACTTCCTTCTGAGATGGGTGCATCGCCAGTGTCAATCGGGAGGAATACTCCGAAGGCGACGGAAGAAAAGCCATCCGCAGTGACGCTGACGTCTACCGTTGAGACGCCCTCGGAGAGGGACAGCAGCGTGCCGCCGCCAAGCAGGGGAGACGCGTCGCCCATGATTACCGAGTTTTGAATGATGCTCGGGAATGCAGCCGCAAGTACGCCGGTCGCTTCGATCGGCAGCCAGTTGCTGCCGTCGCTGGTCACCGTTGTGAGATCTACAAGCTCCGTGTTTTGTGCGTCAGCCACGATGAGATCGACGGGGAACGGTTCGCCATTGAAGGATGCGCCCCACGCTATGTTGAAGTCCGGATCAAGCGATATGGCCGCATTGGACAATGCAATTGGATTGACGCCGGCGTAAAGGTCGTCGAGGGCGTCGTTAGGGTTGGAGCCGGTTGCGTAGGCGGTAATCGGTTCGGTGATGCCAGTGATTTTTGCCGTTACAATATATCCGCCTGGCAGGGACCATGATTTGTTGACGGTGTCGCCGGGCGCGAATGTAGAATCAGCACATGACCAGTCAAACCACCAGATTTCATTTCTGTAGACACCTGTGCCTGCTGGGGCATAACCTGAGCCGGTAAGTGAGGAACCTGTGCCGCACTCGTGGATCGTCGTCGGTGCGATCGTCAGGCTATAGTCCTCGACTTCACCCGTCGATGCTGCGCCTGTTGGGGCGAGATCACTATCGCCCGACCAGCGGAAACGTGCAAATGTCAGCGTTGTGGTCGTTATGGCAGGTACGACGACCTCCAGGGTTATGAGGCCGTTCAAGAGGCCATCGGCGTCCCCGGCGCCGCCATCCTGGACGTTTGTTGCAACCTGTTCGCCGGCATCGCTAAAGTCACCATCGCCGTTCCAGTCGATCCAGGCTTGGAGAGACCCCGCCCCAAATACGGCCACTTGGATCGAAGCTGATTGGTTCTGATAGAATGCGGGCAGAATAACACCATCGTCAATATCATCGGAGGCATCGCCTGACGCATTCACGGCGTCAGATTCTGCTGTCGGCAAGAGCCCCATGAAAATGAGGGGAGAGACCGTGTGGGATGGACCGTCATCCGCAGCAAGCGTGCCATAGGACGATGGTGCGTCGCCATAGTCACGAGTTGGGGGCGGCAGAATTTGAGCCGACGCAGACCAGGATGCCAGGACACTTCCGGCCATCACGGCCATTAGGTGGAGCGTACGCGAAACCAAGGGTGCAGATCGTTTATTCAGCATCGGGTGATATCCAGTTCAGCAGACCATCCAGATCGGATTGGTCGAGTTTCATTCGAAGCTTCATGAACGCGCCCTTTCGGCTATAGGCCGCATCTTCGAAGTCGCGGTCGTCAAATCCGGTGAAATTGTATCCGGCGCTCATCCAGACATTCTTGCGAGGCGAAAATCCGACACTCGGGCCGATAGCGTATGCGGAGGTCTTGGTTGCCGAAGCAGCAAGCACCGATCCGCGCAACCCGATGTCAATTTTCGGCGTGATATCGTGGCGGACTTCGCCCCCGAGCAAATGGGTCCATCCGGAGTAGTGCTGGCTATTGAAAGTCGTTTTGGTATATTTAAGGCCGTGGAAGACGGAGAACTGAGTTCTTTCCGACGTTTTCAGATTGACTGCGGTGTTGCTGACGAGTTTCCAGGATTCGCCAGTCTGTTCCGAAGACTGCTTCTTGAAATCGAAACGATTGAGCAATGTCGCGCCACGGTCGCGGGGGCGCCATGCGAGGCCGAGACGGGCGTCATGGCTGTTTCGTGCGCCCTTGGTGCCAGTCTCGGCCTGCAGACGCGCGCCGCCTGCAAATGAGAGGGCGTCGGACAGCTCTCGGGCCGTGCCGATGATCAAGGTCTTGCGCAACGAGGCTGCGGTCTCCCTGTATTCCGCACGGACCGACGCAGCGGTCTTGGTCTCGCGATACCCGACGCCGGCATATGCGGACGTGTATCCTTCATTTCGCGTCAGCAGGCTGCGGCGACCATCTGCTAGCGGGGAAACAGCCTCATCAGCACCAAGGTCGCGTGCATCCTCTCCGCCGTCGATCCGTGCCCGGTTCGCCATACCGAGGCTGGCGCTCCATCGGTCGGAGATTTGAAACGTCTGGTCCACGCCTACCGTTGCCGACAACCGGCTTGCCTTGTCCTGTGTGAGTTCGTTCACATCGGCGCGAACAACTCCGCCAGTCCACGGCAGAACGGTCAGGCCGACCACCGAATTCGCCCCCGATGCATTGAGACCTTCCGTGACTTCGTGGCGAAGGTTAAGCTGGACGCGCTCGGTGATCGACTTGTCGACACCGAATATGGTCCGTTGTGGGAACAGTGAAACCTCATTTTTGGCCAAAGGCTGTTCATGGGCAATCGATAGGTTGAGTCCGTATTCGGGAAACGACTTGCTCAGTCGGCTCGTTGCCAGCACCGCTTCGCGATCCTGGTCAGCCAGCGATTCTGCGACCACGCGCAGGCCAAGGGAACCACTCAGCGAGGGGCCTTCCTGACTTAGGCGTACATCAGCCACCGAGCGGGTGTCACCCGTTTCAAGTGCGTCTTCCCTGTAGGCTTCCGCATTGGCGGAACGGGTCGTCGCCCCGCCAGTTGCGGAATTAATGGATTCACTCAGCTTGATGCCAATCTTGGCGCCCGTGCGGCGGAGTGCCTGGGTGTTGGTACCGGTCTGTCCGACACCGAAACCGGCCTCCTCTTCACGCACATAGCTCGTTAGACTGATCAACTCGCCCTGATGTTCGATTTCAAGGAGGTAGGCATCGGCTTCCGGGTTGGCATTGGTGTCATCGCCCTTTTCGTCGCGACGGGACCGTGCGAGTTCCGCGCGGATCTCGGTACGGTCTGTGATGCGCAAGGTGAGGTCTGCTACCAGCAGTTCTGCGCCGGCCGCCGGGGTCGCACTTGCCGCCTCTTCCTTCACATAGCTGACGCCTGCCTCAATACGCCCTGTGGCATCGCGAATGGCAAGGCGCCCCCCATAGGAGAGAGTTCTTTCCGCGCGGGCATAGGTTTCGTACTCAACCACAATGACCTGATCATTGAAGTTGAGATCGACGGCATCCAGAGGTGAGCGGAATATCAGCTCGCCGGTTGCATAGTCTATCTCGTAGTCGGCGTACCGCTCGAAGCTGCGGACGGACAATATGTGGTCGGGACGGAACCTGTCCCGGGTCTCGATCCGAAGGCGGTCCGAGTTTTGAACAAGCGGGGCGGCGCTCAGCTGATAAGGGCCGGATGTGCCATCGGAGGCGATTTCATCGCGCGCAAACCGCTGGTTTGTTTCAGCAACGAACCCGGTGGCGGAAATGCGGTCGCTCTCACCTACGATTCGGGCTCCCGACAGGCTGCGACTATAACGGCCAAGTTGGGTGTCGGTAAGATCGGTGCTGAAATCCCCGAGGATCAGCTGCACGGTGTCCTTTTCCAGCTTCACATAGAAGGGGTAGCGACTCTCAGCTTCGTGCCCGCGATCCGAACGATCTCCATACAGCGTATAATAAGCATTCGGATCGATCGACTCATAAAGTTCAT
This sequence comes from uncultured Hyphomonadaceae bacterium, assembly GCA_913057945.1. Taxonomy (GTDB): domain Bacteria; phylum Pseudomonadota; class Alphaproteobacteria; order Caulobacterales; family Hyphomonadaceae; genus Hyphomonas. The sequence continues at coordinate 286,806 of CAJXOF010000001.1, read as the reverse complement.
CATCGATATCGCCGCGGCGCTTGGCCGTGTCGAGTGCGATAGTCAAAAGCCAGTCGCCGCGGATAAGACCTTTAGCAAAAAGGGCCAGGCGTCCTTCCTTGTCGTTTGGGTCAGTCTCCGAAGTTGCGTCGTCGAATCCCAGCACGCCCTCACCGAGCCCCACAACTATCCAGTCGCGCGCTTCAGGACGGAGATAGGCTTCGATTTCCTGGCTGCGACCTCCCTCCAGGGGGATGGTCACGCGAACCCTACCCGTGGTGAGCGTAGGTGCGAGGGTGATCCGGGCGATACCATCGGGGCCCACGCGTACGCCCTCTGCCTGGACGATCCCGGAGGTTACGGGGGACATGCGCGTGAGCTCATCCTCTGATTCAAGCCGGTGTGGCGCGGCTACGTCGACTTCGATAAGTCGTCCCCCATGCACGGCGATGCCTGAAGAATTCTCCACACGCACGGCAATCACGGGCGGCGTGCGCCCGTCAGCCACCAGCAGGGACTGGTCGGGGACCAGTTGCGCGCGTTGCGCCTGTTCAACAAACCAGATTCCGTTCTGGAGCCGGTCCTCGCGGCCGTCTGGTCCGGTCACGATAAGTTCGAAGATATTTTCACCGGCTACGATGTCGACGCCGCGCCAACGTTGCAACTGGGCGCTCCGGTCCCCAGATGCCAGGCGTCCCTGAGTGTTGGCGCCTTGAACCTTGGCGCCGTTGAGAAAGAGTTGGGCGCGGGAGAGGTAGGGTAACTTGACACCAATATTCACGCTACGGCTGGAAGGCGTGCGATCTGTATCCGGATAGACCCACTCAATCGTGTGGTCCTGCTGGTCGAGCCAGACCTGATCAAAGGCGAGGTATTCCGTGACGTCGGAGTAGGATTCCTCCTGGTCTTCTGCCATCGCCAATTCGGTCCTGCGCAGATAGAAGTCGGCACGCCATATGACCCCGCCTGTGGCATCCACGAATTGCGATACGGCGCTGCCTGCAAATCGCGTGTTTTCTTCGCATTTGATTGGTTCATAACCCTCGGGAAGTGTCTCAAGATCGACTTGGACAACATGTGTGCCTTTCGGGACGCCCTCGAAATGAAACAGGCCATTCTCGTCGGATACAACATATTCGCCCGTTTCCATGTAAAGACGGACGCCTGCGACGCCCGTGCCGCCCAGAATCTGGGGTGGCCATGGGGCCTGTGTCGGACAGGCGTCCGAAGCGACCCGTCCAAGGATTGTCAGTTCCGACCTGAGCAAATCCTCCTGGATATTCGTGACGGCTTCTGCGCGATTTGATATCGACCGGTCAAACCGATTAATGGCAATCGCGGAATTGACTGCGGAGCCATCCGGCGTTCCCGGGCCGATGGAGGCAACGTATGAAAGAGATGTTGTCTCGCCCGCCGCGAGACTGCCCAACTCGAAGACAAGCGTCCGGCCATTACTTGCAATCTCCGGATCGGCAATGTGTTTTCCTGAAACTTGTGCGGAGCCACTTACAAAGCGGAATCCGGCAGGAAGGTCATCCCGGATGCGAACTGGTAAAGCTTGCTCCTGGCGGTTTTCGGCTTCGATTGTGTAGGCGATGAAATCGCCCACGGCGGCGCGCTCTTGTGAGGCCTGTTTTGTGAGGACAAGGCCGGTCGTTGTATCGAGGGGGACATCGAAGTTCAGTGGGCCGGAAGCCATGACTTCAAATGTCTGCCCATAAGATCCGCCTATGATCTCGAAGGGCGAGTTTTCCAGACCAGTGAAGTCAGGCTTCGATAGTCCTGATGGAAAGACATAATCCGATTGCGGAGTGACAAGCAGTCGATATTCGGCTGGCGCAACCAGCGGGAACAGAAACTCTCCCGGTGCGAGATCGTAGACACGTCCGGACGCATCCGTCACGCTTGTGCCGGTCAGCAGAGTGGAGGGGTAGGCGGAAACACCATCAATTCCGAACACATCAGCCGGGAGACCCGACGCGTTTTCCACCAATGTGACCTCTACATTGTTGATGAGGTCTCCGGTGATGGAATCGAACAGGCGTCCAAAGGGATCAACAAGGGCCGTATCCACCGACACTTCAGTTTGATCGAATGGATCCTGATATGTTGCCGTGAAGCTGGTCTGGTGCGGTGCTGTGAGCGTGTTATCATACATCGGTGTCGTGTCGGCGGATGCAGGGATGTAGCCATAGAAGACGCCGCTGTCGGGGTCATCTTCATATAGCCTCAGAACCACCTCGTCCCCCGCATCCGTCGAAATTGTAATCATTACGGTTTCGACCACGCGCGAATCGCCATTCTGGCCTGCATCGGTAACCCGAACCAAAATAACTTCGTTAGTAAAATACGTATCGGCGCGTGCAAAATCCATCGGGACGCCAGCATGCAAGGGGGCGCCGCTCAGGGTCCACGCCTCGCCTACCTCTACAAAGCTGTCCGCATCTGCGGAGCCCGATGGAGAATAATCTGAGCCCCGGATTGCGATATCGATGCTGTCCGAGGCATTGGGCGCATGGCGCAGGAATTCTATCGTCGAGGGCGTGCGGCGAGCAACAACGACAAACACCGCTGGATCGGTAGTCTGTTCGTATACACCGGTTGGGTGCGCATACGTGATCGAAGCTGTGTTCGACACTGTTTTGCCGAGGCTGGAAGCCTGGCCCAGAGCGGTCATGCCCAGCAACGAAGTCCCAAATGCGAGAGACGCAGACCGGATGAAAGTCGTCAATTTTCTGAAAGTGTCAGGGCTGCGTTTCAATGTTTTTTCCAATGAGTAGCGTGCAATTTTAAGCACAAGTCGTCGGGGGTGCTTGGCCATGTGCCAGCGCCGGAAAGTCTGTAAGTTTCGAAGGCTGAAGAGCCGGGGAGGGGGGCTACCGCGCCGGAGGGAGAGCGCGATAGCCCGATCATCCACAAGGGGAAGGGTGGATGATTACCTTACCAGGGCGCGAATATAGAGTTGCGCCTCGGAATCTGTTGGCCCCGCCGTCGCCTCCAGCGACGCGCCTGTTACCGAGACCGTGCAGGTCTCGCCGCTTGCTCCATCACAATCTGTCGTCCCGTCGGACTTGGTCGAGGTAAGCGTTCCAGCGGTGGTAAATCCGGACGTGACAGCGGATACAAAAGACACGCCTTCCGGCAGGATGTCGGCAATATCAATGCCATCGGCATTTGAACCTGCGACTTCCCCGGTATTCGTGACAATAATCGAATACAGTACGCAAGCGCCCGGTGTCGGGTACTGGTCTGTGGGTTCGCTCGCAGGAACAGGTTCACCTGCACAGCTGACGCTGTCCGATTCAGAATTGAGAACCCAGACGAGTTTTTCCGCTGTGAGGTCCGGTGACGTAACGATGAAGCTCGACTGCGCTGACATCAGGCCGTCCGATGCGACCTCTTCCGACGTGCCGGCGCCATCGGCAAAGAAGTTCTCCGCGGTGCCATCAATCGTGTTTGACCCGTCCCCATCCTGCGCTGTCACGGCGCCTGCCGCTGGCGATACGCTTTCGAACGCCCAGGCAGTAGGATTTCGTGTCTCCACCACCAAGACCAGATTGTCCGTGCCAGATTCAGACAGAGAGTCCGGTATGTCGCCGGAGACATTGACTGTGAAAGGCAGGTCGGTCGGGATGTCGCATGTGTAACTGGCATTGCCGGCGGAATCCCCGAGCAACGTCTGGGTCAGCGGAGCATCGACAATGGCAGTTTCACATGCATCAGCGGTGTCGCCATCGCCATTGAGGTCAACGGCGGTCCGCGAGTAAGTAAGTTCTAGTCCAGTTGCATCAAAATCATCGCCCGTCACGTCAGCAAGACTGAACGAGTAGGATTGATGGTCATTGCCAAGATTGGTCACGGTAAATTGCAGGATGCGGTCCTGGGCATTCGGCGGTACCTGTAGGCCGGAATTGTCGGCCGTGACGCTGATATCGATCAGGCGATCAACTGTGAAGTCGGTGGGGCCGTTGGCATCAATGACGGGTTCCGGATCGCCCGGCTCCTGTGTGTAGGCTGGGTCGTTCGTGATTGTCCCCTGTGAAACACCGGCGACAGCGTAGTCGAGTGTAAAGGTATTCTCCACGGACGTGCCGGCATCGGTGCCAGCGGCATGGGCCGCACCGACAACCAAAATGGCACTCCCGGCGAGAAGGGTGAATTGTGAAACTTGCCGTAGCAACTGCATTTTTATGGTTCCTCAGACTCGTGATTAAGTCAGGGCAAATTTCGTCTCTTGTCCTTTCTCAGATATATCCGGAGACTGATAAAATGGGCTGATATCTTAGCAGACAATTATCCATACTTCTCTGATTTCAAAGAAAATGCTTATACTACAGTGTGTTGCGGCATTCGTTGGCGTGCGCGTTTGCCGCCGGATCATCCGTATGGATGAGCCCAATTCCTCTGAAAGTATGAGTGGTTATCTGCGTATTTTTTAAAAAGTTCGTGTGCAAACATGTTATCGACGCTGATAATCAACCGTATGTTAAGTGCTTCCCAGCCTACTTGAAGGCTGGGGCATATAAGCGGAGTTTGAGGAAATGGCTAGACGCGCACATCTCGGGCATTGTCTGATCGTGGATGATCATCCGCTTTTTTGTGATGCTCTTGAATTTGCCTTGGGCACGTTGGAGCCGGAGTGCAGGATTCAGCGCGCCAGTCGCTTCGCAGACGCCAAGTAACTTCTTACTCGAGAACAGCCATTCGATCTCGTCTTGCTCGATCTGATGTTACCGGATGCTCAGGGATTGACGGCCCTTGCTGTTCTGCGTGCGGAACTTCCCTATGCACGTCTCGTCTTGATTTCCGCGCGCGAGGAAGAGGGGGTTGTGCGGTCCGCACTTAGCTGTGGCGCTGACGCGTTTCTCGGAAAGTCGCAATCGATGACCCAGATTGTGGAAAATCTGAGGCTGATCATGCAGGGGCAGCGGATATTTCCGCCCTTGAAACAGCCAATCGACCCTTTGGGGGGCGCTCAAACTGCAATCGCGGGTTTGTCTCCCGCACAATTACGTATCCTCATTGCGCTCGCCGACGGTCGTCTGAACAAGCAGATTGCTCACGACCTTCAAATTGCCGAACCCACGGTCAAAAGCCACCTTTCAAGTATATTCAAGAAATTAGGGGTTTCCAACCGCACGCAAGCGGTGCTCGTCGCACGTCAATTGCTGCCCAGTTGATCCGACGTTTCTATCAGACGTTCAGCGAACGTTGCGTATCAGGTTTTCGCGCGGACAATTTGGCGCAAGTTATCCCTTAAAGCGACAACATCATCGGCCTCCGGAGACAGTCCTGCCGTAATGCAGCTTTCCACAAAGGAAGCCTGCGCCGCCAGGTCGGGGTGACCAAAAGCCGGTGCGACCCCGGCAATCCGATGCGCGCAAGCACTGAGCCGCTGAGTCCCCGACGAAGCGGGTTGGCACAGATAGTCCTCAACCTCGTTTAGTTCGCGTCGCATTTCCTGAATAAAGTGATTATTCAATGTTCCCACGTCCAATGCAGGGCGATTATCGCTGAGCATGGACTTTTCAGGCTTGGGGCTCTGAAACCATCGTGCCAGCACGTGGTACATGTCGATTTGGCGCGCCGGCTTGCCGATATAATCAGTCATGCCCGCCGCATCATAATCGGCAATATGGCTAGAGAGTACATTGGATGTCATCGCAATGATTGGCATGGTTGCATAATGGCCGCCAAGACCGCGTATATGACGTGTAGCCTGAAGGCCATCCATGCCCGGCATCTGTATGTCCATCAGAACGAGATCGTAGCTTCCTGTTTGGACTTGCTGGAAGGCTGCCTCGCCGTCCATGACAAAGTCGAGTTGGCATTCAAGAGGGGCCAAGGCTGCAGTTACCAGTTCATGATTCAGGCGGACATCATCGGCGATCAGAAAGCGTCGGCCTGCGCAGGCAGCTGAAAGGCGATCCAGGTCATCGACTTGAGTGGCCTCCCGGGGAAGGAGATTCAACTCCTTGCCTGGCGTCTCGAGCTCGATTTCAAACCAGAATCGCGTGCCACCTTCCGGCAGACTATCGGCTCCAATTCGCCCCCCCATGGTCTCGATAAGTCCTCGGCAGATCGCCAGTCCAAGACCAGCGCCTCCAAACTGGCGCCGATTGGATCTCTCCACCTGGTAGAAGCGCTTGAACAGATTGGCGATCTCTTCGGTTGGTATGCCAATACCGGTGTCGGTGACTTCGATGAGGACCCGTTGATGCCGGGCGTGCGTGTTGACGGGGCGCATACAAATATCCACAGAGCCTGACTCCGTGAATTTCAGAGCGTTCCCAACGAGGTTCGTAAGAATCTGTCGGAATCTGAACGCGTCTCCAACGTGTACTTTCGCCAGATCGGGGCTTGCCGTAAAGTGAAGATCGACACGTGAGTTTCCATTGTGCTGCCGTAAGAGATCGACCACGGTTTGCGCTGCTTCGCGCAGATCGAATTCGGCGCTGTTCAACTTTATCGCCTTGGCTTCGATGCTCGATAGATCGAGTATGTCGCTTACCAGATTCTGCAGCTGATCACTGGCTTCGGAAATCAGCTGGGCATGTCGTCGGTCAGGGCCAGTGAGATTGTCACTCCCGTTCAGCAGCTCGCTAAATCCGGTGATGCAATGCAGGGGGGTGCGCAGTTCATGGCTGACCGTGGCCAGAAACTCAGTCTTTGCCTCATTTGCGCTCCGAGCTGCATCGCGTGCCGCGGCGAGGGCGAGCTCCTGCTGCTTTTGCAGACTGATATCGCGTACCATGCCAACGATGCGAAGCGGTTTGCCCTGCTCATCGCGTCTGATCTGGGCAAATGACCGAACCCAAAAACTGGTGCCGTCCGGATGCGTGAGCCGGTGATCCACCTCCATCGGAGGACCACCTTTCCAGTGGTTTGTCCAAGCTCGTTTAACCGCAGGTAAGTCCTCGGGATGAGTGAGGAGCCAGAAGTCTTGGATGCGGGCTTCTTTCGGCGGAAGTTTGCCGATGAAATCCGGAATTGTGTCCGAGCAATGCATCAGGTTTGTTCGGCAATCGACTTCTATGGATGCGCAGCCGGATAGCCGCATGGCTCGGGCCAGACGCGCCTCGCTATCGGCCTTCGACTGAAACGCAGCTTTCTGAGCCGAGATGTCCTCGGTCATCATGACAAGGCCACCAATCGTGTCGTATTCGTCTTTCCAGGGGGCAACCTCCCAGCGCAGGTGTTGGGTGCGCCCATCAGCCCGTACCAGCTCGTAATCGTCACTTCGTTCTACGGCGCCTGCAAGGCAGCGATTGTTGATCGCGCGTTCTCGTTCCGTCAGTTCGGGCATGAGATCGTACTGGCATTGGCCAATAGCGCGTTCGCGGTCTAAATTATAATCTTGAGCCCAGCGCTCGCTCATGGCGATATAGCATAGATCCTCATCAAACATCGCAATGGCAGTTGGCATGCGATGTATGAGCTGAGCAAGGTGACTTTTTGCGCGATGGAGCGGTACGGCTCGTCGGCGTACGGCAAGATGTTCGGCCACGGCGTCCGCCAGAAGCACCAATTGGTCGATTTGTTCTGTATTGGGAGTGATAGACTTTATGCTCGCGACGCAGAGGGCTCCGAGGGCATGTCCATCCTTGGTCATGATAGGCGTGCCGATATAGCCACGCAAATGGGGCTCGCCCGTCACGAAGGGATTATCAGAAAAGCGCGGATCTTGCCGGGCGTCCGGAAGAATTAAAGGCTTGGCCGAGAGTATCGTATGTGCACAGAAAGCCTTGTCTCTGGCGCACTCTGTCAAATCGAGATTAACAGATGCTTTTATCCACTGCCGTTTGCTATCTACCATCGATATAAATGCCATCTCGGTGTGGCAAGCGAGCGCGGCGGAGCGAACTATTTTGTCAAAGAATGCTTCCGGTTCTGTATCTATGATATTGGCATCGCTCAAAGCGACAAGGCGCCCAGCTTCATCACGTGGAAAGGGAAAGGGCATTTCAAGATTCCTAAGTGGAGATCATCTGGACCACCTAGGCAGTAAAGGACCAGCAGGCCAAGTCGGCCTCAGTCTGCCGGGTGAGACGTTAAGGTCTGCCTAACTCGCCGTGGGATAATCAGAGGGTTTCTAAGCTACACGGGAGGTATTCAAACAATCTGTGTCTTTCCTATTGAACGCTTTGATGTAGGTGGGAACGTTTTCTGCAGACATGGGTTTTGAGTAATAATACCCCTGCACCTGGTCGCATCCCATCGCATATACGGCGGCCAACTGATTTTCGTCCTCCACGCCTTCGGCAATGACTTTCATGCCGAGACGGGACCCCAGGATCATGATTGCTTGCAGGACGGCCCCGCCATTTCGATCCTGTACAAACGACTTGTCAATTTTCAACCGATCAATCGGAAACTTGTTGAGGCTCATCAGGGAAGCGTAGCCCGTACCGAAATCGTCAACCGATATATTTACACCCAGCGCATGCAGCGCCTGAATCGTATCTGTGACATTCGAGGCGTCCCATCCGATATAGACATTCTCGGTGACTTCGAGTGCCAGACGATCGGCCGACAGATTCCAGCAGCGTAGCTTCTCCTCAATTTCAGCGGCGAGGCGTCCGGATTGTAATTGAAACGAAGATAGGTTGACGGCGACCGAGCCGAAATCGATACCGGAATCCTGCCATGAGCGCATGTGTCTCAATGCCCCCTCTATGCCTGCCTCGCCCAGCAGAAGGGACAGCTCAGGATCCTCAAAACCGGCCTCGAAGATCGAGGGGGGCAGAACGCCGCGTTCCGGATGGTGCCAGCGCATGAGCGCCTCAAAGCCCGAGATGCGGTTGGTGCGGATATCAATAATTGGCTGAAAATGAGGTTCGAATTCGCCGCGAGCCAGTCCCTTGCGAATATCGTTCAGAAGCTGTTTGGACCTGATCTGCCGAAGACGCATTCCCGGTTCATATTGGACTGACCGATTGCGACCGCTCTTTTTTGCAAGGTCGAGCGCCAGCGCAGCATTGCCAAGCAATTGATCAAGATCTGCTGTGGTGCAGTCGGGCAGGGCGATTCCAACACTCACGGTGACGGGTAAGGTCTGGCCGCGATATTTTACAGCCTCATTCATGATCCGCTTTAGTCGTTCAAGGGAGGCGTCGATTGTCCAGTCGCCCTCCCCGCGGGCCAGTACGAGGGCAAATTCGTCTCCTGCATAGCGAGAAAGTCCGAAACCCTCGCCAAATTGATCCTTCAGCCTGCTGGCGAATGTGCACAACACGGCGTCCCCGGCTTCCACACCAAATGTGTGGTTGATTTCCTTGAGGTGATCTACATCAATCAGGACTAGTCCCAGATCCCGTGCAGCAGAACTGGACTGAGCACTGATCTCCTTGAGGTAATGCTGAAAATAGGCGCGATTGGGTAAATCGGTTAGTGCATCTGTGTACGCCAAGCGGCGGATTTCAGCATCTCTTTCGCGTGTTTCCGTCACATCCTGCACGCCGCCGGATACTCTGACAATTTCGCCATTTTGCCATTCCGCATGGCCGAAGAAGTGGAACCACCGTTTTCTTCCGGCCTCGGTCATGAATTCCGTTACATGATCCAGGCGGTCTCCAGCTCGGACCAGCCTGTCAAGCGCGCTTTCAAGGGCTGAATCCATGTGCTGGCGGAGATGGTTGAGAATGTGGGTGCTCGTCGGCTTTGTGCCTGTATCGACTTCGAAAATATCGTAGGAATAAGGGCAAACTTCCATGAATCCGGTCTTGGGAAGATAGGACCAGGATCCAATTTTCACCATTTGTGCCGTATGCGCCCAAAGCTGCTTCTGACGTTTCAGTTCTACCAGGGCCTGTCGGCGCTGGAGTTCCTTGTTCGCAATTTCGCCAAGCGCCTTAAGGCGTACCCGTTCATTGCCGGACAGTTCGCGAGGGGTTTGGTCCAGAATGCAAAGCGCGCCGATTTGAACGCCATCATGAATATGCAGTGGCACAGCGGCGTAAAATCGGATTGCCAGAGGACCCGTCACGAATGGATTTTGGGCGAACACGCGATCTTTCAGCGTATCGGGAATGACAAACACCTCATCTCCCAAAATCGTATGATTGCTGAAGACATCTTTTCTGGGTATGTGGGTAATATCCGTTCCGCTCGTCGCCAGCATTGTCAGTTGATCGCGACCGATGAGACAAACACATGCTATGGGCGCCCCAAACAAGTTTCTGGCAAGAGTGCAGACCTGGTCCAGGCCCGTCGCCCCAATCGTGTTATCGAGATCGTAAGCGAGGATGTCCTCGAGCCGTTCCTGCTCATTTACCGGCACCGGAAAATTGTCGGTATCTTTGTTCGTCAGTGTCATGCCGGCCTCCTGCGTCTTGGGCAAGCGCGCACTCATGGCGCGGCTTTGCCCAAGGCATGCCTCCCAGACCCAGCGCTGGTTGCTCCGGCACAGGCAAACGTGTTTGAATTAATCGAATCCGAATTTATTCTGTAAATAGATGCTTTTCATACTAAAGTGTGGCTGATTATTTCGCGGACAACATACGCTATTTGGAGCATCTCGACGTATGGCAGGACTATCTTGTCGACGGCTATGGCACCCCTCCTGCAAAGGTGCCTCGCGATAGCGAGTTTGGTTTTGAGCGCCGTATGTTAAACGCGCTTCGGTGAGAATCGGCCGCGTCGAACTCAGAGAGGAAGAAAGAAGGGCACTACAATTTGCACCACTCATGCAGATTTTTTTGCACTACAAGCGATACGTGAGATATCATAACTCGTTGGATTTATTGTACTTATAGTCATTGGATTGGGCGTATCACTCACGCCATTTTCTCTTCAGATGACACTGAAAATCTCCGAACCATTTGAGGATTTGGTTTTGAGCCGATGAGGGCTCCAAACCCGACAGGGGCTGTTCCTATCGAAACCGGGCCCAGAGGACAGCGCACAGGCTGGAGCTCACCGCGATAGCTGCCAGAAGATCCATCCAGCCATCGAGCAGCAGGGCGACGATGAGCCCTGTCAGGACAATAACGAACAGCAGCGCCGGAATGGCGAATACGTTCCAGAGCGTATGGGGGAGGTTGGGTTTTGCCTTTCGGTCACTCATGTAGTGATCCGCTCAAGGAGTGTTTTGTTTTCAGTGCGGCGCTTCGCCGGTTCCCGCCTGGCAAGCCAGAGATACAATCCCGTGACGAGCACCACGATTGTAATCAGGTCGAGCGCGAACCAGACAAGTTTCAAAGCCAGGCCGCCATAATCGCCAAAATGCAGCGGTCGGGAAAGCGATAGCGCTTTGGTATACCAAGGCATTTCGCGCAGGCCTGCCACATCTCCGGTGCCCGCATGGACGAGAACGGGGGTAATGATGTTTTCCGTCAGCGGCGAATTGCCGTGAAGGAAGATTGCATAATGGGCCGAAGTAGAGAAGTTGCTGCCGGGGAAAGCAACGAATTGCAGCTCCATCTCCGGCGCCAGCTTGACGGCCTCGTTCACCGCAGAGGCAAGCGAGGCGCGCTGACCGGCCGGGACCGCGCCCTCATACTCGGCAACGAGATCAGCCAGTTCGCTCGTGCGCCAAGTGTCGATGATGGGTTGCTCAAGTGTGTTTATCACGCCGGTCAGCCCGACCACCAGCGCCCAAGCCAAGGTCACGATGCCCAGCAAATTATGATAATCGAGCCATTTCAAGCGCGTTGATTGCTTCCTGCGCAGCGTGCCGAAGTCGAGTTTACGCATGAACGGGGCATAGAGCACGACGCCGGACACGATTGCGATCATGAAAAGAAAGCCCATGAATCCCAGAAACAGCATTCCTGACAGTCCCAGGAACATATCGGTATGCAGTTGAAGTAGGAATTCCATGACGGTTTCGCCGCGATCTGCGGAGGGAACAAGCGCGCCTGATGTCAGATCGAACGAAGCGAAATGCATGGCTGTGCCCGGGGCGTCGGCGCTCGGTCCCGTGGTGACGTTCACGACAGGGCGATCAATGTCGAAGCTCATGAAGATCGGCACCTCGCCGGGCCGGTTGTCCAGCGAGGTGTCCAGAATTTCGTCCAGCGTCAGGTGGTCCCCACCAGGATTGGCGGGCTGCCAGGTGGCGGGATTGAGAGCGGCGTCGATCTCATCATGGAAAATCAGCGGCAATCCCGTAACGCAAAGCATGAGCAGGAAGAGCGTGCAGACAAGGCTCGTCCATTTATGGACCCAGCTCCATGCCCTGATCGTACTTGATCGCATTGCCGCCCCTGTCCGGATACTAGAAGTCGACCGAAGCCGACACGCTGAAGGTGCGCGGATTGCCGAGGATCAGGTAGTTTGCCCCCGGAAACCCCCCTGTTGACGCCCAGTATGCCTCATCGGTCAGGTTTTCGATCCGCGCGCGCAGCGTGACAGGCCGCTCGGCAATGTCCAGCGTATAGCGGGCGCCAATATCCAGCCGGGTCCATCCGTCGAGTTCCACTGTGTTGGCCGCGTCGGCATATTGCTCGCCTGTCAGAACAATCCGGCCGTCCAGCGTAAGGCCGGAGAGGGCGGCAACATCCCATTCCGCATTGAGGTTTGCCTGTATCTCCGGCACGCCGATCGGGGCATTGCCCTCGTTCATGCCATCCTGCGTACGGGCGAGTTCGGTATCGAGGAAGGTCGCCCCGCCAAGAAGGCGCAAGCCTTCGAGGGGCTCGCCAAACACGCTGAGTTCAACGCCTGTGTTTTCCTGCTCACCGGAGGCACTGAATACCTGATCCACAACGATAGAGTTCGGCCGGGTCAGTTGGAACAGGGCGATTGTCGCGCCGACATCGCCGCCATCATACTTGGCGCCGATTTCATACTGGTCGCCTGTGAAGGGCTCCAGTACTTCGCCGGCATTGACGATGGTGACGCCGCCACTCGTGGCCGGGGCAATCTCGCCGGGCTGGAGGCTCTCCGCATAATTTCCGTAGACGGAAATCTGGTCGGTCGCCTTGTAAACAAGGCCGAAAGCGGGAGTCAACTTGTCATCCGAATAGCCGGAGAGGCGTTGACCGGAATTATAGTCAAAGGTTTTCGTCTCGATGTCTTGCTGGCGTAGGCCAATTGTGGCGAGCAGACGCCCATCGAGGAAAGACAGCGTATCGGCGATGGCGAGGGACTGGTTCGTCACCTCTTCGGTCTTCAGAGGGCTCGAGAGATTGCCCCCTATGAAGAAGTCCGCCGCGGGCGGCGCGACATCGACGGGCAGATAAAGGTCTGTGGAGAAGGGCGTAGAGAAGCTGGAGAAGGCGTAGGCATTCTTCGATTCCAGTTTGACCGACGACGCCGAGACAACGAGCCGGTGGCCGACAGGTCCCGTCAGGAACTCCGCGCTGAGGCCCGTATCAAACGAGATGACATCATCTTCGCGTGTATTGTCGAACCGGTAGGCCGTCAGGCTGCCATCTTCGGCTGCACTGGGATTGGCCAGCACGTTGGCTTCTTCGCCCTGACGGGCCCCGGCGCCCAGCCATACGGAAATATTGTCTGAAAGATCGTATTCGCCCCGCACGACACCGAACAGCTGTTTCTCGTCGGTATAGGTCCAGGACTGGGCGAAGTTCGTGTCTGAATCGGGTTCTGCTGGTACACCCGCAAGCGGGGTTACTTGCGGTCGTGGCGCGTCGATCCGGTTGTCCTGATAGCCGAGGTCGGCAGAGAAGCGAAAGCGCTCGCCAGCATAATCGGTCCCGATGGAGAAGACCGACAGGGAGCGATCCTGATCCTCAACGGCGGTTTCCCCATCGCGCACCACGGCGTTGAACCGCACGCCCCAGTCACCGGTTGCTCCGAACCTCTCACCCAGATCGACGGCCCCATAGGCCTGACTATTGTTTTCGTACCCGAGCGTCACGCGGCGCACCCCATCGGCGGGCGCGCGCTTCGGGACGAGGTTGATCGTGCCGCCGACGCCGCTGCCCCCTGGTGCTGCGCCGTTGATAAAGGCATTCGCCCCCCGGAAAACCTCAACGCGTTCCAGCAATTCAGCCGCCACGAATTGGCGCGGCAGGATGCCATATACCCCATTCAGGGTGAGGTCGTCGGAATAGACCGGGAAACCGCGAAGCACATAGACTTCCTGAAAGTTGCCGAACCCCTTGGCGACACGCACGACCGGATCGTTCTGCAGGACGTCTCCGACGCTGTCGGATTGCTGGTTAAGCACGAGGTCGGACGTGTAAGCCGTGCCGGAGAAGGGCGCGTCAAGAAAATCGAGATTGCCGAGCATGCCTGCACGACCACCGCGAGCGACCTGACCGCCGGCAAACTCCCGGGTGAGATCGACCTGCGAATTGTCGCGGACGATGATGGTTTCCAAGCGACGCTCATCCGCCCCGGCGGAATCTTCCTGAGCGGTCGCAAGCGGCGAAAGCGCGGCAAGGACAAGGCTGGCCGTCATGAGATTCCGGTGCATCGGTTTCAATTTCACAATCCCTTTTGAGAATAAATCGCAATGACGACCAGTAAATGCAAATCATTTGCAGTTCAAGACGGTCCCGACAGGGCAATTCAGTTCGAAGGGCGCGACTGTAGGAACGGTCGCACGCTGCAACTCGGTTCGAGGGCCAGACGACTAACGCCCGATTATTGGAGAGGCGTGACTGATTGTTGTGCAAAAGAAAGGGTTCGTGGCTTTCTTTGTTTATCTGATGCTGCGGCCGCTTGAGCCCTGCGCGTCTCTCTGGTTGATGTAATGCATGACGATGCCGTCATAGGTCATTTCGACGTCCGCCGATGGACTTTCGAGTGTAGAGCGACCGGCCAAGTTGCGCCGGTTCTGTTCCTCAAAGTTATCAAGCCTGAGCCGATTAGGCGGGGCAAGCCATCGCGGACCTTCATCATGATCTCATTTCCAGACACTACTCTCCCCTTTCCCCAGCGCGGCGTATTCGCCGGATCCACCGCGCTCCTCGCCGTTATGCTCGCTGCATGTGGTGGTCCGAGTACAGATGCTCCGGCCAGCACGCCCAATTCCTCCGAGTTGACAGCCTTGGTCATCCCGATGGAGGGGCTTGAAAAAACCGAGCTTACTTTCGGCTTCATCAAGCTTACCGACATGGCCCCGCTCGCTATCGCCTACGAGAAGGGATTTTTCGAAGATGAGGGGCTGTATGTTACGCTGGAGCCGCAGGCGAACTGGAAAGTCCTGCTGGATCGGGTCATCGACGGCGAGCTGGCGGGTGCGCACATGTTGGCGGGCCAGCCGCTGGCAGCAACCATCGGCTACGGTACAGAAGCCCATATCGTCACGCCATTCTCCATGGATTTGAACGGAAACGGTATTACCGTCTCGAACGAAGTCTGGGAGAAGATGCGTTCCAATATTCCGAGCATGGAGGATGGGCGCCCGGTACACCCCATCAGCGCCAGCGCGCTGAAGCCTGTGGTCGAGGAATATGCCGCAGACGGCAAGCCGTTCAACATGGGCATGGTGTTCCCGGTATCGACCCACAATTACGAGCTGCGTTATTGGCTCGCATCGGGGGGCATACACCCCGGTTATTATTCACCCGATGATGTGTCGGGCCAGATCCAGGCCGATGCACTCTTGTCCGTCACACCCCCACCACAAATGCCTGCAACGCTCGAAGCCGGCACGATCTATGGATATTGCGTAGGTGAGCCTTGGAACCAGCAAGCGGTCATCAAGGGGATCGGCGTGCCGGTCATCACGGATTACGAAATCTGGAAAGATAATCCTGAAAAGGTTTTCGGCATTACTGCTGAGTTCGCGGAAGAAAACCCAGTGACGACGAAGGCGGTTACGCGCGCCCTTATTAGGGCAGCGATGTGGCTGGATGAGAATGACAATGCGAACCGGGCTGAAGCGGTCGAAATTCTGGCGCGTTCCGAATATGTCGGCGCGGACGCGGATGTGATCGCCAACTCGATGACGGGCACGTTCGAATATGAGCGCGGCGACAAGCGCGATGTTCCGGATTTCAACGTCTTCTTCCGCTACAATGCAACGTACCCATATTATTCAGATGCAGTCTGGTATCTCAGCCAGATGCGCCGGTGGGGCCAGATCGCCGACAGCAAGGATGATGCCTGGTATGACGCGACGGCGCGCGAAGTGTACCGACCAGACATTTATCTCGAGGCCGCCCAGTCCCTGGTTGACGATGGCTTGGCGAGCGCGGCTGATTTCCCTTGGGAAACAGATGGTTACAAGCCAGCCACTGCGGACTTCATCGATGGCGTCTCTTATGATGGACGCCAACCGAATGCGTACCTTGAAAGCCTGAAGATTGGTCTCAAGAGCAGACAGACAGTTTCTGCAGGCGAAGTCGTCGAATGATCTGCGAGCCAGAGCGGGCCGCTAGATCAACGGCCCATGTCCTCAAATTTTCCAACCATCGGAGTCAATGAGATGGGAAGTGTTGTTTTCAACAAGGTCGGCGATTCAGTCGATGAGCATGTGGTTGCAAGCCCTGTCGAGATCACGAGCGAAATCTCCGAAAAGGAGGGCGCAGATTCAAAGAGCGCACGCCAGGAAAGAATATTCTCAGGTATCAACAAGGCCTCGAAGCTTCTCGACGTGTTTGCATTGTCCTGGGTGACGCCGCTGCTCATGATGGCCGCAGGTGACAGTCCTAGGCGGAACTTGCCCTTGTTGGGCCAGCGGCTTGTCGTGCCGATATTTGCTATTCTGACATTTGTGGCGGCCTGGGCCGTTCTGGCGCCACAAGTCAAGACATCGCTTGGGGCGATCCCCGGACCAGCTCAGGTTTGGGAGCAGGCAGTTGTGCTGCATAAGGATCATTTGCAGGAAAAGCAGAAGGCCGGTCAATTCTATGACCGCCAAGCTGCGCGTAATGACGTCCTGATCGCAGCTGGTCGCGAAGGCGATGTGTCGCGCGTTTCCTATACGGGCAAACAGACTTTCTACCAGCAAATCTGGACAAGCCTTCAGACTGTCTTTTTCGGTTTCTTTCTGGCTGTGGTGATCGCGGCTCCCCTTGGTATTGTGATGGGAATGTCGTCGACCATGAACGCCGCGTTCAATCCTCTGATCCAGATATTCAAACCGGTGTCGCCGCTGGCCTGGCTCCCCATTGTCACCATGATTGTCTCCGCGACCGTCGCCACCGATTCCGGAATTTCAAAATCCTTCCTGACCTCAGCAATCACTGTGACCCTGTGTTCCCTATGGCCTACACTGATCAATACGGCGCTTGGCGTGGCATCCGTGGACAAGGATCTCGTCAATGTCGGCAAGGTCTTGAAATTGAAGCCCCATACTCAGATCACGAAACTCATCCTGCCATCTGCGTTGCCGCTTATCTTTACAGGTATGCGTCTTTCCCTCGGGGTTGGCTGGATGGTTTTGATTGCTGCCGAGATGCTTGCGCAGAATCCGGGGCTCGGAAAATTTGTGTGGGATGAATTCCAGAATGGGTCGTCACAGTCGCTGGCCAAGATCATCGTCGCGGTTCTGACGATCGGGATCATCGGTTTCCTGCTCGACCGGGTCATGTACGCCTTGCAGACCATGTTCACTCATACCAGCACGCGATAGAGGATAGAAAACATGTCGATCCTTGAGCTGAAGAATGTGTCAAAATGGTTTGGTGACGATGCCGACCGTGTAGATGTCCTCCATGATATTGATTTGGCTGTCGAAGAAGGGGAGTTCGTCGCGATTGTCGGGTTTTCCGGATCCGGAAAATCCACCCTGATCAGTCTGATGGCCGGTCTTGAGTTTCCGAACAAGGGTGAAGTCAGTTCCAGGGGCGAGGCGGTTACAGGCCCAGCCCCAGACCGGGCTGTTTGCTTCCAGAGCTATTCGCTGATGCCGTGGATGACTGTGAAGGAGAACATCCTCCTGGCGGTCGATGCGGTGTTCGGGAAGGAAAGCAAGGCAGAACGCAATGCACGTGCGCAGAAATACATCGACATGGTGAGCCTCAGCCATGCCGTCGACCGGCGCCCCGCAGAGCTTTCAGGCGGCATGCGTCAGAGAGTGGCGGTCGCCCGGTCGCTCGCAATGGATCCGGAAGTCCTGCTGCTGGACGAGCCTTTGTCAGCCTTGGATGCGCTTACACGCGCCAACCTTCAGGATGAGATCATTTCCATCTGGGAGCAGGACCGGAAGACGGTCGTCCTCATCACAAATGATGTGGATGAAGCCCTGCTTCTCGCGGATCGTATCATCCCTCTGAACCCGGGACCGAACGCGACCTTCGGGCCATCATTCAAAGTGGATTTGCCGCGCCCCCGTGACCGCACCGCCATGAATCATGACGAGACGTTCAAGACACTTCGCCGGGACGTTACCGCCTATCTGATGGATGTCGGAATTGCGAAGAAGCGTGCGCAAGTCGAGCCACCATTACCGGCGGTTACGCCAATCACATTGGGCAAGCCGAAGGCGTATCGTGAAGCGTCAGAAACAACCGGCTTCAACGATGATCGCTTTCTTGAATATTCCCAGGTGAGCAAGGTGTATCCGACCCCCAAAGGACCCCTCACCGTCGTCGATGGGTTCGATATCAAGGTGAAGAAGGGCGAGTTTGTCTCGATCATCGGTCATTCGGGGTGTGGCAAGTCCACTGTCCTCACAATGACGGCTGGTCTGAACGAGGTCAGCCGTGGTGGGATCATCCTGGACAATCGGGAAGTCGCGGCGGCCGGCCCGGATCGGGCTGTCGTCTTCCAGGCTCCCTCTCTGTTTCCATGGCTGACGGCAAAGCAGAACGTTGCCGTAGGCGTGGACCGTGTTTATCCCGATGCAACGCGCGAAGAGCGCGAGCAGGTGGTGGAATACTACCTGCACAAGGTCGGCCTCGGCGAAGCCATGGACAAGTTGGGGGCGGATCTCTCGAACGGGATGAGGCAGCGCGTCGGCATTGCTCGCGCTTTCGCACTTTCGCCCAAACTGTTGTTGCTGGATGAACCTTTCGGGATGCTCGACAGCCTGACGCGTTGGGAGCTTCAGGAAGTGCTCATGGAGGTGTGGCAGCGCACGCAGGTTACGGCCGCGTGTGTGACGCATGATGTGGATGAGGCCATCCTTCTTGCGGACCGGGTCATCATGATGACCAACGGACCGAATGCGCGCATCGGCAAGATCATGGAAGTCGACATACCGCGTCCCCGCACGCGCAAGGCTTTACTCGAACATCCGGATTACTACCACTACCGCGAACAGGTTCTGAGTTTCCTCGAAGAATATGAGAAGGGTGCTCATAGCTCCAAACCAGATTCGGAAACAAAATCTGAGTCAGAGACGGAGGCTGCATGATGTTCAGATCATCTGTTCTCAAATATACTGAAATCGAGGGGAAATAGAAACATGCCCCAGGAAAAACTTGTAATCATTGGTGCGGGGATGGCAGCCGGACGGTTGCTGGAAAACCTTGTGGAGTCCGCGCCGGATCGCTTCGACGTCACATTATTCAATGCGGAGCCGCGCGGAACCTACAACCGGATCATGCTGTCCCCCGTCCTCTCGGGTGAAAAGACCTATCAGGAAATCGTCACCCATGACGATGACTGGTATGCCGGGCATAAAGTAAATTGCCGGTTCGGCGAAAAGGTTCTGGAAGTGGACCGGGAACGTAAAGTCGTCATCGGTGAAAAAGGCGATGTGCCATACGACCGACTTGTCATCGCGACCGGATCCAACCCGTTCATCATTCCGCTTCCGGGACATGATCTGTCTGGCGTGATTGCCTACCGGGATCTGGACGACACCGACACGATGATTGATGCCTGCCAGCCGGCTTCAAGGGCGGTAGTGGTCGGCGGCGGCCTCCTTGGCCTGGAGGCTGCCGCCGGTCTGCGCTTGAGAGGAATGGACGTCACGGTTATTCATCTCGCGCCCACACTGATGGAGCGCCAATTGGACCCGTCTGCTGGGTATCTCCTGGAAAAGGAGCTCGCAAGCAGGGGAATCACGATCCTGACGGGGGCGAATACCAAGGAGATCTATGGGGACGGCAAGGTTGACGGCGTTCGTCTGGAAGACGGTACGGAAATCCCTGCCAGCCTGGTCGTTATGGCGGTTGGAATTCGGCCGAATGTCGAGGTCGGCAAGCTTGCCGGTCTGGAGGTCGGCCGGGGCATCAAGGTCAATGGCGTTATGCAGACGTCAGATCCAGACATCTACTCCGTCGGCGAATGCGTTGAGTTCGATGGAAATTGCTATGGGCTTGTTGCCCCTCTCTTCGAGCAGGCGCAGGTTTGCGCAAAGGTCCTGACGGGGCAGGGGGAACCGGAATTCTCTCATTCCGAGACCGCCACAAAGTTGAAGGTAACTGGGGTCGACCTGTACTCCGCAGGCGACTTTGCCGAAGGAGACAATCGCGACGAAATCGTGTTTCGGGATCCCGGGCGCGGTATCTACAAGCGTTTGATCCTCGAAGAAGGTCGGTTGATCGGAGCTGTCCTATACGGAGAAACATCCGATGGGGCCTGGTTCTTTGACAAGATCAAGAAAGCAGAATTCATAGAGGAGGATGAGCGCGCTACGCTCATATTTGGCCAATCCTATGCCGGAGGGTCCCCCCTGGACCCTATGGCGGCCGTTGCAGCCTTGCCGGATGAGGCAGAGATTTGTGGTTGTAACGGCGTTTCCAAGGGACAGATCCTTTCGGCTATCGACGAGAAGGGGCTTGCCGACCTAGATGGCGTAAGAGCTTGCACCAAAGCGTCGTCGTCATGTGGAACGTGCACGGGACTGGTGGAAAGCCTGCTGGCCCTCAAGCTGGGAGATGCGTTTACAGCCTCGGCTAAGAAGACGGTTTGCCAGTGCACGGATCTCGGCCACGATGATGTTCGTCGCTTGATCGCCTCTCAGGAGTTGAAATCCATTCCTGCAGTCATGCAGGAACTAGGCTGGAAGACATCTTGTGGGTGCGCCAAATGTCGCCCGGCGCTCAACTTCTATCTTTTGGCAGCTTGGCCTGGCGAATATGTCGACGATCATCAGTCTCGCTTCATCAATGAGCGCGTCCACGCCAATATTCAGAAAGACGGGACTTATTCTGTCGTGCCCCGCACCTGGGGCGGCGTGACCACGGCGAGCGAGTTGCGAGCGATCGCAGACGTTGTGGACAAGTTCGATATCCCCACGGTGAAATACACTGGCGGTCAGCGTATCGACATGCTGGGCGTGAAGAAAGAAGACCTGCCAGCCGTCTGGGCAGATTTGAATGCGGCGGGCATGGTCTCCGGCCACGCATACGGAAAATCCCTGCGCACGGTAAAGACGTGTGTTGGAACTGACTGGTGCCGGGTCGGAACGCAGGATTCGACCGGCCTCGGGATCAAGCTTGAAAAGCTCATGTGGGGATCGTGGACTCCGCACAAGGTAAAGTTGGCTGTGTCCGGATGCCCTCGCAATTGTGCGGAAGCAACTTGCA
Source organism: uncultured Hyphomonadaceae bacterium (assembly GCA_913057945.1). Taxonomy (GTDB): domain Bacteria; phylum Pseudomonadota; class Alphaproteobacteria; order Caulobacterales; family Hyphomonadaceae; genus Hyphomonas. The sequence goes on along the minus strand of CAJXOF010000001.1, from coordinate 265,486 downwards.
AGGATATTGGCGTGGTCTGCGTCGACAGTGGATACGAAATTCACTTCGCAGGCGCGGCCGGTATGGAGGTGAAGGCTACGGAGCTGCTGACAAAGGTCACCAACGAGGCAGAGGCGGTCGAAATGTGTACGGCCGTGCTCCAGCTCTATCGCGAGCAGGGGTTCTATCTTGAGCGCATCTACAAATGGGCTGCGCGGGTCGGCCTCGACCGGGTTTACGCGCAAATTGTCGAAGATGCTGAAAACCGGGCAAATCTGGTTGAGCGCTTTGCATACTCCCAGCGTTTCGCACAGATCGATCCCTGGGCGGAGCGGGCCACAGGCGGGGTTGATGCGCACGAATTCAAAAAACTCGAACCGGTGGGATAGATCGAATGGGTTCTCAGATCGCAATCATGTCATGGGCCGAACTCTGTGGCCTTGAAGATATACCTCTCCGGGGATCTCGGCGGGTGACACTCGACACTGAAGAAGTGGCCGTATTTCGGACCGCAACGAACACTGTGTTCGCGATCCAGAATGCCTGTCCGCACAAGGGCGGGCCACTCAGCGAAGGGATCGTACATGATACAGCTGTCTCGTGCCCTCTGCACGCGATGGTGATTGATCTGGAGACGGGAAGGGCGCGCGGAGCCGACACGGGTTGCGTGCGTACATACCCAATCGAAATCCGGGAAGGTGGACGAGTTTACATCGGTCTTCAGGCCGGCTGACCTCCAATGGACCATGTGCGCCCGATAGCAGAAGAAGTTTCCACAACATGCCCTTATTGCGGTGTGGGCTGTGGTGTCCTCGTTAAACCTGATGAAGGCGGGGAAACCGCCACTGTGCGCGGAAATCCCGATCATCCTGCGAATTTTGGCAGGCTATGCTCCAAAGGATCAGCGCTGGGGGAGACGCTGGATTTGGACGAACGCCAGCTGTTTCCAACCATCAATGGGCAAAGGGGCAGTTGGGATTCTGCTCTGGACCGAATAGCGACCGGATTTTCTGAGGCAATCGCGACCCACGGACCTGACAGTGTGGCGCTCTACGTCTCCGGGCAGATACTGACTGAAGACTATTATGTCGCCAACAAGCTCATGAAAGGCTTTGTAGGGTCGGCGAATATCGACACGAATTCCCGTCTTTGCATGGCGTCTTCTGTGGCAGGGCACAAGCGTGCGTTCGGTTCGGATACGGTTCCCGGCTGCTATGAAGACCTGGAACGGGCTGATCTCATTGTGATGGTGGGTAGCAATCTGGCCTGGTGTCACCCTGTGCTCCACAATCGCATTCTTGCAGCGCGGGAAAAGCGCGGCACGCGCCTCGTCATCATCGATCCCCGTAAGACGGCCACGACAGACGCAGCTGACCTTCATCTGCCGATCCGTCCGGGATCAGATGTCCTGTTGTTCAACGCGCTCTTTGCTCACCTTGCTGCGAGCGATGCTCATGATGCGTCGTTCGTTGAGGCGCACACCAAGGGGCTGGACGCCGCGCTCGATGCTTCAGGGTGCCTCGACTTGGCAGAGCTATCGGAAGCCACAGCGCTGCCGATAGCCGACTTGCGGACCTTCTTTCAGTGGGGCGAGCAGACGCCGTCGATGGTAACCATCTATTCTCAGGGCGTGAACCAATCCTCGGCGGGTTCAGACAAGGTCAATGCGATCATCAATTGCCACCTGGTCACAGGACGGATCGGGAAGCCCGGATGCGGGCCATTTTCCGTCACCGGCCAGCCAAATGCCATGGGGGGACGCGAAGTAGGCGGCCTCGCGAACCAATTGGTCGCGCACATGGATTTTGCGCCGGAGGATGTCGACCGGGTGCAACGTTTCTGGGATGCGCCGAATATGGCCACACAGCCTGGCCTGAAAGCGGTCGACCTGTTCGATGCCGTACATGAGGGAAAGATCAAGGCGCTCTGGATCATGGCAACCAATCCGGTCGTCTCGCTGCCGAATGCTGATCGCGTTCGAGCTGCGATTGAGGCGTGCCCTCTGGTTGTCGTGTCGGACGTCACCGGGATGTCTGATACGGCCAAATTAGCTGACATCGTGCTCCCGGCTACGGGCTGGGGGGAGAAGTCGGGTACAGTCACCAATTCCGAGCGCCGGATCTCCCGTCAACGGAGCTTTCTGCGACCTCCGGGCGAAGCGCGTCACGATTGGTGGGCGATATGCGAAGTGGCGCGCCGCATGGGGTTCAAAGGGTTTGACTTTACGTCAGCCGCCGAAATCTATCAGGAGTATGCCGCGCTATCAGCGTTCGAGAATGATGGGACACGCGATTTCGATATCGGGGCCCATGCCAATATCGACACCAAGGCATATGATGAACTCTTACCGTTCCAGTGGCCGCTTGCGCAAGACACTCCTCGCTCTGGTAATCTGGCCGCCATCCATCATCGTTTCTTTTCCGACGGCCAGTTTTTCACGGACGACCGCCGCGCCAGATTTGTAGCAACGCCGTTCCTGCCCGCCATGTCGCAACCGAGCAAGAAACGTCCTTATGTATTGAACACGGGCCGCGTGCGGGATCATTGGCACACGCTGACGCGCACAGGAAAATCGCCGCGCCTGTCGGCCCATATCGCGGAGCCATTCCTCGAAGTTTGTTCCGAAGATGCTGACAGGCTGGGTTTGCATGCAGCAGGGCTTGCGGAGGTCACGAACGAGTATGGCCGCGCAGCCCTACGGGTTCTGGTGACAGACCGGGTTCAGCCCGGAACTGTATTCGCCCCGATGCATTGGACGGATCGGTACAGTTCAGGCGGTCGCGTGGACTGCCTGGTTGCGCCGCATGTAGACCCAGTGTCGGGACAACCTGAGTCGAAACACTCCGTTGTGTCCATTGCGCCTCTACGCCCCGATTGGTTCGCGTTCGTGGTTTCCAGAACAGAGCTGTCGGGTCCGGTTCTTGGAAAGCTGGACTATTGGGCTTCCGCACGCGCCGGCGGGGGATGGCGTTATGAACTGGCTGGGCACGGAAAATTGCAAGAGTGGGCGGAACAATTATGTCCGGACAGCTTTGCGGTCCAGATGGTCAGCGCAAACGGTCAAATCGCTCGCGCGTCCTTTCACGATGAGTCCCTCGACATATGCTTGATTGCTTCTGCATCGGGACCGGTAAGCGCGGATCGCAGCTGGCTCGCCGGTTTGCTTGGCGTCGACATGGACGCAGTCACGAGGCTTGGTCTTCTGGCAGGACGCCCGCCAAGCGGGAAATCGTCCGGCCGTCTTGTCTGTTCCTGTCTGGGCGTTGGCAGTGTGGCAATTGGCGAGGCGATTCAAGCAGGGAGCCGAAGCGTGGAAGGGATCGGGGCTGCTACGGGCGCGGGTACCAATTGCGGGTCATGCAAACCTGAAATTCGTGCCTTGCTGGAAAAGTTGAGGTCGGAAGAAGCGCTCCCACAAACGATGGCTGCGGAGTAAGCACATGATTGGAAAACTGACTTTGATCGGCTGTGGTCCGGGCGTATCAGACCTTCTGACAATACGCGCCGCGCGCCGGATCTCTGAGGCAGATATTGTTTTTTATGACCGCTTGGTCGAGCCTGACGTGCTGGAACTCGCAAGCCCCCAGGCCACCCTGCAATATGTCGGAAAAAAGTGCACGGATGGGGGGCGTCAGCAGGCTGACATCAACGGGATGTTGCGTGACGCCTTGCTGGCTGGACGCCACGTTGCGCGTCTGAAATCTGGCGATCCAATGATATTCGGCCGAGCCGCTGAGGAGATAGCTGTGGCTGTCGAAATCGGCGCGGAAATTGAAATCGTGCCGGGCGTGACCGCGGCGCTGGCGGCGGCCGCAGAATGCTCGATCGCGGTGACCGAGCGGGCCGAATTACAGAGCTTTGTCGTGACGACGGGTCGTTCTGCCGACAAGGACAAGGAGCCCGACTGGGCGAATTTGTTGAAACCCGGAATATGTGTGGCCTTCTATATGAGCGTTGCTCAGGCATGGCGCATTCAGACAGCCCTGATGGCACGCGGCGTGCCGGGGGCTCTCCGGGCGGAATGGGTGGAGAATGTCGGGAAACCGGACTGTCGCAAGGTGGAGACTAGGTTGGATCGTCTTGCTTTGGATGCGCGGCAATATAGGGTTCGAAACCCCGCCATTCTTTTCATACGGTACCCGCTCAGTGCGGCGAATGTGGAAGTCATTCCAACTCCCGCTGACGGCACGACTATTTAGCAAGATGGGTGATTTGGCTCGTATCGAGAGCGCCGAGCCGACTTCTCTGGTCTCTAATGGAAAAGCCTGAAATGTAGCCATCAATATTCGTCGGGTCGAAAATGCGTTGATCCATGAATTGGTCTGCGCCCATGGCGACAGGCTCTGTTGCATCACTCAGCAGCCAGGTATGTGGATGCGCGCCTTCCACTTTTTCGTCGGAGCTGGGGCAAGCTATGCCTAACGGCTCGACAGCCTCGCAGTAGATGTCAGGTCGGAAGGCCAGCTTGGCGATAGCATTCGCATCCACATCGTCAGGAGCTTCTCCCCACCGGATCATCTGCGACAGGATCCATTTGGCGTGTGACCGCCAGGGGAAGTTTGCCGCATAACGGTGGAACACGTTGAAATCGGGCATATCAATGCGGAGTTCACCGCCCGTTTGTCGGTTCTTTCCCGTCAGCGAGCCTACAACTTCGTCGAAAGGCGCATTCACATAGTCGGGGGTCGAAATGATCTGGGCGGCGGTTAGCCGGTTGTCCATGTCATCCAGCCAGGCGCAAGTCTCCGACAAAGCGGCAATCAGCTTTAGATGCCATTCCTTGTTTTGCTCGGCCCAGTCCTGACGCACTCCAAGAACTTTTTCCGGGCCATTCGACCAGATTTCTCCGGATGTGATCAGCGTACGTCCAATACCTGCGACCACAGCTGCATTGTTCCACGGTTCGCCCACGCAATAGCCATCGATCTGTCCGGCCGCGAGCGCGTCAACCATCAGGGATGGAGGCACGACGACGAGGTTGAGATCGCGCATCGGGTCAATGCCGGCGGCGGCCAGCCAGTAGCGCAATTCAAGTGCATGCATCGAATGGGGGTACACGTGCGCAAAAGTCAGCGCGGCCTTGCCGTCTTCCTTGCGGTGGTCGATTACGCGTTTGAGGGCGTAGGCGGAAAGCGGACGCCGCGAGACGGTTTCCGGCGCCATCTGTGCCATGACTTCGTACAAGCCGGTTGAAACGGTGATGGCATTGCCGTTCAGATTGAGCGTGAAGGCTGTCGTGAATTCGCCTGGGAAGGGACCAATTCCGGCAGCGGAGGCAACCACCATGGGCGACAGCATGTGGGCGCCATCAATCGCGCCGGTGCCAAGTGCGTCGCGCATGGCGGCCCAGGAAACAAACCGTTTGAGGGTCACATCCAACCCATGCGCTGCGAAGGCGCCGCGCTCCTTGGCGACAGCCAAAGGAGCGCAATCTGTGAGCTGTGCAAATCCAAGTGTAAGAGAATGTGCCATCAGATAGTGTCCGGTGCAGGATTGCCGGCCAGCATGCCGACAATCGTCAAAATGTTTTCAGCCACTTCTTTGATGGGCTTGCCCTGTTGTTGGGACATTGTGCGTATCGAGGAAAAAGCCTGCTCTTCTGTCATGCCATGATGTTGCATCAACATGCCTTTTGCCCGTTCTATCACTTTGCGAGCGGCGAGATCGTCCTTGGTTTTTTTGAGTTCGTTTCGCAGGCCGTCCATGTGACGGAAGCGGGCAATGGCTGTGTTGATAAGGGGCTGGACCCGTTTGGGGGTTAGGCCATCAATCACATAGGCGCTGACGCCGGCATCAATTGCCTCCTGCATTCCGCCGCCGCCTTCTTCCTCCACGAACATCACGATGGGTTTGGGGTTGGATTGGGCAACAAGACGCAGGCTTTCAATCGTGTCTCTATCCGGCGAATTGCAATCCATGATGATGACATCCGGGCTGATCCGGGCGATCAGGTCGAGGAGAACCCGTCCATGAATTTGTGTTGCCGTGTGCACCACAGCATTGGCGACGAGGCCTTCTTCAACCTGCCGGGCGCGGTCGGGATCTTCATCAATCAGCAGCACGTTCAAAGGCGCAGTCGGAGTGACTGCGCCTTTAGCTGAAACAGCTTCAACTTCCTGACCCTCAGAGGGCGAAGTCAAACTGGATCCAGAACTTGCTGGTGTCTGTGGCGAAGTCATCCGCGCTGTAATCCGCATATTTGAGGGTGATACCGATCTGGTCCCATTTTGCAGAAGCCGCGAGATCGAGTTCGCTGCCGTAATCGGCCCCTCCGACATCTGCGTTGAAATCATGATAGACCGCAGTCAAGGCCACAGCACTGAACGGGCCGACATCGCCAACCTGGTACGCTGCCTTTGCATAAATATCTTCCACACCGGTCCTCGGAGTGGTCAAAAACTTGTCGGCCCAGCCCTGAAATTTGTGAAGCGTCGCCAACGGGGTCTGGAATCCGCGCGCATCGTCGCCGCCGAGCACTTCAATGCCGGCGCCGACCGTAAGCGCTTCAACAGAATATGTGCCTTCGACGAGATAGTAATCGGCCGAGTAATCCAGGGAACTGGAGCCATAGTCGGACTGGGTAGCGTAGGAGACTGTGTATCCGAGCTTCCCGGTCCCGATGGCCTGCTTTCCTGCCAATCTGGCACCGACTGTCTGGGACGAGAAAACGCCGCCAGCATTGTCGACGTCAATCTGGTAGGCAAAGCCTGTCAGCGTGCCGATCGGGGTGGGGTGGCTGAGGTTCAGCAGATAGGAATCCCCGTCCCACCGCCCCACGGCGGAATCCTCTCCAAAGATGCGGTTGATCTGAGCGATATAGGTGAGATCAACCTTCAGTTCACCCAATGAGGAATTCTGGATCCTTACGCCATCAAAGGTCTGTTCATTCTGACGCCAGCCGACATTGCCCACAAAACGCGCGTCATCCAGGCCGATCCTTTGGCGGCCCAGCGTGATCGTCGTATCCGGCAATGAGGTATTGGTCAGTTGGAACCGGTTCAATTCCGTTGCATTCGGGTCCGCGACGACCGGATAGCCGGTCTTTCCATTGATGGTCGAGTTGAAATCGTCGATGAGGTCGTCGATGTGATCGAACTCGACCAGGAGGGCGGTGTCGAAGATTTTGCCTGTCTCGAAGCCGACCCGGAAGCGATAGGTGAGGGCGCTTGCATCTTCCGGCAGGCCTTCCTGTTCAACGCCTTCATAGCGAAGACGCGCATTGAAGATCGGTTTTGTTTCAGCCAGTGCGGTTTCCCAGCTGGAATTGGTCATGTCGGCTTCGGCTGCGCACGGAAATGCAACGGAAAGCAACACGACAGGCGCGATGAACGCGCGAAAATTGGGTTTTGCAGACATGATCAGTCCTCGGTCTGAACCGGCAACGCCCTGGAAAGCGTAGACCAGCAGAAAGAAAAATAGTCCGGCAACCAACGTCCGGACGGTTCAACTTCTTCACCGAAGATTTGCGCCCAGCTTCGGGCGCGAAGACTTTGACCATTCAAAGCTGGATAGATTTCTGCCTTGGGCCGCCGGACTGGGCAACGGGTTCGGGATGTGCCAAAAAACTTCCACCAATTCAGACCAGTCTATGGGCGGGATGATTGAGGTCTGCCAGAAATTCAGTCAATCTGGGCAGTTCAGGAAGATGTGGCGACTTACGCTACTGTTGCGGTGAAAGGATCTTTGGATGACGGTCATGGGCTGCCTGTTCGCGGGAGGCGCGGGACGCAGGCTCGGCGGTATGGACAAGGCGCTGATCGAGCTTTCCGGTAGCCCTCTCTGGAGATGCGCCACCCACCGGATCGCCCCCATGGTAGGCGAGATGGTGGTCACGGGCCGCACCGCACCGGGGTGGAGGAAGGCTGTTCCGGGGCTGGTTTTCGTGCCAGATTTCCAGCCGAACGGTGGGCCTATCGGTCCGGCGGGGGGGCTCCTCGCAGCATTGGAGCATGGTCTGCTACAGAATGGGCCCGAGAGCTTTCTGCTGACCGTTCCAATAGATGCCCCGTTCTTCCCGGTGGACCTATTTGAACAATTGTCCGCTGGCCGCGGTAGCGCACGTGCTGCCTTGGCCGAAACGGAGTTCCGTTTGCAGCCGACATTCGGCCTCTGGTCCTGTGCGCTCACGCCTGATGTCCACGCCTGTGTTGAGCAAGGCAAATTCGCACTCCACGCCATAGCCGATCATGTGGGGGCAGCCAAAGTCCGGTTTCAGGTTGAAGAGGAGGCGTTCCTGAATATAAACACGCCGGAGGATCTTCAGCGCGCTGAAGTTAGAGCGGGTTTGTTGGGCAGGTCCTAGCTATCCCTCGGGCCGGTTTGATCAATCAGTCAGTCGAGCCGGACGCCTTCCACCATATCCCCGGCCGTCAGGGCCGGCGCGTGAGATGGGCGGTGAATCAGGAAGTTTGCGTTGACAAAGGGCGTGAGGAGGGAGCTGTCCTGGTTGCTGGCGGGCGTGATGCTCGGGGCATCATTCTCGGCGCGGGCCAGCGTACCTCTCTGGAATGCTTCTCGCGCTCCGTTAGCTGGTAAGGGCGCCGCGAGAGGCGCCTGCATCCATTGGGCGTTGGCTGGCTGGCCTTGAAGCGCATTCATCAAGGGCCTCAAAAAGAGATGAGCGCAAACAAGGGCCGAGGCCGGGTTCCCCGGTAGTCCCAGAACGTATTGATGACCTCGTCTGGAATGCCAGGTCGGCTTTCCGGGCTTGATGGCGATCTTGGTGAAGACGGGGTCGAAGCCGAGACGCCCGAAAACATCCTTCATGTGGTCATGATCGCCCACGGACGCGCCCCCGATTGGGACAAAGACGTCCGAGTTGCCCGCGTCTTCTACACGGCGTCGGATATCGGATGGGTCATCCCTTGCTGTGCCGAGATTGATGACCTCTGCTCCCCAGTCACGGAGCAGCGCCATCAGGGCATATTCGTTGGAGGATATGATCTGTCCAGGTTGCAGGTCGGAGCCGGGTGGTTTCAATTCGTCGCCATTGGTCAGTAATGCAACGCGTGGGCGACGATGCACAATCATGGAAGCATGGTTGCCAGCCGCACAAATGGAGAGGTGAACTGGCCGGATCCGAGTACCTGCTTCAAGAAGCACTTGCCCTTCGCGAAAATCGATCCCTGCTTGCCGGATGTTGCGCGGCGATGCCTGGGGCATTTCGGTCCAGATCCTGTTGTCTTGCCGCCGGACATCTTCCTGAATGATGACGTGATCACATCCGCGCGGGATGACCGAGCCGGTGAAGACCCGCACACACTGGCCGGGAGCGACAATACCATCAAAGGGCGTGCCTGCGGCGGCCTCTCCAATCAATTCCAGAGGCCCATCACTGAGTGTTTCTGTGAATGGCACGGCGTAGCCATCCATTGCAGACATGGCTGCGGGCGGATGGGTCAATCTCGCCGCCACATCATCAGCCAATATTCGCCCAACACACGCCTCCAGCGGAAGCGTTTCCGTTTCCCCGATGGCTGGCACACTGCCGATATGCGCCAAGGCTTCCTGTCTGGTGATCATGGGATCGGTCTATACATGACTGGTCAGGAGGCGGAAGGCCACGACCAGCACAAGCAGCGCAGTGATCGCTTTCACCCAACGCTCAGGGAACATGCCGAGAAGGAGTTTGTGCCCCAGCCAACTGCCAAGGGCGACGGCGAAGAGGAGGGGCCAAAATTCCCAAAGATCAATCGTCACGTTGCCAGTCGGCAGGGACAGTGACTTTCCGACCAGAGCCGCAACAGAGTTGGCCGCGATATAGGCGCTGGACAGAGCGGCGATGGTTCGCGGAGGGCCCCATCTGACGAGATGGAGGATCGGCGCCAGAAAGATGCCGCCGCCAATCCCGACCAAGCCTGACACGTAGCCAATCCCTGCGCCTATTAAAGGGGCTGCGAATTTTGGCAGGCGCGACGCGCTCAATGTCTCAGAGGACGTGCGCATGAAACTTGTCCATGCCAGTTGGATGCCTGCTGCGAGCAATGCGCCGCCCAGCAGCAGAACGAGTGTGCGTTCGGGGATGGGCGTTAGCCCTCCAAGGAAGGCTGCCGGCACCGATATGGCCAGGATCGGCAGGACGCGGGAGTTTGGATACAGGCCAGCCTTCCAGCATTTCGCCGTCCCCAAGGTCGATACAAGAATGTTGCAGCAGAGAGAGACAATCGGCACCAGCATCACGGGCACGCCCGAGAGCACCAGCAGGGCTGTATAAGTCGAGCCGCCGCCGAACCCGACGCTCGAATAGAGAAGTGCCACAAGCGCAAAGCCGAGCGTAAGCCAGATCATTGTGTCTTGGTGCCTCCTGAAAAAAGGGATGTAAACATGCGACCATACCGCGCTAGGTTGTCCGGGTTGTCAGGGTTGTTCGAGGAATTCCAGCGTGATCCGTATTCAAAGCGCTCCGTTGGACATAGAGTCCGAACTTCAGGCATTTCGCCCAAGCTCGCTGGATTATGGGGCGTTGGCCAGCTTCGAAGGGTATGTTCGAGGCGAGGCTGGGAAGGTCACGGCGCTCGAACTTCAGCATTATCCTGCCATGACTGAAGCGGAGATCGCACGGTTCGAACAAGTGGCTCGGGACCGGTTCGAAGTGCTAGACTGCCTGATAATTCATCGTGTTGGTCGAATATTGCCCTCAGAAGCGATTGTACTGGTCGCGGTTCTGGCAAAACACAGGAAACCCGCCTTCGAAGCGGTCGATTTTCTTATGGATTATCTGAAGACAAGCGCTCCTTTTTGGAAAAAGCAGATCGGTCCCGACGGAGAGACCTGGATCGAGCCCAGATCGAGCGATCATGCGGCCGCAGCCGCATGGAACAAGGAAAGTTATCCAGAGTGACTGATATGCCGGAACTGCCAGCCCCTGGGGGCAAAATGGTGATGGAGCGCGACTTCAAGCCCGTTCGCATCGCCCTGTTGACCGTTTCGGATTCGCGCAATGAATCGTCTGATACGTCAGGCGCTATTCTCGCAGCGCGCGTCGAAGAGGCAGGCCATATATTGGCGGCGCGGACATTGGTCACGGACGACAAGGAAGTTATTGCTGCCACTGTCCAGGCGTGGATCGACGCGCCGGATGTTGATGTCGTGATCTCGACGGGAGGAACCGGGTTAACGGGCCGGGACGTCACGCCGGAAGCGCTGATGCCCTTGTTCGAAAAGCATATCGAAGGCTTTGCCGTTGTCTGGCACATGGTGAGCTACCAAAGTGTCGGCCTTTCCACGTTACAGTCTCGCGCCTGCGCCGGCGTGTCGAATGGGACGTTCATTTTTTGCTTGCCCGGGTCGAATGGCGCTTGCCGGGATGGCTGGGACAAGGTGATCCGTTGGCAATTGGATAGCCGCCACGCGCCTTGCAACATGGTCGAGCTGATGCCTCGGCTGAAAGAGAGATGAGGTCATGAGCGAAGATGGACTGACACATCTTGATTCCGACGGGCGGCCTCAGATGGTCGACGTTTCCGGGAAAGACGTCAGCGCACGTACCGCGACTGCTGAAGGTGTCGTTCGCATGGCCGCCGAGACGCGAAGGCTCGCATTAGGTGGGTCGTCAAAAAAAGGGGATGCGATCACGACCAGCATTCTGGCGGGTATCATGGCTGCGAAACGAACCGCCGAGTTGATCCCGCTCTGTCACCCGCTTCCCTTGTCACGGGTGAATGTCGATATCACGCCCTGTGAAGATGGCCTCCGAGTGGCAGCAGAGGTTCGCACCTCTGGCCAGACCGGCGTGGAGATGGAAGCATTGACGGCGGTAAGTGTTGCCTGCCTCACGCTCTACGACATGCTAAAAGCCGTACAGAAGGATATGGAGATTTTTTCTATTCGACTACTGAGCAAATCCGGAGGCGTTTCGGGTGATTACTCCGCGTCGCCGGCTGAGGATTCGGCTTGAAGGTTCGTCTTATCGGGCCCGGTGAGGCGGAGGTCGAGGCATCAGGCCAAGAGCCACCGAGTTCTACGCTCGTCGATGGGGCAGGGCGGCGGGTCAGCTATCTTCGGCTGTCGGTCACGGATCGGTGTGACTTGCGATGCACCTATTGCATGCCGGAGCGTATGCAGTTTCTGCCTAAAACGGACATTCTCAGTTTCGAGGAACTGGTCAGGCTGGTTGATGGGTTCATCGCGCGTGGCATCACGAAACTGAGGATCACGGGTGGTGAGCCCCTTGTGCGCCGGGATGTCATGCAATTGCTGGAACATCTTTCGCACAGACTCGGCGTGACCGGTCTGAAAGAGATTTCCCTGACCACGAACGGGACGCGCCTCGAACACTATGCGGGGGATTTAAAACGACTGGGCATCGAACGGATCAACGTATCTCTGGATACGCTGTCGCCGGAGATGTTTCAAAGGGTCACCCGGAAAGACCAGTTCGAGACAGTCATGCGGGGGATCGCGAAGGCCCGTGATGTCGGATTGAAGATCAAGATCAACACCGTTGCCTTGCGCAATATCAACGAACACGAAATTCCCGAGATAGTCGAATGGGCGCATCGTCAGGCTTTTGATATTTCCCTGATCGAGACCATGCCATTAGGGGAAGGTGTAGCCTCTCGTGAAGACCACTACTTGTCGCTCGGTACGGTACGCGAGCGGTTGGCTGAACGCTGGAGCCTGGAGCCGCTGGCCTATTCGACTGGTGGGCCTTCGCGGTACGTAAGAATTGCCGAAACGGGCGGTCGGCTGGGGTTCATTTCTCCGCTCAGCCATAATTTCTGCGGGACGTGCAATCGTGTGCGCGTTACCTGCACGGGCATGTTGTATACTTGCCTTGGCTATGAGGCGGGGGTGGACCTTCGCGACGCCCTGCGTGTGGGGCGAGATGGAGCAGTGTTCAACGACATATTGGATCAGGCCTTACGCCAAAAGCCCGAACGTCATGATTTTGATGCAGAGCGCATAGACCAGCCCGCCACTCAACGCACTATGTCAGTCACGGGAGGCTAGGCGTGGCGAAAGGAAAAATCCTGTTTTTCGGAAAGCTGTCGGATCTGGCGGGTGCCAACGAATGGCCTATGCCAGACTTCGATGGGGCAGAGCCTGAGGCGAAATTTGTTGAGCGGATCTGCGAGACACGTCCCGACCTGGCGGCGATTCTCGCAGAACCGCAGAATCGCATTTGTGTGGATCAGGAGCTTTGCCCTGCCGGGAGTGAAATCTGGATTACCAGCGACAGTGAGGTCGCCTTCATTCCGCCGATGAGTGGGGGGTGACAGCCGCAGTCGGAGGAGGAGGGGGTTTTTATTTCCATGAAGCGACATTGTCTCATTTGTCCCTAAGCGGAACAGGAAGGCGGCGGTCCAACCGAAGAAATTTCCGGAAGTGGTCCCGGTACTAACACTGCCGTTCTTCTGTACATGGTTAAGGACGTGAATGACCATCGTATCAAGTAAATCTTAAAATGAGGTCTCAGTCTTTTCCGCAAATATTAAGTTATATTTGAGGGTTCTAGCCTAGTTGTATTCTGGTGATTCAGGATCAGTGTGGCGTGGTAATGAAGAGGTTTATAAGCTGGACTTCTGACGGGTCCCAGAAGGCCGACGCCTTGTGGTTCTGCGCTCTGTTCACGCTCGGCTTTGTCCCGCTAGCGCTGATAATCGCCTTCGTGCCATCAGTTGTGTATCTTCCGACCTGCTATGTACTCGCGGCCGCCTGTGTAGGGTTGGCGATTTTCCTCTTCAGGGACAAGTCGGCGTACTTGGCTAACAAGTTCTTCGCTTCGACTGCAGCAAAAACAGGTGCGGAACCAAAAGCGGCTGGCCAGACTTTGCTTACGGGATTTTCGGGCCAGGAAACGCTTCTGTCGATTCTGGCTGAGGAACTGACCCCTGCGCTCCCTCCGACACTTCTCGGAATTATCCGCATTTCAAATTACGACCGCATGGCTGCCATCGACGTGGCCGTAGCGGACCGGGTGCTGAGTGCATTCCATGAACGGCTACAGAATGCGCTTGGGAAAACGAGACGCCTCGCGCGTGTGGAACGCAATTGTTTTGCGATCTGGTTTGGCGGCCCCGGCGACCTGCACGCAGCAAAAGCAGAGCTTCAGGCCCTTAGCTATGCGCTTACACAGCAGATCCGCGGAGATGCCTTTACCATTGAGCCAGAACTGGAAGTCGGTTCGGCGGCGACGAGCCAGCAAGCAGAGCCTCCAGCCGAATTGATCAGCCGTGCGCTCGCCTCCTTGGCCAAGCCAGGGGTGAGAGGGGGCGTTCTCGACCCTGTCTCGGAAGGATCAAGGACAGACCTTCGCCGCCGTTTTGCGCTGGAGCAGGACCTGCACCGCGCTATCGGCAATGGTGAACTGGCACTCCATTATCAGCCTTTCATCGACACATCTGAAATGCGGGTCACAGGCGCCGAAGCCTTGTTGCGCTGGAGCCACCCGGAGCTGGGCGCGATATCGCCCGGTGAGTTCATTCCGATACTGGAAGAGTCCGGCCTGATGCAGGATGTCGGTATATGGGTGCTCAACACCGCTTGCCGACAGCTGCGTGAATGGCGCGGCGCAGGAAGTCCGGACTTCAAGATGGCGATCAACCTGTCGGCACGCCAGCTGCAGAACCCAGATTTGAAGAACATGATCGGGCGCACTGTGTACAATCACGGCCTGTCGCCATCCAGTATCGAGCTCGAATTGACCGAAACCGCCGCCATGGAAGATTCGGCGCTCACATTGGAATTGTTCAGCAGTTTGCGGGAAGCGGGATTCAGCCTCGCTATTGATGATTTCGGAAGCGGCTATTCGAGTCTTAGCTACCTGAAAAACCTTCCCTTCAGCAAGCTGAAGATCGACCGGGAATTTGTCTCATTTGTTGATCAGAGCAACGCGAGCCGGGCCATCTGCAAGGCGTTGCTTGAACTTGCGTCCGGCCTTGGCATTTCAGCCATTGCGGAAGGCGTCGAGCGTCGCGAAGAAGTCGACGCGCTGGCGCGCATGGGCTGCACCAGCTTCCAGGGGTACTATTTCGCCAAGCCAATGGATCCTGTCTCCTTTACGGAGCTGACGTCGAACTCAGATTGGTTGGCAGAAGTCTGTTCGCCTGCCGCCGCCATGAGCAATGAATTGAAGAGGCGTTATTCATGATGAGATTGATCGCGACCACGGCGCTGGCAGCCATGCTGATGACCACAGCGTGCACGCACACACCTGAAGGAACGGAACCGGTAGAAACAACGCAGCCGGTTGAGGAGACGCTTGAGCCTGGCGAGGTGCAGGAGACAGCGCCGCCTACGACACGAGAACGTGCGCAGCGGGCTATTCAATTGCTCGGCGAAGGCAAGCAGGCACCTGCCATGGTCGAACTGGAAGCCATACTTGCCGAGAAGCCACAGAACACGATCGCCCTGAAGCTGCGAGACCAAATCCAGAAAGATCCTGACGAATTACTGGGCGAAAGCCACCAGACGTACACGGTCAAGGAAGGCGAAACGACCTCGTCACTCGCGGGCAGATTCCTTGGGGACCCTTTGTTTTTCTATGCTTTCTCCCGTTACAATAATCTTGAGGCGCCAAACCGGTTGATGGTGGGGCAAGTTCTGAAGCTGCCGGATCGTTCCGTCGAACGACCAGAAGCGCCGGTGGAGACAGTAGAGGTCCCGAAGCCTCCCTTTGCGGCGAGAATCGTATCCACAGAAGATGCGGCGGCCGCGAATGCTTTACGGCTGGAAGCCCTGGAAGAGTTGAACGCAGGCGAGGCCGAGAATGCAATGACCTTGCTCCGGCGAGCCCTGACCCTCGACAGCAACAACCCAAACATCGCTGCTGATTTGGCAAAGGTTGAGCGCATCCAGGCAGCGCTTATCAAATCAAGATAATTTCGTCGGGCGAAGCAACAGATGGCGCAACGTCCGAGTAACCAAGGTGAACACATGAAACGCGTCGGTCGATATGAAATTGAGGCACGCATCGGACAAGGTGCGATGGCCGAAGTGTATCGTGCGTATGACCCCAAGATCGACCGTGTGCTGGCTATCAAGGTTCTCAAGCAGGAGTATTGCGAGAATCCGGAATATGCCAGTCGCTTCATTCGCGAAGCGCGTGCTGCGGGCGCTCTCTCGCACCCTAACATTGTGACCATCTATGATGTCGGCGACGCTTCGGGATATCCCTATATCGCCATGGAGCTCCTCGCCGGGGAATCTCTCGACAATGCTTTGCTGGCGCGTGGGCAGTTCGGCATCGGAACTGTTCTCGGCATTGGCCAGCAACTGGCGGATGCGCTGAATTACGCTCATGCGATGGGCATCGTTCACCGCGACATCAAGCCGTCAAACATCATACTCGGACAGGATGGCCGTTCGATCAAGATTCTGGACTTCGGAATTGCCCGCGTGGCTGAAGGTGGCGCAGAAGCCCAGAAAGAAGGTCTGATGATGACCCAGATGGGGCAGGTTCTCGGAACGCCCCGTTACATGAGCCCGGAGCAGGCTTTGAGCCGTGAAATAGATGGCCGGTCCGACCTGTTTTCGGTCGGCGCGGTCCTCTACGAGCTGCTCACCGGACGACCAGCATTCAACGGGAACAGCATTGCCACGCTCGCGGTGCAGATCACGCAACACGAGCCTTCGCCCATCAACACTGATCCGGCCTGCCCGCGCGGACTGGAGTTCATCGTCAAGAAACTGCTCGACAAGAAACCGGAGCGACGTTTCTCGAGCGGGGGAACCCTGCTTGAAGCGCTGAAGCGGGAAAGAGAAAACTACGACGCGGTATATGCGGACGGGCGGCGCAGACGGCTTTCATTGCAATTGCGCCTGACACTGTCGGCATGCGCGATCTCGATTGTATGCCTGTTCGCAGCAGGCTCATTTGTCGTGGGTCATCAGGACAAGACGATGGAACGGCTCGCGATCACGTCAGGATCGTCAATTGCTTCCTTTGTGGCAACAAATAACGCTCTTAATGCAGTGGAGAATTCCCCCTTGCCGGAGGAAGAGCAGGATTGGCTAAACGTCCAGGCTTTCATCAATTCGGCCTCCTCAGATCCCAATGTCACGGACATGACCGTGGTCGATCGTCAGGGCGTGATCCGTGCGGCGTCCGATCTCTCCCTGGTGGGGACGATCAACAAGGAACTCAAGGATCAGGGAAGGTTGACCGGCGACAGCGGTGTCAGAGTGAGTACGGTGAAAGGTATGGACGGGGTGGAGACATTCCGTTTCACGCACCCCATTACTTATTCCGGTCTGAACTTTGGCGTCGTGGAAGTTGGCATGCCGAAAAATGAGTTGCGCTCTGCTGCGGGCTATATGCGCAACATGCTGATAATTCTGGCCGTCCTTGTAGTCGCCATGGTGGGCTGCCTAAGCTACATCGCGACCCGGACCCTTCTCCTGCCGCTTCGCCGATTGAAAGTGGCGCTGAGGGATGCTGCAGGCGGCGATGTAGACTTTCTGATCTCTCACCAGCGAAAAGATGAATTCGGCGAGCTTTATGACAGCTTCAACGCGTTTGCCGTTTCAGTTCAGTCGCGCGGTGAGCCAGATTCCGAAATGGCGGCTCGCCCGAATGAAACAGTTATCTTGTCTCAGCCGGACGAAAACGCCGACACGTCAACGCCTGCAAAACTAGCGGTGGTGTCCCAATGATAACGCTTCGTCTGTTCCGTGAGGATGACCCAGGTCACCTGATCGACTCCTACATCATGGGTGAGGGGGACGTCACCGTAGGACGAGATCCCGCGGCGGTTTGGGTGCTTGAGGATGCGCACCGGCAATTGTCACGCTTTCACTGCACGATCTGCGCACGCGAGGGGCGCGTCTTCGTGCGGGATACAAGTACCAATGGGGTTTACATCGGCGCTGGCCGCACGCGCGTGGAGCATTCGGTCGAGACAGCCGTTCCGGCCGGCGAGAGTATTCAGATCGGCAATTTTGTCCTCCAGGTAGACGTGGACCAGAATCTCATCGAAGACCGGGGAAATGACTCGGACATGCGCAAGAGGGGGGCTCCCCTCTCTGATGACATGTGCGAGTCCAGTACCAGTATAACGAGTGAAGTTTGGCCCGAACCGGATCGTCGAGCCAAGCCCCGGCCGGACGATGCCGAAGCTACGAGTGAAGTCGTCATGCTGGAGGCCTTCTGTGAAGGTGCTAAGTTGGACCCGTCTTATCTCACCAGCGAAGACCCGGTTGAGATCATGCGTCGCCTCGGAGAAATGTACCAGCAGGTGGTGGTGGGTCTGGGAGACCTGATGAGTGACCGGGCATCGATGAAGGCCGAATACAGTCTTGATCGCACAACCATCGGCGCGACCGACAATAATCCCCTCAAATGGGCGCCGACCCATCGACTGGCCGTCGATCTTATTTGCAATCGCACGGGCGGCTTCCTGAAGGGGGGCGACGCTATCAAGGAATGCTTTGAAGACCTGAAAGGGCATTCACTCTGTCTCGTCGCTGGTTCCAGGGCGGCGGTGAACTCTGTATTGGAGCGACTGGACCCCAAAATGGTAGGCGCTGATGCCAAGGCGAAAACGGGCTTGTTCACGGAGCGATCGGACGTGTCCATGCGTTGCATGAAGTCTGCGCATGCTGATCTCTCAAAGGATCCCTTCAATGATCCGGACAGCACAGTCAATGTCGCTTTCAAGCGCGGCTATGAGCAGCGCGCGAGTGAATTGAAGGCGAAGGACCCGTGCGAATGAGCTGGCAATTTCCTTCGAGAGACATGAGTGCGGTTGCGGCCCGCTCGCGGCGGTTCCGTTTCCAGTCAACGGGACGGACCGATTGCGGGCAGGTCCGTACTTTGAATGAGGATGCATTCATCGAAAGCCCGGATGCGGCTCTGTGGGCAGTAGCCGACGGCATGGGCGGTCATAGTGGCGGGGACGTGGCCAGTGCTTTGGTCACTCGGCGTTTGGGTCGAATTGCCCGTCACGACACAGCCTATGCCTTGCGACGAGAGGTGGCGCGGCAACTGACGCAGGCAAACGAAGAGCTCTTGACCCTCTCGCAAAACAGCGCACGAGGGAGCATGGGGGCGACGGTTGCTGTTCTGACAGCATGTGATGGGTACTACTCCTGCACATGGGCGGGAGACAGCCGCATCTATCTCCTGAGAAGAGGGCGTTTCCGCCGAATCACGAGCGATCATAGTCTTGTGCAGTCACTCATCGACGCAGGTGAAATCACGCCGGAGGAAGCCCGACGGCACTCCCAGGCGCATGTCGTCACACGCGCCATCGGTGCAAGTTCCAGGCTTTCCCTGGAAACGGCGAACGGTGAATTGGAGGCGGGCGACCGATTCCTTCTGTGTTCGGATGGACTGACCTCGGTCTTGGGCGACAAGCAAATCCTCTCCCTGATCTCGGACGTGGACAATGAAACGGCAGTCGATCGCCTGATTTCGAATACGCTCAATGATGGTGCACCGGATAATGTGACGGTAATTATAATCGACGTGGCGTCCCAAGGCGCATAGCCTGCGAACCTGGAAACTTAAGGTCAATGAGGAGCGGTTTGACGGAGTGTGAAGCCGTGACGCAGGAGCTTTGTGCGCAGTTCGACTGCCAGAAAGGCTCGCGGAAGGTTAGGCCCTCATGCGGTGTCACAGGGTGCAGGCTCCCGGCCTTTCCTGGGTACTGAAAGGCGAGCGCAGTGTTGGATCATCTCAAAATCTGGAACGATAAGCCGAGCAGTGGAAAGCGTGGATTGTCGCTGATCTGGATGCTGTTCCCCTCCGTGGTGCTGGTCATGATGGTGACGTTCATGGCCGTTCAGTTCCTGCGCATAGATCCGGATAGCGCGACGCTCTCCTTCTCTGAGCGCATGGATCTCGGTCGCCTCGCCGGCGAGGTGAGCGACAATCTTCCTTTTATGTTGCTGCTGGTTGGGCTGATGATGGCAGGTATCTTGATGACCCTGCACATTGGATTGCGACCGTTGCGGCAAATCTCCGAACGCGCCGCCCGGATCGGCCCTGCCACCATCGGCGAGCGGCTGTCACTAAGGTCATCGCCCAAGGAAATCACGCCCCTTGTGGTCGCTTTCAATGGTGCGTTGGATCGTCTTGAAGCCGGATTGCGGGCTCAGCAGGAGTTCTCCGCGAATGCAGCGCATGAACTCCGAACACCATTGGCGACATTACGGGCGCAGGTCGAGAGTCTTCTGACGCCGGACGAGCGCAAGGAAGCTATAGAAGAGTTCGACCGGTTGTCGCGTCTGATCACTCAACTTCTCACCCTGGCCGAGGCCGACAGCGGCAAGGATCTGGGCAAGGCCCCTTTTGACCTGGTTGAGGTGGCCCGATCCCTCACCAGCGATATGGCCAGCACCATTCTTGCGAGCGGGCGGGGTATTTCATTCGAGAGTGCTCATCAGCGGTGGGATTGCTACGGCACGGTCGCATTAGTGCATATAGCGCTCCGTAACCTGCTGGAAAATGCCATGCGGCATACGCCTCCTGGCAGCGAAATCCTGGTGTCAATCGAGATGCAGGGACAACTCGCCGTCAATGATGACGGACCAGGTGTGCCGCACACCATTCAGTCTCGTCTCTTCCAGCGGTTCAGCAAGGCAGACCCGCAGAGCGCCGGAGCGGGGCTCGGGCTTTCGATCATACATCGGGTGATGGTATTGCATGGCGGTGAGGCCCGGTTGGACCCCGCTTGCGATGGCGCGCGGTTTGTTCTCGACTTTTCAAGGCGTGGCGGTGTCGCGGCGGCTGAGACGACGAATTCCCGAGCCATCTGAAAGCTCCCTGCAAGGCTGACCACCCATAGCCCGCCCACCGGTTTGGACACGGCTGTAGGAGCTGAAGGCCGGTCTTGGAGAACTTAAACATGATACAGATGACGCGGACGACCTTGGCCCTGATTGCTATTGTCGGAGCTGGAGGCCTGGTCCCCGTGAAGGCGCAAGCCCAAGGCGCGCCGGGACCTGAACATCAGGATGGCTTTCAGTTTGAACTCGGCGCGGGAGCGTTTGTGGGTCCGGATTACAAGGGCAGCAACGATTATCGGGTCATGCCGCTTCCATTCGCGTCCATTCGTTACACGCGTGGCGATCGTTATGTGGCGCTTGATGGTCCCGGGTTAAAGGCAAATATCGTCTCCGGTGGCGACTTCGAGTTGGGGCCCCTTATTACGTTCGAAATGGGACGTGACAATGATATCGAAAATCGCACCGTGCGCCGCTTGGGGGAGGTTGATGATGCAATCATGGCCGGGATCTTCGCCAGCAAGCGCATAGATTTGGGTGGTCCCGGAGGCATTGAGGTCGGGGCGCAGGTGCTGACCGATGTGAGCGGCGCAAATGACGGCATGACCGCCAAGTTCGAAGTGGGCTATAATCGGTTTCTATCACAGCGGACCATGCTCATGATCGGCGCCTCGACGAGTTGGGCTGACGAGAAATACATGCAGGCCTATTTCGGTGTTACGCCAGCCGGTGCAGCGGCCAGTGGCCTGCCCACCTACACCGCCGGGTCAGGTGTTGAAAATGTCGAACTCTCGGCGGGCCTCATGTATAGGATCAACGAAAGATGGAGCGCCCTCGGTATGGTCAATTACCAGCGCCTACTCGATACCGCTGCCGATAGCCCCGTCGTCCAACTCGAAGGGTCGGAAGATCAGGCAGGGATCATGTTCGGCGTCAGTCGTTCATTCTAGGGAACGTGCTTATGAGGGTGCTCTTCATTGAGGACAATACCAAGCTCGGCAGGGCGACCAGCAAATCACTGACGCGCGCAGGGTTTGCTGTCGATCTCTTTGAAACTCCCGAGGATGGTTGGCATGCCTGGCAAGTGGTGACCTATGATGTCGTCATTCTGGACATCATGCTGGCGCGAGAAAGTGGGCTTGATTTGTTATCCCGTGCGCGAGGCGAAGGGTTGTCTACGCCGGTGCTTCTTCTCACTGCCTTGGGGAGTGTGGACCAGCGTGTGCATGGGCTGGATACCGGTGCGGATGACTATCTGGTCAAACCCTTTGCGATCGAGGAATTGGTGGCACGGCTCAGGGCCCTCAGCCGCCGTCCGCCCGCACAAGCCGATCCGATCATCCGCTATGGCGATATTGTCTACGACATTGCAGCGCGGAATATTTCCGTAGGAGAGAAACATGCAGGTTTGTCACGCGGGGAGAGTATTGTCCTGGAGCGCTTCCTGCGAGCGCCCGGTCGGGTGATCACCAAGGATCAGCTTGGCGACAGCCTCCATTCTCTTGACCAGGAATTCACGGACAATTCCATCCAGGTTCACGTCCATAGAGTGCGTCGCAAGCTCGCAGAGATGGGGGCAAGCGTCTCGATACGGACGCTCCGTGGGCTGGGCTATACGGCCGTGATAGATCCCCGAGTGGCAGACGCGTAAGGTGGCATCATGAGAAGCCTTATGGGCGCTGCAATAGCCACTCACACCATCGCGGATTCTGCCCCAAATTGGGGGCAGGGCGTGGCTGCCACTGTCGGCAGCCGTGCTCTAAATTTCGGCATACAGGATCAATAATTATCCTTGCTGTCCAGCTCGTCGACAATGCCATCCCTGTTGGAATCCAGCGTCGAGAACATGCGCTCGCCTGAGGCGTGGAATTCGTCCAGAGACAGGTTTCCGTCTTCATCCTTGTCGAGTACTGTGAACCGGAAGTCAGCCTGGTCGATCTGGCGTTTGCGCTGGTCTTCCAATTGTTCGATCAGCCGGATTTCATACTCCGAGACATACTCTTCAGACTGTACATAGCCGTCACCATCTGCATCCCGTCGACGGTAGCCTTTAGCACGTTCTGCCGTGAACTCGGCCTGCGTGACGTGGCCATCGCCGTCCACATCATACTTGGTGAAGAAGGCCCCTTTGCTGTGTCCATCTGCAGAGCGCCGGGGCGTGTCTGTTATCGTCGTGTCCATAGAGGCAGGCACGATCTGAGCGTCTGCTGGCGCGGTGGCTTCATGGGTGGCGCAAGCGACGAGGGGTGTCAGGGCGAGGGTCAACAAGACTGGGAAAATGCGTTTCATGTTCTGAGTTCCGTTTCAGTTGGGTGTTTGTTATCGAGCCACTTCGAAAGTCAGCGAGGTCGTGTAGCTGCGTTCGTCTGTCTCGGCGCCGTCAGGGGCATCGGCTGCGTGGCGGGTCATGATCAGGTATTTGCCTGGCGTGTCGAAGGACAGGTTCACGGTCCCGAAAGCGTCTGATTCTACATGGCGTTCGTATTTTGGCGACTCATAAGCGCCGCCTTGCCGTTTGATTTCTACCGACTGGCCCGCAAGCGGTTCGCCGTTGAACAGGAGTTGGAATTCGAACCCTTCTCCGAGATAGATTTCACTCGGATGGGTGACCGGTTTGATAATCAATTGCCCGGTGGGCAATTCGACGGCGTCCCAAGTCGAGGCACCTTTCGTGACATAGACATCAGCAACCGTCTCGGTCTGGCTTGTGATCACTTCAGTCGCATTTTCGGGCACTTCCGCATCGGGTCCGAAGATCGGTTTCCATTCGCCATCGACGAGAGCTTTCTGGCTTTTCCGGCCCATGCGAACGCCGGTGGTGAACCGATAGGTGCCTTCAGTATCCAGATCGCTTTCGAGCACAACCAATTGGCGAAGTTTCGTGAGGGTCTTGAAATCATCCCGTGAACCATCGGGAAGAATGACATGATAATCATCGGAGAGGACGGCGATTTCCGGAACAAAGGGATCTTCACTGAAGGACGCTTGAAGAGTGACCTGACTGCCTTCGGTGGTGATGAAGGCATTCGGATACATGAAGGATGTATGCGCTTGCGCAGCTGCACATAGCGCGACGGCAGACACGATTCCAACTGCGCCAAATTTTAGAAATGTCATGAGACCCCTCATCCATATAATTGAGAATAATTATCACTTGCACATACTGAGAATGCGATTTAGTTGCAAGTAGAGAATTATTGAAATGTAGGGTCGCTTCGTAGGCGGGCTCTTTAGTCCGATCAGTATGCGCACACAAAATTCACGGAGAGCGGTGATGCGAAAGACATTGGCCGGGTTGGCCTTGGCTCCGATCTTGTTGGTAATGCTATCGGGTGCGGCAGCGGCCGACATTTACAAGCGACACCATGACTATGTCCTCGGGACCTCATTGGATCTTGTTGTGAATGCGCCCTCAGAGACCGCCGCTGACACGGCAGAAAGCGCGATCCTCCAGGAAATCGAACGCCTTCGCGCTGTGTTCAGCACGTACGATACCTCCAGCGAAATATCTCGCTTGAACCGAACAGGCAGTATGGAAGCATCTGCTGACATGATCCGCGTGATTGAACAGTGCGAGGCCTATCGCACACTGACCTCAAACGCCCTCAGCTGCCGTATTGGTGGACTTCTTGATGTCTGGGCCTCTGCCGAACACGAAAACAGATTGCCTGACCGCCCGGCCATGCGTGTAACGGCTGGGGAAATCCGGCGGGCGAGTATCCAGACAGACCTGAAAGCACGAAGAATCAGTCGGCCCGAGCCAGTGCGGTTTGCCACCGATTCTCTGGCAAAGGGTTACATACTTGATGCTGCGCAGGAGGTCGGCAGTACGGCTGCACCCGAAGTGTCGGGGCTATTGATAAACATCGGTGGAGACATCCGATCATGGGGCAATGGCCCTCAAAATGGGCAATGGGCTGTGGCCGTAACGCAAGCTTCCGAACTGGGAGAGGGCGGCTCCGCGCTACATGCGCGTGTGTTGATAGATGAGGGCGCCATCGCGACCAGTGGGTTGGGGCCGCGTAATCGAATGATTGAAGGCGAAGCCTACAGCCATGTCATCTCCCCGGCTGACGGGTGGCCAGTTTCTCACATTCAGAACGCAACGGTTCATGCTTCCGACGCGATGACGGCAGATGCCATCGCCACCGCCCTTCTGGTAATGGACCTCAAACCGGGGCTGGATCTTGTGGAGAATATGCCGGGAGTGGAAGCTGAGATTGTCACGGCAGATCAGCGTCGCCACCAGACATCAGGGTGGGCGGCTCTGGAATCAATGCCTGATAAGGAAGGGGAGGCCAGCGCGAACTGGCCGGACGAATTTGCCTTCACCATCGATTTCGAAATTCCTGATCAGGCTATTGCGGACTATGAGCGGCCCTATATGGCGGTATGGATCGCAGACAAGGAGCGTAACCTCATCCGTATTCTGATGCTGGCGGGTCAGCAAGAACGTTGGATGAAGGAGAATTATTATTGGCATAGGCGCTTTGGCAGAAAGGCTGGGAGCCTCGTGGACGCCATTGCGGGGCCGACGCGCCGGCCGGGTCAATATGACCTTGTATGGGACGGCCTGACAGATGATGGCGTCCCAGCACCTGCAGGCGATTACATCCTGCACCTCGAAGCCGCCCGTGAGCATGGTGACCACCAGCACGAAAGTATCGGGTTCACACTCTCAGATGACCCGTTTAATCACCAGGTCGAGCCTGGGGGCGAGATTGGACAAGTGATGATCCGCTTTGGCGTGAAAGACTAAGCCTCAGGCGCGAAGCCTGACTTTTCTAAGTGCCCTCAATCTCGACGGTGAAGCTGCGGCTTATGCCGGTTGGTGGCGGCGGAAAGGGCGATGCCTTCTTTACAAAGATCAAGGCTTCACGGTCGAAGCGGGACGAACCGGAACTTTGGGACACTTCAATATGCTCGATTGTGCCGCGCGAGGCGATCACAAACCGAATATGGGCTGAGCCGGGGCCAGACGCGCGCGGTCGGCGCAGCCGGGACAAGTGTTTCATGACCTTGCCGGAATAGTTCGAATATTCGGAATTTCCTGTGGCAGCGGGCTGCGCACTGGAGGAGGTTGCGAGATTCGATGGCTCCGCGGTCGGGCTTTCTGATGCAGCGTGAGGATCGATTTCGGAATGGGGGCCACCTTTATCCGGGGCCTGTTCAATCGATTCTGTTGAGATTCCCCTATGGGCCTGCGGCGCACGCTCCGATGCGGCAAGAGACTCCTGGGCAACAGGTGCAGACTCGGCCTGCGGGGCATATTTGGGTGGGGCGTCTGGTTTAGGCGGAGGAGGACTTTTTTCTTTGACGGCTGGTACCGAAACGGGATCCGTAGGCTGTGCTGGTTCTGTGCCGATGGTTTCCACCGGCGGCTTAGGTTCTGGCGGGGCGTGGTCTGCGAGTGGCTGTTCCTGTTCGGGAGGTGCCGGGGCGGTTGCCTCCGGCCCCATACTTTCGAGTGACTCGGCGTTCGTTGCCGAAGCAAGCGAACCAAACTGCACGCTGAAGCCACTGCCTGCGACCAGAGGCGGCGGAGCGTAGGACACAGTGTAGGCAAGCACACTCAAATGGGTTGCAGCTGCAGCCGACAGGGCAACTGAGAATTTCAGGACGTTTACCCGCGTCATACGGTTGTATCCTCTGTCACGATGATGATGTCAGCCTGTCCGTTCGCGCGTAGTTCTTTCACCAGTTCGAGAAGCTGCGCCGCTGGCAGGTCTCTGTCAGGAAGGAGACGCAGCGGTGTTACGCGGAGGTGCTGACTGTTGAGAAGGCTCTTCCGGTCAATGGGAATACCGCCCCTGCGCAGTTGTCCAAACGGGTCGATGGCGACCGCATCTGGCGAGACGCAGCAGTCGAGGTCTTCGGTTTGGACAAACCTTATGGATGGGTCGGGAGGAGAGGAAAGGGATCCGGCAACCATGAAGAAAATCAGGATCAGGAAGACGATATTGATCAGCGAAATGACGGGATCACGAGGGGCTTTCAGTCTGCGGCGCTTCATGTCGGCTCCATCACCATTATCTCAATCCGAGGCATGCGTTTGAGCTGGGAGAGCACATCGATCAGGGTCTGCGTTGTGACATCCCCGATGACGCTTACCGCAACAATGGGTGTATCTTCGCCTGAGCCCAGCCTTTCGACCCGGTGGGTGAGGTGATCCAATCGCACAGGCTGATCGTCCAGCAGAAGTCCATTGGATCCAACTGTTAGTATAAGGATGGTGGTGTCTGCCGCTTCTCCATTGCCCGATGCTGTAGAAGAGATGTCGATCTCGGAAAAGGTTGAAAAGGTCGATGCCAGCATAAAGAAGAGCAGCAGCAAAAAGATCACGTCAATGAGCGACGTGATCGATGCACGGCGGCGACGGCGGACGCGTCTAAGTGCCATACCCTGCCGCGCCAATCTCTGCGGTAGCCGCTTCGCGCGTCTCCGGTGTGACGAGAATCGTAAAGGCATGTTCTGCAAAGGCGCGTTCGCGGTCGGTCTGAGCTTCAAACCAGGACAGGGCGATGGAGGTAGGCATGGCGACGGACAGCCCTGCGGCTGTCGTCAGCAAAGCGATCCAGATGCCGCCCGCAAGCGCTGACGGATCGACCTGAGACCCCGCTGATTGGAGGGCCTGGAAGGCGTCAATCATTCCAATCACTGTCCCCAGAAGTCCGAGCAGCGGGGCCAGTTGGGCGATCGTGTCGAGGATGCGAAAGCCGCTTTCATAAGGTTGCAACGCCTGATCTGCTTCGGCCTCCAGCCGCGCGATGAGGCCATCGCGTCCTCGCAACGGCAACGCTGAAAGGATAATGTCGGCGAGCCAGTGCTTGGAGGTGCCAAGCTTGGCGCGCGCATCGCCTTCCCGTCCGCTATCCAACGCGTTAACCGCAGATTTCAATGTCTTCAACTGCCCGATTCTGTCTGATCGAAACTGCCAGTATTTAAAGCCTGTGAGTCCCAGCGTGAAGATCGATGTAAGCAGCAGGATGACGAGGATGGGGCCGCCGACCTCGTATAGGGATTGGAACGTTGAGATCATTGGCTTTTCCAGTCAGGTGTCGTTTGAGCCGTCCGCTTGAGGAGCGCTTGGGCAATGAGGTGCGAACACCCTGCGGGAGCTGAGATGTCGCAGGGTGTTCGCGTTGAGCATGTCCCCTCTGGTCGGAGGGAGGAGACGGCTCAGAAGGCTTTCGACACCGTGAACTTGATGTTCCGTCCGACCGCAGGGCGTGTGGACAGAAGCGGGGTGTAGGTGTGATCGAAAAGATTCTCCAAGCCAAAGCGGAAGGATGTGCCTTTCAGAACCCCTTCCTGCGGTGTGATCGTGGCGCGCAGGTTTGCCGTGACGAAGCCGGGGGTGGCGGTCCCGTTGCGGTCTGCTTCATCCGCTGCGACAAACTCGCTGGACAGGTCAGCCAGGCGGGAGAGTCGCTTGCCCAGTGTCAGGCGTACCGTGTTGGCGGGAGCATTGGTCCAATCCGTTACCGAATTGTCCGTGCGGGTCTGTTCAGCGTCCACGATATTTGCGTTGATGTCGACATAGTATCCGTCACGGCGCGCGTAGGAGCCTTCCAACTCAAGACCCTGAAGTTCAATGGAGTCGACTCCGGAGTAGGACGTGTTGTCTTCCTGGTCCGTGTGATAATAGTTCGCCTTCATGGAGAGGGTGTCGTCCTGGCCGAAGACGCCGATACGGTCATAGGCCGCGCCGAATTCGTAGGTTTTTCCGATTTCGGGTTGGGTCATGTAAGTCTCGTTCTCGAGGTCATCGAGAATGGGCAGGCTTTCCGTGTAGGCATAGCTGCCGAACAGGGCGATGCCATTATCAAACTGGTAGCGGAGCGATGCGCCCCCCATGAATGCGTCATTGTCATAGCTGGCAGCGCTGCCATCATCGAGCGTGCCCTCAATTTCGGATGTCTCAAAACGTACAGCCGGTGCAAACGTCCAGCCGCCGAGGAAGTCGATCTGGTCGACTGCGAACAGGGCAATGCGCTTGTCTTCGCCACCGGGGGCGGAGTTTGCATCCAGGCGCTCCTTCTGGATGAAGTCGATGCCTGTGCGCAAATTGTGAACAAGTGCGCCTGTCTCAATATAGGCGGAGTTCTTCACGGTAAGCTTGGTCGTCTCGTAACGATGGTCTGCATCGACCGTGGCGAAGCACCCGAAAGGACCGCTGCCAACCACACATTCCTGTTCAATCTCCTGGTTTGCATAGGAATAGATGGCATCGAGGTTGACCACGTCATTCGAGACCGGATTGAAGTTATAGGCAAGTGAAACGGTCTCTGATGTCGTGTCCCGATCTACATTGCCGAAGGAGCCCCCGGTCGTGCCGAAGGAATCATAGGGCTTGTCGCGTTCGCTGGTTTCAGAATTGGTATAGCTGGCACGGAGGCTGTGATCGCCCGCTGTATACTGGGCCTTTAACAGGTAGGAGGGCAGTTCGAACTCGCTGTTCTCGATGACGTTGTCATTGCCATCCTCCTGATTATGTTGTTCGCGCCAGGAATAGTTTGCAAGCAGTTCGAGGTTCTCGGTGGGCTGGATTGCGAGCGTGCTGGAGGAATTGAACCCGTCCATATTTGTGGCGCCACCCAGGGTCTGGCGAAACGCGAGCCCGGTTTCGCCGCCCGTCAGGTCTGAGGCATCAATTGTTTCAAGACGGACGACACCGCCAATGATGCCAGACCCGTATTCAAAACTGCCCACGGTGCCGCGGATGACTTCGACGCTCTTGTACAGGTAGGGGTCGGTATAGAGTTGGGTCCCGATCCGGTAGAGTTCTTCGGAACCTACGCTCGCTCCATCTACCTGAATCGCAACCTTCTGGTCGGTTCCGTATGTGCCATTGGCGCCAAAGCCGCGAATGTTGATGCCCGAGCCGATAGGGGTGGAGCCGTTCACGAGAGAAACGCCGGGAACCGAGTCAATCAGTTCGGCGATTGTGCCGGCTTGGCGATCCTCAATTTCTTCCTGGTCCACCACCGTCACCGGCGTTGCGGTGTCAGTCTGGACGTCCCGTTTACTTTCGCCGAGTGTCAGTGTGCCGAGAAACTCGCCAGTCTCGGATTCCGTGCTTTCCTGTGCAGACGCGGGCGCCTGAAGCAGGACGGCCGAAACGATCGCGGTGGCGCCGAGCAGGGCAGTTTTACGGTTCAAAATGTGGTTCATGGACCCCTCCAGTTGGTTTCGATAATGCAACTCAGTCGCATTATGGGGGTCGGGATAGCGTGCGCCCTCCAGTATTGCAAATGAAAATTATTCGCAAATGGAGTCTATTTAACTTTGCGCCTCAGGATTTAGCGAAGCCGCACTCGGGAGGAGAGGCTATTAATCTCGAATCGGACGGATGTGCAGGCGAATGCGTCAAAGGACTAAATCTTCTGTCCCTTGGCTCAGCACGCGCGCAGGTCGCCCCAAATGGAGAACTTTTTCGCCAAGATGAGGGGCGAGCTAATTCGCTGTAATCATTAAATTATGACAAGAGATGTCGTAACGGGAGCCCGCTATGCCGATGCTTCGAATACCGGCCAATAGTCAACGATCTCCCCCTCATCATAAACAGCGATGTCTCCGAATTGCAGGAAGACCGCCTCGCTCTGGTGAGGGCGGAAGAATACGAACTCGTCCGGCGTGATATTCAGCTCAGGACCGCCATTGAGCATTTCCTGATTTGAGGACCGGCCGAACGTGGAATTGTAGCTCAGACCGGGCGGATCAACGGGGTCAGCGAGCCAGTGGCCCCCATAGATGAACACAGTCTTGCTGTAGTTTGGATCCCAAGCGCGTGCCGCACCGTCGGCAAACTCAAGGCCGGGCATGCGTGTCTTTGGAATTGATTTGATCACGGGTGTCGCGATGAAACTGGCCGGCAGGTGCGGCTCCAGCAGTTCGGTATCAAAATGCGTCGGCTTCACAAGGCATGATCCGGCGGACACTTCATTCGCGATCTCGGTGTCTTCATAGTAGCGATAGGTCGGACTTCCCGCGGCATTGCGCGTAATGTGCGCGACGGCTTCGCTTCCAAATACGTCTGCAGCCTGCTCCAGCGCTGTGCGATATGTCCGCCAGGCACCGGCAAGGGCCTTGTCGCGCCAGCCCAGCGTGGTCGGCAGGCTGGGGATGTGTGGTTCGTATCCCATGAAGCCTGCGAATTCCAAATTTGGATCGGTCTTAATTCCCTTAAGTACCGCGCCCAGGTCTGCGCCCGTTTCGAAACCGCCCCGGTGAAGCCCCACATCGAGTTCCAGATTGAGTCTCAGCGTACGATCAAGGGTTTTGGCAAGCTCCTGATATTGTGTGAGTCGTTTTGGTGTGTCGATGAGCCACTGAATTTGATCTGCTGCGTCGCTGCGTGTCGCAGGCAGTCTCTCGAAGTAGTTACGCGCGGCCTGCACCGGAAGCGGTTTGCCCACCAGCTGGCTGGCCTCTGGCATCAGGTTGCTCAACGCGACAAGCATGGGCAGGTTGAACGTCATGAGTCGATCGGTGTTTGCGCGTTGAGCGACATGCTGAATGAGGCTGATGGACGGTAGGGATTTCGCAACAATGCGGTAGCCCATGCCCTCGGGCAGATGCCCCTTGAGCGCATCAATATTTGCGTTGAGCCTGGTGCGATCAATCACCAGGGTCGGGGTGGCGATTCCGGCATTCATCAGGGCCTGCTGAATACTCAGGAAGTACGGGTCCCGTGGACCGCTCTTGTCATCTGGTTTCGACATCAGGGCTGCAACTCCCGCTATGGCTGTGCCGCCGATCAAGAGGTTCCGTCTGCTGATTTTAGGCACGGAAGGTTTCTCCAAACAGGTCGGCAAGGTGAGGGTTCAAGAATTTCCCGGTCGGATCGAGCGAGCGGCGCAGTTCAGAGAAAGTGGCGAAGTCCGGATAGAGCGCTTCCAGATCTTCGCGCGTCTGGCTGTGATGCTTGCCCCAATGGGGGCGACCCCCATGTTTCCTGAAAATCGGCTCGAACTCCGAGAAGAAATAGTCATAAGGTTCGTCGACCGCTGCGTGGATGGCAATGGACATTCGCGGCCCTCCATTGAAGGGGCTCAGCCAGGCATCATCCGGCGTAGTGAAGCGCACCTCCATGGGGAAGAAGGCATCCTTGCGACGGTCCATTTTGGCGATGACCTGGCGCACGGCCTCAAGACCGTTTTCTCGTGGAATGTGATATTCCATTTCATTGAATTTTATAGGGCGGGTCGTGGCGAGAAGCTGGAGTGACGCATCACTGACATTTTCGACCTCTCCGCTAGGAAGCGCAGACTGGGCAATTCGCTTTCTTAGCCAGGGCCACCACCCGAATTCGTCTCGAAGCTGTTTGAGTCCTTCCAGCATTTCATCGTCATCATTGGACGGGTGAAGGCCAGTGATCTCACCCTCATGCAGATCGTGAACGATGCTGGCGGCGATGCCTGTCCCCGGAAGGTAGTAGAACTCGAAGTTTCGATGGCTGTCGGCGCGGGCCAGGGCTTCGTCAAGAACTGACTCAATAGGCTCAGCCGTGACAATACGTTTCAAATTGAAGGCAGGGACTGTCTTAACTGTGTATTCCGAGATGACCCCCAACGCGCCGAGCGAGACTTTGCCTGCTGCAAACAGGTTTGGATCATTCGAGCGGGTAACCTCACGTGCGCTGCCATCCGCTGTGACCAGTTTGAAGGCATGGATGTAGTCGTGGAGCGCGGTCAGGCTTTGCCCCGTGCCATGAGTAGCGGTGGAGAAAGAGCCAGCTAGGGTTTGATCAACAATATCTGGGAGGTTCGGAAATGCCCTGCCGACATCATTCAGCTGCGAGGCTGCCTGAAACAGGACGGTGCCTGCGCCGAAAGTCGCGCGCCCTGTGATGTCATCATACGATTTCAAGCCCGAAAGCCGACCCACATCGAGGATCGTGCCTTCGCTGGGGACCAGGCCGGAAAAGGAATGGCCGCTGCCTCTTGGGCGAATGCGGCCTGCACTCGTCCGGACCAGATCCGAAAGCTCGGCTTCCGAAGCGGGAGACTGGAATCGTTTTGGCGTCGCGCTCTGGGCGCCGGACCAGTTCAGCCAGCTCTCTTCGCCGGCAGGTGCGTCAGGAAAATCGGGAAAATAGCCGTCGCGAACGAAGTTTTTTGAGCCCCACGCGACATGTTGAACCGCCGGAATGGCTGCTGCGGCGGTGAGCCCGGCACCCGCGAGAATGACATTCCGTCTGGAGACACCCATTGCACCTACACCCCCAATAATGGTAGCGAAGACTATCGGTATTTTTCCGCCTGTCCAGTGTCAATGAAGTGCAATTCCGCCATGGCCGATCTCATGAAACCCCAGACGACAAGACGCTCGGCGCCCAATCAGGCGAGGAGCCGGCAAACTCTTGAGCAGATTCTGGCTGCTGCTGCCGATTTGCTGGAGGAGGTCGGATTCGAAAAGCTTTCGACCAATATGATCTGCAAACGCGCGGGCCTCACGCCTCCGGCTTTGTATCGCTACTTTCCGAACAAATATTCAGTCCTGAAGGAACTGGGGGAGCGTTTGATGGCGGAGCAGAACAAGCTTCTCCAACAGCCGGGCCTGGAAGCGAACGATCTCGAAAGCCTGGAGGAAGAGATTGAGAGACTCCTAATCGAGACAATTCGGGTTACGCGCCAGACCAAAGCGGGCGGC
This sequence comes from uncultured Hyphomonadaceae bacterium, assembly GCA_913057945.1. GTDB lineage: Bacteria > Pseudomonadota > Alphaproteobacteria > Caulobacterales > Hyphomonadaceae > Hyphomonas. The sequence continues at coordinate 232,186 of CAJXOF010000001.1, read as the reverse complement.
TGGATCATGCGATCCATGCATGCAACGCCTGTCCTGGCGGATGTCAGGCTGGAATCCCACAGACAGATGGCACGCCAGCTTGCGGACCAGATATCCAGGACGTGGACCAGTCTGGACCCTGATCTCGTCTTCCAGTCGGCGCGCCTCAGCGTTGAGATCGGATATGCCGTGGTCGAAATGGTATTTGACGAGCACACAATCGACGAAGTTGCGACCGTTCGAATGGCAGCGTCACTCTTATCATCCAATTTGCAAAGACTGGTCAGCGATCAAATTTGACATGGTCGGCCGTCAGTTCTGTTACGGATTGTGCCCCCATGAGCGTCATCGCCACCCGCATTTCCTTTGCGTAGAGGTCGAGCAGGTTTTCCACTGCTGGCTGGCCACCGGCCGCCAGCGCGTAGATATACGACCGGCCTAGCATGACCGCATCCGCGCCCAGGCAGAGCGCGCGGACTACATCAAGGCCGCTGCGAAAGCCGGAATCGACCAGAACTTTCGTCCGTTTGTCAGCCGCAGCGACAATGTTGGACAAGACGCGAATGCTGGAGGAGACACCGTCGAGTTGGCGTCCGCCATGGTTCGAAACGACGAGACCGTCTGCGCCGAGCCTGATGGCATCCTCTACATCATCCGGGTCCAGAATGCCCTTGATGATGAGGTTGCCGGGCCAGAAATCCCGTATCCATTCCAGATCCCTCCAGGAAATACCCGGATCAAAATTCTCGGCTAGCCAGCCGATATAATCAACGAGGTTGGTACGCTGCTGACGATAGGCGGAGATGTTGCCAAGATCGTGGGGCCGGCCACCCAGGCCCACTGACATGGCCCAGCGCGGATGGGTGATCGCTTGCAGCATACGCCGGAGGCCAGCGTTCGATCCGCTCATGCCGGAATGAGCATCCCGATAGCGGGCGCCCGGCACAGGCATGTCGACCGTGAAGACGAGGGTTTTCACACCTGCCGCAAGGGCGCGTTCCAAAGCGGACTTCATGAAGGCCCTGTCCTTCAATACGTAAAGCTGGAACCAGATCGGGCGATCAATTGCGGGCACGACTTCCTCGATCGGGCAGACCGAGACGGTGGAGAGTGAATAGGCTATGCCTACGGACTCCGCAGCCTTGGCGGCCTGTACTTCGCCGCGGCGGGCATACATGCCGGTCAGACCGACCGGCGCCAGCGCCAGGGGCAGGGCGAGCCTCTCTCCAAATAGAGACGTACTGAGATCAATCTCGGCGGTCCCTTTCAACACACGTTGACGAAGTTCAATCGCCTGCATGTCTGAAACGTTCCGCCGAAGGGTATCCTCCGCATTGGCGCCGCCATCTATATAGTCGAACAGGAAACGCGGCAGCCGACGCCGTGCGGCGGCGCGGTAATCATCAGGCGAAGACACGATCATGCGGAGGTTTTTGGCACGCTGACCATGGCCCGGCAAGCCATTGTTTAAAGGTCAGTTCTGTCTCTATCAGGGCTATTTGAACGCATTCCCGCTTCGGATGCCAAACACTTTGAAGATCATGGCAGCGGGGCAAAATCCTGTGAATGCGGCCTGAAACATATTGAGGCCAGCAAAGGCGGTCAGCAGGAACCAGTAGGGCGAGACCCAGTAACCCAGCGCGAGGCTGATCAGGACCATCAGTCCGGCAAATGCGAGTACGGCGCGATCAAGATTCATGTCTGTTTTCCTTGGTTGAAATGAGGTCAGGCTGTGGGGGTGAGGATGTTTACGCTTTCGATCCATTGGGTCAGCATTGGGGCTGTCATGACGCCGGAGCGCTGGTCGATCACACGGCCAGCCTGGAACAGGAACAGGGCTGGAATGCCGCGAACCTGCAAACGGGCAGCTGCGTTGGGATGAGCTTCCGAATTGAGCTTCAGGAAGCGCAGATTGCCGGCGAAATGAGAGGCGGCCTCTTCAAAGGACGGCGCCATCATCCTGCACGGACCGCACCAGGGTGCCCAGACGTCCAGAAGAAAGCAGCCTTCATCGCGTGCCAGCAGGCGATTCAGGATCTTCTCGTCAACGTCGACAGGCGCCTTGCCCGCAAGAACGGCCTTGCACGATCCGCAATGACCCTGATCCAGGGCCTTACCGATCGGGGCGCGGTTCACCGCGCCACACGCCGTGCAGACAATGTGATGGGCACTGGCAGTCATGAGTGGTCTTTCAATTTGTGTGTCTTCAACAGGCCGAGCGCGGCGTTCTCGTAGAAGGTTTCCGATTTGCCCGTGCGGAGCTTGTGCAGGAAGTATTTCTCAAAGCCCGCCTTGGCCATATGAACCCATCCGCCGGAAGCAGACCAGTTGACGTTCCTAGGCGGGATTTGCGGCTGGGCCACGAAGGCGACGCCGCCATCTCCGAAATCGGCAAGGCAGATGGCGTTCCAGGTTGCCTTGTGAGTCGGCTGCTCGCCCTCAATGAGTTGCGCAATATTGCGCGCTGTCGCTTCGACCATGGATTCGATCATGAAGCCGGTCTTCGGCACACCGACCGGCACGGGCGTCTTGCCCATGGGCGGAATGGCAATGCAGACCCCGATGCCGAAGACTTCGGGCCAGGCTGTGTTGCGCTGGAACTCGTCAGTCAGGATAAAGCCTTTCGGGTTCACAAGGCCCTCAATGTCCCGGACGGCTTCCACGCCCCGGAATGGCGGCATCAGCATTGTGTATCGCGTGGGCAGTTCGTGAGTCTGTTTTACCGAGCCATCCTCATTCAGTTCCTCGACACTTACCTTGTCGGCTTCCGCCTTCACGACCCGCGCATTCGTGATCCACTTGATATGGCGGTCACGCATTTCGCTTTCGAGCAGGCCCTTGGTGTCGCCGACCCCATCAAGGCCGAGATGACCGACATAGGGCTCCGGCGTGATAAAGGTGATGGGCACCTGGTCCCGGATTTTTCGCTTGCGCAATTCGGTCTCGATAATCATCGCCGTTTCATAGGCGGGACCAAAACAGGAGGCGCCCTGCGCAGCGCCGATCACGATGGGACCGGGATCTTTGCAGAATGCTTCAAAGGCTGCGGCACCTTTTTCGGCGTGATCAATATGGCAGACAGACTCAGTCTGGCCGTCAGGCCCGAGACCTTCGACATCGTCAAAGGCGAGTTCCGGACCGGTGGCGATAACCAGATAATCATAATCCACTTGGGTTTCGTCAGGCATGCGGACACATTTATTGGCTGGATCGACCTTTTCTGCCTTGCCAACGATCAGTTCAATATTTCGCTTGTTCAGCGGCTTTGCGAGATCGACCGTGATCTCTTTCCGGTCACGCCAACCGACCAGTACCCACGGGTTCGAGGGCTGGAACTGGTAATAATCGGTCTCGCTGATGATCGAGACCTGATGCTTGCGACCGAGTGTTTTCTTGATTTCGTAGGCTGCGACCAGTCCGCCCAAGCCTGCTCCGAGAATGACAATTTTCGCCATGACTATTCCTCCACGAAGGGAAAGTGTTGTATATTAGCACTTTCGCAAATACGCAATCTTACCTATATGGGGCGATAGGGCATTGCGCTACATCAAATCCCTGCATGCGCGACGGCATCAGGCAGGCTTGGCAGAGGAAGAATTCATGGCTGATAAATACGACCTGACACCCCAGAGTGTCCTTACGGACCTGAGGGCGGGTGAGATCCTGCTGATAGATGTGCGCGAGCCGGCGGAATTTGCGAATGAGCGGATTCACGGCGCGCTTCTTCATCCGCTATCCACCTTCGAGCCCAAGGCTTTGCCTACAGATGGCAATCGGCGGATCGTGTTCCAATGCGGGTCCGGCAAGCGATCAAGGATGGCGCTAAACAATTTCATGAAAGAAACGGGCGTTGAGGCGGCTCATCTTGCGGGCGGTATCGCGGCATGGAAGTCAGCGCGGCAACCCTGCATTCGGTTGGACCCAGCGACGGGCGCCATCGTTGACAAAGGGGATTACTGATATGATGGCGCGACTGATTAGCAGCTTGGCCGTTGGTCTGGCCGTCAGTGCGATGGCCTCGGCGCAGACTCTTACCATTCAGGAATCCATCATCACGGACTACCGGCCTGTTGTCGGACGGATTGAGGCCAGTGACACGACGATGGCGCGGTCGCGTCTTCAGGGCGTGGTCACACAGCTGAGTATTGATGAAGGGCAGGTGGTCAAAACAGGCGAAGTGGTCGCGTTCATCGCCGATGACACGATTGCGCCTCAGATCAATGCCCTGAAATCCCGCGTCGATGGTCTTACGGCCCAAGTTACCCAACAGGAAGAAGACCTGGCGCGCGCCAGCAAGCTGCTTGCGGATGGCTTTTACCCGAAGGCCCGTTTTGAGCAGGAAAAAGCCGCGCTGGATATTGCCAAGGCCAACCGCGCCTCCGCAGAAGAAGAGCGCCGCAGCCTGAGCGCTCGCCGGGCAGAAGGATATGTTCGCGCGCCTGTCGACTCGCGGGTGACCGAGGTTCTTGTGGTTGAGGGCAGCGTTGTGTCTCCAGGCCAGGTCCTCGCCAATCTCGCCACGCTCGATGGCCTGGTTCGGCTCTCTCTGCCAGAGCGGCATTTGAGCTTCCTTGCTGAAGGAGGAGAGATTTCCTTGCGCTTGCCCGCTCGTGACAATGATGTGCGCACCGCGCGGATTGAGAAGATTTATCCGGCATTACGTGACGGTGCCGTGGTGGCAGACGCCGTGGTCGAGGGCGGCCTGAATGCGCTGGTCGGCGAACGCGCGGATGTCCTCGCGCCAGTCGGTGACCGCCGGGCGATCATCCTGCCACAGGAATATGTCACGACTCGCTATGGCGTGGACTTTGTCCGCGTCAAAGTCGGTGAGCGCTTTGTCGAGGCGCCGGTCGTTCTGGCCGAGCCGTTGGTGTCGAATGGCGTCTTTGAAGTTTTGTCCGGTCTTAGGCCGGGCGATGTCGTTGCCCTGCCGGGGACCGAAAACTCATGAAGGCCGATATCTCCGGCTCGATCACACGGGCGACAATTCGTTCCCCCCTCACGCCGCTCATTCTGCTGGCAGCTCTTGCAGTAGGACTGATCGCGCTGCTGACCATTCCACGCGAGGAAGAGCCGCAGATATCAGTTCCGATGGTCGACATTCTCGTCCAGTCGCCCGGTCTGCGGGCAGCCGATACAGTCGAGCAGGTGACTGAGCCGCTGGAAGAGATTGTCAAGGCCATCCCGGACGTCGAACATGTCTACAGCCAGAGCCGGGATGATGGCGCCATCGTCACAGCGCGGTTCATGGTCGGGACGGATGCGGATGATGCGATCTTGAGGATTCACGAGAAGATCCGCGCCAATATCGACCGGATTCCCCCTGAAGTCCCGATGCCGCAAGTTGTGGGCCGTGGCATTGATGATGTGCCGATTGTCGCCCTGACCCTGTCTCCGGAACCTTGGACCGGGGATGTCTGGAACGACACCAGCCTGCGAATGCTGGCAGATGAAGTGCTCAAGGAGCTCGTGAAAGTCGAAAATGTCGGGCTGACCGATGTGATTGGCGGACGCAGTCTCGAACTCCGCGTCGAACCGGACATTGAGGCTTTATCATCCTACGGCGTATCACTCCAGGCTCTGGTGGACGCGACCGCGCAGGCGGTCCAGGCGCGCCCGATTGGCACGGCGCGTGGGTCAGGGGACTCGATCATCATCCAGGCCGGCGACCGTATCGCGGGTGTGGGTGATCTGGAGCGATTGGAAATCCAGGCGCCGGACGGGCGTATGGTGTATCTCTCTGATGTTGCGAGAGTTCGCGTTGCAGGTATCGAGACAGAGGCGCGAGCCTGGACGCTGGAACGGAATTCCCAGCGCTCTGAATTTGAAGCCTTGCCAGCCGTGACGTTGTCGCTTGCGAAGCGGCCGGGCGCCAACGCCGTGGTTGTTGCGGACCAGATTCTTGAACGGCTCGAATTGCTTGAGCGGGAGATGATCCCGGAAGGCGTCCATATAGCGGTAACCCGCAATTATGGTGAAACGGCAAACCACAAGGCCAATGAGCTGCTCTTTCATCTGGGACTGGCAACGGTTTCAATCGTGATCCTGATCGCCTTCGCCATCGGCTGGCGCGAAGCGCTGGTCACCCTTATCGTCATTCCGACCACCATCCTGCTGACCCTGTTTGCGTCGCTGATGATGGGCTACACAATTAACCGGGTCAGCCTGTTTGCCCTCATCTTCTCGATCGGTATTCTGGTTGATGATGCGATCGTCATGATCGAAAACATATCCCGGCACTGGGCCATGAGGGATGGCAGGACGCGCGCACAGGCAGCCATTGACGCGGTATCAGAAGTTGGCAACCCAACTATTGTCGCCACACTGACTGTCATCGCGGCCCTGTTGCCCATGATGTTCGTGTCCGGGCTGATGGGGCCCTATATGGCACCCATCCCCGCGAATGCGTCCGCAGCCATGCTCTTCTCCTTCTTCGTTGCGGTGGGCATTGCGCCCTGGTTGTTGATGAAGATTGCCGGAAAGGCGCCTGTGAGTGGCCATGCGGAGCATGAGGAAACCCGGCTGGGCCGGTTCTACAGGTCGGTCGCAGGGCCAATCGTTGCGAGCCGGAAGAATGCCTGGATATTCCTTGTCGTCGTAGGCATTGCCACTCTTCTGTCGCTCACGCTGTTTGCGACCAAATCGGTCACGGTCAAATTGCTGCCCTTCGACAACAAGTCGGAAATCCAGATTGTGCTCGACATGCCGGAAGGCACGGCTTTGGAGGAAACCGAGCGCACGCTGTTTGCGCTGGCCGCCACAATGTATGAGGTCGAGGAGGTGGAATCCGTCCAGGCCTATGCTGGCACCGCTGCGCCTTTCAATTTCAATGGACTGGTCCGCCACTATTTCCTGCGCGCGGCACCGGAGCTGGGAGACCTACAGGTCAACCTGCTGGAAAAGAGCCATCGCGACCGGTCGAGCCATGATATCGCCCTTGTCCTGCGGGACGCGTTGCATGCCGTGCCGTTGCCGGAAGGCGCCAGTGTCAAAGTGGTTGAAGTGCCGCCCGGCCCGCCTGTCCTGTCGACGCTGCTCGCCGAGATCTATGGCCCGGACGCTGAAACACGGCGCAAGACGGCCGATGTGGTGGAGCAATTGTTCCGGGAGACGGAGTATATTGTCGATGTGGACAATTCCTTTGGCGGCCCGCAGCCGCGCCTTGTCCTGTCGGTCAATGAAGCCGTGGCGTCCGACCAGGGGATTGCGGAGCAGGATGTTCTCGACTCCCTGGCCCTGATCTATTCCGGTCAGATCGTCGGCGTAGCCCCGCGCGGCGAAGGGCGCGACCCGCTTTCAGTCGCCGTCCGCTTGCCAAAATCGGCGCAGGTCTGGTCGGAGCGCACGGCGAGCCTGCCGGTCCCCATGCGGTCGGGAAACCAGTCTGTTGAGCTTGGTACACTTGTCGACGCGCACATGGAGTCAGGATCAGCTACGATCTTTCGGCGGGATGGGTATTTCGCCGACATGGTCATGGGTGAACTCGCCGGCCGGTTCGAAGCGCCAATCTATGGGATGCTGGAAATCCAGGATCGGGTCGCAGCGTATGACTGGGAAGGCGCAGGGCTCGAACAGCCTGCTATTCGCCTTTATGGTCAGCCATCTGACGAATTAAAACCGTCGCTCCTCTGGGATGGGGAATGGGAAATCACCTATGTCACCTTCCGTGATATGGGCATGGCCTTTGGTGTGGCGCTCGTCGCGATCTATATCCTTGTGGTTGCCCAGTTCGGCACGTTCCGGACCCCGCTCGTCATCCTGACGCCTGTGCCGCTCACGCTGATCGGCATCATGATCGGACATTGGCTGTTCGGTGCAGCGTTCACGGCGACCTCCATGATCGGCTTCATTGCCCTGGCGGGGATTATCGTCCGCAACTCTATCCTGTTGGTCGACTTCGTGCGGCATGGCCAGTTTGCGGACAAGCCGCTGAACGAGGTCCTGCTGGATGCCGGGGCAATCCGGTTCAAGCCCATCCTGCTTACCGCCCTGGCGGCGATGATCGGGGCGGCGGTCATCCTGACGGACCCGATCTTCCAGGGCCTTGCGATTTCGCTCCTGTTCGGGCTTGCCTCGTCCACAGCGCTCACCGTGCTGGTCATTCCGGCCATCTATGTTGCGCTGAAAGGTCCGGACTGGGTCGCGCCCGTTAAGGCACCAGAGGACGATGAAGCTTCGGATCACACCGAGGTGCAACCTGCATGACCAAACGCCAAGGCATCCAGCCCGACCCCGATGCGGTGGAGGCTTTGGCGGACCAGATTGGCGATGTCTGCGCCACCCTGAGAGCGATGGCCAATGAAACTCGCTTGCGCATTCTCTGTGTGCTGTTCGACGGTGAGATGCCGGTGAACCAGATTGCGGAGTCTGTCGATCAGTCCCTTTCGGCCGTGTCGCAGCATTTGTCCAAGCTGAAGGCCGAAGGATTGGTGGCGTCGCGACGGGACGGGCAGACAATCTTCTACCGGTCAACGGGAGGAGTGGGCACAGCGGTCATCCAGACGCTGTGCAAATTCTACGAACATTGAAATCGGGTGCAGGTCTCTCGATCCACAAGCTCAGGAACTTTTCCTCGCGGCGAAAGACGGGATCAGTGGACTTGTTTGGCGGCCTCTGACAACCGGTCCAGCATGTCCTGAGGGTCTGAGGATTTCTCGACGACGTCCGTGTACCCAGCCTTTATGGCGCGATCCCGCAATGTCGCCGAGTAGAAGCCTGTGATGAGGATGGCAGGAGTCCTGTCTCCGGCAAGTCTCATTTTTTCCAGTAGATCCACGCCGTCAAACCGGGGCAGCTTGTAGTCGATCAACAGGCAGTCCACCTGCAGGCTCGGCTGGTTCATCAGGATTTCCATGCCGTTCCGGTAGGAGTCGACGGCAAACCCACGTGACCGCAGGAGCATCATCAGAGAATAGCGGACTTCCTCATCATCTTCGACGAGGGCCACCTTCAGCAGTTCGGGCTGTGAAGCTGATTGATTCATGAAGTAGTGGTCTCGAAATTACTGGAGTCTTACCTCTACGAGTGGCGAGGTTTGACGTCTCTAGGTACTCCTACCTATCAGACCTGAGTGCGGCCGCGGTCCGCCATGAAGGCGATTCGCAGGGCTGCAGAGAGACTGTCTGCTTCCAGTTTTTCCATGAGATTCGCACGGTGAATCTCGACTGTGCGGGGCGAAATGGACAGCCTATCGGCGATGGCCTTATTGGTCATTCCATCGACGAGACAGTCGAGCACCTCTGCCTCTCGCGTCGTCAGTTGTGTGAGTTTCGCGACCGCTTCATTCTTCAGTCCGGTCTGGGCTTCTTCGTCAGCCATGCGACTGAAGCCAGTCTCGATAGCTTCCAGAAGCGCCTTTTTTTCATAGGGCTTTTCAAGGAATTCGATGGCGCCATTCTTCATCGCCTGGACGGCGACGGAGACGTCTCCATGCCCCGTGAGTACGATGATCGGCATCTTGTTGCCACGATCAGACAGGGCCTGCTGGACCGCCAATCCATCCATGACAGGCATCCGCACATCAAGGAGAATGCAGGCAGATTCATTCGGTGCATATTCGTCCAGAAATGTCACGCCGTCGGGATAGGTTTTCACCGTATAGCCGGCATGACGCAGCATGAAGCTGGCGGAATGCCGGATGGCATCATCATCATCGACGAGAAAAATGGTTTTGGTCATCGTTTGCTCACCCTGCCACGTCAGTGGCGACTCTTAAAGTAAACGTGAAGGAGGCTCCAGAGCCGGGGTCAGACGTTACCGCTATCGAACTCCCATGAGCTTCTATGATGGTCTGGCAAATAGAGAGCCCAAGCCCCATACCGCTGGCTTTCGTCGTCTGGAACGCATCGAAAGGGGAATGCAGCAGTTCTTCTGACAGGCCGGGACCATTGTCCTTGACCTCTATCGACACTTCGTCGCCGGACATGCGCGCATGAATCCAGACTTGAGGGTTCTCTGTATCGGAGAGGGCCTCGATCGCGTTCCGGACGAGATTGGCGAAAACCTGCCGCAATTGGAGGCGATCGGCCATGACCGATATGTCGGGATCCTCCATCCTGAGCACTACCCGCGCGAGTTGGCCTTCGATGCCGACCTTGGCAATAGTCACGGCATCATCGATGATTTCCTTCAGAGCCGCGGGTCTCAGATCGAGTTCGCCGCGCGAAACATAGTCACGCAACCGGCGAACGATCTGGCCTGCGCGAATCGATTGTTCCGCCGCAGCCGACAGCGCTTCCTGTACCATGGCGAGATCATTCTCACTGGGCTCGTCCAGCAGGTCTCGTGCGGCTTCGAGATAGTTGGCAACGGCGGTCAATGGCTGGTTGAGTTCGTGCGCCATGGCGGATGCCATGGTGCCCACCGCACTCAAACGCGAAAAGTTGCCGAGCTCTGCCTGGAGTTCCCCGATTCTGTGCACATTGGCCTGTTTCTCGGTGATGTCGCGAATGAAGCCGGTGAACAGCTTGCGATCACCGATATTGGCCTCGCCGATCTTCAGTTCGACCGGAATCGACTCGCCATTGGCAAGGCGCGCTTCCACAATCCGTCCGATGCCGATGATCTGGCGCTCTCCGGTCGCGAGATAGTTGCGGATATACTGGTCGTGATGCGTCTGGTCTGACTGCGTCATCAGGCATTTGATGTTGGTCCCGACCACGTCCTCGGATTTGTAGCCAAACAAATTCTCGGCTGCGCGGCTGAACGCCATGATGATTCCCGCATCATCGATCACGATCATCGCGTCGGGCACGGACAGCAGGATGGATGTCAGAATCGACTGGAGGGAATCCGAATCCTGAAAGTCGGAGTTCTCGATGCGCCAGAGGTCAGACAGGGGATTCGGCATGTCCCCGCCACTGTAGGTGCGCCCGGACATTTAGGAAAGCACGGACCTCGGACGAAGACGCGAATGCCGCAGGTCGTTCAGCAGCAGCGCGCCGACCATCAAGACTCCCAGCAGAAGGGCGTAACAGCCCCAGCAATGCATCAGGGAGACGCCGACCCCCTCAAGAGGCACCGTGACCGACTTTCCGAGGCAGGTCGGGATGATGAGCGTAGCCTGGGCTGAAGCCTGCAATGTCATCTTGATAATGCCCGCCACGATTAGTGTAGCCGCAGCAGCGTAGGAATAGGTTCGTTTCACGGACAGCGCCCTCCAGTTCGAGCCTCCGTCTAAAAGACGAGGACTATCTGTCCCATAGGGGAAAGCCCCTATACGCGCGACGAACCGATCATCCTAATCAAGCCCAATACGACTGAACCGCTACACTCTGCGGAAGGGGCTGAATAGAATGACATCGAGAACCATTTCATCAAATTCCGGTGGTGGGAGCATTGCAAGTGTTTCTGCGCTGGTCGCGGTCTTCGGGGTCCTGGCCCTGATCATCGCGGGACGCACGATCGATCATGCCATGGGCATACAGGCGATGACGTTCATCGTGCTGGTGACGGCATTCCTCGTCGGTACGGGGATGTGGGCCGGCAATCTGATCAATCGCAATCCGTTCGACGAAAGTCGTTATGAGGACACGCTGGTTAAGTTTGGTGTGTTCGCGTCCGTTTTCTGGGGGATTGCCGGGCTTCTTGTCGGCGTGATCATTGCGCTGCAACTGACGTTCCCGAACATCTTCTATTTTCCTGAATTCGGATGGACGAATTTCGGTCGGTTGAGGCCCCTGCACACCAGCGCGGTGATCTTCGCGTTTGGCGGTAACGTCCTGCTGGCGACCAGTTTCTATGTTGTCCAGCGCACCTGCCGGACCCGCATCGCGGGCGGTATGTGGCCTTGGTTCGTCTTCTGGGGCTACCAGTTCTTCATCGTACTGGCGGCAACCGGCTATCTACTCGGTGTTACGCAGTCGAAGGAATATGCTGAACCCGAATGGTATGTGGATCTCTGGCTGACCATTGTCTGGGTGGCGTACCTGCTCGTCTTCCTCGGCACGCTGTGGAAACGGAAGGAGCCGCACATCTACGTGGCGAACTGGTTCTACCTGTCCTTCATCGTGACCATTGCAATGCTGCACATTGTCAATAACCTCTCGATCCCGGTCTCCTGGACCGGCACGAAGTCGGTGCAGGTCTTTGCGGGCGTCCAGGATGCCATGACGCAATGGTGGTACGGCCACAACGCGGTCGGCTTCTTCCTGACCACCGGCTTCCTCGCCATCATGTATTATTTCATTCCGAAGCGCGTGAACCGGCCGGTCTATTCCTACCGCCTGTCGATCGTCCACTTCTGGAGCCTGATCTTCATCTACATCTGGGCCGGGCCGCACCATTTGCACTACACGGCGCTGCCACAATGGGCTCAGACCCTTGGGATGACCTTCTCGATCATGCTCTGGATGCCCAGCTGGGGCGGCATGATCAACGGCGTCATGACCCTGTCGGGCGCCTGGGACAAGCTGCGCACCGATCCTGTGGTTCGCATGATGGTTGTCTCGCTGGCCTTCTACGGCATGGCGACCTTCGAAGGCCCGCTGATGTCGGTGCGTGCCGTCAACTCGCTCAGTCACTACACGGAGTGGGGCATCGGCCACGTCCATTCGGGCGCGCTGGGTTGGGTCGGCTATATCAGCTTCGGGGCGCTCTATTGCCTCGTGCCTTGGCTCTACAAGAAAAAGGCCCTGTTCTCGAAGTCTCTCGTCGAGTGGCACTTCTGGATCTCCACGATCGGCATCCTGTTCTACATGATCTCCATGTGGTTCGCCGGGATCATGGAAGGCCTGATGTGGCGTGCCTACAATGAATACGGCTTCCTCGAATACAGCTTTGTCGAGACCGTTGAGGCAAAGCATATCAGCTACATGATCCGTGCCCTTGGGGGGGGGCTCTACTTCAGCGGCGCCGTGATCATGGCCTACAATCTCGTGCGCACTGCGCTGGGCCATGGCGCTGCTGAGCCGGTCGACTCCAAGCCTGACCCATACGCAAATCCCGAACCGCGCGCGACGCTGGTTCCTGCTGAATAGGAGCGAATCCATGAGCATCATGAACAAACATGGATTGCTGGAGCGGCACTCGCTTCTGCTGACTGTCGGCATCCTTGTCGTAGTGTCGATTGGCGGCCTGATCCAGATGGCGCCCCTCGCCTACATGGACAACACCATCGAGAAAGTGGACGGGATGCGTCCCTACACGCCGCTCGAGCTAATGGGCCGGGACATTTATGTCCGTGAGGGCTGCTATGTCTGCCACAGTCAGATGGTGCGGCCCCTGCGCGACGAGGTCGAACGTTACGGCCACTATTCGTTGGCTGCGGAAAGCATGTACGATCACCCGTTCCAGTGGGGCTCCAAGCGCACGGGACCAGACCTGGCCCGTGTCGGCGGCAAGTATTCTGCTGAATGGCAGGTCGACCATCTCAAGGACCCGCGGGCGCTGGTGCCGGAAAGTGTCATGCCGCCCTACGCCTTCCTGGCGGACAAGAAGCTGAATTTCGACCGCATCGGGGAGCGCCTGCGCACAGAACGCCTGCTCGGCGTGCCCTATACGGATGAAATGATCGAGAATGCCGAGGGCCATCTCTACGCTCAGGCCGATCCAGACGAAAAAGGATATGATCACCTTGATGGCTTACTTGAACAATATGATGGCGCATCCGGGCGTGAGGGCTCCGTTGAGTTTCGCGACTATGATGGAGATCCTGGGCGCGTCACGGAGATGGATGCCATTGTGGCCTATCTCCAGATGACCGGCACGCTCGTCGACTTCTCGACCTATGAAGCTGATGACCTCAGCAACCGGCGCTAGGAGGCAACCCGCATGTATGAAGCACTCTCAAGTTTCGCCCAGACCGGTGGCCTGGTCTACTTTGTCCTGATGTTTGCCGGAGCCCTTGTCTACGCCCTGTGGCCCAGCAACCAGGACACTTTCGACCGCGCCGCAAATTCTCCGCTTGAAGACAAGGGGCCGTCAAATGACTGATGAAACCAAGGATGTTGACCAGTATTCCGGCGTTGAGACGACCGGGCATTCCTGGGACGGGATCAAGGAACTGAACAATCCGCTGCCACGCTGGTGGCTGTATGTCTGGTACATGTCGATCGCGTGGGCGATCATCTACATGATCCTGATGCCCGCCATTCCCGCCCTGCCGGGGCTTGGCACCAATACGAAGGGCCTGCGCGGTCATTCGGACCGGGCTGAAGTCGCCAAGGCCGTCACGGAACTCAAGACGGCGCGGGATGCGCAATCCGTTGTCCTGCTGGATGCCGGGCTCGAGACAATCGAGACCGACCGCACCCTGCAGCAATTCGCGCTCGCCATGGGGGAAAGTGCCTTCGGGGACAATTGCGCGACCTGCCATGGGGCAGGGGGACGCGGTGCAATCGGCTATCCAGCGCTGGCAGATGATGTCTGGCTCTGGGACGGGTCGCTGGATGGTATCGAGTACACGATCCGTCACGGCATCCGCCACGATACAGATGATGGAACGCGCTTCTCCGCCATGCCGGCTTTCGGCCGTGATGGCCTGCTGAAGCGCAGCGAAGTCGACGATCTGGCGCAATATGTGCTCAGTCTGTCGGGGCGCAGCGAGGACAGCGAGGCCGTCGTACGGGCGGCGCCAATCTTCCAGCAGCAATGCTCCACCTGTCATGGTGCAAACGGAACGGGGGACCGCACGCAAGGCGCGCCGAACCTGACCGACGCAGAATGGCTGTATGGTGGCCGCGTGGCGGATATTGAAGCCACGATCTACAATGCCCGTAATTCCCACATGCCGGCCTGGGATGACCGGCTCGACGATGCGACCATCAAGGCGATTGCCGTTTATGTGCACTCGCTGGGCGGCGGGGAATAGGGGCCTTTCATGGGCAGCACGACGCTGATCGAACAGACCACGGAACTCTCCGCCCCACCGGGTGGAGAGCCTCCACGTCATGAGGATCTCTACGCCAAGCGCAAGCAAATCTACCCCAAGCTGGCGCATGGCAAGTTCCGGATGGTCAAATGGATCGTCATGGCGGTCACGCTTGGCGTCTATTACGGCTTGCCATGGGTGAGGTGGAACCGGGGCGAGGGTATTCCCGACCAGGCCGTGCTGGCCGATTTCGCAAGTGAGAAATTCTACTTCTTCTTCATCGAGCTGTGGCCACAGGATATTCACTATATGGCGGGCGGGCTGATCCTTGCCGCTCTGTTGCTCTTCCTTGTGACATCACTGCTCGGGCGGGTCTGGTGCGGTTACACCTGTCCGCAAACTGTCTGGACCGATCTTTACATCTGGGTCGAGCGCGCCTTCGAAGGTGATCGTGCGGCCCGTATGCGGCTCGACAATGCGCCGTGGACGGCAAGCAAGCTCGCCCGCAAACTCGGCAAGCATAGTGTCTGGCTGGTCATTGCCTTCTGGACCGGCGGGGCTTTCATTCTTTACTGGCATGATGCGCCGACTGTCGCGTCCGGCTGGTTCACAGGTGATGCCCCCCTCACGGCCTATTGGTTCGCCGGTATTCTCACCCTAACGACCTATTTCCTGGCAGGGATGATGCGCGAACAGGTATGTACCTATATGTGCCCCTGGCCGCGCATCCAGGGCGCGCTGACGGATGAGCAGGCCCTCAACGTTACCTATCGCTATGACCGAGGCGAGCCGCGCGGGCCGAAGCGCAAATCCGAAGGCTGGGACAATCGCGGTGACTGCATCGACTGCAATCAGTGCGTTCAGGTCTGTCCGATGGGCATCGACATTCGCGATGGTGAACAGCTCGAATGCATCCATTGTGCGCTCTGCATCGATGCCTGCGACGAGATCATGGTGAAGGTTGATCGGCCCAAGGGCCTGATTGCCTACGATACACAAATCGCTGTAGCGGCGCGCAATGAAGGCCTGACGCCGCCGAAGCACAGGCTCATCCGGGCCCGGACCGTCGTCTATGCCGTCGTCATGCTGGCCATTGGCGGATTGATGGCATGGGGGCTTGCGACCAAATCGACGATTGAAGTGAATATCCTCAAGGACCGCTCGCCGCCCTTCGTGACCCTGTCGGATGGCCGTATCCAGAATGGCTACACGCTCAAGCTCGTGAACAAGGCGAGTGAGCCGCGCACAATGCAACTCAGTGTCAGCGGGCCTGAAGGTTTGTCCTACAAGGTCATCGGCATGGAGCATGACGGGGAAGGCGTGTTGGAGCTGCCTGTCGAAGCGTTTGGCGTGGACCGTTACCGCATCCTCGTATCGGCTGATCCAGGCGTTCCTCGCCGGCAAGTGATTTTCACCGTCCGCGATGGGACTACCGGTGAAACGGATGTGAACATGTCTTCTTTCAGGGGAGCTGAACAATGACCGACCAGACGATGATTGCAGACGAAACCGCGCCCCGCGGGAAACTCACCGGATGGCATGTCCTCTGGATCATGCTGGGCTTCTTTGGCCTGATGTTCACGGTGAACGGCATCTTCCTCTATCATGCCATCACCAGCTTTCCCGGCGAGGACGTGAAGAAGTCCTATTTGCAGGGACTGGACTACAACAGCGCGCTTGAGGCGAAGGCGGCTCAGGAGCTGCTCGGATGGAACGCTGCGGCCGGCCTTTATGATGAGAACCTCGTTTTCAATCTCGCCGATGCGGACGGCAATCCGATTTCCGCGCGTCTCGTGTCGGTTGAGTTGCGCCATCCGGGGAGCACGACATACGATGAAATCGTGGTGCTCGAATCGTATGGCTCGGGCGACTACATAACGAGTGTTTCCGAACTGCCGACGGGCCGATGGGACGCTCAGTTCCAGGTCTTTGACCCAGCTGGAGAAGAAGTTGTGTTTCGCGCAAACAAGCGGATCGTGATTGTTCCATGACTGCGCTGACACCCACCGCCCCTGGCTGTCCTTCAGGCCTGTCTCCTGTCACGGCGCGGGATACCAAGACGGGCTATGCCGGGTTCGTCCGTGATGTGGGCGACGAACACGCGATCGATCTCGTGGTGCGGGGTGCGAAATGTGGTGGTTGTCTCAGCAAGATCGAGAAATCCGTCTCGGCTCTGCCGGGCGTGACGCAGGCGCGGTTGAACCTGTCGAGCGGACAGATGCGGGTGCGGTGGACCGGCCCGCTTGCCGCTGACCGGATTGCCCAGACGATTTCCGATCTTGGATATGGCATTGCGGCGCAAGCGGCCGATACCGGCGCAGCCGACAAGGCGCGCGAAGAGCGGTCCCTTCTTATCTCCATGGGCGTTGCAGGCTTTGCTGCCGCCAACATCATGTTGCTGTCAGTGTCTGTCTGGGCCGGATACGGGGAAATGGGAGAAGCCACGCGGCAGACATTGCACGCCCTCTCCGGCGTGATCGCCCTGCCGGTCCTCCTGTTCTCCGGACGCCATTTCTTCCGGTCGGCCTGGGCTGCCCTGCGCAAGGGCCATGCGAACATGGACGTTCCGATCTCGCTGGCCCTCAGCCTCGCCTTCGGAGTCAGCGTCTTCGAAACCCTGCGCGGCGGCGAACATGCCTATTTCGATGCGGTCGTGATGCTGTGCTTCTTCCTGTTGATCGGCAGGTTCCTGGATGCCCGTCTCCGCCGACAGGCTCATGCGGCCGCAAATGCCCTGGCGGCGATGCAGACAAGCGCCGTGACGCGTCTCACCGACAAGGGGGACGCACTCTCTGTTGCGGCGAGAGATGTCGCCGCAGGCGACCGGATCCTGCTGGCACCGGGCGAACGCGCCATGGTCGATATGCGGATCTTTGACGGCGTCAGCGATGTAGACGAAAGCCTCGTGACGGGAGAATCCCTGCCGCGGACTTTCTCTCCCGGCATGACCCTGCATGCCGGCGCCATCAACGTGTCCGCGCCGCTGCGGGGCGAAGCGTTGAAAGTCGTTGAAGAGTCGCTGCTGTCGCAGATCGGGGAAATGCTGGAAGCTGGTGAACAGCGCCGCTCGGCCTATCGCCGGATCGCGGATCGTGCAGTCTCTATCTACGTACCATTCGTTCATACGACTGCCGCGCTGGCCTGTCTCGGATGGCTCTTGCTTGGCGCATCGCTGCCTGATGCGCTGATGATCGCAGCGGCCACGCTCATCATTACCTGTCCCTGCGCGCTCGCACTCGCGGCGCCCGTGGCTCAGGTCGTGGCAGCTGGGCGCCTGTTCCGCAAAGGCGTGTATCTGCGGTCCGGTGATGCCTTCGAACGGCTTGCGGAAATCGACCATATTGTCTTCGACAAGACGGGAACACTTACCCTCGGCACGCCAAAGCTCGAAAGCATGACCTTGACAGGCCAACCTGTGCCGCTGGACTCCCCGGACGCCAAAGCCATGCTGGCGGACGCGGCGAGCATGGCGCGAGTGAGCCACCATCCGCTATCCCGCGCCCTGGTTACCACAGCAGGCCCCGGCGCCGCACAGGAAAGTGTGCGGGAGATTGCCGGATGCGGACTTGAAGCTTCGGTGGACGGCCAGACATGGCGGCTCGGCTCAGCGAACTGGATCGGCACCGACAAGGCCTTGGCTGTCGCCTCCGGGCCGTCCCTGTGGTTTGCGCGGGCGGGCGCGCCAGCCGTACAGTTCCGTTTCGTCGACAATGTTCAGCCGGGCGCTGCGGACGCGCTGAACACGCTGCGCGCCCAGGGCATCGAATTGGAGATTGTCTCGGGCGACCAGAACAGCGCCGTCGCATCGCTCGCCGGGACACTTGGCATTGCCGATTGGACTGGTGAAGCCTCGCCACAGGCGAAAGTCGCCCGTCTGGAAACCCTGCGGAACCAGAACCACCGCGTCCTCATGGTGGGCGACGGCCTGAATGATGCCGGCGCCCTCTCTCTTGCGCACGCTTCGCTGGCTCCGGGGGCCGCGATCGACATCAGCCAATCCGCCAGCGACGCCGTGTATAGTGGCGGGCTTGAAGCCATCCCCCTGATCTTGCGAGTCGCCAGGAAAACCCGCGCGATCATGCGGCAGAACTTTGCGCTGGCGGCGGCCTATAATGTGATCGCCGTGCCAATTGCGGTGACGGGTCATGTCACGCCGCTGGTGGCCGCCATTGCCATGTCGCTGTCCTCCATTATCGTCACCCTGAACGCAATGCGGCTTCAGATCGAGGAATAGGCATCCATGACGATCATCGTCTATCTCATTCCCGTGGCTCTGGGGCTGGGTCTGCTGGGGCTAGGCGCCTTCATCTGGTCCATACGCTCCGGTCAGTTCGACGACATGCAGGGGCCTGCCTACCGCATTCTGGACGATGACGACGATACGCCTGCCTGAGCCTGTCGGGGCGCAAGATGGTGGACCGGGCCCAAATGACTTGGCGAAACGGATGCGACGCTGCTTATAGGTCAGCATGACCACCTTTCTGATTCTCGGCGGCGCAAGGTCCGGCAAGAGTTCGCGGGCGCAATCGCTCGCGGAAGCAGCCGGGCCGCGCCGCGTTTTCGTGGCCACGGCCGAGGCGCTCGACGAGGAAATGACGAGTCGGATCAGCAGGCACCGGGCAGATCGGGGGGAAGGCTGGCGGACCGTCGAAGCCCCGCTCGATCTGGTGTCTGTGATCGGGGACGCCTCCCTTTCAGACGAATTCGTCCTGATCGATTGCCTGACACTGTGGCTCTCCAATCTGTTTCATCATGATCGCGACGTTGAGGCGGAAACGGCCGCGCTTTGCGATGCGCTCCGGTCACCCCCCATGCAAATTGCACTCGTCTCGAACGAAATCGGTCTGGGCCTCGTGCCGGAGACTCCGCTGGGCCGGGCTTTCCGCGATGCGCAGGGACGGCTCAACCAGAGAGTTGCCGCCGTGTGCGATCGTGTGGAATTCGTCGCTGCCGGCCTGCCGCTCAAGCTGAAGGGCTAAGCGCTGCTCTCAGGCGGGCTTCGGCTGCTTCGTCGGCAGGCAGGCCAAAGCGGAGATACTCCATCGACCAGGGGAAGCGACGCACATAGATGCCAGCTTCGGCAAGCCGCCGCCAAACCCCATGCGCATCTTCGCATGTAGCAAATCGAAAAAGATCGGTTCCCTGAATATGTCTGAAACCGCCATCGCGTAACACCCCGTCGAGTCGCTTTTGTCCCTCTTCAAGCTTCTGGCGCGTGTCTGCCTGCCAGGCGTGGTCCGCATAGGCTTGGGCTCCCACTTCCAGCGCAAGGCCCGATACGGGCCAGACCCCCAGAAGATCTGTCAGCTTCCTGAGAATTCCATCCGGGGCGAGAATGGCCCCAAGACGCAGGCCCGCCAATCCAAAGAATTTCCCGAACGACCGAAGCACAATCAGGCCGGGTTCACCGCCATATTGGGCGAGGCTGAATTCAGGGGCGAGGTCGGCATAGGCCTCGTCCACGATCAACCAGCTCCCCCGGTGGGCCAACTCCTGTCTGAGTGTGTTCAAATCATGTGGTTCAAATAACCTGCCATCGGGATTGTTTGGATTGCAGAGCACAACTGCATCTGCCGTTTTGGCCCGCGACAAGGGATCATGCGTCTCGATCACTTCACACCCCGCCGCGCGCCAGACCTGTGCATGATCCCCATAGCTCGGCTGGAGCACGACAACGCAGTTCGGTGCGATGATCCGGGGCAGGAGCCGGATGAGCAGTTCGCTCCCCGGTGCAAGTGCGAGTGTATCAGGGCGAGCGCCAAGAGCGTTGGCCATCGCTGTGCGGCAATGATTATAGGCGGCTTCAGTCGGCAGGTGCTGCAGGGTATCTGACGGAAAGTGCGGAACAGGATAGGGCCACGGATTGATCCCGGTCGACAAATCTATCCACGGCTCGGGCGCGCCGGGAAATGCCTCGCGCATATGATCGAGAGAGCCGCCATGCAAAAGATCGTTCTTCACATCAAGGCCTCCGCCAGCGCCATCAGCGCCACTGTTCCAAGTGCGACGGCGCACGCCGTTTTGTACAGGGCCAGCCCGCGGGTGAGATCTTCCGGCGCCGGATCCCGCGCTACGCCATTCAGCCACGGCTCATTACTCGTCTGTCCTTCGTATGCGCGCGGCCCGGACAGCCGAACGTCCAGCGCTCCAGCCATGGCGGCTTCAGGCCATCCCGCATTCGGGGAACGATGACGGCGGGCATCCCGCAGCATGACTTTCACGGCCCGCCACCGGATTGCGGCAAGACACATCAACCCGCCCGTCAGGCGGGCCGGAACCAGGTTTGCGAGATCATCGAGGCGCGCTGCCATGCCACCAAACGCGGCATATTTTTTAGTCCGGTGTCCAATCATTGAGTCGAGCGTATTGATAGCCTTGTAGGCGGCGATGCCTGGCAGGCCGAAGATCGATCCCCAGAAGACCGGCGCGATCACGCCGTCAGACATGTTCTCCGCAAGGCTTTCCAAGGCGGCACGGGCAAGTCCTTCGCTTTCCAGATGTGCAGGGTCTCGTCCGACAATCATCGAGACGGCCTGCCGGGCAGAGCCGAGATCGCCAATTGCCAAAGGTCGCGCCACGTTTGCGACATGTGTGTAGAGGCTGCGCGAGGCAATGAGGGGGGAGGCCAAGGCTGCTTCGATCAGGAAACCAGCAAATGTCTGGGGCAATGCGCGGGAGATTACGCACGCCAAGGCGGCCACGCCCCCTACGATCAGGAGTGTTGAAATGCCGCCCAGAGCGTAGCGAAAAGCATGGGTCCCCTCCGGCCGATTCAATGTCCGGTCCAGCCGATGAATCACCCCTCCGAGCCATACGACCGGATGCCCAATACGCCTGTAAAGTTGGTCAGGCCATCCGAACGAGACTTCGATCCCCCATGCGCAGAGCATCAACAGCGCGAACCCCATCAGGCTTTCCGGCGCCAGCCGGGCTTTTCCGCCAGTTTCAGCAGGGCATCGATGTCGACGGCCTGTTCCACACCATCGGCCAGTTCATCCAGCGCGTTATTCACGACCGCATCGTAATCAAGGCTGGACTGGCCCTCATATCCCGCCTGCTCAAGCCAGGCAGCGCGAAACGCATTGCCAGAGAAGGCCCCATGCAGATGGGTGCCGGCGATCCGGCCATTCGGGCTGTGCGCACCATCTGCCTCGTCATGGAAGCGCACAAAGGGCCGATCCGTGCCTGGCCCTGCAGTTCGCCCGGCATGGATGACGTAACCAGATGTCTCACGGCCGGTTGTCGCGCATACACCAGTGACCGGACGCACATCCTTGTGGCGTGTCATCACTGTCTCGACATCCAGCAGGCCGAGGCCCGGCGCATCGCCCGGCTCTCCATCGACGCCGTACGGGTCCGATATGCGGCGGCCCAACATCTGGTAGCCCCCGCAGATGCCGAGCACCCGGCCACCGGTGCGAGCATGGGCGATGATGTCATGATCCCAACCCTGTGCGCGCAGGAATGCCAGATCACCCAGCGTGGATTTCGTACCGAACAGGATGACGACATCGGTATCGCGTGGAATGGGCTGGCCCGGCGGGATCCAGCTGAATGCAACACCTTGTTCCAGTTTCAGGGGATCAGCATCATCGAAATTCGCAATCCGCGACAGCATCGGTGCGGCGATCTTCAGTGTCTTGCCAGAGGGAGCGGGTAGCCTGTCGAGCACGAGTGCATCTTCGGCGGGCAATTTGCCGGCGGCAGGCAGCCACGGGATCACCCCGAGGCAGGGCCATTTGGTGCGCGTTTCGATCTCGGTCACGCCTTCATCAAACAGGCTGAGATCACCCCGGAATTTGTTGACGAGGCATGCCCGGATCATCGCGGCATCCTTCGTGTCGATCACATTCCGTGTGCCAACAAGACTTGCGATCACGCCGCCTTTTTCAATGTCGCCGACAAGGCAGACCGGCACGCCCGCGCGCCGGGCAAAGCCCATGTTCGCGATGTCCCGGTCTCGCAGATTTATCTCGGCCGGGCTTCCGGCACCTTCGACGATGACGAGGTCGTGCGCAGCAGTCAGCCGGTCAAAGCTCTCGAGGACCACGCCCATCAACTGGTCGCGGTTGGCCATGTAGTCCGCTGCCTCCATGGCGTGCAGCGCCTTGCCCTGCACGACGATCTGGGCTGTGCGATCAGATTGCGGTTTCAACAGGACAGGATTCATGTCCGTATGCGGCGCGAGACCCGCCGCGCGCGCCTGCAGGGCCTGCGCCCGGCCGATTTCGCCACCCGTCGGGCAGGCGGCTGCATTGTTGGACATGTTCTGCGGCTTGAAAGGCGCTACGCTGAGGCCGCGCCGTCGGGCAATTCGGCAGAGCGCGGCCGTCAGGACAGACTTCCCGACATCCGAACCCGTGCCCTGAAGCATCAAGGCCAGGGCTGTCACGCTGCACCTTCGATATGGATGTGGGGGCCATCAACGCGCGCGGTCACGCCATAGATGTCTTTGAGCCGGTCGGCTGTCAGTGTTTCAGCTGACGAGCCATCCGCAACAATCCGGCCTTCCTTCATCCAGATCATGCGCGAGGCATAGCGCGCGGCCAGCTGGATGTCGTGCAAGACGACAAGGGCTCCGCCACCTTGGTTCACATAGGATCGGATCAAATCGAGAATACGGAATTGCTGGCGTGGATCGAGCGCGGCAATTGGCTCATCCGCAACCAGCAGCGGTGCTTCGGCGGCAAAGGCGCGGGCGCAATGGACACGGGCAAGTTCCCCACCCGACAAAGTATCGGTGCGCCGGCTCGCTAGGGCGGTTAGCCCACAAGCCTCCAGTGCGCGGTCCACGGCTTCGGCGTCCAGCCCTTTCAGACGGCCCAGGGGCGCGCCGTGGCTGAAGCGCCCGAGCGACACCACGTCCCGAACCGCATTGGGCCAGGCCAAGGGCCGGATCTGGGGCAGGTAGGCAATCTGCCGGGCGCGCTGCGCGGGCGAAAGGCCGTGAACCGGCGCGCCGCCCAGGAGGCTGTGTCCGTCATTGGCGGATTGCAGTCCGATCCCGGCACGAATCAGGCTCGTCTTGCCCGCGCCATTCGGGCCGAGCAGGGCAACGAACTCGCCTTGGACCAGTTTGAAACTGGCATCGTCCACCAGCGTCGTAGCACCTGCACGCAGGGTGAGATTTTCAACACTGAGATCAGTCATTCCCGCCCCGCCTCTGCATCGCGATCCAGACGAAGGCCGGCGCCCCGATCAAGGCCGCCACCACGCCGAGCTTCAGTTCCGCCGAAGTTGGTAGCAGGCGTATGAAGATGTCCGCCACAACGAGGATCAGGCCGGAGAGCAGCGCCGAGGGCACAAGGGAGCGCGCGGGATCGTATCCGACGAACGGCCGGATGAGGTGCGGCGCGACAATGCCGACAAAGCCGATGGCCCCGGCCAGCGCGACCGCACCGCCTGTGGCAAGGCCTGCTCCGACCACTGTGAAGATGCGCTGGCGCCGCAAGTCGAGCCCAATCCCGCTTGCGGCTTCCTCGCCCAGCGTCAGGGCCGACAGGCCGCGCCGGGTGGCGAACAGGATTGCGCCGCCTGCCAGGATGAAGGGCGCGGCGAGGGTGATCTCGTCAAAGCTGCGATTGGCGACCGACCCCAGCATCCAGTTGATCATGTCCGACAGGGAAAACGGGTTCGGCGCGAGGTTCATCAGCAGGCTCATCGCTGCCCCGGCGAAGCTGGACAGACCCACGCCGATCAGGATCAGCGTGACCACGGATTGCGTGCGAAGGGCGGCGAGGGTGATCAGGGCGGTGGCCGCCAGGGCGCCGATAATTGCCGCGATAGGCACGGCCCAGGGCGTGATCGAGGCGATCCCGTAATAGAGCGCAAACGTGGCCATCAGCGAGGCCGAGGCCGAAACACCGAGCACGCCGGGCTCTGCCAGCGGATTCCTCAGGAGGCCTTGCAGGGCCGCACCGCTGATCCCGAGGGCTGCACCGACGATATAGGCCGAAATCGCGCGCGGCAGGCGGATCTGCCAGACGACCAGACGGTCGCCAGCGTCTGCGCCGCCGAACAGGGCCGCCAGCAATCGGTCGGCGGGCAGGGCGGTTGAACCAAGGAAACAGGCGGCGATGATGGCGAGCACGCTCGCCCCGATCAATACCGGCATCAGAAGGGTGTCGCGGGTCATTGCGTTTCCCCCCCGGCCAGCGCTTCAATGGCGTCCATCAGAAACCAGCCGCTGCAGGAGGTCCATGCCCCTTCCAGCGAGATCACTTCGCTCTGGGTAAGTTGCGCTTTCGCGACCGGGTGCTTCATCGGGCTCCACGCATCCGGATGATTGGTCCGTGATCCGAAGAAGGCGGCCGCCACAACATCGGGCTTTTCATAGGCAAGGGTCTCAAGCGGAAGGGACCGCCAGCCATATTGGTCTTCCATATTGGTCAGGCCTGCAGCCACGATCATTTCGTGGATCAGGGAGCCGGGGCCTGTCGTCACACCTGCTGGGGTCATGTAGAGCGCTGTCTGGCCCGTGCTGCGCTTTTTCAGGCGGGCCAGCCGATCCTCCATGTCTTCATTCACGACTGCGCCGCGTTCGGATTCTCCGAGCGCGTCGGCAATACGCTGCGTGTTTTCCATGACGGACGGAATATCCGGTGTCCAGCCAATGTCCACCACGGGCACGCCGGCCTTCTCGAAGAAGGCTGCCGCGTTGGGTCCGCCGCCATAGGAGCGAACCACCAGATCCGGCTTGAGAATCAACACGTCTTCCGCATTCGGGCGCACCGTAGGCATGCCGGCTGCTGCTGCCCGCATATAGGAGAATTCCCGGCCGGCATCCGGCGAGAGTGCAAGGATGCGGTCGTGGTCCACGAGTTTGAGAACATATTGGTCGGCGCAATAGTCGAGACTGACGATCCGGGCAGGCCTTTCGGGCTTTGCGGGCGTCTCCTGGTTCACCCGTCCGCAGGCGGACAGGAAAAAAGCAAGGAGCAGGATCATCAGTCTCGACATGGGGGCGCCTTAGTATCGCAACCGGAGTCCGACAGATCCGGAC
Organism: uncultured Hyphomonadaceae bacterium; assembly: GCA_913057945.1. Taxonomy (GTDB): domain Bacteria; phylum Pseudomonadota; class Alphaproteobacteria; order Caulobacterales; family Hyphomonadaceae; genus Hyphomonas. The sequence goes on along the minus strand of CAJXOF010000001.1, from coordinate 206,396 downwards.
AGGCCGGGCGTGCCATAGCCAAGGATCTGTTGGTACTCCTCATCGAACAGGTTTTCGATCCGGCCATACAGCTCAATCGTGTCGTTGAGATCATAGCTGCCGGTCAGGTCAACACGGGTCCAGCTGTCCAGTTCGGAGCCGTCTGTATTGGCTTCCTCGCCATTGTACTGAACCAGGACTGCGCCAGAGAAGGGGCCGTCCGGATCAAGTGACACGCTGACATTGCCGGTATTCTCCGGAAGCCGGGACAGTTCATTGCCATCACCGTCTTCGGCGTCGATGTAGGTGTAGCTTGCTGCCACCCCCAGCCAGTCGGTCACACTATAGGCGCCGGTCAGCTCGATGCCCTGAGAGTCCATGAGCGCGATATTGTCGTATCCGGCCGTGTAGGAGAAATCGATCAGATTCTCGGTTTCCTGATCAAACACGGTCGCGCCAAGGGTCAGGCGCTGGTCGGATGATTGCCACTGAACGCCGATATCAAACGCTTCGGAGGTTTCCGGTTCGAGATTGGCATTCGGCTCGGTCAGCCCACAGAAGGAGCAGATATAGGTCGACTGGAAGATGCTCGGGGCCTTGAAGCCTTGCGCCCAGCTGGCCTTGAAGGTCACTTGGTCCGTGGCGGTCCAGGCGGCGGCCACACGTCCCGTTGTTTCCGATCCGAATGTTTCGTGGTCATCAACCCGAAGCCCGCCTGTCAGGGTCAGATCTTCCACTGGCTTGAATTCGTACAGGGCGAAAAGACTGTCGATGGACGAGTCCTGCTCATTCGCAGAGGTCTCTTCACGTTCCGCGCCAAAGGCCAGCGTGTTGGAATCATTGATCGCCAGGGTGCTCTGGTAGCGATAAAGAACCCGGTCGCCCTCAGTGAAGTAGCTCTGGACACCGTCGGAGACATTTTCTCGTTCGATGTCGGCATAGCCGATCTGGACGAGATTCTCGAGCCGGCCATCCAGCAGGGGAAGTGTCAGCGAAATATTTCCAGACAGGGTTTCGGAATTGCTGACTTCGTCGCCATCCGCCACGCTGCCCTGCGCGCCAAAGGCATAGCTGTCATATTCGGACTCCGCATCACTCCAGAGAAGGCTTGTGTCCAACCGGATATTTGCAGGTAAGTTCAGCCCGCCCTTCGCCGCGATGGTCTGGGACTCGTATCCATCGTCTTCGGTATTGCCGTTGGCTTCGTCAGCTTTGGAAATGCCGTCGGTGCTTAGGCCTGTGGCCGCAAGCCGAAAATCGCCGATTTCGTTCGCATTGCTGATCGAAGCTCCGCCGCGAAGCGTGTTGAAGGAGCCGTATTCGCCGAACAGCGTGCCCGACAGGCGCTCTGCCGGGCGCTTGGTCGTGATGGAAATTACGCCGCCAATGGCGTCGCTGCCCCAGAGCGTCGATTGCGGGCCTTTCAACACTTCGATGCGATCGATATTATCCGTATCCAGATGGGCGAAATTGTAGCCACCGCCGGTGCCGGTCGGGTCATTGACCGGAATGCCATCAATCAGGACCAGGGTCTGGTCTGTCGAGGCGCCCCGGATGCGCACGCTGGCATTGCCGCCGAACGCGCCATTCTGGTTGATGGTGACACCGGGCGCAGTGGCGACCGCGTCGAGCGCAAAGTCGACCCCCAATTGGTCGAGATCCTCGCGTGTGATGACGGAGACGCTGGAGCCGACTTCCGTCAGCGTCTGGGCGAGGCGTGAGCCATTGACGATGATCGTGTCCAGTTTTGTTTCATCTGCATCGGTGGTCTGACCGGTAGCCGAGATGGAGACGCCAAAAGCAACAGCCCCAAGCAGGGCGGTCTTGTACAACATGTGTTTTCCTCGCATCCCAGCCGCCCGAATGGTGGATGCAGTTCATAACGACAATCTGGCCTCACCGAGGATCGGTGCGGACGGCCAGGCCCAAGGGTTCAGATGTCGTTACAAAGGATAGGCTCGTAGCCTTCCCGCCCGCTGAGAACTATTCCCGGCCTCCGGACGAACGACGCGATGGCAGGTCTCCTGGCTCACCGATCGTCGTTCCTGGCCGCCTTCCCAGAGCGACTGCTCCAGTGGCTGTTTGGCCTTGAACTCCCGGTTCACAGTTGCGGGTACAGCGCCGAATTCACATCGGCTTCCCTCTTAGCTTTCCTTGCAGAAAGCACCATCTGGGAGTGGTAATGTTGCAAGCCTCCCGGCCTGTCAATACTGCCTACGCGACAGGGCGCGCGCCAAAATGCTCAGAAATCAACGCCGCGCTTGGCCTTCAGGCCCGCCTTGAACGGATGCTTCACTTCGACCATCTCGCTGACGAGGTCGGCATAGTCGCACAGTTCCGGCTTCGCATCGCGACCGGTCAGGATGACACTGGTCTGGCCGGCGCGCGCTTTCAGTCCGTCCAGCACGTCATCGGTCGAGAGATAATCGTAGCGCATCGCGATATTGATCTCGTCCAGGACGATCAGGTCATAGCGCCCGCTCGCCATCATCTCCTTGGCGCGTGCAAAGGCGGCCTCGGCGGCCGCAATGTCGCGGGCCTTGTCCTGCGTGTCCCAGGTGAAGCCTTCGCCCATTGTGTGCCAGTCGAGCTGGTCCGGAAACTTGTCGAAGAATTGCCGCTCGCCAGTGATCCACTTTCCTTTGATGAATTGAACCACACCCACACGCTGCCCCCAGCCAAGGGCGCGCGCAATAACGCCAAAGGCTGAACTCGACTTGCCCTTGCCATTGCCGGTGTGGACCAGGACAAGGCCGCGATCTGGCACCGCCGCCGCTTCGGTCTTCTTGCGCTGCTCGGCTTGCAGCGCTTTCATCTTTTGGGTGTGGGAGGGATCGTTGGTCATGTTGCGTCTGGCTTTCCTGAGTGTTCCAGCAGCGTGATGAGGCCGCCATAGGCGACGGAGCTGCGATAATGGTGGTCGCCGCCGAGCGCAGCAAAGACCGCCTTGATGACACCGGCATGGGTGACGACCAGCGTATGGCTGTCTTTCTGGTTGAACTCGGTCATGGCGTCCTGAGTGCGCGCCGTCAGCATGGCGACGCTTTCGCCCTCATGGGGCCGGGCATGAAGGAAGTCAGACGCCCAGGCATCCAGCTCATGCCTCGGCAAATCTCCCCAGGCCTGCATCTCCCACCTGCCGAAATCCATCTCGACCAGCCGGTCATCCTGACCGACTTCCACGCCGCTTCGCTTTCCGACGAATTCGGCAAGTTGCGCGCAGCGGCTGAGCGGGCTTGTCACGATCCGGTCGATGCGCGGAAGCCCGGACAGCACGATCTCGGCCTCCTCCGCAAACGAAGTTGCGAGCGCGAGGTCTGATCGACCGTAGCACGTGCCGGGCGCGACATCGGGGGTCGTATGCCGAAGCAGGGTCAGAGCCATGCGACGAGCCCCAGATAGAATCCGATCTCGCTGGCCTGCTGCACCGCGCCGAGCGTGTCGCCGGTATAGCCGCCCAGTTTTGGCTCAAAGAACAGGCGCATGAGAACATGCGCGAAACAGAATGAAACAATTCCGAAAAGGAGTGAAACAAGTGGAAACAGGAACGCACCGACTGAAACAGCCCCCAATGCTGTGAAACCGGCAATCATCAAACTGGTCGCGGAAATGCCTGCCGCCACGGGCTTTCCGGTCCCTTCCTCACGCACATAACGACTGGTGGCGATCACGCACACCGCTGAAAACCTTGAAATACAATGCGCTATCGGCAGGGCGAAGCAAATCCATGCCGGTGGCATTGACCAAAGCGCACCTGCCTTGAGCGCCAGCGCCGTGAACAGCGCAGCGGCCCCATAGGTGCCCAAGCGGCTGTCCTTCATGATCTCCAGCGCGCGCTCCCGCGTCAGCCCGCCGCCAATGCCGTCAAACGTGTCCGCAAGGCCATCCTCATGGAAGGCACCCGTCATCAGGAGCCCGGCCCCCACTGCCAGCAGTACGGCGAGCAAGGCCGGCAGGACCAGAGCCGCCAGCCAGTAGGTGGCTGCAGACCCGAGCCCGACCAGCAGGCCCACGAGCGGGAAATATCTTGGCGCCTGTGCCAGGCGTTCCGCTGTGAAAAGCGTATCGGTCCTGAGCGGTAACCGGGTCAGGAATTGTGCGGCCAGCACGAATTTGGCGAGTTCGCCTATCATGCTGGCCCGCTGACCCCGGCGCTCTCGAAACTCGCCATTTCGCGCAGCATTGCCGCAGCCGCTTTCACCAGCGGGAAAGCGAGCAGGGCGCCCGTACCTTCGCCGAGGCGCATGTCGAGCTGCAACAGGGGCGTCGCCTCCAAGGCCTCCAGCACGCGGGCATGACCCGCCTCCGCAGATCGGTGCGCGAAGACCATATGGCCCCGGCACACAGGGGTTATTGAGGTTGCCGCCAGGGCTGCCACGGTGGCGATAAAGCCATCCACGATCACGATCTTGCCGCTCGCCGCTGCGCCGATCATCGCCCCGACCATCATGACGATTTCAAAGCCCCCATATTCCAGCAGGGCAGTGGGGGCATCCAATCGAGCGCCTGTTCGGCCTGCAGCCTGTTCCAACAGGTTCTGCTTGTGGCGAAGCCCCTCATCATCAAGGCCCGTGCCGCGCCCGGTGAGGTTACCAACTGGAATACTGAGAATCTTTGCGGCGACAAGGCTTGCCGACGATGTGTTGCCGATGCCCATCTCACCGAAACAGGCAACTGTCTCATCGCCCTCATGACCCAGTGCTGAACCAGACGATAGCGCGGCATCCCGTTCGGATGGCGTCATGGCCGGCTGCGCGATGGCGTTCGCAGTACTGCCGGAAATCCGCCGTTGTATCAGATCGGGATGATCCATGAGCTCGCCCGCCACGCCGGCATCCACGACCCGCACGCTCGCCCCAACCGACCGGGCGAAGACATTCGCGGCGGCGCCTCCGGACAGGAAGTTCAACACCATCTGGCGGGTCACATCCTGTGGGAAAGCCGAGACGCCCGCGGTAGCCATGCCGTGGTCGGCGGCGAATATGGTCAGGCTGCAACTATCTGCGCGCGGCTCGAGGGACCTCTGGATGTGAGCAATCTGCGCGGCGAGGGTTTCGATGCCGCCCAATGCCCCAAGTGGCTTGGTCTTGCCATCGATTGCGGCCTGGACCCGAGCCCCAAACTGTTCATCGGAAAGGGGTGCATCCGGCGTGGAAAATGTCTGCATAGTAAAGAAAGCCTACCCGTTTGAATCGTTTCGCGGCGAGTTCTATGCAGGCCCGGAGCTGATTGTACAGGCTCAGGGCGAGCCGCCGCACGCGATTTTCATTCGGGCTGGGCGTCTGATCGTCCTGTCCTGGCCGTCGGCTTCGTGTCCAAAAACAGAGCCCGCCACCTCTATTTCTGGCATATTGCTTGCGTACGAAATTCGGCAGATTATGCAGAATGCAAACCTGTCAGGTTTTGGGACCAAAATAGTATGAACGCCTCTGGCCGTAACAGAATTCTCTTCGTCACCCACGGGCCAGGTCGAGGCCGTAACGTTCCAACAGGCGATGTTTTCCTGAACCGGCTTGCGGCGAAATCCGACCCTTTGCTGAAGCAAATCCGCATCCACCGCACCGGCGATGCTCGCGCTGACCTGACCGATGTTGGGTTGGTCGTGTTCTGGCTCGGCGACCCGTTGATGCAGAAATATCCCGCCTGCTATCTGGACGCGATGACGATTGCCGACGAGGCAGCTGACCGCGGCATCAGGATGCTCAATCATCCTGATGCGCTCAGCAACACAACCAAATCGGTGCAAGCGGGTATCTGGACAAATGCGGGCGTGGCGAGCGCTGTCGCTGCCCCGGTGAGGAACTCTCTGGAGCTGCCTGGCGCGATCGCCCGCGTCGGGTTCCCGTGCATCGTGCGCAGTGACCAGGAACATGCCCAAAGACATGTCGCGACCCTGTTCGGTCAACAAGATGTTCTGACGTTGGACAGTGAAGACATTTTACCCGCCGTTGTGCTTCACCTTTACGATATTCGTGAAGAATACCGCCAATCTGACCCGGCCGATCACAGCCTGTTCTCCCGCTATCATCACAAGGCGCGCGCCTTCGTGATTGGCGACCGGGTGATGGCCAGCCATTTGTTTTTCTCGCCTGAGCGGATTGTCGGTCTTTCCAACTGTCTATTCCAGCGAGAAGCGAGCCGCCCGCGTACCATGGCCAGACGTTTTGGCTATCATCAGGCTCTCCTTAGCGAATTGCTGGAAGCGGACGAGGCCTATTTCAAGGGGCCCGTGCAGGGAGCCAGTGAACTGGTTGCCGCAGTGAAGGCGCTGGGCCTTGATTTCGCGGCTGTCGATTACAGCATACAACCGGACGGACGCATCATTGTGTGGGAGGCAAATCCATATTTCTGGCTGCCCGACGGTAAGGCCAGCGTCCTGTCCCGGCGACGCAATGCCGTTGCGCGTGTCGATCAGACGTTTGACTGGTTTGCGGCCTGTATAAAAACCTATTGTAATGATCTGCCCTATCTGTCGGTGGTCGCATCGACCTGACGCCGACCTGGTTCGGCCTGTGGAGTGACTTCGAATGAGTTCGACCGATCAACTCTCTGCACTGGTGCCCTCACGCGTCGATTGGGTCGATTACGCCAAGGGCATCTGCATCATTCTCGTGGTGATGATGCATACGGTGAACAGCGTGGAGCATGTGGTCGGTGCGGAAGGGTGGATGCACCCGGTCGTCGATTTCGCCCGGCCGTTCCGCATTCCGGATTTCTTCCTTGTCGCAGGCCTGTTCCTGAACCGGTCAATCCACGGCTCTCTGGTCGATTATCTCGACCGCAAAGTTGTCCACTTCATCTATTTTTATGTCCTTTGGCTGACGCTCCAGTTCCCGGTCGTGGAGTTTGACGCGATGGTGTCCGAGCCCGGCTACTTCCTGAAGCTCTGGGCTTTCAGCTTCATTGAGCCAACCAACTCGCTCTGGTTCGTCCATATGCTGGCGATTTTCTATGTCGTCACACGTCTGCTGAGGAAGGTGCCGATATGGATTGTGCTCATTGGCGTCTTTGTCCTCCAGTCCCTCTATCAGCTTGTGGTGATCGATACCGGCTGGGGGGTGATCGACCGGTTTGCCAATCGCTATGTCTATTTCTTCATGGGGTATGCCTTCGCGCCACAGATCTTCCGCTTCGCGGAAAGGGCAGCGAAGGCGCCAGTGATTGGCGGAATTGGCTTGCTCATCTGGGCTGGTCTGAACGCGTGGGCCGTAAGCTTCGGACTGCACGAGGAAGTCCTCTTCAGCTTCATTCTCGGCCTTGCTGGCGCAACCGCCGTTTGCATCGTTTCGGCATTGCTGACGCGGTTCCGCGCAGCGGATTTCCTGCGATATTGCGGGAGGTACTCGATTGTTATCTACCTGACCTACGCATTCCCGCTGGTCGGCATGGAGCGGCTGGTATGGCCGAACACCGGCGCGCCATTGGGCGATGTCGGGTTGGCGTGCGCCGTGACCCTGGCCCTGGCCGTCGGCCTGCCGCTCGCCTTTCACGCCCTCATTCGCGGAACGCCCTTGAAGCTTCTTTATGAGCGCCCGGACTGGGCCAGCCTGACGGGCAGCCAGCGCGGGCAAAGACGCGCCGCACTGTCGGCGAAATAGCTTAGACGTTGAACCGGAACAGCATCACATCGCCGTCCTGGACGATGTATTCCTTGCCTTCCGAACGCATCTTGCCGGCTTCCTTGGCGCCCGCTTCGCCGCCATATTCGACATAGTCCTTGTAGGCGACGGTTTCAGCGCGGATGAAGCCTTTTTCAAAGTCTCCGTGGATGACCCCGGCGGCCTTTGGCGCCGACCAGCCCTTCCGGATCGTCCAGGCGCGCGCTTCCTTGGGCCCGACCGTGAAATAGGTCTGCAGGTCCAGCAGGTTATAGCCGGTATGGATAAGGCGGGTCAGGCCGGGTTCTTCCAGTCCCAGCGTCTCAAGATATTCGCTGCGATCCGGTTCATCGAGCAGGGCAAGTTCCGCTTCGATCTGAGCGGAAATCACGACGCATGCGGCACCTTCCTCGGTGGCTCGGGCTTCTACACGCTTCGAGTATTCATTGCCGGTTGCGGCGCTGTCTTCATCGACATTGGCGACAAACAGGACAGGTTTCGACGTCAGCAGCTGCAGCATGTTCCACGCTCGGGTGTCATCCTTCGAAATGACGGCGCGACGGGCCGGACGACCTTCATTCAGCTCCACGAGAGCAAGGTCGATCAGGGCGACTTGGGCCTTGGCTTCCTTGTCGCCGGAATTGGCCTTCTTCACTACACCGGCCTTGCGCTTTTCAAGGCTTTCCATGTCGGCCAGCATCAGCTCGGTTTCGACCACTTCAAAGTCGGCAATCGGGTCGACCTTGCCGCTGACATGCGTGATGTCGTCATTCTCGAAACAGCGCAGGACATAGATGATCGCGTCGGTCTCGCGAATGTTGGCGAGGAATTTGTTGCCGAGGCCTTCGCCTTGGGAGGCGCCTTCGACGAGGCCGGCAATATCCACGAAGTTCATGCGGGCCGGAATGATCTCTTTCGAGCCGCCTACCGCAGCCAGCTTTTCCAGCCTTGGCTCCGGCACGGCCACTTCGCCGACATTGGGCTCGATCGTGCAGAAGGGATAGTTCGCTGCCTGGGCGGTCGCTGTCTGGGTAAGCGCATTGAAGAGCGTGGACTTGCCCACATTGGGAAGGCCGACGATGCCGCATTTGAAACCCATACCGGTCTCCTGATTAACTGTTTCGCCGCGCAATTAGCCGGATTTTCAGCCGAAAAACAGACTGAAATATCGCCTGAAAGCGGAATTGGGTGGAATATTAAGGGTCTATGGGTATGCTTGGCCCATTACTTCAAGAGGTAGCGCGCATATGGCGTACGATGTTTTCCTGGTATCGGCGATCGAAGATCGTGACATGGCGAAGCTGGTTGCCCGCCGGCTGCGGTCGCTGAAATTCAAGGTCTGGTTCGACCAGAAGCAGACCGACAACACGTTCGACGCCAAGGATGCGCGCAATGCGGGCAATTCCCGGCACATGCTGGTCATGTGGTCCGAACATGCGGTGAAGAGCGACTGGGTGCGCGCGGCGGCCTCGATTGGCCACTCCCGCTCCGGCATGCTGGCCCAGGTCAGCCTCGACAAGACCATCCCGTATGAGCCGTTCAAGAATGACAAGCGGTTCTCGATCGAGGGCATGACGTCTCGCAAGACGCCTGAAGGCTTCTACAAAATGATCGAGGAACTCGCCCAGCGCGATGGTCGCTCCGACTTGCGCGAATGGATGAACTTCGGATCGAAAGATGAAGAGGCGCGGGAAGACTGGCTTGCTGCCCATCCCGACGATCCGCTGGCCATTGATGCCCAGAAGAAGCGCGAAAAGGCGATGGGTATCAAACCCGCTCCGGCGGCCGAGACCGCCAGCGCGGCGGCGCTCGCGAAGGCCTCTGTAAAATCGCAACCCGGCAATTCAAGTTCTGCCAGCCGACCTGTCAGCCCGGCAGTGCCGGCCGGATCCGATCCCTTGGGTATGGGGTGGGGCACGATTGCCGCGGTCGCCGCGGCTGTGTTCGCCATGTTCTTCCTGAGCTGGATCTTCCGGTCCCAGACCATCACAGCGCCCATGCATGCGGGCGCGCCGGGCGTCGGCAATGCCTATGTCCTTCAGGAAGCCTGTCCCGCCGGTCAGGTACCAGCCTCATTGATGAAAGTGCTCGAACCCGGACCGATCATCAATGACACTGAAGAACCTGAACCCGATAACTAGGCCGGGTAATAAGCCTAAGCGAACACCGCAATGGTCTGACGGCCGATCATGATCGGCTGGCCAGACATATTCCAGAGCGTCATGGCCTGGCTGTTATAGCCATCCTTTGAGGTATCGGCGACGTGCCGAGCCAGGAACCAGCCTTCTTGGGTCTGGATGTCGTCGGTCAGGAATTCCGTCATCCATGTCATGGAGCTGATGCGGGCCGGACCGGTCAGCATGGTCAGGGCGGCCGGGGGCGGGGCGTCCGCCAGCGCCAGAACGGACAGAGCATCAGGCGCAACAGCGCCATCCTTGTGGCGCATCCAGAGCGACATGTCTGCATCCGCGGCGCCTGACATCGGTGGCTTGCCCTTGGCCAGCCTGATGTTGAAATTACGGGTGAAGGCGGGTCGCTTCGGCGAGTCGCCAAAGAAGGATGCGGTCTCGTCCGGGGCAGTGACTTCGGGAGCAGGGAGATGCGCGAAATTTAATGAGGACTCCCGGTGAGCGCCAAAGGCGAAGATCGCCTCAGCCGCCACGCCGGTTTCGCCAATCATTCGCACGCTGGTGAACACGGTGTTCTTGCCTTCGCGCAGCAAGGTAGCCGTGCATTCAACGTCTCCGGAAACGGGGCCGACAAAGGCAATCTGGGCAGACCGGATCGGGCGCTCTCCAGAGGTCGGCATCGCAGCCTCAAGGCAAAGCGCAGCAGTCAGTCCGCCATAGGTCGTGCGGCCCTGCATCCAGGAGTCGGGTACATGGAACGAGATTGCATGATCACCGGTCTGTTTGCCGCTGCGCATGAGGGTTTTGAAGTCCATGAAATTCTCCCTGAAACCAGAGCGGATACATAGTCAGTTCTGGAAGGGAACCAACTCATGACGCTGGGGTATACCGTCAAAAAAAGCGCCCCAGCACACGACTGGAGCGCTCATTTGTCAGTTTGTCAGCAGCTTAGTGCTGGCTTTCCGGTGTGGTCACCTTCAGGCCGTCCAGGTCTTCCGACACGGTGATCTGGCAGGACAGGCGGGAATTTTCCTGTACGTTCTCGGCAAAATCCAGCATGGATTTTTCCATCTCTTCCTGCTCACCGACTTTGTCCATGAAGCCCTGGTCGACATAGACATGGCATGTCGCGCAGGCGCAGGCTCCGCCGCAATCGGCGTCGATGCCGGGAATGGAATTCTTGATCGCAGCTTCCATTACGGTTTCGCCGTTCTGGGCTTCGACGACGCGCTCGGTGCCTTCGCAATCGATATAGGTAATTTTCGCCATGTGCGGGTTTCTCTCCTTCAAGCTGCCACTGCGTTAGTGGCAATCTCTTTCATTGATATTGATGTGTCTGCAAGAATGTCAGCCGAGAGTTTCGCGCCTGACATAATGAGCTTCTTGGACGCCAGGAATTCTGGCGGGCTGTTGATCGCATCGACGGCAATCAGGGTGCCGTTCTTCAAATAGAAGGCCGCAAATTTCCGGTCTTCGGGCGAACCCCGCACGACGATCTGGTCATACCCGGCGCTGAGGCCCGCAATCTGGAGCTTCAAATCATACTGGTCCGACCAGAACCACGGGCAGTCCTCATTCGGACGCGGCTTGCCGAGAATGGCGGCGGCAGCGAGTTTGCCCTGCTCAATCGCATTATGGACGCTTTCAAGCCGTCCGGCCCGGCCGAAATGGACCAGCGGGCGACTTGCGCAATCGCCGGCTGCGAAGACTCTCGGATCAGAGGTCCGGGCGTCACGGTCAACGAGGATGCCATTGTTGCAGGCGATGCCGGCGTCCTTGGCCAATTCTTCATTGGGCAGGATGCCGATACCAACGAGGACGATGTCTGCATCGAGCTTGGTTCCATCGCTGAGCACAGCGGCGGTCACGGCACCATCCTTGCCCTCCAGCTTCGACAGGCTGGTTATGGTACGGATATCGACGCCCTGCCGGCGATGCTCAGTCTCGTAGAATTCGCTCATGACGGGGCTGGTCACACGGGCAAGCACACGCGGCGCCATTTCGAGGACGGTGGTCTTGAGACCCATCTGCTGGGCCACGGCAGCAGCTTCCAGCCCGATATAACCAGCGCCCACGATCAGGATGGAGCGCCCGGCGACCATTTGCGGCCGGATGCGCTCAACATCTGCGAGGCCGCGCAGCGCGTAAACATGCTCAAGATCTGCGCCTTCGATAGGCAGGGCGCGGGGCCGCGATCCGGTCGCGAGGATCAGCGCGTCATAATCAAGATGGCCGCCATGCTCGAGCTCCACCTTGCGGTCAGTCCGGTTGATGGCCGTTGCGCGTGTGGAGAGGACCAGTTCGACCTTGTTGTCGGCATACCAGGCCGCCGGCTTGAAATAGAGCCGTTCTTCCGCGAACTCACCCTTCATATAGGCTTTAGACAAAGGTGGGCGCTGGTAGGGCAAGGCAGGCTCCTCGCCGACCAGTGTCAGCTCGCCGGCATAGCCCCCCATGCGGAGGGACTGGATGGCCTGAGCCGCAGCCTGCCCACCCCCAATTACTACAATCCGTTTTGCGTCTGTCAGATCCAATGTGTCGTTCCCGGCCTACGTAGCGTCAATTCGTGACGCCTGCGTCATTTTTTAAGGTTCTAAGCCAGTCTGCCTGCTACTGCAAGGCATGTCACCACGCGTATTGCCGCAATTTAGTCAGGAAGCGATGGTGTGTAGCTGTAGTCTTTTATAAGCACATGATGATGAAACTGACGTATCGACTCGAAGATGAAGCGCGGACGCTTGAATTGGGCGCCGCTATGGCCGGTCTGCTGACGCCAGGCGACGTGATCGCCCTGCATGGCGGCTTGGGGGTCGGCAAGACGACATTCACGCGGGGCCTGGTCCGCGCGCTCGTGCCGGATGTCGAGGAGGTGCCGAGCCCGACTTATACGCTGGTCCAAGCCTATGACGCCCCGGATTTCCCAGTCTGGCATTTCGACCTCTACCGGCTGGAATCCCCCGACGAGATGGAGGAAATCGGTTGGGACGAGACGCCAGAGGGTGTGGCCATCGTCGAATGGCCGGAGAAGGCGGGAAAGCACCTCCCGGCCTGGCGGCTGGACATCGTCTTTGACTTTGAAGGCGAACATCGGCTCGTATCGCTGGAACCCCATGGTGAAGACTGGCAGAGACGCTGCGATGAATTTCAATTCTAGTTTCCGCGACGGGCTGATTGCCGGTTTCCTCTCGCGCCATGGCTGGGGCGATGCACAACTGCAGCCTTTGGGGCAGGACGCCTCGACCCGTCGCTATATCCGACTGGTGAAGCCGGATGGTACGACAGCGATGCTGATGGATGCGCCGCGAGTCGAGGCCGACCCGTGTCCGCCGGACGCCGACGACGCCACACGCAATGCGATGGGATGGAATGCCCAGACACGTCTTGCTGCCTCTCGGGTGGATGCCTTCGTCCTGATCGCCAATCATCTGAGAGCGCTGGGTTTCGAGGCGCCGGAGGTCCTGGCCCACGACACCGAAGCCGGGCTCGCCATCCTGCAGGACTTTGGCGACGGGATGGAACTTGCCCGCCAGATTGAGCGGGATCCGGCCCTGGAAGTTCCGGCCTACACGCTCGCCGCCGACATGCTGGCGCGGCTCCATCGGGAGCCAATCCCGGATACGGTCACCTTCAGGGCGGAACAATGGCCGATCCTCGATTTTGACCGCCTCGCTCTGGCCTCGAATGCGGACCTCTATGCCGACTGGCTGCCGGTTGAGGCAGGAGGCGTGGCCCTGACTGGCGCGGCCCGTGCTCGATGGGAGTCTGAACGCGACGCGCTGATTGAACAGGCGCTTTCCTTTCCGCGTGTGTTCACCTTGCGCGATTACCATGCCGAGAACTTGCTCTGGCTCGGAAAGGACCGCATCGCGCTGCTCGATTTCCAGGACGCGGTGAAGGGATGGGACGCGTGGGATATGGCCATGCTGACCCAGGACGCACGACGGGATGTTTCGCATGAGGCGTCCGAAGCGGCGATCCGGCATTATCTCGACCAGACCGGCAAGACGCGCGAGGCTTTCGACGAGCGGCTCGCCGTGATCGGTGCCCTCAACGCGCTGCGCATTGCTGGCGTGTTTTCCCGGCTGCAGCACCGCGATGGCAAGGCCCGGTATGGTACATTCCAGCCGCGCCAACTGAAACTGCTCGCCCGTAATCTGTCCCACCCCGCGCTGGAGCCCATGGCGGCCTTCGTGCGGGAGACGACCCCCTTCGTGTTCGAGGAAAGCTGATGTCATCAAATGTTCCGCATACGGCAATGGTGCTGGCCGCTGGGCTCGGCACACGGATGCGGCCGCTCACGGACACATGCCCGAAGCCCCTGATTGAAGTTGGCGGCAAGCGTCTGATGGACCGGATGATTGACCCGCTGATCGAAGCCGGCGTGCAGCGGATTGTCGTGAATGTCCACTGGCTCGCCGATCAGGTGGAAGCCCATGTGGCGGGCCTCAAGGGCGTGGACCTGATCGTGTCGGACGAACGGGGCGAAGTGCTTGAAACAGGCGGCGCGCTGGTGAAGGCCGCGCCGGTGCTCGGTGATGATCCCGTTTTCGTCGTCAATACAGATGCGTTCTGGGGTGAGGGGGATGCCACCCCGTTACTCGAATTGGCTGAGGCGTTTGATCCCGAGCGGATGGACGAACTCCTGCTACTCGCAGATACGCAGCGCAGTCTTGGATATGGCGGCGCGGGGGATTTCCTGCGTGCCGAGACGGGGAGCCTGACGCGGCGTGGCGAAAATCCATCGGCGCCCTGGGCGTATGCAGGCGTGCGTATCCTGAAGCCGCAGGCCTTTGCTGGGCTTGAAGTGGAGCGCTTCTCCGTTGCCTGGCGTATCTGGGGGCCGCTGGTCGAATCCGGCCGGTTGCACGGTCTTCCGCTTGACGATTTCTGGCTCCATGTGGGCGATCCCCAAGCCCTGAAGGATGCCGAGATGTGGCTGCGCTGCCATGGCGCATGATCCTGCCCTGTTTGGCGTTGGCGCGCCGAAAGTCTGGTCGATCCCGCCGGGGGAGAACTTCCTGAAAGCCCTCGCAGCGGAGCTGGCCCGCGCGGTGGATTTGCCCAACACGCCGGATGCCTTGGCAGACGCCACCATCTATGTGCCGAACCGCCGGTCTGCGCGGGAACTGTCGGCCGCCCTGTTCCTCGCCGCGAACGAGACTCCGATCCTGTCGCCGGACATCCGCGCGATGGGGGATCTCGAAAGCGACGAGGCGCCGCCTGTCGCCGAGTTTTTTGTTACTGATTTGCCACCCGCACTCGCTCCGGCCACACGGCTCGGAACGCTCGCCTCTCTTGTGCAGGCTTATTATCGCGAAAGCTCCGGCATGGATGTGCCGCCTTCCTCGGCGCTGGCGGCGGCGAATGAACTGGCGCGCTTGCTGGACCAGGCACACCTCAGCCCGGAGGCGGATTGGAGCAGCTTGCCGGATCTCGCCAAGGATGCAGACCTTGCCCAGCATTGGGCAAACTCGGCCAGGTTTCTCGAGATCATCACGGATGCCTGGCCGGAATGGCTGAAGGAGCAGGGCGTCACCGACCCGCTGAGGCGACGCTTGCTGGCAGCCGAGGCCACTGCACAGGCTTGGCTCGCGCATCCCCCGGAAGCCCCGGTGATTATCGCTGGGTCGACCGGGGCCACGCCTGCTGGCCGCGTGCTGATGAAGGCCACACTTCAATTGCCGATGGGGCTGATCGTGCTGCCGGGGCTGGACCTTGCCTCGTCTGAAGACCAGCGGCTGGCAATTCGATCCGAGATCGGACATCCCCAAAACACATTGTTGAACACGCTCGACGCGTTAGGCGTCGCGCCGGGTGATGTTCCCGAATGGCCCGGTATCGAGGTTGGCCCCAAACGCCATGCGCGCCGCCGCATGATCATGGAAGCGCTTGCACCCGCTGATGCGACGGCGGATTGGCGCGATACGCTGGATCAACTCGCGGCCAGTGCGGGCACGGACGTGGCAAGCTTCGCCGAACAAGCGCTGGAAGGGCTATCGCTCCTCGAAGCCCCTGACGAGGCTGCCGAAGCCAGCGCCATTGCCCTCATCCTGCGGGAGACGCTGGAGGCGAAAGGACGGACAGCGGCGCTGATTACACCGGATGCGGGCCTCGCACGTCGCGTCTCCGCTTTGTTGAAACGCTGGAACATCAGCGTTCCCCCCTCCGCCGGCATTCCCGTCGGACGTACGGCGGCCGGCAGCTTCGTTGGGCTGTGCGCAAAATGGGCGGTCGATCCGGGCGATCCCGTCCTGATGGTATCCGTGCTGACCCACGAGCTGGCAGCGCCGCTGGAAGGGCTTGCTGACCTGGAGCTTCATTTCCTGCGCGGGCCGCGACGGTGGACGTCTCTTCAGGAATTGGTGGAAAGCATCCGCACGCGCGACACGATTGAGCCCTATCCCCAATTCGGTCCTGACCAGCAGGTGGAGGGGATCGCGCTCATCGTGTCTCTGATTGCGCGCTTTGAAGACGCGAATGCGGATATGAGCGAAATCGAAATGGTCACGGGTGCTGATGCCATCCAGCGCATCGCGGCCTTGGCGGAATCCGTCAGCGAAACGCCCATGCCGTGGGCAGGCGAGGATGGCGCGGCCACCAGTCGCCTGCTCGAATTCGTCAGGGAAGTGTCGGAGTCACTCGGCCCGATGCGGCCTGCGGCGCTTGCCGACCTCGTCAATTCACAGGCGTCCCAGATGACGGTCAGTTTCGGCGAGGCTGAACACCCGCAACTCTCGATCTGGGGGCCCCTCGAAGCGCGACTGCAATCTGCCGACCGGGTCATTCTTGCCGGGCTCAATGAAGATGTCTGGCCGAAGCGGCCGGCGCCAGATGCCTTCCTGCCACGCCATTTCCGCGCGCGCCTTGGCCTTGGCGATCCGGAAGAGCGGATGGGACTTGCCGCGCACGATTTTGCCCAGCTTGCCTGCGCGCCTGATGTGACGCTTGTCTACTCCTCGCGCCGGAATGATGCACCTGCGGTGGCCTCGCGCTGGGTCTGGCGCCTCAAGACGCTCGCGGAAGGGGCACTCGAAAACCAGGCCGCGGATCATTTCGCGCCGCAGGCCTTTGATCCGATCAAACTGGTCGAAGCGCTGAAGCTGAACCAGATCGACGCGCTGCCGGGTTTCAGCGCCGAACCGATCCCCTCGGCGCGGCCCGAAGGCTGGCCCTCGCGCCTGTCCGCCACGCGGGTCGACCTGTTGCAGCGTGACCCCTATGCCCTCTGGGCCGAACAGGTGCTCGGCCTGTCCTCGGTGGATGCGCTGAACGATGAGCTTGGCCCTGCGCCGCGCGGCACCGCGATTCACAGGGCGCTCGAACTGTTCGAGGAAGACGGTAAGCCAAAGACGGCCGTACAATTGATGGCGCTGCTCAAACAGGAATTGCTGCGTGTGGGCGAACCTGCCGATGCGTGGGCCGCGCGCGAGGCGGTCTGGCAGCGCACGGTTGACTGGTACATGGTCTGGCGCAGTCAGCGGGACACGTCAGGCGGGAAATTGAAGCAGGAGGTCCGGGGACGGATCGACTATAACGTTGCCGGTCTGCCGTTCACGCTGTCGGCCACAGCCGACCGGATTGAGCAGACGTCCAATGGTGATCTTATCATTGTCGATTTCAAGACGGGCAGCCCGCCACGCGACAAGGAAGTCGCCACCGGCCTCAGCCAGCAAATGCCCCTGCAAGCACTGATCGCGCAAAAGGGCGGCTATGAGGGCGTGCCGGCGGCGCGTGTCGACCAGCTTCACTATGTGGCCTTCAAGGCCAAGCCGGACGCGTTCAGTCTCGGCGGCAAACATAACCTTCCGATAGAACCCGCAGAAATGGCGGAGCTGGCCGAGAGCGGCCTGTTGCGCCTGATCGAAGCCTATCGTGAGCCATCGTCGAAATTCCTGTCTGCGCCGCGCGTGAAATTCGTCAAATATGACAATGGCTACAATCTCCTCGCCCGGCGCGCGGAATGGGCAGGCGATACCGAAGAGGGGGAGGGCGGTGATGCCTGATGCGAAACTGCCAGTCACCCCGCCGGATACGGAAGATTACCATCGTGCCAATACGGCGCAACTCGTCTCGGCAGACCCGGCGCGGCCCGTCTTTGTCATGGCCAATGCGGGTAGCGGCAAGACGAAAGTCCTGATCGACCGCGTCGCGCGGCTCCTGTTGCGCCGTGAGGACGGGCGCGTGGGCGCCGCTCCGGACTCCATCCTCTGTATCACCTATACCAAGGCCGCGGCAAACGAGATGCTGTCGCGCCTATTCCGCACGCTCGGCAAATGGTCAATCATGCGCGACGACAAATTGCGTGAGGAATTGTCCCGCCTCGAAGGGCGTCCGAAAGACGCCTATAAGACCGACGATTTGAGAGCGGCCCGGGCCCTGTTCGCTCGCGCACTTGAGACGCCGGGCGGCCTGCGGATCGAGACGATCCACGCCTTCTGTGCGCGTATCCTGCGACGGTTTCCATTGGAAGCCGGCGTGCTGCCCGGCTTTGCTGAGATCGAGGAAGACGAGGCCCAGGCGATCTGGCAAAATGTACGCGCGCAGGCCGTCTTGAAGGCGAGCGAAACCGCGCCCGAGGCTCTGAACGTGCTTGCACTGGAAGGCGGACATGATGGGGCCGACGTCGCGCTGAATGCCATGCGCTTCAAGATGAACGCCTATCTGGACTTCGCCCAAGCACACGCTTTCAATCAGGTCCAAATGCGCGCCGCGCTGATCGAAAACCTGAATGCGCCCGAAGCGGGCCCGGCGGACATTCTGGAACTGGCCATGGGGCCGGACATGCCGGTCAACGCGTTGCGCGAGGCCCTGATCAGCCTACGGGCATCGGGCAAGCGGGACGACACCCGTACCGCCAATGCCGTTGAGGCCGCGCTTTACGAAGAGGACCCCGCGCGCCGTTGGGAATGCTACAAGTGCGCCTTTTTTGGCGCGCAGGGCAATCCTTACAAATCCCTCTACAATGCTGAAGCTGGCAAGGACGCCAATGTCGTCGTGTTGTTTGCGACCAAGGATGAAATCGGGTCTGAAGTGGCGCGGGTGGAGGCTCTCGCGACAAAACTGAAACTGGCCGAAACGGTGGAACGCACCTCCGCGCTGCTGGAAGTCGGACTGGGTGCGCTGGTCGCGTATCAGGACGAGAAGCGCCGCCGCGGCGCCCTCGATTTTGACGACCTCATCCGCAAGACCCGTGACCTGCTCACGCGCACGGGCATGTCCGACTGGGTGCTTTACAAGCTGGATGGCGGAATCAGCCACATCCTGCTCGACGAGGCGCAGGATACGAGCCCCGAACAGTGGGAACTGATCAATGCGTTGACGGAGGAATTCACCGCAGGGATCGGCGCGGAGCGCCAACAAGACCCACGCACCCTCTTCGTCGTGGGCGACGAGAAGCAATCCATCTATTCCTTCCAGGGCGCAGACCCGGCGCAATTGCGCACGCAGGAACAGGAGTATATCCGCAAGGATCCGGCAGTCCTGTCCCAGACGATGGAAATGTCCTTCCGGTCCTCACCGGAAATTCTGGGTTTTGTGGATGCGGTCTGGAATTCGTCCCCACCGGTCAATATTGCCTCCGGTATACAATCACCGCTGACGGCGGATGGTGTGAAGCACACCGCGCGCCGGGCGAACCAGCCGGGACTGGTGGAACTCTGGCCGGTTGATGAGCGCGATGAGGATGAGGACGCTGACGCCTGGTCGCGGCCCGTCAATGCGCTGCGCTCCAGCTCTCCAAAAGCACGCCTGGCCACGCGGCTCGCCCAGCGACTGAAGCGTATGGTGGAGAGCGGCGAGACAGTCTGGGAGGAATTGCCGGACCGGCGCTGGCAGCGCCGGCCGATGAAGCCGGAAGACATATTGATCCTTGTCCGCAGCCGTACGGGCGGGCTGTTCGATGCGATGATCTCCGCATTGAAGGCTACAGGCTTGCCGGTCGCCGGCGCCGACCGCCTCAAACTGACAGATCACATCGCGGTGCAAGACTGCCTGAATCTGATGCGGTTTGCGCTTCTGCCCGAGCGGGATTTGACGCTGGCGGAAATCCTGCGCGGGCCGTTTGTCGGCCTCGTGGATGATGACCGCTACCTGTTCCCCCTGGCGAACAAACGCGGGAAGGGCGAGACATTGTGGTCCCGGGTTCAGGCAAGTCTGGACCCCGACGTCAAGAAGGCTGCCGACTTTCTTGGCAGTCTGATCTCCAGTCGACACGAGCCCCCTTATGAATTCCTCTCCGATGTTCTGGATGTTCCGGGATCGGATGGCCTGACAGGCTGGGACAGGATAAATGCGCGGCTCGGCACGCCAGCGCATGACCCGGTCGAGGCGCTGCTTGCCCGCGCACAAGGTTTTGACGCGACGGAGCCATCTTCCCTGCAGGCTTTTGTCGCCGAAATGGAATCCAAACTCGTCGAGATCAAACGCGACCTTGCCGCGCCCGAAGGCCAGGTGCGGGTAATGACCGTGCATGGCGCCAAGGGCCTGCAAGCGCCGGTCGTGGTGCTGCCGGATACAACGGCGGGGCCCAAGACGGTGTCGTCCTCCATGTTCGTCGTTGACGGTGTGCCCATCTGGTCGCCCCGCAAGGACAGCGACGTGCCGGCAGCTGAGCTGGAGCGCGCGGTGGCCAATGCCAAATCCGAAGAGGAGTTTCGCCGGCTGCTGTACGTGGCGCTGACCCGCGCGCAGGACAGGTTGATCATTGCCGGTCATTGGCATGGCGCACGGCCGCCGGGCTATCATGATCGCAGCTGGTATGCGCTGTGCGAAGCCGCGATGAGCGGGCTGGCTGAAGAGGCTGATGACAACGGCGTGCGCCGGTTCGGAGGCCTTCCGCCAGCGCTGGCGACTGCGGACGCCCAGAAATCGGCCAAAGCCGATTTGCCGGACTGGGTGTTCACGCCGCCCCCGGCACCCGAAAGTCGCCGCCGATTCGGTGCGCCGTCCAGCCTGCTTGGGCGCAAGACCCCCGTTCTCGCGCCGTTCAGCCAGACTCGTCAGGAACGCCTGCGCCGGGGCCGGATCATTCACGCGCTGCTGGAATATTTGCCAGCATTGGCACCGGACATGCGCGAAGGTGCCGCCGGCCGCTATTTGTCCCGACTGCCAGATATGGACGACCCGGCGCGTAGCGAAATGAAAGCGGCCGTTTTCGGCATCCTCGACGCGCCGGACATGCAGCGCCTGTTCCAGCCGGGTGGACGGGCCGAGGCCGCCATTGTCGGCGCAGCGCCGGAATTGCCGGAAGGATTGATCGTCAATGGCCGGGTCGACCGGCTGGTCGTGACAGAGGATGAAGTGCTGATTATCGACTTCAAGACTGACCAGCCCGCCCCCGACAGCCCGGACGGGGTGGCAGAGACCTACCGCGCCCAGATGGCGGCCTATTGGGCTGTCCTGCGGCGAGCCTATCCCGGCCGGACTGTGCGCACGGCACTGTGCTGGACCGACGGGCCGCGCCTGATGTTCCTGCCGGAAGAGATGTTGTTAGAAGCTCTAAAGGGTGCGCAGAGCGCGGTTTGACTTCCCAAACGAGTTCCTATGTATGTTCCAACTGAAACAGAAAGCATGAAGGAGCCACGCAATGGCTGCGGTGAATGTTACGGACGATGATTTTGATGGTGTGATCGGTGGATCCGATGTGCCGGTGGTCGTGGATTTCTGGGCCGAATGGTGCGGCCCCTGTAAGCAGATGGCCCCCCATATCGACGCGGTCTCCGAGGAACTCGACGGCCAGATCAAGGTCGCCAAGATCAATGTCGACGAAAACCCGGTGGCCCCGTCCAAATATGGCGTGCGCGGCCTGCCAACGCTGGTGATGTTCAAGGATGGCAAGGTTGCCGCCACGCATCTCGGCGCGATGAGCAAGCAAGCCATTTCCGACTGGATCAAGCAGAGCGTCTAGGCGCTTCGCACAGTAAAAATTGAAGAAACGCCGGCAGGTCTGCCGGCGTTTTTTTATGCGGCCTGCGAGGTCAGGGCGATGAAGACGTCTTCGAGGTCCGGCGCTTCAGTGACGAGGTCACCAATGCCGATGCCGTTGGAACGCACGGTTTCCAGCAGGCGACCGATTCCGGTCTCGCTGGTCCGGAACGTGATCGCGAGATCGCCATCGGGGCGCAGTGTTGCGTCCATGTCCGACAGGGCAGCCGGAACAGCCGTCAGCGGTTCTTTCGGCGTGATGACCAGCGTCTTGTAATCAAGGCGTGAGAGCAGGGCAGGCGTTGGTTCGCAGGCGACGATCTCGCCATGATTCACGATGGCGATCGAATCACACAGCTCTTCGGCTTCTTCCAGATAGTGAGTCGTCAGGATGATCGTGGTGCCATTGTCGTGCAGCTCGCGCACATAGGTCCAGAGCGACCGGCGCAACTCCACGTCCACGCCTGCGGTCGGCTCATCCAGGATCAGAACTGGCGGATTGTGTACCAGCGCCTTGGCCACCATCAGGCGGCGCTTCATGCCACCGGACAATTGGCGCACATAAGCGTCTTTCTTGTCATCAAGGCCGACGGCAGTGAGGATTTCGAGGCTCCGGCGCTCCGATTTCGGCACGCCATAGAAGCCAGCCATCAATTCAAGCATTTCCAGCGGAGTGAAGAAGGGATCGGCGACGATCTCCTGATTCACCACGCCAATCGCGGCGCGGCTCTGGCGAGGGTATTCGTCGATATCCAGGCCCCAGATACTGGCCGAGCCGGACGTCTTGTTCACGAGACCTGCCAGGATGTTGATGAAGGTCGACTTGCCGGCGCCATTCGGCCCGAGCAGGCCGAAGATGGAACCGCGCGGGATTTCCAGGTTCAGGCCCTTCAGCGCATGCTTTTCAGGCATCTTGCCGGAGGCGCGATAGATTTTGTTGAGGTCTTTGACTTCAATGGCGAAGTCGGGGGCAGGTTTGCTGGACGACATGCGGGGGGCCTTTTCACTCTGTCCATTCGATCTTGCGCCGATGGGCGGTGCAATCTAGGTAGGACCATGTGGCACCGGTAACAACCATGCCGACGAAATTGCAGATGGAATTACAACTCATGTCCACGAAACGCGATGTGTTCGACCCGCCGGAAATCTCGATGGTGACCAGTCACAGGGTCTCGTGCAATGGCGGCGGCGGCGCGCTGGGGCATCCGCGCGTCTG
This sequence comes from uncultured Hyphomonadaceae bacterium, assembly GCA_913057945.1. GTDB lineage: Bacteria > Pseudomonadota > Alphaproteobacteria > Caulobacterales > Hyphomonadaceae > Hyphomonas. The sequence goes on along the minus strand of CAJXOF010000001.1, from coordinate 183,552 downwards.
GTATGAGATGGGCGATGATGATTTCGTCGAGTGCAAGTATTGCGACCGCAGATTCGTCCTGATTGGCGGCAAGCAAGACCCCTCGCGGGCGCGATGATCGCCGCAGGATGATGAGTGAGGTGTCCGAATGCGCGTCCTGATAGCAGGCGGAGGCATTGGGGGCCTGACAGCCGCTCTGGCGCTCGATCATTTCGGACATGATGTTTTCGTCTTCGAGCAGTCCGGCGTGCTGGACGAGGTCGGCGCGGGCATCCAGCTCAGCCCCAATGGCATGCAGGTGCTCAGCCAGCTTGGGGTGTCGGCCCGTATTCTCAAGGACGCATTCCGGCCGAAAGCCCTGGAAATGCGTATGGGCCGCAGTGGCAAGCTCCTGTTCGACATTCCGCTTCGCAAGGCCGCGATCAATCGCTGGGGCGCTGACTATCTCCATGTTCACCGGGCAGACCTGATTCAGGCCCTGTATGAGGCGCTGGTCGCGCGGCGTCCGGATGCGGTCAGCCTTGGCAGGAAAGTGGTCTCCTATGGAAGGGATGACTCCGGCGTTCAGGTGACGCTGGATAGTGGTGAAACGATAGAAGGCGACCTTCTTGTCGGGGCGGACGGCATTCATTCTGTCGTGCGCGCGCAGATGCTGGGCACAGAGGCGCCGAGGTACACCGGCATGACGGCGTGGCGGGGCATCGCGCCCGTTTCTGCGCTGGCACACGCTCCCCCTCCCACAGCGACGGTGTGGACCGGATCGCGCCGGCACGCGGTGACCTATTTGCTGAGAGGCGGAAGCCTCGCGAATTTCGTTGGCGTGGTGGAGCGCAAGGCGAAGCATCTCGAATCCTGGACAGCGGAAGGCTCGCGCGAGGATGCGCTGGCAGATTTCAAGGGCTGGCACGCTTCGGTGACCGGAATCATTGAACAGGCGCCGGTGCTGCATCGCTGGGCCCTGTTTGACCGGGATGAGTTGCCCCGCTGGTCGGATGGCCGGGCCGTGCTGCTCGGAGACGCCTGCCATCCCATGCTGCCCTTCCTGGCGCAGGGCGCCGTCATGGCGATCGAGGATGGATATGTGCTCGCCCGGGAAATCTCTTCCGGTGCGGCCCTGCCGGACGCGCTCAAGACCTATGAAGCGGTGCGCAAGCCGCGCACCAGCAAGGTGCAGGCCGGCGCTCGGGAAAATTCCAGACTGTTCCACCGCAGCAACCCAATCACTCAGCTGTCCACGTACGGTCCCATGTGGATGGCGGGCCGGATGATGAAGGGGTTCATTCACTCCCGGAATGACTGGCTCTATGGCCATGACGTCACGCTGGGCTGAGCTGTGCGCAACTTGTCAGCCTGCCGGGAACCGGGCATGCAGAGGTTTCAATTGAAACAATAATCAGGTTCATATGCTCTCAGTTCTCGATCTTTTTCGCGTGGGAATCGGCCCCTCCAGCTCACACACAGTAGGGCCGATCCGAATTGCGGCGCGGGTGGTCGATGCACTGGAGGCAGCAGGTCAGATTTCGCAGGTTCACCGGGTGGGGGTTGAATTGCAGGGCTCGCTGGCGCTGACCGGGGAGGGGCATGCAACTCCGAAAGCGGTCATGCTGGGCCTGGCCGGCTTCGCGCCCGAAACCCTCGATCCAGACGCGGCGGACGCAACGGTCGCGGATATCCGGCAGACCCGACATCTGAGTCTCGCCGGGCGGCATCAGATCACATTTGATCCGGACCGGGACATCATCTTTGCCTATGACGTCATTCCGAGCCTGCACCCGAACGGCATGCGGATCAGAGCTTTTGGCGGGGCGGACGATGTGCTCTTGGATGAAACATGGTTCTCGACGGGCGGCGGCTTCATTGCGTCCCAGCGCCAATTGGAAAGGCCACTCGAAGACGATCTGGTCCAGACGCAGGCCGAAGTTCCTTATCCCTATACATCCGCGGCATCTTTGATTGCAATGTGTACGGAGAATACTCTCACGATAGAGCAGCTTGTGCTGGCCAATGAAGATGCCCTGCGGCCTCGGTCCGAGACCGTGGCGGCGCTCGACCGTATTGCCGAAGTCATGATGAAATGTATTGATCGGGGAGTGTCTCAAGGCGGCATCCTGCCGGGCAAGCTGAAGGTCAAGCGGCGCGCGGCGGCGCTCTGGGAGAAGCTGGCCAATGATCGCGGGTCGAACGAGCGCGAACAATTGTTCGACTGGCTCAACGTCTACGCCATGGCCGTCAATGAGGAGAATGCCTCGGGCGGACAGGTCGTCACCGCGCCGACAAATGGCGCGGCCGGCATCATACCCTCCGTGATCCGTCACTATTGCAGCGATACAGACGACGCGCGGCAGCGCACCCGGCGCTTCCTGTTGACGGCGGGCGCTATCGGGATCCTCTACAAGCAACGCGCCTCAATTTCTGGCGCGGAAATGGGATGCCAGGGTGAAGTCGGCGTGGCGTGCTCGATGGCGGCAGGCGGCCTCGCGGCGGTCTGGGGGGCAAACCCGCAACAGGTGGCCAATGCTGCCGAGATCGGCATGGAGCACAATCTGGGCCTGACCTGCGACCCGGTGGGCGGGCTCGTCCAGATCCCCTGCATTGAGCGCAATGCCATTGGCGCGGTGAAAGCGGTCAATGCCGCCCGGCTCGCCTTGCATTCGACGGGGCATTCGCACGTCTCCCTCGATCAGGTCATTGAGACAATGCGGCAGACCGGGCTCGACATGTCCTCGAAATACAAGGAAACCAGTCAGGGCGGTTTGGCCGTCAATGTGGTGGAATGCTGATGACGAAGGTCAATAATCTCGGATCCTTGCTTGACAGTTTGCGTGAGCAGACCTCCGGCGAGAAGGTCAGTGTCGGCGCGATGCTGGACGCAGTAGGCCGACGTTCCTATGGACCCTTGCTCCTGCTGCTGGGCTTTGTCTCGATCAGCCCGTTGACCATCATTCCGGGTGCAAATTGGCTTGTGACCCTGATTATCCTGCTGATCGCCGGGCAAATCGTGTTCGGCCTGAAATATCCGTGGGTGCCGCGCCGTATTCTCGATTTCGAGTTTCCGAGGTCAGCCTTGATCCTGGGCGTGGAGCAGGCGCATCCTTATGTCTCTCAGGTCGACCGATTCCTGAAGCCGCGACTCGCTTTCCTGACCGAGCCGCCCTTCGTCCAGCTCGTGGCGCTTATCTGTATCGCGGCGGCGCTCGTCTCGTTTCCGCTGGGCCTGATTCCGTTCGGGCCGGTCCTGCCGGGGCTGACAGTGCTCCTGTTCGGCCTGGCCCTGACGGCGCGCGACGGATTCGTGCTGATTCTGGCGGCGCTGGGTCTCGCCGGCAGCTGCTATCTCGTCATCCGGCTCTGGGAACGGCTGATCGGCTGAACCGACAGGTTTGCGGCCTGTGGGGACGTTTTCTGAAAATGGGGGAAGGTGGCTCCGCGAGTAGGACTCGAACCTACGACCGGGCGATTAACAGTCGCCTGCTCTACCAACTGAGCTATCGCGGAACAGCCGGAGACGGGTGAATAGCAGACCCGAAAACCCGTTCAAGCCCCCACATGCTGCGAAGTCATAAAAACTTGCAGATTCCGCAAAAAAAAGGCGGGAGACAAGCTCCCGCCGAGGCGTTGGGTGATGGTGGGTGTCTCCAAGAGAAGACAGGTTCACTTTCCCCCAAAAGGGTTAACGGGCTGTAAACGGTTTGCAAATGTGCGACTGAAAATTCGCAAGACCGCATTTACTCCTTCGAAATCATGGATGTCGGGCAGGCGGGCGCCCGGTGGAGGGCGGCGCTCATCCTGCGGGGCGGATCAGAAGAATGATTTGGAAGTCTGGAGGCTCCGGCCGGAATCGAACCGGCGTACACGGATTTGCAATCCGCTGCGTGACCACTCCGCCACAGAGCCGTTCCAGAAGGCGCGTCACTTAGCAACGAACTTCGCCGCTTGCAATCTGTCCTTTTCATGCGCCGTGCGTTTATCGCGCATTGCGCCCCTGAAAACCCATGATAAAGGGCTGGATACCACTCTATAGCAAGCCCGAGAGGGAATCGAGATGAACTACGACAAAGCCCGTGAGATCATGGTCGACACGCAGGTGCGACCAAACGATGTCTCCGATCCGGAAATCGTCTCGGCCTTCCTGAAAACGCCCCGCGAGGCCTTCGTGCCGACGTCGCGCAAATCCGTGGCCTATTCCGAGCTTGAAATCGAGACATCCGAAGGCCGCGCCCTCTGGACGCCCCGCGACACGGGCAAGCTGGTCAAGCTGGCCGGGATCAAGCCGTCGGACATCGTGCTCGTGATCGGCGCCGGCTCTGGTTATGAAGTGGCCCTGATCAGCCGTCTCGCTGAGACCGTCATTGCCCTCGAAGATGATGATGCCCGTGTGGACGCGATGTCGGAACGCTTCACCGCGCTTGGCATCGACCAGGCCGTCGCCGTAAAGGGCGATCTCGCTGCTGGACTGCCGGATCAGGCGCCGTTCGACGTCATTTATGTATGCGGCATGATCGAAACTCTTCCGGAGACCTGGACGTCCCAGCTCGCCGAGGGCGGGCGGCTGGCCGTCGTGATGCTGGAGCGAGAAGGCCTCGGCCGCGGCAAGGTCTACACGCGCGCAGGCGATGCGGTGTCCGCCCGCGAAGGATTTGATGCATTTCCGCCGAAATTTTCCGCGTTTGACCGCAAGAAGGCATTTGTCTTCTGACAAGCGGCAGGCCGCGACAATTTGTTAAGACTCCAGAAAAGTGAACAGTGTTCACTATTGCCGTCAGAGTCCTTATATTAGGGATCAAGCATATAAGGCGCTCAGCCGGTCTGGGGCCTCAAGGAGCGCCGCATGAAATTCCACCGACCCCTCGCTGTCAGCCTTTTCGCTCTCGGCCTCAGCGGGATGCCCGCATCGTACGCTGAAACCCTCTCCGATGCGATTGATGCCGCATTGGCAACCAATCCGGGGCTGCAATCCCAGCGGTTCCAGACGGATATCGCGCTTGAAAATGTGGAACAGGCCCGGTCCCAGCGCCGCCCCACGCTCGATCTGTCGGGCAGCGCCGGCTACGAATACGTCGACTCCAATTCCCCTTTCGCCGATCTTTCCGGCACGAATGGTGATCGCCCGATTGCCAGCGCGCAGCTCCAGGCGGCGATGCCGATCTATACGGGCGGGCGCATTAGCGCGGGCATCCGGCAGGCGAGGGCCGGCGTCGATGCCGCCGAGTCGCAATATGACGCGGCCGTTCAGGACCTGATCCTTCAGGTCATTACCGCTTATGTTGACGTCCGCAGCGACCTCGAAACCGTCGCCATCCGGGAAAACAATGTGGACGTGACGGGCGAACAGGTCCGTGCGGCCTCTGACCGGTTTGAGGTTGGTGTGGTAACCCGGACCGATGTCTCTCTTTCCCAGGCCCGCCTTGAAGGGGCCCGGGCCGCTCTGGCCGGCGCGCAGGCGACGCTCGAAGCAGACATTGCCAACTACCAGTTCCTCACCGGTCTTGCACCGACGGATCTTGCGCCACCCCCGCCGCTGCCGCCCTTGCCGGCATCGCTCGATGAAGCGGTCCAGACCGCGCTCGACACCAATCCCGACCTGATCGCGGCCCGTCATTCCGAACGCGCGGCCCGCGAGGCGATTGAAGTGGCCCGCGGCCAGTACAAGCCGCAGATCAGCATTGTCGGCACTGCGGCCCGCCAGGAAACCTATAATGACTTCACCCAGCGCGATTCGAGCGTGTCGGCCGTGGCGCAGGGCAGCATTCCGCTCCTGTCCGGCGGCCTGATCAAGAGTCAGGTGAAGTCGGCCAAGCTGCAGCGCGCACAGGCGCAGCGCCAGATTGATACGCTCCAACGCAGCATTCGCGCTCAGATCGCGCAATCATGGTTTACCTATGAGGCCTCGTTGCGCTCCATTGCGGCCTCCGAACGCCAGGTCGAGGCGGCCCAGATTGCCTATGACGGCGCCAAGGAAGAACTGGCCGTGGGCATCCGCACGACACTCGATGTGCTGGACCAGGAACAGCAATTGTTCGAGGCGCGCCTTGCGCTGGTGCAAGCAGAGCGCGACTCCTATGTGGCGGCGCACAACCTCCTGCGGGCCACCGGAGAATTGTCGCCGGATATGCTGCTTCCGGATGGTCTGGTCGGGGACTCGCGTTAACAACGATAAATGCTTGTTAACACAATCCCCGTAGCGGTTAATGCATAGGGATTCGTACCGCACGGAATATCAAGGGGCTGGCTATGGCCAATGAAGCGCACAAAGAACCGACGATGGAGGAAATCCTCGCGTCGATTCGCAAGATCATCTCGGATGATGACACGGCTCCGCAGGCGGCAGAACCGGCCCCTGTGGAAGACACACCTGCGCCTGTAGAGGTCGAAGCCTCTTTCGATGAGGATGATCTGCACGACATTGATGATGTCATGTTCGAGGAGGAGCCTGAGACAGAAGAGGCCGCCCCCGAAGAAGTCGTTGCCGACGAGGAGGCCTTCGAGGTCGAATTCGAACAGTTCGAGGCCGATCCTGACGAAGTCAGTGAACCGCCGAGCTTCGAGGAAATGCTGGGAGCGGCCCGCGCCGTCGTGGCAGCGCCCAAGGCAGAAGAAGCAGAAGAAATTGTGGAAGAAGTATTCCCGGAAGCGACCGTCGAAGAGGTTGCGCCGGAGCCCGAGCCTGAACCTGAACCCGCTGCCCCGGAACCGGTGGTGGCATCTGTGGAGGAAGACATGGCGGCAAGTGCACGCTACCAGCAAACTGTCCTGACCGACGACCAGACCGCCGATGTGGCCGCTGGCGCGCTCGGCAAGCTCATTTCCAAGATGGATATGGGCGGCGACAACACGATAGAGGCGCTCGTCCGCGAGCTGCTCAAGCCGATGATGAAGGAATGGCTCGACGCCAACCTTGCAAAGATCGTCGAAGAAAAGGTCGAGGCAGAAGTACAGCGCATTGCCCGCATGGCGCGCTAGCCTCTCCTGACAAATACGTTATAGGGAAGGGCGCGCCGTCACTGGCGCGCCTTTTCTTTTACATGGAATATGCCTGAAACGATGCTCGACCAAAGATTTGACCCCGCCGAAGCCGAACCCCGCCTGTACAAGGCCTGGGAAGAAAACGGATGCTTCAAGCCCTCCGGCGACACGTCTGCACAGGCCTATTCGATTGTCATCCCGCCACCGAACGTGACCGGTGTGCTGCACATGGGGCACGCGCTGAACAACACGCTCCAGGATGTGCTGATCCGGTTCGAGCGCATGCGCGGCAAGAACGTTCTCTGGCAGCCGGGCACGGACCATGCCGGCATCGCGACTCAAATGGTCGTTGAGCGGCAGATGGCCGAATCCGGTGAGAATATCACCCGCCGCGACATGGGCCGCGAGGCCTTTGTTGAGCGCGTCTGGGAATGGAAAGAGGAATCCGGCGGCGCCATTGTCGGCCAGCTGAAACGCCTCGGCGCGTCGTGCGACTGGTCGAAGGAAGCCTTCACGATGGGCGACCGGAACGATCCCGACAACAACATGATGCGCGCGGTCACCAAGGTCTTTGTGGAGCTCCACAAGAAGGGCCTGATTTATCGCGACAAGCGGCTCGTGAACTGGGACCCGCATTTCCAGACTGCGATTTCCGATCTGGAGGTCGACCAGCGCGAAGTGCCGGGCCATTACTGGCATTTGCGCTATCCGCTCGCGGATGGCGTTACCTATATGCATCCGGTCAAGGATGAAGAGGGTAATGTCGTTGAGCAGGAAATGCGCGACTATATCGTCGTCGCCACGTCCCGCCCGGAAACCATGCTGGGCGATACCGGCGTGGCTGTGCACCCGGAAGACCCCCGCTATGCGGGCCTGATCGGCAAGTTTGTCGAGCTGCCGATTGTTGGCCGCCGTATACCGATCATCGCGGATGAGTATGCCGATCCGGACAAGGGTTCCGGCGCGGTCAAGATCACCCCGGCGCACGATTTCAACGATTTCGAAGTCGGCAAGCGCGCGGGGCACACGCCGCTGAACATCCTGAACGCAACTGCCCATATCGTGGACGGCGAAGAGGCTGATACGGCCGGTATTCCGGCTGAGTATCGCGGCCTCGACCGGTTCGATGCGCGCAGGAAAGTTGTCTCGGCTTTCGAGGAAGCTGAACTCCTGCAGGAAATCGAAAACCTCAAGATCGAGCAGCCTTTCGGCGACCGCTCAAACGTCGTCATCGAACCGTGGATGACGGATCAATGGTATGTCGACGCCAAGACAATGGCCGAGCCTGCCATTGCCGCCGTGAAAGAGGGCAAGACCAAATTCGTCCCGGAGAACTGGGAGAAGACCTATTACAACTGGATGGAAAACATTCAGCCCTGGTGCATCTCCCGCCAGCTCTGGTGGGGGCACCGAATTCCGGCGTGGTTTGGGCCCAAAAGGACTGCTTCGGGAGGATTCGAGGTCGTTCCAAACAAGCTTTTTTCCGATCCACCGAATCTTGCAAATGCCGACTATTTTGTTGCTGAGACCGAGGAAGCGGCCTTGGTCGCAGCTCAAGAGCACTACGGATTTCGTGTCTGTATGGTCGAGAGCGCTTCTGCCGCTCAACAGTTTCTGGACGATGACCGGCTCGGAGAAGGCGTCCCAGTCTGGAGGGACGAAGACGTCCTCGACACATGGTTCTCCTCCGCCCTCTGGCCGTTCTCTACGCAGGGCTGGCCGGACAAGACCGCTGACCTCGACACCTTCTTCCCGACGGCGACGCTGGTTACCGCGTTCGACATCATCTTCTTCTGGGTTGCCCGGATGATGATGATGAGCCTCGAATTCATGGGTGAAGTTCCGTTCAAGGACGTTTACATCCACGCCCTCGTCCTCGACGAGAAGGGCCAGAAAATGTCCAAGTCCAAGGGCAATGCCATGGACCCGCTGGAACTCGTCGATGAATACGGCGCCGACGCGCTGCGCTTCACCATGGGCCGCATGGCCGGGCAGGGGCGCAATATCCGCCTCTCCAAACAGGCCGTCGAAGGCAATCGCAACTTTGCCACCAAGCTCTGGAATGCGGCGCGCTTTGCCGAGATGAATGAGTGCGGCGCGCCCGGCGAGATCGACTATGCCAGGGTCGAAAGCCCGGTGAACCGCTGGATTCTGTCAGAGCTGTCCCAATGTGCGGCAGAGGTCAGCAAGGGCATCGAGGACTACAAATTCAACGAAGCCGCTGGCGCACTCTACAAATTCATCTGGAACACGCTCTGCGACTGGTATCTCGAACTCATCAAGCCGCTGCTGGCGGGCATGGACGACGCCGCCAAGCAGGAAACCCGCATGGTTTGCGGCTATGTGCTGGATGAGTCGCTGAAGCTGCTCCACCCCTTCATGCCGTTCGTGACGGAAGAGTTGTGGGAGCGCCGCGCCGAAGGCCGCGCAGAGGCCAAAGGCTACCTGATGCACCAGTCCTGGCCATCGACTGAGCCGTTCACGGACGAGGCCGCCGCCGAAGAGATCAATTGGGTGATCGACATGATTACCGAGCTGCGTTCACTGCGGAATGATCTGGGCGTCCCGGCGGGCTCGAAGCTGCCGCTGACCCTGGTCAATGCCGGCGCAGTAATCGAAAACCGCGCGATGAGCCATGAAGACGTCCTGAAGCGCCTTGCGCGCCTCGAAGACATCTCGATGACGGATGTGACGCCCGAAGGCGCGGTCACGGCCGTGATCGGCGAGACCATGTCCGCCCTGTCGGTCGCTGACATTGTCGACATCGACGAGGCCCGCAAACGGCTCGACAAGGAACTCGCTCAACTCGACAAGGACATCAAGGCCACCGAGGCCAAGCTCTCGAACGAAAAATTCGTGTCGCGCGCTCCGCCAGAGATTGTCGAAGAGAACCGCGAGCGCATCCGCGACTGGAAGACGCGGCGGGAAAAGCTGAAAGCTGCCCGCAAGGGGCTTGAAGGTCTCTGACCAATGCGGGCATCCTGTTCCGGCATGAACAGGAGCTGCTCGCATGACATTTCGCAAACTGGTGATCGCTGCGGCGGTCTTCCTCGGCGCATGCGCCGTCTCCCCGGATCCCGAGCCCGCCACGCCCGAATGGCGGCTGGTGATTCATGGCGGCGCAGGCGTCATCACCCGCGAAGGCATGACCCCGGAAAAGGAAGCGGCCTATACCGCTGCGCTGGAGACAGCGCTTGAGGCCGGCGCCGCTGTCCTCCGCTCCGGCGGCAGCGCGCTGGACGCCGTCGAGGCAGCCGTCATCCCGATGGAAAACGATCCGCTGTTCAATTCCGGCTATGGCGCGGTCTTTACCGCCGCAGGCACGCACGAACTCGACGCGTCGATCATGGATGGCCGCGACCGCAATGCCGGCGCCGTCGCAGGCGTCACTCGCGTGCGCAACCCGATCAAGGCGGCGCGCGCCGTAATGGACAAATCCGAACATGTCATGTTCGCCGGCACGGGCGCCGACGCTTTCGCCGAAACGCAGGGCCTCGACATGGTCGACAATTCCTATTTCGACACCGATCACCGCCGCAAGGCGCTGGAGCGCGTCCTTGAGGAGCGCACCCGCACCGCCGCGGATCGCCACGGCACGGTGGGCGCCGTCGCCCTCGACCGCGAGGGCAATCTCGCGGCTGCCACGACCACCGGCGGCATGACGGCCAAGGCTGCGGGCCGTATCGGAGACTCGCCGCTGATCGGCGCGGCCACCTATGCCGAGAATGGCGTGTGCGCGGTCTCGGCAACCGGGCATGGTGAATATTTCATCCGCGTGGGCGTGGCCAAGACGATTTGCGACAGGGTGAAACTTGCTGACGACGAAATCGAACCCGCTGCAACATCCGCGCTCGCGGAAGTCGCGGAACTGGGCGGCGATGGCGGCGTCATCGTGATGAATGGGGATGGCGGATACGCCTTCGTATTCAACTCGGAAGGCATGTACCGGGGCGTCGTCGATGCTTCAGGGGCAAGAACTGCCATCTATGGCGACGAATAGCCCCTTTTCCGCAACAGGATTGCGCGCTAGGGGCAATGCAGAACACACAGGATAGGACCGTCATGAGCAAGACCTGGGACAAATCGAAACTTCCCTCCCGCCACGTTACCGAAGGGCCGGAGCGCGCGCCGCATCGCAGCTATCTGTACGCCATGGGCCTCTCGACCAAAGACATCCAGAAGCCCTTGGTCGGTGTTGCCTCCTGCTGGAATGAGGCGGCTCCCTGCAATACGGCCCTGATGCGTCAGGCGCATGCCGCCTCCGAAGGCGTCAAGAAGGGCGACGGCACCCCGCGCGAATTCTGCACCATCACCGTCACGGATGGCATCGCAATGGGCCATGAGGGCATGCGGTCCTCGCTGGTCAGCCGTGACACGATTGCGGACTCGGTCGAACTGTCCATGCGCGGTCATTCCTATGATGCGCTGGTCGGCATTGCCGGCTGTGACAAATCCCTGCCAGGCATGATGATGGCCATGCTGCGCCTCAACGTGCCGAGTGTCTTCCTCTATGGCGGCTCGATCCTGCCCGGCTCCTATGAAGGCCGTGATGTGACCGTGCTCGACGTGTTCGAAGCGGTGGGCGCGCATGCCGCCGGATCGAATTCCATGACCGACGAGAAACTCCACGCGCTGGAAAAGGTCGCCTGTCCGGGCGACGGCGCGTGTGGCGGCCAGTTCACCGCGAACACGATGGCCTGTGTGTCGGAAGCGATCGGCCTCGCCCTGCCGCTTTCCTCGGCGCTGCCGGCACCTTACACTGACCGGGATGGCTATGCTGTGGCCAGTGGTGAAGTGGTGATGCAGCTGGTCGAGAAGAATCTGCGCCCGCGCGATATCTGCACCCGTGAAGCCTTCGAGAATGCGGCCATCGTTGTCGCCGCGACCGGCGGCTCGACCAATGCGGCGCTTCACCTGCCAGCCATGGCGCATGAGTGCGGCGTACAGTTCGATCTCGAAGACGTCGCAAAGATCTTCCAGAAGACGCCATACATCGCGAACCTCAAGCCGGGCGGCGACTATGTGGCCAAGGATTTCGGCGAAGCGGGCGGCGTACCCATGCTGATGAAGACGCTGCACGAATCTGGCCTGATCAATGGCGACTGCCTGACGGTCACCGGCCAGACATGGGCGGAATATCTCGAAGATATCGAGTGGGACCCGAACCAGAAGGTCATCCTTCCGGCAACCGATCCGATCTCGCCGACCGGCGGTGTCGTTGGCCTGTGGGGTTCGCTCGCCCCGGATGGCGCCATCGTGAAAGTGGCCGGACTGCACACGCTGCAATTCTCCGGTCCGGCGCGCGTCTTTGACGGCGAGGAAGCCTGTTTCGAAGCCGTGTCCAACCGCGACTACAAGGAAGGCGAAGTTCTCGTCATCCGCTATGAAGGCCCCAAGGGTGGCCCCGGTATGCGGGAAATGCTGTCGACCACCGCCGCCATTTACGGTCAGGGCATGGGCGACAAGGTGGCCCTGATTACCGATGGCCGCTTCTCCGGCGCAACGCGCGGCTTCTGCATCGGCCATGTCGGACCGGAAGCGCAGGAAGGCGGGCCCATCGGCCTGCTGAAGGATGGCGACATCATCACCATCGACGCCGAGAAAGGCACGATTGATGTCCGCCTGACGCCCGCCGAACTGGAAGACCGCAAACGGCAGTGGAAGCCACGCATCACAGCCTATGGTTCCGGCGCATTGCAGAAATATGCCGCGCTCGTTGGCCCGGCCCACAAGGGCGCGACGACCCATCCGGGCTTTGCGGGCGAGCGGCACGTCTACGCGGATATCTGATACAGGTTTTACCTGTCACGGAATCCAAGCTTAACTGGGGCGGTCTGTTTTTGTGAGGCCGCCCCAGATGACTCAGGACATGTCCCCGACCGATCCAGCCCCGGCGCAGCAGCCTGTTGACCCGGATATCCGGAAGGCGCTGGGGGACTTTCCCGATGAATTCAGGGATTTCCCGCGTCTCTTCCAGGATGAGATCCGCCCGGCCTTGCTGACCCGCGAGGCCGAGCGCCAGGCCGCGGTCGCAAAAGCACGGCAGGCGCGCTATGTCGGCATAGCGGTTGCCGTCCTGGGCGGGTTGGCCGGCGCGTTCCTCATTCGTCATCCGTTTGCGGCGATCATCGCCGTGATTGTCGGGCTGGGTTACATGTTCTGGGGCGGGCGCGATGTGCGCCGGTTCAGCAAGGAAGCCAAGGATTTGATCGTCCTGCCCGTGGTGCGCCAACTCGGGCTGAATTTCACGGCCGAGCCGGGGTCTGTCGAGTCGATCTACAAGCATCATGATGTCGGCCTGGTGCCGAGCTGGGACCGGGCCAATTACGAAGACCGGCTGACCGGCAAGCGCAATGGCGTGGAATTCGAATTGTTCGAGGCGCATCTCGAAGAGCGCCGGACGTCGAGCGACTCCAAGGGGCGGACCCAGACGCGCTGGGTCACCGTCTTTCAGGGACAATGCCTGCGCTTCGAATTTCCCAAACGCTTCTATGGGCGCACACTGATCACCCGGGATGCCGGTTTCTTCAATCGGTTCGGCGGCGCCAAGGGCATGTCGCGCGCCATGCTGGAAGACCCGGTCTTCGAGAAGATTTTCGAGGTCTACACCACGGACCAGGTCGAGAGCCGATATTTGCTGACGCCGGATCTGATGCAGAACCTTGTCGATCTGGAAAAGGCCTTTCATGGCGGGCGCCTGAAGACCTGCTTTGACGGTGGCGAGATGTTCATCACGCTGGAGGGCGGCAATTTGTTCGAACCGGGCAGCATGTTCAAGCCGCTCGACAGCGTCGACCGGGTGCGGGAGCTTTTGAACGATTTCGCCGCGATCTTCCGGATCCTGGATGCGGTGGTCATTGGCCGGAGTCAGGAGGGTCTGGAGCGCGATTGAGGGGTCTGAAATACGGCCCTTCCGGGGCAACCGTGTTCAGCTTTGCTTCAGTGACTTTCCGCCATAAAAAACGTGAGCTTAGAGAGAGGCCCCGTTTTATGATCAAATCCATTGCCACCAGTTTCCTGCTTGTTCTTGCCGCGCAGACAGCTGTTGCAGAGGCGATGACGGCGGCGGATGTGAAGCGCTGCAATGCGATGGCTGCGACCATGGCGCCCAAAAAGGCAGAAATTGAAACGCTTCAGACGAAACGCGATGAGATGTCGGCGAGAGTCGAGCTGAAAGGCGAGGCCTGGGAAGATGCTGAAATCCACCGTTTGGTCTCTGCCGCGCACGCCGCGAAGGCGGATGAAACCAAGGCCGCCTACCAGGCCGCCAAGAAAGAATTGATGGGCACCGATCACGCGCTTCAGGCGCTGGCACGTCAATTCAATCAGGATATCACCTCCTACAATCAGAGCTGCGCAACCGCCAAATAGTCGGCTCGCCATTCCCCAATTCCTTCTGGACCTCGGCTTGCGATGATGCGCATCCTGCGCATTGTCGTCGCGCCGACTCGCGAGAACTGGAAAATCCCTATCATGTGTCAACGTTGACAACTTGATTTTGTTAGGCTCCTTGTTGTGCGATAACATTCGAGGCATAGCTTCGGTATAAGCAGAAAAAGCGGGCAGGGGGTTGCCTGCCGCGAAACATGGGAGGGCGCGCGGTATGAGCGACGCATCAACGACTGTAAACATGGATACAGGACAGGGCAGTTTCGGCCAGGTCCTCCTCATCACCGCCGTGGCCACGATCGGCGGATTTCTTTTTGGATTCGACTCGGGCGTCATCAACGGAACCGTTGACGGCTTGCGGGTCGCCTTCAATTCGCAGGATGTCGGGACGGGCTTCAACGTCGCCTCCATGCTGCTGGGCTGCGCCATGGGCGCGGCGCTGGCGGGCACCCTGTCCGATGCATTTGGCCGCCGCACGATGATGATTGCCGCCGCCGCCTGCTTCATCGTTTCCGCATGGGGCTCGGGCGTTGCCGGGTCGTCGGCGGAATTCGTCGTCTATCGCGTCATTGGCGGTCTCGCTGTCGGCGCGGCCAGTGTCATGTCGCCCGCCTATATCTCCGAGGTTGCGCCTGCGAAGTATCGCGGTCGTCTCTCCTCGATCCAGCAGGTTGCGATCATCAGCGGCCTCTTCCTGGCCTTCGTGTCGAACTATCTCATCGCTCAGGCCACGGGCGGATCGGCAATGAATGAATGGCTGCTCGGCTTTGAAGCCTGGCGCTGGATGTTCTGGATGGAACTCCTGCCTGCCACGTTCTTCCTTGTTGCGCTCCTGTTCATTCCGGAAAGCCCGCGTTACCTCGTGGCCCAAGGCTCGACGGAAAAGGCCCGTTCGGTGCTGTCCCGCCTCTCCGGCGTAAAGGCGGCTCATCGCAAGGTCGACGAGATCGAGCAATCGCTCGCCAATGACCACAAGCCGTCGCTCAAGGATGCTCTCGGCCAGTTCGGGTTCAAGCCCATCGTCTGGGTCGGCATCGGGCTCGCCGTGTTCCAGCAACTCGTCGGCATCAATGTTGTCTTCTACTATGGCGCCGTGCTGTGGCAGGCGGTTGGCTTCTCCGAGAGCGACGCGCTCCTGATCAACATCATTTCCGGTGCGGTCTCGATCATTGCCGTGATCATCGCCTTGCTGCTGATCGACCGGATCGGCCGCAAGCCACTGCTCTGGATCGGGTCGGTCGGCATGACTGTGACCCTGGCCATCGTGGCGTTCTGCTTCTCGAAAGCTGTCACGATCGAGGGGGCTGTCAGCCTTCCGGGCAGCTATGGCCTGATCGCGCTGTTGGCGGCCAACGCCTATGTCGTGTTCTTCAACGCCTCCTGGGGCCCCGTCATGTGGGTCGCGCTGGGAGAGATGTTCCCCAACCAGGTGCGCGGCGCAGGTCTCGCCATTTCGGGCTTCGCCCAATGGATCGCCAATTTTGCGATCACGATGACTTTCCCGATCATGCTCGCAACTGCCGGTATCGGCCTCGCCGGAGCCTATGGCTTTTACGCGGTCTGCGCACTCATCTCGGTCTTCTTCGTCTTCAAGGCGGTCAAGGAGACCAAGGGATTGGAACTCGAGGAAATGCAGGGCTAGGCCCTTCGAACTTTCAGCCCTCGCCGATCCGTCGGCGGGGGCATTTTTTTTAGAAAAAAACATAAGGGAGGTAGCGATGGCCAAGGCTGTCCGGAAATCGTCAATCATTTCGCTGCTGGGCGGCGTGGCTTGCGTGGCGCTGGTCGCCGGGTGCAGCCACATGCCTGTCAAGTCTGACGCCGTAGAGACGGCCCAGACAGCAGAGCCGGAGCAGACGGCCCTGATGACCGAACAGGATCTGGCCGTCACGCCAGACCTCTGGCCTGAGATCACTGTGCCGGACCTGGATCCGGTAATCGAGGCGCGGATCGACGAGATCATGGCCAAGATGACGCTGGAGCAGAAGGTCGGCCAGGTCATCCAGGGCGACAGCGACAGCCTCACACCAGAAGACGTGAAGAAATATCGGCTTGGCTCCGTATTGAGCGGCGGCAGCTCCGCGCCGGGCGATGAGCCCTTCGCGCCCATGCACGCCTGGCTCGCGGATGCGGATGCCTACTGGCAGGCCTCGGTCGATCCGGAAGGCGTTGAGATCGCCATTCCCGTCATCTGGGGCATTGATGCCGTTCACGGTCATGCAAACCTGACGGGCGCCACGATTTTCCCCCACAATATCGGCCTTGGCGCCGCCAATGATCCGGACCTGATCGAGGAGATCGCCCGGATCACGGCCGAAGAACTCATCGTGTCGGGGCATGACTGGACGTTCGCCCCCACTATCGCTACGCCGCGCGATGATCGCTGGGGCCGGACCTATGAAGGCTATTCCGAACGCCCGGAGATTGTCCGCGCCTATGCCGAACGGATCGTCTACGGACTGCAGGGCCGCCCGGCAGACGAAAGCTTCCTCGGTGACGGTCACGTCATCTCCAGCGCCAAGCATTATGTCGGCGATGGCGGCACGCTGGACGGCATCGACCAGGGCGAGACCCAGGCGACCGAACAGGAACTGATCGATATTCATGCCCAGGGCTATTTCACCGCGCTCGAAGCCGGTGTGCAGACCGTCATGTCGTCCTTCTCAAGCTGGCAGGGCGTCAAGATGCATGGCAGTCACGCCATGCTGACTGAAGTGCTGAAAGACCGTCTCGGCTTCACAGGCTTTGTCGTCGGTGACTGGAATGGCCACGGACAGGTGCCCGGCTGTACGAACACGGATTGCCCGCAATCGCTGAATGCCGGTCTCGACATGTATATGGCACCGGACAGCTGGAAGGGCCTCTATGAGAGCACACTCCAGCATGTGAAGGATGGCAACATTCCGATGGAGCGCCTTGACGATGCCGTGCGCCGCATCCTGCGTGTGAAGCTCGCCTATGGCATTTTCGACAAGCCAGCACCGAGCGAGCGTCCCGGCGCGAATGATGAAAGCCTGCTGGCAACGCCAGCGGCCCGCGAAGTGGCCCGCCGGGCCGTACGGGAATCTCTTGTTCTGCTCAAGAACAATGACAACCTCCTGCCGCTCAGCACGGAGCAGACCGTGCTCGTAATCGGTGACGGCGCCGACAGCATCACCAAGGCGGCTGGTGGCTGGACCCTGTCCTGGCAGGGGGGCGGCTATGAGAATGACCACTTCCAGAATGGCGAATCCATCCTGGAAGGCATCGAGGATGCCTTGCTGCCGGGGGGCGGTACGCTGGTCTTCGATCCGACAGGCGAATCCGATGTCGACGCCGATGTCGTGATCGCAGTGTACGGCGAAAACCCGTATGCAGAAGGCATTGGCGATGTGCGGACGATCGATTTCGTCCCGAACGGCTTCGACACCACGAAGCTTGAAGCCTTCAAGGAAAAGGGCATCCCGGTCGTATCGGTCTTCCTGTCCGGTCGTCCGCTCTGGGTAAACCCGGAGATGAATGATTCCGATGCCTTCGTGGCGGCCTGGCTTCCGGGCTCCGAGGGTGGTGGCGTGGCCGATGTCCTGTTCCAGACGGAGCCGGACTATGATTTCACCGGTCGCCTGTCCTTTTCCTGGCCGGCAACGGCCCAGCCCGGACGTCTCAATCCGGAAGATGCGCCTTACGAGCCGCTGTTCGAATACGGATATGGCCTCAGCTATGCCTCCGCGGCCTCAGAGCTTGGCGAGTTGAGTGAAGATCCGGGCTTGTCAGAAGAGTTGATGGGGAATGCTGACCCGCGCACCCTGTTCAAACGCGGCCGACCCGGCGACCGCTGGGCCACGCTTCTCGCCTTCGAAGGCGCCTATACGACGCTTCAGCCCGGCCTCACCGAACTGGCCGGCCTTTCGATCAGCCGTACGGATTATGACATCCAGGAAGACGGCTTGGTGCTGACCTGGTCTGAGCCTGCCGGTGCGCTCTACTTCGGATCGTTCACCAATCCGGTCAATTTGAATGCGGACGGAGAAGCTGCGCTCGACATCGTCTTTGCGGCCAAGGTGCCGGAGGGCGGCGAACATGCCGTTACCCTCAGTGGTTCCTGTGACCAGAATGGAAATTGCGAGGCAGTTGAAGCGGTCACGGTCACAGGCGCGGAATGGGCCGAGTACCGGACACCCGCCGCGTGTCTCGGTCTGACCGATCTGACCCATGTTCAAATTCCGGCAGTGATCGGGACGGAAGAAGCCGGCACCGTCGCGATGGCGGACATCCGGTTTGAACCGTCAGCGGGCGCGGCCGATTGCCCTGACTAGGGTAGCCTGCTTCATGTCAAATACGATAATGGCGGCCTCGATCGGAGGCCGCCATTTTCATTTGTGTGGGGATCAGTCCGGGTCCGACTGAGCGTAGACCCCCAGAAGCGTGCCGACAAAGCCGCCGGCCTTTTCGGTGCTGAGGATCGTGCCATCCTCGCCGAGCGCTACAGGCTGCCACACGCCTTCAGGAGAGGCTTGGTAGAAGTCGATCTCTGGACCATGAGCGGCGATCTTCAGCTTCAGTGGCTCTCCCGGTGCGGCAAGGGCAGGGACTTCGGTGATAATCTCACCGTCTGGATCTGTGTCCACGCTTGCGCGTTTGCGCAGCCTCACGACCGGCGCGCCGTCCTCATCGAGGGAGAGGCCGAGCGTGTAATAGGCTGCATCATTCTGGAAGGCGGCAATGCCTGCTTCATCATCGGAATCGCCCGGCACGAAGAGGACTTCCGTATAGGCCTCGGCATTCATATGCTGCTGGCGTCGACCGAGGAAGGAGGGATGCCCCGGATCGCCAATTCCCTCGGCGCGTTTCTCAAGCACCAACTCACCGTTCTCCAGCCGGTAGCCGTCTTCCGAAGGTATGCGCACGGTGAGCCAGTGAAGCGGCAATGCCTCCTCATCGAAAGCGTCCGTGTAGGTGAAGTTTCCGGTCAGGGGCAACGGCGCGCCGGGTTGGGCGGGAAGGGCAGGCCGGTCAATGACATGCGGGATCACATCACCGGGCGCCGTAATGCGCGGAATGCCATTCTCCCATGTCACCGGCATCAGGAAGGTTTCCCGGCCGGTATTGTACTCATTGCCTTGATAGGGCCGTGTCCCGAGGAAGACAGCCCACCAATTGCCGTCGCTGTCCTGCGTGAAATCGGCATGCCCGACCGACGTGATCGGCTCCGGCCGGTCTTCGGGAAGGTCGCGCTGGGTCAGGACCGGGTTATCCGGATGCGGCGTAAATGGACCGAGCGGCGACTCGGCCGTCAGGATGACCTGCGAATGCTGCGGGCCGGTGCCCCCTTCGGCTGCGCTCAGCAAATATTTTCCATCGACCTTGTAGAGGTGCGGGCCTTCGATCCAGACGGGCTTCTTCGGCAAATCCACGCCGCCATTCACGGCAACGACCGGTTCGGAGACTTGCGCGAAACTTTCCGGATCGACCTCTCGAATCCAGACGGCGCGGTGGCCCTGATAGAGTGGCTCGCCCTCCGGGGCATCATTGTTCAGGATGTAGAGCTTGCCATCCTCGTCGAAGAAGAGAGACGGATCGATCCCGCCGACATGCGGCAGCCAGACCGGATCGGACCACGGCCCGGCCGGGTCGGTTGCGGTCACGATGAAATTGCCGCCGCAATCGACACAGGTGTTGATGACGTAGAACAGCCCGTCATGGAACTCGATGGTCGGGGCAAAGACGCCGCGCGACACGGTCAGCCCGGAAAAGTCCAGCATGTCCGGCCGGTCGATGACATTGCCGATCTGGGTCCAATTGCTCAGGTCGCGGCTATGGAACACCGGAATGCCGGGATAGTGGGTGAAGGAGGAGTTCACGAGGTAATAATCCTCATCCACTTTCACGATGCTGGGGTCAGGATAATAGCCCGCCAGGATCGGGTTGCGCGCCTGACCGCCGGAGAGAGGCAGGTCAAAAATCGGGTCGCTGCCGCTATAGGTCAGGTAAGCGAAACGCGCTTCCGCGCTTGCGGGTGGCGGGGAGACCGGGGCGTCAGCAGTCCCGCAGGCCACGGCCAGAACGAGCGCGCCGATACCGGCAGCAGATCTCCAATTTCGTATTCGCGTTTTCATCACTCCACTCCCTCTGTCGCCTGTCCGGTATGGACCCGGTTTCTATTCGCGGTATGGTAGCGTTACCAAAATGGAATACCAAGGCCGCCAAGAGCCGCATTCGACAGGGAGGAGACCATGACCAGAGTGACCAGACGCGATACCTTCGCCTCGGTTTGGACAAGGGGTGGAGCGGTCGGAAAATGGTGGGGGTCACGCCCGGCGCCCCATGAAACCAGATATTGCTGCAAGAAGATGCGCGCCTGAGGGGCAGATGCGCTCAGGTCCGCGCCTGTGTGCGCCCTGACCTGCGCCACATTACCCCATCTGGCTGAATCGTCTTGAAAAACTTGCAGAAACGGTTTGATGTCCGGACGTTCAGACGACGCAAGACATAGAAGGAATAGCAGGATGGGACCCCTGCTGACGGGATAAGAAACACAAGTATGGCCGAAAAAATTACAAAAACTGGACGGCGCCAACACGCGACGATCAAGGAAGTTGCCGAACTTGCCGGCGTGTCTCAAATGACGGTTTCGCGCGTTCTGAACCGCCGGGACGTGGTGCGCGAAACCACCCGGGCCCGTGTCGAGGACGCCATCCGGGAGTTGAAGTATCGCCCGAACCTGCTGGCTCGCAGCCTTGCCGGCGGCAGTTCGCTGTTCATCGGCATGATCTTCAACAATCCCAGCAACTCCTATCTCAGCGAATTGCTGATCGGCGCGATGAACCGCTGCCGGGAAGCAGGGCACCATCTGGTGCTCGAAGACTTCTCCTCCTATCAGGACCCTTCCGATGTGGACGAGCTTGTCGGCCGCGTCAGCGGCGCTGGCCTGGACGGCATTCTCGTCGTGCCGCCGCTCAGCGAAGACGACCTCCTGCTTTCCAAGCTGGAGGAGGCGGGCATCCCCTGCGTGCTGATCGCGCCGCGCACCCAGCCGGAATCCGGCACAAGCCTCGCCATCGACGATGAAGCCGCCGCCAAGCGCATGACGGAATACCTGATCGCTCATGGCCATACCCGGATCGGCTTCGTGATCGGCGCCGAAGACCAGATATCTTCGCATCGCCGCTATAGCGGATTCCAGCTGGCGATGAAGGAACATGGCCTCGACATTGACCCGAATCTTGTCCGGCGCGGCCGGTTCACCTATCGGAGCGGCATGGAAGCGGCTGACAAGATGCTGGATCTCGCAGACCTGCCGACGGCCATCTTTGCCAGCAATGATGACATGGCCGCGGGCGTCATCGCGTCGGCTTTCCGTCATGGAAAGCGCGTGCCGGAAGACATTTCCGTGGTCGGGTATGATGACACGCCCATCGCCAGCGCGATCTGGCCGCAGCTGACCACGGTCCGCCAGCCGATCGCTGAAATGGGCTACCAGTCAGTTGATTTGCTGGCATCCTTCATCACACAGGAAGAGGGCGAAGCGGGCGATCTGAACCCCGTATTGGACGTCGCGATCATCGAACGCGATTCCGTCATCAAGGTCTGAAGCCAGAGGCCTCAGGTCTCGCGAAGGGTCAGGCTGATCCGGGCCGACAGCGTTTCACCGGGCGCAAGGCTGTGCAGCCCTGTCAGGTCGGCCGGGTGCTGGCTGTTTACCGCGTCGGGCGCGTGGCTGACGGGTTCGACGCAGAAAAAATCCTGTCCTTTTGGCGTGTAGATCACCATGTGGCCGAGCACGGCGTCCGAGACCATTTCAACGCGCAGATTCCGGCTGGGCCATTCGATGCAGCTGATCCGGTCTGACACGGTGAAGGCATTGTCCAGGTCGAGTTCATCGACGATGCGCCAGTCCGACACATCCGCGCCGCCGGCCGGTACGTCCAGCCTGTCGGGGATCATGCCCTCATCCGACATCCAGACCCGGTCGACGGGCACTTTCACGCGCGCATCCATGCGGGGGAAATAGGGGTGCCACCCAAGCCCGGCGGGCATGGGGGCTTCGCCCTGATTGGTCAGGCGAAGCATCAGGTCCAGTCCGTCGTCCCGCAGGGTGAAATCCTGTTCCGCGCGATAGACCCACGGCCAGTCGCCGGGCCTGTAGTCAAACACCAGCCGCGCATGATCGCTGCCATGCTCTGCCACCTGCCAGGCCGCATGCCAGGCCTGGCCATGAATGGCGTGCGGTTCCGGCAGGAAGTTCGGCGCGAGGGACACAGCGTGGCCATTCCAGGCAAAGCGGCCTTCGGAAATCCGGCCTGAGAACGGGAATAGGGGGAAGCCCCCAGTCTGCAGCGGGCTTTCATCTGCAGTGCGCGGCAAAGGGCGGAGAATATCCCGGGTCTTGTAGGTCAAACCGCCCACACTGCCGCCGAGGTCGGGCAGCAAGGTCAGCTTCATGGCCTTGGTTTCGAGTATGAGGCGCGACAGCGCAGTTGAATCGGCCAAACCCCGATCTCCCTTATCCGCAAGTGTTGGCTACAAAGCATGCTAACGCTAACATGAAAAGCTGGATCACTCCTTTCGCCGGGCCTTGACGTTGCGGCAGGGGCGGATCTGCCGCGTTTCGCCAAGTTGATATTCCGCTCTTGCGATGGCAAAGGTGAAATGATAGCGGTATCATTTAGTGGACAGCCGCACTCAGACGGGCTGCCAGGGAGGACATTCGGAACGTGTTTCTAGGGATCGACATAGGCACATCCAGCGTAAAGGCAGCGCTGATTGATGAGGCAGGCCGCCAGGTTGAAGTCAGCCAGGCGGAACTCCCGATCTCGCGTCCCAAACCCCTCTGGTCCGAACAAAATCCGTCCGATTGGTGGACCGCCACGAACATGGCCGTCGCCAAACTGGACGTGAATCGTCGGCATCAGGTGAAGGCTGTCGGCCTGTCCGGCCAGATGCATGGCGCGACCCTGCTCGACAAGTCGCTCGCCTCGATCCGTCCTGCCATTCTCTGGAATGATGGGCGCAGCTTCGAAGAATGCCGCGACCTGCAAGAGAGCACACCCGCTTTCGTGTCCAAGGGCGGCAATCTCGTCATGCCCGGCTTTACCGCGCCCAAGCTTGAATGGGTGCGCCGGCACGAGCCGGAGGCATTCGACAAGGTGCACAAAGTGCTCCTGCCAAAGGATTATGTGCGCCTGCGCATGACCGGCGACCTGGCGTCCGACATGTCGGATTCGTCCGGCACACTCTGGATGGACGTCGCCGCGCGGAGCTGGTCGGAAGAATTGCTCGCGGCCTGCGGCCTGACCGTCGATCACATGCCGAAGCTCTATGAGGGTCATGAAGTGACCGGCGTGCTGCGCCAGGAAGCGGCCGAAGCCTGGGGCATGGACCGCGTGCCGGTCGTGGCCGGCGGCGGCGACAATGCAGCGGGCGCAGCCGGGGTTGGTGTGATTGATGAGGGCGAAGCGCTCCTGTCGCTTGGCACGTCCGGCGTGATTTTCGTGGCGGGCAATACGTTCCGCTCCAATCCGGATTCTGCGGCGCATGCCTTCTGTCATGCCTTGCCGGACCGGTGGCACCTTATGTCGGTCATGTTGAGCGCAGCCAGCTGCCTCGACTGGGCCGTCAAACTGACCGGGACATCCGACGCAGGTGAGCTCGTGCGGCTCGCACAGGCAGAGGCAGGCCTTAGCGGGCCTGAACTCTTCCTCCCCTATCTGTCTGGCGAACGCACGCCTCACAATAATCCCCATGCGTCGGGTGTCCTGTTCGGTCTGACCCATGATTCCGGCCCGGCGCAGATCGGCCAGGCTGTGCTCGAAGGTGTGGCCTTCGGCATGGCGGATGGCTTCCGCGCGCTCGTGGAGTCCGGCGTGGATGTGCATTCGATTTCCGTCATCGGCGGCGGGGCCCAGTCGACCTATTGGGGCCGTATCCTGGCCGCCGTTCTGGACCGCCCGATGGTCTACCGCGATGGCGCGGCCACAGGTCCGGCCTATGGCGCCGCGCGGCTGGCCCGCTACGCCGTGATGGGCGGCTCGGTCGATGAAATGTTCGAGGCACCGGAAGTGCTTCAGATTGTT
The DNA here is from genome assembly GCA_913057945.1 of uncultured Hyphomonadaceae bacterium. GTDB lineage: Bacteria > Pseudomonadota > Alphaproteobacteria > Caulobacterales > Hyphomonadaceae > Hyphomonas. The sequence continues at coordinate 159,169 of CAJXOF010000001.1, read as the reverse complement.
GAGCCGAAGGAAAGCGACAGCGACCGGCTGGCCCCCAAATATGAGAAATTTGGTACATTGTACCGTATGCTGAAAGATGCGTTCTGAGGAGAAATAGAGACATGGCTGACGGACAGATCAAGGTAGGCGGCGATCCCGTCTTCAAGAACATTGACCCGATCAAGTTTGAGGGACCAGACAGCGATAATCCGCTGGCTTATCGTTACTACAACAAGGACCAGATGGTCATGGGCAAGCGGATGGAAGACCATCTGCGCATGGCCGTCTGCTATTGGCATACCTTCTGCTGGGACGGTTTTGACGTCTTCGGTGGCGGCACGTTCAACCGCCCCTGGCATGGCGCCGCAAATGACCGCGCCGCAGCCGATGCGAAGATGGCCGCAGCGTTCGAATTCTTCAGCAAGCTCGGCCTGCCTTACTATTGCTTCCACGATGTGGACGTGACCGAGGATTCTCCGACACCGGACGACCTGTCGAACAATCTGAAGCGACAGGCCGACCGTCTCGCAGCCTATCAGGAAGCGACCGGCATCAAGCTGCTCTGGGGCACGGCCAATTTGTTCAGCAATCCGCGCTTCGGCGCTGGCGGCCTGACCAATCCGAACCCGGAAGTCGCCGCGGTGGCCGTCCGCCAGATCCGCGACTGTATGGAAGTGACGCAGGCGCTTGGCGGCGAAAATTATGTGCTCTGGGGCGGCCGTGAAGGCTATGACACGCTGCTGAACACGGATCTCGACCGCGAGCTCGGCAATTTTGGCCGCTTCCTCGCAATGGTCGTCGACCACAAGCACAAGATCGGCTTCGAAGGAAAAATCCTGATCGAGCCGAAGCCGCACGAGCCGATGTATCACCAGTATGATTTCGACTCCGCGACCGTCTACGGCTTCCTGAAGCGCTTCGGCCTTGAAGACGAAGTCCAGGTCAACATCGAGCCGAACCACGCCACGCTGGCAGGCCACAGCTTCGCTCACGAGATCGCCACAGCAGTGTCGCTCGGCATCATGGGCTCGATCGACATCAATTGCGGCAACTACCAGAATGGCTGGGATACCGACCAGTTCAATCTCGACACCCGCGACATCACGCTGGCCCTGATCGAATTGCTGCCATCCGGCGGCCTCGACACCGGCGGCTTCAACTTCGACGCCAAGGTGCGCCGTCAGTCGAGCACGGTCGAGGACCTGTTCTACGCTCATGTCGGCGGGGTCGACGCCCTGGCCCGTGCGCTGCTGTCGGCAGCCGACATCCTTGAGAAGGGCGAGATCGCCAAGCTCAAGACGGCGCGGTATGCTGGCTGGGAGAATTCCGACCTCGGCAAGATGATGCTGTCGGAAGGCGCGAGCCTCGAAACCATCGCCAACAAGGCTGCCGAATCGGGCGTGAACCCGTCCCACATCAGTGGTCGCCAGGAAATGCTGGAAAACCTGGTGAACCGCAGCCTGAAGTAAACCGGACAGCGGCAGGCCTTGCCGGCGCGTATTGAACGCTGGCAAGGCCTTGTCACTGTGAGGAAAAAGAAGCTAAGTTTGTCCGCTATACCCCTATGAGCGGACGAACTTGCTGGCGGTGGATTTCTGCTGCGCGATGGGCTTGCTCCTGAGGGTTCCAATTGAGGAGCCGCGATGACTGACGGGCTGAAAACGCACAGGACTTCCGGACATGTCCGGCCCGCCACGATCATCGACGTGGCGCGCGAGGCAGGCGTGTCCTTCAAGACCGTCAGCCGGGTGCTGAATGGCGAGACCAATGTACGGGAAGAAACCCGTGTAAAAGTGCTCGACGCGGTCAAGACGCTCAACTATCGCACCAATCACAATGCGCGGAATCTGCGGGCCCGTCACAGCCACATCATCTGCCTGTTCTACGCCAACCCGTCGCGCAACTATATCGGCGAAGTCCAACTCGGCGCCCTGCAACGCTGCCAGGCCTATGGCTACAGCCTCATCACCGAGGATTGCAGCGACAATCATCCCTCGCTACTGGCCCTGCGGGCCGAGACCAAGCTGGCGGGCGCTATCCTGACGCCGCCGCTGTCTGATGATGAGAAGCTGATTTCCGAACTCCAGAACCGGGGCATCCCCTTCGTTCGCATCGCGCCGGCCGAAGACGTGGATCATGGTCAGGATGTCGCCATCGACGACGCTGCCGCCGCGCGGGAAATGACCGAATACCTGATCGGTCTCGGCCATCGGCGCATCGGCTTCATCAAGGGGGCCGATTTCCATGCGCAGGCGGTCAGGCGTTTCGCCGGCTACCGGCAGGCCCTGGAAGAGGAGGGCATCCCCCTCGACCCGGACCTCGTGCAGAGCGGCGATTTCGCGTTTGATTCCGGCGTTTCATGTGCCGAAACGCTGCTGTCGCTGGAGGACCGGCCCACCGCCATTTTTGCCAGCAATGACGACATGGCCGCCGGCGTGCTGGCCGCTGCCTATCGCGGCCAGATCAATGTGCCCAAGGATCTCTCCGTGGTTGGCTTCGATGACACGCCACTCGCTACGACGATCAGCCCGTCCCTGACGACCATCTACCAACCGAGCCGGGAACTTGCCGCCGAAGCGGTCAGCATGTTGCTGGAAGAGTCCGCGCCCGGAGGCGAAGCGCCCCGGCACAAGCTGCTCGATTACAAGCTGATGCTGCGGGAATCGACCGCCGCGCCGCAGGGCTGACCCACAAATCGCGAGTTTCCCAGCCCGTCGCTTTCGTGTAAGTCGCGCGGCGATGACCAAGATTACCCCCCTCTCGCATATCACCCAGACAAAGCCCTATGTGCCCGGTGGCAAGCTCGCCGGCGCGAGCGGCTCCGCGATCATGCTGGCCTCCAACGAGAACCCGTTCGGGCCAAGCCCCAAAGCGGTCGAAGCGATGAAAGCCGTGGCGGGCGAGGTGCATGTCTATCCTGATCCGGAATACCGGGCATTGCGGGAAACAATTGCCGAGGCGGTCGGCATTGCCGATTCGAGCCGTGTGGTGGTCTCGGCCGGGTCGGACGAAATCATCCATTTGCTGACCCAGAGCTATGCCGGGCCGGGCGACGAAATCCTGTTCACCGAGCATGCCTTTTCCATGTATCGCGTCTCAGCCCTGTCGCATGGGGCGACGCCGGTGACCGTACCTGAAACCGGTCTGACCGCTGGTGTGAACGCCATCCTCGGCGCGGTATCGGAGCAGACGAAAATCCTGTTCCTCGCCAATCCGAACAATCCGACCGGCACGATGCTGCCCGTCGAGGCGCTGGAGCAGCTGCAGGACAGCCTGCCGCCGCACGTCCTGTTCGTGGTCGACGGCGCCTATGCCGAATATGTCAGTCCGGAGTACGAAGCGAAGATTCGGGATCTCGTGGACCGGAAAGCCAATACGGTGATGATGCGCACCTTCTCCAAGATTCATGGGCTTGCCGCCCTGCGTCTTGGCTGGGGCTACATGCCCGCTGAGATCGCCGAGACCTATCAGCGTATTCGCGGACCCTTCAATGTGAATGGCCTGGCTGTGGCTGCCGGCATGGCCAGCATTCAGGATACCGAATTCCTGACGAAAAGCCGGGAGCATAATACCGACTGGCGGGCCCGCATGACCGTGGCCCTGAACGCGATGGGCCTTGCGACCCCGCACAGCGACGCGAACTTCGTGCTGCCGGAGTTCGGCTCCTCAGAGCGCGCTACGGCGGCAAACGACTTCCTCAAGGCCCGCAACATCCTGGTCCGCGCAGTCGGCGGCTATGGCCTGCCGGAACGGTTGCGGATCACCGTCGGCTCGGCCGAAGATAATCAGGCAGTGCTGGCCGCCCTGAAAGAGTTCACCGCGTCACGCTGATATTGTCGATCAGGCGCGTCTTGCCGAGCCATGCCGCGCCGAGCAGCCGCGCAACCGTGCCAAAGGGCAGAGGCGCATCGGGCAGGTCTTCCAGGGAATCGGAATCGACGAGACTGACATAGTTCATCTCCGTGAACCCGGATGCCATGATCAGGCGCCTGGCTTCCTCAAGCACGTCTGACGGCGCGGCGCCGAGCGACAGGCGGACCGAGGCCCGGTGCAAAGCGGCCTGCATCGCCCCCGCCGCGCGGCGCTGTTCGGCCGAGAGGTAGAGGTTGCGCGAAGACTGCGCGAGCCCGTCCGCGTCACGGGTCGTCTCACCGCCAAGTATTTCGATCGGGAAGCCGAGATCCTTCACCATACGGCGAATGATCTGCAGCTGCTGGTAATCCTTCTCCCCGAACACCGCGACATCCGGCTGGACGTGCAGGAAGAGGCGCGCCACCACGGTCGCGACGCCATAGAAGAAGTGCGGGCGGTAGATCCCGTCCAGCAGGTCTGACATCTGCTCGACGCGCACATTGGTGCGGGTGCCTTCGGGATACATTTCCTCGACCGTGGGCAGGTAGACGAGATCGCAGCCCGCCGAATCGAGTTTGGCCCGGTCGGCCGATTCGTCGCGCGGATATGTGTCGAAATCTTCGCCAGGTGCGAATTGTGTGGGGTTCACGAAGACGCTGGCGACCGTTTTTGTCACCTTGGTGCGGACCTTCTGCACAAGCGACAGATGCCCCCCATGCAGGGCCCCCATTGTGGGAACAAATCCAATAGTTTCACCGGCTTGGCGCCATGCCCGAATCTGTTGTTGCAACTCGGCCCGCGAGCGTACCGCGTCCGTTAACTTACCTGTCATGGAATTCACTATGAAAACTTCCTGTAAGAGGATTGTTTAAAACATCCTGCCAGAGGATTTCGTAAACGCGTTGTTAACCCATTCGGAGGAATTTCAAACCTATGACACATCGCATTCTCGCTCCGCTTAAAACCTTCGCACTTTCTATCGGTCTCCGACTGGCAGCAGGCAAGTCCAGGCTTGCTGAAACGGCCATACCCGAGCCGATCCGGGAATATTTGAACCCGAACGCAGTTGACGAATGGATGTTTGATCGCGACGGCAGCCCGGTGACGGAATCCGCGGCGCTTTACACGCGCGATCTGGGCCGTGTCTCCAACACGCTCTCCAGCCTTCGCGGCCTGCTCACCGACATTGCAGCCCACGCACCAGTCAGCGCCGAGCTGCCGATGCAAGCCGCCTTCGGCCCGATCATGTCGGACGACGTGCTGTTCGATGGCGAGCCGATGGCTGCGCATTATGGCGACATGCCTGTCGAAGATGCCGACCTCTTCATGGACGTCATCTCCAGCGGCAAGCCTGCCAGCGCCGAGATGTCTCACGTCGCCTGAGCCTAACCAACCAAATTGTCCCGCAAGGAGTTGTCGATAATGCCCGCTGATGGATTCGCCCCGCTCGAAACGGTTAGCGGCCCGGACCTGTCAGCGCAGCAGCGCGAGGCCCGGGTCATTGTCGTGGGCAATGAAAAGGGCGGAGCGGGCAAGTCGACGGTCTCCATGCATTTGTCGGTCGCGTTGATGCGGATGGGCAAGAAGGTCGGTGTCATCGACCTCGACGTTCGCCAGCGCAGCCTGACACGCTATCTGGAAAACCGTCTCCGCTGGATGCAGTCCACGGGCGCGAAGCTGCCAATGCCGGAAATCGTTCGCGTGGATGCTTCCACCGAACGCGATCTCGACAAGGCCGAATCCGAAGAGACGCAGCGCTTCCTCAGCAGCGTGGCGCGCCTGAAGAAAGCCTGCGATTTCATCATCATCGATGGTCCGGGGGGCGACACCTATCTCTCGCGTCTCGCGCATGTGAATGCCGACACGCTGATTACGCCCTTGAATGACAGCTTCGTCGATTTCGACCTGCTGGGGGATGTGAACCCTCAGACGCTCGAAGTGCTGCGCCCAAGCTTCTACTCCGAAATGGTCTGGTCCTGTCGCAAGAAGAAGGCGCAGACGTCGCGCCGTCCGATCGACTGGATCGTGATGCGCAACCGCATGTCGCCGCTGGCGGCGCGCAACAAGGAACGCGTCGGAGAAGCCCTGACCAATCTTTCCAAGCGGATCGGCTTCCGCCTCGCGCCAGGCCTCTCCGAGCGTGTGATCTATCGCGAATTGTTCCCGGCTGGCCTGACCCTGCTGGACCTCACCGAGAAGGGCTCCAACGTCTCCTTCACGATGAGCCATGTCGCCGCTCGCCAGGAAATGCGAGACCTGCTGATCGTCCTGCAGCTGCCCGAACTCGTCGGCGCCGAAATCGAGTTCTGATCTCTCGAAAGATATCCCGATAAAAGGCCGGCCTCAGGGCTGGTCTTTCGCGTTTCACAGGCTCACACTCCTCCGAAAACTGGAGGACACGCAGATGGTATTCAACAATAGCGACTGGCTGGCGCAGGTTCAGGAAGAGATTGTCGATCCGGACCGCGAGATCATCGATCCACACCATCATCTCTGGCCGCAGGCGGACATGCACTACAATGTCCCGGAATTCCTGAGTGACCTGACCAGCGGGCATAATGTCGTGCAGACCGTCTTCATGGAATGTGGGGCCGCCTATCGCGAAGACGGGTCGGACCATTTGAAACCCGTCGGCGAGACCGAGTTCGTGGCTGCCGCATCTGCAGAGATGAAAGCGAAGGGCGGGCCCTATATTGCGGGCATTGTCGGCCATGCCGATTTGCGCAGCCCGCATCTGGAGGAAATCCTCGACGCCCATATGGACGCCGCCAAGGGCCTGTTCCGCGGCATCCGTCATGCCGGGTCGCGCGACACCAGCGGTGCCACTTTGCGCATTCCGGGGCGCGCGCCCGAGCGTCTCTATGCGGATGAAGATTTCCGCCGGGGCGTGCAATTGCTCGGAGAGCACAACCTCTCCTATGACACCTGGCACTATCACCACCAGAATCGCGACTATCTCGACCTGGTAAAGGCGGTGCCGAACACGACGATGGTGCTCGACCATTTCGGCACGCCGCTGGGCATCGGGCCTTATGCCGAGAAACGCGAAGAGATTTTCGAGCAGTGGCGGGACGACATGGCCGACCTGTCCCATTGCCCGAATGTCGTCGCCAAGCTGGGCGGCCTCGCCATGCCGGACAATGGCTGGGGCTGGCATGAGCGCGACACGCCGCCGACCTCTGACGAGTTCGTGCTGGCCCAGCAGCGCTATTACGATCACATGATCGACTGTTTCGGCGCAGCCCGCTGCATGTTCGAGAGCAATTTCCCGGTGGATCGATGGTCCATCAGCTATCCGGTCCTGTGGAATGGATTGAAAAAGATTGCCGCGAAATATTCCGAAGTGGAGCAACGCGCGCTGTTCACGGAAACCGCGCGGCGCATCTACCGGCTGTAGCCACACCTAGGCAGGGGCTTGCATAGACTTTATAGGCCTCGGCCCATGACGACATTTCCATTCGACATCAAGGCGACCGAGGGCAAGGCCCGCACGGGCACGCTCAAGACACCGCGCGGCGACATCCGCACGCCGGCCTTCATGCCCGTGGGCACGGCCGGCACGGTCAAGGCGCTCTATATGGACCAGGTGAAGGAGGTCGGGGCGGATATCATCCTCGGCAATACCTATCACCTGATGCTGCGGCCCGGCGCGGAACGCGTGAAGCGGCTTGGCGGCCTGCACGCCTTTGCGCACTGGGATGGCCCGATGCTGACCGACAGTGGCGGCTTTCAGGTCTGGTCGCTGGCGCAGCTCCGCAAGATGGATGCCGATGGCGTCACCTTCCAGAGCCACATCGATGGCTCCACGCACCGGCTCACGCCTGCGCGCAGCATCGAGATCCAGGCCGACCTGCTGGGCGCCGACATCTCCATGCAGCTGGACGAATGCACCGATTATCCCTGTTCGCACGAAGAGGCCGAGCGCAGCCTCGACCTGTCGCTTGACTGGGGCCAACGGAGCCTCGACGCCTTTGGCGACCGGGACGGCCAGACCCTGTTCGGCATCGTGCAAGGTTCCAATTTCGCAGACCTGCGGGAGAAATCCGCCAAGGGCGTGATCTCCCAGGGGTTTGGGGGCATCGCACTCGGCGGGCTCGCTGTCGGCGAGGGGCACGACCAGATGTGCGCCACCATCGACATGACCGTGCCACACCTGCCGGATCATCTGCCGCGCTATGTCATGGGCGTCGGCAAGCCGATTGATCTGGTGGAAAGCGTCGCGCGCGGCATCGACATGTTCGATTGCGTCCTGCCCACGCGGTCTGGCCGCCACGGACAGGCCTGGACTTGGGACGGGCCGGTGAACGTCAAGAATGCGCGGTTTGCGGAAGACACATCACCGCTCGACGAGGCGGTGAACTGCCCGGCCAGCCAGGACTATTCACGCGCCTATTATCACCACCTCTTCAAGGCAGGCGAGTATCTGGGGCCCATGCTGCTCAGCTGGCACAACACGGCCTTCTTTCAGGCCCTGATGCAGGAAATCCGCCTCAGTATTGCGGAGGGACGGTTTGAAGCCCTTCGTCATCGACTGCAGACGGCGTGGGCGTCGACGAAGTCGGCTCCGAAGGACCAACAGGCGTAAGATTTTCCAGCTGTTTCTGCTGGTAGGAATCATAGGCACCTGAATTCTGCACGGTCGGCGCATCGCCCTTGAAGGTAACCGCTGTCGGGTCGCGCTCGGCCTTGAAGTCCGGACGGGCGGGCAGGGGGCAATCCATGGCAAGACCCATGCCCTTCAGATAGGCGCGCCGCTGGGCGCCGATCTTGTAGGCCAGATTGTACTTCTTCTCATGGCTTTCCGCGCCGGTCGCCTTGCGCACGATTCCCCGGAACGGAATCAGGCCGCGGGCCTCCGAGGCGATCGCGCCAAGGGTCGCATCCGCAGCCGAATCTGCCAGCTTCTCGGTCCGCAACCTTTCATCCGGTACCGGTGTGTCCCAGTCCGGCCCGAGAACTGCGTCGAGTTCTGCCAGGCGGCGTTCGACCTCGTCGCAATTCATCTTCTCCGGCATGTCATAGGGGCTCTGAACCCCTTCGAGAATTTCCGGAATCGGCTCGCGGCGCAGATTGAAATCTTCCAGCGGGGACAGGGCTGCATCCGACAGGCCGTTCCGGGTCTGGGTATAGGCGCTGCCAGCGGCGTCCCCGACATTTTCGGTCAGCGTGCCATCCGACTCGGTTTGTTGTGTGACGGGGGCAGGCTGGCTGGCGCATGCGCCAACTGCTGCAAGTGTAAGGAAAAGGGGTAATATACGTCTCATGCGGCGAGGGTGATGCGAAAATTGTGGCGACTTCAAGCCATACAATGCAAGAGGCGGTTGACCGCTCCGTTCTGGTCGCCTAAATCGCGCGTTCCGGCGTGCCCTTAGCTCAGCTGGTAGAGCAACTGACTTTTAATCAGTAGGTCACAGGTTCGAACCCTGTAGGGCACACCATTTCCTTCCGATGACGTGAAACGGCAGAAATCGATCGAGGATCGATTTCAGGAATGAAATGCGCGACGCGCAAGCGAGCGCCTTTTCCAATTACCCCGATTTAATCCTGACTGTCCCGTCTCCTCGGAACATCCCGCGCTTGTCGCCCGTTGGTTTTCTGAAAGGAGACCATCATGAACAAGCAAGAATCAGATCTTGATACCCAGCGCCAGAATGACCTCAGCCAACAGCGAGGTGATGGCGAGACCCCCGGCCGTGAGGACACGAATCAGGCGGGCTACAGAAGTACGGATGACCAGCCGCAGGACGGCGAGCATGGCTTCCTGCGCGATGACGGTCAGAAGGACCGCCCGGAGGCACCCGGCACCGCTGCAGAGCGCGCCCAGCAGCTCGATGAAGGCAAGAACCCGGTTCTGATGCCACGCGACGGACGCCATCCGAATGCCCCAGAGACGCTGAACGCCGATACAGGCGCTGCCGACACCAAGGCAGGGGCCCTCAAACAGGCGCCAGACACGCAGGAACTGGAAGACGCCTATTCGAAAAACGAACCGGGCGTGGAAACGAAAGAATAGGCAGCAGGAAAAGCCGGACTGGGCATCGCCCATCCGGTTTTCGATCAGGTCCTGGCGGATGGAGCGGAGCTCCGGACGCTGGGGCCTTTCTTTTGGATTGGATGGTATGGAATGACCCCGAGTGCACGCGAGGCTCCGTCCATCCGCCGCGAACGCCAAGATGGGGATGCCAATCCTCTTCGCGCTCCGGACCGTCGCCGGCACGTTCATCGCAGGGTGCCGACAGGATGAGTGTAGACATATGGCGATCCGGTCGGATTCCGGCCAATATGTACCTTGAAAAGCCTGAATAAAATCTGGGGATCATGCGGGATAGTGACAGGCGAACCGTTGTTCCCGGCATAATGAGACATTACCTGTGCGGCGCAGGGAGGACACGCCCATGGACAGGCTTGCACGGAATGCGGTTCGGGACCGTTTGCTGGAACGTCTCGGCGTCCGGCGGCCGCTCATCATGGGCATCCTGAATGTGACGCCCGATTCCTTTTCCGATGGCGGCGTGCATGACACCCTGACCCAGGCCCTCGGCCATGCTGCCCAGATGAAAGAGGACGGCGCAGACATTCTCGACATCGGCGGCGAGTCGACGCGCCCCGGAGGCGATCTGGTCAGTCTCGAAGATGAATGGGCCCGCGTGCATGAGCCGCTTGTACGCCTTGCCAAGCCGGACGCCTTGCCGCTCTCCATCGACACCTACAAGGCCGAGATCGCCCGGCGCGCTGCCGAGGCGGGCGCGGTGCTTGTGAATGATGTCTGGGGCATGACCCGCGATGAGGGCATGGCGGACGCCGTGGCGGAGACCGAAAGCCTTGTCTGCATTACGTACAATCGTGGCAAAACGGATGGCGACATAGATCTCCGCGAGGACATGGCGGAGTTTTTCGGGCGCGCCTTCGACATGGCCGACCGCGCCGGCATTCCCCGTGCGCACATCCTGCTCGATCCGGGCGTCGGCTTTGCCAAGACGTACAACCAGAATTTCGGGGTGCTCGCGCATCTTGATGTGCTGGTCGATACGGATTGTCCGGTGCTGGTCGGGGTCTCCCGCAAATCCTTTATCGGCCGCCTGACCGGCAAACCTGTGGACGAGCGGCTCGTCGGGACGCTTGCCGCCGGGCTCGACAGCGTCTACCGGGGCGCAAACATTCTTCGCGTCCATGACGTCGCCGCGCACCGCGAGGCGCTCGACATGTTTCAAGCCATTGGGAGCGCCATTTGACCGACCGCATCTTTGTTTCAAACCTTTGCCTTCACGGCTTCCATGGGGTTCACAAGGCGGAGAAATCCCTCGGCCAGAAATTCTTCATCGACATCGACTGCCGCCTCGGCCAGCCGGCAACGTCAACCGACCAGATGGAAGAGACGGTCCATTATGGGGAAGTCTGTGACCTTGCCGAAGACCTGTCCGGGAAGACCGTGTTCAATCTGATCGAGACCTTCGCCGAACGCATTGCTGACGCCATTCTGGCGAAGTGGGATATTGTCGAGGAAGTGACCGTCACGGTACGCAAGCCGTCAGCGCCGATCCGGCACCTGGTGGACCATGTCGGCGTGTCGATCACGCGGACCCGCAATGGCTGAGGCTGCGCTTGGCCTCGGCACCAATCTGGGCAACCGCGAGGCGGCGCTGGCACAGGCGGTGAACCTGCTGGCCGCAATGCCGGGCATTGAGCTTGCTGCTGTCTCCAATCTCTACAGTAGCGCGCCCTGGGGCGTGGCGGACCAGCCGGATTTCCTGAACCTCTGTGTACGCGTGGAAACAACGCTCGGACCGTTGCAATTGCTGCATGCGTGCAAGTCGGTCGAGGCAAAGCTCGGTCGGCAGCAACGCTTGCGCTGGGGTCCGCGAGAGATGGATGTGGACGTTCTGCTGATGCAGGGCGTGGCGCTCGACACCGAGACGTTGGCGATCCCGCATCCGCGCATGATTGAGCGCCGGTTCGTGCTGGAGCCGCTGGAGGAGATTGCGCCGGACTGGACGCTGGAGGGGGAGACCGTGACAAGCAAATCGGCCGCCCTCAAGAAGAAGGCGGCCGATCAGGTTTGCGTATTGGACGAGGGTGCAACGCGTCGCTTTGCGTCCCTGCGAAGCGCCTAGAGGTTCTTCACAATATCCTCGACCATCTTCTTCGCGTCGGCCAGCAGCATCATCGTGTTGTCGCGGAAGAAGAGTTCGTTCTGGATGCCGGCATAGCCAGAGCCCATCGAGCGTTTGATGAACAGGACCGTTCCGGCATTCTCGACGTCGAGGACCGGCATGCCGTAGATCGGGCTGGTCTTGTCGGTCTTGGCGGCCGGGTTGGTGACGTCGTTGGCACCGATCACGAAGGCGACTTCGGAATTGCGGAAATCCGAGTTGATGTCTTCCAGTTCGAAGACTTCATCATACGGCACCTGAGCCTCGGCAAGCAGGACGTTCATGTGGCCCGGCATCCGGCCTGCAACGGGGTGGATGGCGTATTTCACTTCGACGCCTTCTTCCTTCAGCTTGTCGCACATCTCTTTCAGCGCGTGCTGGGCCTGCGCCACCGCCATGCCGTAACCGGGCACGATGATGACCTTGGAGGCGTTCTTCATGATGAAGGCCGCGTCCTCGGCTGAGCCGCGCTTGAACGGACGATCTGCATCGGCGCCTGCGCCACCGGCCGCGGCATCATCGCCGCCAAAGCCGCCAAGGATGACCGAGATGAAGCTGCGGTTCATGCCTTTGCACATGATGTAGGACAGGATCGCCCCGGACGAACCCACCAGCGCGCCGGTGATGATCAGGGCGAAATTGCCGAGCGTGAAGCCGAGCGCCGCTGCGGCCCACCCCGAATACGAGTTCAGCATCGACACGACGACCGGCATGTCTGCGCCGCCAATCGGGATGATCAGCGTGATGCCGAGGATCAGCGCAAGCACCGTGACGCCCCAGAAGGCCCATTGGGCCGAGCCGTTTGACTGGATCAGGATGACCATCAGAACGATAATGCCGACCGCGAAGGCGATGTTCAGCAGGTGGCGAGCCGGCAGCATGATCGGCGAGCCGGACATGTTGCCATTGAGCTTGGCGAAGGCGATCAGCGAGCCGGTAAAGGTCAGCGCGCCGATGGCAGAGCCGAGGCCGAGTTCGATGAGGGAGGCTGCCTTGATGCCTTCGATGCCGGTAATGCCGAAACTGATCGGCGAGTAGAGCGCGGCAGCCGCCACGAGCACGGCGGCGAGGCCGACAAGGCTGTGGAAGGCAGCGACGAGTTGCGGCATGTCCGTCATCGGGATCTTGCGGGCGATGATTGCGCCGATTGTGCCGCCAATAGCGACGCCGCCGAGGATCAGGCCCCAGGTCTGCAGGTCAAGCTGTGACCAGACCAGCGCCAGCGTGGTGCCGACGGCGATGGCCATGCCGATCATGCCATTACGATTACCTGCGCGGCTGGTAGCCGGGCTGGAGAGACCGCGCAGGGCGAGGATGAAGAGAATACCGGCGACGAGATACAGCATCGGCGCCCAGGTTGAGTGGAAGGAGTCCATGTCTTAGTCCCCCTTCTTCTTGTACATGGCGAGCATGCGCTGGGTGACGAGGAAGCCGCCGAAAATGTTCACGCTGGCGAGGATCACGGCGACCGTGCCGAGGATCTTGGAAACCCAATTGTCGGAGGTAAGCCCCATCGTGGCGGCCGCGACGAGCGCGCCGACGATGATCACGGACGAAATGGCATTCGTCACAGCCATCAAGGGCGTGTGCAGGGCCGGGGTCACCGACCAAACGACATAGTAGCCGACAAAACAGGCCAGCGCGAAAATGGCAGCCAGGAAGACGGTCGAGTCGATGCCACCGGCATCTGCGAAGGCGGGCAGCGCGAAGCTGGCCGCGGAAAGCGTCAGGAGTGCGCGCTTCATGATTGGATCCTTTCGTTCACCGTCTCGCCATTGCGCGTGAGCAGCATGGCGGTGACGATTTCGTCATCGGTGTCGAGATTGAGGCTGCCATTCTCGGCTGTGACCAGCGGCAGGAAAGCGAGGAGGTTCTTGGCAAACAGGGACGAGGCGTCTGCGGGCAAGCGGGCGGGCAGGTTCGAGAACCCGGCCACTTTGACGCCGTTCACATCGACGATCTCATCCGGCTTGGAGAGCGGGCAATTGCCGCCCTGGCTGACCGCCATATCGACGATGACCGAGCCCGGCTTCATCGTTTTCACCATCTCCTCGGTGACGAGGACCGGCGCGGCGCGGCCGGGAATCAGGGCAGTCGTGATGACAATGTCCTGTTTGGTGATGTGGCTGGCCGTCAGTTCGGCCTGCTTGGCCTGGTATTCCGGCGACATCTGCTTGGCATAGCCACCGGCGGTTTCGGCGGCCTTGAACTCTTCATCCTCGACCGCAATGAATTTGGCGCCGAGCGAGGCGACCTGTTCCTTGGCAGCGGGACGCACATCGGTGGCGGTCACGACCGCGCCGAGACGGCGAGCCGTGGCGATGGCCTGTAGGCCGGCAACGCCAACCCCCATGATGAAGACCTTGGCCGGGGCAATCGTGCCAGCAGCCGTCATCATCATTGGCATGGCGCGGCCATAGATCTGGGCACCCTCGATCACGGAGCGATAGCCCGACAGGTTTGATTGGGACGACAGCGCGTCCATGCTTTGCGCGCGGGTGATGCGCGGCGTGAATTCCATGGACAGGGCCGCAACCTTTTTCCCATTGAGCGGCGCCGCATCCAGATTGCCAGGATCCATCAGGGCGATCAGCGCAACGCCATTGGGCAGGGCGTCCATTTCCCCTGCTTCAGGTGCGCGCACCTTGAAGACAATGTCAGCGCCCTTGGCTGCTGCCGCAGCGTCTGGTGCGAGAGTGGCCCCCGCATCAGAAAAGCTATCGTCAGGGAAGCCTGCGACAGTGCCCGCTCCGGACTCAATTGTAACCAAGTGGCCAGAGGCCACCAACTTCTTGACGGTTTCTGGTGTAGCCGCCACACGGGTCTCACCAGCTCGTCGTTCCCTCAGCACAGATATTTTCATATCACCGGGATAGAGGAAAAATATTGCGGCGCGCAACACGAATTTTTGAATTGGAGGGCATGAGATTGTTCAGTTTAGCTAATAAGACGGCATTGGTCACCGGCGCATCGAGTGGGCTGGGGCGGCATTTCGCCAATGTTCTGGCCGATGCCGGGGCACATGTTGTGCTGGCCGCTCGACGCCTGGACAAGCTGGAAGAACTGGCCGGGGAAATCCAGAGACGCGGGGGAAAGGCGCTTCCTGTGGAAATGGATGTGACGTCGGAAGACAGCGTGACCGGTGCCTTCGCAGAGATTCGCGAAGCGCTGGGCCGCCCCTGCGACATTGTGGTCAACAATTCCGGCCTGTCGCGTGAGGGTTGGTTCTGGGAAATGCCGGAAAAGGACTGGGATACGGTCATCGAAACGAATCTCACCGGTGTCTGGCGCGTGGCGAAATATGCCACCAAGGCGATGATCCAGGCCGATTCGGGCGGATCCATCATCAATATCGCGTCGATTACAGCCCTTCGGCCATCCAACATGATCTCCGCCTATTCGGCCTCCAAGGCCGCCGTGGACCATCTGACTCGCACAATGGCATTGGAGGGGTCGCGTCATGGAATCCGCGTCAATGCCATCGCGCCCGGTTACTTCAAGACGGCGATCAATGACGAGTTTCTCGATTCCGAAGCGGGGCAGAGAATGGCAAAGCGTGTGCCGATGCGCCGCTTTGGCAATTATGACGAATTGACCGGGCCGCTCCTGTTGCTGGCGTCCGAGCAGGGCAGCTACATGACCGGGGCGACTCTGGTCGTCGATGGGGGGCATACGCTGACCCCCCTTTAATACTTGCAGTTTACAGCTCGTCGGACTATAGGCGGCGCTCTCCAATCAAGCATGGTTATTACCAGATTAAGGGAAGTGCCGCCGCATGCTCAGACAAATCCTGTCCACCGGTGTCGCGGTCCTTATTTCCGGGAACATGGCATCTGCCACGACTGTTCGGAGCAATGGCTCTGAGGCGGTCTCGGAACAGCGGGAAACGGGAGACGCGCACCTGAAGACTTTTGTCATTCTGGAAGACCAGGAAGAAACAGGCACGATGCGCTGCGCGCTCGGCTTTCAGGCGCCCGAAGGCGGCGTCTTCCTGGGGGCCGTCCCGAACTGACCAGTCAATTTGATTCTGTTAGGTATCGGTTAGTCCTCGTCAGGCATAATCCGCGCGAGCTACCGGAGAATTCAGATGGCCCTTCCGCAGAGCAAGTCAGCGATTCAGGAAGAATCCGGCGCGCAGGATGTCGAAAAACCGGCCGAAGCTGCGTCTGCACGAGCCCCGTCAGCGCCACCTGCCGACCCGCGATATCCGGCAGGGGTCTCTCCGGCGCGACGGCTGCAGAACCTGCTCGAAGCCGAAATGCGGGGACGCCGGGCTCCCTCGGTGAAGCGCTCCCTGACCATGGTGCTCGTTTTGTCACTGGCCTGTAGTGTTGCTGCGTTAAGCCTGTACAGCCTAGGCTGGATGTAGGCTTTCGGGCACTTTCTTGCTCCAAGTTAACGCCATTTAAGTCCAAGACTGCTTAGAACCCGGCAAGGTGGGCCCGGGCCCACATGTTGAATTCCAAGGAGCTTCCTGTTCATGCGCGTTAGAAAAGCCGTTCTTCCTGTGGCCGGATTTGGTACGAGGGTCCTGCCCGCTACGAAGGCCATCCCGAAAGAAATGCTGCCGGTCGTGGATCGGCCTGCCATTCAATATGTCGTGGATGAAGCGCTGGAAGCCGGAATCGAGCACATCGTTTTCGTGACGGGGCGCAACAAGGGCTCCATCGAAGACTATTTCGACATCGCCTATGAATTGGAAGTCGCCCTCGAAGCGAAGGGCAAGGATGCCATTCTCGAACAGGTAAAGCAGACCAAGCTGCCGGCCGGTTCGGCCAGCTTCGTGCGCCAGCAATCGCCGCTCGGCCTCGGCCATGCGGTCTGGTGCGCCAAGGATATTGTCGGCAATGAACCGTTCGCGGTGCTGTTGCCGGACGTCCTGGTCAAGGGCAGCCCGTCCTGCCTCGCGCAAATGGTTGAGGCCTATGACAAGGTGGGCGGCAATATTGTCGCCGTGGACCAGGTGCCGATGGAGCGGGTTTCCTCCTATGGCGTGATCGCGCCGAAAGGTGAGCGCGATGGTCGCCTGATCGAGATGACCGGCATGGTCGAGAAACCGCCGGTCGCCGATGCGCCATCCAATCTCAAGATCACAGGCCGTTATATCCTGCAGCCGGAAATCTTCGGCCTGCTGGAAAGCCAGGGCAAGGGTGCCGGCGGAGAGATCCAGCTGACCGATGCCATGGCGCGCCTGATGGAAGCCCAGTCCTTCTTTGCCTACGAATATGAAGGTCAGGATTATGATTGCGGTTCCAAGCTCGGCTATTTCGAAGCCGTGCTCGGCTATGCGCTGGCCAGTGACGAGATTGGCGCAGACGCCAAGGCGCTCGCCAAGGCCATGCTGGACAAGCTCTAGGCTTTGCAATTGCGTTGCAGGTCATGCCGGTTCGGTCTAGGCCTGCGGCATGACTGCTGACGCACTTCCAGATTTCGAAGATGTTTTCGCCGCCGCCGAGCGTGTGCGGGGCGTGGCGCGTGAAACGCCGATCCTGACGCATGATGAGCTGGATGAAATGGCGGGCGCGTCGCTGTTCATCAAGGCTGAGTGCCTGCAGGTGACGGGCAGCTTCAAGATTCGCGGCGCCATGAACCGGCTGTCGCAGATTCCCACTGACCAGCGCGCGGCCGGTGTTGTGGCATTCTCCTCCGGTAATCATGCACAAGGGGTTGCGCGTGCTGCGCGATTGCTCGGCATGCCCGCGCTGATCGTGATGCCGTCGGATGCGCCACGCATCAAGGTGGCCGGCGTGGAGGCGGATGGCGGCGAAGTCAGGTTGTATGACCGCGAGACCGAGAGCCGCGAAGAGATCGCCACACAGATTGCAGCCGAGCGGGGCGCTGTCGTGGTGCCGAGCTTTGACGACAAGGACATCATTGCCGGGCAAGGCACTGCGGGGCTCGAATTTGCCCGCCAGATGGAACAGGCGGGTACGCCGCTGGACCATCTGATCTGTTGCGCCGGGGGCGGGGGCCTGATCACTGGCGTTGCGCTGGCGATGGAGCATCTGTCACCGGGCACCAGGATATGGACAGCCGAGCCAGTCGGCCATGACGATTGGGCGCGGTCCCTGGAGGCCGGCGAAATCCGGGCGAATGCGCCGGGCACACGCTCCATCTGCGATGCCATCCTGACGCCCGCGCCGGGCAAGATCACGTTTGCGCTGGGCAAGCGCCTGCTGAGCGGCGGGCTGGTCGTGTCGGATGAAGACGTGCGCGACGCCATGCGCGGGGCCTTCCGCTATCTGAAGATCGTGGCCGAACCCGGCGGTGCAGCGGCGCTGGCGGCAGCCATCAAGGGCCTGACGGACGAGATGCGCGGCAAACGCATTGGCGTTCTTGTTACGGGTGGAAATGTCGATGCCGAGCAGTTTTCGGCTGTCCTGACGGACTGAGTGCCGGCATCGGTTAACCGGCGGGTGCGGAACATTAAGCCCTGTCACCTGAGTCATTTCACTATGGTTAATACGCCGTTCTGATCACGGGCGAGATTTTCCCGCATCTCTTCAACAGACCTTATCGCCTGACAGTTAATTGTGAATGCTGATGAGTGCGCATAATGCGCGGGAGAGGGCATTCAGAATGAAACTGGCACCCCTGATCAGTCTTGGCCTGTCGGCGGTCCTCGGGATCGCTGCCGTGTTCCTTGGCCGTTACTACATGTCGTCGAATTCCAATGACGCCGCGGCGCAAATGTCCGCGCAGGTCGTGGAAATGTCGTCCGTGGTCGTCGCCGCTACGGCGATCGAACCGGGCGAAGAAGTTTCCGCCAGCAATGTGAAGACCCTGAACTGGCCGACCGAATCCATTCCGGAAGGTGTCCTGACCAACGCGGCAGACCTCTCCGAAATCCTGTATGCGCGCGGCCTGATCCTGCCGGGCGAGCCGATCATGTTCGAAAAGCTCGATGCGGCCGGAAACCTTCTTACCCTCGCTGCGGCCATCGAGCCCGGCATGCGGGCCGTTTCCATCACGGTGCGGAGCGATACCGGCGTAGCCGGGTTCGTCCTGCCGGGGGACCGGGTTGATGTAAACGAATTCATCCAGCGCGAGCCGGGCCAGCCCGCCAGCTCCTATGGTGGTGACGCCGTGCGGGTGACCGCTGACCTGATTGCGCGGCCCGTTCTGAAGAATGTGAAAGTGCTGGCTGTCGACCAGACCTTCGAATCCAATCTGGAGGGCGCACGTCCCTCCAGCACGGTTACGCTGGAAGTCTCGCCCGAAGGCGCGCTGAGGCTGGGTGCCGTCGGCATGCAGGGCGCGTTGGGGCTTGCCCTGATCGGCCGAGAGGAAGAGGCGGACGTCATTACGCTGGTGAAGTCGGAACCGAAGAAGGCTCCCATACGCCGCGTCGCGCCACCGCGCCGGTCCACCGCAAATGTTCGTGTCATCAATGGCGACCGTGAAACCACGGTGACTGCACCGGTTGCGAAACCGAAATCGCTGACCGAGGAGGCAAACTGATGCCCAAGCTTACCTACATCATGCTTCTGCTGGTTATCGGCATTGTCGCGATTGCGCCCGCCCATGCCTGGACCGAGCGCACCACAGGCCCGGATGCCGAGGTGCTTATCCTCGAAAAAGGCCGCTCGACCGTGATTGAAGCCGATCAGGGGTTCTCGACGCTGGTCGTTGCTGATCCGGACATTGCCGAAGCCATGGCAACGTCCAACCGGTCTTTCTTCCTGCGCGGCAAGGTGCCGGGGGCGACCACGGTGCTGATCTACAATGAAGCTGGTGAGATTACCGAACTGATTGATGTCGAGGTCGAACTGAGCCTTGATGAACTGCGGACTGATCTTGGCAATCTGCTGCCTGGAGAGCGCATTGATGTCTATCCTGTGCATGATGGCGTCTTTCTTGACGGGAAGATGACCACGGCCGCCGCCGCTGAAATGGCGGTGCAGGTCGCTGAGCGCTACGTGCCGGGTGGTGTCGCCAATGGCCTGTCCGTCGGACAGAGCCAGCAGGTCCTGCTGGAAGTTCGCTTCCTCGAAGCCAGCCGCAGCGCCGTCAAGGAGATCGGCTTCGGCAACTCCATGGACGCACGCGATGCAGTAGCCGTCACTGAGCCATCCACCGTGTCCGGACTGGCCGCCAAGACGGTGGCCCTATTCACCAATGTCGGTGGCGAGAACATTGATGTTGAATTGCGCGCCCTTGAAGAGAAGGGAATTGTGCGCACGCTGGCCGAGCCGAATCTGGTGGCCTTGTCTGGCGACACGGCAAGTTTCCTGGCGGGCGGCGAGTTCCCCATTCCGGTTTCAAGTGAGGACGGCCAGATATCGGTCGAGTTCAAGAAGTTCGGCGTAAGCCTCGACTTTACGCCGACTGTGCTGGGCGACGGACTGGTGAATTTGCGGGTGCGCCCGGAAGTGTCACAGCTTGACCGCAACAATGGCATCCGGGCCCAGGACATCGAGATCCCCGGCATTTCCGTCCGTCGCGCCGATACAACGGTTGAACTGCATGATGGTCAGGCCTTTGCGATCGCCGGCCTGTTGCAGAATGATTATTCCAATGATGTTCGGCAAACGCCGTGGCTGGGCAATGTGCCGGTCCTGGGCGCGCTGTTCTCGTCCAAGCGCTACCAGCGTCAAGAGAGCGAATTGGTGATCATCATCATTCCGCGCCTCGTCCAGCCTGCACCGCATCCCTCGCTTCTACGGTCCCCGCTCGACGCATTCGCCGAGCCGACCGAAGACGAATTTTTCCTCCTGAACCAAACTGCCCCCGTGCCGCTCGTCGGCGAAGGAGAATGACATGACCCGCAAGCATTCTGTACCCGGCATCCTGATGGCCACCCTGTTTCTTGCTGGCTGTGCCAGCTATGACAATCAGGACAAATATCTCCTCGGGCAGGCAACGGCGGACAATATCCGCCAGCAATCGGTCCGGGACGTAAACCTGAGCAATTCCAAGGCCGTGGAATCCACGTCTGGCCTGCGGGCTGCCAATGCCGTGAAAGCCCTGAATGAAGGCAAGACGAAGGAGTTGCGGGATTCCTCGGTCAGCGCTTCGGGAGGCAGCTGATGTCGGGTGTCGCTCGAAACCTCGCCGGGTCAGGAACGCCTGCGCCCGCGATGATCCCCGCGATTGCCGCACTCGCAGGGCCTGAGCGTCTGGCGCAACTCAAGACGATCTGCCGGAATGTCATCGACCTATCCTCCATGGATTCGGCAACGATCGTGGAAAAGTTCGGCGGCGCGCTGATCCTGCTGGAGCAGGGACAGGCGGGGGCAGAGCAGGTGGTGCTTGGCCTCGCTGTTGATAAGCCGGACAGCGCCGTCCTGATGGTGTCGGACAATTTGCCGGTTCATATCGTCCGGGCCCTCATGAAAATCGAGGCATCGGACATCCTGCCGGTAAGTGCAGGCGCCGACGAAATTCTTGAATCGGTCGACCGCATCCGCGCCGCCGCTGAAGCGGCAGTCGCCGGTGGAGACGGCCCGGCCTCAGCGGTTTGCTGGGCCTTTCGCGGGGCCGTTGGCGGCGCCGGGGTTTCCACCCTCGCCATTGAGAGCGCTTTTTCGCTCTGCGAGAAAGTCGGGCCGGGCAAGGTGTGCCTTGTCGACCTGAACGTCGCGGACGGCATGGTCAGCTCGTTCCTCGAAGCCGTTCCGAAACTTGACCTTGCCGCGCTGTCGGCTGCGCCGGAGCGTCTGGATGCCCGCTTGCTGGCGGCCTGGTGCTGGCAGCATGAGGATGGCGTCTCGACGATTTCCGCCCCGCGCAACCCGGACGCAGATGCGCTGGCCACGGAGGCCGCGATCCTGCGCCTGCTCGATGTTGCCTGCGCCGAATTCCCGTACGTGCTGGTCGACATGCCGCGTCACATGATGCCCTGGACCAAGCCGATCCTGGGCGCGGTCGATGAGGCGGTTATCGTCAGTGAGCTGACCGTACCAAGTCTTCATGCTGCGGCTGACATGGCGCGGGAAGTGGACATGCTGCGCAGCTCAGACCGCAAGGCGAAGCTGGTGCTGAACCGGATGTTTCCGAAGAAGAAATTCCGTGCCGAATTTGCCGTGGACAAGGCAGAGAAAGCCATCGACCGCAAGATTGACGAAACCATTACGTCCGACTGGGATGCCGCCCGCACGGCCGTGAATCTCGGCAAGCCGATTGGCGAAGTGAAGCCGAAGAGCGCGCTGGTCGCCGATGTGTCGCGGCTGGTCGACAGCATGATGCCTGAAGCTGCACGGCAGCCAGTCCAGCAAGCCAATGGGAAGAGGAGAGCGAAATGAGCCGTTTCGGATTTTCCAACACGGCTCCCAAGCCAGAGCCGGTCGAGACGCCGAAAGACGACGCTTCGACCCCGGCTGCGCCGAAGCCTGCACCGCCTCCGCCCGCGAGTGATACCAAAGCCTTTGACCAATTGGACGCGAAGCTGCGCATCCATGCCAAGCTGATTGATGAGCTCGACCTGTCGGCCCTCGACAAGCTGGATGATGAAACCATGCGCCGCCGTGTTCGGGGCATCGTTTCGGAAATCATCAAGAAGGAAGAGATGGCCCTGTCGGCCGCCGAGGAAGCGAGCTTCGCCGACGCGGTGATGGATGAGATGACCGGCCTGGGCCCCATCGAACCGCTCCTGAAGGATGATTCCATTGCCGATATCCTGATCAATGGCTATAATCAGGTCTATGTCGAACGGCACGGCAAGCTGCAGCTTGCGCCCGTTCGCTTTGCCGACAATGACCATCTGTTGCGCATCGTGCAGCGCATCGTGGCGGCGGTGGGCCGCCGGGTGGATGAAAGCCAGCCCCTGGTCGATGCGCGCCTGCTGGATGGTAGCCGCGTTAACGCCGCCGTGCTGCCGATTGCGATTGATGGCCCACTCGTCTCAATCCGGAAATTCTCCAAATCACCCCTGACCATGGACAAGCTGGTCGGCTTTGGCGCGATCCCGGAACCGGTCGCCAAATTCATTCTCGGCGCGGTGAAATGCCGGGCTTCGACGGTGATCTCCGGGGGTACCGGCTCAGGCAAGACAACGCTGCTGAACGCACTGTCGGCTGCCATCAATGAAGACGAACGTCTCATCACGATCGAAGACGCTGCTGAACTCCAGCTCCAGCAGCCGCATGTCGCCCGCATGGAAACCCGTCCGCCAAACATCGAAGGCAAGGGCGAGATCCGCCAGCGCGAACTCGTCAAGAACGCCCTGCGCATGCGCCCGGATCGTGTGATCCTGGGTGAGGTGCGGTCCGAGGAGGCCTTCGACATGCTGCAGGCCATGAATACCGGCCATGAAGGCTCGATGGCCACAATCCACGCCAACAATCCGCGCGACGCGCTGACCCGTCTGGAACAGATGGTGATGATGGGCGGCATGAAGATTTCCGAGACAGCTATCCGGGGGCAGATCGCTTCGGCTGTAAACTTCATCGTCCAGGCAACGCGCCTGTCGGATGGGTCGCGCAAAGTGGTCTCGATTTCCGAAGTCACCGGCATGGAAGGCGCGGTCGTGCAGTTGCAGGAGATCTTCCGCTTTGAGCGCACGGGCACGACCGATGAGGGCAAGGTGCAGGGGCATTTCGCCGCCACCGGTTTGCGGCCGAAATTCCTCGACGAGATGGAACGCCGCGGCGTGCACATGCCGGAAGGTATGTTTGATCCGTCTACGCGGTTCTAGGAGGGCAAACCCGTGTCGTGGATGCCCGACATAACCAATATCAGCCTGACGATCCTGATCCCCTCAATCATGGCGATTGGGGCGATCTTCCTCGCCATCCAGTCGGTCATGGGCCTGGTGACCGAGGCGCAGACGCGGCGCGTCGTGAACAAGCGTCTCCAGTTCAAGGAACGGTTCGAGACAACCAGCGAAGCCATGATCGAGCTGCGCAAGAGCCGTGGCCTCGACAAGAATGGCAATCTGGCGATGCCCTTGCGGTGGTTCAACCAATTGGTGGTGCGCTCCGGTCTGAAATTCCAACCCGTCAAATGGTTCGGCATGTCGGCCGGCGCTGGTCTCGCAGCGGGCGTCGCCTATTGGCGTTTCGTCGGGGGAGCTGGCCCGGCAGCCGGTATTGCCGTCATCCTGTTTGCGCTGGCTCCGGTCATCTGGCTGAAAATGGTTGCCGGACGGCGCATGAAGAAAATGTCCGAACAATTGCCGGACGCGTTGCAGGTTGTCTGTCGCAGTCTTGAGGCGGGCCATCCGGTGGCGACGGCGGTGTCGCTGGTCGCGCGCGAAATGCCTGACCCCATCGGCACCGAGTTTGGTATGGCGGCGGACGAGGTCTCTTACGGCATGTCGCTGACCAATGCGGCGCAACGCATGGCCGAGCGTGCCGGCGACCCCGACGTGGAATTGTTCGTGGCCACGGTGCGCCTGCAAGAGAAGACCGGCGGCAATCTCTGCGAACTCCTGAAGGCGAACACAACAACCATCCGTGAACGCCAGACCATGCGCCTGAAGGTGAAGGCGGCCTCATCGGAGGGGCGTGCTTCCGCGATGATCCTGACGTCTGCGCCCTTCATTGTGATGTCTGGCATCCATGTCCTGCGGCCGGAATTCTATGGCGACGTCATCGATGATCCGCTTATACGGCTCGTGTTTCCGATCCTGTTTGTGTGGATGGGGATTGGCAATCTCGTCATGCGCAAGATGATCAATTTCAAGATGTAGGCCCTCAGAAAACCCATGTCCCTTTCCCCCTCCGCCCTGATCCCGATCGTCATGCTGGTCATTGCCGGCGTCCTGGCTGTGCCTGCCATCATGGCATTCGTCCGGAGTTGGAAGGCGAAAGAAGATCTGGAGCGCAGGCTGGAGCGTCGTGGCTCCCGGCCAGTCCCGCAGGAGACCCGGAATGTCAGCCGGATTGGCCGCGCCGTCATAGGCCTCGGAAATCGCGCCACGCCCTCGAATGAGGAAGCTGTTAGCGCTGTGCGCGCAAAACTGCTTCAGGCGGGTTTCACGAACCAGGCTGCCGTTGGCCGATATTACGTGGCGCGTATCGCGTGTGTGGTGTTGCCCCAGATCGCGCTGCTGATTGCCTTGCCCCATCTGGGCGGCGTGTCGAAACAGACTCTGTTGATGGTAAGCATCGGGCTCATCATTGCGGGCCTGCTTGCGCCTGACATGTACGTGTCCCGTCGTGCCCAGGCCCTCCAGCAGCAATGCTCGGCGGGTTTCCCGGACATGATGGACCTGATGGTAGCCTGTGTTGAAGCCGGGCTCAGCCTTGATGCTTCGGTCCAGCGGGTCGGGGAGGAGCTGGAATTACGCCACCCCAACATCTCCGAGCACATGAAAAAGCTGTCTCTGGAGCTGCGCGCAGGCAAGGCACGCAGGAATGCGTGGCGCACATTTGCTGACCGGATGGGCATCGAAGAGGCCAGTTCGCTCGCCACGATGTTGCGCCAGGCAGAGGAAATGGGGACCAGTTTGGGCCAGACCTTGCGTGTTTTCTCGGCAGATATGCGTAAACGGCGCATCCTGATGGCCGAGGAAAAGGCCATGGCCCTGCCAGCAAAACTGACTTTGCCTTTGATTATATTCGTTTTTCCTGTCCTGCTGGGTGTTCTCATCATGCCGGCTGTGGTGAAAATGCAAGGCGCACTTTAGTGAATTCCCGGCTAGGCGAGTCAGCCTGTCATTGCTAACTTGCCCGCATGACAACGACCTATCTTGATTTCGAAAAGCCCATTGCGGAGCTGGACGCGAAGATTTCCGAACTGGAAGCGCTTGCTTCCAGCAAGGAAGGGCCATCGATCACCGACGAGCTGAAGAAGCTGAAGGCCAAGTCGAGCAAGCAGCTCAAGGAGATGTACTCCGATCTCAGCGCGTGGCGGAAGACCCTTGTGGCGCGCCATCCTGACCGGCCGCACCTGTCCGATTTCATCGAGAACATCTTTGACGATTTCGAGGAACTCGCTGGCGACCGCGTCTTCGGCAATGACGAAGCCATTGTTGGCGGACTGGCGCGCTTCAAGGGGCGCCCGGTTGTGATCATGGGCCATGAGAAGGGCCGCACGATCGAGAAGCGCCTGAAGCACAATTTCGGCATGGCTCACCCGGAAGGCTATCGCAAGGCGGTGCGCTTGATGGACATGGCCGAGAAATTCAATTTGCCGGTCCTGAGTTTTCCGGACACGCAGGGCGCCTATCCCGGCAAGGGCGGCGAAGAGCGTGGTCAGGCCGAAGCCATTGCACGCGGCACACAGCGCGGCCTGTCGCTGGGCGTGCCCTTCGTCACGTTGATCATCGGCGAAGGCATGTCGGGCGGCGCGATCGGTATCGCCGCGGCCAACAAGGTGCTGATGATGGAGCACGCCATCTATTCCGTGATCTCTCCTGAGGGCTGCGCCTCAATCCTCTACCGCGACGCCGCCAAGGCGAAGGAAGCGGCTGACGCGATGAAGATCACAGCGCCAGACCTGTTGAAGACAAAAGTCATTGACGGCGTCGTCAAGGAGCCTGTCGGCGGGGCGCATCGCGATCCGAAACGGGCCATGGCCGCTGCCGCGAAGGCACTCGACGAGGCCCTGCAGGAACTCGAAGGCATGAGCCCCTCCGAGCTGCGCACCCAGCGCAAGGAGCGTTTCTACGCCATTGGCCGCGAAGGCCTGTAGCGACGTAGGGCGCATGGGGCGCTGACCCGATGGCCGAGAAGGACTGGATTTCCAGATATTTTGCCCCGCTGGCCAGTGCCGGTGGGGCCGCTGGCCTGCGGGATGACCTTGCTGCCTTGTCGGTGGCAGCCGGGCCGACCGTCATTACCGTCGATGCGCTGGTCGAGGGCGTGCATTTCATGCCCTCCGACCCCATTGAGACCGTTGCGCGCAAACTGGTCCGGGTGAACGTTTCAGATATCTACGCCGCTGGGGCTGTGCCTGCTGAAGCCTTGCTGACGCTCGGTTGGCCGGAGGGGCGACCGGAAAGCGATCTGGCCGCGTTTGCCCACGCCCTTGGTGAGGAGTTGGGGGCGTTCGGGGCCCGCCTGATCGGCGGGGATACGGTGCGCCACCCAAACGGCCTTTTCCTGTCGCTCACCCTGACCGGGGCCTGCCTGGCGGACAATCCGATCCGCCGCATGGGCGCGCAGGCCGGCGAAGATCTCTGGGTGACCGGGCGTATTGGCGCGGCCTGTCTGGGGTATGAGGCTCTCAAACGCGGGGAGGGCGATGATCTTCACATCGATGCCTATCGTGTGCCACGGATCCAACCACCGGCGGCTGCGCACCTCATCGCGCGACATGCCTCGGCCGCCCTGGATGTGTCGGATGGCCTGCTGGGCGACGCAGCAAGCCTTGCCAGTGCCTCCGGAATAGGCGTTCGGATTGCTCTTGAGGCGGTGCCCTTCGCCGGGAATCCCACGGAAACCAATGAGATGCTGCGCCTTTCGATTTGGGGCGATGACTACCAGCTCCTCTTCACAGCCGAAAAATCGCGCCATAGCGATATCCTGGCTGAGGCGGCGGAATCCGGCGTCATTGTTACGCATATCGGTGAAACGCAGCCAAATGAGGGCCTTGTCGTCACCCTCCGCGATAATCCCGTTAACCTCCCGGAAACTCTCGGCTTCGAGCATGGCTGAGCAGGGTATTGGGCTGACTCGCCCCTGACGGGAGGCATATTGCCTAATTCCGGCAGGGCGGGCAGGCTGGTCATCTAAAATAAACAGTCCATGATCAGGAATAACCTGGCGTTGAAGTTCTGTTTTAAGGGAAGGAAACGTAATCCATGTGGTATTATCTCGCTCTCGCGGCGGGGGTCTTGTCAGTCCTCTTTGGCTGGCTCCAGATCAATTCGATCATGAAGGCTCCAGCTGGTGATGCGCGTATGCGCGAAATTGCTCAAGCGATCCAGGAAGGTGCGAACGCCTATCTTGGCCGCCAGTACCGGACCATCGGCATTGTTGGTGTCGTTGTTGTGGTGCTGCTCATCATCCTGTTCAGGAACTGGCAGGTGCCGCTCGGCTTCATTATCGGCGCGGCCTTGTCCGGCGCGGCCGGGTTCATCGGCATGAAAGTGTCGGTTCAGGCCAATGTGCGTACGACCGAAGCGGCCAAGTCCGGTCTCAATGCCGGGCTGAAGCTGGCCTTCAAATCGGGCGCCATCACCGGCATGCTCGTTGTCGGTCTCGCCCTGTTGGGCATCGTCGTATACTACGGCCTGCTCACCATGGTCACCGGGCTGAACCTCGGTGAGGAAAGTGAAAAGCGTCTCGTCATCGACTCGCTCGTGGCCCTCGGCTTCGGCGCCTCGCTGATTTCGATCTTTGCACGTCTCGGCGGCGGTATCTTCACCAAGGGCGCAGACGTCGGCGGTGACATGGTCGGCAAGGTCGAAGCGGGCATCCCGGAGGATGATCCGCGCAACGCTGCCACGATTGCAGACAATGTGGGCGACAATGTCGGCGACTGTGCCGGCATGGCTGCCGACCTGTTCGAGACCTATGCCGTCACGCTCGTGGCGACGATGGTGCTCGGCGCGATCTATTTCTCGGGCTCGACCTATATCGTCGAGATCATGATGCTGCCGCTGGCGATTGCCGCCGTCTGTATCGTGACGTCGATTGTCGGCACGTATTTCGTGAACCTCGGACCTGGCAAGACAGACGTCATGTGGGCGCTCTACAAGGGCCTGATTGTGACAGGGGTCCTGTCCATTGGCGGGCTCGCCCTGGCAATTGCCACCGTGCTGCCGAATGGTTTCGGAGTGCTCGACAATGCCGGTGAACGGCTTGGTCTCGCCAATGACGTGACCGGGTGGATGTTGTTCGGATGCGGCATCGTGGGCCTCGTCGTGACGGGACTCATCGTCGTGATCACGGCCTACTATACCGAAACCAAGTACCGTCCGGTGCGCTCCATCGCGCAGGCATCAGAGTCTGGTCACGGCACGAACGTGATCCAGGGCCTCGCGGTCTCGCTGGAATCGACGGCCCTTCCGGCCATCGTGATCATTGCCGGTATCATCCTGACGTTCAATCTCGCGGGCCTTTACGGCATTGCGATTGCGACCACGACCATGCTGGCGCTCGCTGGTATCATCGTTGCGCTGGATGCCTTCGGGCCAGTGACGGACAATGCTGGCGGTATCGCGGAGATGGCGGAATTGCCCTCCGAGGTGCGGGAAACGACTGACGCGCTGGACGCTGTTGGCAATACGACCAAGGCCGTGACCAAGGGCTACGCCATTGGCTCTGCCGGTCTTGGCGCGCTCGTCCTGTTCGCGGCGTATTCGGAAGACCTAAAATACTTCTCGGCGCGGGCCGTGGAAGGGGACTTCTTCTACAATACGACCGTCGATTTCTCGATTGCCAACCCATATGTGGTGGTCGGCCTGCTGTTCGGGGGCTTGCTGCCATTCTTGTTCGGGGGCCTCTCCATGATGGCTGTTGGCCGGGCCGCCCAGGCGGTGGTCGAGGAAGTCCGCCGTCAGTTCCGCGAAATGCCGGGCATCATGAAAGGCGAAGTAAAGCCTGATTATGGTCGGGCAGTGGACTTGCTGACTCAGGCGGCGATCCGGGAAATGATCATTCCATCACTTCTGCCGGTCCTGTCGCCGATCGTCCTGTTCGGCGTGATCTTTGCCATTGCCGGCAAGGGGGCTGCGCTCGCAGCGGTTGGGGCGATG
Organism: uncultured Hyphomonadaceae bacterium; assembly: GCA_913057945.1. Classification (GTDB taxonomy): domain Bacteria; phylum Pseudomonadota; class Alphaproteobacteria; order Caulobacterales; family Hyphomonadaceae; genus Hyphomonas. The sequence goes on along the minus strand of CAJXOF010000001.1, from coordinate 129,601 downwards.
CTGCTCGGCGTGATCGTGACAGGCCTGTTCGTGGCCATCTCGATGACGTCCGGAGGCGGAGCCTGGGACAATGCTAAGAAGTACATCGAGGACGGCCATCATGGCGGCAAGGGCTCCGAAGCCCACAAGGCCGCTGTGACCGGCGACACGGTCGGCGATCCCTACAAGGATACTGCCGGGCCGGCCGTAAACCCGATGATCAAGATCACGAATATCGTGGCCTTGCTGATGCTGGCGGTCCTCGCAGGCCACTAGTTGAATGAATTTTTTATGGAAGGCCCCGGTGCGAAAGTGTCGGGGCCTTTGTTTTTGCGGCAAATATCCAACCTATAGAAAAAACCAATATTAAGTTCGACTTCTATCGATTGGTTCTATTTCGAATCCCTGCGTAGGCTCATGATCGCCGTCAAAGGATCGTGATTGCCTTGCGCTATCATCCTCATCGGCAGCACTGATTTCAAAGGAAGTGTTCCGGGCGGAACAGCTTCCAAGCCAATAATCTACCCAGGGAGATGAACATGGACGGAAATGACGCAGCCCCAGAGGGCAAATGTCCGGTAATGCATTCGCTGCGAGGGCGCATGAACCGCGACTGGTGGCCAAACCAGCTCGACCTCAGCATCCTTCACCAAAATCCCCCCCTCGGAAATCCGCTGGGTGAGACTTTCAAATATTCCAAGGAATTCAACAAACTCGACCTGAAGGCGATCAAACAGGACCTGTTCGCCCTGATGACCGATTCCCAGGATTGGTGGCCGGCTGACTATGGCCATTACGGACCCTTCTTCATCCGCATGGCCTGGCACAGCGCCGGCACATACCGGACGGGCGATGGCCGGGGCGGTTCGACTTCCGGCTCGCAGCGTTTTGCGCCGCTGAACAGCTGGCCGGACAACGCCAACCTCGACAAGGCCCGCCGCCTGCTGTGGCCGATCAAGAAGAAATACGGCAACAAGATCTCCTGGGCCGACCTGATGATCCTTGCGGGCAATTGCGCCATCGAATCGATGGGCGGCGAGACGTTCGGATTCGGCGGTGGCCGGGAAGACATTTTCGAGCCTGAGAAAGACATCTACTGGGGCACTGAAGAAGAATGGCTCGCCACCAGCGACAAGCCCGGCAGCCGTTATAGCGGCGAGCGTGTGCTCGAAAATCCGCTGGCAGCTGTTCAGATGGGCCTCATCTACGTCAATCCCGAAGGCCCGGACGGCAATCCCGATCCGCTGGCTTCTGCCAAGGACATTCGCGAGACCTTCGCCCGGATGGCCATGAATGATGAAGAGACCGTGGCGCTGACCGCCGGCGGTCACACATTCGGCAAATGCCACGGTGCCGGGGATGCGGCCATGATCGGGGCTGAGCCTGAAGGCGGCGACATCGCCGAACAGGGGCTGGGCTGGCAGAGCAAGTTCGGCATGGGCCACGGCGATGACACGATCACGAGTGGTATCGAAGGTGCCTGGACCCCGAACCCGATCAAATGGGATAATGGCTATTTCGACATGCTGTTCGGCTATGAGTGGGAACTCGTGAAGAGCCCCGCCGGTGCCTTCCAGTGGCAGCCAAAGGATGTGGACGAGGCGCACATGGCGCCAAAGGCCCACAACCCGTCCGAGAAGCAGATCACCATCATGACCACGGCCGACATGGCTATGCGGATGGATCCGGAATACGAGAAAATCTCGCGCCGGTTCCACGAAAATCCGGATCAGTTTGCTGACGCCTTTGCCCGCGCCTGGTACAAGCTGACCCATCGCGACATGGGTCCGGTTGTCCGCTATTTGGGCGAAGAAGTGCCGAGCGAAGAGCTGCTGTGGCAGGATCCGATCCCCGAGGTCGATCATGAACTGGTCGATGCCAATGACATCAAGGAACTGAAGGAAAAGATCCTTTCGTCCGGTCTGTCCGTGTCCGAACTGGTCTCGACGGCCTGGGGCGCAGCTTCCACCTTCCGCGGCTCCGACAAACGGGGCGGTGCGAACGGGGCGCGTATTCGTCTCGAGCCGGCAAAGCATTGGGAGGTCAACGAGCCTGAGAAGCTTGCGAAAGTTCTCGGCCTCCTGGAAAGCGTCCAGCGCGCCTTCAACTACGCCCAGACGGGCGGCAAGAAGGTGTCGATGGCTGACCTGATCGTGCTCGGCGGCGGCGCCGCGATCGAGAAGGCTGCCAAGGATGCAGGCTTCGACATCTCCGTGCCGTTCACACCGGGCCGCATGGATGCCTCGCAAGAGCAGACGGATGTGGAATCCTATGCGGTTCTTGAGCCGAAGGCTGACGGGTTCCGCAACTATCTTCAGGTCGAGTTCTCCGTCCCGACGGAGGAGTTGCTGCTTGACCGAGCCCAGCTGCTGACCTTGACCGCACCAGAAATGGCGGTGCTTCTCGGCGGCCTGCGTGTCCTCGGTGCCAATTATGGCGACTCTACACATGGGGTCTTCACCAAGCGTCCGGGCACCCTGTCCAACGACTTCTTCGTGAACCTGATGGACATGGGCGTCGCCTGGAAAGCAGCGACCGAAAAGCAGGACATCTTTGAAGGGCGTGACCGTGAAAGCGGTGAGGTGAAATGGACCGGAACGCGGGTCGATCTCGTCTTCGGCTCCAATTCGCAACTGCGCGCCTTGTCCGAGGCCTATGCGCAGGACGATGCGAAAGAGAAGTTCGTACACGATTTTGTCGCGGCCTGGACGAAGATCATGGAAGCCGACCGGTTCGACCTCGAACGCGACTAGTCACTTTCCATCAGACTGAAATGCGGCGCTCCGGGAAACCGGGGCGCCGTTTTCCTTGCCTCGAACAGCGAGCTTATTTGACGAGGGATGCGGCCATGCGCCGGAACTCTTCCTGGCTCAGCGTTTCGGCGCGTGCGGTCGGGTCTATGTCGAGGCTCTGGAGCCACTCCACTGCCTTGAGACCGTGACGCTTCGCCAATGGCTTCAGGCTCGCCCTCAACATCTTGCGACGCTGGCCAAAGGCCGCGCCCGACACTTCTTCGAGCTTGTCGAGATGCGGGAAGACCTTTTCGGCTGGCAATGGATGCAGCACCGCAACGGCGCTATCCACCTTTGGGGGCGGCCGGAAGGCGCCGGGGGGCAGAGTGAAGGCGATATGCGGATTTGCGACGGCATGGGTGAGGACGGCAAGGCGGCCATAATGGTCCGTATTCGGCTTGGCGCACACGCGCTCGGCGACTTCCTTCTGGAACATCAGGGCCATTTCGCCGCGCCATGCCCCGGCTTTCAGCCAGTTCACCAGAAGGGGGGTGCCGACATTGTAGGGCAGGTTGGCAATAATCATCGCGGGCATGCTGGCGCCCAATTCTGTGAGGGTTTCTTCCCAGCGGACCTTGCGCGCATCCTTCAGGATGACATGCAGCCGTCCCGCCTCGGCCTCGGGCCAGGATTGAAGTGCCTCCGCAAAGCGTTCATCGGCTTCGACGGCGATCACCTTTCCAGCGCCCTGGTCGAGCAGGGCGCGGGTCAGGCCGCCGGGGCCGGGGCCGACTTCGATGACAGTGCGGCCCTCAACCGAGCCCGCGGCCAGCGCTGTACGCTTCAGGATATCCGGATCGAACAGGAAGTGCTGGCCCAGCGCCTTGCGCGCGGTCGCCTGTGTCAGGCCCGGAGGCGTCTCGTCGCGGCTCATGAAATCTGCTTTCGGTTGTTGGCAATCATCCGGGCTTGCCGGATGGCGGCGATCAGGCTGTCAGGTCGTGCTGTGCCGTTCGCGGCGGCGTCATATCCCGTGCCATGATCAGGGCTGGTGCGGACGATGGGCAGGCCAAGCGTCGTGTTCACGCCGCCCCACATGTCCAGCGTCTTCACAGGGATAAGGCCCTGATCGTGTGTCATGGCGATGATGGCATCAAACCGTCCGTCCAGGGATTCGGCAAACACCGTATCAGCAGACCGGGCGTCGGATATGTCGATCCCTGCCGCGCGTAACGCGACCGCAGCGGGATTGATGATGTCGATTTCCTCGCGGCCAATCGTGCCATTCTCGCCCGCATGAGGGTTCAGACCCGTGAAGGCAAGGCGGGGGGAGGCGATGCCGAAATCCTTCCGCATGGAGACCTCGACACTCTTGCCGAGCCGAATGAGATCGTCCGTATTCAGCTGGGTGAACACGTCCTTCAAGGCAACATGGATGGTGGCCAGGGCCACGCGCAGGCCGCCGCCGGTCAACAGCATGACGGGTTGGAGGGGTGTGTTCGTGGCCTCGGCGCAGAGCGTCGCCACGAATTCGGTATGGCCGGGATGACGAAAACCCGCGCCATAGAGCAGGGCCTTGTTGATCGGATTGGTGACCATGCCGTCCGCCGTCCCGTTGAGGCAGAAGGCCGTGGCCTGTTCAATAGAGGCGATGATGGCCCCAGCTGCCTCGGCATCCGGTGTGCCGGCCTGAATGTCCGGAACGGCGTCCAGAGGCAAGACGGGCAGGGCGGTTGCGAAGACCTTGCCAGCTTCCGAGGGATGCGAAATTGTCACCACGGGAACGCGGCCTGCATACAGGTCCGGCGCCCCTATCACGAAGAAGGTGCAGGAAGAATCCTGCCGGAGCTGTTCCCAGGCGGATACGGTGATGGGCGGTCCCACGCCAGCGGGATCGCCCATCGTCACTACGAGCGGGGGATGGCTTGTGTCAGTCACTCAGGCGGTTTTCACCCAAACAGCAAGCCTTGCAAGGCCTAGCGATAGATAATCGTCGCTTCGCGGCGCATGTCGCGCAGCTCACGCTCGGAGATCATGCTGAGTTCCTGATCCTTGAGACGGCCTTTCAGGTCGTCGCGGGACGGCAAAGCTTCGGCGCCATCTTCGCGGCGGCAAACATACATGACCGCAAGGCCCCCACCTGCCGCAAAAATTTCAGTGGGCTGACCCACCTCGGTTGCAAGCACCAGATCCTTGCCCTCGGCGCCAAGTTCCTCGACGTCGATATCGGTCAGGTCGGCATGGCGCAGATTGGACTTTGAGTTGGAAACGCTTTGCACGTCCTCACAGGTCTCGATCGCCTCCATAGCGGTCTCAAGATCGGGAGCGTTGCCATCCGTCACCTGCAGGCGAATAAGATCAACCTTGGTGGTCAGCTTGGCCGGCTCACGCTTGCTGGCGAGGTTCAGGATGTAGATGCCATTCTCAACGGAAACCGGGCCAACGATGCCGGGTCCCGGTGCATCTTCCACCGCTTCGGCAAGGGCCGGGGCGAGATCAGCGGTAGAGATCCAGCCCATGTCGCCGCCCGTTGCGGAGGTTGGCGCGGACGAAATGCGCTGGGCGGCAATGCGAAAATCGGCGCCCTGATTGAGCTGTTCGATGATGGAACTGGCGGCTTCCATTGCCTGGGATTTGGTTTCGGCATCCGGTGCATAGAGGAAGATTTCAGAGATGCGGTACTGGGTTTCCTGCAGCGAGCTGCGCACCCGGTTCAACTGGTCATCGACCTGGTTGTCGGAAATCCGGATGCGGGACCCGTAGAGACCGCTCATCACGCGGCTCCAGGCGATCTCGGCGCGCATCTGCTCCTCGAGGCTGGCCGGGTTCACGCCAGCTGCCAGCAATTGTTGCTTGAGCTGGTCGCCTGTGGCGCCCGATTGCCGTGCCATGTCGTCCACAGCGGAATTGATCTCTTCCGGCGCAATTTCCATTTCGAATTCGGCAGCCTTTTCAAGCTGGAGCCGTTCATCGATCAGCTGTTCAAGCGCCTGTCCCGTAATCTGCTGAATCTGTTCCTGCGACGGTTGCTGGCCGCCCAGGCTGAGCAGCAGGAGCCGCGCGCGCTGGCGCACATCGGAATAGGAAATCGGCTGGTCGTTCACGATCGCGGCAACGCCTTCCAGCGCCAGACGCTCCTGTGCGCCTGTATCTTGCGCAGTCGCGGTGTACCCGACCGGAAGGGCCGAGAGAAGGACAGCGGCGAAAATCTGACGAACCATAAATGGCCTCCGTTGAGTGCCCAGCCGGGCCCCGTGGCAATTATATTGCGGGACCATACAAGTCCTAGAATCCTGCGCAACGGATCAGGGCAGTCTCCCCTGAATTCTTACGGAAATTTAGGGGAAGACAAAACCGCGATCCAGACCTGAACCGACCGAATCAATCGAATTCGCTAGATCCGAAATCTCCGATAGTTTTCAGGGAGAAACGGAATTGGATATTTTCTTCCGGGCCAAGTGTACGGTCCTGAAGTTCCGAGCGCTGATAGACGATTTCAAATCGCGAACATTCGTCCTCGAACGCAATGCCGTATTCCTGCCGGGCATTGAGATTGGATTGGATGTCGCGCAACTGCCCGAAGAAAACGGAATATTGATCCGTGACTCTGACTTCCCCGCGGAGCAAAATGCCTTCGTCGCCTCCGCCGCTGATCGCGATGCGCTCATCCACCTTGTAATATTGTGCCACGGCGCGCAAGCGCTTGTAATTTGAAGACAATTTGGCATCAATCCGGTTCAGGCTGAAACCGTCCTCGTCCAGGCGCGCGCGGGTGTCGATGCGCAACAGCTTCCCGAAATCTGCTGTCGCAGAGATCAACCAGTCTGACGAAGTTCCGTCGAGATTGCTGATCGCATCGAAGGAATCATCCGGTCTGGAGCGCCAGCGCTTGCCGACCGTGGCGCTCAGGTCCGGACCGTTTTTCCAAACCGCACGTGTAGTAATGCCCGCTGCGAGTTTCCCATCTCCTTCATACAGGTCGAAGGCGCCGAATCCGTTGGCCTCGAACAGCGAGGATTCATCGGCTTCATAGAGCAGGCTGTCTTCGTTCGGGATTGCATCATCATTCACATTGGACAAGCCCCAAGCCGCCATGATGGCGGGTTCGATCATGAGATCGACTGTCTTGCCGGGACGGATCATGGGATAGGCAAGCTTGCCGCCGACATTGCCAACGGCGCGGGAGACGCTCTCCTCGCCGGAAACATCTTCGTCCAAGCCGTAATAGTCAGCCCTGACTTCGGCAAATTGCTCGAAGGTGAAGCCGCCCGGCAGGATGTCCAGGTCAGTCCAGTCTGCGCCGACGCTGACACGATGGCTGTCTTCGCCGAGATCGCGACTCAGGATCGCACTGGAAGCGTTCACACTGGCAAATCCCATATTGCCAAAGTCCCAGTATTTTTCGCCATAAAAAACAGGCAGGGCCGTCGGCAATTCGCCGTCATCATCGTTTTCGCGTAGGCCCTGGAATTTCAGAAGGGCCACATCCGTGTAGTAATTGTCTCCTTGGCCAATCGCGAACAGCTGCGAAAGCAGGCGGCGGGGCTGGCTGGCATAGAGCCCTCGCTGTTCATTTTGGCCGTCCAGATCATAGCGCCGGTCATACAGGTCATCCGTCTGGTGCTCGACACCAAACCCCCATTTCCATTCATTGTTGATGGCAAACAGGCCACTGCCATAGATGTGTCCCCGCAGCTTCTCTTCCCCGAACCGTTCGCCATCGCTGTCGAAATCCTGCTCATTGGTAAAGCTCGTATTGATATTGATCGCGCCGGAATAGAACCGCTTGCGATAGTCCAGCTCCAGCAAGGGGTTCACATTTTGTGAGACCATGGGCGAGATGGTCAGTTCGGAAGATTCCGACAAAGCCCAGTAGTAAGGCTGCTGGTAGAACAGGCCGAGTTTCGACGAATTTCCGGCAGACGGGATCAGAAGGCCTGACCGCCGTTCGGACGTAGGATCCGGGTGCGCGAGAAAGGGAAAATAGAATACCGGGATACCCGCAACCTCAATCACGGCATCGCGATAGGAGATCATCTGGCTTTCCTGGTCGAGCACAGCGCGGCGCGCCCTGACAGACCAGGTCGGGGTCTTGTCTTCCTCGCAGACCGGACAGGCGGTGTAGACCACCTGATCCAGCGCATTCACGCCATTTGACTGCCGGATCGCGGAGTTTGCCGCAACTGTCGCGCCTTGATCGAGCCGCGCGGAAAATCCGATCGCGTAGCCATCTTCCAGCGTGGAATCGACCTCGATTTCGTCTGCGAATTGCTGGCTGCCGGTTTCATCGATGATAATGACGTTGCCGCTCGCGCGGACCTTGTCGGTCGTTCGGTCATAGACCAGCTTGTCGGCTCGCAGGACGCGCCCTTGATAGAGGGCTTCTACATTCCCTTCGGCGACGAGCTTGTTCTCGTCGCGGACTTCGTAGACATAGTCAGCCTCTAATACGACGCGCTCGTCCGGCTGGGCAGGTTGCGGATTGGCAGTGTCTTCCTGGGCAATAACGTACCAAGGGAGAGAGGCCGCCAGTCCAAGTGCGGCCGCAACATGATGCCATTTTGCCAAAACGCGTACCCTTACAGCTGTATCCGAACGCCAGATCAGGCGCTTCCTGCGCTGCGCCATCACTCAGTTCCATTGGGAGGCTTAGAGAGGAAGGCGGGAATCGTCCAGCCATGAGACGATTCCGGCTGATTTTTCATGTTTCTGCCGATGCGCCCACGACACAGGCGGGATCAGAAGGCGCGTGAGGCCAATCCGCCCGGCAGTGTAATGGCGTCTCCGGCCAGCTCCAGTTCCATCAGGGCAGCGGCGCATTGCGCGGGTGTGGCCCCGGCGGCGCGGGCAATTTCGTCCAGGGGCATGGGATGCGGAGACAAGGCTTGCTGGATCCGCGCAAGCAAGCCCGGCGGCAGCTCTGGCTCTGGCGATCCCTCGAACAGGTCCCCGGTGGCAGACACGCCTGAAAAGGACAGGCTATCCAGTATTTCGAGAATATCGTCTGCGTGCCGGACTAGGGTCGCGCCCTGCCGGATCAGATGATTCGTGCCCGCAGACCTCGGATCCAGAGGTGAACCGGGCACCGCCATGACATCGCGGCCCTGTTCTCCAGCCATGCGTGCAGAGATGAGGGAGCCGGACCGCTCTGCCGCCTCCACGACCACCACGCCGCGCGACAGGCCGGTAATGATCCTGTTGCGGCGTGGGAAATCCTGCGCCTTGGCGCGGTATCCGAACGGGCTTTCGGATAGGATCAGCCCTTTCGCCGCGATCTCGGCATAAAACCGATCATGCTGAGGCGGATAGACATGATCCACCGCGCCGCCGAGAACGGCGATTGTTCCTGTCGTGAGGCTGGCGGCGTGTGCTTCGCCATCAATTCCAAGCGCCAGTCCGGAAACGGTAACGAAGCCGACGCGACCCAGCTCTGACGCAATGTCCCGTGCCAGCTTGCGACCGGCTGCGGAAGCATTCCGCGCGCCGACAATGGCGACAGTGGGCTTTGTGGCGAGGTCGATCCTCCCCAGAGCCGTCAGGATGGGGGGCGGCGGGTCGAGAGTCTTCAGAAGGGTCGGATAGGCAAGCTCGCAACTGGCGATCACTTGCGCGCCGTATTTCCGTGTCAGGTCCAGTTCGCGTTCCATATCGGCGATGGCCGGAGGGACCAGCTCCCGGCCCCGGCCGCTCTTGCGTGTCAGCTCTGGCAGGCCCTCCAGCGCGGCCCCGGCCGATTTGAATTTACGCAGAAGCTGGAAAAAGGTGACCGGGCCGATATTCGGTGTACGCGCGAGCCTCACCCAGTCGATGCGTTCGGCATCACTGAGAGGCCGCGCGGGCGTCATGCGTTGGGGTCTGCCGTTTTCTTGGTGCCGAATTTGGGTTCCTCACCCCTCAGCAGGCGGCCGAGATTGGTGCGATGGGTCCAGAACACAAAGAGAGACAACAGGGCGAGACCGCCAATAATGAACATGTTCCGTTCTCCGAGCAACCAGGCGCCGGGCGGGACAAGTGCCGCAGCCGTCAATGCAGCGAGCGAGGAGATGCGGGTCAGCGCAAACAGGCCAAGCCATATAGGTGCCGCCACGTAGAAGCCGGGCAGGGAGACAAAGGGCAACAGGCCGGCATAGGTCGCAACGCCCTTGCCGCCCTTGAAGCCAAGCCAGATGGGATAGCAATGGCCGACGAAAGCGAAGGCGCCTGCCACGAAGCCAACTTCGCGCCCGGCAACCATGCCGAATGCAAGGGCGACCAAGCCGGCCTTGAGGCTGTCCAGGAGCAGGGTGGCGAACGCAAGATCCTTGCGCCCGGTGCGCAACACATTCGTTGCACCAATGTTTCCCGAGCCGATGGACCGGATATCGCCGAGGCCCGCCGCACGTATGAGGAGCAGGCCGAACGGGATCGATCCGGCGAGATAGCCGCAGAGCGCTGCCAGGGGGAATGCCAGCTCAGCTGTCATATGGATCTCCTCAATTCCCAATTGAAAATTCTACGAATGGAACCGGCACGGGGCAAGGCCCGGCCTTGTTACCGCGCAAAAACCTGTTCGCCCCCGACAAAGCTTTTCAGGACTCGGCCCTGCAGCCGGCGACCGTCGAAGGGGGAATTGGTGGATCTGGACAGTAGGTGCTCACGCTCGCAGAGCCAGGGCTTGTTCGGATCGAAGAGGATGAAATCTGCAGGCGCGCCTTCAGAGAGGCGCCCCTGTGGCAATCCAATCACGTCCGCCGGTCTGGATGTGAGCGGCGCAAGCGCCTCCAGAAGCGTCAGCGGGCCATCATGCACGAGGCTGAGCAGGGCTGACAGCGTGGTTTCGAGTGCTGCCGCGCCGAAGCTCGCCTCGCCGAAGGGCAGGCGCTTTTCTTCCGGTGGTTGCGGGTCATGTGCGGATACGACAGCGTCGATCTCGCCCGCCTTCAGGGCGGCGATCATGGCCAGGCGCGTGTTCTCGTCCCGGAAGGGCGGATTGACTTTGCAATAGGTGAGATAATCACCGACATCGAGTTCGTTGAAGAAGAGGGAATGGGCGGCGATGGTGGTGAAAACGCTCGCGCCGCGGGCGCGGGAATCTGCCACCAGTTCAAGTGTGCGCGGGGTCGATACCTGATCGAGGATCAACGTACATCCGGTGGCCTCGGCAAGCATCAGGTCGCGGGCGGCGCCGATCCATTCGGCTTCTTTCGGGATGCCAGAGAGACCCTTGCGAGCCGCAAATGCTCCCGCATTCATGACGCCCGATCCCTTCAGGGCACTGTCGTCCGGACGAGACATGACAATGGCGCCGCGGCTGGCGGCATAGGTCATCGCCCGCTTCAGGATGGACGGATTGCCAATCGGGGCATCGCCATTGGTGAACAGGACGGCGCCCGCATCAGCCATCAGGCCGATCTCTGCCATGGCTTTGCCTTCAAGGCCGGTGGTGAGCGCGCCTGCGGCATAGATGCGGGCTTTTGCACTGACCTTGGCGCGATCGGAGATGTAGCGGACAAGGGCGACATCATCCACGACCGGCTGGGTATCCGGCATGACGACCAGGCTGGTCACGCCGCCAGCCACAGCCGCGCGGGATGCTGTGGCGAGCGTTTCCTTCTGTTCGTCGCCCGGTTCGCCGGTCTTCACGCGCAGGTCGATCAGGCCGGGCGCGAGGCAGAGACCGCCCGCATCGAGGGTTTCGCTCGCACCTTCGTGAGCGCCGGTTGCGCCCGGCGAGATCGCCGTAATGCAACCGTCTTCAACGAGGATGGCGCCGATTTCATCTGTTCCGGAGGCAGGGTCGAGCAGGCGGGCGTTGAAGATGGACAGGCTCATGGGCGGCCTCCTGCCAGCAAGTGGAGCACGGCTTCGCGGACCGCGACGCCCATTTCGACCTGTTCGGTAATCACCGACCGCTCGCCGTCAGCGATGGCGCTCTCGATTTCGATGCCGCGATTCATCGGGCCGGGGTGCATGACGATGGCGTCCGCCTTCGCAAGATTGAGACGTTCCTCGGTCAGGCCGAAATAGCGGAAATACTCGCGGCGGCTTGGCAAATAGGCGCCATCCATGCGCTCCAACTGGAGGCGGAGCATCATCACGACATCTGCGCCTTCCAGCGCGGCGTCGAAATCAGACGTGGCAGAGGCGGCGCCCCACGTCTCTGTGCCGGAGGGCATCAGCGTGCTCGGCGCGCAGAGATGCACTTCCGCGCCGAGCAGGTGCAGTGCCAGCGTGGTCGAGCGCGCAACGCGGGAATGGACGATATCGCCGCAAATGACGACTTTGAGCCCCTCGATCCGCCCCTTGTTGCGGCGGATGGTCAGCGTATCCAGCAGACCCTGTGTGGGATGTTCATGCGTGCCGTCACCGGCATTGATCACGGCGCAATCGACCTTGCGGGAGAGCAGCTTCGCCCCGCCGGAGGCAGAGTGTCTGACCACCAGTACATCCGGCTTCATGGCGTTCAGCGTCATTGCCGTGTCGATCAGCGTTTCGCCCTTCTTTACCGAAGACTGGGCCACCGGCATCGACACGACGTCGGCGCCAAGCCGCCGGGCGGCGATCTCGAAACTGCTCATGGTGCGGGTCGAGTTCTCGAAGAAGAGATTTACGACCGTCTTTCCTGACAGGACCGGATCGGCCCGTTTCCCGGACCGGGTCGCCTCGGCATAGTCGTTTGCCAGATCGAGAATATGAGTGAGATCGAGCGGGTGAAGGCCATCAATGCCCAGCAAATGCTCGTGGTCGAAGGAGTAGTGGATTGCCGCCTTGCTCATGGAGGCCCTTTCGATTTTCGGCGGTTTAGGCGCGTTTCCGAGTCGGGGCAAGAGGGTCAGAGTGTGAGAAGCAGGTAGAGGGTTGGGAGGGTAATCATGGCGAGGACCGTTTCGACGGCAATCAGATTGGCTGAAAGCGCTGCGTCACCGCCCAGTTCCTTGGCGAGGATGTAGGAGCTGGTGGCGGTCGGCGTGGCGGCGCAGATCAGGGCGATCACGAGCGGTGTACCTGTGACGCCGAGAAGGATGCAGAAGCCGACGGCGAAAGCCGGGAGGCCGAGCAATCTGACCAGTGACCAGCTGAGGGTGCGCGGACCGGCGCGCCGCAAGGCTGACAGGTCGACGCCTGCCCCTGCCGAAAGGAGGCCCAGAGCGAGGGCGGCATCACCGAGGATACGAAGGCTGTCATCCAGAAGGCGCGGCAGGGTGATGCTGGCGCCGGCCAGCGCGAGGCCGCCAATGCAGGCGATCACGATCGGATTCTTGAACAGCGCCACAAAAGGGTTTGGCTTGGGTCCGTGCGGCGCGTCTGCATGGGCGATGAGTGCATAGACTGACAGAATATTGGCCGTCGGAATCATCACGGCGGCGGCGATGGTGACGAGGGCGAGTCCTTCTTCGCCGAACAGGAGGCTGCCGATGGAGAGGCCAATCATCGTGTTCCAGCGCACATTTGACTGGATCACGGAGCCAACGGCGGGGCCCGGCATGTTCGGCAGGAACCGGGCAAGCCATCCGACGCCGCCGAGGGCGAACTGCGCCAGGATGAGCGCGGCGGCGAGCCCCCAGGGCGCTTCCTCGAAAGGAGCGTTGGCCAGTGTGCGAAGGATCAGGGCCGGGAAAAGGACGACATAGGAGAGGCGCTCGATGGCGCGCCAGCTATCGGTCGGTATCCATTTCCGAACCGACAGTATGTGGCCGAGTGCCACGATCGCGATGACGGGGAGGAGGGCGTAGAGAAAGCCCGACATCAGGCCCGAGCCAGTCTTTGAAGGGCGTCATTAAGGATCACGGCGGCGGCCGAGGCATCGATTCGCTCGGCGCGGCGCTTGCGGGAGAGGTCAGCCTCGATCATCGCGTTTTCAGCTTCGACGGTCGACAAGCGCTCATCCTGGAACAGGATCGGCACATCGCGGTGTTTCATGATGTGCCAGGCCAGTGCGCGCACCGATTGTGCCCTGGGGCCTTCGGATCCGTCCATGTTGAGCGGCAGGCCCATCACGATGCCGACAGCGACGCGGTCGTCGTAGAGGTGGAACAGTCGGTCGAGCACAGGTGCCAGCTTCTTGCCGCGCGGAATGGTCTCGACCGGGCTCGCCAGCATGCGCAGGCCGTCGGCAGACGCGATACCAAGCGTCTTCGTGCCGGGATCGATGCCGATCAGGGCGCCGGTTTTCGGGAAATGATCAGGATCAGTTAAGGGCATGAATAGCCCACATAGCGCCTTGAAGCCGTGTTGCCTATGGCGTATTCGGGCGGTTCAATTTCAAGCGTTGGAGCTCGCTCATGTCTGTCACCAAGGATGATGTCCGCAAGGTTGCCCGCCTGTCGCGCATTGCCGTCAGCGAACAGCATGTCGAGGAACTGGTTGGGGAATTGAATGGCATCCTCAGCTGGATCGACCAGCTGAATGAGGTCGACATCGAGGGCGTCGAGCCGATGACCTCAGTTGTCGAGACCGACCTGCCGATGCGGGACGATGTTGTCACGGACGGCAACATCCGGGATCAGGTCCTGGCGAATGCCCCGCGCAGTGAAGACGGCTTTTTCGTCGTACCGAAGGCCGTCGAATAGACCTCAGACAATTTCTGCAGCGAACTCTTCATAGTCGATCAGGATTTCTGCATCGGTGGGGATGTTCGTGCCCGCGCTCAGCGTCACGGTCTGCGCGTTGGCATCGACGGTGAACTCCGCATTGGCATCAGGGCTGTGATTGCACATAGAGATCAGGCCGAATGCGACCGCCGCGCGCATCTCTCCCTGTTCATCTTCATCCACATAGAAGACGTAGTGGTGGATCTGGGTGCCACGAATGGCGGCGGTATCTTCCTGGCTGAGGATCAGGAGGGGGTAGGTTGCGATCAGGTCGCCCGCTTCAAAGGAAACGGCCGCGAACAGGCCGCGACCGTGAAAGGGAGATTGGCGAACCTCAACGGGTGAGGTGTATCCGGGTTTTTCCATGAGCCTGATTATCACATGCCGGCGCGGGCGCCATCAGGTTTCAACGTCGTCCTCTTCAGATTCCTCTTCGGATTTTTCCGCCTTTGCCTCCGGGTTCCATGCATAGATTCCATTCACAAGGCATCTCTGCTTGGAGAAGGGTGTGGTCTCTCCGAAATCGGAAATGGAATCGGACACGATAAGCGCGTCATGCTTTCGCAAACAGCTGCCGGTTGCGTCCATTCCGATCCGCATTGCATCGTCCAGAGGCGTACACGCGCCGAACACCTCGATCAGGTAATGATCGCGACCGTCACGCACCACGACCGTGTCCCGCGTTGTTTCGCCGAAGCCATCAATGGTCGATGCAAAGCAGATACTGCTCACCTCCTCGCCCAGCCTCGGATCGTCGGCATAGCGTTCGACGCCGCGCGGGCGGTCTTCTGCTGCATCTGAGGTGGCGCAGGCTGCCAGGAAGACGGGGGCTGCAAGGCTGAGCATGAGGGTCCGCATGATTGGTCTCCGTTGAAATTTGGCGTTGAAACCGAACCTGCGCCTGTCTCACGCAACTGACAAGAAGGCTCACGAAGGCTTGAACTTTTGTGCCAAGCCGTCATAGCAGGCGGGCAGATTTCTTCTCAGGATATCCGATGACCGAACTGACCAAACTTACCCTCGCTGCAGCGCTCGATGGCTTGAAAGCCAAGGAGTTTTCCTCGCGCGAGATCACCCAGCAATTCGTCGACGCCATCGAAGGCGCGCGGACGCTGAATGCCTATGTGGTCGAGACGCCTGAAAAGGCGCTGGCCATGGCGGATGCGTCGGACGTGAAGCTGGCCAAGGGCGAGGGCGGCAAGCTGGAAGGCGCGCCGCTCGGCATCAAGGATCTCTATTGCACCAAAGGCGTGCGCACCACGGCGTGCAGCAACATTCTTGGCGAGTTCACGCCAACCTATGAATCCACCGTCACCCAGAACCTCTGGGATGAAGGCGCCGTCATGCTGGGCAAGCTCAACATGGACGAATTTGCCATGGGCTCCTCGAACGAGACCTCGCGGTTCGGCAATGTCATCAACCCGTGGCGCCGGAAGGGCGACAATCAGGGCCTGACACCGGGCGGCTCGTCGGGTGGCTCGGCCGCGTCGGTGGCAGCGGATCTCTGCCTCGCGGCGACTGCTTCGGACACCGGAGGCTCCATTCGCCAGCCCGCTGCGTTCACCGGCACGGTGGGCATCAAGCCCACCTATGGCCGTGCCAGCCGCTATGGCATGGTGGCCTTTGCCTCCTCGCTTGACCAGGCCGGACCAATCGCCAAGACGGTGGAAGACAGCGCCATCCTGCTGGAAGCGATGTGCAGCCACGACCTGAAGGATTCCACGTCCCTGAACGTCGAGACGCCAGACTGGCGCAACGATGTGGGCCGCGGCGTCGAGGGCATGCGGATCGGTATTCCGAAAGAATACCGGATGGAGGGCATGTCCGAAGAAATCGACAAATTGTGGGAGCAGGGGATCGAGTGGCTGAAAACTGCCGGCGCCGAGATCGTCGATATCAGCCTGCCGCATACGAAATATGCCTTGCCAGCCTATTATATCGTTGCGCCTGCAGAGGCGTCCTCGAACCTCGCCCGCTATGACGGCATGCGTTATGGCGCACGGGTTGCGGGCGAAAATCTGACCGCAACTTATGAAGGAACGCGGGCTGGCGGGTTTGGCGCCGAAGTCCAGCGCCGCCTGATGATCGGCACCTATGTGCTGTCGTCCGGCTATTACGACGCCTATTATTTGCGCGCCCAGAAGGTGCGGACCAAGATCCTCAACGATTTTGTTGAAGCCTTTGAGAGCTGCGATGCGGTGCTGACGCCAACCTGCCCGAGCCCGGCCTTTGCGTTCGGCGAAAAGAGCGGTGACCCGGTTGAGATGTATCTCAATGACGTGTTCACCGTGACAGCCAACCTGGCTGGCCTGCCGGGCATCTCTGTGCCAGCTGGCCTGTCCTCAGGCGGCCTGCCGCTCGGCCTCCAGGTCATCGGCAAGGCGCTCGACGAAACCGCCTGTTTCCGTGTCGGCGGCGAGCTGGAACGCGCAGCGGGCTTCGTGGCCAAGGCTGACAAGTGGTGGTAGGTTTCGGGGCATGAACATGACCCGTTTTTTCCTTCTCTTCGCTGTCCTGCTTGCATTCTGCCTTGCCCTGATGGCCGGCATGATGGCGCAATATGGCTACAGCTTGTTTGCGCCCGAGATGCGCTCCATGCTGCTCGTGGCCTTCCTCGTGGCAGGATATGTATCGTTCCGGATTTCACGCATCATCGCGCGGCGGAAACGGCGCCTTGAGGACCAGCCCCAACCGAACGGTGCGGGTAAATCAAAACTGTCCGGCCTGTTCAGCGGCAAGAGTGCCGCCCAGACGGCGCGAGAGGCGCGGGTTGCCGCGCGGCGCAAGAAGCTGGTTGAGGCTGGCAAGCTGGAAGAAGCGCCTGCCCCTGAGCCGGTTACGGAAGGCGAAGGTTCGGTCCGCGTCTCCCAATCGGCCTCTATCAAGGACCGGATGGCTGCGCGCGCCGAGCGCGTGCGCCGGGCGAAGGAAACGGGCAAGCTGGACTAGGTCACGCCTTGGACGGTTTGAGCGCTCCGACTGGCCAAGCCTTTGGACGCACGATGATCTGATCCAGTTTGGCCTCTTCGGCGGCGTTTCCCCCTGGACCCGGCTGGTCATCATCATCCTTGTCCGAGTCACGCGTGGTCACTTTCGACAAATAGACCCCAACACCAATCAGGCCGCCAACGGGCCCGCATTGCAGCATCATGGCTAAAATCCAGAGCAGCGGCATATCGAGGTCCATGTTCTGGAGCGATAGCAGCATGCCCCCCAGCAGGACGGAGCCAACGGCCACGCCGCCCGCGAATCCCAGGATCAGATGCTTGAGAAAGCCGCGTACCACGGGTTTTTCGTCCTCGCTCGAGGCCTCCATCATCATCTTGAAGATCATTCCGGCGCTCCCTTTTTCCTCCCCAGAGAGGATTATTCGCCCATATGCTGAAAATTGGAAGAGCTGGCGCCAATCGAATGGTATTCACGGCTCGACAGTGACGCGATCGGGCGGGTAGAAGAACGCAGGAACAGAGTGTCAGCAGAGAACGATATGTCAGCGCGCAAACCGTATGTAATCAAGGGTGAAACAGGTGACTGGGAGCTGGTCATGGGCCTCGAAGTCCACGCCCAGGTCTCATCCAATGCAAAGCTGTTTTCCGGCGCGTCCACGGCGTTTGGCGCGGACCCGAATTGCAATGTGTCACTGGTCGATGCGGCCATGCCGGGCATGCTGCCGGTCATCAACCGCTATTGCGTCGAGCAGGCGATCCGCACCGGGCTTGGCCTGAAGGCGCAGATCAACACATATTCCCGCTTTGACCGGAAGAATTATTTCTATCCTGATCTGCCCCAAGGCTACCAGATCAGCCAGTTCGCGCACCCGATTGTCGGCGAAGGCGAAATCGAGGTGGACGTTGAGCCAGCTCATGGCGGTGACGCCTATGCTTTCTCGTGCCGGATTGAGCGGCTCCATCTGGAACAGGATGCCGGCAAGTCGATTCACGACATGGATCCAAGCTCGACCTATGTGGACCTCAACCGGTCCGGCGTCGCGCTGATGGAAATCGTGTCCATGCCGGACATCCGTACACCGGCCGAGGCGGCCGCATACGTCAAAAAGCTGCGCGCCATCGTGATCGCGCTCGGCACCTGTGATGGTGACATGGACAAGGGCAATCTCCGCGCCGACGTGAACGTGTCGGTCTGCCGTCCGGGCCAGTATGAGAAATTCCGCGAGACGGGTGATTTCAGTCATCTCGGCACGCGCTGCGAACTCAAGAACATGAACTCGTTCCGCTTCATCCAGCAGGCCATCGAATATGAAGCCCGCCGTCAGATCGAAATCCTTGAAGATGGTGGCTCCATCGATCAGGAAACACGCCTGTTCGATCCGGTGAAGGTCGAGACGCGCTCCATGCGCTCCAAGGAAGACGCGCACGATTACCGCTACTTCCCGGACCCTGACCTGTTGCCGCTGGAAGTCGAGCAGGCCTGGATCGAGGAAATCCGCGCGACCCTGCCGGAACTGCCCGACGAGAAGCGTGCGCGCTTTGAAACCGATTATGGGCTGTCACGCTATGATGCGGGCGTTCTCAGCGCGGACGCCGAGAAAGCCAGCTTCTTCGAGGAGGTTGCCAAGGGCCGCGATCCAAAACTTGCCGCCAATTGGGTGACGCAGGAATTGTTCGGATACCTCAACAAGCAGGACATTGAACTGGCTGACAGCCCGGTGTCCGCCTCCAGCCTCGGCGGCCTGATCGAACTGATCGCGAACGATACGATCAGCGGCAAGATTGCCAAGGACGTCTTTGCCCGGATGATCGAGGGTGAGGGCGAAGCGGCCGATATCGTTGAGAAGCACGGCCTTAAGCAGGTGACCGATACCGGTGCCATCGAAAAGGTTGTCGACGAAATCATCGCGGCGAACCCGGAGCAGGTGGCCCAGATCAAGGAAAAGCCCAAGACGATGGGCTGGTTTGTCGGACAGGTGATGAAAGCCTCCGGCGGCAAAGCCAATCCGAAAGCCGTCAATGATATTCTGAAGGCAAAGCTGGGGCTCTAGCGCCTAGAGCTTCATGCGAATCCGGTCGGCGAGAACGCCGAGCTTGTCAGTGTCTGCCATTTCCCCCGAGCCATGCCGGCCCAGCGTCACATCCTTCCAGCGCGGGATGATGTGGAAGTGCAGGTGGTAGACGGTTTGTCCGGCGGGGGCGCCATTGAACTGGGTCACGACGAGGCCGTCAGGCGTAAGGGCCGCTTCGACAGCCTGCGCCACTTTCTGCACAGTTGCCATATAGGGGCCGAGCTTGTCGGCGGGCATGTCGAGCAGGTTGCGTGCTTCCACGCCCTTCGGCACGACGAGCGTGTGGCCTTCGCTCTGGGGGAACACGTCCATGAAGGCGAGTGCGGCGTCATCCTCGTACACTTTGACGGCAGGCATTTCGCCGCGGAGGATCTTGGCGAAGATATTGTCGGGATCATAGGCATCGTGAAGGGTCATCTTGAGGCTTTCGGTGATGTATTAAGTTTCGGGTGAGGGCAGGGCTGTTCATTCGCCCTTCTTGAACGGAGTCCGTTCGGTCAGGTATTCCTGGTCTTCCTCAACCGCCTCGCGCTCGCGCTCCAGATAATCGGCGATGGCATGGCGCAGGCCGGCATGGGCGATCCAGTGCGTGGAATAAGTGGTGACCGGCGTATAGCCGCGGGCCAGCTTGTGGCCGCCCTGCGCACCCGCCTCGACAAAGGTGAGGTCGTGTTCGATGGCATAGTCGATGGCCTGATAGTAGCAGGTCTCGAAATGCAACATTGATCTGTGTTCGGTGCACCCCCAGTAGCGGCCGTAGAGCGTGTCGGAGCCAATCAGATTCATGGCACCAGCAATTGGCGCTCCGTCCGACATGGCAAAGATGAAGAGGAGATCGTCGGCCATCCGTTCTCGCAAGAGCGAGAAGGTGTCCCGGGTCAGATACGGCGAGCCCCATTTGCGGGCGCCGGTGTCCATGTAGAAAATATAGAATGCATCCAGATGGGCTTCGGTGATCTGGTCGCCGCGCAGGTGGACGAACTCCAATCCTTCCTGCGCCTTCGCGCGTTCCTTCCGAAGATTCTTTCGTTTGGACGAGGAGAGATCGGCGAGGAAGTCGTCAAACGATCCATAGTCGCGATTCTGCCAATGGAACTGCTGGTCGGTGCGCAGCAACAGGCCCGTCTCTGACAGCATCCTGGCCTCTTCCGGTGAGGCGAAATTGATGTGCAGGGAGGAAAGCTCGTTCTGTTCTGCCAGCTGGATCGCGCCGGACAGGAGTGCAGTTTGCAGGCGTATTTCATCCGGGCCGGGGCGGACAAGCAGACGCCGACCGGTGACGGGCGTGAAGGGTACGGCGCCAAGCAATTTGGGGTAATAGGTGCCACCCGCGCGCTCGAAGGCGTCGGCCCAGGAATGGTCGAAGACGAACTCGCCGCGCGAATGGCTCTTGCCGTAGAGCGGCATCGCCGCCTTCAATCGTCCTGTTCCGTCACGGATCAGGACATGACGCGGCATCCATCCTGTGTTCGGTGTTGCGGCGCCGGAGGTCTCAAGTGCGTCGAGGAACTCCCATTTCAGGAACGGATCGAACCGGACGCCTGTCGGATTGGCGACCGCGTTCCATTCGTCCGGATCGACCTCCGCCATGGCTGAGGCAAAACTCAATTTCAGCGCGGTGTCATCCATGCCCTGAATCTAGGGCATGGCGTAAGCAGAAACCAGTCCCGGATCGAGATGTTCGAAGATGATGGCCACATTTTCATGCACGGCATGGCGAACTTCATCCAGGGAGCGGACCGTCCAGGTCACTAGTGGATAGTCCTCGGGCACATGCTTGCGGATGCCGTCCACGTCCGAGACGTTGATCGCCACATAGTCCATGCCGTCTGACAGGGCGCGTTGCAGGATATCGTTGAACGCGGTCGCACCGATCTTGTGGGAGGCGTCAATGAGCTGCCCGCGCATCATGTCCGGGGGCAGGGCGCGGACCGCTTCTTCCGAGAAACTCATGGCAGCGGCGAGCCCGGTATATTCCAGCAACATGTCTCCGGTCCGGCGGCCGAGTTCAGCCGGATCGGTGCGTCCGTCCAGCTTCATCTCGGTCAACAGGGGCAGGTCATGCGGCCAGGAGTCGAGCAATTGCTCGAAACTGGGCAGTGCGTGTTCCCCCGCAATCACGATGTCCTGCAGATCCTTCGATCCAAGATCCTCGACCCGGTCCGGGTGACCTGCCATGCGCTCCAGCGTCTGGTCATGGAAAACCACGAGTTCCCCATCCGATGCCGGGCGGATGTCGAACTCCATGCCGAGGCCGAGCTTCGCCGCCGCCTCGAATGCGGCGATTGTGTTCTCAGGGGTTTCCCGTCCCGTCCACAGGCCACGATGGGCGTAGAGGAAGTTCGTGAGGACGAAGCGCCGGGCCATCTAGTCGGCGAGCTCGAAGATACCATCGACTTCCACAGCCACGCCGAGCGGCAGTTCAGGGCAGGAAACTGCCGAACGGGCATGCCGGCCAGCCTCCCCGAACACGTCGACCATCAGGTCTGAACAGCCATTGATGACTTGTGGAATGTCGGTGAAGCCGGGTGCGACGTTCACGAAGCCGCCGAGTTTCACGACGCGCTTGATGCGGGACAGGTCGCCTATGGCAGCTTTGCACTGGGCGATCAGATTGATGCCGCAGAAGCGGGCGGCCTGCTGGCCTGCGGAGAGTTCCATGTTCTCGCCGAGGCGTCCCTTGATGAGGCCGTCAGCGGACGCGCTGACCTGACCGGACACGAATAGCATGTTGCCGCTGATGACATAGGGAACATAGGTGGCGACCGGCTTCATGGGTTCCGGCAGTTCGATACCGAGTTCATCAAGACGGGTTTCGGGGGTCGACATCGCGCGCTCCTTGAAAATGGTGTTGCATTTTTCCTAGACCGCCAAGGGGCAAGGCGCAAACACCGTTCACCGGGGCGCGTTCTTGACCCGCGCCGACCGGCCCGTGATCACGGCATCGGCGCCGAATTTCTGCCGAGCCAGGTCAGACGCGCGCTCTGCCGCCGCGCGCTTTGCGACGAGAGGGTCGAGCAGGTCAACAGCGTCCGAGCGATGCTCTGACAGGTCGGAGATGCCGACTCCGATGAGACGGAAGCGCGTCCGGCCATTGGTTTCCTTGGCCAGCAGCACTTTGGCATTCCGAAACAGGGTCTGGGCCAGCTGGGTGGGCTCCGACAGGGACATGCGCCGGGTCAGGGTGCGGAATTCGGCGGTCTTGAGTTTGAGCGTGATGACATTGCCAACGAGCCCCGTGGCCTTGGCGCGGTCTGCGGTCTTTACACAGAGACGCCAGAGCTGGTCTTCCAGCCAGGCCGGGTCTGACATGTCGTCATTGAACGTGGTCTCTGAGCTGACCGATTTACGCTCCTCATCATTGCGGACCGGCCGGTTATCGATGCCATGTGCCCGGTTCTTCAGCCACATGCCTGTCTCGCCATAGCGGCCGATCAATTGCTTCAGCTCTGCCTTCTGGAGGTCTTCGATCGTGTCGTACCCATCCCGGATCAGTTTCTGGGCCAGTTTCGGGCCCACGCCATGAATAAACCCAACGGGTCTCGGTGCGAGCAAGGCTTCGGCTTCGTCTGCGCCGATGACGGCAAACCCTCTCGGCTTGTCCAGTTCGCTCGCGGTCTTGGCCAGGAATTTGTTGGCCGACAGGCCAATCGAGACCGTGATCCCGATGTCGCGTTCAATCTCCGCGGCGAGCCGGGCGAGGGACACTGCCGGCGGCGCCTTGTGGAGGGTGCCCGTGCCGCTGAGGTCAAGATAGGCCTCGTCCACCGAGACGGGCTGGATCATCGGGGTCAGCGCCTGCATCTTCTCGCGCATCTGGTGTGCGGCGAGCCGGTACTTTTCGCCATTCGGCGTGATCACAACGGCGTCCGGGCAAGCCTTGAGCGCCTTGAACATCGGCATGGCCGAGCGCACGCCATAGAGACGGGCGATATAACAACATGTGGATACGACCCCCCTTTTTCCGCCGCCCACAATGACCGGCCGGTTTTTCAGCGAGGGATCGTCGCGTTTTTCGATGGCCGCGAAAAAGGCATCGCAATCGAGATGCGCGATCGCCAGCGTTGTGATGTGTTTGTTGCGGATTACACGATGCCGCCCGCAGCGAGGGCAGGCGTCGCTGTCGTCTTCTGAAAGGTGAAAGCAGTCTCGACAGAGCGTGAACATAGCCCCATGTTCATGCCATGTTCCGTCGTTCGCCGCAATCAATGGCGTGTAAAGACGTAAACCAGTGTTAACGATTTGGGGTGTAGCTGGCAAAAGAGCTCTTAGAATCGGCCCGAATCACAGGCAACAACCGTATCATGACGAAGTCGCACACCAGGAAAGTTCTGGTTGTTGAGGATAACGAACTCAACATGCGCCTTTTCTGCGACTTGTTGGATGCCTTCGGCTTCGAAACCTTTCAATGCCGGGACGGTGCCAAGGCCGTCGAGATCGCGCGTCAGGAACTGCCTGACCTGATCATCATGGATATCCAGTTGCCGGAGGTCTCGGGCCTCGACATTACGCGCTGGCTCAAGGACGACGACAAGGTTGCACATATTCCGGTGCTGGCGGTAACCGCCTTTGCAATGCGCGCTGACGAACAGCGCGTTCGGGAGGCGGGCTGTGAGGGATACCTCTCAAAGCCCATCCAGATTGCAACATTCATCAAGGCGGTTGAGGCGCTGATGCCCAAGGAGGCAGCGTGACAGCGCGCGTCCTTGTCGTAGATGACATCGAAGCCAACCGGCGCCTGCTGCAGGCCAAGCTGGAAGCGCAATACTATACAGTGATGTTGGCAGAAAACGGCATCGAAGCGCTGAGCATGGTCGAGCGGAGCGAGCCGGACATTATCCTGCTGGACGTCATGATGCCCGGCATGGATGGCTATGAGGTCTGCCGTCGCCTGAAGGAAAACCCCGCCACAAATCATATTCCGGTCGTCATGGTGACGGCCCTGAATGACGTGGAAGACCGCGTCCGGGGGCTTGAAGTCGGCGCGGAGGACTTCCTGACCAAGCCGGTTGATGATTTTGCCCTGATGGCCCGTATGGGGGCGCTGACCCGCTACAATGCGGTTGCCTCGGAGCTGCGCCAGCGCCAGGCCAGCGGTTTGCGCGCTGGCATTGACGGGAATGACGGCGTTCATGTGAAGGACCAGCCCGCGCGCCTGTTCGTGGTGGATGACAATCCGAGAACGTCAACGCGCATTGCTGATACATTGCGGTCCGGCGGCCACACCGCAATTACCCTGCTGGAAGCCGGCGGGATGAAGGGACTGAACGAACTCGGCGTGGACATTCTCGTCCTGTCCATGCTCAGCGACCGGTATGATGCGCTGAAGCTCTGCGCACACTTCAAGATGAATGAAGCGACCCGCTCGATATCGATCCTGTTGATCTGCGACCCGGATGATCGCCAGCGTGCCGGCAAAGGATTGGATCTCGGAGCGAGCGACGTCATCTTCGCGCCCATCGAGAAACAGGAATTGCTGGCTCGGGTGCGAACACAGGCGCGCCGGACCCGCTATATCGAAATGCTGAGGGATCGTGTGGACCGCGGTCTCGAATTGTCCGTCATCGACCAGCTGACGGGGCTCTACAACCGCCGCTACATGAATAACCAGCTGGAACAGCTGATGCAGCGCTCCCTGATGGGGGGGCGTCCTGTCTCCGTGCTCATGGCCGACATCGATCATTTCAAGGCGGTGAACGATACCTATGGCCATGATGCAGGGGATGAAGTGCTTCAGGAGATGGCCAAGCGCCTGAAGACCAATAGCCGGGTTATGGATGTGGTCTGCCGCCCAGGTGGCGAGGAATTCATGGTCATCATGCCGGATACGCCGGGCGATCTGGCCTGCGCCGCGGCTGAGCGGATTCGCCGGTCTGTTGCCGCAGAACCCTTTACGGTGAGTGGCGGCGCGCGCGAGATTTCAATCACGCTGAGCGCCGGGGTCTCGACCATAAGAGGGGCCAGCGACACGATTGCCGACCTGATCAAGCGCGCTGACACGGCTCTCTATCAGGCCAAGGCCGCCGGACGTAACCGCGTCGAAAGTATCGCCGCCTGATTGACTTGGCGGGCGGCGCGCCGCAATGCGCTGTTCATGACTGACCGGTTCTCGGCATTTCGCCATTCCTCCTATCGCAGATATTTCCTGTCGCGCTTCATGACCTCGCTTGCGGCGCAGATCGTCTCGGTCGCCGTGGCGTGGCAAATGTATGATGTCACCCAGAACGCGGCGCTGCTCGGCTGGATTGGTCTGGTCCAGTTCCTGCCGGCCTTGCTGCTGGTTGTTGTCACGGGCGTTGCATCCGACCGGCTGGGGCGCCGGAACGTCATGGGCGCGTCGGTCAGTGTAGAGTTGCTGTGCGCGGGTGTGATCCTTGGGCTGGCGCTGACGGGCCGGTTCGACCCGCTGGTCGTACTCGCGACGCTCACGGTCTTTGGCGTGGCGCGGGCTTTCTACACACCCGCTTCATCCAGCCTGGCAGTCAATCTGGTGCCGCGCGACGATTTCGCGAATGCGGTCGGCTGGCTGGCCTCCTCCTGGCAGGCAGCGTCGATCCTGGGGCCGGTTGCGGGTGGCTTGCTCTATGGCGTGGGAGCAGCGTTTGCCTATGGCACGGCTGTCGTGCTGTTCGCGGTAGCGGCAATCCTTATCTTCTCCATACCGAAGCCTCCCCAGCGTATTGAACGCGAACCGACGACGCTCGGCGTCCTGCTGGGCGGGTTCAAATATGTCTTCAACCAGAAAGTCGTGCTGGGGGCGATCTCGCTCGACCTGTTCGCTGTATTGCTCGGCGGCGCAGTCGCTCTGCTACCGATCTATGCGCGGGACATTCTGGAGATCGGTGAGGAGGGGCTGGGTCTGTTGCGGGCGGCGCCCGGCATTGGCGCACTGATCATGCTGGCGATCATCACGGCATTTCCGATCAAGGATCATGCCGGCCTGATTCTTTTCATATCCGTGGCGCTGTTCGGCATTTCGACCGTCGTGTTCGGCTATTCCAATGTCGTCTGGCTCTCGATTGTCGCGCTCGTCTTTGTCGGGGCGTTCGACATGGTGTCGGTCTATATCCGCGAAATCCTGTTGCAACTCTGGACCCCCGACCAAGTACGGGGGCGGGTGAATGCAGTGAATTCGATTTTCCTCGGGGCGTCCAATGAACTGGGCGAGGCGCGGGCCGGGTTCATGGCCGCAAAATGGGGCGCCGTCTTCACGGTCGTGGCGGGCGGCTATGCGGCTGTGGGCGTCGCGGCCGCGTGGTCAGTCCTGTTCCCCGGCATCCGCAAGACGCGTGACCTGCATCATGGCGTGCCGGAGGAGTAGGCAACAAAAAACCCGCTCTTGTGGAGCGGGCTTTTCGAAACAATGCATGAAAAACAAGAATCTTACTTGATCTTGCCTTCCTTGAATTCAACGTGCTTCTTGGCAACCGGGTCGTATTTACGCTTGACCATTTTCTCGGTCATGTTGCGTGGGTTTTTCTTCGTCACGTAGAAGAAACCGGTGTCGGCCGTCGAATTGAGGCGGATCTTGATGGTGGCTGGTTTGGCCATGACGAATGCTCGCTTGTGTTAGCGTCTGAAACTGGAAAGCGGCTTAATGGCGATGTGCGCGTCGGAAGTCAAGCGCCATTGCTGCTAGAGGCGGTCGGTCGAATGTCCACTACGGGTCCAGCGCAGGAAGGGCGGGCCGCGGTTCAGCGACGGCTTGTCCAGCCTTTCCTCGATTTCCCCCAGCATGAACCGGGTAACATTGGGCAGATCGAGCGCGAGCGCATCTTTCAGCGTCACCCATTGCAGGTCTGACAATTCCGCGCCGTCGACGGGTGGACGCTCGTCGATCAGGGCTTCTTCAGCGTTCGCCATGAAGAATCGGGCATCGAATCGCTTCGGTCGGTAAGGCGGCGTGATAGCGCGGCCGATGAAGGTCAGAGGCGAGAGATGGGGCGCCGCATCGAGGGCGTGGAAGCGCTTCCAGCCCTCCACATAGCGCTCCGGCATCTCCGCTTCACGCGCGACCAGAAGACCTGTTTCCTCAAACGTCTCGCGGATGGCCGTCAGGCCGAAAGCGCGTGGTTTCCGGCGGGTCTGGATGCGCAGCAGACGTTCCTGCTGGGGCGCAAACTCGCAATAGGACACGGCCTTGCCGTCCTGCGGGTCCACACGTCCGCCAGGGAAGACGTACTTTTCGGGCATGAAGGCGTGACCTGCTGACCGCTTGCCCATCAGGACGCGAGGCTGGGTCGCATCCCGGCGCACCAGGATCAGCGTGGCAGCATCTTTCGGGCGCGGGCTGCGCTTGCGAGTCTCGATGACGTCGCCATCGTCTTCCTTGTCAAACGCAGAGCCCATCAGCGTATCTGAATGCGGATTCGAATTCATGTCCACGCTATTTCCGGCTCTTGCGCTTGTGCTTGGGTAGCGTTTTCTTGCTGAACTTCCCTTTGCCGGGCCCCTTGCCGGTGGGCTTGCCAGGACCGGTTTTCCGGCGAGGCGGTCGACCACCGCCCGTATTGTGGCTCTGACGGGCCTCACGGCGGCCTTCCGGGGCCGGCATCGGCTCGGACAGCATTTCCAGCAGGAGGCCGCCCTGCAAGGGCGTGACCTCTTTCAGCTTCACGCGGACGATCTGGCCGAGGCCATAGGTCTTGCCGGACCCGCGCGCATAGATCTGCATCGCGGCATCATCGAGGACCCAATAATCATCCGAGATGGACGAGATGGGCACGAATCCGTCTGCGCCGGAGCCCGCAAGGGCGATGAACAGGCCCGCGCCTGTGACGCCGGTAATCCGTCCCTCGAACTCGCTGCCGACGCGGTCGGCGAGGAAGATAGCGAGGTAGCGGTCGGTGGCCTCGCGCTCAGCGGCCATGGAGCGGCGCTCGGTATCGGAGATGTGTTGCGCCATCTCCTCCAGCCGCACCGACATGTCCTTGGACAGGCCGTCCGGGCCGAGGCCGAGCGATGCGATCAGTGCGCGGTGCACGATAAGGTCGGCATAACGCCGAATGGGCGACGTAAAGTGCGCATAGCGGACAAGGTTCAGGCCGAAATGGCCGAGATTCTCTTCCGAATAGATCGCCTGCGCCTGCGTGCGTAGCACCATTTGCGTGACCATCTGGTCGTAGTCACCTTCCCGGATCTCTCCGAGCAGGCGGTTGAAATTCTCGGTCTGCGGGCGCTGGCCGATATTCCATTTCATGTCGATGGTCTGCAGGAATTCGGCAAAGGCAGCGATCTTGGCATCGGTCGGCGTGTCGTGGACCCGATAGATCAGCGGGCTTTTCTGCTTCTCCAGCGTTTCAGCCGCGGCCACGTTCGCCTGGATCATGAATTCCTCGATCAGGCGGTGCGCGTCGAGGCGCTCCTTCGTGATGATGCCTTCAATTTCTCCATCCTTGGAAAACAGGATACGGCGCTCAGGCAAGTCGAGGTCCAGCGGGGAGCGGTCGTCCCGTGCCTTTGAGAGCGCCGCATAGGCGCCCCAGAGGGGCTTCAGGACGGTTTCCAGCATCTCACCGGCCTTGCCTCCCGGCTTGCCGTCAATGGCGGCCTGAGCCTCCTCATAGGACAGCTTGGCTGCGGACTTCATCATGCCGCGAATGAAGCGGTGCGAGCGCTTGGAGCCCGACGTGTCGAAGATCATCTCCACCGCCATGCAACGGCGCAGTTCGCCCTCGCGCAGGGAGCATTCATCTGCCGACAATTCGAATGGCAGCATCGGGACCACACGGTCCGGGAAATAGGTAGAGTTGCCGCGCTTCAGCGCCTCGCGGTCAAGCGGCGAGTCCGGTGTGACAAAGGCGGCGACGTCTGCAATGGCGACGATTACGCGCCAGCCATCGTCGAGCTGTTCGGCATACACGGCGTCATCATGGTCGCGCGCATCATGCGGGTCGATGGTAATCAGCGGGACCTGGGTCAGATCCTCGCGTTCGGCGGGGGCAGGTTTCGGATTGCGAGCCTGTTCCAGCGCGGCTTCCGGAAATTCGACCGGAATGCCGTGGGCATGGATGGCCAGCAGGCTGGCCGAGCGGGGATCGCTGATATGGCCGATCACTTCGCGGATCACGCCGAGATTGGGACCATATTGCCGGCGACCCTGCGGCTTTGGTGTCGTGATGACAAGATCGCCATCTTCTGCGCCGTTGCGGTCGGACTCCTGAATCAGGAATTCGCGGCGTTCCTTGCGATTGGCCGGGGTGACCTTGCCGCCGCGCGGACCCTGCGAATACATGCCGACGAGGGAATTGGTCAGCTGTTTTTCCAGCACGGTCAGCGCGCGGGCCTGCCAGTCGCCATCAACCTGCGTGATCTTGCACAGCGCGCGGTCGCCTTCGCCGGGCTCGGTGGCCTCGCCTTTCTGCTTACCGGACAGGCCGGAATAGATGATGTCCGGCCCAAACGGGCCATTGTCACCGAGGGCCTTGCCGATCAGGTCGCCATTTTCGTCAGTATGGGTGAATTGGACAACGCCGGTCGAGGGGGGGCGATCCGCCTGGGACCAGGCACGTTTGCCTGTCCGTTCCAGCGTGCCATCGGCCTCCAACTCCTTCAGGATTTCGCGCAGCACGGCGCGCTCGCGGCCTTTTACATGCAGGCCGCGGGCAATGTCCTGTTTGGTCGTTGCGTTCGGATTGTCTCGAATGAAATCGAGCACTGTTTTCTTATCTGGGAAACTCATACCGCCCATATAGGGGGACTCGCAGAAAAATGCGCGGGGGTTTTATGCAGTGTGATATTTCGAAGTCAGTCGCCTGCTTCCGGCAGTGACATCACGTCTACGGGTGTAAGGGCGAAGGATCCGGCTCGCGCCCCCCATTTTCCGGTCAGCACTTCATAGTGAAGATGGCGCGGGACCACGTAGCCGGCCGTGTTGCCCATCATGCCGAGATATTGCCCTGCGATGACGCGCTCGCCTTCGTCCGGATCTGCGAAGCTTTCAAGGTGGGCATAGCGCGTGAAGACACCGCGGCCATGATCCAGCACGATCATGTTGCCGTAATCGCTGCGATAGCGCCGCCGGCGTATTTCCCCGTCCGCAGCCGCGAAGACCGGCACAGCCTCCGTGCTGTAATAGTCGAGGCCTTTGTGCAGGCCGCCATTCCTGGGCCCGAACACCGATGACAGGCATCCGCCGCCGACAGGCGCCGTTGCCAGCCGGACCGCTCCTTCCGCGAGCACGAACGGCTTGTAGTCGGTGACGACGAGGTCGCTGTCGACATTGGCGCCGAAGCTGGGCGAAAGGCCCTTGCAGGCCGTCAGCCTGTCCAGAAATCCTGCCGGGCTGGGCGCCAGCGACAGGATGGTCGGCGCAACGACCGGCTCGGGGACGGGCGGCTCCGTTGCAACGACCTCAATGACGGTAAGGGCCGTATCGGAAGGCGTAACGGCCTTGTCCAGTTCCTGCGCGATCAGGACTGATGCGAGCGTCACCGCGCCGAGAAAGGCGAATTTCTCAATGGTGGACATGGCTGAAAACCGGCACCCAACGATACTTTGACAGTTAACCACTCGATAAGGACAGGATCAACCGAGGGCTTGCCGCGCTCGCGCGCAATCCCTGGCTGAATTCGTGCAATTCCAGATCAGTCCTTTTTGGCGGCGGGTGCTTTCTTCTTCGCAGGCGCCTTCTTCTTGGCGGGGGCCTTTTTCTTGGCCGGAGCCTTCTTGCCGCCCTTGGTCGCCTTGGCGTTGATCAGTTCGATGGCCTGCTCCAGCGTGACCGCATCCGGCGTCACATCCTTGGGCAGGGTCGCATTGGTCTTGCCGTGCTTCACATATGGGCCGTAGCGACCTTCGAAGACCTCGATGGCGCCACCCTCCGGATGATCGCCGAGGGATTTCAGCGCGGCAGCTCCGCCGCGTGCCCCCTGTTTGGCACGCTTGTCGGCGATCAGCGTGACGGCGTGGTTCAGGCCGATGGTGAAGACATCGTTCGGATCCTTGAGGTTCGCATAGGTCTTGCCATGCTGAACATAGGGGCCGAAGCGACCGAAATTCGCCAGGATCGGCTCATTGTCTTCCGGGTGCCTGCCGACTTCACGTGGCAGCATCAGCAACTCGACCGCGCGGTCGAGCGTGATGTCCTGCGGGTTTTCCTTTTCGGCCTTGGTCAGGGAGGCGCGCTTGGGCTTCTCGCCATTCGCCATCTCGACATAGGGACCGAACCGGCCAGTCTTGAGATAGATCATCTCGCCGGTGTCCGGGTGAAGGCCCAGCTCATTGCCGTCTGGGTTGATCGCCGCGGCCGCATCGCCATCGGCGCTGAACTGGCGGGTGAATTTGCACTCGGGGTGACGTGAGCATCCGACGAAGGCCCCAAAGCGGCCGAGCTTCATTGACAGCTCGCCTTCCTTGCAGAGCGGGCACTGGCGCGGATTCTCGATCGGATTGCCTTCGGCATCCTGGCGCGGGAACACATAGGCGCCGAGCTCTTCGTTGAGCACGTCCAGCACGGCCGAGACGCGAAGGTCTTTCGTTTCATCAATGTCGGCGGCGAATTGCTGCCAGAATTCCTTCAGGAAGGCTTTCCAGTCGAGCTTGCCGTCAGAAATGATGTCGAGCTTCTCTTCGAGGCCCGCCGTGAAATCATATTCCACATATCGCCGGAAGAAGTTTTCGAGGAACGCCGTCACCAGGCGGCCCTTGTCTTCCGGGATCAGTTGTTTCTTCTCGATGCGGACATAGTCGCGATCTTCAAGCGTCGACAGGGTCGAGGCATAGGTGGACGGGCGGCCAATGCCGAGCTCTTCGAGCTTCTTGACCAGCGAGGCTTCGGTGAAGCGCGGCGGCGGCGTGGTGAAGTGCTGGCTGGCTTCGGCCTTCAGCAGGTCGGCATGTTGGCCTTCTTCCATCTTCGGCAGGCGGTTCTCGTCATCATCGCCATCATCGCCCTCGTCGCGGCCTTCGGTGTAGAGTTTGATATAGCCATCAAACACCAGGACCTGGCCGGTCGAGCGCAGGACGGCGCGTTTGTCCTTGGAGGCCATGTCGATGGTCGTCCGCTCGAAGCGGGCGGTTTCCATCTGGGACGCGACCGCGCGACGCCAGACCAGCGTATAGAGCTTCTTCAGGTCGCCATCGCCATGATAGTCTTCAGGGCGCAGGTCGAAATTGGTAGGCCGGATGGCTTCGTGCGCTTCCTGGGCGTTCTTGGCCTTGGAAGAATAGCGACGGGTCTTTTCCGGCAGGTAACGCGCGCCATAATTCGACTGGATCATCGACCGGGCGGCCACATAGGCCTCTTCGGCCATGTTCACGCCGTCGGTACGCATATAGGTGATGCGGCCTTCTTCGTAGAGCTTCTGGGCGGCCTGCATGGTCCGTTTGGCATTGAAGCCGAGCTTGCGGGACGCTTCCTGCTGCAGTGTCGAGGTGATGAAGGGTGGCGGCGGGTTGCGCTTGACCGGCTTGGCCTCGACCGACGTGACGGAATAACCGCCGCCCTGGACGATTTCGAGCGCCTTGTCGGCGTCGCCCTTGTTGCCGAGCGTGAACTTCTTGAGCGTCTCGCCATCAAGGCTGTAGAGGCGCGCTTCGAAATCCGTGCCGTCCGGGGCCCGGAGGTTCGCGGCAACATTCCAGTATTCCTGCGGCCGGAACAGTTCAATTTCGTTCTCGCGGTCGCAGACGATGCGCAGGGCCACAGACTGGACGCGGCCAGCCGAGCGGCTGCCGGGCAGCTTGCGCCAGAGGACCGGCGACAGGTTGAAGCCGACCAGATAGTCGAGTGCGCGGCGGGCGAGATAGGCATCGACCAGTTCGCCATCGATCTGACGGGGGTGTTCCATCGCGGTGGTGACCGCATTCTTCGTGATCGCGTTGAAGACCACCCGCTGAACCGGCGTGTCCTTCTTCAGGGCGCGGCGTTTGCGCAGGGCTTCGACGAGGTGCCAGCTGATGGCTTCGCCTTCGCGATCGGGGTCGGTTGCGAGGATCAGCGTGTCGGCTTCTTTCAAGGCAGCCGCAATTTCCGAGATGCGCTTGGAGGATTTGGAATCCGCCTCCCAGATCATTTCGAAATCATTGTCAGGGTCGACCGAACCATTCTTGGAGGGCAGGTCGCGGATATGGCCGTAGGACGCCAGGACCTTATAGTCCTTGCCCAGATACTTGTTGATGGTTTTTGCCTTGGCGGGCGACTCGACGACGACAAGTTTCATGCGCTTACCTCTTTAAGGCGGCGAGAGATGGGCTCGGGAGACGGGCCGTGTCAAGGCCGGGATGTGATTAGCCGTCTTCCCGATAGGCGATGAAGGTGAGCGTGCAGAACAGCACGAACAGAGGCGGGCTCCATGCAGCGATGGCGGGCGGCGCAGCGCCCGTCGCACCGAGGCTGGACGAGAACTGGGTAAAGAAATAGAGCCCGACCGCCGCCAGCGACCCGATGGCGAGAAGCTGTGAATTTCCGCCCATGCGCTGGAGGCGCAGGCAGACAACCGCGCCGATCAGCGCCATCGCCACGAAGAGTGCAGGCAGGGCCATCAGGGCATTCAGGCGCATCTTGTAGCGGGACGCATCCAGACCCGCCGCCTGCGTCTGATTGACGAAATGCGGCAGACGCCAGAAGCCGATCGTGTTCGGCGAGGCGAATTTGTCGAGCAGGGTGACCGCGTCCAGTGTCGTGGGGATGGCAAGATTGTTCTTGAATTCCGGGGGCTGGTTCGGGACATTTTCAATGACACCTTCCAGCTGCCAGAAGCCGTCGCGGAGGATCGCACTCTCCGCATCGATCCGACGCGCAAAGGCATAATCATTGGTCGGGCGGCCATCTGCATAGAGGCGCTCTTCCTGGATCATCTTCACATCCTGGAGGTTTACCCCGCCTTCGCCGACGCGCTTGGCGTGGATGACAATCTGGTTCGTCTCGTCGCCCTGGCGCAGCCAGATGCCGGTATCGGAGACCGACAAGGTCGGGCGGCCTTCATTCAGCAGGCGGTCGCGGGTCTGTTCAAAGGATTCCGACAGCTTCGCTGCGAACGGGTTCAGAACCATCATGGTGAACAGGCCAAGGACCACACCCAGCACCATGACAGGCGTCAGGAAGCGCCAGGCGGAAATGCCGCTTGCCCGGATGATGGAGAGTTCAGACCGGCGATTGAGCCGGGTGAAGGCCATCATGGAGGCGATCAACAGTGCGAAAGGCAGGGTCTGCTCGACAATCTGGGGCAGCTTCATGAGGGACAGTTTGAGCGCGCCGAGAATGCTGAGGCGCACGTCGCCGCCCACTGTCCGGAGTTGTTCGACAACATCAATCATCAGAATGGCGAGCAGGAGGATGCCAAGCACCAGGGCGAGGCCCTGGAGGCATTCTTTCAGGATGTATCGCTGAATCTTTGAAAACAGGGGCATCAGCTGGCCGCTCCGGTGGGGTTGCGGAACAGCTCAAGCGGCGGCCGCTCGACCTTGCCGAGATGGCGCCCCCGGGCGAAGTAGATATAGCTGAAGGCGCCAATGACACT
This sequence comes from uncultured Hyphomonadaceae bacterium, assembly GCA_913057945.1. Lineage (GTDB taxonomy): Bacteria > Pseudomonadota > Alphaproteobacteria > Caulobacterales > Hyphomonadaceae > Hyphomonas. Next base: position 94,839 of record CAJXOF010000001.1, on the reverse strand, counting down.
AAGCGGCGTGAGCCATTGGAGAATGTTCAGCGCCGGGTCATTGGCGGCAGCAGACTGAAGCACCAGTTGGACAATCAGGACGCCAATCGCGCCCGCCGTCGCCCAGGCGATCCGCTTGGTGTAGCCCTTGCGGCTGAAATCCCCGCCCAGAACGGCGAAGATGGCAAGCAGGGTCATGACGATGTTCAGCAAGGGCGTCGTCAGGCGGCTATGGGCTTCAGCAAGCAGGGAGTCCGCGTCTTTCAGTTCAAAATAATTGGTTCGGTCGACGAAGAACAATTCATACAGATACTTGTCCGATGCCTTCAGGACGAGATCGGAGTCTTCTTTCATGAAGTCGGTCAGATCGAACAGGTATTGGTCGAATTCAAGGATCGACAGCTGGTTGTTGGCGTCGAGCTGCTGGCTGGTGGCATCCCGCAACAGCAGGGTCGGGCTGCCTTCCACTTCGATCAGCGCAGCACTGCGCGCCAGAATGTCTGTGGGGTTCTCCGGATCCGTCATGTCCGAGATCAGGACGCCGCGCAGTTCGCCGCCAGCCTGTTCGCGCGCATAGAAGGTCAGGCGGTCGCCATTGGAAGTGAACTGTCCCGGCCGGATGAGGGCGGCGGCAAGATCCGCGCGGGCGGTCGCCACGGTTTCCCGCATCGCGCGTTGGGCCATGGGCTGGACCCAGAGGTTCACCGCCAGGTGCGCGACCAGGCAAAGCACGGCGAGGCGCATGATGGGCGAGGCGATCTGCCAGCGCGTCATGCCGGCGGCCTGCGCCACGACGATCTCGCTGTCCTTGTGGATCCGGTTGAGGGACCAGACGCTCGCCACGAAGAGCGCCAAGGGGGTCAGCAGCGCGATGATCTGGGGTGCGCCCAACATGACAATATAGAAATAAGTGATCGCAGACTGGCGATTTTCGAGGATCAGGTCCGTACGCGACAGGCCCTGGGCCAGCAGGGCCAGCATGGCGAGACCGCCAATGATGATGACCACAGCCCTCAGGACTTCGAAAAAGAGGTATGTCTGGACTTTGGTCATAAGGCGATCAGCAGGCTTTTCGCAGAATCCTTCAGAAAGGGGTGATATTTCCCTAGCTAACGAGTTGCGCAACGCGCGTCGACGTTTAGTTTCCGCTGCAAATGGAGAATCCACACATGAAAATCACATTCGCTGAGAGTGCCAAGGCTGACATCATTGCCTTTTTGGTTGATGAAGACGGCGACCTTCCAAAGGCCGCCGCCGGGATGGACGAGAGCGCGGGCGGTTTGCTGTCCGAAGCCATGCAGGGCAGCCGGTTCAATGGCAAGAAGGACCAGCAGGCCTTTATCGTCCTGCCAAAGGGCAGCGAGGCCCGGCGCGTCGTGCTGATCGGCGCCGGCAAAGCCGACAAGCGCGATGCGCGTGTCCTGGAAGGCCTGGGTGCGAACCTCTTCAAGTCACACGCCACGAGCGGGTTCAAATCCCTGGCCATTCATGCCACCTCGGCGGATGATGCTGCCCGCATGGCGCTGGGCGCAAAGCTCGCCAGCTATCGGTTCGATACATATTTCACCAAGCTGAAGGACGACCAGAAGCCGAGCCTTGAGAGCGTGACCTTCATTGTCGCAGACGTTCCAGGCGCAGAAGCCGCATTCGTGCCGCTGAATGCGGGCGGGGAAGGCACAAAGCTCGCGCGTGACCTCGTCAACATGCCACCGAACGATCTTTATCCGGCCAGCTTCGCGGAAAAGCTTCGCGAACTCAGCCAGTATGGCGTTCAGGTCGAGGTTCTGGGTGAAGAGCAACTTGCCAAGCTCGGCATGAATTCGATGCTCGGCGTCGGCCAGGGCAGCGTGAAGGAAAGCCAACTCGGCATCATGAAATGGATGGGCGGCGCAGAAGGCGAAGATCCGGTCATCCTGATCGGCAAGGGCGTCTGTTTTGATACGGGCGGCATCTCGCTGAAGCCGGGACCGGGCATGGAAGACATGCGCGGGGATATGGGCGGCGCGGCCGCTGTGACGGGCACGATCCGCGCGCTCGCTGAACGCAAGGCCAAGGTGAATGTGATCGGTCTCGTTGGTCTCGTCGAGAACATGCCGGATGGCGATGCGATCCGTCCGGGTGATATCCTGAAGTCTGCCTCCGGCCAGACCATCGAAGTCCAGAATACCGACGCCGAAGGCCGTCTCGTCCTGTGCGACGTGCTTTGGTATGCGCAGGAGCATTTCAAGCCGAAGGCGATGGTGGATCTTGCCACGCTGACCGGCGCGATCGTGATCTCGCTCGGCCATCATCATGCCGGCCTGTTCACCGAGAGCGACGATCTGGCGAACGAGCTGTCCAAGGCGGGTCAGACCGAGGGCGAGCGCGTCTGGCGCCTGCCACTCGGGCCGGAATATGATTCACTGCTCAAGTCCAAATTTGCCGATATGCGCAATATTGGTGGCCGGGCCGCTGGCTCGATCACGGCAGCGCAATTCCTGAAGCGCTTCGTGAAAGAGGGCGTGAAATGGGCACACCTCGATATCGCAGGCGTCGCCTGGGTCGAGGGCGAGAAGGCGGCGTTTGATGTCAGCTGGGCGTCCGGCTTCGGTCCACGCCTGCTGGATCGCTGGATCGCCGACAATTACGAGAACTAGATGATGTCAGAGGCGCCGAAGCCTGAATGGTGGTTCTACCATCTCTCCCGCACCACGCTGGAGCAGGCTGCGGCGCCGCTGATGCAGAAATGCCTCGATGCGGGGTGGCGCGTTCTGGCGGTCAGCCCGAGTGTCGAGCGCCGTGCGGCGCTGGATGCGAGCCTGTGGACCTTCGACGAGAAGACCTTCCTGCCGCATGGCCAGGCCGAAGCGCCGGGGCTCGATCCGTCGCGCCAGCCGATCCTGCTGTCAGGCAAGCCAGACAATGTGAACAAGGCCGACGCGCTGTTCCTGATGGATGGCACCAAGGCGCCAGTCGATGCGCCTTATACGCGCTGCATGGTCATGTTTGATGATGGCGACACTGACACGCGCAATCTGGCCCGCCAGCAGTTCAAGGCGGCCAAGGATGCCGGGCTGGTGACGCGCTATTTCCAGCAGACGCCAAATGGCGGCTGGCAGGAAGCGGGCAAATAGGCGTCAGGCCTTCTTCACGAATTCCGATTTCAGGCCCATCGCGCCGATGCCGTCTATCTTGCAGTCGATGTCGTGATCGCCATCGACGAGGCGGATGTTCTTGACCTTGGTGCCGCGCTTGACGACCGCGGACGAACCCTTGATCTTGAGGTCCTTGATGACAGTGACGGTGTCGCCGTCTGCGAGTGGGGTGCCATTGGAGTCCACGATGGCCGGCGCTTCGGCGGCTTTGGTATCCTCCAGGCTCCATTCATGGGCGCATTCCGGGCAGATGAGCAGCGCGCCGTCTTCATACGTGTATTCGGAATTGCAATTGGGGCAGGGAGGCAGCGCGCTCATGGGTCGGGTCCTTGTCGAAATTCAGGCCCCAGCCCCTATGCCTCCCGGACCGCATGCGCAATAGCGGCCTTCGATGCTTGCCCCGCTGGGCCCGCGCCGCTATAGGCCGCGCGAGACCCCATTTTCCCTTTCAAGCAGGATGTCATCATGGCTGTTCAGCGCACTTTTTCCATCATCAAGCCCGACGCCACCGAGCGTAACCTGACCGGCGCCGTCAACGCCGTCATCGAGAAAGCCGGCCTCCGCATCATCGGCCAGCGCCGCATCCAGATGACGCAGGCCCAGGCCGAGCGTTTCTATGGTGTTCACAGCGAGCGTCCTTTCTTCGGCGAGCTGGTCGCATTCATGACTTCTGGCCCGGTCGTCGTTCAGGTCCTCGAAGGCGAGAACGCTGTTGCCGCGTACCGCGAAGTCATGGGCGCCACGAACCCGGCCGAAGCCGCTGACGGCACGATCCGCAAACTGTTCGCCAAATCCATCGGCGAAAACACCGTGCACGGTTCGGACTCCGAAGAGAACGCCGCAATCGAAATCGAGCAATTCTTCACGGAAGCCGACATTGCTGGCTAAGGCCACGCCTTCGGGCAACTGAGATTTGGAGAGGGCCCGCCGGAAGGTTGGGCCCTTTTTCGTGCGCGCAGCACAGGCGGCCGGACAGGCAAGGCCCTCCGGAGGTTACGAGTTCAGTTTCAGGCTTGGCGGGGTCATGTGTCCGGACGCGGCAGGTGACAGAGCCCGCATTTGTGGAGGAAGCCGGGATCATTTGCTGCAGGAGGCCTCGGCGTGCGTCGGGGACTCGGATCGGGGGTGAGTATGACGGGCTCGCCGCTGACCGCTTCGCGGAATCGGCGCGAGGGCTGGAAATCAAAGCCATGACACGCAGGCTTGCGACCTGACAAACCATCCGACAACAGATTGACTACAACCCGCCCGTTCCGTGTGACACCCCAGAGCATCTGGGAGCCGGGACGGCCATTGGCGCGGAACCACGCCCTCAGGCGCTGGATGCGCCAGAAAATCAGCGGCCAGATGAGCAGGAGGTGCCAGGGCAGGCCGGGCAAGGGCTGGAAGAGGGAAAAGGCTGGCATCGTCTGACCAGCATATTTGCGCTGTGTCTCCGACGAATTCGAAGGACATGAAGCTGCGTGGACTGGCTGCTAGTCCGCTACCTGCAGATCGACATCGCGTGGGGAGAAGACCCGCGTTTGCTGGACAAAATGGTCAACTTCATCCTGAAATCCCATGTACCGGGACTGGGTTGTCGCAACATCTTCCTCATACCCGTCCGGATGGAATGAGACGACATAGGCTCGCCCGAAATGCGAGACGGGAAGTTCGGTACTCGGCACGCCGCGCTCATACCTGTCGGGCAGCCATAGCGTCCTGTCCTTGTCCTGATAGCGATACTGTAGCCCGATCCGGTAGGTGAATTTGTAGCCCGGATAGAAGCCGAGGTTTAAAAACACTTCCTCGATTTCGCCCGGTGCCAGTGTGAAAAAGTCCACCTGTTTCAAGGTGCGGTCATATGGGTCCAGATGCGGGGCCAGCTGCAGGCCGGTGACGGGGCGCAGCATGCCTTTGAACTCGCGCTGTTCTGCCCCAGCACCGCGTTCGCCTTCATAAAGCGCGAGAATTTGCGGTGCGAAGGGCTCAGCGGACACGACGTCGATCAGCAGATAGGGCGCAAGCTGGACTATGTGCTTCTCGGCGTCCGACCGAACCGAGAATGACAGGAAGGGCGTGGACGAAATCGCGGGAACAGTCTGGCGGACATCCTCGATCGGGCGCTCATCGCTCACCCCTTCATAAATGTAGCTGTCTACCTCATCATGGACGCGGCTGATCGCGATGGGCTCCGAGAATTGGCGTCTGGCCGTATCAATCGTGTTCCAGACAAATATCGCGACGCCGAAAATGGAGGCAAGTGAGCCCCAGAAAGCGATCTTGTTCCACAGGCTGAGCCTGCGGTAGCGAGTGATGATGTGCACCGATTACGTCCCCACGATCATTTTGGCTTGGCATGAAGCCTACTCATCCTGACCGGGGCATCAAGAGCGCTACGCGAACTTAGTTGTCTCTGTCCGTGAGTGGTCAGACCCGTGTCTGAATGTCCGCGCACGCCTTCGACAGCGCTTCCGGGTAGAGCTGGTGCTCGACCGGCAGGAGGCGGGCGGCGAGACTGTCGGCGGTGTCGCCGGGCAGGATGGGCAGGCTGGCCTGCTGGATGATTTCGCCGTCATCGACGCCCGGGCTGACCCAGTGGACGGTGCAGCCGGCTTCGGTGTCGCCTGCATCCAGCGCGCGCTGGTGGGTGTCGAGGCCCTTGTATTTCGGCAGCAGGGAGGGGTGGATGTTGACCATGCGGCCCTGCCATTTGTTGACGAACCAGGGCGTCAGGACGCGCATGAAGCCGGCGAGGGCAATGATCTCGACGCCTGCCTCTGTGAGCTGTTCGTGCACGACGCGCTCAAAGGCTTCGCGGTCCTTGCCATAGGTCTTGTGGTCGATGGCGGCGGTCGCAATGCCGGCGGCCCTTGCCGTTTCCAGTCCCTTGGCGTCGGGCCGGTTGGACAGGACAAGGACAGGCTTGGCCGGATAGGCCGGGTCCTGCGCTGCCTCCAGAATGGCTTCCATGTTGGAGCCGCGCCCCGAAATCAGGATGGCCAGATTCAGGCGGGTCATGCGGGGGCGAGATCTCCGAGCACGACCGGCTGTTCCCCCATCAGGCTCAGCTGGTTCATCACGATCTCCGCCATGTCCGGCTCGACCGAGAAGACCATGCCGATGCCCATATTGAAGGTGCGGTGCATTTCATCCAGTTCGACGCCGCCGGCTTCCTGCAGCCATTGGAAGACCGGGCCGGGAGTCCAGCTGTCTCTATCAATGCGGGGCACGAGATGGTCGGGGCACATGCGCGGAGTATTTTCCGTCAGGCCGCCGCCGGTAATGTGGGCGAGACCATTGATCAGGCTGCCCTTGATGAGCGGCAGGGCGGCTGCGGAATAAAGCCGCGTCGGGGTCAGCAGGGCCTCGCCGAGTGTGCCGTCAGAGAAGGGCGAAGCAGTTTCGTAGGAAAGACCCTCACGCTCAACGATGCGGCGGATGAGGGAATAGCCATTCGAGTGCGGCCCGGACGAAGCGATGCCGATCAGCACGTCGCCCGCCGCCATGTCACCCATGCGCGGCAGGACCTTGGCGCGGTCCACGGCGCCGACCACAAAGCCGGCGAGGTCGTAATGGCCCGGCGGATACATGCCGGGCATTTCAGCGGTTTCGCCGCCGACAAGCGCGCAGCCGGACTGGCGACAGCCTTCGGCGATGCCCGCGACAACCGCTTCGGCGATGCCGGCTTCGAGCTTGCCGGTTGCGAAATAGTCGAGGAAAAACAGCGGCTCTGCCCCTTGGGCGAGCACGTCATTGGCGCACATGGCTACGAGGTCGATGCCGACCGTGTTGTGGATGCCAGTCTCGAAGGCCAGCATCAGCTTGGTGCCGACACCATCCGTGCCGGAGACGAGGACCGGATCCTCATAACCTGAGGCTTTGAGATCGAACAGCGCGCCGAAGCCGCCGAGCCCGCCCATGACGCCTGCGCGGGCGGTGGCCTTTGCCAGCGGGCCAATGGCCTCAACCAGCCTTTCTCCTGCCTCAATGTCGACACCGGCATCACGGTAGGAAAGGGGAGTTTTGGATGTATCGCTCATGATGACTCGCGCGTTAGCATGGGGAAAACATCTCTGCCAGTGCCGCTTGCGGTTCCAGCCCCAGCTCTGGCTTGCTACAAGAGGTCTACACGGAGGCCGTTGACCATGATTCGTATCCTTATTGCGTCCCTTTTTGCCCTCGTTGCCCTTGGGCTGGGCGCCTCCGCAGATACGCGGGATGTCTACACGATCTCGAATATCGAAGTGGATGAATCCGCGAGCACGCTGATTGAAGCGCGCGAACAGGCGATGGCGTCGGCCCGGATCAAGGGCGCGCGCGTCCTGATCGACCGGATCACCCTGGCGGATGACCGCATGGCGGCAGGCGGCATTCCCATCGACGCCGCACTGGCCAACCGCTTGTCGGCAGCTGTGGATGTGCAGGAAGAGACGGCCGGGAACGGGCGCTACAAGGGTACGCTGGCGATGGTCTACAATCCGCGCATGGTTCGCGCGCACCTCGACTCGCTGTCGGTGCCCTATGTCGATACGCAGGGTCCCAAGGGCCTGCTGGTTCCGCTCGCCGCCTCTGCCGGTCTGGAAGCGGCCTGGCGCGAAGCGCTGGGAACAGGACGGAGCGAAACCCTGTCGCCTTTCGTGACCTCCAACAGCCCCGGTTACAGTGCGTTCAGCGACTGGATGGAAATATCGCCGGAAGCCTCTGCCATGGGCGCGCGGCGCGGTATTCTCGCAGATTTGTCAGGCCGCGATGGTGCATGGCGCGTGACCGTCTCGACGGTGACCGCTGCCGGAACGGAGCCTGTCGGAACGACCTCCTACGCCCAGACGCTTGGGGGCGCGGTCGAGGCGATGCTCAGCCTGCTTGATGAGAACTGGAAGCGGACCTCGGTTATTCGCAGCGGGGAACGCACGCCCGCCACCGCAAGCGTGCGCTACACGTCGCTTGCGGAATGGAACACGCTGCGCGGCGCGCTGGCGCGCTCACCGCTGATTTCGGAATTCCGGATCGAAGCGATTGCCCGCGATGGCGCATTGGTCGCCTTCTCCTATGCCGGGGATCCGCCGCGCCTGCAGAATGACCTGCTCCAGCGCGGTGTGTCGCTGTCCGAAAATGATTATGGCTGGATCGTGCGGTCTGCCGTTTCGTCCTCGGGGGAACCGTGAGCCCGGCACCCCCACACAGGCCCCCAAAGCCGAGCCAGCTGAGTCTCGGCTTTCCTGCGAAAGAACCCACACTCGACGCGCTTCTGGTCACGGAAGCGAATGAGAGTGCGTTGGCCGTGCTGGGCGCGCCGCAAAGCTGGCCGTTTCCTGTGATCTGCCTGTTGGGACCGCCGCGCTGCGGGCTGTCGGTGCTGGCGCGGGCTTGGTGCCAGGAATTCGGTGGCAGCTATCATGTCGCCAAGGAGTTTTCCCGGCTGAAATCGCGTGGACTGGCCGTGCTGGCATCCGGCTTTGTGGCGGTGGATGACGCCGATCTGGTCAGGAAGTCCGAGAATTTGTTGACGCTGATCAATTCGGCGACGGCCGAGGGCGGGCATGTGCTGCTGACGTCCAAACGCCATCCGAGCCAGTGGCAGACGCAATCGGCTGACCTGAAATCGCGGCTGATGGCCCTGCCGGTGATCGAGATCGGGGAGCCGGACGAGAAAATGCTGATGGCGCGGCTGGAATCGGCGGCAGAGCGCTATTTCCTAAAGCTGGACCCGGAGGTCATTAAGTATCTGGTGCCCCGTCTGGAACTTTCCTATGAGGCAATCGAAATATTTATAGAGAAATTGAATGATAAGGTGACCGAAGCGGGCAGGGCACCTTCGGTGCCGCTGGCCAGGGAAGTCGTCGAAGAGCTGGGCTGGGCCGATCCCGATCAGAGGTCCATGCTCTAGACCTGAAATGAATTGCGGAGTTGGCATCATGGCCGATGGACAGTCTGGCACCCAGAAGCAGCTGATGAGCGCTCCGGAACGGTTCCTGAACCGGGAATTGTCCTGGCTCGAATTCAACCAGCGTGTCCTGGAAGAAGCCTCCAATCAGGACCATCCGCTGCTGGAACGCCTGCGGTTCCTGTCGATTTCGGCGAGTAATCTCGATGAATTCGAAATGGTCCGGTATGCGGGCTTGCGTGAGCAGGTGCGGGCGGGCGTGGTGAAAGCCAGCCAGGACGGCCTCACCCCCGGCGAACAGGTCGACCGGATCGAGGAAACCTCGCTCAAACTGATCGCCGAGCAGCAGGAGCGCTGGCGCAGCCTGAAACAGGAACTGCATGCCGAAGGCGTTGACGTGCTCGGCGTGAAGGATCTGAACAAGAAGGACCGCGCCGAACTCGACAAGTATTTCCGGTCCAACATCTTCCCGGTCCTGACACCGCTTGCGGTCGATCCGGCGCACCCCTTTCCGTTCATTCCCAATCTCGGCTTCTCGATTGCGATCAATCTGGTCGCGAAAGGCAATGGCGAGGATCATGTCGGGATTATTCCATTGCCGGCCTTTGTCCGCCGGTTCATCCGGCTGCCCAAGGGAACGAAGGGCAATCTGCGCTTCATCGCCCTTGAAGACGTGATCGGCATGTTCATCGACGAGCTGTTCCCCGGCTTCGAGGAAAAGGACCGTTGCCTGTTCCGGGTCATCCGGGACAGCGATATCGAGATCGAGGAAGAAGCCGAAGACCTGATCCGCGAATTCGAAGTCCTGCTGAAGCAGCGTCGCCGGGGACGTATCGTCCGCATCCGGATGCAGTCGAGCGCGCCGGTGGATTTGCGACGGCTGATCACGCATGAGATCGGCGCTGAAGAAGCAGACATTGTTCTCTATGACGGTATTCTCGGCATGGCGCAGTTATCCGAGCTGATCGTCAATGACCGGCCGGATTTGCAATTTCCGTCCTATGAGCCGCGCTATCCCGAACGCATCCGCGAAATGGGCGGCGACTGTCTTGCCGCCATCCGCGCCAAGGACATTCTGGTCCATCATCCCTTCGAGACATTTGATGTGGTGGTGCAGTTCATCCGTCAGGCTGCCGCCGATCCGCAAGTGGTGGCCATCAAGCAGACACTTTACCGGACCACGACAAATTCCCCCATTGTCGCTGCGCTGATCGAGGCGGCCGAGGCGGGGAAGAATGTCACGGCACTGGTCGAGATCAAGGCGCGCTTTGATGAGGAGGCCAATCTCCGTCTCGCACGTGACCTTGAACGTGCAGGCGTGCAGGTGGTGTATGGATTCATCGAGTACAAGACACACGCCAAGGTCTCTCTCGTGGTTCGGCGCGAGGGCGACGAGCTGCGCACCTATACTCATTTCGGCACGGGAAATTATCACCCGATCAATGCCCGTATCTATACGGACTTGTCCCTGTTTACAGCCGACGCCGGCCTTGGTCGTGATGCCAACCGGCTGTTCAACTTCGTCACCGCCTATCGCGAGCCGCCTTCGGTCGGGCCCGTCATGGAAAAGGTCTCCATGTCGCCGCTCGACCTGAAAGAAAAGCTGATCGGGATGATCGAGGCGGAGGCGGACGCCGCCCGAAAGGGAGAGCCTTGTGGCATCTGGGCCAAGATGAACTCGCTGGTCGATGGCGAAGTCATTGATGCGCTCTACGCGGCAAGCCAGTGCGGCGTTCCGATCATTCTGGTTGTGCGCGGCATCTGCTGCTTGCGCCCTGGTGTCCCCGGATTGTCGGACAACATTTCCGTAAAGAGCATTGTGGGCCGGTTCCTCGAACATTCCCGCATTGTCTGCTTTGCGAATGGCGAAGTCCTGCCATCCCCCAAAGCCAAGGTGTTCATTTCGTCGGCGGACTGGATGCCGCGCAATCTGAACCGGCGCGTAGAAGCCTTGGTTCCGGTCGAGAACCCGACGGTCCACCGCCAGGTCCTGAACCAGATCATGGTGGCGAACCTGAACGATGAACAGCAGAGCTGGATCATGCGCGAGGACGGCGTCTATGAGCGGATGGAGCTGAGAGCGGGCGCCGAATCCTTCTCGGCCCACACCTATTTCATGGATAATCCCAGCCTGTCCGGACGCGGGAGCGCGCTGGAAGTCAGCTTGCCGCCGCGCCTTAAACCGCGGGAAGGCGTCTAGACTTGATGTTCCCGAAGTCCGAGCGCGCCGCCATTATCGACATCGGGTCAAACTCGGTGCGCCTGGTGATCTATGATGTGCTCGGCACGTCGATCCTTCCAACCTTCAACGAAAAGGTCATGGCGGGTCTTGGGCAGGGCCTCATGCAGACTGGCAGGCTGTCGCCTACCGGGGTGGAATCGGCGCTGAAGGCGCTCGGCCGCTATCGTGCGATCCTGAAAGCCCTGAATTTGAGACACTACACTGCCGTTGCCACCGCCGCTGTCCGGTCGGCGGAGAACGGTCCGGAATTCATCAATCTTGCCTCCAAGGCATTGGGACGGCGCGTGACCGTCCTGTCGGGCGAAGACGAGGCCCGCTTGTCGGCCGTGGGGGTGGAAGCGAGCTTCCATGCGCCGCATGGCCTGATTGGGGACCTCGGCGGCTCCAGTCTCGAATTCAAGCAGATCGGGGGCAAGGCCGAACGCGGCGAAAGCCTGATGCTTGGCCCGCTCTCGCTGGTCGAGGGTGACATCGATTTGAAGGCCCTCCGCAAGACCATCCGGGCCGAACTCAAGGCATCAGACGTCCTGGCGCGATCATCCGGTCGCTTCTATGCGGTCGGCGGCGCCTGGCGGACCATCGCCAAGCTGAACATGCAATTGGAGAATTATGCTCTGCAGGTGCTGCAGGGCTACCAGCTGTCGAAAACGCAGGTCGACAAGGTCGCCAAGCTTTGTTTCGACAGCCTGACCAATTCGACCGCGCGCGCCATGCTGGAATCCATCGACAAGCGCCGCGCCAAGCATTTGCCCGTCGCCGCCATGCTGCTTCAGGAGATTCTGGCCACCGGCCGGCTGGAGGGCGTGACGATCTCCTCCGCCGGGCTGCGGGAGGGTGTCCTGCGAGACGCGCTCGGCGCGCCGTCGCATGACCCTTTGATGGATGGCGCAATCGCGTTTGCGCGGCTCGACAAGAACCAGATCCTGTTCGGAGAGGCGCTGCACGAATTCATTGCGCCCGCTCTGGCGCCGGAGCCGGACCTGTTCGGATCTCCCGCAGCTGACGCGAGAATTGAGAAAACTGCTTGCATGATGGCGGACAGCGCCGGGCGCTTCCATCCGGATCACCGGTCTATCATGGCGTATGACCAGGCATTGAGAGCGCCCTATGTCGGGGTCTCGCACAGTGAGCGCGCCCTGATCGCCTATGCGATTGGCTGTCGGTACGAAAAGGATTTCAAGCGGCCTGACGACTATGTCGGCCTGACCACGCCCGAGCAGGACGAGCGGGCCCGCCAGATTGGCAGCGCCATGCGTCTCGGCGCGGTGTTCTCCGGACGGTCAGGGCCGATCCTTCAGCGCGCGCGGCTCGTGCGCACGCATGACGCGCTGGAATTGCGGGTCTCCAATGCTGATGCGGCCATGGTGTCCGATACGGTGGAACGCCGCCTCTCACAGACGGCCAGCCAGCTCCGGCTGAAGCCGGATGTGGTCATCAGCTGACGCTAGACGTCGAACAGACGGACCTGCCCCCCTTCGAAGGAGACGGCCAGCTTGCCGTTCAGCAGGGCCTGTGCCCGTTGTCCGAACATGTCATACCGCCAGCCGGACATGGCCGCGATCTCGTCGCCGGTCTCGCCGCGGGCGATCCGGTCGATGTCGGCGGCATTGGCGATCAGACGCGGAACCACGTCATTCTCTTCGCTGACATGCTTCAGGAGCACTTTGAGGAGTTCCGGCGCACCGGCCGGGATCTGGGCGTTCTGGACGCGGGGGCCAAGTTCGGGCGCAAACTTGTCCGGATTGTCGATGGCATCCGTGACCGCTTCAAGCAGGCCCTGGCCGAATTTTGACCGGATGAACCCATTGGGGACCGCGCGCAGCTGGCCGAATTCGCCTTCAGAGCGGGGCTTCTGGCTGGCGATTTCCTGAATGGCGTCATCCTTCAGGATACGGCGGCGCGGTTTGTCGAGTTCCTGGGCCAGCGATTCCCGCCACGCCGCGACAGCCACTACGATGGCCGCATAGTCCTTCTTGGGCTTGCGCAGTTTCAGGCGCTGCCAGGCATTGGCCGGATCGGTGTCGTATTTGACCGGGTCTTCGAGGTCCGCCATCTCCTCGCGCACCCAGCCGAGGCGGCCACGGGTTTCGAGCTGGTCGCGCATCTTGAGATACGCATCGCGCAGATGGGTCACGTCGCCGAGGGCATAGACGAGCTGTTTCTGGCTCAGCGGACGCCGCGTCCAGTCGGTGAACTGGCTGGATTTGTCGATCTGCCGCTTCAACAGGCGCTGGACGAGATTGTCGTAAGAGATCGAATCGCCGAGGCCAAGCGCCATGGCGGCGACCTGAGTATCGAAGATCGGGCCGGGCGGGTGGCCGATCAGGCGGTTGAAGATTTCAAGGTCCTGACGGGCAGCATGGAACACCTTCACCCGGTTGTCCGCAGCGATCAGGTCGAGGAAGGGACCAATGTCCAGATCTTCAGCTAATGGGTCAATCAGGCCTTCTACGCCGGGGGCGGAGGCCTGGACGAGGCAGAGTTCCGGCCAATAGGTCGTTTCCCGATGGAACTCGGTATCGACACAGATAAAGTCGGATTCTGCGAGCTTTCCGCACAGGTCTTCCAGTGCCGACTGCTCAGTAATGGGAGTCAGGGTGTTGTCAGTCATCGCGCGCTTGCGTATCGCATCGCCTTGACAATTGCGAGAGCTTGAATGCCTTTCGCGCCTTTATTTCTGTTGGACCGAATTTCCGGAGAGAGCATCCGATGCACGCCTATCGCACCCATACTTGCGGGGAACTTCGTAAGTCCCATGTCGGTGAAACCGTAAAACTGTCTGGCTGGCTTCACCGCCGCCGCGATCATGGCGGGGTGATGTTCATTGACCTGCGGGATCATTACGGCCTGACGCAGATCGTGTTCAATCCGGGCTCACCCGGATTCGGCACGGTTGAGCGGCTGCGTGCGGAGAGCGTGATCACGCTGGAAGGCAAGGTCGTGGCCCGGGATGAGAGCCTCGTGAACCCGAACCTCGTCACCGGCGAGATTGAGGTCGTGGCCGGTGAAGTCATGGTCCAGTCGGAAGCCGCCGAGTTGCCGCTACCGGTGTTTGGCGAACCGGACTATCCGGAAGAGATCCGCCTGACGCATCGCTATCTCGATTTGCGCCGTGAGACCCTGCACAAGAACATGATCCTACGCAGCCAGGTGATTGCCAGCCTGCGTCGCCGCATGCTCGAGCAGGGCTTTACCGAGTACCAGACGCCCATCCTGACGGCTTCCAGTCCGGAAGGCGCGCGCGACTTCCTCGTGCCGAGCCGGATACATCCGGGCGAGTTCTACGCGCTGCCGCAGGCGCCACAGCAATTCAAGCAATTGCTCATGGTGTCGGGCTTTGACCGCTATTTCCAGATCGCGCCATGCTTCCGCGATGAAGATGCCCGTGCAGACCGCTCGCCGGGCGAATTCTATCAGCTTGATATCGAAATGAGCTTCGTGACGCAAGAAGACGTATTCAATTCGATTGAGCCTGTCATGGCTGGTGTCTTCAGCGAGTTCGCTGACTGGGAAGGCAAGGGTCGGAAAGTGCCGGACGGCGCATTCCCTCGTATTCCTTACGCTGAAGCGATGGCGAAATACGGCTCCGACAAGCCGGACCTGCGTAACCCGATTGAATTGGCGGATGTGTCCGAATTCTTCGAGGATGACAGCAAGACGGGCTTCGGCATATTTGCCAAGATCATTGGCGGCGGTGGACGCGTGATCGCGATCCCGGCACCGAAGGCCGCTGCGGAGAAATCCCGCAAATTCTTCGACGAACTGGACAAGTGGGCGAAGAAAGAGATGCAGGCACCTGGCCTCGGCTATGCGCGCCTCAAGGAGGCCGATGGCGGCGGTGTCGACAGCCAGGATCCCGTTCTCAAGAATTTCGAGCCTGCCCATCTGGCAGCACTTCTGGAAAAGCTCGGCCTCGGTGCCGGGGACGGCATCTTCTTCTCTGCCGGGAAGAAAAGCGACGCCTACAAGCTCGCGGGCGCAGCCCGGACAAAGGTCGGCGAAGAACTCGGCCTGATCGAGGAGGGCGTTTTCCGGCTCTGCTGGATCATTGATTTCCCGATGTATGAGTATGACGAAGACAACAAGAAGGTCGATTTCAGCCACAACCCGTTCTCGATGCCCCAGGGCGGGATGGACGCGCTGCTGGCTGCTGACACGGAAGAGAAACAGCTCGACCTCAAGGCCTACCAGTACGACATCGTCTGCAACGGCGTAGAGCTGTCATCCGGGGCGATCCGGAACCACAGCCCGCAACTGATGCTGAAGGCGTTCGAACTGGCAGGTTATGGGCCCGAAATCGTGGAAGCGGAGTTCGGCGGCATGCTGAACGCGTTCCGTTATGGCGCGCCGCCGCATGGCGGGATCGCCCCAGGCGTGGACCGGATCGTGATGTTGTTGGCAGACGCCGAGAATATTCGCGACGTGACGCTGTTCCCGATGAACCAGCAGGCGCGCGACCTGATGATGCAGGCCCCGAGCCCGGTGGATGAGAAGCAACTCAAAGAGCTGCACATCCGGCTGGCCCCGCAGATGAAGTCCGAGAAATAGTTTCCGGCAAAGCTGATTGAGAAGGCGGAGGGCTATGCTCTCCGCCTTTTTCTTTGATCTGTTGGCGAGATTACTTGCTGGCGATGGCTGCGGACGCTGTTGCCGTGCCGCACAGGGGCAGGGTGAGCGTAGCCGGCAGGCTGGTGCTGAGCGAGACGCACGCGCCCTCGAAGTCAGCAAATTCGGCGCCCTGAATACCGGTCAGGTCGGCATCAATGAACCGGACATCCTTGAAGGACGCGTTCTGAATCATCGAATTGCGGAGTTGGGTGCCAGTCATGTTCGCGCCATTGAAGATCGCGCCGGTCAGAACGGAGTCATTGAGCCAGGCACCTGTCATGTTCGCACCCGACAGATCCGCGACTTCCATGCGGGAGGCGGTCAGGTCAGCCGAGGCGAAATTGGTGCCCACGAGCAGGGCGCCCTGAAGGTTGGCCCCGCGAACATTGGCGCTGCGGAAGTCTGCCCCGGTCGCCTGAATGCCCTGCAAGCGCGCGTCAGCCAGACCAGCTCCGGAAAACCGGGCCGAGGTCAGGATCGCGCCGCGCATGTCGGCGCTGGTCGCGTCAGCCTTCTCGAAATTGGCATTGCTGGCCTGCACGCCGCGCATGAAGGCATATTCCATCTTCGCGCTGGAATAGTTCCCGCCAGCCAGCGACCAGCCCGTCAGATTCTTCCCGGAGAGGTCGCACTCGCCGCAGGCGCCCGAATAGCCGGGCGACCATGCCACGGGCTGGCTCTGTGCCTTTGCCGACAGGGGGACAAAGGACATGGCGGATGCGGTAAGTAATGCGTATACCAAACGGGTCATGCATTATGGATAGCGCCTGATTTTGTTGCTCCAAACTGAACAAACAGTAAGGAGTGTCTAAATCACCAGAAGTGTTGCAATTCCGCCATGCCTTGGAAAACGGCTATTAACCGAAATCCGGAGCAGAAGACCGTCCCTGTTTATTCAAGTCGGGACAGTAATCAGGACGGGATTTCACTCGTATCCTGCAATTCCTGTCCGCACGTGTCGCATTCGGCCTCACCATCTTCGCTGATCTGGAACACAGTAAAGCTGCCGCAATTGGGACAGGCATCGCTGAGGTATTCCGGTGCGTTCAACGACTCCGATTCGCCCTCGTCCTCTGACAGCTTCTCTTCGCGCTTCTTGTCGAGGATGACGATGTTGTCGGGCAATTGCCCGCGCGAGAAGCCACGCGAAATCAGCTGCGCGGCCTCTTCGGTGAACTCGGCCGGCTCGCGCGTCCCGTCGCCGGCGCCCCTGCCGAGACCGTCATGGGTGACGTCCACTTCGGCCAGATCATCCCGGCCGAGATAGGACACGGCCAGTTCGCGGAAGATGTAGTCCAGGATCGAGGTGGCCCTGGTGATCCGGTCATTCCCGGTCACGGCCCCGGCAGGCTCGAATCGCGTAAACACGAAGGCGTCCACGAATTCTTCCAGAGGCACACCGTATTGCAGCCCGATGGAGGTGGCGATGGCAAAATTGTTCATCAGGCTCCGAAAGGCGGCGCCTTCCTTGTGCATGTCGATGAAGATCTCGCCGAGCGCGCCATCATCGAATTCGCCTGTGTGAAGGTAGACCTTGTGGCCGCCGACGGAGGCTTTCTGGATATAACCCTTTCGGCGATCGGGCAGGCGTGTGCGAGCATTCTGGCCTTGGCCGGATGGCCCGACGCCATGAGGTGATTCGTAGGACGGCTCCGCTTCGGTTGCCAACTCGTCTGCAAGCGCGAGGATACGGTCCATCCGTTCGGCGACTTCCTCATTTGCAGGGGCCCGGATCCCAACGAGCAGGGCAGAGAGGCCTGCCGCGATGGCTGAGTCGGCCATGTCGAGGCCGTTACGGCCGCTCACCCGGATGGTCGTCTGGCCTCCAAGCGCATCCAAGCAAGCGCGGGCGAAGGCGATTTCAGCCTCAGCGCTGACAGACAGGTCCAGCCCGCACTGACGGAAAGCGTTGGCGGCCACATCTTCTGCAGTGCCATTCACGGAGGCTTCCGCGTTCGCGATGTCCTTTCGGGAGAATCCCATGGCCGAGAGGAGGGCGAGACCGTCCGAATCGAAATTCTCCGGTGCCAGCTTCAGGTCTTCGCTGATGATCTCGTCGCCAAGCACCCAACGCGAGAAGGCGGCATTCAGCGGCAGGCCTTCACTGAGGGCGCGCGATACCCGGTCCAGCGCCGCTTCCGAGAAACCGCGATCCCGCAGGCGATCCGCGCCGAGGGCGGATTCCAGATCATCCCCGCCACAATTGGCGACGCCGTCCAGGATCGTGGGCAGGGATTCCGGGGCTGTACGGGAAATGGCCAGCCGGGCGCATCGGGCGAGCGTGGGGCCTTCATCGGAATAGGCCAGTACCGTGCGCACGGGTGCAGCGCCCTCGCTCTCGCATTCCGGCATCAGGTCCGAAAGATCGGCGGAGGGCAGGATGGCGATCGTACAGGATTTCCGGGACGACGCTCTGCGGGCCTCAAGGCCGAGCACCCCAGCATGGGTTGCTGTCAGCGATGTGCCGGCAGCGCAGGACTTCACCAGGGCGCAGAGTGCGGCCGCCACAGCCCGGCCATCGTCGCTGTCATAGGCGAGACCCAGCGATAGCACTGCCGCACCAAGCCCATGAATGACAAGCAATCCGTCCCCGAGGCTCCTGCCAGCGGCTTCAGCCACTGAGCAGAGGAGATCTGCTTCAAGGCCATCCGGGCTGATCGCCAGGGACACATCCAGCAGTCGGCAGGCGAGTCGCGCTGGAGCGAGGTCTTCCTGGGCAAGCAGGATTTCCGCGCCCTCCTTGAGCGCGCCCAGGAGCAGCGGGTCGAATTCCTTGCTTGCGGAATCAGCGCTGAAGACAGCGGTGGGGGGCGGCTGGTTGTTGGCAGCGGCGATTCGCAGGGCATCGGCCGTGCGTACGAACCCGTCCGGCTGGCGCAGGGCTTCTTCGAGAATGTCCTGGGGCAGACCGGAGGCGATGGCTTCGGCCAGTTCGGCATTGCGCGGCGCATTGCCGAGGCGCTCCAGCATTTCGGCAGTGGCGATCTGCGAGGCGCCCAGCAGCCCGGCAGAAGCGTAGGCAGACGCGACGTTTCGCAGGGATTCATCGGTCACCGGCCGACGTCGCCGCCCTGCGGCGCGGAAGGCTGTGCCAAATTCCATCTCCGGAGAGAGCAGGCTGTCGGCCTCGGCGGCCTCCAATATGGACTCTATCTCAGCAGCTTTCATCAAACCCTCCCCGCGAATCATCAGCGAATCACTGGATAAAGCGTGACGGTTCCCGCCAGAGGTATCAACCATTCCGGCTTCAAAATTAGCTGTCCGATCATAAAATCGTGCGTCGCATTGCCTGCGGCTGCCGTATGGATTAACTGCCCGGAAGACGCCATATTACGGCCAACAAGACAGGTCAGGACATCCTCACGATGCTGAAACAGATTTTTACCTGGTGGAGCGGCAATACCATCGGTGCGGCTTTTGATATCAAGCGGCGCTCTGGCTATGTCGGGACCGATGAGTACGGCAACCGCTACTTCGAGGAGCGCAAGCCTTCTCTGGAAGGGCGCAAGCGCCGGTATGTGATGTACAAGGGCCTGGCTGAACCGTCCAAGGTGCCGGCGGACTGGCACGGCTGGCTGCACCACACGATTGACGAGCCACCGACCAAGTCGCCGCTGACGCGCCGTGACTGGGAGACCGATCACAAGCCCAACATGACGGGCACACCTTATGCCACCAAGCCAAAAGGCAGCCTGTCGACCGGCATGGCGCGCCAAAAGGCAACGGGCGATTACGAGGCATGGACTCCGGATGCGTGAATCACTCTTTGAAACCCTGATTGGCGCCGCGGTCGTGGCCGTGGCCGGCATCTTTCTCTGGTTCGCTATCGACCGGGGCGGAGAGACCCAATCCCAGGGCGACCAGTATGAGGTCGAGGCCCGGTTCAACAATGTCTCCGGTATCTCGCGCGGGTCTGATGTGCGCATCGCCGGTGTGAAGGCCGGGATCGTCAAGAGCATCGAGGGTGACCCGGAACGCTTTGAAGCCGTCGTGACGATCAGCCTGGATGAGAAATGGGCCCTGCCGGAAGATACCGATGCGCGCGTTTCAACAGACGGCTTGCTTGGCGGCGCCTATGTCGCGCTGGAGCCCGGTGGCAGTTTTGACAACATCCCTCAGGATGGGACGGGCGAGATCAAGTATACTCGCGGCAGTGTTGACCTGCTGACGCTGTTCGCGTCGTTCGCGTCCGGCAGCGGAGAAGGGGCATCCGATCCGGCAACTGAGCCGGCTGCGGCGACAGATGACGGGTATCCGGACGAGGATTACCAGTAATGCGAACGCTGGTCTCTGCTCTTGCGTTGACTGCCCTTGTGGCAGGCGCCGCGCATGCGGCCACCTTCGTGAAGAAGGACACAGCCACGCTCCGCGCGCTCGACAAGATCACGGGCCGCTCCACCGACATCAATGTGAAGGTCGGTGAGCCGGTCGTGTTCGGATCGCTCAAGGTGGAATTGCAGGTCTGCTACCAGACGCCTCCGGAAGAAGCGCCTGAAAGCGCAGCCTTCCTGAAGATTGCCTCCACCCAGCCTGTTGCTGTCGAGACGATGGAAGCGGCCGTGGATGCGGAAGACGTCGAAACGGTCAGCGAAGACAATCCAGAGCTCTTTTCCGGCTGGATGTATGCGTCATCGCCCGGACTCAGCGCTCTGGAGCATCCTGTCTATGACATCTGGGTGATCCGCTGCGCGGCGCCTGATCCGGTGAAACTCGCGCCACGGCCCTCAGGAGACGAGCCGGAGTTCGAGTAGAATTCCGTCTCGATGTTCAGGGCTTCCTTGAGCAGTTTCTTGAAGTCCTGACGCGGAATTTCCACCAGCCCGAACTGTTCCAGGTGCGGATTGTGAAATTGCGCGTCGAGCAGGACGAACTTGTCTTCCAGCAAATGTGCCACCAGGTGGACCAGCGCGATCTTGGACGCGTCGGTCGCGCGCGAAAACATGCTTTCGCCGAAGAAGGCGCCCCCCAGGGCGACGCCATAGAGGCCGCCGACAAGTTCATCGCCATCCCAGCATTCAATTGAATGCGCGTATCCTTTGCGATGAAGTGTGCTGTAGAGATTCAGGATCGGCGAATTGATCCAGGTGCTTTCACGGCCCTCTGCGCTTTCGGCACACATCTCCATCACCCGTGTGAACGCCTGATCGACGGTGACGCGAAAGGGATCCTGTTTCACCTTGCGAAGCAGGCGCTTGGGCACATGGAAACCCTTGAGCGGAATGATCCCGCGCATGTCCGGGTCGACCAGAAACAGATTCGGATCGTTGCGTGCATCGCCCATCGGAAAAATCCCGCGACGATAGCAGGCGAGCAAGTCAGATGAGCTGAATCGCTGCGACATAGCTTTTATATGAACAAGCGCACAAAGTGATGTCTACCCTTTGTCGACCCTCTCGGCCCGCCAAAGGAGAAAAAATGCCTAGCTCTCGGTATCAGGTTGATTCTCAAGAAACTTTTCGAGCCAGTGAATGTTGTATTCACCCGCGAGCACTTCATCATTTTCAACGAGCCTGCGATGCAGGTCGAGGGTCGTGAAGACCCCGCCAATGACCATTTCCTGCAGAGCCCTGCGAAGTCGCATGATGCATTCCCGCCGCGTGCGTCCATGCACGATCAACTTGCCGATGAGCGAGTCGTAGTGCGGTGGAATCCGGTAGCCGGAATAGGCCGCGCTATCGAGGCGTACATCGGGGCCGCCGGGTGCGTGGAAATCCGTGATGAGGCCCGGAGACGGAATGAAGGTTTGCGGATGCTCCGCATTGATCCGGCATTCGATGGCGTGGCCGACCAGCATGACATCTTCCTGACGGAAGGAGAGTTCCTTGCCTTCGGCAATCCGGATCTGCTCGCGGACGAGGTCGATGCCGGTAATCATCTCGGTCACTGGATGCTCGACCTGCAGGCGGGTGTTCATTTCAATGAAGTAGAACTTGCCGTCTTCGTAGAGGAATTCGATTGTCCCGGCGCCGCGATAACCGAGCTTCTCCATGGCGCGGGCGCAGATGCCGCCAATCTCTTCACGCTGGGCCTGGTTGAGAGCTGGTGAAGGCGCCTCTTCGAAGACCTTCTGGTTGCGGCGCTGGAGGGAGCAATCGCGCTCCCAGAGGTGTGCGACATTGCCATGCGTGTCCGCAATGATCTGGACTTCGATATGGCGCGGGCCCTGAAGATATTTCTCCAGGTAGACAGCGTCATCGCCGAACGCGGCCTTGGCCTCGGTCTTGGCGGTGCGGACCGCGTTTTCGAGATCGGCTTCGGTCTTGGCGAGTTTCATGCCGCGACCGCCGCCGCCAGCAGAGGCTTTCACCAGGACAGGGAAACCGATTTTCTTGGCGGCCTTCTTGGCCTCGGCAATCGAAGACAGGGCGCCTTCCGAACCGGGAACACAGGGCACGCCGGCTTCGATCATCGCGGCCTTGGCCGCGATCTTGTCGCCCATGATGCGGATATGCTCGGCCGTGGGGCCAATGAAGGCCAGCCCATGCGCTTCGACCATTTCGGCGAATTGGGCATTCTCGGACAGGAAGCCGTAGCCGGGATGGATCGCATCGGCGCCGGTGATCTCGGCGGCGGCCAGGATCTGCGACTTCTTCAGATAACTTTCGGACGATGGCGCAGGCCCGATGCAGACGCTTTCGTCCGCGAGGCGCACAGCCATGGCGTCACTGTCTGCTTCGGAATGGACCACGACTGTGGACAGGCCCATTTCCTTGCAGGCGCGGTGAATCCGCAGCGCGATCTCACCGCGGTTTGCGATGAGAACCTTCTTGATGACAGGTTGGTCAGCCATATTACTCGATCAGTATGAGAGCTTCGCCATATTCAACTGGCTGGGAATCCGAAACGTAAATTTCCTTCACGACGCCCGCCTTGTCGGCCTCGACCGGATTGAACGTCTTCATCGCCTCGACGAGAAGGACGGTGTCGCCCTTCTTCACCTTGTCGCCAACAGCCACGAATTGTTTCGCGCCGGGTTCGGGTGACAGGTAGACCGTGCCGACCATGGGAGACTTGATGGCCTTTTCAGACGCTGCAGGCGCAGCGGCCGCGTCGGCGACCGGTGCTGCAGCGGGAGCGGCGGCGACAGGGGCCGCTGCCGGTGCGGCCATAGCGGCCTGAACCACCGGCGCAGCAGGCTTGCTTACGCGGATGCGCAGGCCCTCATGTTCAACTTCAACCTCGCCGAGGTCTGCTTCCCGCAGAATGGCTGCGAGTTCCCGGACAAGTCCGGTATCCAGCTTGTTCTTGGTGGTGCTCATGGGGTGTCAGGTCTCTTATTTGCCCGTCAGGGTCTTTGCCGCCATTAGCGCCAGCTCATAACCATAGGCACCAAGGCCTGCAATCGTGGCCTTCACGGCGGGGGAAACATAATTCACCTGGCGGAACGCCTCGCGCGCCGCAGGATTCGACAAATGCACTTCAATTACAGGGATCTTGCACGCTTTCAGCGCATCGTGAAGAGCAATGGAGGTATGTGTGTAAGCGGCCGCGTTCAAAATGATTGCGGACCCCTGTTCGGATGCCTCCTGGATCCAGCCGACCAGTTCGCCTTCATGATTCGTCTGGCGCAGCTCCAGCGCGGTTCCGTCTGCCAGGGATTCAAGGCGCGCATGGATGTCGGCCAGCGTGTCTTTCCCGTAAATCTCCGGCTCACGTGAGCCGAGAAGGTTGAGGTTCGGGCCTCCGAGGACATATACGGGCTTGGACATAGTCTTCCGTCTTGCTCTGTAACGCCCGGCAAGGCAAGGGGGCCGGTGAACGGAGAAAACCCGAATGTTGATTACAGTCAATGGCGAGTCTCGCGAAGTCGAACCTGGCATGACGCTTGGCATGCTGGCGCTTCAACTGGCAGGCGAGTCGGGCCGCGATCAGCGGGGGATTGCGATCGAGCGCAATCTGGAGATTGTCCCGAAATCGGAACATGCCAGCACTGTGATTGAAGCCGGTGACCGGATAGAACTGGTCCAGTTCGTGGGGGGCGGCTGACCGCCTTCCACCTCACCCCGGTACTCCTCCTATCCTTTTTGACGACCAGACAGGCCAGAATTTTGACAGATCCCCTCATCATAGCCGGCAAATCCTATACTTCCCGCCTGATCGTGGGCACGGGAAAGTACCAGTCCTACCAGCAGAACGCAGATGCGGCGCGGTCAGCGGGGGCGGAGATCGTGACGGTCGCCCTGCGGCGGGTGAACCTGTCCAATCCCAACGAAGAACGCCTCACTGACTTCGTGAAACCGGATGAATTCACCTATTTGCCCAACACGGCCGGGTGCTACACGGCCGACGAAGCGGTCCGTACATTGCGACTGGCGCGAGAGGCCGGGGGCTGGAATCTGGTGAAACTGGAAGTGCTGGCTGACCAGAAAACCCTCTATCCGAACATGCCGGAGACGCTTGAGGCAGCCAAGGCCCTGATCGCTGACGGGTTCGAGGTCATGGTCTATTGTTCGGATGACCCGGTTTACGCGAAGATGCTGGAAGATGCCGGGTGTTGCGCGATCATGCCGCTTGGCAGCCTGATCGGCTCCGGCCTTGGCATCATGAACCCGGTGAACATTCGCCTGATTGTCGAACAGACACGCGTGCCGGTCATCGTGGATGCGGGTGTGGGCACGGCCTCTGACGCCGCCATCGCAATGGAGCTTGGCTGCGATGGCGTGCTGATGAACACGGCCATTGCCGCCGCAAAAGACCCGATCCGCATGGCCAAGGCCATGAAACATGCCGTGATCGCGGGTCGCGAATCCTATCTTGCGGGCCGGATGCCCAAGAAGATGTATGCCGATCCGAGTTCTCCGCTCGCGGGCCTGATCTGATCAGAACAGGGCGAGCGCCGCATACAGGATAAGGCACATCAGGAATCCGACGACGCTGATCAGCGTCGTGGAGACGGTCCAGGTGCGCAGTGTCTCGCCGGGCGTAATGCCGAAGATGCGCCCCACGAGCCAGAAGCCGCTATCATTCACATGGCTGCCAGTCGTGGCCCCCGCCGCGATGGCGATGGCGACGATGCCAAGCTGGGGAGCAGAGAGATCAGCCAGAGCCACGATGGGGGCTGTGAGCCCGGCGGACGTGATCATGGCGACCGTCGAACTGCCCTGCGCGAGGCGCAGGATGACAGCCAGTACATAGCCAGCGAGCAGCGGGCCAAAGCCCATGCCGAGCGCGGCATTCGCGATCTGCTCACCCGCACCAGTATCGACCAGAACCTGTTTGAACGCGCCGCCTGCGCCCGTGACGAGGATTACGGCGCCGGTCGGCTCAAAGGCACGCGCCATCGCATCCGACATCAGTTTCCGGCTCTGGACGGTCTTTGGATAAAGCAGCAGCCAGGATGCGCCGCACGCAATCAGGAGCGCGCTGAACGGGTGCCCGACAATTTCCAGGACGTATCTGATTGGGCCTGATGGCAGGATATCGGCAAGTGTGCCGAGCAGGATCAGGATGAGCGGCAGCGTAATGAGGAAGATAGCACGCTCCGGTTGGGGAGCGGGGCGGTCGTCTTGGGTGTCGTTATCGTCAAGTTCGAAGGCGGGATTGCCGATGGGCATCCGGCTGCGATTATCGAGGAAGATCGCGAAGAGGGGGCCGGATACGGCGAGCGCCACGGCCCCGGTAATCGCGCCGAACAGGATGACCCAGCCCAGATCGGCGCCGATCAGTTCGGCGATGGCGATAGGTCCCGGCGTGGGCGGCAGGAAGGCATGGCCGACAGCGAGGCCTGCCATCAGGGGCAGGCCGAGCGACATGGCTGGCTTGAGCCGTTCATGGGCCATGGTCAGGATCAATGGGGCGAGAATGATAAGGGCGACGTCAAAGAAGACGGGCGTCGAGGCCAGAAGGCCGATGCCGGCAATCTTCCACTGATTGGTTTTGAAGCTGGATGTGTTGGACAGTTTCGAGGCAAGTGCATCGAGGGCGCCCGAGGCTTGGAGGATGGCGCCAAACAGAGCGCCGAGGCCAATCACGGTTGCGATGAAGCCGAGCGTTCCACCCATGCCGCTGGACAGGGTGGCAAAGGCTTGCTCTGGCGCCATGCCGGCGGCCAGCGCGCTGAATATGCTGACCAGTAGCAATGCGGCGAATGCGTTCAGCCGCGCGCGCAGGATGAGCACGAGCAGGGCGGCGATTCCGAACCCGGTTGCGAGCAGGGGCCGGTAAACGGTGAGGGCTTCGCTCAGCTCCATGCGAGACCGGTTGCCTTCGTCCGGATACGCACCAAGGTGTCGTGAGCTGTCATGTAGAGCGTCTGGCCATCCGCGTCGCCGAAGCAGCAATTGGCCGTAGCCTTGCCGGTATTGATCCGCGCGAGGGGTTTGCCGTCCGGGGAGAGGAGGAACACGCCGCCCGGCCCGGTTGCGAAAATATGCCCGGAGCTGGCGACCGCCATGCCGTCGGGCAGGCCCAGCGCGGAATCCGACATGAACGGTTTGGCGTCGAACAGGATGGAACTGGACGCGCCATCCGGAGACATGCGCAGGATGACCGGCTGGTCCGGGTCAGACTGGCTGACATAGAGGGTCTGGCTGTCGGGCGACAGGGCTGCGCCATTTGGGAAGGTCATTGTGTCTATGAGACGTGTGAGGCTGCCATCCGGCGACAGACGATAGACACCATTGGCATCCTGCTCCTTCAGCGGCGAGTCATTCATTCTCTTCAACCCATAGGGCGGGTCGGTGAAGAACAGGCTGCCGTCAGGTGCTTCAACGATGTCGTTTGGACTGTTGAATTTCTTGCCGTTGAAGGTCGCGGCGAGGGTTTCGCGCTGACCGGTGGCGAAATCCATCTTCTCGATGGCGCGCCGTCCATGATTGCAGATAAGCAGGGAGCCGTCCTGAGCGATGGCAAGTCCGTTGGCGCCTGGTTCGCGGAACCCCGTGGTTTCCTCGAGGGCGATCCCCGATGGGTTCAGGAACTCCGTCGCGCCGCTGGCCTCAGACCATTTCCAGGCGATATTGCCCGGCACGTCAGTGAAATAGAGACAATTGCGGGCCCGGTCCCAGACCGGGCCTTCGCTCCATGTGTAGCCGGAGGAGAGGGTCTCAATCGGCGCCGATGCGTCGATGAGGCCCGTGGCGGCTGGGTCGAAAATCTCGACATGCGATGCCGAAGGCGCTGGGTCCGTGCGTGTTGAACAGGCTGAGAGCAGGGTGGCTGCGGCGGCAGACCCCATGAAGCCGCGTCGTGTCTGGATCATTCTACGGAAATCCTTGTTGCAATGGCACTGGCCGGCACGCCTGTCTCGCGCCCCTCGGTAATCTCGATATCGGTGCGGCTGCGAATATCGTCCGCAGAGGCGCCGACCATGAACTCGATCCTGCCGGGCTCGACCACCCAGCCGGTTCGCGCGCCATAGAGTGCCGTCTGATCGGGCGAGAGGGTGAAGGTCACCGTGCGGGAATCTCCTGCCGGAATATGGGTTCGCGTGAAGCCTCTGAGTTCCCGCTTCGGTCGGGCAATGCTCGCCAGCGGGTCCCGCATATAGAGCTGGACCACCTCGTCCGCATCGACGTCACCGGAATTGGTCACGCGGACACTGAGGACGATGTCGCCATTGCTTTGGACTGTGCTGGTAAGGTCGCCATAGTCAAAGCTGGAATAGCTGAGTCCATGTCCGAACGGGAAAAGCGGGGTAATCGGAATATCGATGAACCGGTTTGTGTCTTTTGACAGGTCTGCATCGGCAGGGCGCCCGCCCGGATATTCGGAATAAGTGTGCGGCACGGCGCCGGTGCGACGTGGAAACTCGATGGGCAAGCGGCCTGCTGGCGAGACGTCGCCCCAGATCACATCGGCCAGTGCGTTCCCCGCTTCCACGCCCAGCATCCACGCATTCAGCACGGCGTCGGCGGCTTCGGCTTCCTGCGCGATCGCGAGCGGGCGTCCCGTCACGAGAACGATCGTCACAGGCTTTCCGGTCTCGAAGATGGCATTGGCCAAATCGGTCTGATTTTTCGGCAGGGAAATGTCGGACCGGCTGCGCGCTTCGCCCGATAAGTCGTAGTCTTCTCCGATAACCAGCAAGATCTGGTCGGCGCCCATGGCCGCGGTCACAGCTTCGTCAATTGAAGACTCCACGTCCATGGAGGGATGTGCGCCGGCCGCATAGGTGACGGTCGTGCCGTCCGGTGCGCTTTGCTGCAAGCCTTCAAGCAGGGAGACGACCTCGTCCGTCTTTCCCTGTGCGCGCCAGGAACCGAGCTGGGTCAGCTTGTCCTCTGCGAGGCCGCCAATCACCGCTACGTTTTGCGGCGCCTTTGAGAAGGGCAGGGTCTGGTTATCATTCTTGAGCAGTACCATGGAGCGAACTGCGGCGTCGTGCGCAGCGTGGCGGTGGGCATCGCTGAGCAGGGTCGCCGTTTCACGCTCTGTGTCGTGATAGGCCATCGGGTTGTCGAAGAGGCCAAGGCGTTCTTTCGTCGTCAGGATGCGGGCTACGGCTGCGTCAAGATCGTGCGCCAGGCAGTCATCCTGCTGCACGGCGGACTTGATACGGGTAGGCAGGACCATGCTGGTCATGTCCATGTCGACCCCGGCGCGCAGGGCGAGCACACCCGCCTCTTCCTCGGTTTCGGCGACGCCATGATTGATCAGTTCGGCCACCGCGTTCCAGTCGGACACGATCATGCCGTCAAAGCCCCATTCGCCGCGAAGGACATCGTCGACGAGATATTCGTTGGCCGTAGACGGAACACCTGCCACGTCATTGAAGGCGGTCATCATGGAGCCTGTGCCGGCTTTCGTCGCCGCGTAGAAGGCAGGCAAATAGGTTTCCATCAGGCTCTGTTCGCTGATGTCGGCCGATCCATAGTCCCGTCCGCCGGTGGGCACCCCATAGGCACCGAAATGTTTCGTGGCGGCGAGGATCGTGTTCGGTGCGGCAAGACTGTCACCCTGGTATCCTTCGACCTGGGCCACAGCCATGCGGGAGCCGAGATACGGATCGGCGCCCGCGCCCTCGACGATCCGTCCCCAGCGGGGGTCACGGGCAACATCTACCATTGGCGCGAAAGTCCAGTGCAGGCCTGACGCAGACGCCTCGTCGGCGGAAATTGCGGCGGCATCCTTCCACACGGATGGATCCCATGACGCGGCCATGGCCAGCGGGACAGGGAAGATCGTGCGGTAGCCGTGGACCACATCCATCGCAAACAGGAGCGGAATGCCGAGCCGGCCTTCTTCGACAGCCACTTTTTGAAGTTCACCGAGAGGCTGGGCGCCCGCGACATGCAGGTAGGAACCGATTTCTCCGCTCCGGACCTTGTCGAGTTCTTCCGGGGTCAGTTTGGAATTGAGCGATTTGCTACGACCGCCAGCGGCTTGGTTGAGCTGGCCCAGCTTCTCGTCAATCGTCATTTGCGAGACCAGAGACTGCACACGTTCCGAGGCGCTGGTCAGACTCACATTCGCTGAGCAGGCCGACGTTTCAGGACTTACCGGAGTGGTCGCAGGCGTTTCGGCGACATATTGTGCGGGTGTTGCGCAGGCGGATGCCAGCAGTGTGGCTGACAAGAAGCTGGCCGCAACCGCGCGCCTCGTGCCCGTGTGAGCATCGGTCATGATTTCCTCCCCATGAGTGCCGCGTCAGACGCGTTTTCCTTAGGGCAATCATTGGGGGAGTGGCGATTTATGTCAACGCTAACATTTTGGCGTCTGCAATCGGGCGCGTTGGTCTCATGCTGGCGCTGTCGCGTAGTTTAACTTGCAGGCTAGGCCTTGACGAGGCCGATCTCGCGCAGGCGCTCCATCAGGTAGTCTTGGGCGGTAATAGGCGCCTCGGCCTTGCCCCCTTCGGCAACGCAACCGGGCAGGGCCTCGATCAGGTAATCCTGATTGAAATGCAGGAAAAAGGGGGTGGAATAGCGTGGGAATTTTGCGCGTTCAGGCGACGGGTTGAGCACGCGGTGCGTGGTCGATGGCAAGACCCCACCCGTCAGGCGCTGCAGCATATCCCCGCAATTGATTACCAGCGCGCCGGCAGGTGGATTCACGTCCAGCCATTCGCCAGACTTATGGAGGACCTGAAGTCCGGCTTCTTCAG
Source organism: uncultured Hyphomonadaceae bacterium (assembly GCA_913057945.1). GTDB lineage: Bacteria > Pseudomonadota > Alphaproteobacteria > Caulobacterales > Hyphomonadaceae > Hyphomonas. The sequence goes on along the minus strand of CAJXOF010000001.1, from coordinate 64,966 downwards.
CGCCAAGCAGCAGCGTGATCACATTAATATCTTCATGCGCACCCGCGCGGACCGTGCCTTGGGGCGGCGGGGTCTGCTGCGGCGGGTAGTGAAGCAGGCGCAGGATGGAATTGCCGAAATTGACCTTGTTGTCGAACCAGTTCTCGGAGAGGCCGAGATGGAGCGCGACGCCCTCCAGGATTTCCCGGCCCATCTCGTCCAGCGCGTCGAACAAGGCCCGGGTTGCCGCGTCGAAGGTCGGAACTTCCGATACGCCCGGCGTATCCGCCATGGTGTCACGATAGGGGCTGTCCTCCGGCAGGGGGCGCCCCGTGTGCCAGAATTCCTTCAGGTCGGCATGCGTATTGCCCTTGGCGTTTTCTGTGCCGAAAGCGGTGTATCCGCGCTGGCCGCCGCCTTCGCGCCCGTCATATTTCAGTTTGATCGCTTCTGGCAGGGCGAAATAGCCCTTGGTTGCCTCGAGGTTGCGATCAATGACGCCCTGATCGACCGTGTGTCCCGACACCACCGCAAAGCCGGTTTCCCGGAAGGATCGGCACAGCGCGTCGCCGAATGCCTTCTTGTCGGACTTGAAGAGGTCAAACGGCACGGGTTTGAAATAATCGGTCATCATGGTCGGGGTCTCTGGCAGGATGTAATTCTTAGATTAGCACAGAGCGCGGTGCGGGCCATACGTAACCCCACATAGGAAGCAGTCCGGCGCGGGGCTGCCCAGCGTGGCCCAGGACAAGAGATTTTGACCGCTTCACCGAACTCAGGGGCTTGCGATCAGGATTGGGTTTCTCTAGACCCCATATTCCGCGCTGGAGAGGTGGCCGAGTGGCTGAAGGCGCGCCCCTGCTAAGGGCGTATACGTTAACGCGTATCGAGGGTTCGAATCCCTTCCTCTCCGCCATTTCGGTATAAAACTGGGCACGCCGTTCGCCGCCGATTCTGCGCTATTTGCGGCGGCTAGGGTTCTCAGAAGCTCGTTCTTCGATCCCATGATGCGCACTTCGCGCTCGTCGACCTCGACGCGCTGAGCTAACGCGCGCAGATGATCGCGCCGATAGCCGCCGCCCTCCAACCGCATTTTCTCGCGGGCCGCTGCGGCGAATCTCTCGATCATTTCCGGCGTGACGGCCTGATGAGTGGCGCTGTCGAGCATGGCTTCGGCGCGTTCCGCGTCGGTTTTCGCCTGATCACGAAGGACTTTCAGACCGGCGATGCGCTCTTTCAGCGCCGGATCGTCGAGGTCGGCGACGCCGATCTCGATGGCGTCGTAAAGGCGTTTCAGCCGCAGCTCCGATTCCGTTGCCCGCCGGTTCAGTTCGGCGATGTGCTCACGGCGGCGCTCAGCGCGCTCTTGCCGTCGGTCGAGCACATCGACGAGAACCTCTTCCAGCCGATCAGACGTCAGCAGACGCTCCTCCAGATGCTGAGCAACCAGCGTATCGAGCTTATCCATCGGGATTGTCCGGCCCTTGCAGCCAGTCTCGCCCTGACGCGCCTTGATCGAGCAGGCGTAGTAGCGGTAACGCCCGCTCTTGCCAGTGCGGATGGTCATGGCGCCGCCGCACTTGCCGCAAAAGCAGATCCCCGTCAGCAAGGTTGGTCCTGTCACTACGCGTGGCGGCGCGACCTTGGGATTGCGCGCCTGCATCAGCTTCTGCACGGCGTCGAAGGTCTTGCGGTCTATGATCGGCGGAACCGGAACCGTCACCAGGTCTTCCGGCTTGGTCGGCTCCTTGTTCTTGCGATGCTTGCCCCATTGATGCTCGCCGATATAGGTCCGCCGGGTCAGGATGCGATGAACCTGTCCGATGCCCCAGCGGCCGCCGTCTCGCGTGAAGATGCCCCTGCCATTGAGATGCGTGGCGATCGCTTTGACGCCCATGGCCCCGCGCGTTCCGTCCCCTTCCAGGGCGAGGCGATAGATCAGCCGGATCGTGTCGGCGTGCAGCGGATCGATCTCCAGTTTCTTCTTGGTCTTGGCGCCGCGCTGTTCGGCCGCGACCACGCGATAGCCGACGGGCGGGCGCGAGCCGTTCCAGAAGCCCTGGCGGGCGTTTTCCTTGAGCGCGCGCAGGACGTGCTTGGCGTTCTCCTTGGACTGATATTCATCGAACAGCGCCATGATCTGGCGCATCATGACGTGCATGGGATCGTCGCCCATCTCCTGGGTGATGGAGACGAGCTTGACGCCGTTCTTGGCGAGCTTCCGGACGTAGAACTCCAGCTCGAAATGGTCGCGGAAGAAACGGCTGAATGAGTGGACGACCACGATGTCGAAGGCTGAGGGCTTGGACGTACCCGCCTCGATCATGCGCTGGAATTCGGGGCGCTTGTCGTTCGTTGCTGACGCTCCTGGCTCCACATAGGTCTCGACGAGTTCGTAGCCGCGCGCCTCGCACCACGCTTCGCCCTGGCGTTTCTGGTCAGGGATCGAGACGTCATGCTCGGCCTGCCGCGTCGTCGAGACGCGCAGGTAAAGCGCGGCGCGGAGCTTCACGGCGTTTTGCGGTGCGTTCATGATGCGCCTCCCGCTGCCTTTCGCCATTCCTCGCCGGTCAACGTCAGATCAAGCGAAACACGGTCGTAGAGGACTCGCGGACGCCGCCGGCGCCCTTCCGGTTCCATCTCGACCAAACCGTATTCGGCCATCTTCTTCAGCGTTCGCGACAAGTTCGATTTGGCGCGCCCAGTCATCTCCGCCAACTCGTCAAGCGAAGCCGGTGCGCGTTCGGCGATGGTCCGCAACAGTTCGCGATTACCGGCTGACAGCACCTGGGCAAAGGACTCGGTCGATGTGAACCATACCTTCGGATCGTCCGGCCCCGGCTTTTGCTCGCCGCGGGCGATCCGCATGGTGCGGGCCTTCATCTCCTCATAATCGGCGATGCCGATCTTCAACGTCGTCATTGCAGTACGCCTCGCTCCTTTAACACTGCATCCACCGTCTCCCAGAAATCGACGATCAGGCTCGCGGCATCCTGATAGTCATAGGGACGCACGGTCCGGAGCCGGTGGCGGTGATCCTGCGGTTCTCCGCGTTTGCGGCGGCCGACAGGATGAGCATTGTCGAAGCCGACAAGCCGCTCGCCGTCAGGTCCGTGCAGCGTCAGCGAATAGTCGAGCCCATGGGGCTTCTCCGGGCTAACGGGCACGCGCGTAACGACGAACTTCACCCAATGCCTGCCCGCAGGGTCGATGACGAGCACCTGGCCATCGAGATCGAGCAAGGCGTCAAGGCTCGGATCGTATGTCTCCTCTGTCATATTAGGTTATCTTTAGATGATAACTTTGTCAAGGAGCCAACCGAACCCAAGGGGCCGAACAAATCGTCGAACAGATCACCGAACCAGGCCTCAAACACATCCACTTCGGACGAAGTGACCGGCACGCGCTTCAGCCACTCATCGGTGACGCGCCAGTCGGTCAACTCTGGTTCGGGACGTCCACGCGGCTTCGGTTCCGGAATCTGCGCGTAGTCGTAAAGATCAATTTTTGCCGCGCGCGAACGCTGCCGGCGTTTGGGTACGGAATTGGACATGAAGCGACTGTGCCGCCCCGTAGTACGCGGAGAAATGCTCCGCATCCGGGTGAAGCGTCAATGGCGGCGAAGACAGGTGTTCGGCGGTGCTGCGCCAAATGCCTGGCCAATCAAGACGAACATGTTCCCCGATAAAGAGTAAGAGTTCGGCGGCTTTCGCCGTGACGGGTTTGGAGGTCGAGAGAGAGGCTCTCGGCCGACCTGTCGCGGAGATTGACCCATGACCAACCTTGAAACCCTGGACGGCCGGCGCGACGCGAGCGGCGGCTACAAAGTCGATATCTCGCGCGGAGAGCGGATCGGCCGCGTCTCCTCGGAATGGTTTTCCCGGCCGAATGACGAGCGCTATCTGTCCCTGTCGGAGCTCTACGCGTCGGTGAAGGGCCGCGCCGAGCGCAGCCGCACGCGGACAGTCGAGAGCGCGGCGATCCGCGTTGAAGCCCATCGCGACGATCCGGAAAACCTGGCGCTCATCCTGCCCGACGCCGAGGCGCCGGTCGCGCCGACCCATTGGAGCTTCGGCCAGCTCGCCAGCCTAGTCAGCGCGCCGGCGGCCTATCTGCGCCAGCTCCCGGCGCCGCTTGCGGGCATCAACCTGCAATACGGGCTCACCTCGCACCGAGCCGAGCAGATCAAGACGCTGGAAACCGAAGACGGGCGCACGGAACTGCGCGCCGTCACCGGCCCGGATTATGGCCGCATCTACGACCACGAACTCGTGGCGGCCGTGCAGAAGATCGCGGGGAACGGAACTGGCGATACGCGCTGGAAAGTGCCCGGCACGCTCGACTGGTCGAGCGGCGTCTACAATCCGATGGTCGACATCACCAAGGACACGACCACGCTCTACGCCTCCGACCGAGACGTCTTCCTCTTCCTGGTCGACGACATGAACCCGATCGAGGCGGGCAAGCTGTCCGACGGATCTCCCGATCTCTATTTCCGGGGCTTCTATTGCTGGAATTCTGAAGTCGGCGCGAAGACGCTCGGCATCGCCAGTTTCTATCTGCGCGCCGTCTGCCAGAACCGCAATCTCTGGGGCGTTGAGGACTTCCAGGAAATTAGCATCCGACATTCCAAATACGCCGCCAATCGCTTCGCGCACGAGGCGGCGCCGGCGCTGACCCGCTTCGCTGACTCCTCGCCGCGACCCTTCGTCGAAGGCATTCGAGCAGCGCGCGAGCGCATCGTCGCCCACAGCGACGATGACCGCACCGACTTCCTCCGCAAACGGGGCTTCTCCAAGGCGGAGACGGCCAGAATCGTCGAGACAGTCCTCGCCGAAGAAGGTCGGCCGCCGGAGTCCGTATTCGATTTCGTGCAGGGCATCACCGCCGTCGCCCGGTCGAAGCCGCAGCAGGACACCCGGCTCGAAATGGAGGGCAAGGCGAAGAAGCTCCTCGAGCGCGCGGCGTAGCTGCGGCCGGCGCTCCGCCTTTCCGGTCCGTCGCTTCCTCAAGAGGAAGAGGCGGGCCGGGTTCTCCGTGACGGGTTTGGAGGTCGAGAGAGAGGCTTTCGGCCAGCCCGCCCACGGAGAACTGACATGACCAAGTCTCAGAAAATCACCCTCAGCGCCTCGCGCGACATCCCCTTCAACAAGCTGGTGCTCAGCCAGTCCAATGTCCGCCGCGTCAAGGCCGGCGTCTCGATCGACGAGCTCGCCGAAGACATCGCCCGGCGCACGCTTCTGTCCTCGATCACCGTCCGGCCGGTGCTGGATGAGGACGGCGCTGAAACCGGCATGTTCGAGATCCCGGCCGGCGGACGCCGCTACCGGGCGCTCGAACTGCTGGTCAAGCAGAAGCGTCTGAACCGCACGGCGCCCGTGCCCTGCATCGTGCGCACGGACGGCCTCGCCGAAGAAGACAGTCTCGCCGAGAATGTTCAGCGTGCGCCGCTTCATCCGCTCGACCAGTTCCGCGCCTTCCAGGCGATGCGCGAGAAAGGCAAGAGCGAGGAAGAGATCGCGGCGGCCTTCTTCGTCTCGGCGAACGTCGTCAAGCAGCGGCTCAAGCTCGCCGCTATCGCGCCATCGCTTCTCCACGCCTATGCCGAGGAGGAACTGACCCTCGACCAACTCATGGCCTTCACGGTCAATCCCGACCATGAGCGCCAGGAACAGGTCTGGGAGTCGATCAAACGGACTTATGCGAAACAGCCCTATGAAATCCGCCGCATGCTGACCGAAGGCGCCGTGCGCGCCTCCGACCGGCGGGCGCAGTTCGTCGGGCTCGACGCCTATGAGGTGGCCGGCGGCGCCATCCTTCGCGATCTCTTCCAATCCGACGACGGCGGATGGCTCCATGACGCTGGCCTGCTTGCGAAACTCGTCGATGAAAAGCTCGAAACCCATGCGGAAGCGATCCGCGCCGAGGGCTGGAAATGGATCGAGATCGGCACGGACTTTCCCTACGGCCATACCTACGGTCTGCGCCGGATCATCGGCGAGACCGAGCCGATGAGCGAGGACGAGATCGCGAACTTCCACGCACTGAAAGCCGAATACGATCAGCTTGAGGACGATTACGCCGACGCCGAGGAGTTCCCGGAAGAGATCGACACCCGGCTCGGCGAGATCGAAACGGCGATGGAAGCCTTGCAGGAGCGGCCCGTCCGCTTCGAGCCGGATGAAATCGCCATGGCCGGCGTCTTCGTCAGCATCGGTCAAGACGGCCGCCTGCGCGCCGAACGTGGCTATGTCCGCCCCGAGGATGAACCTTCGGTCGAATCCGATGGGCAGGATGAGGTCGACGGGATTACCGCCTCCAACGACGAGGACGTCGACGAAGTTACGACCCCCGACGCCAGCGAAGAGGCGGAAGAGGAAGACGATGGCCTGAAGCCGCTCTCCGACCGCCTCGTCATGGAGTTGACAGCGCATCGCACGCTCGCCCTTCGCGACGCACTCGCCAACGACCCGCAGACGGCGTTCCTCGCCGCCCTGCACGCGATGACGCTGCGGCTCTTCTATCACTATCCGCTGGATAGCTGCGTCGAGATCACGCCGCACAGCGCCGGTTTCGGCGCTCAGGCGCCGGGTCTCGGCGACACGGCCTATGCGCTCAGCATCGACGATCGCACGACGAGCTGGCTAGGGGCGCTGCCGAAAGCGCCTGAGGATCTGTGGGAGGCACTGGTCGGGTTCGACAACGACAGCCGCGAGGCGCTGTTCGCACATTGCGTCGCCATGACCGTCAACGCCGTCCAGGAACCGTACAACCGCCGTCCGCGGGCGCTCGCCCATGCCGATGTGCTGGCGGCGACGCTCGGTCTCGACATGGCGGCGGCGGGCTGGGCGCCGACGGGCGAGAGCTATCTCGCTCGCGTCACCAAGGCCCGCATTCTGGAGGCCGTGCGCGAGGCGAAGGGCGCGGAAGCATCAGACCGCATCGCCGGCCTCAAGAAACCGGACATGGTCGCGGCGGCCGAAGAGCTTCTCGAAGGAACCGGTTGGTTGCCCGAAGTCCTGCGCATGCCGGCTCTCCCTGAAAGCGAAGCGCAATCGGCGGATAACGGCGGCGAACCGGCCATGGGCGATTCCGCCGTCATCACCGATGATGAACCTGTCACCGGTAACGCCTTCGCCACTGCGGCCGAGTGACCGGGAGCCAAGCCCCCAACGGCTCCCGCAGCCGCCCCTGGAGCCCGCCCACTGTGGCGGGCTCCTTCTTTTTTGCTCTCAGCATGGAGGCGCAAATGAACAGCGCTGCATCCGACATCGCGCAGCGGCTCGGCCGCGAGGCGGAGGCCGTCTGCCGCCATTACCTCTCGAACGGCCGCAAGCAGGGCCGATACTGGATCGTCGGCGACATCGAGAACACGTCCGGTCGCAGTCTTTACGTTCGCCTCACTGGACCAACCCACGGTCCTGGCGCTGCCGGCAAATGGACAGACGCCGCCACAGGCGAACATGGTGACCTGCTAGATCTCATTGCAGGCGCCCGGCAACTTCGCACCTTCGGCGAGACGCTTGATGAGGCGAGGATCTTCCTGAGCCTCCCACGACCTGAACCGCCAACTCGCGAACGAGTGGTCGCACCCACCGGATCGCCGGAGGCCGCACGGCGCCTCTTCGCCATGGGAAGACCTGTCGGTAGAACGCTTGCCGAGCGCTATCTGCATGGGCGCGGTCTTTCCGGGCTTGGCGATGCGCCAGCGCTGCGATTTCATCCGTGCTGCTACTATTGGCGAGAAGGTCAGCCCAAAGACACCCCGCCGGAGACCTGGCCTGCATTGCTCGCCAAGGTCACGGACGTGAACGGCAATCTCACCGGCGTTCACCGCACATGGCTCGATCCGGCGACGGCTCGCAAAGCGCCCCTCGATCCATCACGCAAGGCGATGGGGAACCTGCTCGGCCATGGCGTGCGGATCGGAACCGTGACCGACATCCTCGCTGCTGGCGAGGGGCTGGAAAGCACGCTCTCCGTGCGCATGGCGTTGCCCAACATGCCCGTCATATCCGCCTTGTCGGCCAATCATCTCGCCGCGCTGATCCTGCCGACCGGGCTTCAGCGTCTCTACATCGCCGCCGACGCCGACGAAGCAGGCGACATGGCCACCGCCAATCTGATCGAACGCGCAGGAGCCGTCGGTATCGAGACGATCCGGCTTATTTCTCTTGGCGGCGACTTCAACGAAGACCTCCGCAAGCTCGGACGGGACGACCTAAGGACGCATCTGGGTCAGCAACTGACCGAGCCCGATCTATCGCGGTTGCTTTCCGACGAACACTGAGCGGCTGAGCAGGCCCGTCACTGGTCTGGTCGCCATCGTCAGATCACCTCCTAATTCGAGAGCCTCGCCTTCGGCCTTCCGAGAGGAGCGAGACGGAGCGGAGACTGACCGGGCCGGCAACGGCTGCGGCGACACTCTTTTCCGCCGCCGGGCGTAAAGGCCCGGCTTTGCATCGCGAAACAAAAGAGCGCCGCCTCCGCCGTCCTCCACTTTTTGCTCCGGCCGCCGTGACCGGCGGTGCAGTCCCGGCCAGCTCCCGCTTTTCCGTCGCTCGGGAAGGCCGCGAGAGGCGCGGCCCACGCCGAACAGGAGACGATCCCATGACCGCCGAGACCACCGAACCAATGGCCAGCTCCGCAACCGCGGCCGTACTCGAAGAATTGCAGCTCTATGGCTATCGGCCCTTCGCCGACGAACCCGACCCGAGACCCTTGCCCGAAGCCGACGCCCTCCAGGGTGCGATAGACGATATCTTCGACGCGCTCGCCGCCACGCTGGAAGACACGCGTCTCGAACCGGATCTCGAAGACCTGCTCTGGTCCGTGACCAACCTGTTTCATCGCACAGCCGCCCGTGTCGACCGCGACCTCGACGACAATGAGCAGGCCCAGAAACGATCGCAACGCGAACAGGACGGCTCGGAAGTGCGCTCCGTCGAACTTGAAGCCCTGACGGCTCAGGGCGTCACGCTGATCGAGCGGCGCAACGCTTACGAGCTCATGCGCGATATCGCCGCCGACCACTTCGAGACCCATCTCGGCCAGACCTGGCGTCCACACTCGGGATCACGGATCAGTCACCGCACGCTGACAGCGGCCATGATCGACAGCCGCGACTATCTCTCGGCGAAGCGGCGCGCGGAGATCGAACCCCTCCTGCCAAGCGGACCACGGGTTGCGTTCTCCGGCGGACTGGACGTCACCGACCATCGGGCGATCTGGGATGCGCTGGACCGTGTGAAGGCCAAGCACGCCGACATGGTGCTCCTGCATGGCGGCTCGCCCAAAGGCGCCGAGAAGATCGCCGCCTGCTGGGCCGATAACCGCAAATGCCAGCAAGTCGTCTTCAAGCCGGACTGGAAGCGCCACGGCAAGGCGGCGCCGTTCAAGCGCAACGACGCGCTTCTTGAGGCGATGCCCATCGGCCTCATCCTCTTTCCGGGCTCCGGAATCACCGACAATCTCGCCGACAAGGCCAAGAAACTCGGCGTCCCACTCTTCGATTTCAGACCGAAGAAAAATACGGTGCAGGCAGTATGATGCACAGGATGCATCATCTGATGCGCGCGCCGGAAGGTTCCGGCGTGCGCTGCTTTGCGCTATACTTCGAAAAGCGCCGTGGCGGTTGGTGGAGGTGCTCCATCCATGAAGGAGACCGCCCATGTTTCTGTCCGCATTGCTGAGCGTTGTCGGCCTCGGCTTTCTCTGCTGGCTGTTATTCAGCCTGGCCGTCTATGCGCTTCCGTTCTTCGTCGCCGTCACGGTCGGCTACTATGCGTTTGAAAGCGGCGCAGGGCCGATCGGCGCAATCGCCGTCGCCCTGTTCGCCGGCGCCGTCGCTCTTATCCTCGGGCAAGTCGCGTTCGCGACGATCCGGTCACCGACCATCCGCCTGGCTATCGGCGCGCTCTATGCCTTGCCGGCCGGGGTCGCCGGTTTTCACGCGGTCAAGGGTCTCTCTGAGACCGGCGGCGCGGGCGAGACGTGGACCCTCATCTTCGCAAGCATCGGTGCAATCATCGTCGGCGCGACAGCATGGGTGCGCATCGCATCCCTTGCAGGACCAGAGACGCAGTCCGGCGGTGTCAATTCGCATCATGCTTGATACGCAGCCACAGACGGCTAAATCGCTCACGTCAATGGGGATTCACTCCACGGTTAAGGTTCAGATAAGTGGAAACCGGGATCGTGCTTGACACGTTCCGCAGCCACTTTCGTGCGTTGAAGGAACATGCCCAATCCGGCCCTTGGCGCGCAAGGTCAGAATGGAGCGGTCTCGTTCAAATCTATCCGGCGTGGTTTTAACTTTTTCTCTGAAACGATGTCGATCGCTCATCGCCTACGCTCGTTGCCGGCGTTTTTCGACTGTCGCGCTGGCCGGTGACGAACTTCTCCTGAGCCTCATCACCCACGCCCGACACGGCCTCTCATGGACTGATCTGGCCGGTATCGGCTGACGCCTCGACCGCCTTGGCCGCAACGGCGGAGCCGAACTTTCTTCCCCTGGGCTACGCCCATTCCTCGCGAAACAAGAAACTCCGTCTCCGCTGTCCTCCGCATACGCTCCGGGTCCTCCGGACTGCGTCGGCGGTCGTCCCGGCCTTGTCGATCTCCATCGAGGCCGCGACGGGCGCGGGCTCGAAAGCCAAAAGGAGAACTGACATGGCCACCATCGGAACCTTCAAGAAGTCCGCCAACGAGTACGTCGGCGAAATCGTCACCCTCAGCGTTCAAGCGAAGAATGTAAGGATCATCCCGGAAGAGGATCGCGCGAACGACAACGCACCCAGCCACCGCGTCTTCGTCGGCCGAGTCGAGATCGGCGCCGCCTGGTCCAAGCGCTCGAATGAGGGCCGCGACTATCTGAGCCTCAAGCTCGACGATCCGAGTTTCACCGCTCCGATCTACGCCAACCTCTTCGACGACACCGTCATCGAAGGCGAAGAGAGCTACAGCCTTATCTGGTCGCGGTCACGCCGCCAGAGCGGCGATTGACGCCCCGACAGCCCCGCCCGGTCTTCCCAGGCGGGGCTGCCATCATGCCTCTCGGCTTTTCCGCTGATCGTCCAAGAGTTCGGCCGGTTTGACGTCAAGTGCCTCGGCCACGTGCCAGAGGGTGATGATAGTGACGTTCTGCTGCCCGCGTTCCATCGCGCTTATATGAGCGCGGTCAACGCCCATCCTATCCGCCAGAGCGGCCTGGCTGAGGCCGGCTTTTTCCCTAAAATACTGAAGGTTCGCGCCAAATACTTCCCGAATATCCATCCGCCAGTAAAATGCGGATCGCGTATTTTAATGCGACGCACTATAATACGCGGCGAACGACGCGGCCGCCACGAAGCTGCAACCAACCCGGCGACGTTTGCGCCGCCTGCGCTTGCTAGGTTATGGTTTCCAGTTCATTAATAATATGGGCCAACTTGCAAGGATTTCGCATGCCCTCGAGACAGCACAGGATCGCCGACGCGCCACCGAACGATGCGGCTGTGACGGTCTATGATCGCAATCACCTGAAGCTCTATATGCGCCTGCTCGATGCAAGTGAGGCCGGTGCAACGCTTGAAGATGTGGCGTCGCTCTTGCTCGGTATCGACGCCAACAAGGAGCCGGAACGTGCGCGCCAGGTCCACGACAGTCATCTATCCCGCGCTCGTTGGATGACCGAACAAGGCTACCGAGATCTTCTCAAGAATGGTCTTCCCGCAGGTTGATCGGCGTGCGGGCACCATGCGTAAAAGACGACGCCAGTGGCCACACAGCGCAACCGCTGGTATAAAGCGTAATATCCCGACTGACTGACGCAATTCCATGCGCCAGTTTGCGATTGGGAGGATTTCGCAATGCCGTCAGATTGGCGCGACGACAAGCAGTATGATCACTTCGATGATCTCGGTGTCTCCGGGCTCGCTTGGGAATGCCTTCGTCGGAACTCGCGCTATCGTGATGACTACGAGCTAATGCGGGAGGGCGGCGGCGCTCCAGCAGACTGGGGGTTACGATTTCGCTGTAAACCCACAGCTCAACGCACTCAGCGCTCCGATTTTCTGGCTTCCAACCGCAGCACCCGCCGTCGTTCAACTGATCGATGCTCTTCCGGACGTGGGCTTGACCTCTGCCAATCCAGCCGCGCGCATCGCATATCAGAAGATCGACGACGACGGGATTTCTTGGGTTCGGCTTAAAAACGGCGTTAATCTCGTTGGTAATTTGCTCAGTGATCGCCCCGTTGGCCTGCTACTTCCGCTAGATGACGACTGGGCAGTTCGGCTAGCCGCCGCTGATCGCCTATATCACCAACTTGTGGAGCGCGACCTGCATCCGCCTATCACGCGACAGCGACGCGAACGCCTGAAACGAGCCCTGCGAACAATCGACGGCCGCCAGCGCGGGGCCAGTTATCGCGCCGTCGCCACAGTCTTTTTTGGAGCCGCCCGCGTGTCCGCTGAGCCATGGAAGACCAGTTCGCTAAAGGCTCAAATCGCCCGCCTTGCTGCCTACGGACGAATGATGATCGATCATGGGTACAGGAATTTGCTGAAAGGGCAATCTCGGTAGGGGCAGGAAAATTGATCAGTAAATATGCTTCTCACGTCCATAATGCGCGCCTACTGGGCGATCTTATTACCGTGTCCTACACCTTAAGATTTCTAACACCAAACGATACCTCTTCACACTCCGTTCTCATGCCCCCCAAAGGGGAGTGACGTTTTCGCCGCGCGCTGATCGTCATCCCTCCCGGCGCGCATCTTACGCTTTTCTCGTCTCCGACAGTCCCGCGCTTCCCGAAGCGGGATGGCCTAACCGGAGACGCGACCCATGCCCGATCCCAATGCCGGACTTCCCCCACGCTATTTGAGAACGCCGGAAGCGGCCCATTTTCTCGGCCTTTCGGGGCGGACGCTCGAAAAACACCGGACCTATGGCACGGGGCCACGCTACTCGAAGATCGGCGGGCGCGTCGTCTACGCGATCGAGGATCTGCAAGCCTGGGTCAGCCGGGGAGAGAAGAACTCGACCTCGGACGACACGGGCGACGAGGTGTTGCCCGCCAAGCGGCATGCAGCGATCTCGCCCGCCTATGCACGGAAGGCCCGCTCATGAGCGGCGGGGCCACTGTCGAACTCGTCTGGATCGAGAAGCAGATCGAGCACTGGATTCGCTTCGGCCGGATCGTGCGGACAACGATCCAGAGCCGCAGTGGCAGCACCGTCGCTTTCGATCCCGGCGCCGTCTTCGCCTTCGTCCGCTGGCAGGCGAACGACTTCGGGACTACGGAAAGCCGGATCGACATCCTGCGTGCGCCCCGACCGGGTGAGTCCTATGCGACCGTGCCGCAGGTGACACCCGGCGGCGATAGCCTGCTGCGCCAGTCCGGCTGGCTCAAGGTCGAACGGGTTCTTCAGTTCGCCGATGCGATCGAAGCGCTCGGCATCGACCCGGCCGACGCCGCGCCGGACTATTGGCGCCACGTTCACAACAGGCTGTCAGCAGGCCTGGAGCCGCGAGGCTACACAGCCGCTCAACATCGCGCCTGGCTCCTGCGCCAAGCCTGTCCACCCGATCCACTGACATTGCGAGCCGCGTCGGCGGGGAGCGTGTCATGACCCGGTTCGGATACGTCATGACGACCTATTTCTCGGTGCTCGCGATCGGCGGACTGGCCTTCGTTCATGTGAGCCCCAAGCTGATCTGGAACGCGTCCGCAAGCGCGCCCATCGGGCTATACGCCGTTGCGTCGGACGACGATCTTGCCGTAGGCGATCTGGTCGTCGTCGATCCGCCGGAATCGCTTGCGACCTATCTCGCCGAGCGCGGCTATCTGCCCGAGGGCGTACCGCTCCTCAAGCACGTCGCTGCGCTTCCCGGACAACGTGTCTGCCGCGATGGCGCCGCTGTCGCTGTCGACGACATCCCCCTGGCGCAGGCCCAGCCGAGCGACCGCTTCGGACGCGACCTGCCCGTTTGGCAGGGCTGCCACTTCGTCGCCAAGACGGAACTCTTCCTCCTGAATCCAAGCCATCCCGACAGTCTCGACGGTCGCTATTTCGGCGCACTCCCGGCAGACGCCGTGATCGGGCGCGCCGTTCCGATCCTCACCGATGAAGACGGCGACGGCCACTATGTCTGGCGCGCCGATCACGACGCCGACGCTCTCGAAAATTCTTCCGACCGCAAATGAAAGGAACTGCCCCATGGCTCAGATCGGTCAATTCACCCGCACAGAAACCGGCTTCACCGGACGCCTTCACACGCTCATTCTCTACCGAGAACTCACCCTCGTCCCGGCAACATCGTCGGACAGCGAAAACGCGCCCGACTATCGCATCCATCACGGCGATCACGACGGACCGGAGATCGGCGCCGGCTGGAAACGCACCGGCGAGAAGGCTGGTGAATACATCTCTTTGCAGATCGACGACCCGACCTTCGCATTTCCGATCCGCGCCAATCTCTTCAAGACCGACGCCGAGGACGGACATTGGGCGCTCTATTGGAACCGCCCCGCAAAGCGCCCCGAGAAACGCGATGAGCGCGGCTAGACCGTCTCGGCGCTGCGCTATTATGGCGAAGTTCCTCCTCTGCGGTCTGCTCTCCGGCGTGGTTGTCTCTCACGCCGTATCAGCAGAGACCGCGTCCTCCAGGACGGAACAAGGCGGCAATTCCTATGCTGCCTATATCGCCGAAGCTGCGCAGCGCTTCGGCTTCCCGGCGCGTTGGATCCTCGCTGTCATGCGCAGGGAAAGCGCCGGCGACGTGCGCGCCGTCAGCGAAAAAGGCGCGATGGGGCTGATGCAGATCATGCCCGATACCTGGGATGAGCTGCGCGCGCGTTACGGTCTGGGGCGCGACCCGTTCGATCCTCGCGACAACATTCTGGCGGGCGCCGCTTATCTCCGTGAACTGCATGACCGCTTCGGATCGCCGGGCTTCCTCGCCGCCTACAATGCGGGACCGACACGCTATGCCGAGCATCTAGCTACAGGCCGACCGTTGCCCCGAGAAACCCGCGATTATGTTGCGGCGTTGGCGCCGCTCCTCGGCGCGTCGGTTGCAGCAGAACGGCGAGAACCGAGCGCAATTCTGACCGTGGACTGGCGCGCGGCGCCGCTCTTTTCCGCTCGTACCGACCGACAAACGCCTGCTGATGAAACGCATCTGAGCAGTGGCGCAGGCACTTTTCCTTCACACACATCCGGCGCATCGGACGGTCTGTTCCCGCCAACTGGAAACGGGGATCGGCGATGATCCCGCTGATCGCACTCTCGCGCGGTCCGTCGCGCGATGGCGTGTTTCCGGGAGGGAGGACGGGGACGGAAGGCGCAACAACAACGGGAGGGCGAGATAAAAGGCGCGGCACGGATACGCGCTATGTCGTTGTTGTTGTTGGGTATTTCGCCCGCTGCGGTCATGGGCACAGTGCCGCCCCACGGCTCAACCCACTGTTTTTATGCGGGTTTCACCGTGCCGCGCGCTTTCAAGCGGGCGCTTTGTCATGAGCGACCGCGATAATGACATGCGCATCCGGCCCGGCCGCATCCGCAACAAGGGGACAAGCGCCCGGAAGGCGCAAAGCTTTGTCGGCCAGGTAATGGGCGCCGCCCGCAAGGCCGGACACACCGGATACAAGCTGAACGGTTCGAAAGGACGCGGGCGCGGATCGCAATTCGGCCGGGGCCGTTTCGCCGGCGCAGCGCGCGGACTGTCACGCACCCAGCGGCGCGTCGTCATCAAAGCGCGCGTCGTCCGTCATCGTGGCGCACGTTTCCGTTCCGCCCCGCTCGCCAAACACATCGCCTATCTGAAGCGTGAAGGCGTGACCCGTGACGGGCGTGATGCGGGCATGTTCAACGCCGAAGCAGACAGCGTCGATGATCGCGCTTTCGCAGAGCGATGCGAAGAGGACCGGCATCATTTCCGCTTCATCGTCTCGCCTGAAGACGCCGACCGCCTCGAAGACCTGCGCGCCTACACACGCGACCTGATGAGCCAGGCCGAGCGCGATCTCGGCACGAAGCTTGACTGGATCGGCGTCGATCATTGGAACACCGACAATCCGCACATCCATGTTCTCGTGCGGGGCCGAGCCGATAACGGCAAGGACCTCGTCATCGCCCGCGACTATATCAGCCGAGGGTTCCGCAGCCGCGCCGAGCAACTGGTCGAACTGGAGCTCGGGCCGCGCGCCGAGCAGGAGATCGCATCCGAACTTCAGGCGGAGGTGAAAGCCGAACGCTGGACGGGTCTTGACCGCGCGCTCCAGGGGCTCGCCGATGACGGTGCCGGGGTTGCTGATCTGCGTCCCGGCTCCCCGGAACCGCGCGATCCGGAGCTGCGCAAACTCCTTATTGGTCGCGCCCAGACGCTGGAAGGGCTCGGCCTCGCCGACAGGCTCGCCCCGGCGGTTTGGTCTCTGAAACCGGGCGCACAGGAAACGCTGCGCGATCTCGCCGAGCGTGGCGACATCATCAAGACCATGCACCGCGCCATGTCCGGCGGACCAGGGCGCGCACAAACGGACTTCGCGATTGAGGACACACCGACTGCCCCAGTACTTGGACGGTTGGTCGAGCGCGGGCTGCATGACGAGTTGCGCGGCGAGGCCTATGCCGTGATCGACGCCGTGGACGGCAGCGTCCATCATCTGCGCTTCAACGATCTCGACGCCACGGGCGACACGCCCGAAGGCGGGATTGTCGAGACGCGGGTCTGGCGCTCGGACAATGGCGGCCGTCAGCGCATGGCCCTTGTCGGCCGCTCCGACCTCAACCTCGAAACCCAAATCGGCGCGAGTGGTGCGACCTGGCTCGATCGGCTGCAACTCGCCAAGACCCAGGCGCCGCTCAGCATGGGCGGCTTCGGCGCCGAAGTTCGCGAAGCGCTCGACCGGCGCGCCGATCATCTCGTCGCCGAGGGGCTCGCGACCAGAAATGGTCGGCGCGTCACCTTCGCCCGCGACCTCCTGAAGACGCTGCGCGAACGAGAGCTCGACGCTGCGGCGGCGCGTGTCGAAACCGAGACAGGCTTGCTTCGCAGAAATTCTGCAGAAGGCGATCGCATCTCGGGAACCTATCGCCGGCGTCTCGATCTCGCCTCAGGCCGTTTCGCCATGGTCGATAGCGGCCTCGGCTTCGAACTCGTCCCGTGGAAACCCCAGCTCGAACGCCATCTCGGCCAGACCGTGACGGGAACGATGACGCCGGGTGGTGGGATCGACTGGAGCCTCGGCCGCAAGCGCGGGCTTGGCATCTGAGCATCACCCCGGAAGGAAAAGACATGCCGATCAAGACACAGCCAACACAGGCCACCAAAATCCTCTGGGGCCAGATCATCATCGTCTCGCTCGTTGTGGTCGGTTTCATCTGGACCGCAACACAGTGGACCGCATGGCGGCTCGGCTTTCAGCCTCAGCTCGGCGCGCCGACGACGGACATTCTCGGATGGCCGATCTATCCGCCCTGGAGCTTCTTCGTCTGGTGGTATTTCTACGACGCCTATGCGCCGCGTGTGTTCGTCGAAGGCGCGATCATTGCCGGCAGCGGCGGGATCGCCGCGATCGGTGTCGCGATTTTCCTCTCCGTCCTCCGGGCTCGCGAGGCGCGCGACGTAACCACCTACGGCTCAGCCCGATGGGCGGAGCGGAAGGACGTTGAATCGTCCGGGTTGCTTGCCGCGGACGGCGTCGTGCTTGGCCGCTTCGAGAACCACTACCTCCGGCATGACGGCCCGGAGCATGTGCTCTGCTTCGCGCCAACCCGCTCGGGCAAGGGCGTCGGCCTCGTCGTCCCGAGTCTCCTGACCTGGCCGGGCTCGGCCATCGTCCATGACATCAAGGGAGAGAATTGGCTGCTCACCGCCGGGTGGCGGGCGCGGTTCACCCGCACCATCCTGTTCGATCCGACCGACGCGAAGAGCGCGGCCTACAATCCACTGCTCGAAGTCCGGCGCGGCGACAGCGAAGTACGCGACGTCCAGAACGTCGCCGACATCCTCGTCGATCCGGAAGGTCTGCTCGAACGCCGGAACCATTGGGAGAAGACTAGCCATTCGCTGCTCGTCGGCGCGATCCTCCATGTCCTCTACGCCGAGGCGGACAAGACGCTCGCCGGCGTCGCCGCCTTCCTCTCTGATCCGGGCCGGCCGATCGAGGCGACGCTCGCGGCGATGATGCGCACACCGCATCTTGGCGACCGGCCGCATCCGGTCGTGGCGCAGGTGGCGCGCGAACTCCTCAACAAGTCGGAAAACGAACGCTCCGGTGTTCTGTCTACGGCGATGAGTTTTCTGGGCCTCTATCGCGATCCCGTCGTCGCCAGGGTCACGAGCCGCTGCGACTGGCGGATCAAGGATCTGGTCTCTGGCGCGCGGCCGACCACGCTCTATCTCGTCGTGCCGCCCTCCGACATCAGCCGCACAAAGCCGCTCGTCCGGCTTGTGCTGAACCAGATCGGACGTAGGCTGACAGAAGAGTTGAACGCCAATCGCAAGCGCCATCGCCTGTTGCTGATGCTCGACGAATTTCCGGCGCTCGGGCGGCTCGACTTCTTCGAAAGCCAGCTCGCGTTCATGGCGGGCTATGGATTGAAGGCCTTCCTCATCGCGCAGTCCCTCAATCAGATCGAGAAAGCCTATGGCCAGAACAACGCCATCCTCGACAACTGCCATGTCCGGGTGAGCTTCGCGACCAATGACGAACGTACTGCCAAGCGCGTGTCCGATGCCCTCGGCACGGCGACCGAGATGCGGGCAATGAAGAACTATGCCGGGCACAGATTGTCGCCCTGGCTTGGCCATCTCATGGTCTCCCGGCAGGAGACCGCGCGGCCTTTGCTGACTCCCGGCGAGATCATGCAATTACCGCCGGATGATGAAATCGTGCTCGTCTCCGGCGCGCCGCCGGTCCGGGGCAAAAAGGCGCGCTACTATACCGACCCACAGCTCAAGACACGCATCCTGTCACCGCCCAAACTGATGGCCGAACCGACCGTATCGAAAGAGTTGCAGGCAGATGATTGGAGTGACCGCGCACCCGTCGCCGCGCCAAAGCCAAGGAAGAGGGCCTCCAGCGATGCGGGCGAAGATGCAGACGGCGGCATTCGCCGTGAGCCGGAACTGCCCGAGCATGAAGACATCGCGCCGGAGCCGGCACCATCTGCGCGAGAAGAGTTCGCGGGTCTCGATGATGAAACGGATGATGACGCTCAGCGGGCTCGCCAGATGCAGGGCCGATTCCGCAGCATCGCCCGGCAGGCCTCGCTTGATCCCGATGACGGCATCGAACTTTGAGGCCCGCCATGAAGAAAGATCGGCTCAATGTGTATTTCGATCCAGCTTTATCAGCGGAGCTCGACACGCTGGCGGCGCGGCGCAAAGTTTCGAAATCCCAGATCGTGGAAGCGGCGCTTGCCTCCTACCTTTCCCCCGACGCTGCGGATCAGCGCGAGGCTGCGATTACGCGACGTCTCGACCGGCTGACCCGCGCCGTCGAACGGCTCGAACGCGACGTGACGATCGGCAACGATGCGATAGCCTTGTTCATCCGGTTCTGGCTCACGACGACTCCGCCATTGCCAGATACGATGCGCGATGCCGCGCAGGCGAAAGGCCGCGAGCGGTATGAAGGCTTTGTAGAAACGCTCGGTCGGCGGCTCGCAAAGGGTAACACCTTCGCCAAAGAAGTGTCGCAAGATTTCACACCGAAAGAGTAAATCTACAGCCTGTTTCCCAGGTATTTTGAAGTGAACTGTTTCGACCGTTTTTCGCTTTCTCCTGCCGTTGCGCGCCGTAGTACTACTACGCCTTCAAGGCTGTTGCCGATCAGCCTTTAAAGGTCTTCTTGATCGACCCCGTAATCCAATGCGGGGCCGCCAATGACCGTCCATACATTCAAATCCGAAGCGCTCGCCCGTGGCGCGCGCATGCTCAGAACCGCTCTGGGGGCCGACGTCGCCGCATGGCTCGAAGACCCTGCGGTTGTCGAGGTGATGCTCAATCCGGATGGCCGCCTCTGGGTCGACCGCCTGAGCGAAGGCCTCGCCGACACCGGCGAAGAGCTTTCCGTCGCTGACGGCGAACGCATCGTCCGTCTGGTTGCGCACCATGTCGGCGCAGAGGTTCATGCTGGCGCTCCGCGTGTGTCCGCGGAGCTGCCGGGAACAAGGGAGCGGTTCGAGGGGCTTCTGCCGCCTGTGGTCGCCGCCCCGGTCTTCGCGATCCGCAAGCCGGCCGTCGCGGTCTTCACACTCGAAGACTATGTCCGCGCCGAGATCATGCCAGACGATGCGGCGGCGGCATTGTGCGACGCCATCACATCCCGCGCCAACATCCTTGTCGCTGGCGGCACCTCGACCGGCAAGACCACGCTCACCAATGCATTGCTGGCGGAAGTCGCCAAATCCTCCGACCGCGTCGTTCTGATCGAGGACACACGCGAGCTCCAATGCCTGACGCCGAACCTTGTCGCTCTGCGGACCAAGGATGGCGTCGCGTCGCTTTCCGATCTCGTTCGCTCCTCGCTGCGCCTGCGGCCTGACCGCATCCCCATCGGCGAGGTGCGCGGGGCTGAGGCGCTCGATCTCCTCAAAGCCTGGGGCACCGGCCATCCCGGCGGCATCGGCACCATCCATGCCGGTTCAGCGCTCGGCGCGCTGCGCCGCCTCGAACAGCTCATCCAGGAAGCCGTCATCACCGTGCCCCGCGCGATGATCGCCGAGACAATCGACCTGATCGCCGTCCTCTCGGGGCGCGGATCGGCGCGCCGACTTTCCGAACTCGCCCGCGTCGAGGGCCTCGATGCGACCGGGGACTACCAGATCCAACCGCTTCTTCACCCCAGGACAGGAGACCATCCATGACCAAAACCACAATTCTCTATCCGCGCTGGCCGCTTTACGCGACGGCGCTCGCGTTCAGCCTTTTGCTCGTCGCGCCCGCCCATGCGGCGGGCTCGGGCATGCCCTGGGAGGCGCCGCTCCAGTCAATCCTGGAATCCATTGAAGGGCCGGTCGCCAAGATCGTCGCGGTGATCATCATCATCGTCACAGGACTGACGCTCGCCTTCGGCGACACCTCCGGCGGTTTTCGCCGCCTCGTGCAGATCGTCTTCGGCCTCTCCATCGCCTTCGCGGCGTCGAGCTTCTTCCTGTCATTCTTCTCGTTCGGCGGCGGAGCGCTGATCTGATGCGCGAGCTGGCCGACATTCCGGGCTTTTACGCGCCCGTCCACCGCGCCCTGGTCGAACCGATCCTGCTCGGCGGCGCGCCCCGCACGGTCGCCATCGCCAACGGCACGCTCGCAGCAGCCGTCGGACTTGGCCTTAGGCTCTGGGTGGTCGGGATCGCACTCTGGCTTGTCGGCCATCTCCTCGCGGTCTGGGCCGCAAAACGTGATGCCCAGATCGTCGATGTTGCGCGCCGGCATCTTCGTTTCCCAACCTGGTTCGGAGTCTGAGCGATGATGCGCCTCGCCGAATATCGCTCGACCGCCTCGCTATTGGCAGATTTTCTTCCGTGGGCGGCGCTCGTCGCGGAGGGCGTCATCCTCAACAAGGATGGCAGTCTGCAACGCACCGCACGGTTTCGGGGGCCTGACCTCGACTCCGCGACACCGTCAGAACTCGTCGCCGTGTCCAGCCGGCTCAACAACGCCCTTCGCCGGCTCGGATCGGGCTGGGCGGTGTTCGTCGAAGCGCAGCGGGCGCCGGCGCGCGACTATCCGCTCTCACATTTTCCCGATGCCGTTTCCGCCCTCGTGGACGCGGAACGACGCGCCCAGTTTGAAGATGCGTCCAGACATTTCGAAAGCAGCTACTTCCTGACTTTCGTCTGGATGCCGCCGCTCGACGATACGAGCCGCGCGGGACGATGGCTCTATGAGGACGCGCCCGACAGCAGCCTCAACCCGCGAGAGCATGTCGAGAGTTTTATGGCGCGAACGGATCGCCTGCTCGATCTCCTCGACGGCTTCATGCCGGAGGCCGCCTGGCTCTCAGACGAAGAGACACTGACCTTTCTGCATTCGACCGTGTCGACGCGTCGTCAACGCCTGCGCTTGCCCGAAACGCCGATGCATCTCGATGCGCTCCTGGCCGATAGCGCGCTTGTCGGCGGGTTGGCGCCGAGTTTGGGCGGGGCGCATCTGCGCAGCCTCTCCATCATCGGATTCCCCACGGCCACATGGCCGGGACTGCTGGATGAGCTCAATAGCCAACCCTTCGAATATCGCTGGGTCACGCGCGCTATCTGCCTCGACAAGACCGACGCGACCAAACTGCTGACGCGCATCCGCCGGCAATGGTTCGCCAAGCGCAAATCCATCGCCGCGATCCTGAAAGAGGTGATGACCAATGAGGCGTCGACGCTGCTCGATAGCGACGCGGCGAACAAGGCCGCCGACGCCGATGAAGCCTTGCAAGAGCTCGGCGCCGACATAGCGGGCGCCGCCTACATCACCGCTACGCTGACCGTCTGGGATGAGGACGAAGCCGTCGCGGACGCCAAGCTAAAGGCGGCGGAAAAAGTCATTCAGGGTCGTGACTTCACCTGCATGCCCGAGACTTTGAACGCCATCGAGGCGTGGCTCGGCTCGTTGCCCGGCCATCTCTACGCCAATGTCCGTCAACCGCCGGTCTCCACGCTCAATCTCGTCCACATGATCCCGATATCGGCAGTCTGGGCAGGACCGGCGCGCAATGATCATCTGGACGGACCTCCACTCTTTTACGCGGAGACGGAAGGCTCGACTCCGTTCCGCTTTTCACCCCATGTCGGCGATGTCGGGCACACGCTGGTCGTCGGTCCGACCGGGTCGGGCAAATCCGTGTTGCTGGCGTTGATGGCGCTGCAATTTCGTCGCTATGCGGGCGCGCAGATCTTCGCCTTCGACTTCGGCGGCTCGATCCGCTGTGCGACCGTCGCCTGTGGTGGCGACTGGCAGGATCTCGCCGGCGCGCTTTCGGATGACGAAGCCGCCGTCCAGCTTCAGCCGCTGCGCAACATCGACGATATCGGCGAACGCGCCTGGGCGCAGGACTGGCTGTCCGGCCTGATCGCGCGAGAAGGCGTCACCATCGATCCGGTCGCGCGGGATCATCTCTGGTCGGCGCTGACCTCGCTCGCCTCGGCGCCTGTCGCAGAACGAACGCTCACGGGGCTATCCGTCCTGTTGCAGTCGACCGAACTCAAACAGGCGCTCACGCCATTCTGTCTTGGCGGCCCCTTCGGGCGTTTGCTCGACGCCGAAACAGAAGAACTCGGAACAGCCGATTTCCAGGCCTTCGAGACCGAAGGGCTGATCGGATCGGCCGCGACGCCGGCCGTGCTCGCCTATCTGTTCCACCGGATCGAGGATCGCCTCGATGGACGTCCGAGCCTCATCATCGTCGATGAAGGCTGGCTCGCGCTCGATGACGGGACATTTGGCGGCCAGCTCCGCGAATGGCTTAAGACTCTAAGGAAGAAGAACGCCTCCGTCCTCTTCGCCACGCAATCGCTCGCCGACATCGACAATTCCGCGATTGCGCCCGCCATCATCGAGAGCTGTCCAACGCGCATCTTCCTGCCGAACGAGCGTGCCTTCGAGCCGCAGATCGCCGACATCTACCGCCGCTTCGGCCTCAATGAACGCCAGATCGAGATCGTCGCGCGGGCCATGCCGAAGCGGGACTATTACTGCCAGTCGCGCCGCGGCAATCGGCTCTTCTCGCTCGGTCTCGGCGAGGTCGCGCTCGCCTTCACGGCCGCATCGTCGAAGACCGATCACGCCGCCATCACCGACATCCTCTCCGAACACGGACGAGACGGCTTCGCCGCAGCCTGGCTCGCCCGTCGCGGTCTCGATTGGGCCGTCGAACTGCTCGGCCAAACACCTGATCCGATCCCATCCCCTCAAACCACGGAGACTACTCATGCGTAAGAAACTCGCCGCCCTCATGCTGACCGGAGCCATCGCTTTGGCGCCGATGCAACCGGCCTATGCGCTATTCGGCGTCGGCGACGTCGTCATCGATCCGACCAACCTCGCGCAAAATATTCTCACCGCCGCACGCACCCTCGAAATGATCAACAATCAGATCACGCAGCTTCAGAACGAGGCGCAGATGTTGATCAACCAGGGACGCAACCTCGCAAACCTGCCGCACTCATCGCTGGCGCGTCTGCGGTCGATCATGCAGCAGACGGAAGATCTGCTGGGCGAAGCGCAGCGCGTTGGATACGTCGTCTCCGAAATCGAACGCGTCTTCTCAGAACAATATGGAGACGCCGCAGCAACCGGCGATTTCGCCGCCATGAACGCCAATGCCGAGGCGCGCTGGCGGACCTCGGTTGCAGGCTATGAAGACGCGTTGAAGGTCCAGGCCGGCGTCGTCGGCAATATTGAAGCGACGCGCACGGAATTGAGCACTCTCGTCTCGCAAAGCCAGGGTGCGGTCGGCACCTTGCAGGCGGCGCAGGCCGGCAATCAACTTCTCGCCCTGCAAAGCCAGCAGATGACGGACCTAACCGCCGCCATCACCGCGCAGAACCGCGCGGACGCGCTGGACGCGGCTCGGCGCGCGTCCGCTAAAGCGCAGGGGCGCGAGAACCTCAATCGCTTCCTCGACTACGGGACCGGCTACACGCCAACCGCCGTCAGCATGTTCCGGTAATACCCGTGCGCAATTCTCCCGACCAAATCATCAGGCCCGTCGCCATCGCCTTGGGCGGGCTCGCTGCGCTCTTCGCCGCGGTTGAGCTGGCGAATACGGTCACTCCGGAAACGCCATCGGTTCCTCCCGTGACCAACAATCCTTTGCAGGCGGAACTTTCTCGCTGCCGAACGGTGACGCCGGAAGAGCTGGAAATCGACACGATGTGTCGCGCCGCCTGGGCAGAGCAACGCCGCCGATTTCTCGGGCTTCCCGGCGACGATCCCGAGAAGGAGTAGGATATGGGCGGTGTTGGCGTCATTGACCGGTTCCTGCAGGTCTTCACCTCCTACATCGACAGCGGCTTCGGCCTGCTCGGCGGCGACGTCGCCTTCCTGGCAACGACCCTGATCGTCATCGACGTGACGCTCGCTGCGCTCTTCTGGGCCTGGGGCGCCGACGACGACATCCTCGCCCGGCTCATCAAGAAAACGCTCTTCGTCGGCGTCTTCGCCTACATCATCGGCAACTGGAACGCGCTCGCCCGCATCGTTTTCGAAAGCTTCGCCGGGCTTGGCCTCATCGCTTCGGGCGGCAGCCTTAGCCCCGGCGAGCTGCTTCAGCCCGGCCGCATCGCAGAGATCGGCCTTGATGCGGGCCGTCCGATTCTCGCGTCGATTTCCGATCTGATGGGCTTTGTCTCCTTCTTCGAGAATTTCCTCCAGATCATCATCCTGCTTTTCGCCTGGCTGGTCGTTCTCCTGTCCTTCTTCATTCTGGCGATCCAGCTCTTCGTCACGCTGATCGAGTTCAAGCTCGCCACGCTGGCCGGCTTCATCCTCGTACCCTTCGGCCTGTTCAACAAAACCGCCTTCATGGCTGAACGCGTGTTGGGGCTGGTGATCTCGTCCGGGGTCAAGGTCCTGGTGCTCGCCGTGATCGTCGGCATCGGCTCGACCATCTTTGGCGAGTTCACCGCGGGGTTCACGGGTGAGCCGACCATTGAAGACGCCATGGCAATCGTTCTCGCCGCGCTTTCCATGCTCGCGCTCGGCATCTTCGGTCCGGGCATCGCCAACGGCATCGTTTCGGGCGGCCCGCAACTCGGCGCAGGCGCTGCGGTTGGCGCAGGTCTCGCCGCCGGCGGGCTTGCTGTCGGCGGGGTCGCTGGCGCCCGGATGGCCGTCGGAACAGTCGGCGCCGGAGCGCGCGGCGCGGCGGCAGTCGCTGGTGGCGCCTCGACCGCCTACAGCATGGGAAACGCTGCCGCTGGCGGCGGCGCCTCCGGTGTCGCCGCCGGTCTCTCTAGCGTTGGAAAAGCGGGCGTCAGCGCCGCAACGAACCCGCTTCGCCGTTCCATGAGCGAAAGCTACCGCTCAGGTTCGCGCGCAGCCTTCGAAGCGACCGGCGGCAAGTTCAGTAACAGCCCCGACGTCTCGCCCTCAGCCAGTGGCGTACCGCCAGCCTGGGCGCGGCGCATGAAACAACAGCAAACCCTTCACCACGGCGCCGCCGTCGCAGCTCATGCCGTTCGCTCTGGCGACCATGGTGGCGGCGGGACCGCCGTCAGCCTTTCGGAGAAATCATGATGTTCCGTCGTCCAAGCGTTCGCTATTCCAAGACCCCAGAGCCCGTCACGCCCTATCAGAAAGCCGCACAGGTCTGGGACGAACGCATCGGGTCCGCCCGCGTGCAAGCCAGGAACTGGCGACTGATGGCGTTCGGCTCTTTGCTGCTCTCAGGCGGGCTCAGCGCCGCGCTTGTCTGGCAGTCCACACAAGGGACGATCACGCCCTATGTTGTCGAGGTGGACAGGCTTGGCGCGGCGCAAGCCGTGACGCCTGCCACCGCCGACTTCCGACCGACCGATCCGCAGATCGCTTACCACCTCTCGCGCTTCATCGAGAATGTGCGCCAAATCCCGGCCGATCCGATCGTGCTGCGCCAGAACTGGCTGCACGCTTACGACTTCACGACCGACAAGGGCGCGCTGGCGCTCAACGACTACGCCCGGGTGAACGATCCCTTCGCCAAGGTCGGCGACACGCAGATCTCGGTCGAAGTCTCCAGCGTTATCCGCGCCTCCGAGAGCAGCTTCCGCATCGCCTGGATCGAGCGCCGCTACGCCAACGGACAACTCGCCGCAACGGAACGTTGGACCGCCATTCTCACCATCGTTCTGCAACAGCCGCGCGATGCCGAGCGCCTGCGCAAAAACCCGCTCGGCATCTTTGTCAACGCCATCAACTGGTCCCGGGAGTCCGCCCAATGATAAAGACACTTCGCCTGAACAAAGCCTCCATGACGGTCCTCCTCGCCGCGACCACTCTCTCGGGATGCGCGACCTTCAAACCGCCGGAGATCGCTTACGACACCCCTCCGATCGAAGCGAAGCTTCTTCCGGAACCGGAGAGTCCGGTGCGGATCGTCGAGCGCACCAGCCCACTGCCGCTGCCTGGTCAACTCAAGCCGATCAATGGGGGAGACCGAGCGCCGGAATCTGCCGGTCCCGCTGAGCGGGTGAACGAGGCGAACGCCGCCGCCCGGATGGAGCCGGTACGAGACGGCTTCATCAACGCCGTACAACTCTATCCCTACACCGAGGGCGCGCTCTATCAGGTCTACGCATCGCCGGGGCAGATCACCGATATCGCCCTGCAGCCCGGAGAGAGCCTTGTTGGCTCCGGACCGATCGCGGCCGGCGACACGGCGCGCTGGATCATCGGCAACACCCAGAGCGGTTCAGGGGATGATCAGCGCATCCATATTCTGGTCAAACCGACGCGGCCTGATCTTCAGACCAACCTCGTCATCAATACGGATCGGCGGACTTATCATCTCGAACTGAGAGCGAACCCGTCCGCCTACATGGCGTCCGTCTCGTGGACCTATGCCGAGGATGCCTTGATCGCGCTCAGGCGGCGCAACGCCGAGGCGGAAGCAGCCTTGCCGATCGGACGTGACGTGGTCCTCGACTCCTTGCGCTTCCGCTATCGGATCGAGGGCGACCGCGCGCCCTGGCGGCCGCTTCGCGCTTTCGATGATGGGCGGCAGGTCTTCATCGAGTTCCCGCGCGGGATCGGACAGGGGGAAATGCCGCCGCTCTTCGTTATCGGTCCGGAAGGCGAAGGCCAGCTCGTCAACTATCGCATCGCCCGCAACTACATGATCGTCGATCGGCTCTTCGCCGCCGCCGAACTGCGTCTCGGCGACAGGCAGAAACGCGTGCGGATCGTCCGCACCGACGGGGTGAGCCGCAACGCCCCTACCGCGTCACGCCCCGGCGCCGTGGGGCCACGCAAATGAGCGACGATAGAGAATCCCGTGAGGACAAAGAGATTGCCGCCTCTTTGCGGCTGCGCGCCGATCCGCCAACGGTCATGCGTCTCTCGCGCCGCACGCTGACGGTGCTTGGCGCGGTCGGAGGCCTCGGTCTCGGTGCCATCCTGATTGTGGCTCTGCAAGATCGCAAACCGGCCGATGGACCGCCGGAACTCTATTCGACCGAGCGAATCCAGGCAGCCGAAGGTCTGTCGCGCCTTCCGACCGACTACACAAACATACCCCAACTTGGGCCGCCACTGCCCGGGGAGCTCGGGCGGCCGATCCTGTCAGCTCAACAACGCGGTCAGCCCGTGCCGGCGGTCGTCGCTGCGCCTGCCGTCGATCCTGACGAACAGCGCCGGTCGCAGGAGTTGGAGGCAGCCCGGCTCAGCCGACTTTTCGCTGAAGCCACGACCACCATCGATGACCAGCCTCAAACTTCGTCGGCGGTCGGTCCTTTACAATCCGGCGCCGGATCCTTCTTTCCCGCGAGCGTAACAAGCGCAGCACCAGATGCCACGGACAGACGGGAAGCCTTCCTTGACGAACCCATTGATCGACGCACGACAAGCAACGACCGGCTCACCGATCCGCCAAGCCCCTATGTGGTCCAGGCCGGTGCGGTCATTCCGGCGGCGCTGGTCACGGGTCTGCGCTCGGACCTTCCCGGTCAGATCACCGCGCAGGTGACATCCAATGTCTATGACAGCCCGACCGGTCGCTTCCTGCTGATCCCGCAAGGCGCGCGCCTCATCGGTGAATACGATAGCCGCGTCGCTTTCGGCCAAAGCCGCGTGCTGCTGGCCTGGACACGGCTGATTCTGCCCAATGGGCGCTCTATCGTTCTCGAACGCCAGCCCGGCGCCGACGAGGCCGGCTATGCCGGCCTCGAAGACGGCGTCAACAACCACTGGGGACGGCTGTTCATGGCGGCCGGGCTCGCCACTGTCCTGAATATCGGTGTGGAGCTTGGCGCCGATGATGACGACGACATCGCCCGCGCCATTCGCGAAGGAACGCAGGACACGATCGGCCGCGCCGGTGAGGAGGTTGTTCGTCGTCAGCTTTCCATCCCGCCGACCTTGACCATTCGCCCCGGATTCCCAGTGCGCGTGATGGTCACGCGCGACCTCATCCTCGAACCCTATCGGAATTGACCCATGACCAAATTGAAACTCGGCGCCATCCCAGACGATAAACCTGTCAAATTGAGTATTGAACTTCCCGCCGATGTGCATCGCGATCTTGTTGCCTATGCTGACGTGCTGGCCCGTGAGACCGGACAGAAGAACGAAGCCGCAAAGCTTATCGCACCTATGTTGGCGCGGTTCATGGCGACAGATCGTGGTTTCTCGAAATCTCGAAAAAGTGGCCGGTCGCCTTACTCCCCCCGGTCAACGTCGGAACCACAAATCACCTGATGTCCGAAGCTTCATCATCACGGCCATCCAGGCATCGAGCGTTCAATCACCAAAAAAGCTTCGCCTTCCGGTGGCTACCGCCTGTGAGGAACCTGGCGGGAGGGCTGGATCGCCAGCTGTCAATGTCCTGTTGAGTATAGCTGTCTTTGTGGGAAGAAAGCAGGGTGGCAGTCGTCGCGATGCGCACAGTTGCCTCCGCCTTGCGCAATTTCGATATGATTTCTTCAGGCCGAAATCGCTTTACCTCCATGAATGCAGCCAGGTGATTCTTTGTTCGTGGCCGCGTCCAAAAGGATCGGGTCAGTGCGCGCATTCTGATGCATGTCCATGTGGTGTTCCTCCGGCGAAGTTGACGTGTCGGAACATCAGTCTCCTTCGGCATCGCCCAATGGACAACCTATTGAAAATTCAAATCCAGGCGCAAAGAACGAGGTGTGGAATCTGTCCAATACTCTGGATGCGGCTTCGAAGCAGAAAAAGTGGCCGAACTCGCCCCAAAATCAGACCTGATTGTGGATTATTGAGTGTCAACTGGAATGCGCGGAGAAATCGCTCTCGCAAGGGCGCTCTGACGATTGGGAAGGTTTACGATCTCGGCTGCGATAAGACGTTCGCCGCATTTCAGATGCGTTTCCAAAGTTGGTGGATGCTGAGAAGCATCGCTGCGAACCAGATCGTAACCGGACGATATTCCGACCGCCTGAACCTTCATGTCTTTGAGATCGGACCAGAACCGTGGGGGAACTGGGGTAGGACGTTCTTTGTTGCAAATGGCCGCTGCCGCAATCTGGGCCTGCGTGGTTGCATTGTGAATGGTTTCGATACGCAGTTTTCCGGATGCGAATTCGTTTTCACCGCGGGCACAATCTCCGATTGCAAATATTTCGGAGTCAGATGTCCGCATGTCCTGATCGACGCAGATACCATTGTCACATTCCAGGCCCGCGGCTTCGGCAAGCGCAATATTGGGTGTTGCACCAATCCCCGCCAACACGAGATCGGTCTTTATTTGGGATCCATCGCCAAGATGGATCGAGGAAACGCGGCGATCAGCGGCGCCGAACCTCTCAATCTTCTGATTGAAGAGAAACTGAACACCGGCATCTTTCAGCTTCTGAGTAACGAAATTGGTTGTTGCGGGTGAGGCAACGCGGGCCATGGCGCGAGCGGCGGCCTCGACAACAGTGACGGTTCTCCCAAGATTGACCGCGGCAGAGGCCACTTCGAGCCCGATAACACCGGCGCCAATGATTGCAACGTCGCGACAGCCAGGATCGCTCAAGGCTTGGCGAAGCCTTGCCGAATCGCCCAGGTCTCTCAGATAGTGGATCCCTTTCAGGTTCGCGCCCTTCGCATTAAGACGACGCGGCGATGCCCCTGTGGCAAGGATCAAGGTATTGAATTTCATCGTCTTCCCGTCCGCAAAGTGGATTCTACGCTTATTCCTATCAATCTTGACGACCTTGCGCGCCCGCATCAGGTCGATGCGATTGTCTTCGTAGAATGAAAGAGGACGTATCAGAGTTGGCTGCGGTCTATCCGGTCCCTGCAGCCACGCCTTTGACAGAGGCGGGCGCTGATAAGGCAGCGACACCTCATCGCCAATAAGTTTTATCGCACCTTCGTAGCCATTCATGCGCAAGGTTACGGCAGCATTTGTTCCGGCCACTCCATTGCCGATAATCACAGTTGTGTTCATGTTTCTTTCCTCCCCGGGTTTACCGATTGTTTAGATGAGGCTAAGCGAGCGCGCAGCCATTACTGCCTCGGTGCGATTGGCGACGTTTAGACCACGCAAAATTTTTCTGAAATGCCACTTCACGGTGTCTTCCGTGACATGCATGCGCACTGCAATTTCCTTGTTGCTCAGCCCAAGTGCGGCATGTTGCAGGACGATTACCTGCTTCTGACTTAAGGGGGCCGATCTATATGCAAAGGGGCGTTCAGTAATCTGCACATCATGCGCAGGTACTTTGGTCCTGGCGACCTGAGTTGTCCGTTGATCCAAGAACGCTTTCGCCGCTGGACTGATGACACGCAGAAAATGCCGCCTGCTTATCAAGGACCTGAAAGCGCCCAGTTGTTGTGCCTTCAGATCGGCATCGGCGATTCTTTTCAGCGCCTGCTTTTTTTCGCCCATCAGATAAATCGCAGTCGCAAGCGTATATTGCGCCCTGATTTCTCCGCGTTGGTCTCTGACGGCGGAAAAGTTGGAAAGGGCTTTTCGAGCGTGCATCTCGGCCAGGCCCAG
Source organism: uncultured Hyphomonadaceae bacterium (assembly GCA_913057945.1). GTDB lineage: Bacteria > Pseudomonadota > Alphaproteobacteria > Caulobacterales > Hyphomonadaceae > Hyphomonas. The sequence goes on along the minus strand of CAJXOF010000001.1, from coordinate 33,360 downwards.
TTTGCCGTCTCGCAGAAATCTTGAGGCTTCTAGCAAGGCGATTTCCGCCTGGATGGCGCGATTCTGGTTTGGCAGAAACACCAGGTCTTCGACGGACGGAAGCGGCTCGGTCGCGAGCGGAGTGCTGGTTCGGGTTCCCATAGCAAAGACTTCGGAGCCCAATCGCACCAGAATGCCCAGCCGCTTCAGACCGTGATCCTTTGCCAGCAGGCGGCAACGTTCAAGCAACAAGAACGCCTGCAATGTGTCACCCTGGCGAATATAGATCTCGGCCGCGCTTCGGACGGTGTTCCACACCACATCCGTCACCCCGAATTTCAGCGCAAAATCCAGAGCCTCTTGCACAAGACACTCATCGGGAGTGATAGACTCTTCTTCTGTTTGGACCTGAAGCTCGAAGGCCGCGAGCATTCCTTTGGTAAAGGGTGTGCACTCATGGGCGACGTTTTCGTTCTTCTGTGCCCGACGAATCTCGCTGCGTGCGCCATAGATGTCGCCATTGAGCAGCTTAGCCAGAATCCCAGCAGCAGCAAGCCAGCCAAACGCATAACGGTGACGGACCGCGCCGCTCACGACCGTGGCGGAGGCTATTTGATCTGAAAGGGCAGCAAACTGCCTGCCGGAAGCGGCGATGAATGCTCTGCACGTCTGTGCTGCGGCATGGCCGACAGGATTGGCCGACCCATAGGTATCAACCCAGGCCGCGCATCTTTCATCGCTTTCTTTCAATTCATCGTGGGTGGCAAGACCGATGGCATGCACTAGTTTCCCCCAGCCATTCGAATCTTCCTCCTCCGAAGGTGCGGAAACCCTCTGGTTGTTCAGCCTGGAAAGCACATCCTGTGCTTCCTGTGCGCGTTGACTGAAGTACAGCACCCAAGCATATCCGATAGCCAAGGATGGCATCTGAAGCAGTTTGGCTCTGGGAATGCCCGTGAACCAGATCGTCAAGGCCTCAATCTCTCCTTGTCTCAGGGCTAGATCGAAGAGAGCTTGATCAGTTAGCCGTTTGGCCCAGCTGTGATCGTGTGCGCGAAGAGCAACATCCACGACCAAACGGTACTCTTTTTTTCGCCAATGCCAGAATGCGATACGTTTTAGGAAATACGACCGACGCGATCCATTTGCTTCGATGAAACGAATGCGCAGGTACTCTTTCAGGGCCCGGTTCATTTCATAGCATTTTGGTTTTTCAACGCTGGATATCAAAAGCCCGTGGCGCGATGCTAGTTCTGCCAATTTGCAACTGGAATCGTTAATCTTGAACACATAATCGCTGCAGTCTGCCGTGATTTCCTCCAGCCAACTGGCGTTAATCAGGTGATCAAGGAGCGGCCGCGTAATCTGTGCCAGTACGTCGATTTCGAAGTATGCCTGAACCTCTGAAAGGTCAGCGATCGCGTCGCCTGATGCTTTCGATTTGCCAGCCAGTGCGCATAGAAGCGGCCAACCATCCGTCTTGTTGTATATCTTCGTCGCCCGGTCGGCTTCCAACGGTAGAATTGAACATGTCTCGTCAAGAGTGAAGCTTAACTCTCTTGGGCCGATCGTCACCACATGCGAAACTACCGACAGGGTGACCAACGTGCCCGGTTGGTGCCCGCTTACTACCAGTCGAACGGCTTCTGGCGTTTCCAGGGTGATCGTTTTCAGAAATCTCTGTGTGGCGGCAGAGTCAGAAACGCCGTCCAAGCAAATCATGACGGGTCTTTTCCAATCGAAAAGAAGGCGCAGTGCGATGGTCTCTGGGCCGCGATCACCGGACGTGACGGGAAGGTCCGGTGGCGAAAGCATTGCGACAATCGCGGTTGCTATAAGGTCCGCTTCAGAGACGCTCTCTGGCCAGAACGACGACAGGTCCAGATAGATACAATCGTCTCCTCGGTCGGCAGCCGATTGGGCGCACAAGGCGATCTGCACTGATTTGCCGAAGCCGCGAGGTGCCTGATAAAGGAGGCATTTCGCGCCGGGGTGTCCCGCAATATCCAGTCTGTCACGTCTCAGGCAGCCCTGAGTCAATTTCTTTTGACGGACATTCATGCGTTCCAGAAAATCGTAGATGTCGTTCGGGATTGCGCTGGAGGTCTTAATCATCCCTCCCTCCCTGAAAGTGATGTATCGTAGGCGTGCCGACATCTTACCTAGCGCACAAAAAACTCAAAACTACACGAACGTGTAGTTGTGGAGTGACTTGATTGAGAGGCAGCTTAGGTCCGAGCGGCAAGAAGCAGCAAGTGGGAAACGGAGAAGCTCTTCTGTCCAATATAGAAACTACAGAAACTTACAACAGCCTTTTCGTAGGGAGGGTAGACTGATGAGCGATCTAAGCCAAGCGTCCACGGCGCAAGTTGGCGCCGATGAAGTATACGTTGATAAGAAACGGTATTTTTGGATTTTGTCCGTATTCTGGCCGGCAACGCCGCTAATCGGACTGTATCTGGTTTCGGTGACCGGCTGGAGCATCTGGTACGGGACGGTGCTGATTTTATGGTATCTGGCGGTGCCGATGCTGGACGCTATGTTTGGCGAGGATTTTTCCAATCCCCCCGAATCGGCCGTACCTGATCTTGAAAGAGACCGATATTATCGCGTGCTTACTTATCTGACGGTGCCCATGCATTATGCGGCTTTGATCGGGTCTTGCTGGTGGGTCGCAACCCATTCTCTGAATGCGCTCGAATTCGTCGCGCTGGCACTGTCGCTGGGGGTCGTCAACGGTTTGGCGCTGAACACCGGCCATGAACTGGGTCACAAGAAGGAAGCTTTTGATCGCTGGATGGCAAAACTGGTGCTGGCAGTGGTGGGCTATGGCCACTTCTTCATCGAACATAACAAAGGGCACCACCGTGACGTGGCCACCCCGAAAGACCCGGCAACCTCGCGTATGGGCGAAAACATCTATTCTTTCGCAACCCGCGAAATCCCCGGGGCTTTCAAACGCGCTTGGGAGCTAGAAGAGGTGCGCCTTGAGCGGAGTGGTAAGAGCGTCTGGAGCCTGGATAACGAAATTCTTCAGCCGCTGATCATTACCGTCGTTCTTTACGCCGGGCTGCTGGCATTCTTCGGGCCCATCATGCTTGTGTTCCTGCCCATTCAGATGGCGTACGGATGGTGGCAGCTGACTTCGGCCAACTATATCGAGCATTATGGCTTGCTGCGCGAAAAACTGCCCAACGGCAAGTATGAGCATCAGAAGCCGCACCATTCGTGGAACTCGAACCATATCATGTCCAACCTGATCCTGTTCCACCTGCAGCGGCACTCGGACCACCACGCGCACCCGACGCGGTCCTATCAATCCCTGCGGGACTTCAAGGATCTGCCTGCGCTTCCTTCGGGCTATCCCGGGATGTTCTTTGCCGCGCTGATCCCCTCCTGGTTCCGGTCGATCATGGATCATCGTGTCCTGGACTGGGCCAAAGGCGATCTGAACAAGATCCAGATCGAACCCGGTATGCGCGACTACTATGACCGCAAATTCGGGTCGGTCGCACCTGCGCAGCCTGCCGCAATGCCCGCCGAATAAAACCCAAGGCTTGGCATCTCAGACAAAGGCGTTGGCCCCGATGGGGCCAACCCTGACCTGACAAACAGCCCCTTGCTCGCACTCGAAGACGGGGCCGCAGACACAACCGACAGAAAATCTGGGACGACGCATGTGCTTGCCTGTCAACTCATGTGTGTAAGGGAGGAATGAACAATGGCCAAATATCAATGCCCGGATTGCGGATACACCTACGATGAAATCCAGGGCCACCCGCATGAAGGTTTCCCGCCGGGAACGCCGTGGTCGCAAGTGCCCGAAGACTTTGCGTGCCCCGATTGCGCGGTCCGCGACAAAGAGGACTTTTTGCTGATCGGAGAAGCCGCAGCGCCTACACCAACCCCGGCACCGGCACCGACATCCGCTCCGGCCCCGGCACCCGCACCCGTGGCGGTTGCCGCTCCTGCCGCCGCACCGCCGCCTGCTCCGGTGGCACAGGCGGCCCCCGCCGCCGGAACCGCCTACCGGAAATGGCTTTGCATCACATGCGGTCATATCTACGACGAAGCCCTTGGCGACGAACACGAAGGTTTTCCGCCGGGAACTTTGTTCAGCCAGATCCCCGATGATTGGTGCTGCCCGGACTGTGGTGCCACGAAAGAGGACTATGTCCTCTACGAAGAAAAATAAGAGCGTGAACATGAATCAGGTTGCCTCATTTCCCGCCAAAACAGCCGGTGCCGATGACATCCGAGCGGCGTTTGACACCCAGATTCGAGCACAACTTGCCCGGCGGGCGGTCTTTGACCGCAAGGCACGTATCGCACAGCTGGACCGCCTGGCAGAGGCCGTCAAACGGAACGAGGACAAAATCATCGCGGCTTGCGCGGCTGATTTTCGCAAACCCGCCGAAGAAGTGAAACTGACCGAGATCTTTCCTGTGCTTCAGGAAATCCGGCACACCAAACACCATCTGAAGTCGTGGATGCGCCCCAAACGGGCGCGCGCCACTTTGGGGGTGTTTGGCACCAAGGCACGGGTTCGCCCCGAGGCCAAGGGTGTATGCCTGATCATCGCGCCCTGGAATTATCCGGTGAATCTTTCGCTCGGGCCGCTGGTTTCGGCAATCGCGGCGGGCAACAGTGCCATCATCAAGCCGTCCGAAATGACGCCGAATGCGGCTCAGGTCATCACCGACATCGTGGAAGAGGCGTTCACACCGGACCTGGTCAAAGTCATCGAAGGCGATGCCGCGGTTTCCCAAGAGCTTCTGTCGCTGCCCTTCGACCATATTTTCTTCACGGGCAGTCCGACAATCGGCAAGGTCGTGATGGAGGCGGCTGCAAAGAACCTCACCTCTGTAACTCTGGAACTTGGTGGCAAGTCGCCCACTATCGTCGGGCCCAACGCCGATATCAAGAAGTCCGCGCGCAACATCGTCTGGGGTAAGTTCTCAAACAACGGTCAGACCTGTATCGCCCCCGATCATGTGTATGTGCACCGCGATGTGTCGGCCGCGTTCAAGGCCGCGCTTCAGGCCGAGATCGGTCGGGTCTATGGGAAAACGCCCGAGGCACAAAAAGCAACGCCCGACTATTGCCGGATCGTGAACGATAGGCATTTTGACCGGGTGCGCAACCTGATCGAGGATGCCCGTGCCAAAGGCGCAAGTATCCTTCAGGGGGGTCAGACTGATGCGGGCCAGAACTTCGTTGCCCCGACGCTGATTTCCGAGGTTTCGGATGATATGGAAATCACTCAGGAAGAGCTGTTCGGGCCAATTTTGCCGATCATCGAATATGTTGATCTGGATAAAGTGATCGACAAGATCAACGCAAATCCCAAACCGCTTGCCCTGTATATCTTCGACAATAGCAAGAGTTTCGCTGATCAAATCATCACGCGCACCTCTTCGGGCGCCGTGGGCGTAAACCTTACAGTGGTGCATTTCCTGCACCCGAACCTGCCATTCGGCGGCGTCAACAACTCCGGCATCGGGGCGGCCCATGGCGAATACGGCTTCAAGGCCTTTTCGCATGAAAAAGCCGTTCTGGAGGAAAATCACTCCATCACTCACATGCTTTTCCCGCCTTACACGGGCTTTGTACGCCGCCTCATAAACATCGTGGTCCGGGTGCTTGGATAACAGCCGCCCGGAACCAATAGGGAGAGAAGAAATGTACGACTATATCATCGTCGGCGCCGGATCCGCCGGTTGCGTTCTGGCCAACCGGTTGTCTGCAAACCCGGCAAAACGCGTCGCGCTTATCGAAGCGGGCCCAAAGGACAAGAACCCCCTGATTCACATGCCAGTGGGGATCGCCTTGTTGGCCAATAGCAAAAAGCTGAACTGGGCATTCGATACCGAACCACAAGAACATTTGAATGGCCGTAGACTGTTCTGGCCTCGTGGCAAAACACTGGGCGGGTCGTCGTCCATCAACGCCATGGTCTATATCCGCGGGCACAAGGCCGATTACGACTACTGGGCGTCCGAGGCAGGCACGGATGTCTGGGGCTGGGACCGCATGACAGACCTGTTCAAGCGGATCGAAGACAACCATCGGTTCGGAGCATCCGATAGTCATGGTAAGGGCGGCGAGCTTTCCGTGAGCGAGCTGAAAACCGTGAACCCTTTGAGCCGCGATTTCGTACAGGCTGGGCGTGAATTGCAGATTCCTCACAACGGCGATTTTAATAGCGGTTCGCAAGAGGGGCTGGGCATGTACCAGGTCACGCAAAAGGACGGAAGGCGCTGGAGTTCGGCGCAAGCCTTTCTGCGGGGGGCTGAGTCCCGTTCCAATCTTGAAGTCATCACCGACGCCCGTGTGACCCGCGTCGTCATGGAAGAAAAGTCCGCAACGGGTGTCACCTTGCGGCAGGGCGGCGAATATCGCCAACTGCGTCTCAATGCCGGCGGCGAGGTGATCCTGTCTGGCGGGGCCGTGAATTCGCCTCAACTTCTCCTTCTGTCAGGTATCGGGGATGCCCAAGAAATTAAACGGCATGGTCTAGCCGTCGTTCACGACCTTCCCGAGGTTGGCAAGAACATGGCCGACCACCTCGATGTAACGATTATGCATGCTGCTAGCTCACGGCGCCCGATCGGTGTCGCGCCCAGCTTTCTGCCGCGTGGCATTGGTGGTTTGCTTTCCTACATCTTCAGACGTAAAGGGTTTCTCACGTCAAATGTTGCGGAAAGCGGTGGGTTCATTAAGTCGTCCCCTGACCGCGATAGGCCGAATGTTCAGTTTCACTTCCTGCCCACATATCTGAAAGATCATGGCCGCAAGATCGCTTTTGGTTATGGCTATACGCTTCACATCTGCGATCTTTTGCCAAAGAGCCGCGGCTATATTGGCCTCAAAAGCCCGGATCCGATGGACGATCCTCTGATTCAGCCGAATTATCTTGGGGATCCGGAAGATATGAAAACGATGATTGCGGCCTTTAAAGCCGGGCGCAGGATCCTCGAAGCTCCGGCAATGTCTGCGCACAGCAAATACGAAGTGCACCCCGGCAAATCCGTACAGACCGACGATGAGATCGCGGCATTCATTCGGGAAAGCGCAGAAACAATCTATCATCCGGTTGGTACATGCCGAATGGGTGCGGACAAGGATTCTGTGGTCGACCCCGAGCTTAAGGTTCGCGGTGTATCTGGGCTGCGAGTGGTGGACGCATCCATCATGCCAAGCCTTGTCGCTGGAAACACCAACGCCCCGACCATGGTCATCGCTGAGAATGCGGCCGAGATCATTCTGGGGCAGGTGCGTATTTTTGACAGGAGTCGTTCAGTTGCCTGAACTTTATGATGAAAAGCGAAAAACAGTCCGGTGTCAGGGGGCGATGGGGTTTATTGTAAGAAGCTTCCAGCAGTTTCAGAACGGCACGATTCCAACCCAAATTTCAAGTTCTGAAGAGGAAGCCAAATGCGCGGACAGATGATGGCTATGCCACTGACCATTCATTCACTGATCGACCACGGAGCTCGCTACCACGGCGACACCGAGATTGTGTCGGTGGAAACAGATGGCACAAAGACTAAGACGAACTGGAAAGGTATTTCTGACAGATCCCGGCAGCTCGGCTCGGCGCTGACAAAGATGGGGCTCTTCAAAGGGGATCGCGTGGCGACGATCGCGTGGAACAATGCGCGGCATCTGGAATGCTACTTTGGCATTTCCTGTGGTGGAATGGTATGTCACACGATCAATCCGCGCCTTTTCCCGGAACAGCTTGTCTATATCATCAACCACGCGAAAGATCGGGTCATCTTTTTTGACAAGACGTTCCTGCCGATCATTGAGGGGATCAAGGAGAAGCTGACGACTGTCGATACCTTCGTTCTTATGTCCGTGCGTGATGAAAAAGCAGCAAGAAAAATCCCCGGACTTGTGTTCTACGAGGACTTCCTGGCCTCGGGCGACGAAAACGCCGATTGGGTGGATGTCGATGAGAATGACGCATCCAGCCTTTGCTATACTTCCGGGACTACAGGAAACCCCAAGGGCGTTCTGTATTCGCACCGCTCTACGGTGTTACATTCGTTGGGCGCGGCCCTTCCCGATACGCTGAACATTTCAGCACGCGAAGTGATGATGCCCGTGGTTCCGATGTTCCACGTCAATGCCTGGGGCATCCCATATGCTGCTGCGATGGTCGGCGCAAAGCTGGTCCTGCCTGGTCCGGGACTTGATGGTGACAGCCTTACACGGCTCATCGACGACGAAGGCGTGACGGTCGCGCTTGGTGTTCCTACAATCTGGCAGGGGCTTCTCGCATCGCTCGACAAACTCGGCTCCAAAGCCGAAACCCTCACACGGACAGTGGTCGGTGGGTCGGCTTGTCCCCCGTCGATGATCGCCGAATTCCGCGACAAATATGGCACCGAAGTCGTGCACGCCTGGGGCATGACCGAAACCTCGCCTCTCGGGACCGCGAATGCCTTGCTGGAACGCCATGCAGGCATGACCGAGGAAGAGCAGGCGAAAGTGCGAGAAAGCCAGGGCCGCCCGCCCTATGGCGTGGAACTCAAGATCGTTGACGATGAAGGCAGCACACTTCCCGAGGATGGGGCGGCGCAAGGCAATCTTCGCATTCGCGGCCATTGGGTCGTAGACAGCTACTTTTGTGCGGAGCCGGGCACGACTTTGGCATCCGATGGATGGTTTGAAACCGGCGATGTGGCCTCGATTGATGCCGATGGGTTCATGACGATCCGGGATCGCTCCAAGGACATCATAAAATCTGGCGGCGAATGGATTTCCACCGTCGAACTTGAGGGCATCGCGGTCGGTCATCCCGGTATCGTGGATGCCGCCGCAATCGCGGCAAAACATGAAAAATGGGACGAACGGCCGGTCCTTGTCGCGGTCAAGGCACCAGGAGCAAAAGTGTCAGAGAAGGATTTGATTGCCTTCTTTTCTGACAAAGTCGCCAAATGGCAGATCCCGGATACGGTCGTTTTTGTGGATGAGCTTCCACGAAACGCAACCGGTAAGGTGCTGAAGAACAAGCTGCGGGAAGCCTATGGGGACGTGCTTCTGGCGTAGCCTGAAATCAGGCAAGCGGGTTTGCGGATCGCATGTTCCGCCTGTTTGCGACCGCGCATAGGGCGCGAAAAAACGACCAAAAGGGAGGAATAAATGAAACAATCTAATGTAAAATCCAAGGGGCCTTTTGCCTCGAAGTTTGTGTTAATCACGATGATCGGTGGCTTTTCGTCGTTCAGCGTCGCAAATGCGGAACCGCTTTACTCCAAGGGCGACTGGCTTTTTGGCCTGAATGCGGCGAAAGTATTCACGAACGAAACGTTGGATTCAATCAGCGCGGGCGGTGCGCCAATACCCGGGGCTGGTGTCAATATCACCGATGACACCACGCTGAGTTTCGACGTTTCCTATTTTTTGAATTCATCTGTAGCGTTGAACTTCTTTGGTGGTTTGCCTGCCAGCGCTAATCTTGCAGGGAGCGGCAGTTTGGCAGGACTGCCTGTTGGAGAGACGGAATATGGCCCTGCTGTTTTGTCGCTTCAATATCACTTTTCGACTAATTCATCCGTTAGCCCTTATGTTGGTGCCGGTATCGCTCGAATCTTGTTTCTGGAAGAACAAGGGGATGCACTCGCGGACTTCGACTTGAAAGACGCCTGGGCGCCCGCTGTCCAAGTTGGAATGCGCTATCAAATGAGCGATAATTGGTTTGCTAATGCCGATATACGTTACACGCCATTCGAAACAGATATCTCTGGGACACTCGGCGGGGCGCCGGTCAGAGGCAAGATTTCGGTGGACCCAACAATTCTCAACATCGGTATTGCCTACCGGTTTTAAGCTATTATTGCTAGAAGAGCTGGCAAGGAAAGTGAGTAACAAAACCTCGAAAAGCAAGCTCTTGGAGATGTGAGGAAACGGGCCCGACCTCAGAACGAAGCGGACACGGATTGCGTGACTGACCTGAGCCCCACGCGTCCCTCACTCATTTCGAGAGTCTAGCCCTTTCTGAACCGCTCCCAAAATTGCCCTTATTCGGGGCTGGAGTTTTTGGCGCTTCCTCACCTTAGCGGGCTGGTTTCGCCGAGGTGATTCATCAGCGTAATCGGGGGCTTGTTCCCGATCGCGCTGTGGGGTCTTACCGTGTTGTAGTCTCCACGCCAAGCCTCCAGCTTTTCCCTCGCATCGGCGAGGCTCATGAACCAGTGCTGGTTCAGGCATTCTGCCCTGAACCGCCCATTGAAGGACTCGATGAAGGCATTGTCTGTCGGCTTTCCGGGCCGTGAGAAATCCAGCGTTACATTGTTTGCATAGGCCCAGAGGTCGAGATCCCGGGAGACGAACTCGGACCCTTGGTCGACCCGGATCGTCTTCGGATAGCCGATCTTGCCGCACACACGGTCGAGCGTGGCAACAACGTCCTCGCCGCGATAGCTGAACCGCGGATCGATGACAGGCGAGTAGCGTGAGTAAATGTCGATCAGCGTCAGTATGCGTATCTTGTGGCCACTCGCCAGCTGGTCGTGCGCAAAGTCCACCGCCCAGGCATCGTGGGAGCCTGTTGCCTCCCTGCGGTCGTCCCGGAGCTTGGCCTTGACCCATCGCTTCGGCGTTTTGTTGCGTAATTGCAGGCCTAGTTCGTTGTAGATCCGTCGAACCTTCTTCATGTTGATTACCCAACCTTCACGCCGCAGCATGACGTAGACGCGCCGATAGCCGTATCGGACACGCGTCTCACAAATCTCCCGGATGCGCAGTTCCAGAGCAGCCTGGTCGCGCCGGCGAGAGGTGTAGCGATAGGATTTCGGATCGAGGACCAGGAGCCCGAAGGCCCGCCGGATCGAGACCGTCCAGTCGTAACACACCTCGTTGACCAGCTTGCGCTTGCGGCCAGGCTTCAAAGCTTTCGCTTGATGACGTCCTGCAAAATCTCGCGGTCGAGGGTGAGATCGGCTACGATCCGCTTGAGCCGGGAGTTCTCCTCCTCGAGCTCCCGCAATCGCTTCATCTCCGACGGCAACAAGCCGCCATACTTGTTTTGCGGGAAATCGCAGTGCGATTTCTATTCCGCTTCACTCCAGTTGAAATACGTGGCCTGGCTGATCCCGGCCTTGCGGCACACCTCCGCGACCGGAATCCCTTCCTCGCCCTGCTTCAGTATGAACGCCTTCTGTGCGTCCGTGAACTTCGATGCCTTCATCGCTTTCGCTCCATCCCAGCCTGGGATCATTACGCGAAAACTCCAGCCTCAAACGAGGGATTTTTCGGGGAGCAGGTCACAGGAAACAACAGAGTGCTCGCAGCGCCCTATCTCTCACTTATGTTTTTACGGTACACTGATTTATTCCGTTACCAGCCTCGCCGCCCTGAGCCCGCGCACAGCGTGCTCAAAAAATCGGGACGCTTCACAGGTTAAGGGCGTTGGATATGAAGCATCCCGGCACCAACCGCGGCAATGTGACTTGCCCAGCGATGCAAAGGCAGGACCCCGAGAGAGACTGGAAGCCCTCAACGCGCTGTCCTTTTTGAACTTGCCAGCTTGGGAATTTCGACATGCAGCGCGCCCTTGCGCTTGTTGGGCCTTGACCTTGCTGGTGTCAACACCGGACGGGAGCGCGATCGAGCGTTCGAATGTGCCAAACGATCTTTCGACAAGCCGGTAGCTCTTGGTCTTTTCGTCCCTCTCCGGTTTCTTTTCCCCGCGGATCGTCAGCCGGCTGTCGGTCACATTGACCTCGATATTCTTTTCATCCACCCTGGGAAGCTCGGCGGCGACTTCGATCAGACCATCACATTCCTTGACTTCCAGACGCGGCCAGACCTCCTGCATTCCGACCGGACGGCGGAAACCTGCGCCGCTGAAACTGTCGAAAAGACGGTCGATTTCACTCTGCAGGAATGAAAAAGGATCGCGCGCCGGGCAGCCATGTGTTTTTCCTTTAATGACTCCAAAGGCATTATTTGACCGCAAGCCCGCCGCCCTCTTGAGAATTCGCAACGGTTCCGGCCATGAGTTCACTTTTTGTCTGTATCACGCCGATCCGGCACAGTGGAGCGCTGCAGCGCGCCCGGCGTTGCAAGGAAGAGAAGAAGTGGGTGAACGCGTCTGAAATTCAGAACGGTGGAGAAATTCCAATACCCTATTCCTGTGAGGGACGCAACGTTTCTCCACCTCTTAGCCGGGGCGATGTGCCGGTGAACGTAAAGAGCTTCATTGTGCATTGTCAGGATCTAGCCCGGCGGTGCTCAATTGCCGGACGCTCTTTCTCATGACTTGCAAATGATCTACAGGCCGACCTCGCATGGTTCGCAATGGAAAAACGCCGAAAGATTCTGCCGACATCTCAAGAATTGCCATGGTGGTCAGGTCCAACTTGCCGCTGGATTTTAACGTCAGAGCCTGACCACCGAACCCAAGCGCGTCAATCGAAGCCGAGACTAACTCAAATACCAGGCCACTTTTACGGAGGCAGCCCCCACGCAATCAAATAGATGTCCCTCATGCCCCCAATTCCACGGAAACCGCTTCTACACAGACCACCCGCCCCGGCCTCATACGTAAAGCCGGTCGGCTCAGGGGCAACCTGACCTTCTGACTCTGGCCCCTACACCCCGAGACCAGAATTAAAATTACGCAATGCAAGAATATCATGCAAACCTTCATGCACGCCCCGGCATCAGGTAGGCGCCGCGCCCGCTCGAAAGCAGCGCTCCGCTGGCGTTCATGACAGAGGCTTCGGCGACGGAAAGAGTTGCACCCAGACGGACAATTCTTCCCATCATGCTTAGCGTTCCTGGCGTGGCAGGTTTGTGATAGTCAACTCGCAAGTCCGCCGTCGCAGCAGGCGTGTTCCCTGCGGCGAGCAGGGCATAAAATCCTGTGAGATCAATCAGCGCGGCAATGACACCGCCATGGGCAGATTGTATTCGCGGATTGGAAACCAGCTCCTCACGCCAGGGCATTTGCAGTATCAGCTTGTCCTTGTCTGTGCTGACCGCCTTCAGCCCAAGCCAGCGATGGAAGGGGGCCGCATCGAGTGCGGCCTGTATCTGATTAACATTGAGCATGGAGGTGCTCATGCAGGGGTCTGCTCTCGAATCGGACGAAGAAAGGACACGACTGCTTCGACAAATAAATCGTTGCAATCTCCTGCCACCATATGTCTGGCCCCAGCGACGTCAGTGAAATGTGCCCTCGGTGCCAAGGAACGAAACGCCGCGACGGAGTCTTCTGTAACCAGCTCGCTCATACGTCCACGGATGAGATGAAGCGGTACGCGGATGTTCCGAACCGCCTGCTCCAGCTCACTGGTGCGAGCAACCCCAGAGCGACGCGTGACGCCGGTGATAAAGGCAGGGTCCCAGTGCCATCGCCAACGCCCGTCTTCGCCTTGCCGCAGATTCTTACGCAGCCCTTCAAGGTCTTTCGGCCGGGGCCGATGCGGCAAATAGGTGGCAACCACATCAGCGGCCTGTTCCAACGAAGCAAAGCCTTCCTTAACATGCGCGCCCATAAAGCCGACAACTTTGGTGACGCCGGCGGCGTCCATGTTCGGCGTGATATCGACCAGAGTAACCGATTCAAACGCATCGCGCGCAAACATGCCTGCGGCAACTATGGCTGCAAGTCCTCCAAGCGAAGCACCGACTACATGCGGCCGCGGCCTTCCAACCGCGACGCTTTCACCAACCTCTACAAGGTCTCGAGCGATAGCTCCGAGAGAGTAATCACCGTCTGGAGCCCAGTCGCTTTCACCATGCCCGCGAAGATCTAAGATTATTGAGCGATATCCTTCAAATGCCACCGCCTTCGCGGCAGCGCTCCAAGCATGACGAGTTTGTCCTCCGCCATGGGCAAAAATGACCGGAGGGGCAGCGGGATCGCCAACCGAACTGTGCGCCAGCTTCAGCCCCTGCGCATGGAGATATCCATCACAATCGTACAAAAGATCCGTCCACTATAAACTCTTTTACTTATTCCTTTATTAAGTTACCTTACAATCATTGTAAATGGAGAAACCCGTCAAGTTGCCCACGCGGTCGCGCGCATCTGGCTTCATATGAGATCCCGCAATCGATTTCAGCTTCCTTTTTGGTGAAGTGAGCCGACTATCGCGCCGGGCGTACGATCAGGAAATGGAAGCTATCGCCCTCACGCGATCACGGTGGCAGGCGCCTGGTTAAATGATCAGACTGGAATGCCCCAGATCCAGCTTACCGAAGTGCACGATATTAAGCGTCCACATGTTGGGATACTGATCAATCAATTCGATTGATCGGGCCATGTCTCGCGTGAGCGAGATTACCGTGATCGTCGAGCGTGGCGAATTGTCCCAACCGGATTTGCGATCCAGCGCGCAAAGGAGTTTGTGCGATCCGCCGAGCGGCTTGCAGCTCAAGACTTTAACCCTGTTATTGATCCTAGTCCTGGCTTCAGCAGCGGTTTTACTTTCGACAGTTAGCGAGAATCTGAAGTCATGAACTCCTCATCAGCGAGGCTCTGATCCCATCCAGATGAAAGTTCGCTGGCAGGCCAACGCCCATCCTTATGGGCTTCCGGCCCGCGCCTCCTGTCTCTACAAAATCTCTGGAAATGGCTTGCGGAGCGCTACAATATTCAGCAACCACTCCGCAAGCAACAGCTGGAACTTCGCGCTTCCCTCCCCTATGAGATTGGCTCTTGCACCTTGGCTCCTCAAGTCAGGCTAAGCTGACATTGCCTCAAAGTGCTCTAAAACCGAACACGAGCGGTTGCGCCAAAGGTCAGGGGCGGTGACAAGAAAGCACCAACAGCTGTTCCCGGAGCTGTTTGCGTGGCAGCGGTACCTTGAAGCGGCGTATCGAAAGCAAGTTCGTAATAGTCCTCATCAAACAGGTTCTGCGCCCACAGTTCCAACTCGAAGGGAGAGTTGTCACTGTAGAATGACATTCTTGCATTTACCACAACCAGCTCTTCAACCTCCTTGAGCGGATCGAGGTTCGAACCTGTATTATACTTTGAAGTGAACCGGCTCGATACATTGAAGCGCGCATCCCAGTCGCTGATGAACGAGGTTTCATAGGTTGCGGCCAACGTACCCGACCAACGGGGCGCAAATGAAATTGTGCTTCCCGGCAAGCGCGGCGGCGCGAAAAAGTCTACCGCTTCGAAATCATCATACTGGGTTTCCGCATAGACAAGACCGCCCTGCAGTGTCAGCCCTTCAAGCTGTTCAGGCAGGTATCGGACATCGAACTCAGCACCCTTGGAAATCACACCGGGAACAGATGTCACGATGAAGCTCGTACCGGTAAACGTGTTGAGCTGAAAGTCGCTATACTCCTGATAGAAAATCGCGCCGTTGAAGAACAAGCTATTTGCCGCATTGTTGGTCTTAAAGCCGACCTCATACGCATCAACAGTTTCGGGATCAAATCTGGTATCCAGGTTGGGCTGAAATGGCGTGGGATCTGAGGGACCAAACTGGCTGCGATCAAGGTTGAAACCACCGGCCTTGTAACCGCGCGAATAGGACGCGTATGACATCAGATTCTCACTGACCCGATATGCCCCCTTTACTGTACCTGATAAATCCTCGTCAGAGCGATCCTGCGTGGCGCTCACACCCACAAAGTTGTCGTTTGTCCAAGGCAAGCAAAGCGTTGGTGTCAATCCACCTGTAGGGCCAAATACGGCCAAGGCTGTGGTACAGCTACCCGCTTCGCCATTAAAATTGGACTCCAGCGTCTTCTCATCAATCGTATAACGAAGACCGACCGTGAGGTCGAACTGATCGCTCAAGCTGAACGTATTGTTCGTGAAGATGGCGTATGTATCCGCAGTTTGTTCATAAACGTCTGCGGTTGCATTTGCCTCGCCCGTATAGATATTACCTGGCAGCGAAGACAGATCAAACGCACCACCACTCGCACCGAGCAGCAATTGCTGAAAGTAGAAAAAGTAATCATTGCCGTAAGTAATGAAATCTGTACGATCAAGAGTTTCATTCGCGTAAAACACACCCACCTGCCAGTCGACGTTATCGGTCGCGCCCGCGAGTCGTAACTCTTGGCTGAATGTGGCAAAAGCGTCCCTGGACGTTTCGTCATCTCGATACCAAAGATCGGCGGCACTAAAATCTGTATCCTGACCCGAGCCGTTTTCCCAATCGCGATAGGATGTGATTGACGTCAATTCACCGAGGCCGGACTGCCACTCGATATTCGCTGACACACCCCAGTCCTCGGTCGTCTGCGTGGCGTCGCGGTTCGCAAAGGCGACGCGGTCGAACGGATCGATCGGAAAAGCAGAGGCCCCGTCACCGCCAGCCAGCAGCGTGATCAGCGGGCCCCTGGCCGGGTCCACCGCGATATAGTCACCCATGCAACAATCTTCTTCCCGATCAGTATAGTCAGCAGAGAGAAGAATCTCGAGGTCGCTGGAGGGCTCAAAACGAAGCTGACCTCGAACGGAGTAGAAGTCATACTGACTCGTTTCGTCCTCGGTACGTGGACCGTTACCGGTCTTTACGTCCAAAAGACCGCCGCGCTCTTCGTATACTCCGAACAGGCGACCGCTCACCGTCTTAGAAAGCGGTCCGGTGACTTCTGCAGACGTGCGAAGGAAACCTTCGTTGCCGATCCCGACCTCGAAGATCGACTCTAACTCGTCAGACGGTTTCTTCGTGATGACATTTATGACGCCCGCAGAGGTCGACTTGCCAAACAAGGTTCCCTGCGGCCCCTTTAGTACTTCGATTCGCTCGATCTCGCCGAGATCGCCGAAGGAAACGCCGTTCCTGGCGCGCGGAACCCCGTCGATAACGACGCCTACTGAGCTTTCGAGACCGGGATTGTCACCAACCGTGCCAATGCCACGAATCCGCGCCGTAGTATTTGCTTGCTTTGACGAAGAAGTTACAAGCAGGCCCGGCGTCACGACCGTCAGGTCCTTGATATCCTGAACGCCAGCATCGCTGAGAAGCTCTCCGGACAAGGCGGTCACGACAATTGGCACATCCTGCAAGCTCTGCTCGCGCTTTTGCGCTGTAACTGTGATTGCACCCAATCGACGTGTGGCCTCCACATTTTCCGCCGCGGATGCAGCAGCACCTTGCTCGTCCACCTCAACTTGCGCATGAGCACCGGCGGCAAACAGCAAAACCGCCAAAGATACCGAAACAGTTGTCTTCGACACCGCGTTGAAATAATACACCTAGTTTCCTCCTTATGTTTATATAATACTGTATGATATGATACTTATCTGCAATGTGAATATTCTTTTTTCCCCCTGACAGAGATCGTCGACGGGTGATGCAAATTTGCAATAGAGGTTATGGCTTGTCCAATCGGACTGGCCCAACCGAAAAGTTAGTTCCGGCTTCAGCTGACACGCTTGGGATCGGTGGTCCGGCCCTGGGGTTAATATCCAGCGGCAATGACGTGCTTGGTCTGGTGGTCCGGCCTTGGCGTTAAAATCCAGTGGCGATTTTGACCTTGCCACCATGGCATAGGCCGGCGTTACGGGCAAACTCGTCGGGAGATTGCCCATTGTGAGCCATGTGAAGCCGGCTCTCATTGGAGTCGCGCCTCCACGCCTCGATCAGCCGCCTTGCCTCGGCCAAGGAGGCGAACCAGTTGATGTTGAGGCACTCGTCCCGGAGCGATCCATTGAAGCTTTCGACGAAGCCATTCTGCTGCGGCTTGCCGGGGCGCGAGAAGTCCATTCTGACCTTGTAATGATATGCCCAGAGGTCCACGATCTGGCCGGTAAATTCACTGCCATAGCACATTGGGAACCGATGTTCCGGAGGTCGTGACCGCCTGCTTGTTTCTCACATGCAGGCGGGCGGTCATGACCGAGCCTTCAGGTCTCTTACAGTGGTTTTGCCGACCACAACTGAAGAGGAGACCGGCCATGACCAAGACGCACCATAAGACAGGGCAACCCGTTCTGGTAGCGATTG
Source organism: uncultured Hyphomonadaceae bacterium (assembly GCA_913057945.1). Classification (GTDB taxonomy): domain Bacteria; phylum Pseudomonadota; class Alphaproteobacteria; order Caulobacterales; family Hyphomonadaceae; genus Hyphomonas. The sequence goes on along the minus strand of CAJXOF010000001.1, from coordinate 15,436 downwards.
ATATCGCAAAGCATCGCAATGAAGTTCTGATCGCTGTCCCAGGGAGGCGACGCCGCAAACGCCTCACAGTTCGTAACGTGCGGGAAGATATCGACAGATTTGTCGAGACGCTCACCGCCTTTGGCGTGCCGGTTCAGGTCGGATTTGAGCCGACGGGCGACTACCATCGGCCGCTGGCGTGGCGGCTCCATCAGGCGGGGTTTGAGTTGAAGCTCATTTCTTCGCTGTCGCTGGCACGCACGCGCGAGGCGATGCACAACTCATGGGACAAGAACGATCCGAAGGATGCGCAGGTGATGCTGCATATGATGCAGACTGGGCTAACCCAGATCTGGCATGACCCGCTCGTGCACGGCGTGAACGACATTCAGGAGTTGTCGAAGACACATGCCGTCATATCGCAAACCAAGACGGAGTTCTGGCATCGTTTGAGAACACACTACTTGCCACTCTACTTTCCCGAGGCTGAGCGCTTCATGGGCAACTCGCGCAGCGATTGGTTTCTCGCCTTCCTCGAACAGTTCCCCACGCCGGGATCGATCACGTGCATGTCCGAAGATGCTTTTATCGAAGCGGCCTGGGGTGTTGTCGGCAAGAAGGCATCAATAGCTCGGTTGCTCGCTGATATATACGCCACAGCCGCTGATTCCATTGGCCTGCCGGTCGATCCGGAGACGCCAGCGATCCGCATGTTTTGTCTCGTTCTCGGTCAGGGAAGGCATCTGATTGCCCAACGTGATCAGATCGAACAGCAAGCCAGCGACCTGCTTGGAACACATCCGGACTTCGTACGCTTGAGGACCATCCCAGGCATCGGGCCGATCAACGCGCTCACCATCCTGGCTGAGGCCGGGGACCTGCGCCGCTTCGGGCATCACCGGCAGTTTCTTAAGTTTTGCGGATTCAACCTTTCGACTCAGCAGTCAGGCATATTCCGAGGACAGACCAAACTCTCCAAGTTTGGAAATGCCAGGCTGAGACGGACATTCTGGATGGCGGGACAGGTCGCCATTCGGCAGCGCGAGAACGGCTTCCGCGACAAGTATGAAAGATACATCGCCAGAGATCACAGCGATCCGCACCTGAAGCGCAAGGCACTCACTTCCGTTGCCGCAACGATCGCACGCACCGCACATTCGGTCATCAAGACCGAGACAGATTACCGCCCCTTCTTCGAAGGACGCGGTCCCAGGCGGAAGGACCCCGCTCTGCAAGTGCCGTTGAGGCATGCATCGTCACGACCTCGTAGATAATGTTCGGGTCTTCTGCCTGGGTATTCGGATCTCGTCTTAAGGACGGTGAGGGCCGCAATCCAGCGTACCCTGTATTTGCTATGGAAGAACTGATTCCTTGACGACAGAAGACGCCTGGGTGATTTTACGAACGAGCGGGACGCAGGTTCGCCGTCACGCATCAACGACCTGTTGGCTCATTCCAGCTTTCGTTCTTTTCATAGGACGTAGCACATTCGGAACCAAGGCAGGTCATGGCCGCCTGCGGCGCATTCCGCACGCAGGCAGGAGGCCATGACCGGGCCGCAGGACCTCTTACAGTGGTTATTCCAACCACCACCGAAGAGGAGCAGACCGGCCATGGCCAGGATTCATTCTATCGCACAGGATGCTGTGCTCGTCGCGATCGACATTTCCAAGAAGCGCAATGATGTTCTGATACAGATGCCTGGGTCGCCTCGACGGCGGCGTCTTGTTGTGCTCAACCAGCGCGCAGAGCACGACCGCTTTATTCAACGGCTGAAGGCTTTCGACCGTCCGGTTGTTACGGGGTTTGAGGCAACCGGTAATTATCATCGGGCACTGGCCTGGAGACTGGTCGATGCCGGCATCAAGACACGCCTGATCTCTTCCATGGCACTCGCTCGCCAGCGCGAAGCCATCCACAACGGATGGGACAAGAATGATCCGAAGGATGCCCAGGTTATCCTGCATATGCTGGCGACAGGTCTCAGCCAGGTCTATCTGGATCCCTTGGTCGCCGGCCTCGCAGATATCCAGGAGCTCTCGAAGACGCATGAGGCCGTGTCGAGAGCAAGGACGCAGACCATTCACCGGATCCTGACGCACTATCTGCCACTCTATTTTCCCGAGATCGAGAAGTTCCTGGGAAGCTCCAGGCGCGACTGGTTCTTCGCCCTGCTCGAGACGTTCCCGCCCCCGGCATCGATCACGGCCTTGTCTCCAGAAGCCTTCTCAGCCGCCGCCTGGGACATTGTTGGCAAGAAGGTTTCAAAGGCCAGGTTGATCGTGGACATCTGTGAAACCGCAAAAGAATCAATCGGGTTGCCGGTTCCGGTCGACAGCAGGGCCATCGCGATGTTCCGCATGGTTCTGGCGGAGGCGCGCAGCCTGAACCGCCAGCGCAATACGATCGAAGCGGAAGCTGAAGCCCTTCTGGGCGGAACCCCTGACTTCGAGGCCCTCAAGCAAATCCCCGGCATCGGCCCGATCATCGCCCTGACCATTCTCGCTGAAGCCGGCGACCTGCGCCGGTTTGGTCATCATCGCCAGTTCCTGAAATTCTGCGGCCTGGACCTCTCAACGCATCAGTCCGGCACTTTCCGGGGACAGACGAAACTGTCGAAATACGGCAACGCACGGCTTCGCCGGGCGCTCTGGATGGCCGGCCTGGTCGCGATCCGCCAGAAGGAGAACAATTTCAGGGATAAATATACGCGCTATATCGCCAGGGATCCGGACAATCCCGATCTCCGGCGCAAAGCGCTCACTGCGGTTACCGCCAAGATGGCGCGCACAGCGCATGCCATCATCAAGAGCGGAAAAGCTTACCGCCCCTTCTACGAAGGGGCGGTACCGGGCGGGAGAATCTCTCTCTGATGCGCGCCGTTGAGGCGCCAGTCTATCGGCGACCTCGTAGATAATGTTCGGATCTTCCGCTCGGATCGGCATCCCGTGTTAAGGACGGTAAGGACCAGCGAACCTCACTCGCATGGATCCTGTGTTTGCTATGGCTGCGAGCTCTTCCAGTGCGGCGGAAGCCCACCCGGTAATTGACTTCAAGACCCGTATCTGGAAACTACGGGACGAGGCTTTGCGCCCGAAACCTGCCAAAAGTTCAGAATGTAGGACGTTGTCCGAACGTATGTACCCAGGCGGTCCATGCACGACGAACAGATCGCCCAGCGTGTCGAGGACATCGCGGGAGTTCAGCTTGCGCTCGACGCGGATGGTGAGGCATTCGCGAGTGAACTCATCAATGACGCACAGCATGCGGAAGACCTTCCCATCATGCGTGCGATCCTGGACGAAATCATAGGATCAGACATGCCCCTTGTGCATTGGTCTGATCCGAATGCAGGAGCCGTCACTCAACCAGAGACGGCCACGTTTCGGTTGTTTCATCGGGACCTTCAGCCCTTCACGCCGCCAGATGTGATAGACGCGCTTCTCGCTCACATGCCAGCCACCCCGTCTCAGCAGGGCCGTAATGCGACGATAGCCATACCGGCCGAACCATTCAGCCAGGGTGATGATGGCCGCTGTCAGCACATCCTCATCCTGACGCGGCACGCGCGGCTTGCGCTGGGTGGAACGATGCTGGCCGATTACGCGGCAAGCCCGACGCTCGGTTGCGCCGAATGTCTCCACCACATGATCGACCGCTTCGCGCTTGCGTGAAAGGCTCAGTGGTGTCCCCAGTCAGCGAGCGTGGAGCCGCACAGGCAGTTTCGTGATGCCTCGCACAAGGTTCGAAAACAGACGCTCGGGCTCGCCGGTCACTTCGACCTTCGCGAAACGCTTTTGGATCTCTTCCCAGATAATCCTAAGTTGCAGTTCTGCAAGCCTGTTGCCCATGCAGCGATGGATGCCATAGCCAAAGGACAGGTGATGACGTGGGTTCTTTCGGTCGATTATGAACTGGTCAGCATTCTCGATGACAGACTCATCCCGGTTGCCCGACAGATACCACATCACCACTTTATCACCTTTTTTGATCAGCTTACCGCCAATCTCGTAATCCTGGAGCGCAGTCCGGCGCATATGGGTCAGCGGAGTCTGCCAGCGGATAATCTCTGGCACCATGCTGGTGATCAGCGACGGATCCTCATTCAGCTTGCGATATTCTTCAGGGTTCTGATTAAGGGCGAGCACGCCGCCGCTGATCGAGTTCCGCGTAGTGTCGTTGCCGCCCACAATAAGCAGCAGCAAGTTGCCCAGAAACTCTAGGAAGGGCATGTCCCGCGTCGCCGGAGAATGCGCCATCATGGATATGAGGTCGTTCTTGGGGTCTTGGTTAATACGCTGATCCCAGAGCCCTTTGAAATACATCGCGCATTCAATCAGTTCTTTGCGCCTTGCCTCATAAGATTCGACGATACCGGTTTCAGGCGCGGCCGTTGCGATGTCGGACCAGCGAGTGAGTTTGCGCCGCTCTTCCCAAGGGAAGTCGAACAAGGTCGCAAGGGTCATTGTGGTCAACTCGACCGAGACTTTATTAACCCAGTCGATTTCCTCACCAACCGGCAGATCATCAAGTATCTTGCACGCACGCTCACGGATTGTCGGCTCGAGCAACTGCAAGTTTGACGGCGCGACTGCGGAGTTAACGGCCTTGCGTTGCTGATCGTGCTTGGGCGGATCCATGGCGATGAACATTTCAAGCTCAAGCGCACCTTCCCCCGCATGCATGTCCTGAATGGCAATTCCGCCGAGCTTCGCTTCCGACGAGAAGACTTTGTGATTGGTGTCAACGGCCATGATGTCGTCGAACTTGGTAACCGACCAGTATGGCCCGACTTTGCTCTCAGGACAGTAGTGGACTGGATCCTCTCTGCGCAATCGGTCGAAAAACAGGCCAATTGTATCTTTCTGAAAAAGGCTCGGCCGTGAAACATCGATTTGCTCGATCGGAATGGTCGCGATTTTTTCGGCCGTGTTCAGCTCAATTGTTTCTATACTCATGTTCTATCCTTCAGTCCGTACGCGAAAATAGCGCGCCACCTTCTGGCAAATTAGCGGCCCCGCAACATGCCACTTTTAAATATTATCATACATACTTGACGATTAGTTACAACCATGGAAGCTAAACGCTTGATTTGGCCGTTCATCAGATTAATTATGATAATATATTAGGTTCAAAGATGCAGCCCAGGGCCTATAACGCAAAGAAGGCAAAGCGTGCACTTTCGCTCGCACAAGACATCGTTCGCGACATTGAAGCTGGTGCACGCGTTGCGGGAGACCGGTTGCCACGCGAAGAAGAAATGCTCGCGCGGTACGAAGTCGCCAGAGCAACCTTGCGTGAAGCGCTCCGCTTCCTGGAGCTTCAGGGCGTAATCCACCTTCAATTGGGCCGTGGCGGGGGCCCGGTGGTTGCGCGCCCGCAGTCCGGTGATTTCGCAAATAGTCTTTCTCTCATCCTGCAATTCATGGAAGCAGACCTGAGGGGTCTGCTCGAACTGCGTGAAGCCATAGCGCCGGATGTTGCAGCCTATGCCGCCCAGCGCGCGACCACAGGCGACCTCAGCGCACTCGCCGATTGCCTTAAAGAGCTTGAGCGGAATGAGGCGGGAAGCCAGTTCGAGGAACTTAACCGTCGGTTTCACGACCTGCTCGGTTGGGCCAGCGGCAATCCGCTTTTCGGCCTTCTGACCTCCACCTTGCATTTACTGACCCGCGAATTTTCGCGCTCGCTCGGCTATTCCGCCCAGGAGCGCGCAGTCCAGTTGCGAATCCTGCGCCGCGTTCTGGAAGCGGTACGCACAGGTGATGCCCAGGAAGCGCGGCAGGCCATGGCCCGCCTTGTGTCAGGTTCGGCAAATTATTTAGCTGAACGAAGTCCTGATCTGGTTTCTCAAAAAGTGAGGTGGGGACAAATTTAGAAGACTTGCGAACCGCAATGTCTAAGACGGGAGAATAAATAACATGCCGCTACAAACGCGCATATGCGAAATTCTCGAGATCGAATATCCGATCTTTCTGGCCGGAATGGGCGGGGCAAGTGTCCCCGCGCTCGCGGCCGCGGTATCGAATGCAGGGGGGCTAGGCGTCCTCGGCGCCGCGGCGTGCTCGCCGGACCAGTTACGTAGCTGGATCCGTCAGACCCGCGAGATGACCGACAAGCCGTTCGGGGTGGATACGCTTCTGCCGGCCTCGGTCCGGCGGGGGTCGGCGCCGCAATCCGGTAACGCGCCCGCCAACCCGATGGCAAAAATCGACGAATACAAGGAGTTTACCCGCGATTTCATGGCGCGGGAGAACCTTCCCGAAGTCGATGCTGCAGCAGCGATGCGCGCCGCAGGTTCGCCGGATATGGGCAAGAGCCAGCTCCAGCTATTCTCGAGAGAATTCTTCGAGGCGCAGATGGAGGTGGTGATTGAGGAAAAGGTGCCGGTCTATGCCGCGGGCCTCGGCAATCCCGCGCCCTGGATCGACCGTCTTCACGCCAACGGCACCAAGGTCATGGCGGTGATCGGCAAGGTCAAGCATGCCGAGCAGGTGGTCGATTCCGGTATCGACATGATCGTCGCCCAAGGTCACGACGGCGGCGGCCACAATTCACCTATCGGAACCATGTCGCTTATCCCGCAAGTCGTGGATGCGGTCGGTGATCGGGTGCCCGTGATCGGTGCAGGTGGTATTTCAGATGGGCGCGGTGTCGCGGCGTCGCTGATGTTGGGGGCAGAAGGCGCGTGGATCGGCACCGCATTCCTCGCAACGGACGAAGCAGGCATCGAGCATTTTCAGAAGGAAGCAATCACCGAAAGCGGTGACGCGGATACCGTCGTAAGCCGCTCGTTAACCGGCAAGCCTGCCCGCATGATCCGTAACAAATGGGCCGATGCGTGGGTTGCTGCGGGCAAGGAACCACTGCCCATGCCTTTCCAGTCGATAATTTCAGGTCCGGTTATGGCTTCAGGCCTCAAGGCTGAGCGCAAGGATATCATGCCTGGCTTTGCTGGCCAGGGAATTGGCCTCATCCATTCGATCCGGCCCGCAGCCGAGGTGATGCGTGAACTTGTCGAAGGTGCGGAAGTCGCACTCTCCCGCTCGTTTGTCGGAGACATGCAGTCCAGCCAACAGGACAAGCATCAAAAATGAGCGCCACATCCACCTTCAATTTCAGTGACAGGTCCGCAATCACGGGCGTCGGTGAAACGGCATTCATCAAGGGCGCCGAAAATACCGCGGTCGACATGATGCTCGAAGCTTCCCGCAAGGCGATCGCTGATGCCGGGCTGAAGCCATCCGACATCGACGGCATGGTTCCGCCGCCGATCTACACGACATCGGAAGAAATGGCCGCCAATCTGGGTATCGACGTATTGCGCTATGCGGCTACCGTTCACATGGGCGGAGCCAGCCCGACGACAGCGCTCCAGAACGCGGCGATGGCGATCGCCAGCGGACTTTGTGACCACGTTCTCGTAACGCTGGGCTGGAATGGCTATTCCGCACTCAGGCCCAAGGCCGGTGCCCCGCCTACCCGGCCGATGAACATGAACACTCTGACCAACACCATTCAGGGCTATTACATTCCTTATGGCGTGTTCCTGCCGGTGCAGATGTATGCCTGGCTCGCCATGCGACATTCCAAGCTCCACAGTGTCGGGCCGGACGCGATGGCCGCTGTGGCACTCGCATGTAACCGTCACGCGCAGCTAAATCCGAGAGCCTTCAATTATGGCCGTACATTCGATCTCGAGGCATATCACTCGGCGCGCTGGATATCCGAGCCTTTCCGGCTCTACGATTGCTGCCTGGAAACCGATGGTGCCTGTGCGGTCGTTGTCTCGCGCATGGAACGGGCCAAGGACATGCGGCACGTGCCGGTAAGCATCGCAGGCGCGGCTGAGGGCCACCCCTATCCCGCCGACGACATCCCCTCGCGCCCCGACCCTTTCAAGATCGGCCTCAGCTATGCCGCCCCGCGCGCATTCGAGATGGCAGGCGTCACCCGCGAGGATATGGATTTTCTGCAAATCTACGACTGCTTCTCTTATATCGTGCTGTTGCAGCTTGAAGCGCTCGGTTACTGCGAACCCGGCGGTCAGAGCGAATTCGTCGCTGATGGCCAGATCGAGCTGGGTGGACGCTATCCCATCAACACCCATGGCGGCTTGCTGAGCGAAGCGCATGTCTGGGGCCTCAACCATGTTGTTGAGGCGGTCCGCCAGCTGCGCCACGATTGCGGCGAGCGTCAGGTCGCAGATGCCCAGACCGGCCTCGTGACCGGCTGGGGCGACCTTGGCGACGGGAGTATCGCAATCCTCAGGAGGTTTACGTGAGCGACAAGAACGAACTGCCGCCTAAAATGCGCTTCAAGGCGCAGAAGGCTCCGCCCAAGCCGAAACCGCGCCCGCAGGATCCTATCGAACAGGAATTCTGGAATCGGTGCCAGGATGGCCATCTCTATTTCCAGCGTTGCAGCGATTGCGGCACCCTCCGCCACCTGCCTCGTTATATGTGCGCGAAGTGTGGCTCACCGGAATTTTCGTGGGAGCGCAGCACTGGCAAGGGTACGCTTTTTTCCTGGACCATCACCCACCAGGCCCTGCACCCGGCATTTGCCGCCGACATTCCCTTCGTGGCTGCGGTGGTTGAACTCGAAGAGGGTGTACGCATGGCCACTCGTCTGATCGATTGTGACCATGATAGCCTCAGGCTCGACCTTCCTGTAGAATTGACATTCGAAACAATCGGGGACGACTTCCGTCTGCCCGTTTTCCGTCCCTGCGAGGAATAGAAGCGATATGGATCTCGATTACGGCCCCGAATACGACACATTCCGTCAACAGGTGCGCGATTTCATCGAAGCGCATAGCCACCTTGCGCCGCCGTGTGCGACTCGGGCAGCCCGCCCTTCACCCGAAGCCGTCAAATGGCAGAAGCTGCTGATCGAAAACGGGTACACTGCCCGCACGATCCCGGCGGAGTATGGCGGCTACGGCGCGGAACCCGACATCCTCAAATCGCGCATCATCTCCGAGGAGTTTTCACGGGCCGGGGTGCCGGGCGGGCTCACGAACCAGGGCATCTCGATGCTCGTCCCGACTTTGCTGGAACTCGGCACCGAGGAGCAGAAGCAACGCTGGATCGAACCCACGCTGAAAGGCGAGATCGTATGGTGCCAGGGCTATTCTGAACCCGGTGCCGGATCGGACCTGGCCAGCCTCAAGACCAGGGCGCGAGTCGAAGACGGCAATTTCGTCATCAATGGCCAGAAAATCTGGACCAGCACGGCGAAGCAGGCCGACATGATCTTCTGCCTCGTAAGGACCGAGCCCGACGCACCAAAACACCGCGGTATTTCCTACCTGATCTTCTCGATGGACACACCGGGTATCGAGGTTCGTCCTTTGAAGACGATGACAGGCCACGCCGAATTCAATGAGACATTCTTCACCAATGTCCGCGTTCCGGTGGACCAGATTGTAGGGGCGCGGGGCCAGGGCTGGCTCGTGGCGAATGCAACCCTCGGCCATGAGCGCGGAATGCTGGGTGATCCCGGCGCGCTCGAAAACCGGCTACAGGCACTGATCGCCCTGATGCAGGAAGAGCGTATCGGACAGGCCCGCGCAATCGACAATCCGGTTCTGCGAGATCGGCTGTTGGCGCTCCAGGCCGAGGTGTCAGCGATGAAATGCAATGGGATGCGTATCCTTTCGAACAGCCTCAAGGGTGAGTCAGGCGGCATGGCGAAGCTAATCGTCAAGCTGCAAAGCTGTGAGATTGCCCACCAGATTTCAGCACTGGCGATCGACGCCATGGGTGAGATAGGCACGCTTTACCATGGCAGCCCGCGAGAGCGCGAAGGAGGCGCGTGGCAATGGAACTACATGTTCCAGCTCGGTCTCATAATAGGCGGCGGCACCGCGCAGATTCAGAAAAACATCATCGCCGAACGTGGCCTCGAAATGCCGCGCGAACCGAAGCTCGCAAAGGTTTCGGATGCGGCGAAAGCAACCGCAGACATAGAGCGTCACAAACAGGGATCAGCCTAATGGATTTCGGATTATCTCAGGACCAGCAGATGTTACGTGATGCGGTTGCCCGTTGTCTTGCGGACACCTGCCCGCTCGATCATGTCCGCGAATGCGCCGAACTGGACAATCCACTCAGCGACAAAGTGCTCGGCGCCGTTCAGGACTTGGGAATTCCCGGAATGCTGGTACCTGAAGAGCATGGCGGCCTCGGTATGACCCTTCTCGACGCTGCCATAGTTGCCGAACAGCTCGCCTATATGGTCGCGCCAGTGCCTTTTCTCGCCAGTCATGTACTTGCGCCTATCGCGCTGAGCGAGGCTGGTAGCGAAGAACAAAAAGCACAATGGCTACCGAAGATCGCGAACGGCGAGGCGCGTATCGCTGTCGCGATTTCCGAGACGGTCGAGGCGCGCGACGGGGCGGGCGTTTCCTCTGCTGATGGGAAGCTCAGCGGAACCGCCCTGTTCTGCCTGGATTTCGAGGGAGCTGACGCTTACATCGTAGCCGACGCTGGCGGCCGGCTGCACCTCGTTACAGCCGATGCCCTCAAACTGGAGACGATCCGGCTGACGACCATTGATCGCACCCGCAGTGTCGGGGAATTGCGTTTCGAACAGACAGAGGCAGAACCGCTTATTGACGATAACGGCGCGACAACGGCCCGGTTGCGCGATGCGGGCCGTGTGATCTTAGCTGCTGACAGCCTTGGCGCAGGCCAGGCCATGATCGAAAAGGCTGTCGATTATTCTGGCCAGCGCGAGCAGTTTGGCCGGCTCATCGGCAGTTTCCAGGCCGTCAAGCACATGTGCGCGGAGATGGCCGCACGTCATGAGCCATGCCGCTCGCTTGTCTGGTATGCGGCCCACGCCTTCGATTCGATACCGGAGGATGCATCCATTTTCGCCTGCCATGCCAAATCACACACAGGCGAAGTCCATCGCTTTGTCGCCCGCACCTCCACCGAAGTGCATGGCGGAATGGGATTTACGGACCTGATGGGTCTTCATTACTGGTTCAAACGTATTGGCTTCGACCGGCAAGCGCTTGGAGGCCCCGAAACGGTGCGGGCCGAATTGGCAGCCCTACAGGGTTGGATAAAAGCCCCGTAATACACTCATTGTATACGGCTGCGAGATTTGCGGCCCAGTCTTGAAGGAATCAAGCAACATGATCGAATGGAATCTCGGCGACATTCTCGACGCAATCGAGCCCGCCATGCCTCAAGACGCTCCGGCCTTGATACACGGCGACCGGATCATCACTTGGCCCGAAATGTCCGCGCGCTCGAACAATGTCGCGCGCGCGTTGCGACAACGCGGAGCTAGCGACGGCGCCAAGGTGGCTTTCTACATGCGCAACCGCCCTGAATATGGTGAGCTGATGGCGGCCTGCTTTAAGGGGCGGTTGACTCATGTGAACATCAATTACCGCTATCGCCCCGAAGAAGTTTTTTACATTTTTGATGATTCTGACAGCGAGGTGATTATTTATAGTTCGGAGTTCCGTGACTGTATCGTCGAACTCAAGGACCGGCTCGGAAAGGTTCACACCTTCGTTGAAATTGGCGATGCTTCGCAAATCGCACCTTTTGCGATCCCTTATGAAATTCTCGCGCAGGAAGGTGATGGATCAGCGCTCGGCATCACGCGCTCGCCTGACGATTTGCTCTTCATTTATACCGGCGGCACGACAGGGATGCCCAAGGGCGTGATGTGGCGTCACGACGATATGCGCAAGGCGCAACTGGACGCCCAGAAGCTGCTCGGCCCCGTTCCGCAAACAGTCGAGGAAAACGTCGCCCTAATCACCAGTCAAGGGCCGGGCAGACGTACACTTCCCTCCTGCCCGTTAATGCACGGGACAGGCTTCATCACTGCGATCGGCACGCTCATGTCGGGCGGTGCCATCGTGACTCTGTCGGACCCATCTTTCGATGCGCTTGAATTGTGGGAGACGGTTGATACGCACAAGGTGGAAAGCATTTCAATTGTGGGCGACGCTTTTGCCAAACCGATGTTGCAGGCGCTGGACGATAATCCCGGTCGCTGGGACACAAACAGCCTTGTCTCCATTGTTTCATCCGGCGTGATGTGGAGCAAGGAGGTCAAGGCTGGCCTGTGCAAGCATATCCCCCAAGCGGTGCTGATGGACAGCTTTGGCGCTTCCGAAGGGCTCGGCTTCGGCCTCTCCGTCACAACCGCAGATGGGGGTACGAACACCGCGAAATTCGGGATCGGTGAATTCTGCGATGTCTTCGATGAATACGACCAGAAAGTAACGCCGGGCAGCGGCGTACCGGGATATATCGCTCGCAAGGGCGCAATCCCGGCGGGTTATTACAAGGATCCCGAAAAGTCCGCCAAGACCTTCCGCACTATCGACGGGGTGCGCTATTCGATTCCAGGCGACTGGTGCACGGTCGAAGCCGATGGCAGCCTGACCCTGCTGGGCCGTGGCAGCGTGTGCATCAACACGGCTGGTGAAAAGGTCTATCCGGAAGAAGTCGAGGAAGTCCTCAAGACCCATCCCGCCATCGCTGACGCGCTGGTCGTGGGCGTGCCGAGTGAAAAATGGGGCCAGGCCGTCATCGCCGTCGTGCACCTGAGTGGCGACGCTGCATTCGACGAGCAAGGCGTCAAAGACCATGTTCGTCAGCAATTGGCCGGCTACAAAACGCCAAAGGCCATCCATCCAACGGAAACAGCCCTGCGCGCATCCAACGGCAAGGCCGACTATGCAACAGCGAAAGCAATCGCCGAGCGTTTGACGGTCGCGTGATGAGCAAGCGGGCTTCTCCTGATTACGACGCCCTAATCGTCGGTGCCGGCTTCAGCGGCATCTACCTGTTACACAAGTTACGTAACGCCGGGTTCAACGTGTTGCTGGTGGATGCTGCGGCCGAGCCGGGCGGTATCTGGTATTGGAATTGCTATCCGGGCGCACGAGTGGATTCGCAGGTGCCGATCTACGAGTACTCAATACCTGAAGTGTGGAAATCATGGACCTGGAGCGAACGATTTCCCGGATGGAAAGAGCTAAGAGCGTATTTCCATCATGTTTGTAATACACTCAAGCTGTGGCCCATGATGCGCATGGGGTCACGGGTCACAGGCGCGAACTATGAGCAAGCGGCGCAGCAATGGCGCCTGCAACTCAACGGAGAGGAAACTGTTACGACACGGTTCCTCTTGCCCGCTATTGGTTTCGCATCAAAGCCGCATATCCCTGATTTTCCCGGCATTGAGGATTTCGAAGGCGAATGGTTTCACACGGCGCGCTGGCCACAACAGGGGGGCGATCTCAGCGGACGCAAGATTGCCTTGATCGGCACCGGGGCAAGCGGTGTGCAAGTCGCGCAGGAAGCCGCGAAGTCCGCATCGAAGCTGACCCTATTTCAAAGAACACCAATCCTGGCGCTGCCCATGCGGCAGCAAAAGCTATCAAAGGAAGATCAAGAACGCGACAAGCAGGATTATGCTGCTATCTTCGAAACGCGCAAGCAGACCAGCGGAGGGTTCGAATCTCAATCGCTGGACGTTTCGGCGCTCGAAGTTGACGAGAAAGAGCGCACCGCACACTTCGAATATCTGTGGCAGAAAGGCGGCCTCAGGTTCTGGTATCACAATTTCGCCGACCTGCTGATCAATCGCGAAGCGAACCGCTACGCCTATGATTTCTGGCGAAACAAGGTTTGCGACAGGATCTCCGATCCCAATCTTGTTGAACAGCTCGCGCCTTCCGAACCACCCCATCCATTCGGCACGAAGAGACCTTCGCTCGAGCAGTGTTATTACGAGATTTTCGCGCAGGATAATGTCGATCTGGTCGATCTGAAGGCAACCCCCATCACCCAGATCAAACCGCACGCGATAGAGACCGCTGACGGCGAGGTGGAATGCGACCTCATCGTTTACGCCACCGGCTTCGATGCCGGGCGCGGCGGCATGGTCGATATGAACATCACGGGGACGAACGGCCTGTCTGTTTCACAAGCTTGGGAAGACGGGTTACGCGCCTATCTCGGCATGGCGATAGCAGACTTTCCAAACATGCTGTTTGCATACGGTCCACTTAGCCCGTCAGGTTTCTCGAACGGCCCGACCAGCGCAGAGATACAGGGTGACTGGATCTGTGACTTTCTCGTCTGGATGCGGGACAATGACAGTAATCAATTCGAAGCCTGTGCGACCGCAGAAGCTGACTGGACCAAAATGGTTGCCCAGGCCGGCGCCATGACACTGTTTCCAGAAGCGAATTCCTGGTACATGGGCGCAAATATCCCTGGCAGGAAGCGTCAGCTGATCAACTTTCCAAGCGTGTCTGGATACGTCGCACTCTGCGAAGAAGTAGCGAACGAGGGGTATCGCGGCTTCATGATCGACAAACCCACCAGCAACGAACAGATGATGGAATGAGTATGTTAACCAAAGTGACAGTTTTTCCCGACGATATCAGCCCCGTCTGGGCTGGAGATGGTTCGCATCTGCCGGAATGGTTTGTGTCGGCCCTGAAAGTGCCGCGCGAGGAAGGTTATGTGGAGATCGACAATGCTAAAGTGCATTACTTTCGCTGGGGCGACCGCAGCAAGCCGAAAGTGCTTATGACACATGGCTTTCTCTCCCACGCGCGCTGCTTTGCCTTCATCGCCCCATTCCTCGCCGAAGACTATGACGTTGTCGCGTTCGATCTCGCCGGCATGGGCGACTCGGAGATGCGTGGGCAGGCCGATCCAGAAGCGAGAGGGCGCGAATTTGTTGAGATTGCCGAGGCGCTCAATCTGTTTGCAGATGGCCACAAACCCACCATCGTCGCGCACAGTTTCGGTTCCGGCGCAGCGCTCACTGCCGTGACGCAATCGCCCGATCACTTCTCCGGCCTCGTAATTTGTGATCTCATGGTCATGCGCGCCGAGCTCCTGGAGCAATACTGGAACCAACGCCGTTCCAGCCCGGGGTCAGGTGATCCTGACAAGCCCAAGCGGTCCTACGCGAGCTATGAAGAGGCGCGCAAAAGATACGTCCTTTCCCCGCCCCAGCCGGTTGGCGAGCCTTTCCTCCTAGATTACATGGCCTATCATTCTATGCGGCGCGACGGAGACAACTGGACATGGAAATTCTCACCCGAGGTATTCCGGCGAAGCAATAAGTCAGAGGAATGGCTCACTATCGGCCAGCGACTCGTGAATGCGCCGGGTCGCAAGACCATCGTTCATGGTGCCAAGAGTCAGCTCTTTACCAAGGATTCGGCTGACTACATCCGTGAGCTAGGGGGCGGTGACATCCCAATTATCGCCGTACCTGAGGCGCGCCACCATTTGATGCTCGATCAGCCATTGGCATTCGTGACCGCACTCCTGAGTATTCTGCACCTCTGGGAGAATAAGTAGACCAGCCCCTCATGCCGCTGAACCAAGCTTCGAAGTGACCTGCTCCCCGAAAAATCCCTCGTTTGAGGCTGGAGTTTTCGCGTAATGAT